>JAEUHR010000009.1 GCA_016794425.1 Planctomycetota bacterium
GCTGGAAATACCCGTTCCCTTTCCGAACACGGCAGTCAAGCAGCCAGGGCCGATGATAGTGCTACGCGCGAAAGTAGGTCAGTGCCGGGTCAATCTCTCTGCGGCCGCATCCACTACGGATGCGGCCGCAGCTTCGTACCCGGCCGTCTCCCACAGGCTCGGTCGCGGTTTGGCCACATGCTGTGCTGCCACTGCCGGGCAGCGCCTTCGAGGTTGCGGTCGGTCGTTCCGATCGCTTGTCTAGACACGTGGCCGTGCAGCAAGGCATCGACAGCGCTCGCAGGGACCCGCTGCTGAAGCGCTTCGAGTTGCGCCGGCTGCGCCTGCCGGTGGGCGGGCAGATGCTGAACCTCGTGATCCCTGATTCGGCCTCCTGGCGCCGTCGGGGGCTCTGGGTCGACACGGTCCGGCGTGGCGGCGAGCCGCCCTACTGGTCCAGGATCTGGCCGGCTTCGGTTGCCGTCGCGCGCCTGTTGCTGTTTGGCCCCGCGCTGGACGGGCAGGCGGTCTGCGACCTCGGCTGCGGCCTGGGCGTGCCGGCTGCCGCGGCCATGCGGCGCGGGGCGAACGTGACCCTCGTCGATCAGGACGCCGACGCACTGGCGTTCGCGGCATTCAATGCCCGCAGGCAGGGGGATGGCAGGGTCGCGGCGCTGCGGCTCGATTGGAGCCGTGAAACGGTGTCCGATGCGTTCGCCGTGATGCTGCTGGCCGACGTCACCTATCGCGAGGTGCACCATGCACCGATCCTGCGCCAACTCGAAGCCGGTCTGGTGGCAGGTGGCGTGGTCCTGCACGCCGACCCGTATCGCAGCGAGTCGTCGACGTTCCTGCGGCGGCTGGGGCAGGCGTTCGCCGTGGCCACGACCGAGCAGACCGTGGCGGTGGAAGACGGTGGCGATCGTCTGACGATCCGGTCGTGTGTCGCTGCGAGGGATGCAGCCAGACTCGACGCCTGGATCGCGTCTTCCTCGCCGCGCTGGCAGTGGCGCCGGGGGGGCGTGCCGTGACGATCGAACTGCAGGGTGTGACCGTGCGCTACGGCGACCACGTTGCCGTTCGTGACCTGACGGCGACATTCCCGCGCGGCACCGTCGGCCTGCTGGGCCGCAATGGCGCCGGCAAGAGCTCGATCCTGAAGGCCATGCTGGGCCTCGTGCGCCCGGTGGCGGGACGGATCCTGGTGCACGATCTCGCGCCGGGCGGCGACCTCCGCAGCCGGGTCGGCTACATGCCGGAACGCGACGCACACCTGCCCAACGCGACCGGCTTCGAGATGATCACGGTGTTGGGGCAGCTCAGCGGCATGGCGCGGCGAGATGCGTGGCGGCGTGCCCACGAAGTGCTCTACCTCGTGGGCCTCGAGGAGCAGCGCTACCGCTCGGTCGCGGGCTACAGCGCCGGCATGCGGCAGAAGGTGAAGCTCGCCGCCGCCCTCGTGCACGACCCGGTGATCCTGTTCCTCGACGAACCGACGAACGGTCTGGATCCTCGGGCGCGGCTCGACATGCTCGAACTGGTGCGGCGGCTCGGCACGGAGTTCGGCAAGTCGGTGTTGTTGTCGACGCACGTGCTGCAGGACGTCGAGGCCATTTGCGACTCGGTCGTCGTCATGGAGGCCGGGCGCATCGTCGCGGCCGGCGAAGTCCGAGCCCTGACGCGCGCCGCCGTGCGCGAGTTGCTGCTGGTCGTCGAACCCGCGACGACGCGATTGCCGGCTGAGCCCGCGACGGGCATCACGCTGACGCCGCTCGACGGTGCCGGTTCGGGCCGCTACTCAGTGCGGCTCGACCCGGCCGCCGACCCGAGCCCCGTGTTCGCTGCAGTTCGGTCCGTCGGCGCGCGAGTGCGCAGCCTGGCGGCGCAGCGCCGCACGCTGACCGAAGTGTTCGTCGCTGCGGTCGGAGCCGAGACGCCGGAGCCTGGCCGATGATCCACGACTGGCTCCGCGAACAGCAGAACGGCGCCGCGACCACTCGCTCGACCTGGTCGCGCCTGCGCGCACTGGTCGACTTCGAGTTCCGGGCCCTGTTTCGGTCACGCTGGGGCGTCGCGGTGTTCTGTCTGTGCCTGTTCCCCGGGCTCGGTCGCCTCGTGATGCTGGCCATCATGTTCGGGGTCGTGAACTTCGGCCCGGTCGGTCTGCGCAACCGGCTGCAGGGCCGCCCCGAGCTGCCGACGCTCGACCCCTGGCGCGTCGATTTCTATCTCGAACCCGTGCTGTCGGTCGTCCCGGGCATGGTGTTCGCGCTGCTGCTGACGTCGCTGGTCGTCGCGCGCACGATCGCGCGCGACCGCATCGCGAACTCGCTCGAACTCTACTGGACCCGCGGCATCTCGCCGGCGGGCTACGCGTTCGCGAAGTGGCTCGGCGGCTTCCTGGTCATCGCGCTGGTCACGGTCGCTGTTCCGGCCGTGTTGTGGTTGACCGCCGCCTTCCTCGCCGACGACTGGTCGCTGCTGCTGAGCGGTGCGTTCGACATGGCGCGCGCGGTGTTCGGGCTGGCGGTGGTGACCGCGGTGTGGACCGCCATCTGCCTCGGTCTCTCGATCGTCTGCGGCACTCCGAACGCCGCGATGGTGGCATGGTCGATGCTGCTGTTCGGCAGCACCGCCGTCGGTGCCGTGTTCGCGAACGCGCTGCACCAACCGTGGCTGCGTTCGTGCTTCAGCATCTGGGAAGCGGGGGCGGTGTGTGCGCGCGCGATCGCGGGCGCGAGCCAGCGCGACGTCTCGGTCGCCGGCGCCGCGGCGACGCTGGCCACGACGCTCGGCGTCCTGTTCTTGCTGGCGCGACCGCGCCTGCGCATCACGGAGGCGCTGCGATGACGGACCCGCTGCCGTCGAGCGATGCTGCTGCCGCGGCGGCAGCACCACCGGCTCCTTCGCTGGCGCTGGAGTTCCAGCGCGTCAGCAAGTGGTACGGGGCGATCTCTGCGCTGTCCGACGTGTCGCTGCGCATTGGCTGCGAGATCGTCGGTCTCGTCGGTCGCAGTGGCGTCGGCAAGTCGACGCTGATGAAGCTCGCCGTCGGTCTGCTGCAGCCGAGCCAGGGCAGCGTCCGGATCTGCGGCATCCCGGCCGACCGCCGTGCGGCGCGCGCGGAGGTCGGGTTCTGTCCCGACACCGAACGTCTGCTCGAGCCACTGTCCGGCGTGCAGTTCGTCGCGTGGATGCTGCGGCACCACGGCTTCAGCCTTGCCGCGGCGCGAGACCGGGCGCGCACCGTGCTCGCCGACCTGGGCCTCGCGAGCCACATGGAGCGGCCGATCCGCGAGTACAGCAAGGGCATGCGGCAGCGCGTTCGCCTGGCCCAGGCGCTGGCGCACGGGCCGAGGTTCGTGCTGTTGGACGAACCGATGACCGGTCTCGACCCGATCGCGCGGCGCGAGCTGATCGAGCGCATCCGGGCGCTGCCGGCGCACGGCGTCGGCGTCCTGGTCAGCAGCCACGTGCTGCAGGAACTGCAGGACCTGGTCGACCGCGTCGTGATGCTGCACCAGGGGCGCGTGCTGGCCGAGGGGCGCGTCGCCGAGCTGCGCGACCAGTTGCCGCGGCAGCCGCACCGCGTCCGCGTCATCGCTGCCGATCCGCGTCGCTTTGCGGCGATCGCGGTCACCTGGTCTGGCGTGGTCGGCGTGCGGCTCGACCGCGATGCGGTCGAGGTCTCGATCGACGGCGGCCCCGCGTTCTACGATGCGCTGACCGAACTCGGCGCGACGTGGCCGAACGGCATCCAAGAGGTCGTGGCGCTCGACGACGATCTCGCTTCGGTGTTCGGGTACCTGATCGGATGAACGACCTGCGCAGAACCCCGGGCACGTTGGCGACGGTGCTCGAGTCGGCGCGCCAGACGCTGTTGCTGTCGTGCCGCGACCGATTCTGGTGGGTCGTCGGCATCGGTCTCCTGGTGCTGCCGGCACTCGCCTACGTGCTCGCGGGCCGCGCCAGCGAACGCATCGACGGCCGCTCGCTCTACTGCGTGCTGGCCTGGTGGCTGCTCGGCACCGTGGTCGTGCCATGGCTGACGCTCTACCTCGGAGTGCAGTCGGTCCACGGCCGTATCGAGGATCGCACGTTCCAGTACTGGTTCCTGCGGCCGGTCGGCCGCGGCGCGTTGCTCGTCGGCACCTGGCTGGCGGTCGTCGCGATGGCGTCCGCGGCCGCCGTACTCGGCGTCGTGGCGTCGTTCGCGGCCGTGGCGGCCCACGGCGAGCTGTGGCCGGATGGCGTCGACTGGCGCCTGGCGTGGGTGTTCTGCAGCGTGCTGGTGGCCGGCACCGTCGCCTACGGCGCCGTCGCGGCGCTGCTCGCGACCTGGTTCCGGCGGCCGCTGGTGTGGGCGGCGGTGTTCGTCGTCGGCTTGCAGATGCTCGCTGCCAACCTGCCGGTATCGGCCGGCTTGCGCCGGCTGACGATCACCGACCCGCTGCGCCGCATGATGCTCGACTCGATCGAGCCCGATGGCCGACTGGCGCAGCGGCTGTGGCCGGCCGAGCGCGAGTTCCGCAGCGAACTGATCGAACACCCGCTGCGCGACCTGGCGGTGCTGGTCGCGGTGGCGCTGGCGCTGGCGGTCTGGGCCTACGGCCGCACCGAGTACGACAGCCGGGAGCGGGAATGACGCCGGCGCTGGTGTTGCCAGACGAGGCGCGCGAAGTCGAAGCGCTGCGCTCGCAGATCGCGTGGTTCAACCGGCTGCGGCTCCTGGTGGCCGCGGCCGTCGTCTGGTTGACGGCGCTCGCGGCGCACGGCTTCGAGCTGATCGTGGATCCGGTGCCGCTGTACGCGCTCGCGGCGACGATCCTGGCGGTCGACATCGGCTACCTCGCCGTGTTCCCGCGGCTCGCGCGCGCCCCCGTGCGCAGCCTGCGGCGCCACGTCTACCTGCAGATCGCGGTCGATCTGCTGATCCTGACGGCGCTGCTGCACCAGAGTGGCGGCATCACGAATCCGTTCGCGCTGTTCTACCTGTTCCACGCGTTCATCGCGGCGCTGGTGCTGTCGGTTCGCGCCGCGGTCATGGTCGCCTGTTCGAGCCTGGCGCTGCTGGCCTGGCTGGGCTTCGCCGAACGGCTGGGCTGGCTCGAGCACCATCCGCTGCCGCTCGGTCTGATCGAGCTGGCCGAAGTGAAGCCGGTCGGCTTCTGGGTGCTCGTGCTCGCCTACACCGTCACGATGGTGTTCTCGATCTACTTCGTCTCAACGGTGCTGGGGCGGTTGCGCCGCAACGAGCGCCAGCTGCTGTTGTTGGGCCGCCAGCTCGCGTTGAGCGAGAAGCTGGCTTCGGTCGGCACGCTGGCCGCCGGCGTCAGCCACGAGATCAACAACCCGATCGGCGTGATCACCAACAAGGTGCAGATCCTGCGCTACCGCCTGCGCGACGGCGACGAGCCGGGCAAGTTGCTCGCCGAGCTCGACGTGATCGAGAAGCACGCGCGGCGCGTGGCGCAGATCACGGCCGGACTGCTGACGTTCTCGCGCGAGTCGCCGTTCGAGTTGCGACCGCTCGATCCGCAGGCGTTGCTGCGCGAGGCGGCCGACCTGGTGCGCGTGCCGTTCCAGAATGCCGGGGTCGAACTGTCCTGCGACGCCGTGCCGCTGCCCGGCGTGACGATCGACGGTTCCGCGAACCACCTGCTGCAGGTGCTGATCAACATCCTGCTGAACGCGAAGGACGCTTCCGCGCCGGGCTCGGTGGTGGAGCTCAGCGCTCGAGCCGTCGACGGCGAGGTCGTCGTCGCGATCCAGGACCGCGGCACCGGCATCGCCCCCGAACATCTGGACAAGGTGTTCGACCCGTTCTTCACCACGAAGGACGTCGACAAGGGCACCGGGCTCGGCCTCGCGATCAGCCACGGCATCGTCGAACGGCATCGCGGCCGCATCGAAGTCGACAGCGTGCCGGGCCAGGGAACGACCTTCCGCGTCGTCTTGCCGGTACGCCGCGACGATGCCTGACACCGCTGCAGCTAGTGGTAGCGGCCCGTTGGCACGGGCTATTCCTGGTGGTCGGCGTCAAGAAATCGCTTGCACGGGCGAGTCGCGTGCGTAGCGTGCGCGGCGTGTTGGGCGGTCGCCAAGGGAGGGACCGACAGCACGGGTCGTTCGGGCCAGGCACCCGGACGACCCGATCTCTGGTCGCGTGTCCATTCGCCTCGGCGCTCGTCGCCGAGCGCGGTGTCCGGTCAGGACCGGAACGACTGCAAGGCTGCTCCTCGTGCCGCGCATCCGGCGGCTGGACACGTTCTGGAGTTTCGCGCCGTCGGCCCCACGTGGGCCGGCGGCGCATTTTCCCGCCGCGCCGCCGACTCCGACTCCGCCTGCGGGCAGGGACGACGCGTGACCTCGGGCGCAACGCGGCCGGAGCCGTGACGCAGCGCCGGAGCCGGGACGCAGTGACCGGTACGGATCCGTGGCGCCGACGGTGGAAGTTGCGGCCCGCGTCGCGTGGGGCCGCTCACTCAGGCGGTCTGCCGCCTCAGAGCTTCACGTCGACGACGTGGTCGACGTGGAAGTCGAAGCTGAATTCCTCGTCGACGTTGATCAGCCGGCCTGTGCCCTTGAACTCGTTGAAGATGATCGCGCCGCTGAGTGCGCGACCGTCTTCGAGGAACAGTTCGACCCACTCGGCCTGACGGGCGTTCATCAGGAGGTCGTAGACTTCGTCGCGGGTGGGGCGGGTGGTGGAGTGCCGGTCGGACATTGCAGCTAGGCTCCTGCGCAGCCGGGATGGGAGCCCAGCAGTGCGGAAGTTCGGGGTGGGGTCTCGGTGGTCGCCCGTCACCGGGCGGCCGTCCTGTCCGCACCCCCTGTTCCCTGCGAAGCGCCCATGGGACCGGCGACTCCAGCGTGGATCAGGAACTGCGACCAGGACTCGAACCGGGCAGGATCTTGCCACAGTCCGCGCAACTCGACAAGGGACCCGAAACCCCCGCGCATCTTCGAGATTTCACGCACCGGCAGGTCCAGCGGGGGAGTGCCCGTAGCCGCGATGACGTCGCAGACGTAGACCAGCCCGGCGTGCACGCGGCCGACCGGCGTCAGGTCGTCGTTCAGCAGCCCGACGAAGCGGGGCGCCGGAAGCGGCGTCGCGAGCACGAGTTCCTCCGCCAGCTCGCGCGCCAGCGCCCGACCGAAGAACTCGGCTCCTGGTGCCCCCGGCGCCAGGTCGTCCTCCGGCTCGACGTGCCCGCCGAGCCCGATCGACAGGGCGCCGTGCAGCCGCGCCTCGCCCTGGCCCGAGGTGCGCTGCACCCGGTAGACGGCCGCGAGCTCGCCGGCCGGTGCGGCCAGCCCTTCCGTCGCCCTGGCGGGGTGCCGGCGCTGCCGCAGCACGCAATAGGGGATCCACTGCTTCCACTCGGGCCGCTGCTCGGCCTCGGCGCGGGGCTCGAAGCGGCCGCGCTGCCGCGCCGCGCCGAGGAACGCGTCGGCCGCGGTTGCGGTCATGGGCACGAAGCCGTGTGGCCACGCGCCGGCGAAAAAGTCGGCGCGGTCGACGACGAACACCTGCGCGGCCATCGCGCGGTCAGCTGCCCGGGTTCTCCGGCGCCGCCGGCTTGCCGCCGCCACCGAACAGCGCGCGCAAGCTTGCCAGCGAGGTGACCTCACCCTTGTGCGTGCGCGCTTCGACGACCTCCTTGGCCGGTTCGACGGTGTAGACGCGCTGCTCGCGCGGGCCACGGTCGCGCGGCCGCCGATCGCCGCGGTCCCCACGGTCGCCGCGGTCGTCGCGGCCGGGCCCACGGCCGCCGAAGCGCCGCCGCTCGCCACCGCCGCCCTCGCCGCCCTGGCCCGGTTCGCGCGGCCCGCGTCGTTCGCCGGTGCGCCCCGAGCCGGCGAACCGGCCGCCACCTGCCGGCGCTTCGTCGCCGCCGTGGTGCCGCCGCCGCCGGCCCTGCTGCTGGTCCATGCGCTCGCCGAGGGTCGGCAGTCGGCCCTCCTGCAGATGGCGCGGCTTCAGCATCGACAGCGCGATCTTCTGGTTCTGCTGGTCGACGTGCAGCACCCAGACCGTGACGACCTCGCCGGCGCGCAGGGTCTGACTCGGATCGCGCAGCCGCTGGGCCGGGATCTGCGAGATGTGCACCAGGCCGTCGTGGCCGATGCCGAGGTCGACGAAGGCGCCGAACTCGGTCAGCGTCGCGACGCGGCCGCGCAGCTCGCGGTCGGCGTGCAGGTCGGCCAGCGAGTTCACGCCTTCGTTGCTGCTGTTGACCAGCTCACCGCGCGGGTCGTCGTTGGCGCGCTGCAGCTGCTGCAGCACCGCGATCACGCGGCCGCGCGGCCACTCGGCCGTGGTGATCTCGTCCAGCGGCACGTCGCGCAGGTTCTGGCCGAACAGCGCCGTCGGCGCGACGCCCTTCTTCGCCGCGACCGCCTGCACGATCGGGTAGTCGTCGGGGTGGATCGACGTGGCGTCCAGCGGTTCGTCGCCGCCCTGGATGCGCACGCAGCCGGCCACGTTGCGCACCGTCGCGGCATCGAGGCCCGGCACCTCGGCGAGCTGCGCGCGCGAACGGAAGCCGCCGATCTTGCGCCGGTGGTCGAGGATCGCCTTCGCCTGTTCGGCGGTCAGGCCCGGCAGCTGCTCCAGCAGGTCCGGCGTGGCGGTGTTCAGGTCGCAGCCGACCAGCGCGAGGCAGCTCGCCTTCACGGTGCCGAGCTCGCGCTGCAGCATGCCCTGGTGCACGTCGTCGAGCGTGTGGCCGAGGCCCAGCGTGCGCTCCTCCATGCGGGCCAGTTCGTGCAGCGGGTCCTGCAGCCGGCGGCCCAGCGACACCGCGGTGCGCGCGCCGACCTCCATGCCCGGCATCGCCTTCTTGCCGGCGGCGCTGGTCGCGAAGATCGTCGACGCGGCTTCGTCGACCGACACCAGCATCGGCAGCGGCGTCTCGCCCAGCGCCTGGCGCAGTTCGGCGACCAGCCGCTCACTGCCGGCCTGACGGCGGCCGTGCGGCACCGCGATCGCGGCCGGCTGTTCGGTGCGGATCGTCTCGCAGAGCCAGGCCATCGAGCCCTGCTTCTGTTCGTCGTTGTCGAACGGCAGCGTCTTGTGCACCGCGACCGAACCGTCTTCGCCGAGCAGCACGGCCCAGGCGCCCTTGCCGCTGGTGCGCAGGGCCAGCACCTTCTTGTGGCCCAGCGGCGGCGCCAGCAGCTGCGAGCGCAGGTTGCGCGCGTGCGTGCGCACGGCCTCGCGGTCGGCCTTCTCCTTGATGCGGCGTCGGACGTCCTTGCCGCAGACGTCCTGCAGCTGCTGCGCGGCGTGGTCGAACACGAGTTGGTAGAACGCGAACAGCGGCGAATCGGGCGCCAGGTCCTTGCCGTGCAGTTCGCCGAGCAGCTCGCGGTGGCGGCCTTCGGGCAGCGTCAGCTCGAGCCGCAGGATGCCCTCGCGCTCGGCGCGCCGCAGCGCCAGCATGCGACCGGCGGGGATCCGGCCGATCGGTTCGGCGAAGTCGAGCAGGTCCTGGTTGGCGCCGGCCGCGCTGCGATCGGGGTTGACCGGCGTCGCGCGCAGGATGCCGCGGCGCAGTTCGCCGCGGAAGCGGCCGCGCGTGGTCGGGTCGTGCGCGATGCGGTCGGCCAGGATCACCAGCGCACCCTCGAGCGCCGCCTCGGGCGCGTCGAGGCCGTGCTCGGCCGACAGGTACTGCCGGGCCACCTCCTGCAGCGGCTGGTCGCCGAGCTGTCGGTGCTGGATCGCCATCGCCAGCGGCAGCAGGCCCTTCTCCTCCATCTCCATCGCGCGGTTGCGCCGCCGCGGCCGCATCGACTGGTAGAGGTCGTCGAGCAGGTCCTGGTCGACGCAGTCGGCGACCATCGCTTCCAGCTCCGGCGTGCGTCGGCCGCGCTCTTCCGCCTGCTGCAGGATCGTCTGGCGGCGCTGCTCGATCTCGGTCAGCGCGTGCAGCCGTTCGGCGATCGCCTGTACCCGCTCCTCCGGCATCTGGTCGATCGCCCAGCGCCGGTGGCGGGCGATGAAGGACGGGGTGGCGTTGCCTTCGAGCAGCTCGACCACCGCCCCGATCACTTCGGGCGGGCTGTCGAACTCGGCGTGCAGACGATCGAGCGTGGCTTGGGATGCCATGGTGGAAGCCGGCCGTGCCGGCCGAGGAGGTTCCGTAGGGTAGCACGGGCCCGTCCGGCCGCCACCATCGCGCCGAATGCCGGCGCCCGCGTCGCGGCACGGTTGCAGGGGCGCGGCTCGGCGCGTTAGATCGCGTCCGTGCCTCCGCTGACGGTGTCCCTCCAGCCGTGACCCGCTCCGTCGATCTCACGCGGGTGCGCCGGATCTGGCTGCGGGCGCCGAACTGGCTCGGGGATTTCGTGATGGCGACGGCAGCGTTCGCGCGCATCCGCGCCGCGTTCCCCGCGGCCCACATCACGGTCGGCATCCGCCCATACCTGCGGCCGTTGCTCGACGGTTCGCGGCTGTTCGACGCGATCGCCGAGACGCCGCGTGCCAAGGGCGTGCGCGGCCTGTGGCAGCAGGTCGCGGCGATGCGCGCCGGACGCTTCGACCTCGCGATCGTGCTGCCGAACTCGCTGGCGACCGGGCTGGTGCCGTTCCTCGCCGGCGTGCCGCTGCGGCTCGGCTACCAGCAGGGCCGCCCGCTGCTGATGAACCTCGGCCGCCGCGCCGAACGCAACCGGCACTGGTGGCAGCGGCGCCGGGGCCCGAGCCGCAAGCCGGAGCCGATGCCGCACTACTACAGCGCGCTGCTGGACGTGATCGGCCTGCCGCCGGGCGGCATGCATCCGGTGCTCGACGTCACCGACGGGCAGGACCGCTGGGTCGCCGAGCACCTGCGTTCGCTCGGCATCGGCGACGGCGAACGCCTGCTGCTGCTGGTCGTCGGCGCGAACTTCGGCGCCAGCAAGCTGTGGGTGCCCGAGCGGTTCGGCGCCGTGGCGAAGGTGTTCGCGCAGAAGCACGGGCTGCGACCACTGGTGCTGGTCGGTCCGGCCGAGGTCGAACTCGGTGAGCGCATCGCGCGCGAGGGCGATTGCCTGGTGTTGTCGCGGCCGGTGCTGCCGCTCGACAAGCTGAAGGCGCTGGTGCGCCGCGGTGCGCTGATGGTGACCGGCGACACCGGCCCGCGCCACCTGGCGGTCGCGTTCGACCGGCCGGTCGTCTGTCTGATCGGGCCGACCGACGCGAACTACACGAACTACTGCCTCGAGCACACCGAGCTGATCCGCAAGGACCTCGACTGCGTGCCGTGCCAGCGCAAGGTCTGTCCACTCGGTCACCACCGCTGCATGCGCGACATCACCGTCGACGAGGTGGTGGCCGCCGGCGAACGGCTGTTGGCGCGACCGGCGCCCGCTAGCGGAACGCCAGCGCGCTGAACGACACCGCCTGACTGCCGTCCGGCGCCTGCGCCTGGCCGTAGTGCAGCAGTTCGCCGCGGCCGGCGGCCAGTGCCGCGCACAGCGTGATCGCCGGCGCCGAACAGATGCGGTCGGGGTTGCCAGCGGCGTCGATCGCGCGGTGGAACGCCCCCGGGGCGCCGCGGTCCAGGTGGGTGAGCCAGGCGCGGTCGGCGGCTGCCAGCCGGGCCAGCCGGGCGTCGTCGACCGGCGCCGGGTCGCCGAACATCGGCCCGACGTGCGCCAGGTCGGCGCCGGCCAGCCAGAGCACGTGGCCGCCGTGCCGCTGCGCCGCGGCCGCGACCGCGGCCAGCAGGTCGCGGCACCACGGCTCCTGCAGCGGATCGCCGGTCGTGGCCGGCAGGGCACCGCAGAGGAACGCGGCGATGCGCGGCGGCGGCAGGCCGCGGCGTTCGTGCAGGTGCTGCAGGAACAGCACCTGGAACTCGACGCTGTGTTCGTCGCGGTGCATCAGCAGCGCCGCCGGATCCGGCGCGCCGAGGGCGGCGTGCACCTCGGCGACGAAGCCGCGGGCGGTCGGCGCGGTGCCGAGCGGCGTGGCCCAGTCGAGTTCGCAGCCGGTCAGTGGCGCGTCGGGGCCGGCGTGGCCGGTGCCGAACAGCACGTAGAGGTCGGCCGGCGGGGCGCCCAGCAGCTCGCCGTAGGCGGCCCGGTAGCCGGCGCGGCCGCGCCAGAGGTCGATGTGCGGCGCGACGAGGCCCCGCAGCCGGGCGGTGGGGCCGCGGCCCGGGCCGACCAGGTCGGTCAGCGCCCGGC
>JAEUHR010000021.1 GCA_016794425.1 Planctomycetota bacterium
GGTCGAGAACCTCAGCGCCGCCGAGTCGCGCATCCGCGACGTCGACGTCGCCTACGAGACCGCGCAGCTGACGCGCAACTCGATCCTGCAGCAGGCCAGCATCTCGGTGCTGTCGCAGGCCAACGCGCTGCCGCAGTCGGCCCTGCGTCTGCTCGGCTGATCGCGACTCCTGCCCCGTGACGGTCCCGCGCGCCGCCCGCCGGCGCCCGGGACCGCCGATCGAACCGCACCATGGACATCGTCCGGACGACGCTCGGCGCCCCGTCGCGCATGCTGAAGCGGCTCGCCAGCGGCGTGCTCGGCAAGCTGCTCGACGTCGACGACTCGCAGCCGACCGAGAAGGCGCGCCACGGCGGCGTCAGCGGCACGTCGCGCTCCGACAGCGACCTCGACGCCGACCGCCGCAAGAAGCGCCGCACCATGCTGTCCGACCTGCTCGGGTTGCCGCCCGGCACCGACGTCGACATCGTCGTCGACGCGAACGCCGAACGGCTGACGTTCGTGATTCGCGACCGCGCGACCGGCCGCAACCTGCGCACCGTGCCCGAAGCGGAGGCGAAGGAACTGATCGATCGGTTCGCGGCCCGGCACGGCTCGTTCGTCGACCGTTCGCTGTGACCGGCGCCAGGGCACGCGCGCGAATCGGTCAAGTGGCGGCACCGACGACCCGATAGGACCGACGGGAACGATCCCGGAACCGTCATGTCGTCCGCAGGAATCAGCTTCGGTGGCCTCGCGTCCGGCCTGGACACGCAAGCGATCATCTCGGCGTTGACCGCGCTCGAGCGCCGCCCGATCTCGCAGCTCGAGACCAAGAAGACGTCGCTGAACAAGCAGAAGTCGCTGTTCGGCGACCTGTCGAGCCTGCTGCAGGAGCTGACCAAGAAGGCCAAGGCGCTGCAGACGACGACGAACTTCCTCGAGAAGAAGGCGACGTCGAGCGACGAGGACGTGCTGAAGGTCAGCGCCTCCACGTCGGCGGTCGCCGGCACCTACGAGGTGACCGTCAACACGCTGGCCCGGTCGCAGCTGACGCTGAGCGCCGGCCAGTCGAGCCCGACCGCGACGTTCGGCGGCCCCGCGTCGCTGCTGATCGACGTCGACGGCAACACCTACCCCGTCGCCGTCACGACGCCGACGCTGTCCAGCATCGCCGAGGCGATCAACGCGCAGGACATCGGCGTCAACGCCGAAGTCGTCGACACCGGCAACACCGCGAACGGCGGCGCACAGCGGTACCAGCTGGCGCTGCGCGCGACCACACCGGGCACCGAAGGCGCGTTCACGGTCACCTACGACGACGGCGACGCGGCCTTCCAGTCGTTCGTGTCCGGCCTGACGACGACCGCCGGCACCAACGCCTCGGTCACGATCGGCGGCGTCACCGTGCAGCGGTCGACGAACACGATCAGCGACGCGATCACCGGCGTCACGCTGGACCTGCTGTCGGTCAACGCACCCGGCACCGTGCAGGTGACCGTCGCGACCGACGCCGAGGAGGTCTCGAAGAAGGTGCAGGACTTCGTCGACGCCTACAACAAGGTCGTCGACTTCGCGACCGCGCAGAACGCGCTCGATGCCGAAGGCAAGGCCTCGAGTCCGCTGTTCGGCGACAGCCTGCTGCGCAACGTGCGTTCGAGCCTGCGTACGATCGCCGGCGGCCAGGTCGGCACCGGCAACGACGCCTACCAGATGCTGTCGCAGGTCGGCATCGCCGCCGACACCGCGGGCCGCCTGACGTTCACGTCGACGAAGTTCGCCGAGGCGCTGGCCGCCGACGAGGACGCGGTCGCCGCGATCTTCACGACCGACACGACCGGCCTGATGAACCGGTTCGTCGACCAGCTCGACGTCTACACCGATTCGGTCGACGGCCTGTTCAAGGCGCGCAACGAGAGTTTCGACCGCCAGGTCCAGGACGCCCAGCGTCGCATCGACGACGCCGAACGCCGGCTCGAGATCTACACCGAGCAGCTGCAGAAGAAGTACGCCAACCTCGAGTCGCTGCTGGCACAGCTGCAAGGACAAGGCAGCTCGCTCAGCGGCCTCAACAACCTGTCCACCCGACGCTGACCCACCTGACGAGGAACCCCCCGATGTCCTACGCACAAGCCGCCGCCACCTACCAGCGCAACGCCGTCCTGACCGCCTCGCCGGAGAAGCTCGTCAAGCTGCTCTACGACGGCGCCATCAAGAACCTCGAGAAGGGCCGCGCCGGCCTCGTCGACCAGAAGACCGCGCGTTCGGCCGAAGTCGGCAACTCGCTCGGCAAGGCGATGGGCATCGTCGGCGAACTGCGCGCCAGCCTCGACCACGCGGCCGGCGGCCAGATCGCGCGCGACCTCGACCGGCTCTACGAGTTCTCGCTGGACCAGCTCAGCCAGGCCAACCTGACCCGCACGCCGAACGGCGTCGAGAACACGCTGCGCGTGCTGCGCACGTTGAAGGAAGGCTGGGATGGCATCATCGCCAACTGAGACCGCGTCGGCGGTCGGGTTCGCGTTGCAGGAGCTCGCGGCCTGCTGGCAGCAGGCACTGGCCGCGCTGGCCCGCGGCGACGTCGACCACGTGACCGCATTGATGGCGATCGCCGGCGACCACGTCGCGGTGGCCGGCGACGGCAGCGACGACACGCCGGCCGAAGCGACCCTGCGGCAGCAGGCGCAGGACGCGTTCACGCAGCTGCGCGCCGGCATCGAGACCGGCCTCGCGGGCCTCGCCGACGAGCTGGCGCGATCGCGCCAGGGCGCGCGCATGCTGCGCGGCTACGCGGCGATCGGCGGCACGCCGAACCCGCTGCTCGATCGCGACCTCTGAGTCGCTGCGGTCAGAACGGGATCCGGATCGTGCCGCGCGGCGGCCGGTCGGGGTCCTCGTACAACTCCACGTTGGCCCGCACCAGCACGTCCCACCAGGAGAAGCTGCCGTAGTAGGCCTTCGCCAGGCCGCTCAGCGTGTCGCCCTCGACGATCGTGTGCGTGGCGCCGGCCTTGATGCGCTTCAGGCCCGGCGGCGGTGACGGCAACGGGCCGACACCGAGGTTCGTGGCCAGCCGCTCGGCCTGCAGCATCAGCTTCAGGTTCGCGGCACTCGGCGTGCGACGGAACCTCTGTTCCGCTGCCTTCATCTCCTGCTCGGCCCGCGGCCCGATGTCCAGGGTCGCGGTACCACTGTCACCACCGAGCAGTTCACAGGACGCCGCCGCGCTGAGGACACCGCGTGCCGCCTCGAGGGACGGCAACCCGGTGTACCGTCGCCACGCCCGCTCCACGTTGCGGCGGCTCGCACCGAGCAGCGCCTGCATGGCACGACGGGCGACCCGATCGTCGCCGGCGCCGAGCGCCTGCACCTGCGCGAACTGCCGCAGCACGTCGCGCATCGAGGTCTCGGAGCTGTCGATGCCGAGCAGGTCCACGTGGGCGTTCAGGACTTCGTCGGCGCCGCGCTGCAGCTCCTCGAGTTCGCCGGGCGCGAAGTCCCCGCGGCGTTTCGCGTCGGCGAGCACCCGGCGCAGGTGCGCTTCGAACCGTCGGTCGATGCGCGAGACCGCGGCGCGGGCCGCCTGCCGTTGGGTGTTGCGCCTGGCGCGACCGACCTGCTCCCGCAGCCTGCGGACCTCGGCCTGGATCGCGGCGATCTCGTTCCGGAACGCGGCCCGAATGCCGCCGGCCGGACCACGCAGGTCCAACACGTCGGTACCGCGGCGGTAGGAGACGTACGGTGTCGCGTCGGGCATGCCCTGCTCTTCGACCCGCCGCAGCAGGTCCCGGTGGCGGGCCAACAGTGCTTCGAGCCGGTGCAACTCGGCTTCGATCCGGTGGATCTGGCGGTTCGATTCGGGTGCGGGGGCTGCCATGGGATGTGCTCCACACCAGCAGGGGAGCGCCGACAGCCGGCGGAAACGGCGGCCGGTCCGTCGCCGTCCGCGTGTGGCGACCGCGTCGTCCTCCTATGCTGCGGCCGGAAGAACCTCGTCGAATGCCGCAAGCTCTCGCCCTCTGGTGCTGCCTCGTCGGCGTCGCTGCCGTTCCCGCCCAGGCGGCAGCAGCGCTCGCGGCGGCGCAGGCCCACGCCGACGCCGGCGAGGACGCAGCGGCGCTCGAACGGCTCGCCGGCCTGTCGACGGCAGCATTGTCCGAGGCCGAGCACCGGCAGGCCGATCGGCTGCTGATCGGACTGGGCCAGCGCTTCCGCGCCGCCGGCGACCTGGAGCGGTCGGCGCGGGCACACGCCGCGGCACTCGCGCACCGCATCGCGCTGCACGGCGACACCCACCGCAGCGTCGCCGACAGCGCGAGCGAGACCGCGACCGTGTTGCTGCAGCTCGGGCGTGCACGCGACGCCTTGCCGCACTTCGAACAGGCACTGCGCGTGCACCGCCAGCTGCGCGGTGACGTCGACCACGTCGACGTCGCGCGTGCCGAGAACAACGTGGCCTTCGCGTTGTCCCAGCTCGATCGCCTGCCCGAAGCGCTGCCGCACGCGGAACGAGCGCTCGCGATCTGCCGCCGCCTCGCCGGTGACCGCGACGATCCCGGCGTGGCGCACTGCCTCGACACGGTCGGCAACTGCCTGCGCCTCGCGAACCGCGCCGACGCCGCGTTGCCGCTGTTCGAGGAGTCGCTGGCGATGCGCCGGCGACTCGCCGGCGACGCGAACCACCCGACCGTGGAGCGGGCCTTGAACAACCTCGCGGTCTGCCTGCGCGAACTCGCCCGCTACGACGATGCCCTGGCCCGGCTCGACGAGTCGCTGGCGATGCACCGGCAACTGCACGCGGACGCCGATTCGTCCGAACTGGCGACATCCCTCGGCAACCGGGCTTCCCTGCTCACCACACTGGGCCGTGCCGCGGAAGCGCTGCCGGCCTACGAACAGGCGCTGGCGGTCCGACGCCGCCTGCTCGCCGACGCCGACCATCCGCTGCTGGCCAACGACCTCGCCAATCTCGCCTACTGCCTCGACATCCTGGGCCAGGCCGACGTCGCGTTGCCGCTGCACGAACAGGCACTGGCGATCCGGCGGCGCCTGGCCGAAGGCAACGACGACCGCAACGTGGCGATGTCGCTGAACAACGTCGCATCCTGCCTGCAGTGCCTCGGGCGGCACGACGAGGCGCTGCCGGCCTACGAAGCCGCGGCGGCGATGCTGCAACGGCTGGCCGGCGACCGGCCGGATCCGCGCCTCGCGCTGTTCTGGAACAACCTCGCCTACTGCCTGTTCGACCTCGGCCGCGCGGACGAAGCCCTGCCGCTGCACCGACAGGCGCTGGCAATGCAGCGGCAGGTACACGAAGGCGACCATCCCGACGTCGCCCAGTCCCTGCACAACATCGGCAGCGTGCTCAGCAACGCCGGTGACCATGCGGGCGCGCGCGAACCCCTGGAACAGGCGTTCTCGATGCGGCGCCGCCTGTTCGGCGAGCGCGACCACCCCGACATCGCCACGAGCCTGCAGTTGCTGGGCGCGCTGTCGCTGGCCGAGAACGACGGCGAAGCGGCCATCGCCCAACTCGCGGCGGCGTTGGCGATGCGGCGCCGGATGTACGGCGACACCGACCACCCCCACCTGGTCGTCGCGCTGGCAAGCGTCGGCGCCTGCCTCGTGCACCTGGATCGCTGGCAGGAGGCAGCCGCGGTGTACGGCGAAGCCTGTTCGCGGATCGAGCGCCTGCGCGAACGAGGCCGCGTCGGTGGCGGTCAGCGCCAGTCCCTGTTCGACGAGCTGAAGCGCACCGGACCGTTCGAGCGCCTGCAGCAGATCCAGCTGCACCTCGGCGACGTCGACGGCGCGTTCGCGACGGCCGAGCGCAGCCGGGCCCGCGAGCTGCTCGATCTGTGCGAACAGCAGCGCTTCGACCCGCTCGACGAGGCCCGGCGGCGCGCCGAGCTGCGTGGTGACACGGCGACGGCCGCGGCGATCGGCAACCTGCGCGCCGCGCTCGCGGCCGCCGACAGCGCGTGCGACGTGGCGCTGCACACGGTCACGCAGCTCGACGACGGCACCGCGGCCGCACCGGCGCGCGCCGCCGCCATGGCACGCCTCGAGCAGACGCACACCGAACGCCGACGCCTGCTGGACGAACGCGCGCGCCTCTGCGCCGACGTGCTGCCAGTCGGCAGGGTCGGGTCGCCTGCAGCGCTGCGCGACTGCCTCGGCGCCGGCGAGGCGTTGCTGGAGTTCACGCTGGACGGATCGGGCAGCGTCGCCTACCTCGCCACGCGGGAACGCATCGAGGCCTTCCCGCTGCCGGACGCGACCCAGGTCGTGCGCGACCACCTGTCGCGGGCCTTGTCGTGGCTGTCGCACCCGGGCGCGGCGGACGCACGCGGCCGCGATCCCGGCGAAGTCGCCACGACCGCGGGCGGTGCACGTGCCTGCGGCGCGCTGTTCGCCGCGCTGGTGCCGGCGCCGCTGTGGACCCGACTGCGCCAGCTCGACACCGTGCACGTCGCCGCCCACCGCGAGCTGCACCGCCTGCCGTTCGAAGCGCTGGTGACCGGATCCGGCCCCGACGGCCCCGTCCACTGGCTCGACGAAGGTCCTGCGATCGCCTACGTCCCGTCGGGCAGCATGCTGCGCTGGCTGCGTGACCGTGCCCAGGCGGCCAACGACGACGCCACCCACCTCGACCTGCTGGCGGTCGGTGACCCGTCCGCGGTGCCCGAGGCCGACGGTCCGATGCCGAACGGCGCACTGGTGCTGGCCGTCGATCCACAGGGCAACGGAGCCCGCGCCGGGTTGCGGGCGCACGACGTCGTGACGGCCTACGACGCACAGCCCGTGACCGACGACCGCTCGCTGCGCGACCTGCGCGCGGCCACCTCAGCTGCCATCGAAGACGGGATTCGCGCCGACGGGCCGATCCGACTCGCCATCTGGCGGCACGGCGAATCGATCGAGCTCACGATCGCAAACGGCACCATGGGCATCGAGGTCGCGCGGGGCTCCGCGTCGACGGCTCGCCCCGGCGATCGCGGCCTGCAGCGCACGGGCTCGATCCAGGATCTCGGCAAACTGCCGCCGCTCGCCGGTGCACGGGCCGAAGCCGATGCCGTCGCCAGCCTGTTCGCGGACCATGGCCTGCGCGCCGTGAAACTGCTCGGTTCGACCGCCACCGAACCGGCGGTGTTCGAACACGCCGCGCAGGCGAAGTACGTGCACTTCGCCTGCCACGGCATCGCCGAGGAGTACGCGGGCCAGAGCTTCAGCCTGTTGCTGCTCGCGCGGCCGATCACGCCGCTGCCGGGCGACGACGGCCTGTTGCAGCTGCGCGAGCTGCTCGGCCCGTGGCGCGGCCGACTGGCATCGAGCCGACTCGTCGTGCTGTCCGCGTGCCGCACGAACGTCGGCCCGACGCTGCGCGACGAGGCGCCGCAGGCGCTGCCGATCGGCCTCATGTTCGCCGGCGCCGCCTCGGTCGTCAGTTCGCTCTGGGCCGTCGACGACGCCTCGACGCGCGAGCTGATGACGGACTTCTACCGCCGGCTGCTCGCCGACGGCGCCGGCCGCCTGCCGGCGCTGCACGCGGCCAAGCGCGCCCTGCGCGAGAGACACCGACATCCCTACCACTGGGCACCGTTCTGCTTCCTGGGCAGCACGGACTGACGCTGCTCGGCTCGCACCATGCACCCGACCAGACGCCTCGCTCCTCTCGCCATCGCCGTCCCGCTGCTGCTCGGTCCGCTCGTGGGCCAGTGCACGAATCCCTGGCTGCCCGGCAGCGCGCTGCCCGGCGTGGACGGGTCCGTGTTCGCGGCCACCGTGTGGGACCAGGACGGACCCGGGCCGCTGCACCCGCAGTTGGTCGTCGGCGGGGCGTTCGCGACCGCCGGCACCGTGCCGGCCGCCAACATCGCCGCGTTCGACCTCGTCACCGGCACGTGGTCGGCGCTCGGCACCGGCACCGACGCCGGCGTGCGCGTCGTCCGCACCGCCGCGAACGGCGACCTCGTCGCCGGCGGCCAGTTCACGACCGCTGGCGGTGTGCCGGCCAACTTCGTCGCCCGCTGGGACGGCACTGCCTGGCACGCGCTGGGCACCGGGACCGGCAACGCGGTCCTCGGCCTCGGCAACCTGCCGAACGGCGAACTCGTCGTCGGCGGCAACTTCACGACGGCCGGCGGCAGCGCCGCCAACCGCGTCGCGCGCTGGAACGGCACCGCGTGGAGCGCCCTCGGCAGCGGCACCAACAACATCGTGCAGGACCTCGCGGTCGCCGCGAACGGCGACGTGGTCGTCGTCGGTCAGTTCACGCAGGCCGGCGGCGGGCCGTGCGGGCGGATCGCGCGCTGGGACGGCGCGGCGTGGGCGCCGCTCGGAGCAGGACTCGATGCCGAGGTGCGCAAGGTGGCGATCCTGCCAGACGGCGACATCGTCGCGGGCGGCGCGTTCCTGAACGCCGACGGCAGTCCGGCCAGCCGGATCGCGCGCTGGGACGGTTCGGCGTGGCACCCGCTCGGCACCGGCACCAACGCCCTCGTCAGCGCGCTGGCCGTCCACCCCGGCGGCAGCCTGATCGTCGGCGGCGGGTTCACGAACGCCGGCGGCGCCCCGGCCAACCAGATCGCGCGCTGGACCGGTGCCGGCTGGCAGCCGTTCGGCGTGGGCCTGAACTCCAACGTGCTGGCCGCGTGCGTGCTGCCGGACGGCGACGTCGTCGCGGGCGGCAACTTCACGACCGCCGGCGGCGGCGCGGTGGCACGACTGGCCCGGCTGTCCACGTCCTGCGCCCCGCTGGCGGCGCCGAACGGCACCGGCTGCAGCGGCAACCTGCTGGCCGCGGACACACTGCCGTGGGTCGACACCACGTTCCGCGCCACCGGCACCGGCCTGCCGGCGCCGGCGATCGTGCTGGCACTGACCAGCGTCACGAGCGTGCCGGCGGGCGTGGTGCCGCTCGCCAGCCTGCTGCCGCAAGGAGTGGCCGGCTGCGACCTGTTGGTGGCACCCGACATCCAACAGGGACTCGTGACGGTCACCGGCAGCGTGCAATCGGCGTTGTTCCTGCCGAACGTGCCGCCGCTGGTCGGCGTGACGTTCTTCCACCAGATGATCCCGGTCGCACTCGGTCCTGCGTTCGAGTTCCTCGCCGTCACGGCGACCAACGCGCTGCAGCTGACCGCCGGCACGTTCTGATCGCAGGCACTGCCTGAAGCTGGAATCGGCCGCACGGCAGCGCGAAGCTCGCGGATTGCCGCGGCGGATCGCCGCCGCCCGGCCACGCCATGCTGACCACGAAGCGCTACGACTACGTTCCGTTCGATCGCGTGCAGACGCACCCGCTGATCGCGAACCACCGCGAGCTGAACCTGCAGAAGGTCCACCACTACAAGGACGACATCCTGAAGAACGGCCTGCTGGAGCCGCTGGTCGTCTGGGAGCGCAAGCACGGCGAGTACTTCCTGGTCGGCGGCTTCCACCGCCTGTCGGCGATCAAGCTGATCCGCTCCGAGCGGCCGGGCTGGTACGACCGCATCGACGTGCGGGTCGTCGCCGGCGACCTCGAGGAGATCCGCGCGCTGAACCTGAAGCTCAACGCCGATCGGCTCGACGCGAAGGTCACCGACTACTTCGACACGATCCTGTTCCTGAACAACGCGAACTGGTCGAAGGAGCGCATCGCGAGCTTCCTCGACAAAAGCGTGTCGTGGGTCGAGGAGATCGTCCGCTACGTGCCCGGCATGGACCCGCGCGTGCGCGCGCTGCTGCACGCGGGCAAGCTGTCGTGGAGCAAGGCCAAGCAGATCTGCCGGCGCGCGCTCGAAGCCGCGCCCGGTGACGAACAGCGCACGGTCGACGCCGCGCTGCAGGAACTGGCCGCACCGGACCGCGCCGAACCGCGCGTGGTGCTGACGCCGAAGGCCGCGCACCGCCGGCTGCAGCGCCACCTCGCCGCCGCCCCCGAGGCCACCTACACGGTCACCGCGCGCGACCTGCTGTCGCTGCTGTCGGTGCTGGCCGGCAAGCCGTCCGCCGACGGCGACCTCGAACGCGTACGCGAGGTCTTCCCGGCGCTGGTCGACTGACGCCGTGTCCGTACGTCACGACACGGCGGCGCGGGACCGTCCCGCGCCGCCTCGGTGACCCGGCGATCCGCCGCCGACCGCGCTCAGCGCGGCAGGCTCTTCAGGTTGAACGCCGCGTCGGTGTCGTTCGGATCGACCTGCAGCGCGCGCTGGAAGCACGCCCGGGCGTCGCCGGCCCGCTGCAGGTTCCACAGGCAGACGCCGCGGTTGTTCCAGGTCTGCGCGTCGTGCGGCTGCAGCTCGCTGGCGCGACGGAAGCAGTCCTCGGCCTCGACGAACTGCGACTGGCCGAACAGCACCATGCCGAGGTTGAACCAGCCCTCGGGGTTGTTGCTCTCGATCGCCAGCGCGTTGTTGAACGCCGTGATCGCGCCGTTGTCGTCGCCGGTCACGTAGCGCACGAAGCCGAGCTGCATCTGGTACTCGAGCTCGCCGGCGGCGAACGTCGCCGCGGTCTCGATGTGCGGCAGGGCCTGCTCGTAGAGCGCCTGCGACATGTAGGCCTCCGCCGCGGTGCGGTGGATCTCGGCCAGCTTGCCGCTGAGCTCACCGAGGCTCTGGCGGATCGCCGCCTTCTGCTGCTCGGCGATCGGCTCGACCACGAGCGGCGGCACCTGGCTGTCGCGCGTGTCGCGGATGCGCGTCGGGATCGGCTGGAAGCCCGACCGCTGGGGGATGGCCGTAGTGATCGGCCCGGGGTTCTTCGTCATCGTCGTCATGGTCACCTTCTCCAAACGGGGTTTCGTTGGCCTCACATCGCGGCCAGGGTTCGTTGCATCGCCGCCGCCTCGTGGTCGAGGGCACGCGCCTCGAGCAGACGGACGGCGTGTTCCCCCATGCGGCGCGCCTCGGCGGTGTGGCCGAGTCGGTGCAGCAGCAGGGTCACCTGTTGGCACGCACCCGGCGACGCCGGGTGATCGGCCAGGAAGTCGGACAGCACGGCCAGCGCGCGACCGACGTCGCCGCGGCCGAGCCACAGCTTCGACAGCGCGAGGTGCGCGACCTCGTAGGACGGTTCCATCGCGATCGCCTGCAGCAGCAGACGTTCGGCGCGCACGTCACAGCCGCGCAGGAGCCAGGCCTGCGCGATGCCGCACAGCGACACGTGGCCCGTGATGCCGTCCTGGATCGGCACCACCAGCACCTGACCCCGGTAGGCGAGGCAGCGGCGGTAGTGCAGGATCGCGTCTTCGGCGCGACCTTCGGCCAGCGCCAGGCTGGCGGCGAGGTAGTGCAGGTTCGGCGTCGGCAGGAAGCGCCGCAGACCGTGGTCCAGCACCTGCCGCGCGCGCACGTTGTCGCCGGCGCGCGCCGCTTCCAGCGCGCACAGCGCCGCGACCTCGCCGGCGTACGGCAGTTCGCGCGGCAGCGACGGCGGTCCGGCCAGGATCAGTTCGAGGCAGCGGTCCAGCAGCCGCCGCGCGTCGGCGGACCGCCCGGGCAGGCGCCGCAGGAAGTCGCCGTACTTGTAGTGCGCGTAGACACAGTCGGGGTGCGCGGCCAGCTGCTTCTTGAACAGGCGCTCGTTGCGCTCGTTCTTGCCGCGCTGGTCCATCACCTCGTCGGTGTAGCCGTGGTGCTCGACCTCGACGTCGGCCGACGCCAGCACGAGGCCGCGCTCGGCCGCGAGGCGCTGCAGGCTCGGCGTCACCTGCTCGTGGATGACGCCCTCGTATGCGATGCCCGGCAGGTTGCGGAACAGCCGCACCATCATGACGCCGAGCGTCTTGCCGTGGCCGTAGAGGTTGGTGAAGTGCAGGTGGTAGCCGGACGCGACCTTGCTCTCGACCAGTTCGCGGATGCGTTCGCAGCCGCCGTCGAGCAGGAACTCGTCGGCGTCGAGCACCAGGATCCAGTCGCCGGTCGCCGCCCGCAGCGCCGTGTTGCGCGGCGCCGCGAAGTCGTCCTGCCAGGGTTCGTGCAGCACGCGCGCGCCGAACGACTCGGCGATCGCGACCGTGCGGTCGGTCGAACCGGTGTCGACGATCACGATCTCGTCGACGGCCGGGCGCGCGCGGCGCAGGCATTCGCCGAGGAAGCGCTCCTCGTTGCGCGCGATCATGCACAGGCTGATGCGCGGCGCACGGCCCTGCCACGGCGGCGGCGCGACGTCGCGCGCGGCCGCGGCGACCGCCAGTTCGGCCGGCCGGTCGTCGGCCATCACCGGCGCCCAGCGCGCCAGCAGCGCCTGTGTCTCGGCGGCGAACGTCGCCGGCGACTCGACCGGCGGCGCCGGCGAGTCGAACGCGACGTCGACCAGCTGCACGGCCGGCAGCTTGCAGTCGAGCGCCATCGACCAGCCCTCGAGCGCGACCGGCGTGTTGTCGCCGTGTTCGTCGAACGGCCCGACCAGCAGCACGTCGTTGCGCGGCAGCATCAGGCCGGTCACGTCACCCGGGTGGCGCCGCACGCCGTCTGCGCCCGGTGCTGCCGCACCGATGGCCGCCAGCAGCGTCAGCGCCTCGAACGCGGCCGCGGTCGGCCGCGCGCCCGCGCGCACGAACCAGACCAGCTCGCCGCGCGACGCGGCGATCGCACGGTTCCACATGCCGGCTTCGCGCACCGCGTCGCCGGTCACGATCTCCCAGTCCGCGGGCAGGAACGGGCGCAGCGCCGCGACGGTCGTCGCGACCGCGGTCGCGTCGCCGCCGGCGACCAGCACCGAACCCGCCAGCGGCGCCTGCTTCTGCGCCACGAGCCAGAAGCGTTGCGGCGGTGCCCCGCCGAGCCATTCCAGCGGCAGGAAGCCGTGCGCGAGCAGGTCCTGCGCCAGCTTCGCGCCGGGCTCGCCCGGGTCGCTGGGCACGCGCAGCACGTCGCCGACGAACAATCCGGCCGCCGCCGCCGCCGCCAGCACGCGCCGCAGCGGCACGAACGTCGACGGATCGTCGGTGCTGCCGGACGGATCGAAGCTGCCGGTGCGCCCGTCGAGCACCTGGCGCAACAGCCGCGGCGACTGCATCGACTCGACGTCGAGCAGCGCCGTGCCGCCGTCGACCAGCAGCGCCGCGATGCGGCGCAGCACGTCCTCGACGCGGCCCATCGACTCGGTCAGCGCCTGCGCTTCGACCAGTTCGAACGTCCCGTCGCCGGCAGCACCGGCGAACTGCGCGCGGTCGCGCGGCAGCTGCAGCGCGCGCTGCGCCGACGGCACGAGCCCCCCCCAGCCCCGCACGGGGCCGTGGAAACCACGCGGCAGATGGTCACCGGTCCGAGTCATCCTTTGCCTGCGTCGACGACAGCGTCCAACGCCACCACACCATCGGCAGACCTGGACCCCGAACTTCAGTCCGCGATGATGTCGGGGTTTCCGAACCAGGACCGAACATGACCGACGACACCCGGATCGAGACGCTGCTGCGCGAACGGACGCGCTTTCGCAGACTGGTGCACCTGGTGTCGTGTCCGTCGACGCAGGACCTCGCCGCCGCGGCGCCGGACCCGGCGCCGGCGGTGTGGTGGGCCGACCACCAGACGCGCGGCCGAGGCCGCATGCAGCGCGAGTGGCACGACGAACCCGGGCGCGACCTCGCCGTGACCCTGCGCGTCACCGTCGCGCTGCCGCTGCCTTCGGCGCTGCCAGCCGCGCTGCCGGTCGCCGTACTGGAAGCCTGCGAACCGCTGGCGGGCCGACCGCTGCGCATCAAGTGGCCGAACGACGTGTTCCTCGACGGCCGCAAACTCGCCGGCGTGCTGGTCGACGCCGGTGTCGGCAGCCGCGACACCTACCTGATCGGCATCGGCGTGAACTGCAACCGCGTGCGCTTCCCGCCCGACCTCGAGGCGACCGCGTGCTCGCTGGCGACCGCGACCGGCCACGAGGTCGATCGCGGCGACCTGCTGGTGCGCCTGTGCGAACGGGTCGACGCGGCCCTGACGGAACTCGAACACGGCCGCTGCGCCGCGCTCGAGCAGACGTTCCGCGACCGGCTCGGCCTGATGGGCCAGCGCGTGCGCGTCGACGCCGGCACCGTGCACGAAGGCGTGCTGCACCGGCTCGACTTCGCGCACCTGACCCTCGCCGACGGCACCGAACTGCCGCTGGCGATCGTGCGCGGCATCCAGCGCGCGGTCGCTACGTGACGGCCTGTTCGAGCGTGCGCAGCAGCCGCGCCTCGAACTGCGTCACCTTGGTCGGCGGCGGCCCGGCGAGCAGCTTCGACAGCAGTTCGCGGTCGCCGGCATCCGAGGTCAGCAGCGGATAGCCCTTGGTCTGCAGCCAGGCGTTCAGCAGCAGCCACGCCAGCACGACGTTGAAGTCCGGGAACGGCGCGATGCGCGCGAACCGCCAGGCGAGGCGGAAGCCCTGGCGCACCGGATGCAGCGACCGGAACAGCGGCCCGATGTCGCGGTAGCAGCGGTCCAGGTCGAACGACTCGAGGAGCCCGCGCACCTGCTCCGGCGGCGGGTAGCTGACGTAGATCTGCGCGTCCCACGGCGGGCCGCGGCGCAGGTCGTTGTTGCGGAACCGCGGCAGACGCGCGGCCATCGTGCGGAACAGTTCGACCGCGAACCAGCCGTCCGGCGGTGTGCCGGCGGCCGCGCGCGCGCGGATCAGGCGCAGGCACTCCTGCAGGCCACGCAGCAGCCGGTGCTCCTGCGTGATCGCGGCCAGCCGCCCGGGCCGGTCGAACAAGACGTCCAGCGCGTCGTCGTCGTCGACGACGAAGCCGCGCAACCGCAGCAGCGAGGCGAGGAACGCAGCATCCTCGGGCATCGGCCGGCGCAGACCGTCCAGCACCCGCTGGGCGGTCGCGAGCGGTTCGCCTTCGTTGCCGTCGGCGACCATCCGGCTCGCCAGCGCGAGGTCGACGCGCTCGAGCACGGAAGGGTGCGTTGGACCGGGATCTGCCACGGGTCCGTTTTCGGCAGTTCGACGGCGCCGCCTGCGTGGCGGCCCGGCCGGCGCCGCGCCCGGCGCCGAGCCGCCGTTGCCATCGGCCGGTGCCGCCCTCAGCTCTCGCGGTAGCGGTGCGAGGTCGGCATGCGGCGACCGTTCCAGCACCGCTTGCCGAGCTTCAGCGTCGGCGGGTACTGCTGCCGTTTCCACTCCGCGGCCTGCACCTTCGCGAACAGCTCGGCCACGCGCTCGCGGGCCATGCCGGTGCGGGCGGCGGTCTGTTCGACCGACAGCTCCTCCTCGACGAGGGACCGCAGCACCGGATCGAGCTCCGGATACGGCGGCAGGCTGTCGGCGTCGAGCTGGCCCGGGCGCAGTTCGGCCGACGGCGGCTTGTCGATCGACCGCTGCGGGATCCGTTCGCCGGCGCGGTTGAGCCAGCGCGCCAGCGCCCAGACCTCGGTCTTCCAGAGGTCCGCGATCGGCGCCAGCGCGCCGTTGGTGTCGCCGTAGATCGTGCAGTAACCGACCGCGCACTCGCTCTTGTTGCCGGTCGTCAGCACCAGGTGGCCGTGCTGGTTCGCGAACGCCATCAGCAGCGTGCCGCGCGCGCGCGATTGCAGGTTCTCCTCGGCGATGCCCGGCGCGGTGCCGGCGAACACGGGTCGCAGCACCTCGGCGAACGCGCGCTGCAGCGGCTCGATCGGCAGCAGGTGGAACGCGATGCCGAGCCGATGCGCCAGTTCGCGCGCGTCGGTGACGCTGTGGTCGCTGCTGTGCGTCGACGGCATGCCGATGCCGACCACGTGCTCGGGCCCGAGCGCGTCGACCGCCAGCGTCGCGACCAGCGCCGAGTCGATGCCGCCCGACAGCCCGACGACGACGTCGCGGAAACCGAACTTGCGCACGTAGGCGGCGATGCCCTGCACGATCGCCGCGTGCTGCATCGCTTCGAGCTGCGGCCAGACCGGCGTCTCGGTCCACGGCCGGTCGGTGTCGACGACGATCAGCTCCTCGCGGAACCAGACCGGCTGGCAGGCGACGCCGTCCGGCGACACGGCCAGCGAGCCGCCGTCGAACTGCAGCGCGACGTCGCCGCCGACCATGTTGACGTAGACCATGCGCACGCCGTGCCGCAGGGCCGCGGCGGCGACCATGCGGTGGCGGAACGACTCCTTGCCGCGCTCCCACGGACTCGCGCTGAGGTTGACGACCAGTTCGGCGCCGGCCTCGACGACGCGCTGCACCGGGTCGATCGAGTAGACGCGCTGGCCGAAGAACTGCTCGTCGTTCCAGCCGTCCTCGCAGACGACGATGCCGACGCGGCGGCCCGCGAGTTCGACGACGTTGGCCTCCGGCGAGCGGCTCGGTTCGAAGTAGCGCGACTCGTCGAACACGTCGTAGGTCGGCAGCAGCGTCTTCTGCGCGACGATGCGGCAGCTGCCCGCGCGCAGGTGCGCGACGGCGTTGTGCAGCGGGCGGCCGCCGTGCCGCAGAGCCGCGGTGTTGCGCGTCACGCACCCGACCAGCACGTCGAGTTCCGGCGGCACCCGCGCCGCCAGCGCCTGCAGCGCGACGTCGTGCGCAGCGAGGAACGACTCCCGCAGCAGCAGATCTTCGGGCGGATAGCCGCAGATCGCGAGTTCGGGGAACACCGCCAGCCCAGCGCCGTGCGCCGCCGCGCGGCGTGCGAACTCGACGATGCGGTCCGTGTTGCCGCCGAGGTCACCGACCGTCGTGTCGATCTGGCACAGCGCGATGCGCATCCGTCACCGCACCTCGTGCGGCAGCATGAACTCGATCGTCTCCGGGATGCCGTCGACCTCCTCGACCGACGTCGCGCCGAACTCGCGCAGCCGGGCGACGACGGCCAGCACGCTGCTCTCCGGCGTGCTGGCGCCCGACGTGATGCCGACCGTGGCCTTGCCGGCGAACCACTCGCGCTGCAGCTCGTCGGCGCCGAGCACGAGCCAGGCCGGCACACCGGACTCGGCGCCGATCTCGCGCAGCCGGTTGCTGTTGCTGCTCATGCGGTCGCCGATCACGAGCCACAGGTCGACGCGGCCGCGCAGGCTCTTGACCGCCATCTGACGGTTCGTGGTCGCGTAGCAGATGTCTTCCTTGCGCGGCGTGTGCAGCCGCGGGAAGCGCCGCTTCAGCACTGCCATCACCCGCGACGCCTCGTCGACGCTGAGCGTCGTCTGGGTCAGCACCGCGACCTGCGTCGGATCCGGCACCGCGACCCGTTCGGCCTCCTCGGGCGAAGCGACGACGATCGTGCGGTCCGGCGCTTCGCCGACCACACCCTCGACCTCGACGTGGTCGGCGTGACCGATCAGCAGGATCGTGAAGCCGCGCGCCGCGAAGCGCCGCGCCTCGACGTGCACCTTGGTGACCAGCGGGCAGGTCGCGTCGATCGAGTGCAGCCGGTAGTTCTGCGCCTGGTCGAACACGTCCGGCGCGACGCCGTGCGCGCTGAAGATCACGTGGCTGCCGGTCGGCACGTCGGCGAGGTGGTCGACGAACACCGCGCCCTTGGCGACGAGGTCCTGCACGACGACTTTGTTGTGCACGATCTCGTGGCGCACGTAGACCGGCCGCCCGAACTTCTCGAGCGCGCGTTCGACGGTCTGGATCGCGCGCTCGACGCCGGCGCAGAAACCGCGGGGGCGGCAGAGCAGGACCTTCATGGGGGCGACCAGTGTCGGCGCCGCGGCGCCGGCCGGCAAGGGCGAGCCGCCCCCGGGAGCGCTACCAGACCTCGATGACCGGCCCGACGCCGTATTGCAGCGCGCCGCTGGTCGGCACCGGCTGCGGCGGCGTCGCGATCGGGTTGTAGAACGCGTAGTTGCGCGTCACGCCGAGCGGGCCGCAGACGGTCGCGCCGCGCCCCAGCGACGTGATCAGCCGCAGCGGGTTCGCGGTCGGCGCGTAGACGAAGGCCTGGGCGTAGTAGGTGTCGCCGACCGAATCGCGGCCGGGTGGCACGACGCCGGTGGCGGTGCCGTTGCCGGCCGCGTCGATGACGCCGGTCAGCCAGACCACCGGGTTGACGTTGATCCAGCAGCCGGGCGCCGGCCAGCCGAGAACCGTCAGCGCCGGCGACGGCAGCGCCGGGTTCGCCGGATCGAACATCGGGTACGGCAGCGGCCAGAACGACTGGCCGAGCAGGCCGTCGGTGTTGGTCAGGTTCATTGCCAGCAGGAACACCGTGTTCGCCGGCGCGCCGCTGACGTGCCACGAGTAGCTGCTGCCGGCCAGCATCGACACGTCGGACGTGATGCCCACCGCGGTGCCGCCCGGTGGCGCGCACGTCGCCGTGTCGAGGTTGCCGAACACCGTGATCGGCGCCGTGCAGCTGCTGAGGTTGTCGATCCGGTAGGCACCGCTCGGCTGCGCGTGGATCCAGATCTCGAGCAGCAGGTTCTCGGGCAGCGAGTCGCCGACGTACGGCAGCAGCGCGTAGGCCCACGGCACGTCGAACGCGAACTGCACGTTCGCCGGCATCGGCCCCGCGCCGACCGCGGGCTGGCCCGGCAGCTGCACCGACCGGTGTGACACGACCCAGGTGGCATCGGTGCTGTAGTTGTCCTCGAACACCGCGCTCATCGTCGTCGAGGTGCGCGACGTCGTCGACACCAGGATCGACACGTCGAGGAAGCCCTTCGGCGGCACCGCGACGCCGGTCGTGTTGGCGTCCGGTCGCAGCGAGATCCCCGTGATCACGCGTGGCCCCGTCCACGGCAACTCCTGCACGTCGTAGAGCACCTGGTAGCGGCACGAGAGGTTGCTGCCGAACGGGATGCTGGTCCCGCCGCCGCCCTCGATGCCGGCCATCGGGCCCGGCACCACCGCGGCCTGCGCCGCGAGCCCGCCGAGCCCCAACACCAGCGCCGCCGCGCACCGAACTTCCGATCGCATGGCCTGCCTCCGCCGGCTGCATCGTCCGTCCCGGCGTGGCGACTTGATGCAGCGCGCCGCCGCGGCGTGTCCCGGCCCGGGACTGGTGGGTCAAGCCGAGGCCCGGTCGCACCGATCGAGCCGCCGCCGAAGTGTCCGACAACTCGACAGGAACCAAGGAGCAACCGTGCAACTCGAGAGTCATGCCACGCCACCGAAGGAGACACCGCAGCAGCGCTACGCGACGCTGCACCGCGCGATCGAGCGCGGACTCGACTCCGACGAGGTCTGGAAGGAGCTGGCCGAGGTGAGCCTGCGGCTCGGCCACGGCGACGAAGCCGCCGCCTGCCTGCGCCGCATCCGCAACACCGACCTGCACGCTGCCCTGGAACAGCGCCTGGTCCGCCTCGGCGTGATCGAGGATCCTGCGGCCCGCCACGGACTCGCCGCCCGGCGCCATGCCGGGGCGCCGGCAGCCAGCCATGCCGGAGGCCAGCCTGCGCCGGGAGCAGCGCACGACGAGCCCGCCTCGACGGCGGAGCACGTCGTCGACGCACTCCAGTACCTGTTCCACCAGCACATGCCCTGGCTCGTGCTGGTCACGACCCTCGCGTTCCCGGTCGTCGTCGGACTCGGCGGCTTCCTGACCGTCGGCGGCTCGCCGTTCGTGCTGGCCGCGATCGCCGCGCTGCCGGGCCTGTCGGTGGTCGCGGTCACGGGCGCGATGGGACGCCAGATCCTGCTGGCCAGCAGCAGCGGGTCGGCCGACGTGCCGAACGTGCCCGAGCTCGGCCAACTGGTGCGCGACGCGCGCCGGTTCCTGCTCGACGCAGCGCTGGTGCTGGGCACGTTCTTCGTGCCGTCGCTGCTGGCGATCGCGCTCGGCGCGCCGGTGTCGACGACGCTGCCGACGCTGCTGGTCGGCGCGTTCTTCGCGCCGCTGGCCTGGGGCCTGCGGCAGCTGCGCGGCGACTACGGCGCCCTGTCGCCGGTGACGCTGGTGCGCGGTGCCGCGCGGTGTGGCCTCGGCTACGCGGCGATCGTGCCGGTCTGCTGGCTCCTGTTCGCGCCGGCGGCGCTGGCCGCGTGGGGCGTGCTGGGTCGCCCGATCTGGGTGCAGATCGCGGCGGTGGGTCCGCTGGCGGTCGCGCCGCTGTTCGTGGTGTCGCGCCTGCTCGGCACCTGGATCGACACCATGCGGCCGAAGCTCGGCAGCGTGCTGGTCGGCGAACGCAAGGCGCCGCAGCCGGTGCCCGTCGCAGCGGCACCACAGGCGCCGGCAGCGCCGCAACCGCGCCTGCCGCAGCGACCGGCCGCGCTGGAGCAGTTCGCGGCGCCGAAGGTCAGGCCGCTGATGGTCCAGAACCGGGCGAACACCGGTGCCGCGTCGGTGGCGCCGAAGCCGCAGTCGGCCGCGCCGGCGGCGCGCCCGGCTCGGCCTGCGACGCCGCCCGCTCCGGCCCAGCCGGCCGCGGCGCAGCGGCGCCCGGCGCCGCCGCAGCGCGCGGCGTCCGGACCTTCGCCTGCGGCGGCGAAGACCGCCCAGCCGCAGCCAGCGCAGCCGCAGCCAGCGCAGCCACGGCCGGCGCAGCCGCGGCCGGCCCAGCCTGCCAGCCCTGCGGCCCAGCCGAAGACGGCCCGGCCGCAGCCGGCGGCTCCGGCGCGGCCCGAGCCGCGCGCGATCGAGGGGCGCAGCCCGCGCCGGGCACCGGCGGTCAGCGAAGAGATCCCCGATCTCACGCAGCTGCCGGGCGCCGTCGTGCTGACGGGCTCCGAACGCGCTCGCCACGGCGCCGCGGCGCGGAAGACCTGAGGCAGGTGGCTCGGGGGTGGCCGTCGGCGCTGCGGCGCCGTGCGGCCACCCCCATCGGGACCGGCCCGCGGCGGGCTGTCCGCGCCAGGTCGACGCGCCGGGCTGGTGATCGGCGCACCCGGCGGGCACCATGCGCGGCATGGACCTCGCCAAGTGCCTGCGCGACGTGCCCGACTTCCCGAAGCCCGGGATCCTGTTCAAGGACATCACGCCGCTGTTGGCCGATCCGAAGGCATTGGCGACCGCGATCGACCGCTTCGCCGCGCTCGATTTCGGCGGCGTCGACAAGATCGCCGCGATCGAGTCGCGTGGCTTCCTGTTCGGAGTGCCCCTCGCGCTGCGGCTCGGCAAGGGCTTCGTCCCGGTCCGCAAGCCCGGCAAGCTGCCGTGGAAGACCAACCGCGTCGAATACGTGCTCGAGTACGGCACCGACGCGGTCGAGATCCATCAGGACGCGGTGCGCCGCGGCGAACGCGTGCTGCTGATCGACGATCTGCTGGCGACCGGCGGCACGATGGGCGCCGCGTGCCAGCTGGTCGAGGCCTGCGGCGGCACGGTGGCGGGGTGTGCGTTCGTGGTCGAACTGTGCTTCCTGCCCGGCCGCCAGCGGCTGGCCGGACGCCGGGTCGAGAGCCTGGTCGCGATCCGTTGAGCCGACCGTTCCCGCCGGCCACCTCTCCACCGCCTGTGAGTAGATTTTCTTCTACCGCAAACAGCTCTGATGTAGATACTTAGGGAATCCGCTCAAGAATCTCGCGAGGCGGGACTCAATCGCGGCAGGGGGTGGGCCGATCATCAGCAGCCGACCCGCAGGGGTCTCGATCTTTGGTGTAGCGGCTCCCACCAAGGTGCTTCTCGAAACGGCAAACCCGACGAAAGTCGGGGACGCAAAGCCATAGGGCCTTCGGCCGGCCTCCCGCCGGCCATGGCAGCCTGGTTCCCGAAATGAAGCGACTGTACGCGCCTTCTCGACGACCCCCTCGCTGCTCGCAGCGAACCACGGGTCCAAGGGCTTTCTGCCACGCGGCGCGGCACAGCGGAACACCGGCACGCTCTCCCCGGAGCGCCGGTGCAGGACAGGAACACGGCCCGGCCTTCGCCGCCGTTCGATGCACAAGGAGCCGCATCGTGTGCTCGCGCCCTTCGCGGCGCCCCCCGTTCCTCCGTCCTTCTCCTGTCCGCTCGTCCCGCCCCGATCCTCGTCATGGCCAAGTCCTCGGTCGCCGTCCGTACGTCCCCCCGCGCCGCCACCAAGACCACCAGCCCGGGGCTTCGCGCCGTGGCTCGTGACCCGCGCCAGAAGCCGCGTGCGATCGCGTCGCCGGCGGCTGCGCCGGCGCCGATGCAGCCGCAGGTCACCGAGGCCGACCTCGAGGTGATCTGGAAGACGTTCAAGCGCACGCGCGACGAGAACCTGCGCAACACGCTGATCGAGCACCACATGCCACTGGTGCGCGCCATCGCCGAGCGCGTGCTGCAGACGCTGCCGAAGTCGATCGAACTCGACGACCTCAGCTCGGCGGGCACGTTCGGTCTGATGGACGCGATCAACGGCTTCGACCTCTCGCGCGGCATCAAGTTCAAGACCTACTGCACGACGCGCATCCGTGGCTCGATCCTCGACGAGCTGCGCAGCCAGGACTGGGTGCCGCGGCTGGTCCGCCTGAAGGCACACCGGCTCGACCGCGCGATCCGCCAGCTCGAAGGCGAACTCGGCCGCGCGCCGAATCAGGCCGAGATCGCGCACGCGCTCGGCATCACGCTCGAGGAGCTGCAGGCGCACGAGGCCGAGGCCAACGCCAAGACGATCTTCTCGCTGTCGGAGAAGTGGGACGACGGCGACGAGGAGAAGGAGATGGAGAAGGTCGAGATCCTGGCCGATCGCAAGTCGGTCGATCCGGTCGACACGATCCAGCAGCGCGACGCGCTCGACATGATCACCGGCAGCCTCACGAAGAAGGAGCGGCTGATCATCCTGATGTACTACTACGAGGGCCTGACGATGCGCGAGATCGGCGAGATCATGGAGCTGACCGAGTCGCGCGTCTGCCAGATCCACAGCAACGTGATGGCGCGCCTGAAGGCGCAGCTCGACCGCACCACCAGCCAGCCCGCCTGATCCGGCCGCGCGCCGGCGCGCAAGCCGTCGGCCCGCGCTGCCGATGTAGGGGCGGAGGAACGCATGCCGCCGCACCCGTTCGTGATCGCCGAAGCGCCGACCGACGCACCGCTGCGCCGCTGCACGCGTGCCGCGGCCGTCGCGGCCCTGACCGCGGCCGCAGCCGCCGGCCGCGAAACCGCGATGGCATCGGCGTCGGACCTGCTGCTCGCGACGACGACGCCGGACCCGGACGAGACCCGGCCTCGGAGCGAAACGACGCGCCGGCCCGGCCTCTAGTAGCGCCCCCGCCGCGGCCGAAAAGAGCCCCGACGAACGCCACCGGTGTGGCCGCACCTCACGGCGTCCGTCGCTGCACCCGCACCCATGACCGCCACGATCCTGAAGCCCGGCACGGGAGCCGAGTTGAAGCGCATCTTCGGGATGCTGGCCAACTCGATCGGCGAGAGCCTCGGTTCGCTGGTCGGCCGCGAACTCGTGCTGCGGCCCGGTGAGCCGGAGGCCCACGACGTCGCGTCGTTCACGGGCGCACTGCCGCGCTCGGTCGTGGTCGCACGCGGCGCGCTCGAGAAGGCGCTGGCCGGCAAGTCGATGCTCGTCGTGCTGGAGCTGCCCGACACGATCGCGATGGCCGGCCTGTTGATGATGACGCCCGAAGACGTCGTCAACCAGCGGCGCAGCAGCGGCGAACTGGGCCAGGAGGACGCCACCGCGTTCGGCGAACTCGGCAACGTGATGTTCGCCGGTTTCGCCAACGTGCTGCGCGAGGCCAACGCGGAGTTCGAGGTCCGCTACCAGGACCACGTCGCGGTCCAGGCGGAAGCCGGCGAGCACGAGGTGTTCGGCACCGAGCCGCTGGTCGCGCTGCCGTTCCGGCTGAAGCTCGGCGAGTACCCGGAGTCGCGCGGTTTCGTGCTGGTGGACCAGGCGACGGCCACGGCCTTCAACAAGGAACCGCTGGCGCTGGTCGCCGCGACGGGTGCCGCGGGCGGCGGCACCGCGGCGCCGGCGGCACGCGCGACGCGGACCGAAGAGGAGACGTTCGAGAGCATCCCGGCGGCGCCGATCCGCGGCACGCTGGCCGCGTTCGTGATGCAGCCCGAGGTCTTCCGCACGCTGCGGCTGGCGTGCCGGCGCGTCGGCCTCGAACTGCGGCGCCACGGGCGCGGCGAGATCCCGAACCCGGCCGCGCACAAGAACGAAGTCGTGCTGATGGACGTGCCGCCCGGCGAGGACCGGCGCTTCGACTGGTGCAAGCGCATCAAGGACCTGTCGAACTCGACGCGCGTCGTGCTGCTGATCCACCACCCGTCGCGGCACCGCGTGATGCAGGCGTTCGTCGCCAAGGCCGACGCGATCCTCGGCTTCCCGTGCGAGGAAGCGCAGCTGTCGCAGAAGCTGGCCGCCGTGCTCGACAGCCAGCCGGCCGAGCCGCCGCTGCCGTAGCGGCGGCACCCGGCGTCATGGTTCCGCGGTCGGCATCAGCTCGGGTCGCCGCCGGTCGGCCCGCGGCCGCGCAAGCGCCGCAGCTCGTCGCGCGTGCGCGCGGCCGATTCGACGATGTGGCGCAGCGCTTCCTGGTGCGCCGCCAGCGAACCTTCGAGCCGCGCCACCTCGGCCTGCACCTCGATGGTGCCGAGCAGGTTGCCGACGCGGTGGGCGAGTTCGTCGAACGGAGAGCCGGCCATGCACCGCAGACGGTAGCACGCGCGGTGTCGTACGCCGCGACGCCGGTCTGTTGCACTGCGCGGCGCCTCGCTGGTGGGTCCACGCGCCGCCACCACAACATCTAGCGGTTTCGCACCTGGCACGCGCGGTGCTTCGGGAGGGACGTGAAGCCGTCCCTGAAGTCGTTGCCGAAGTGGCTGTTCCTCCCGCCGGCCGTCGCGCTGCTGCTCGTGCTGGGCCCGCTGTCCATGCAGGGCAGCACCGACAAGCCGACGCCGGCCGGTCCGGCCGTAGCACCGGTCGAAGCCGGCGCCGTGCCGAACGAGGAACGGGCGACGACCCGGCCGAGCCCGGCGGTGCCGCGCACGCCGGACCTGTGGCAGGTCGGCAGCGCGCTGGCCGCGGTGCTGCTGCTCGGCGGCGCCGGCATCGTGCTGCTGCGCCGGCTGCGCGGCGGCGCCGTGCCGGTTCGTGGTGGCACGCCGGTCGTGACGCTGCGCCAGACGCTGCGGCTGTCGCCGCGCCAGGCCGTGCACGCGCTCGAGTTCGACGACCGGATCCTGCTGGTCGGTGAGCACGAACGCGGCCTCGTGCTGCTCGAGAGCGGCCGCGCGGCGGCTCGCGACGACGAGAGCACCGTGGCGGCCCGCGCCGCCGAGCTCGAGCCGCACGACGACGGCGCCGTGCCGAAGAACCTCGTCATCCCGCGGCCGCCGCAGGCCGCACCGCGGCCGCAGGTGCAGCCGCCGCGCGCCGCCACGCCGGGGCTCAACGACTTCCGCGCGCTGCTGCAGAAGGTCGGCCGCTGATGCACCGCCTGCTCGCATTCCTGTTCTCGCTGCTGTGTGCGCTCGCCCCGGCGCGCGCGCAGGATCCACTCGACCAGATCGGCCCGCCGGCTCCGGCCTCGGCAAAGGCGTCGGGCCAGGGTCCCGGCTTGACGCTGTCGCTCGGCGGCGGCGACGCGCGCGACAACCTCAGCACGGCGCTCGAGCTGGTGCTGCTGATGACGCTGCTGTCGATGGCGCCGGCGATCGTGATGACGATGACGTGCTTCACGCGCATCGTCGTCGTGCTGTCGTTCCTGAAGCGCGCGATGTCGATGCAGGACCTGCCGCCGGCGATGGTCACGACCGGCTTCGCGCTGTTCATGACGATGTTCGTCATGAAGCCGGTCGTCACCGACGTCTACGACAACGCCTACGTGCCGTACGTCGAGCAGCGCATCGGCTGGCGCGAGGCCGCCGACATCGCGACGACGCGCATGAACCAGTTCATGCTGGCGCAGACGCGCGAAGAGGACGTCGCGCTGATCCTCGAACTGAGCCGCACGCCGCGGCCGGCGACCGCGATCCAGACGCCGTTCCACGTCACGGTGCCGGCGTTCGTGCTGTCGGAGATCAAGACCGCGTTCCAGATGGGCTTCGTGCTGTTCCTGCCCTTCGTGGTCATCGACCTGGTGATCAGCGCGATCCTGGTCTCGATGGGCATGTTCAGCCTGCCGCCGGTCGTCGTGTCGACGCCGCTGAAGCTGCTGCTGTTCATCCTGGTCGGCGGCTGGGACCTGGTCGTCACTTCGCTCGCGCAGAGCTTCGCCACCGTCTGACGGAGACCACCGATGGGACACGACACGCTGCTGGATCTCGCCAAGTCGACGCTGATGACCGCGCTGCTGATCTGCGCTCCGGCGCTGCTGGTCGGCATGGCGGTCGGCCTCGCGATCAGCTTCTTCCAGACGGTCACGTCGCTGCAGGAGCAGACGCTGACCATCGTGCCGAAGATGCTCGCGGTGCTCGCGACGATCGTGCTGATGATGCCGTGGATCCTCGCGACGCTGCGCGAGTACACGGCGGCGTTGTTCTCGAACCTGGCCGCGTTCGGCCTCGCCGGCTGACCTCGCGCTGCACGTCGCATGGACCTCGCGCTGCTGCTCGACCACACGACCTCGCTGTTCCTGCACGTGGTGCGGGTCGGCGCGTTCGTCGCCGTCGTGCAGATCTTCGGCCGCCAGGCCGACTCGATCATGCTGCGCCTGGCCCTGACGGTGTCGCTCGCGGCGGTGTTCTGGTGGGTCGGCGACCAGACGGTCGCGCCGCCGCCGAGCCTGTTCGCGCTCGGCGTGATGGCGGTGCGCGAGGCCGTGGTCGGCTTCGCGCTCGGCTTCGCGCTGTCGCTGCTGACGACGCTGCTGGTCAGCGCCGGCGAGATCGTCAGCATGGAGATGGGCTTCTCGATGGCGCGCACGATGAACCCGGAGAGCGGCGCCGACGCGACGGTCGTGTCGCAGCTGCTGCAGGTGCTCGGCTTCCTGCTGATCCTGCACCACGACCTGCACCACGAAGTGCTGCGCGTGCTCGAGCAGACCTTCCACGCCTGCCCGGTCGGCCAGCCGTTCGACATCACGCCGATCTGGCACGGCATCGCCGCGCTGGTCGCCGGCAGCGTGACGATCGCGCTGCAGTACGCGCTGCCGCTGCTGGCGATCATGTTCCTGCTGTCGCTCGGCATGGTGCTGCTCGGTCGCGCGGTGCCGGCGATCAACCTGATGGAGTTCGGCTTCGCGCTGCGCGTGCTGCTGGCGTTGTTCGTGGTCGCGGTCTTCGTCGTCGAAGGCGCGCCGTTCCTGATCCAGACCTTCCGCGCGCTGATCGACGGCGCGCGCGAGATGTTCCCGGTGTAGCCCATGCCGCTGTTCGGGGACGACCAGGGCAAGACCGAACAACCGACGCCGTCGCGTCTGGCCGAGGTCCGCAATCGCGGCGACACGCCGATGTCGCGCGAACTCGTGCAGGGCGGCGTGCTGATGGCGGCCGCGCTCGCGTTCGACCACGTCGGCCAGTGGCTCGTCGATGCCTTGCAGCAGACGATGCGCCGCGGGCTCGACACCAGCCTGCGCGACCGCTCGCTCGACGAGGTCGACGGCGCGTGCCGCGAGCTGCTCGGCGCCGTGTTCGAGGTCGGCCCGCCGCTGGCGACGCTGGTCGCGACGCTGGTCGCGGCGACGCTGCTGCTCGGCTACGCGCAGATCGGCGTGCGCTGGTCGCACGAGGTCGTCGGCTTCAAGCTCGACCGGCTCAACCCGTTCACGAACTGGAAGAAGGTGTTCAACGTGCAGGCGCTGGTCCGCTCCGGCTTCGCGGCCGTGAAGCTCGGGATCATCGTCGGCGCACTGTGGTTCGTGCTCGGCGACCGGTGGAGCGTGCTGCTGCGCCTGCACGAACAGCCGTTCCTGCTGGCCGCGGCCGAGATCGCGGACCTCTCGCTCGAGCTGCTGTTCTGGATCGGCTCGGTCGTGTTCGCGCTCGCGTTCGTCGACTTCGCGTGGCAGCGCTGGTCGTTCACGCAGCGCAACATGATGACCAAGCAGGAGGTCGAGGACGAACGCCGGCGCAGCGAAGGTGATCCGACCGTCAAGATGCGCCAGCGCCGCGCGCGCAACGAACTGATGCGGCAGCGCATGATGGAGGCGGTGCCGAAGGCCGACGTCATCGTCACCAACCCGACGCACTTCTCGGTCGCGCTGCGCTACGACCGCCGCCGCGACGCGGCGCCGACCGTCGTCGCCAAGGGCGTCGACGAGGTCGCGATGCGCATCCGCGAGATCGCGCGCGAACACGGCGTGCCGCTGATGGAGGACCCGCCGCTGGCGCGCGCGCTGTTCCGCGCCGTCAAGGTCGGCCAGACCATCCCCGAACGCTTCTACCAGGCCGTCGCGACCGTGCTGAGCCACGTCTACCGGCTGCAGGGCCGCACCGCCTGACCCGCTGATCGACCATGACCGACACCACCACGCCTTCGCCGGTCAATCCGCGCAACAGCCTGCTGGCGCTGTTCTTCCTCGGCATCCTGGCGGTGATGCTGATCCCGCTGCCGTCGGTGGTGCTGGATCTGATGCTGTCGATCAACCTGTCGATCAGCCTCTTGATCCTGATCGCGGTGATCAACGCCGGCCGGCCCGTCGACTTCAGCACGTTCCCGACCGTGCTGTTGTTCACGGCGCTGTTCCGACTGGCGCTGAACGTCGCCTCGACGCGCCTGATCCTGCTCGAGGGCGACGCCGGCTCGGTGATCCGCACGTTCGGCGAGTTCGTCGTCGGCGGCAATCCGATCGTCGGCGTCGTCGTGTTCCTCGTGCTCGTGGTGATCCAGTTCATCGTGATCACCAAGGGCCAGAACCGCATCAGCGAGGTCACGGCGCGGTTCGCGCTCGACTCGATGCCCGGCAAGCAGATGTCGATCGACGCCGACCTCGGCGCCGGCCTGATCAGCAACGACGAGGCGAAGGCGCGCCGCCGCGCGCTCGCGGCCGAGATGGAGTTCTACGGCGCCATGGACGGCGCCGGCAAGTTCGTGCGCGGCGACGCGGTCGCCGGCCTGATCATCACCGCGATCAACATCGTCGGCGGCCTGACGATCGCGATGGTGCTCGGCACGATGGACTTCAACCAGGCGCTCGAGACCTACACGATCCTGACGATCGGCGACGGCCTCGTCGCGCAGATCCCGAGCCTGCTGGTCTCGACCGCGGCCGGCATCCTGGTCACCAAGGGCGCCAGCGAGACCGGCCTCGGCCAGGAGATCGGCGACCAGATGTTCGGCAGCGGTCGCGCCGTGCGCATGGTGGCGGTCGTGCTGCTGTGCCTGTCGCTGCTGCCGGGCATGCCGACGTTCTTGATGGGCTGCATCGCCGCGGTGCTGTTCACGTTCTCGTCGCACACCGAACGTGCGCTCGCGCAGAAGCAGCAGGCGACCGAGACCGCGGCGGCACCGGCCGAACCGGCCGACGGCCCGCCGGTCGAAGAACTGCTGACCGTCGATCGCCTCGGCATCGAGATCGGCTACCGCCTGATCGGCCTGGTCGAGCCGGGCCGTCACGGCGGGCTGCTCGACCACATCCGTTCGCTGCGGCGCCAGTTCGCCCAGGGCATGGGCCTGGTCGTGCCGCCGATCCGCGTGCGCGACAACGTGCAGCTCGAACCGAACGCGTACCGGATCCTGCTGGCCGGCCAGGAGGTCGCGCGCGGCACCCTGCGCGCCGGCCACTACCTGGCGATGGACCCGAGCGGCACCGCGCAGCCGATCGCCGGCATCGAGACCATCGAGCCCGCGTTCGGTCTGCCGGCGCGCTGGATCGCGGAGGCCGACAAGGACCGCGCCGAGCTGCTCGGCTACACGGTGATCGACGCCGCCTCGGTGCTGATCACGCACGTCACCGAGGTGCTGAAGAAGGTGTCCGGCGAGCTGCTGTCGCGCGACGACGTCAAGGCGCTGGTCGACAACCTGAAGAAGGCGACGCCCGCGGTCGTCGAGGAGCTGATCCCGGGCCAGCTGTCGCTGGGCCAGGTGCAGCGCATCCTCGCCGGCCTGCTGAAGGAAGGCGTGCCGATCCGCAACCTGCAGACGATCCTCGAAGCGCTGGCCGACGCGTGCCTCGAGACCAAGGACGTGCGCCAGCTGACCGAACACGTGCGTTCGCGGCTCGCGCGCACGATCGTCGAACCGCACCTCGATGCCGCCGGCACGCTGCACGCGGCGTTCCTCGACCCCGACCTCGAGCGCAACCTCGCCGAGGCGCTGGCCGGCAACGAAGGCGTCGCCAACCTGCCGGCGGGCTTCCTCGGTCGCTTCGTCGACCGCACGGCCGAGGCGCTGTCGAAGATGGCGCGCGACGGCCGCGACCCGGTGCTGGTCACGCGCGCCAATCTGCGCCCGTTCCTCGCCGAAGCGATCGCCGGCGTGATCCCCAACGCCTCGGTGCTGAGCTACCAGGAGACGACGCCGGCGCGCAAGGTCGAGACCACGCAGCGCATCGCCGTCGCCGGCTGACGCCCCCCATCCCGCACTCCCGCCATGTTGCTGAAACGATTCGAAGCCAAGACCCTCCCGAAGGCCCTCGAGCTGGTGCGCGCCGAATGCGGCGACGACGCGCTGGTCGTCGAGACGCGGCCGACCCGGACCGGATTCCTGGTTGTCGCCGCGCGGCCCGACGCGGCGCGCCCCGAGCCGGTGCGCCAGCGCGACCAGGCCGGCGCGCCGCCGCTGCTGTCGCGCTGGACGCGCGGCTTCCAGCCGTTCGCCGACCACGCGACTTCGTTCGGGCTGTCGAACAAGGTGCTGCGCGCCGTCGAACGCGCGCTGCTCGGCACGCGCGTCGACCTGTCGCGCGCCGGCGACCCGGCGCTGCCGGGCCTGGCGACCAGCGTGCTGGCGGCGCTCGTGCACACGGCGCCGGAGGTCGAAGCAGCGGACGCGCAGCGCTTCCGCACGCTGGCCCTGGTCGGTCCCACCGGCGTCGGCAAGACCACGACGCTGGCCAAGCTGGCCGGCCGCGCGCGCTCGCGCGGCGAGCGCATCGCGATCGTGACGCTGGACACCTACCGCGTCGCTGCGGTCGAACAGCTGCGCGCGTTCGCCGACCTGATGGACGTGCCGTTCGCGGTCGCGTTCACGGCCACCGACCTGCGGCGGCTGCTGCACGAACACCGCGACTGCGACCGCGTGTTCGTCGACACCACGGGCCGCAGCCCGCGCGACCGCGACGCGATGCCGGTGCTCGAGGGCAACCTGCGCGCCGGCGGCTGTGCGTCGCTGCTGTGCCTCGCCGCGGGCACGCGGGCCCGCGACTGCGAGGTCGTGTTCGAAGCCTACGAACCGCTCGGCATCGACGCGGTCTGTCTGACCAAGTGGGACGAGACCACCGCGCCCGGCGAAGCGCTGGCGGCCGTCGTCGAGCGCGGCCTGCCGCTGTCGCACCTGTGCATCGGCCAGGAGGTGCCGGCCGACATCCTGACGGCCGAAGCCGAGCCGCTCGCGCGCGCGGTGTTCGGCCTCGATCGCACCGAGGTGACCGCATGAACGTCGACACGCAGGCCAAGGGTCTGGTGCTGCCGCGCCCGCAGGCGGCGCCGTGGCTGGCGATCGCCGGCAGCAAGGGCGGCGTCGGCAAGACCACGCTGTCGGTCAACCTGGCGCTGCTGCTGGCCCAGAAGGGCCACCGCACGCTGCTGGTCGACTTCGATCCCGGCTGCGGCAACGTCGCAGTGCACCTGCGGCTCGCCGCGCGCCGCGACCTCGACGACGTCGCCGCCGGTCGGTGCGCCGCGCGCGACGCGCTGGTCGACGGACCGGCCGGCCTGCGCGTGCTGATGGCACGCTCGGGTGCGACGACGTTCGCCGGCGGCGATGCGGCCGGCATCGACCACACGCTGGCCGCGATCGGCGCGCTCGGCGCCCAGTTCGACGTGATCGTCTGCGACACCGGCGCCGGCATCGGCCCGGCGACGCTGGCGGTGCTCGGCCGCGCCCACCTGGCCCTCGCGGTGACCACGCCCGACGCGGCGGCGCTGACCGACACCTACGCGCTGTGCAAGGTGCTGCACGGCCGCGGACTCGCGCTGCCGCGGCTGGTGGTGAACCGCACGCCGTCGCGCGAGTGCGCGATGCAGACCGCGACGCGGCTCGCGACCGTGACGAAGAAGTTCCTGGACCGCGACACGCCGCTGTGCGGCTGGATCGCCGCCGACGAACGGTTCGCGCAGAGCATCGCCGAGCAGCGGCCGCTGGCGCTCGGCCCGGCGTCGCCCGCGCGCGACGAACTGCAGGCGCTGTGCGCCGCGGCGCTCGCGCACCTGCCACCGATCGGCCGACGGGGCCGGCCGACCGCGGTCGCCGCGGCGCGCGTGCAGCCACAGCAGACCGGCTGACACGCGCCTCGGCGCGCGGATGCCGATCGGCTCCGGACGACCGGACCCGGCTCAGCGTCCCTGCCAGCGCTCCATCTCCGCGATCTGGCCGCGCGCCCCGTCCACGATCGACACGACCTCCGCGCGACGGTCGGCGCCGTAGTGCGCGATCAGCGACTCGAACTCGCGCCGCGCTTCGTCGTAGCGCCCCTGCTGCTTCCAGGTGTGCGCATGCCAGAAGGCCGCGTCGACGCGCTCGACCTCGCTGAGGGAACGATCGCCGGCCAGCCGCCCGAAGATCGCCCGCGCGCCATCACCCTGGCCGAGCAACGACAAGGCGTTGGCTCGCAGGTAGTCGACCCGAAGCGGCGCCAGCGCGACCGAGTGCCGGTGCCGGTCCAGCAGTTCGATCGCCGCGCCGGGATCGGTCGCCAGCAGATCACCACACGCCTGCTCGAGCATGCGCGGGGCTTGCGGATCGCGCGGCGCCAGTTCGAGGAAGCGCTGCCAGAGCTCGCGCCGGCGCTGCACGTGCGCCGGCGAAGCACCGGGACCGAACAGGTTCTGGTCCGCGAGCGCCTGCACGATGCCGGCCGCGGTGTCCGGCATCGGCCCGAGCGCGGCCAGGTCGCTGCGCAGCGCGGCAACCGCGGCTTCGACGGCCGCGAGCCGGGCCTCGACCGCCCCGGTGTCGGCCGCGTTCGCCGTCGGCGCCGGCGCGGCGTCGGCGCGCGCTCCCGCGGCCGCCGTGGCCGCCAGCGCCTCGAGCCGACGCTCCAGCGCAAAGATGCGTGCCCGCACGTCGGTCGAGTCCGGTACCGCTCCCGCAGTCGACTCCGGCACCACCACGGCGCCACCGGTGTCGCTTGCCGCGATGGCCAGTGCAACGGCCGCGGCCAGGCAGGCAACCGAAGACAACCACAGCGGCGCGCGCGACATGCCCGATCGACGCCATCCGCGCGCCTCTCTTCCACCCATCGCGCCAGACCTGCGCCGGTCGGCCACGCCACCGAACCACTGCCGAACCGCACCACGCCGCCAGACCGTCGACGCCGCCCGGCGTCGCGCCGTTCGGCAGCGGCTGCGGCGCCGCCGCGAACTGCGTCGGGGATCCTCCTGAAGCGCCGCGACGATCGCCCGCGGACCGGCCCCAGACCCCGTCGCCACCGGCACTTGGCGCCGTTTCGGCCTCAACCCGCCGCCGCGCCGGATCCGATGAGACAGGCCGGCAGGATCCATGAAGTCGGCCACCGGCAGCCACGAACTGACACGCCTCGTGACGGCGTACTGCACGAGCTTCGCGTTCGGACTCACGTTCCTGATCGCGACGTTCGCGGGCGTCGACGGCACCACCGCGCTGTGGCGCAGCGTGACCGTCGCCGTGATCGCGCTGGTGTTCGGCTACCTGCTGGCGACCCCGGTCGTCGACGCCGTGCTCGAGGCGATGGCCCGCGACGAAGCCAAGCGCGCCGCCCAGTCCAAGCCGGAGGACGACGCTTGAGGGGCGCGACCAAGGTGCAGCGTTCGACCGCCGAACGCGACCGGCTGATCGAGCAGTACCTGCCGCTGGTGCGCTACGTCGTCGCGCGCCTGCCGGTGACGACGCCGGCGTCGCTGGACCGCGACGACTTCTACTCGGTCGGCGTCGTCGGCCTGATGCACGCGGCGTCGACGTTCGACCCGGCGCGCGGCGCGTCGTTCAAGACGTTCGCCTACACCGCGATCCGCGGCGCGATCCTCGACGAGGTGCGCAAGCACGACCCGGTGCCGCGCAACCGGCGCGACCGGCTGCGGCGCATGGAGCGCACCAGCAGCGCGCTGCACGCCGAACTCGACCGCGAGCCGACGCTGGCCGAACTGGCGGCGGCGATGCAGTGCACCGAGGCCGAGCTCGACCTCGACCTGCAGGCGCTGCACACGAGCCGCACGCTGTCGCTCGACGAATCGCTCGGCGGCGGCGAGGAAACGCGCACGCGCGGCTCGCAGGTCGCCGACGACGCCGTGCCGGAGCCGGACGCGCTGGCCAGCGACCGCGAACGGCTGGCGGCCCTGACCAAGGCGATCGCGAACCTGCCGGAGACCGACCGGCACGTCGTGGTGCTCTACTACCACGAGCAGCTCTATCTGAAGGAGATCGGCACCATTCTCGGCGTCACCGAGTCGCGCGTCAGCCAGATCCTGACGCGCGCCACCGAACGGCTGCGCCTGAAGCTCAAGGAGCAGGAGTGAGACGATGTCTTCGTTGCCGGCATTGACGGGCGTCCTCGGCCAGCCGCGCGTGCAGGAGCGCGACGGCGGCCGCCGCGGCGACGCCGAAGCGTTCCGCCGCGCCCTGCGGCAGCAGCAGGACGGCACCGCCGACGGCGCTCCCCCCGGCGACCGCGAGGCGCCGGTGCGACCGGGACTTCAGCCGCGGCGCACGAACGGTCGAAACCAGGACGGGGCGACCGCGCACCACGTCGACGTCGTCGCGTGACGGTCCGCCCGCCCCGATCCCCCCGATGACCGACTCCCGCGACAGCAAGGGCGTGCTGCGCCGCGACCGCGTGCGGTTGCAGGCGCAGCCAGCACAGATCGACTGCGGCACCGACGCCGCCGGTCGCCCGACCGGCACGCTGGTCGTCGTGCCGCTGCTCGACGGCGATCGCGTCGCCGGCTTCGAGGTCCGCTGCGGCTGTGGCGCGTCGGCGGTCGTCGAGTGCGTCTACGGCCCCGCCGCGGCGACGCCGCTGCAGCACCACGAGGAGACCCCCGCATGAACCTCCGCGCCCCCGTTCGCGTCGTCGCGCTGCTGACCGCCGTGTTGTCCGCCGGCTGCCAGTCCGCGTCCGAACTGATCTTCGAGCCCGCGGCAACCGACCCGTTGGACGGCTACGCGGGCAGCCTCGCGCAGGCCGGCATCAACACGGAGATGGACTGGGGCCCGAAGCAGAACCTGCTGCTCAGCGAGTTCAAGACGCTGAAGGAGACCCACGCGCAGGTCGAGAAGCGTCTGCAGCAGGTGCTGGCCGAGAACCAGAACCTGAAGAACCAGCTCGCCAACGAGGGCTCGTCGCTGCAGCAGGAGAAGGCGCTGCGCGCGCAGGCCGAGGCCGAGACCGAACTGCTGCGGCAGCGCCGCCGCGAGCTCGAGGCGCGGATCCTCAGCCTGTCGATCGAGAAGGCCAAACTCGAACAACTGAACCTGCTGGCGAAGATCGACGGCCTGCGCCGTTCGCTCGATCCGTCGGAACGCACCGCCACCGAGGCCGCGGCCCCGCCGCCGGGCAACCAGTGATGCGCGCCCCGCTCTGCCTGCTGGCGCTCGCCGCCGCGCTGCCGTTCGCCGGCTGCCAGATCGAACGGCCGCTGGCCGAGAAGCCGATCAACAGCTACCTCGCCGAACCCGCCGACCTCGCCAACGTGCGCCGGATCATGGTGCTGCCGTTCGCACACGAAACCGGCGTGCAGGCCGACTGCGCGCAGGTGCGCGACGCGTTCGTAGCGGCGCTGCAGAAGCTGCGGCGGTTCGAGGTCGTGCCGCTGCCGGAGTCGGCGCGCGAAGCCGAAGAGCTCAACGCATCGATCCGCCGCGGGCGGTTGTCGACCGACGCGATGGTGCGCCTGTGCGAACGCTACGCGCTCGACGGCGTGCTGGTCGGCACCGTCACCGCCTGGCGCGCCTACACGCCGCCTCACCTCGGCATGCGCACGCAGATGATCTCGGTGCACAGCGGCGCCACGGTCTGGGCCGTCGACGCGATGTACGACAGCGCCGACCGCACCACCGTCGGCGACCTCGAGCTGTTCGCGACGCGTGCGCTCAGCGAAGACGGCTCGCTGCACGGCTGGGAACTCAACCTGCTGGCGCCGGGCAAGTTCACCAGCTACGTCGCGCACCGCTTCGTCGGCACCTGGGTCGAAGACTGAGCTGCGGCGGCAGGACGACGGTCGACTCTGGCCGGCTCGACACCTGCTTCAGGGCGGCCCGAACACGATGAGCCGCAGGGCCAGCGAGACGAACAGGGACCAGACGAAGTTGAGCAGGGTCCCGCCCAGGTAGTAGGAGGGGTTCTTCCGCATCGCGTCCATCCGGGCGATGGACTTGGCTGCCAGCACCAGGCCCAGTCCTTCGAAGCTGCACAACAGGACGAGTGCGAACACCAGCAGGTTCTCGCACTTGCCGATCACGCGGCCGACACCGGTGTGGTCTGTCGGCGACTGCGGCTGCTCGGGGTCCTGACGTGCCGGCGCCGGCACGTGCCTGGCCACGAACCACCGCATCAACAGGTCACTGCCGACCACGAGCAGCAGGAACCCGGCCAGCAGGACGACGAGTTGCCAACGCCAGTCCTCGATCAGCGGCAGCATCTGCTGCAACGACGGCTGCTCCTGGGCCCGCATCATCGACCTCCTTCGGCACCGACCAGCTGCACCCGCGATGCCATCAGGTCGGCAGTCGCCCGTTCGACGACCTGTAGCACCGCGAGCGAGGCACGGCGACGAGCCCGCGACACGGCTTGCTGCGTGATCCCGAGTTCCCGCGCGGCGGCCGACCCGGTCGGCCATCGTCGCAACGCGACGACGATGCGCGCCACTGCCGGCGTCCACGAATCGGCGATCGTCGCGTGCGCGAGCGCCAGTGCCTCGATCGCGCGGATGTCCGATTCGGCGGCGTCCGGCGCTTCGATCGCGAACGTCGTCTCGGTGTCGCGCGCCCGCGTCAGCGCGGCTGCGGCACGGTGGAACGCCGGACCGTCCATTCGGGCCGCATTGCGCGACCGTTCGGCGACATCGATGGCGCCGACCCCGACCCCGACCCGGAACCGCAGCGGCCAGATCTGCTCGTTGAGCGCGACCGTGAAGTCGAAGACCTCGCCGGGGGCGCGGAACACCGCCGAGAACTCGTCGATCCCGCGCGTCATCACTGGTGGCGCGAGCAGTACCGACGCGAACCGCTCGGACAAGTGTGCCATCGCTCGCCCCAATCGCGTCGGCACGTCCCGTCGATCCTGGGTGCCGCGGGAATGCACCAGGTCACCCGACATCGCCACACGGTGCTTCATCCTCGGCATGCTACAACCGGTTTCGGTTGATACCAGACTCCACAACCATTTCCGGTTGTTCCCGTATGCTCCGACCCCTGCTGCCGATGGCATCCCTTCGCCACCTCGGCGGGCGCCACGCCATCGGACGTCGGGTCGTTGCGGCCGCGGACTCGACCGAACGCGGATTCGAACACGGCCGGCGGATCCCGTATCCTGCCCGCCCCTCTTCCCCGACCCGACGCGCGTGTATTCCCTTCTTCTCTGCAGCGCCATCGGCCTGCTGTTCGGTCTCGGCGGCTGGCTCCTCGACTGGTGGCACTGGGGCTGGGGCATCCTGTTCGCGCTGGTGGTCGCGTTCGTCGCCTGGGTGCTGCTGGCGCGGCGCCTCGCGCGGCGGCTGCAGCCGGCCCTGGCGCGCGTGCAGAAGCAGGTCGAGGCCGGCCTGTGGGTGCCGGCCATGCAGAGCCTCGAAGACCTGCTGCCGATGGGCAAGTGGATCCCGCTGCTGCGCGGCCAGGTGCTGGGACAGATGGGCATGCTGGCGTGGCACAGCGGCGACACCGACAAGGCGGTCACCCTGCTGTCCGGCGCGTCGCTGCGCAACCCGGACGCGCGGCTGCTGCTCGCCTGCATCCACTGGAAGAAGAACGACCCGACTCGCGCGCTGCAGGTGCTGCAGCTCGCCGCCGCGGTCAACAAGAAGCACGCGCTGCTGCACAACACCTACGCGTGGATGCTGCACAAGTCCGAACGCGCCGACGAGGCGCAGGCCGTGCTGGCCGCCTACCTGAAGCGCGACGCGACCAGCGCGCCGACCAAGGACAACCTGCTGCGGCTGCAGAACCGCACCCGCATGGCGATGCAGGCGTTCGACATGCAGTGGTACGCGCTCGGGCTCGAGCAACCGCCGCAGACGATGGGCCAGATGCGGCGTGCGCCGAAGGGCTTCCGCGAGCCGCCCAAGCGCAGCAAGGGCGGATGACCGACGCACCGCGGGTCCGCCACGCGTTGCCGCCGGCGCACTGGCCGAGCGCCGACGAGGCGGCGCGCGCGCTGCTGTTCCGGCCGCTCGCGGTCGGCCCCGTGCAGGTCGCATCGCGCACGTGGGTGCCGGCGATGGTGCCGTGGCGCGCCAGCGAGGACGGCTTCGTGACGCCGAACGTGCTCGACTGGTACGGCCGCTTCGCCGACGGCCGTCCCGGCGTGCTGGTCGTCGAGGCGACCGGCATCCGCGACGTGCCGAGCGGTCCGCTGCTGCGCGCCTCGCACGACCGCTTCGTGCCCGGCCTGCGCGACCTCGTGCGCGTCGTGCGCGAGCGCAGCGGCGGCGCAACGCGGCTCCTGCTGCAGATCATCGACTTCCTGGCGATCCGGCGCCGGCCCGAGAAGGCGAAGTTCTTCGCGCGTTTCCTGGCGCTGACCGACCGCCACCGCGACGCCGTGCGCGAGCGCTTCGGTGCGGCCGCCGCGGCCGACGACGCCGCGGTGCGTGCGCAGCTCGCCGCCTGCGACGACGCGGCACTGCAGGCGATCCTGACGCCGCGCGAGTTCCGCGACTGCGCGTTCGGCCAGCGCGACGAGGTCAACGACCTGCACCAGCCGCACGTGCGCGAACTGCCGCGCGTGCTGCCGGACCTGTTCGCGCTCGCCGCTCTGCGCGCGCGCGACGCCGGCTTCGACGGCGTCGAGCTGCACTACGCGCACGCCTACACGATGGCGTCGTTCCTGTCGCGCACCAACGTCCGCGACGACGGCTACGGCGGCTCGCCGACCGCGCGCCGCCGGTTGCCGCTCGAGGTGTTCGCCGCGGTGCGCGCCCGCGTCGGCCGCGACTTCGTGGTCGGCACGCGCTTCCTCGGCGACGAGGTGATCGACGGCGGCAGCCGCATCGACGACGCGATCGGCCACGGCACCGCGTTCGCCGCCGCCGGCTTCGACTTCCTGTCGATCAGCAAAGGTGGTCGGTTCGAGGACGCGAAGCAGCCGCACACAGGCGAGGCCGCCTATCCGTACACCGGCCCGTCGGGCCACGAGTGCATGCCGACCGTCAGGAGCGACCACCGCGGGCCGTTCGGCCGCAACGTGCACCTCGCGGCCGCGGTGCGCGCGGCGGTGCGCGCGGCCGGCCACCCGACGCCGGTCGTGGCGGCCGGCGGCATTTGCGATTTCGCCCAGGCAGAGGCGATCCTGCGCGCCGGCCACGCCGATCTGATCGCTGCCGCACGCCAGAGCCTGGCCGATCCCGACTGGTGGCTCAAGATGCGGCTCGGCCGCGGTGCGGAAGTGCGCCGCTGCCTGTTCACGAACTACTGCGAAGGGCTCGACCAGCGCCACAAGGAAGTGACCTGCCAGCTGTGGGACCGCGACTTCGCGGCCGCCGACGGCGCCGCGGCACCGCGCAGCCAGGACGGCAAACGGCGCCTGCTGCCGCCGCCGTGGCGACCCTGACCGCGCGCGCTACCATCGCCGCGTGCACGCCCGCCTCGCCGTTCCGTTCGTCCTGCCGTTGTTGCCGCTGCTCGCCGCGCCCGCCGCCGCGCAGGATCCGCTGGTCAAACAGGCCGTGTCGCGCATCGAACGCGTCGAACAGCAGGAGGCGAAGCTGCAGCCCGGCGACGCCGCGACCGCGACCACGCTGCTGAACGACCTGAACTGGGCGCAGAAGCGCCTCAATGCCGTCGGCCAGGGCCGCGACCAGCACTGGCAGGACGCCAACACGCGGCTCGCCGCAGTGCGGCAGAAGGTCGAACAGAAGCAGAAGGCGAAGGCGCCGGCGGCCGCCGGGACCGCGGCCACCTACGACGCCGCGGCACTGGCGCAGCTCGACAAGGAGATCGGCAATGCGCTGCACAACTTCTCGCTGCTGTCGCGCCAGCACCTGCAGGACCAGTTCCGCGTACGCAGCTGCGAGAAGGAGATCGCCGACTTCGAACAGCGGCTGGCGCGCTTCCCCGCCGACGCGGCCGACGTGCAGCCGGTCGCCGCACGCTTCGCCGAGTTCCGCTCGCGCTTCACGGCGGCGATGCAGCAGCTGGCGCAGGACCAGGCCGCCGGCGGCGACGTCGAACGCCGCCTCGCCGAACTCGACCGCAAGTACGACGACGGCGCCGTGCCGGGCGCCCTGTCGTGGCCGCACGACGCCGACCAGCTGCGCGCCTGGGCCGGCGAGGTGCGCCGCTGGCGCGACACCGAGATCCCGCAGGACCTCGAGTTCCTGACCGCGGCGGCGCAGAACGCCGCCGTCGACCAGCAGCACGTGCAGCGCCTGCGGCACTGGCTGCTGGACCTGCGCGACCGCAACCTCGTGACCGCGACGCGCACCGTCGCCGACCGGCTGCAGGCCGAGGTCCGCGCCGGCGTCGACCTCGCGCGCTGGATCCTGGCGACCGACGCGAAGGACAAGGACCAGGTCACGAACCGGATCCTCGGCAAGGGACGCTTCGACGAGAACATGGCCCGCATGCGAGCGGCCGAGCAGGCCCTGGCGATGGCGCAGCTGCACGACGAACTGATGGACGGCAAGGTCGCCGCCGAACGCGAAGAACAGGGCAAGGCGATCACCGACGCGATCGCGCAGCTGCGGCAGCTCGCCGTCGCAACGCTCGACGCGGTGCGCATGCCGGCTGCGGCGTCGACCGATCCCGAGCTGGTCCAGATCGCCACCGAGACCCTGCGCCGTCCCGGCTACGACACAGGCGAGTGGCGCCGTCTCGTCGTCAACTCGGAGCCGGTCCGCCGCGAGTCGCGCGAGGCCTACGTGAGCCCCGGTGCGGTCACGACGACGGTCCGCTACTACCACTACGTCTGGGACGAATTCCAGGTCACGACGGCCGAGACGGTCGGCGACCAGGTCTGGCTGTTCGCCAACACACTGAAGCGCTACCAGTCCGGCGACAGCACCAAGAAGATCGGCCAGTGGATCCTGAGCCAGCGCTTCGAGCTGACGCCGATCCTGCCGGAGAACGTCGACCGATGAACCCACGCATTGCCTTCGTGTTCTGCTGCACCGCGGCACTGGCGCTGGCGCAGGCCCCGGCGCTCGAAGCCGACCTGCGCGGCAAGGACCTCGACAAGCGGCTGGCCGCGATCGACGCACTCGGTGCACCGGACCGCACCGACGCCGAACGCCTGCTGCTGCCGCTGCTGAAGGACAAGGACTGGGAGATCCAGGAGCGCGCGGCGATCGCGCTCGGCAAGGCACGCTGCAAGGCGGCACTGAAGCCGCTGCTCGAACTGGCGCTCGACGGCGACGTCGCGCGGGTCCGCATCGCCGCCGCGCACGCGGCCGGTGCCGTCGACCCGGCCGAAGCCGCGGCGACGGTGCACAAGAAGGCCAAGGGCAAGACGCAGGTGCGCGCGCTCGAGACGCTGGCGCTGGTCAACCGCCGCCAGCCCGCGCTGGCCGACGCCGACAAACTGACGAAGCTGCTGCGCGCCGAGGAAGCGCCGCTGCGCGAGGCGGCCGCGGTCGCGTGGCTCGAGTGCGCCGCCGACCGCACCGCCGCGCTGCGCACGCTGCTGGCGGAGCCGTTCCTGGTGGTGCGTTGCCGCGCGCTCGAAGCGGTCGCCGCGGCGCCGCGCGCGGAGGACCTCGCGGTGCTGCAGGACGCGCTGCGCGGCGCGCGCCAGGACGACGTCGTCGAACGGCGCCTGCTGCGCGCCACGGCCGCGGCGCTGGCCGAAGGCCACGACGACCGCGCCGGCCGCGCCGCCGATGCGCTGCGCGCCGCCGGCGACGACCCGCTGGCCGCGGTGCGCCGCGCGCGGCTCTGCGCGCTGCTGGCGACCGGCGAACGGCCGGTGTTCGACGGCAAGCAGGCGGTCGCGGCGCTGCAGCCGGTGCTGTCTTCGCGCGACCCCGCGGCGCGTGCGGCCGCGGCGAAGGCGCTGCGCGAGGTCGCCGGCGACGACGCGCTGGCAGCGGCGCTGGCCCACTTCGAGCGCGAGACCTCGGGCCGCGTGCAGATGCTGCTGGTCGAGGCGGTGGCGGCGCTGCGGCCGCCGACGACCGAGGCCGCGGTGCAGTGGCTCTGCGGCATCGCGCGCTCCGATCGTGACGCCGCGGTGCGCGAACGCGCCGTCGTGCGGCTCGGCCGTTCGGGCGTCGTCGGCGCGACCGAGACGCTGGTCGGCCTGCTGGCGGATCCGCGCTGGGAACTCGCCTGCTGCGCGGCGGTCTCGCTGGGCCGCACCGACGCCGACGCCGCACTGGCTCCCCTGCAGAAACTGCTGACCGACAAGCAGTGGACGCACCGCGGCGCTGCCGTGGTCGGCCTGATGCACTGGAACCGCGCCGAGGCGGTCGAACCGCTGATCGGCATGCTGGCCGACGCCGAACCCGTGGTCGCCGGCGCCGCGCACATGGCGCTGCGCACGATGTCGAACCAATGGTCGTTCGACGCCAAGGAGAAGACCTGGCGCACGTGGTGGACCGCGAACCAGGCGACGCACCGCTTCGTCGACCGCGAGGAGTCGCTCGACAAGCTGAAGAAGTACGGCTACGCGGTGCCCGACAGCGAGATCTACGACGGCCTCGACGTCGTCGTGCTGACCAGCGAAGGCGACCACATCGAACAGCTGCTCGCCGAACTGAAGATCGCGCACCGCACCACCGCCGCCGGCGAGGTGCCGGGCTGCGGCATCCACCCGGAGGCGATCTTCGTGTCGAACTGCACCGGCAAGATCGCGGCCAAGGACCTGCTGCCGCTGCAGTGGTTCGTGCGCACCGGCGGCTCGCTGTTCGGTTCGTGCTGGGCGCTGTCGGAGACGATCGCGCGCGTGCAGGAGGGCGTCGTGCAGCAGGCGCGCACGCGCGACCAGGTGCTCGACGACGTGCGCGCGATGCCGGCCGCCGACAGCCCGCTGCTGACCGGCGTGTTCCCGCCGGCCGTCGTGCCGATCTACCACCTCGAAGGCGCCCACCTGATCGACGTGCTCGATCCCGAGTGGTGCGAGGTGCTGATCGACAGCCCCGACGCCGCCGAGCGCTGGGGCAACGGCAACCTCGCCGCGTGGTTCTTCTGCGGCCACGGTGTGCTGTTCGACTCGGCCAACCACTTCGACCTGCAGGGCCTCGCGACCGCGAAGGACCTGAAGACCACGGCCGATCGCCAGGCCTATGCCGTCGACCACATGGGGCTGTCGTTCGATCGCTGGCGCGAGACGCGCAACGCCGCCTACTGGAAGCAGGACAAGCTGGCCAAGGAGAGCGTGCCCGACCTGTCGGCCTTCCGGCTGCTGACGAACTTCGTGCGCAGCAAGCGCATCGGCGAGTACTGACGCGCACGCCCGCAACGGGCCGACGGCGGCCGGTCAGAACGCGCCTGGCGTGATCGAGAGCGCATTCGTCGCCGTGACCGACACCCACGCGCCGCTGCCGTCGAGTTCGATGGGCACCATCTGGTGGAAGAACGTCATGCCGACCAGCGGCGGCACGTTCGGCAGGTACATCGCCGACGCGGCGCTGCCGGTCGTGGTCACGAGGGCGCCGAGGATGTCCGGCGCCACCAGCACGTCGCAGCCGGGGCCCGCTTGCGGGAACGCGAGCGCCAGCGGCACGGCTCCCTGCGGAATCGACGAGAAGCTGGTCAGCGTGGCGACGATCGCCACGGTCGGCAGGCCGGTGCCGACCGTGTGGAACGTCGCGTCGACCCATGGCGGCGATGCCGCGACCAGCAGGTTGTTGCCGCCGCTGCTCGGGCAGCCGAGACCGGCTGCGACGGCGCTCGCGGGGCACGTCGTCGTGAGACGCGCGATGCGCGGCGACACGACGCCACCGACGGTGGTGAAGTCGCCAGCGGCGACGAGGTCGTCACCGGCCACACGCTGCAGGCAGTACACTGGCCAATCGGCGCCCGCGATCGGCGACCACGTGTTGCCGTTCCACCGCGCGATGCGGCTGGCGGGTGTGCCACCGGCGATCGTGAAGTCACCGGCCGCGATCACGTCGCCGTTCGGCGTCACGGCGACAGCGCGCACCGGCTGGTCGGTGCCGCCACCGAGCGGCACCCAGGTCGAGCTCGCGACGTGCAGGAAGGCGATGCGGCTGGCCGGGGCGCCACCGGCGACGTCGAACGCGCCGCCGACGATCAGGTCGCCGCTGGCGAGTTCCGCGAACGCGAGTACCGAGCCGTTGGCCCCGGCCCCGAACTGCGACCAGGCGATGCCGTTCCAACGGGCGATGCAGAGCGCCGGCGCGCCACCCGCCTCGGTGAACAAGCCGCCGGCGACGAGGTCGCCGTTGGCCAGCACCGCGAGCGAGTTCACCGTGGCCGCGGCCCCGACCGGCAGGCTTGCGCCAGTGATGCCGCTGCCGAGGGCGCTCCAGCTGGCACCGTCCCACAGCGCGATGCACGTCTGCAGCAGCGCCAGGTCCGGCGTGAACCGCCCACCAGCGACGAGGTAGCCGTCGGGCGTCACCGCCAGGGCCTGCACCTCGCCGAGGAACACCCCACCACCCAACTGCGACCAAGCGACGCCGTCCCAGATGGCGAGGCCGGCCGCCGGCACACCGCCGGCAGTCGTGAACGAACCGGCGACGACGAGGCTGCCGTCGGGCAGGAACACGGCGGCGTTGGCCGGACCGTCGAGGCCGCTGCCGAGGGCAGTCCAGGCGGTGCCGTCCCAACGGGCGATGCGGTTGGCGACCACGCCACCGGCCGTGACGAAACTGCCCGCCGCGACGACGTCCCCGTTCGCGGCGACGGCGAGCGCCTTCACGCTGCCGTCGAAGCCGGCGCCGAAGGCACTGCTCGTCCACCACGCGCTCCAGCCGCCTGGGCTCCATCGCGCGAGGCCTGGCGCCGCGACGCCGGCGAAATCCGTGAAGGGACCGGCGACGACGAGGTCGCCGTTGGCGAGCTCGAGGCTGCCCGCGACCGAGACGATGCCGGGACCACTGCCGAGGTTGGTCCACGACACGCCGTCCCAGCGGTCGATGCGGTGCTGCTGGTTCGACGGCGCGCCGATCGCCAGCACGTCGCCGTTCGCCAGCAGCTGCAAGCACCACACGCCGAAGCCGAAGCTCGACGGCACCGCCGACCACGCGCTGCCGTTCCAGCGCGCGAGCCGCGTCGCAGCCTGCCCACCGATCTGCGCGAAGTTGCCGCCGGCGAGCAGGTCGCCGTTCCCGAGTTCGACGACGTCGAACACGATCGCACTGGCGCCGCCGCCGAGGTTCGACCAGGTCGTGCCGTTCCACCGCGCGATGCGGTTCAGGCCGCCCTGCGCGAACGCGCCGGCGACGACCAGGTCGCCGTTCGCCGTTGCCAACAGCCGGCGCACGCCGAGGCCACCGGCGAACCCGAGGCTGGCCCAGGTCGCACCGTTCCACCGCGCGATGCCACCACAGGCCACGCCATCCATCGTCTGGAAACTGCCGCCGGCGACGAGGTCGCCGTTGGCCAGCACGGTCAGCGCGTCGACGGAGCTCGACGCACCGGTGCCGAACGGCCACCACGTCGTGCCGTCCCACCGCGCGATCGCCGCCGCCGGCGTGCCACCCGCATGCGCGAACCAACCGCCGACGACGAGGTCACCGTTCGGCAGCGCGCACAGGGCCCACGCGCCCTGGTCGAGCCCGGCGCCGAGCGGCGACCAGGCGCCCGTGACCGGATCCTGCATGGCGATGCGCGCGCACGGCACCCCGTCGACCTGCGTGAACGTGCCGGCGATCACCAACCGCGGCGGGACCGGTCCGACCCCGTCCGGATCCCACTGCACGGCGGCGAAGATGCCGCCGTCGACGCCGGGGACGGCACCGGGCAGCCAGACGTTCGTGCATTGCGCCGACAGCGGCGCGGCCAGGGTGGCGGACAACAGGAGGACCGACCAGGACGCGCAGGATCGAGGGATGGGCATGGGGCGCTGCGACGGAGCCGGACGACGGGCCTGAACAGCGTCCGCGCCACGCCACCGGGGGTCAACGCCCCACGGCCGCGTCCCGCGGGAAGAACGGCCAGCTCCGTTCCGTCCGAGCCGGCCCCTGGAGGAACCCGAATGAAGACCGCCGCTCTGCTCGTACTGACTCTGCTGCCCGCACTCGCCGCCCAACAGGAAGAGGCCAAGGGCCGACCGTTCGTGCTCGAAGCCGGTGAAACCAAGCTCACCGAGTTCGTCGACCGCTGCGCCAGCCACCTCGGCTGGAACATCCTCAGCAGCGCCCAGGAACTCGCGTCGTGCCCGCGGCAGGAGATCCGCACGCAGAATCGCATCGAGGTCGACCACGACGGCTGCATCGAGCTGCTGTCGACGATGCTGGCCCGCGGCGGCTTCGTGCTGACCGAACTCGATGCCAAGAAGAGCGTCTACGAGATCCTCGCCATGGAGGGCCCGCGCGGCCGCGAGATCCTGAACCGTGCCGTGCGGCGCACGCCCGAGCAGATCCTCGCGCAGCCGACCCTGCGCATGCCGGTCAGCACGGTGGTCGAACTGAAGCACATCAACGCGCCGATCGCGGTCAACGCGCTGCGGCCGTTCTTCGCCAGCACCGGCGGCCCCGGTTCGCCGCTGACGATCGGCAGCGTCGGCAACATCAGTTCGGTGCTCGTGACGGGCATGCAGGATCAGGTGGCGCTGGCGATCGACATGGTCCGCCAGTGCGACGTGCCGCCACCGCCGGAGGCGCAGCGCGCCACCACCGATCGCATCGAGGCACTCGAACGGCGCGTCGCGTCGCTCGAGAAGAAGCTGAAGGCCGCGGAGGCGGGCGAGGAACGGTGAGCCCGTGCCCCGCTTCCCCAGTGCGGCGCTGCTGATCGCGGTCGCCTTGCCGGCCCAGCCGCCGGCGGCCGCGCGCGCCGCGCAGCACGGCGCGATCGTCGCCAACAAGGACGGGCTCGTGCTGCCGGCCGGCGAGTTCACGGTCGCCGAGCTGCTGGAGGCCAACGCGGCGTTCCTGTGCCGCAACCTGCTCTACGATCCGGCGGTCGTGCAGCGCGCCGGCAGCTTCGTACTGCAGAAGCAGCTCGCGCTCGACGCACTCGGCGCCGAAGAACTGCTCGCCGCGCTGCTGGCCGCCCGCGGGCTCGCCGCGCTGCCGCTCGACGAACCGCGCGGCATCTGGCAGGTGCTGCCGCTCGAGGACCCGCGCACCGCGCTGCTGCTGCCATGGCGCACGCCCGACGAGATCCTGCGCCGGCCACGCTGGCGCGAACTCGCCGTGACCGCCGTCGACCTGCGGCACACCGACGCACGCGCGCTGGCCAACGCGCTGCGCCAGCACGTCGCGACGGCGATGCCGGCGGCGGCGGCGTCACAGCTGGTCGCGTTCGCGGCCGACGAACGGCTGCTGCTGCTGCGCGGCTACCGCGACCAGCTCGCCGGCGTGCTGCTGCTGGTGCAGCAGCTCGAACGCGCGGCGGCGCCGGCATCGGCACCGCCGATCGGCACGCCGTCGCTGCAGCAACGCGTCGACCGGCTCGAAGCCGAACTGACCGAACTGCGCGCGCAGCTCGCCGCGCGGCGCGGCGGCGGCGACCGCTGACCGCGGCGCGCCGTCACTTCGCGAGCAGGTTGACGAGCAGGCGCGCGGCACCGGCGTTGCCGATGCGCAGCTGCCGGTACAACGCCAGCGAGCAGTAGACGAAGTCGCCCTGGCCGTAGCGCGTGTGCAGCAGCGCGCCTTCGTGCGGCTTCTCTTCGCCGCGGTCGCGCATCGCCAGCAGCGGCGTCCACGCGGTGTCCCAGGTCTTCGGGAAGTTGAGCCCGCGCTCCTGCACCCAGCCGGCGAAGTCGGCGTCGCCGATCGCGTGCGGGTGCTGCAGCAGCCGGTGGTCCGGCACGAGCCGCGTCACCGCGGCATCCTCCTCGGTGCAGCGGTCGCCGCCGACGGTCAGCGGGAACGGCGCCAGCAGCGGGTGGCCCTTGCGTTCGTTCCACTCGCCGGACTTGTGGTACATCACGACGACGCGGCCGCCGCTGCGGCAGAACTGCAGCAGCCGGTCGCGCACCTCGGCGAGTTCGGGCCGGTGGTGGTAGGCGCGGATGTCGAGCAGCACGGTCGTGAACTCGTCGAGCCGCACCAGCGCCAGCGCATCGCGATCGAGCGCCGTGAACGCGACGCCGAGGTCGGCGAGCGCGCGTTCGGTCGAGTCGTCGGGGCCGCGCACCAGCGCGACCTTCAGCCCCGGCGGCACCGACACGTCGATCGGCACCACGCGGATGCGCTGCGCGAACTCGCCGAGGCCGACCTCGATGCCGGCGTCCGCGGTCAGTTCGTCGGCGGCGATCGTCGCGCGCACCAGCAGGCGCGCCTGCGGATGCTCGGCGGTCAGCGACAGCCGCGACGGGATCGGCACCGCCTGGATGCCCGGCGGCAGCGACAGCCGCACCGGCGCCTGCAGTTCGCGGTCGCCGTGGCCGGTGACCACGACGCTGAACACGCGCTCGACGGTGCGGCCGGCCGGCACCATGACGACCTCGCGGTCCCAGGCGAGTTCGACCGGGGGAACGGGCGTGTACGGCAGCCGGCGCTCGACGGTGATCGGTTCGCCGTCGAGCGTGAACGAGACCGACACGGTCGCGAAGCGCGGCTCCGGCCCACCGGTCGGCGGCTCGCACGGGAACGAGACGGTGTAGCGGCCAGCCGGCCCCGGCGACGTGGGCGAGGAAGCAGGCATGGAGTCGAGAGCCGTTTGCGGCGTCATCGCCGGCGACACGGGCAGGCCGTCGAACACCATCGCGCGCACCGGTTGTGTCACGGGTTCGCCTGCGCGGTCGCCGCACGACACCTTCAGATCCTGCACCTTCTCGGCGCCGTGCACGACGACGTGGATCCTGCCGTCCTTGTCGGTTGCGACCTCATCGCCGTCGAGCCAGGTCTCGATCCGAACCCCGCTGAGAGCAAGGAGCACACGATCCAGCGCCGTCGTGAAGCGCAGGAGCGTGTTGAGCCCCCGCACCGAGTAGTCGGCATCGCCGCCGTCGTTCGCCCGCCGCGCCTGGCGAACGGCAGCCTTCAGTTGGTCGGGGGGCATGGTCGCTGCACCCACCGGCAGGCCAGGACTCGAGCGGGGTCGCAGCCAGCACTCCGGCATCGGCGGAACGTCGCCGCCGCTCGCCGGCGCCTGCGTCGCGCGCATGTCCGCGTTCGCCACGCGCCACCAATCCCTGCCCACCTGCAGCGGGTTGTGCGCCCCCCACGGCCCCTGCGTCACGTGCTGCGTCCAGGCGCGGTGCGCCAGCCGCGCGTAGGTCTCGCCGCGCGCCGGTTCGAGTTCGGCGGGATCGACGATCCACTGCGCCTCCTCCACCTTGCTGCGCGCGACCAACGGCACGTAGTGGCCGTGCGCGGCGCTCTCCTTCAGCACCTCCTGGATCGCCCAGAACGTCGCACGGTGGTGCCCGTGGCCCTGCGTGAGGCTGTGGTTCGTGATCACGAAGTCGGGGTCGACCATGCCCACGATCTCACGCATCGCATTGCGCAACGAGTCCTCCCCCCACTTCGCCAGCGTCTCCTCGAGCGTCTTGCTGAAACCGAAGTCGTCCATGCCGAGCCAGTGCACCTCGACGTCCATCAGCGCCGCGGCGCGCAGCGTCTCGCGCACGCGCAGGTGGGCGAGTTCCGGCCCGATCTCGCGGCCGATCGCGTTCTGGCCGCCGTCGCCGTAGGTCGTGTAGGCGGTGACGACGCGCATGCCGTACTTGCGGCGCAGGATCGTGTTGGTGCGCGACGACTCGTCGTCGGGGTGCGCGGCGACGTTCAGTACCACCGCGTCGCAGGACGCGTCGAGCAGCGCCTGGTGCAGCGCCACGAGCCCGGCCTCGGGTTCGGGTTCCTGCGCACGGACGAACGCGACGACGAACAACAGCGCCGCAGCGACGGACGGGATCTTCACTTGGCAAGGCTCCGCAGACGGGTGGCGGCCTGGTCGAGCACCGCGCGCTCGACCGCGAACTGGAACCGCATCGAACGCACGCCGCGCGGGTCGGCGAAGAACAGGTGGCCGGGCACCGCGTTGACGCCGATGCGGCGGATCATCTCGAGCACCGCCGCGTGCGGGTCGAGGTCGCCGAACACCTTGCCGTAGTCGGCCAGCACGTAGTAGGCGCCCTGCGGCACCGTGAAGCCGAAGCCGGCGTCGCGCAGCGCGGCGCAGAACCGGTCGCGCTTCTCTTGGTAGCCCTGCTGCAGCTCGCGGTAGAACGAGTCGGGCAGCTGTTCGAGCGCCTTCTGCACGCCGCGCTGCATCGGCCGCGCGGCACAGACCTCGATCTGGTCGAACACGATGCCGCACTTCTCGACGATCTCGACCGGCCCGGCGAGGAAGCCGATCCGCCAGCCGGTGACCGAGAACGTCTTGCTGAACGAGTTCATCGTCAGCGTGCGCGCGGCCAGCGCCGGCACGGCCGCCGGCGACACGTGTTCGCGGCCGTCGAAGCACATGTACTCGTAGACCTCGTCGGTCAGCACCAGCACGTCGGAGCCGTCGAGCACGTTCGCGAGCGCCTCGAGCTCGCCGCGCGTCCAGACCTTGCCCGACGGGTTGCCGGGCGTGTTGACGACGACCGCGCGGGTCCTCGGCGACAGCACCTTCTTCAGCGCGGCCGGATCGAACGCCAGCGTCGCGCGGTCGAGCGGCACCGCGACCGGCCGCGCCCCGAACAGCGGCACCGTCGTCCAGTGGTAGCTGTAGAACGGCTCGAACAGCACGACCTCGTCGCCCGGTTCGACCAGCGTCATGCCGGCCGCGAAGAACGCGCCGCTGCTGCCGGTCGTGACGGCGACGTTCGCGGCCTCGAACGGCAGGCGGTTGTGCCGCTGCAGCTTGCGCGCGATCGCGGCGCGCAGGTCCGGCAGGCCCGCGTACGGCGTGTAGAGCTGGCGGTCGCCGCCGTCGATGCAGGCGATCGCGCCCTGCTTCAGCGGGCCGGGCGTGTCGAGGTCGCAGACGCCCTGGCCGAGGTTGATGCCGCCGGGCACGCCGTTGATCACGAGCGTCAGCGAGCGCAGCAGGTTGCCTTCGTCGAGATGGCGCCGGCGCGACGCCGTGCGCGCGAATGCGCGGTGCAGTTGGATCATGGGCAGCCGAGGGCTCGCGATGATACGCCCCCGGCCGGGCGATGCCGCCTCGGCGGACGGTCAGGATCCCGACGTTCTGGATGCACGCGGCACGGCGAGACCGCGTAGCCTCCGTCCCGCGCCGACCGTGACCGCCCTCGACCTGCAGCAGCTCGACTTCCGCTACGGCCGCGCGGCCGCGATCCGCGGCGTGTCGCTGTCGCTGCAGCCCGGCGACTGCTACGGCTTCCTCGGCCACAACGGCGCCGGCAAGACGACGGTGCTGCGCCTGGCCCTCGGCCTGCTGCGGCCGCGCGCCGGCAGCATCCGCGTGTTCGGTGTCGACGCGCTGCGCGATCCGTGCCGCGCGCGCGCGGCGGTCGGGGCGCTGGTCGAACGGCCGGGCTTCCACCTGCACGCAACCGCGCGGCAGAACCTCGCCTGGCTGGCGCAGCTGCAGGGCCAGCGCCGGTCGCTCGCGCTGGCCTCGGCGAGCCGCGCGCTGGACCGCACCGGCCTCGGCGCCGTCGCCCACCGCCGCGTCGGCACGTTCTCGCTCGGCATGCGGCAACGGCTCGGCATCGCGCAGGCGCTGCTCGGCGAACCGCGGCTCCTGCTGCTCGACGAACCGACCAGCAACCTCGACCCCGAGGGCATCGCCGACCTGCGCCGGCTGCTGCGGCAGCTGTGCGCCGACGAACGGGTCGCGGTGCTGCTGTCGAGCCACCTGCTGCAGGAACTCGAGGGCCTGTGCACGCGCATCGGCGTGCTGCGCGACGGCGCGATGGTGGTCGAAGGCGACCTGGCCGCGCTGCGCACGCAGCTCGGCGCGCGCCACGTCGTCGCCGGCACGCCGCTGCCGGCGCTGGTGCAGCGCCTGCGCGACCTCGGCCTCGCGCCCGAGGTCGAAGGCGACCGCGCGCTGGTGGCGCTGGACGGCCGCGCGCCGGGCCACGTCGCGCGCGAACTCGCGGCCGCAGGCGAACTGACCGCGTTCGCACCCGAGCCGGCGACGCTGGAGGCGATCTACCTGCACGCGGCGCACGGCGGCACGCTGCGCCCGCCGCCGCCGACCCCGATCGCGACCGCCGCGGTCCCACCGACGGCGCCGCCGCAGCCGGTCTGGCGCGCCTTCCGGCACGAACTGCACACGCTGGTCGCGGGCCGTTCGCTGCTGGCACTGCTCGCGCTGCCGGCGCTGTTCGCGGTCGGCAGCACGTTCGCCTACCACAGCCGCGTCACCGCGACGCTGCAGCAGGTCACGGCCGGCGAGCTGTTCAGCGCCGACGGCGGCAGCGGCCACCTCGCCGCCGCGCGCGCGCTGCAGGCAGCACTGCCGGTGCTCGCGCTGTGCGTGCTGTGGCTCGGCAGCCAGCTGGTCGCCGCCGACCTCGCCGCCGACACGCTGCGCAACACGCTGCAGCGCGCGGTCGGCCGCGGCCACGTGCTGCTCGGCAAACTCGCCGCCCTCTTGGCCGCGACCGCGGCCGGCGGCGTGGCCATGCTGGGCGCGGCGCTCGCTGCCGCCGCGCTGTGGTTCGGTTTCGGCGACCTCGAGGAAGTGAGCCGGCACGGCGACCGCCAGGTGCTGGCCGCCGCCGCCGACACGGCGCCGGTGTTCTGGCGCAGCCTGTGGCACTGCCTGCTGCCGCTTGCCGCGACCGGCGCCGTCGGCCTCGCGGCCTCGACGCTGGTCCGGCGGCCGACGCGCGCGCTGGCGCTGGCGCTGTTGTTCGTGCTCGGCCCCGAACTGCTGCGCGACCCGCTGCGCCGGCACGCCGGCTGGCTGCTGACGAGCCATCTGCCGACCGGCCTGCGCGACGATTCGGCGCTCGCGTTCGCGGCCGCCACGGCACGCGGCGCGGCCGACGCCTTCTGGCCGTGGGCCGCCAGCGCCGTCGTCGCGCCAGCGGCGTGGTTCGTGGCCGCGCTGGCGCTGGCCGCGTTCGCGCTGCGGCGGCGCCAGGTTGCCTGACGCCGGCCGTCAGCGCCGTTCGGCGAGCCGCGGCGGCAGCACCGCGTCGCGGCCGCGGAACGCCGTGAAGCGCCGCTCGAGTTCGTCGGCGCCGAGCCGTTCGTCGATCGGCTCGCCGCGCTGGCGCAGTTCGCGCAGCAGCGTGTCGTCGTAGTCGCCGCCGGCGGCGATGCGGATCGGCAGCAGGTCCGCGCCCTTCACGCCGAGCGCCAGGCGCGTCAGCCCGGGCTCGCGCACGAGCGACCATTCGTTGTCGGCGAAGAAGCGGAACGTCGGGCTCGTGCGGCACGCCGCGATCATCACGGGTTCGGCCGGCACGGCTTTGCCGTCGGCGACGAGCCGCGGTCGCAGCTCGCCCATCAGCTGCTCGACGAGCCCTTCGAACAGCTGGTCCTTGGCCCACCGATGGTCGCGGTCCGAACACGGCAGCCGGATCTCGATGCGGCCGGGCTCGACCTGCAACAGCCGCTGGCCGCCGCGCAGGAACTCGGTCAGCAGCTCGCGCGTGGTGTCGTCGAACTCGTGCTGCGTGCCGCCCTCGCCGACCGGCTGCTCCAGCAGCTTCGGCAGCCCGAGCGCCACCAGCGTGTCGAGCTGCTGCAGGAACGCGCGCGCTTCGCGGATCCGCACGAACTGCTGCGCACACAACACGCCGTCGGCGTCGGTGAACAGGCTGCCGTTCTCGACGTCGATGCGCGCCAGCAGCGTCGCCGCCGGCCCCTGCACGACGCGCGTCGGATCGAACTGCAGCGGCCAGTTCCTGCCGATGCAGACGAAGCCCGCGTCGCGCGCGCTGGCGAGGTCGGTCAGCGCCTTGGCCAGCGGATCCTCGCCGAGACCGATCACGCGCTCGCAGTGCAGGCCGCGGTAGACAACGTGCACGTCGATGCGATCGGCCTTCGCGTCGTGCACGATCGTGAGGTCCTGCGCGTCGAACTCGAGGCAGCCGGTCAGCAGCAACAGCGACAGCAGCCAGGCGACGAACGAGCACGAGTGCCGGTGCATGTGGGGGTCCTCCGATGCGGCATGTGACTGTGCCGGGTGCTGGTCGGCGGACCGCCTGCAGCACCAGGGCGGTGCGTGCCACCTCGGCGCTTCCGTTCCGAGCAAGGCAGGCTCCGCGGTTCTACCGATCCAGGTCTCTTGGCGATGCCTCGAGGATTCGGGCAAAGCACGCTTGAAGCTCGGCGCCCAAACTACAGAAACCGTGGGTGACGAACCACCCTACGATCACAGTCGCCTCTTCGACCGCCAACTGCTGCAGCAGATCGAAGGCTCGGTCGAAGTTCTCCAGCGCGCGGAAATCGCCATTGCGATACACCTTGCCATCGATGAAGGAAGTGTTGCGCGGTAGGCGAACGGAGAATGCCTCGCCGTTCTCTATCAGGCGCATGGCTTCCTCCACCGAGACTTGCCTGTTGCTGGTCGACAACCGCTTGGCAAGCGCTTCGGCCCTGGACCGAAGCTCGGCCGCGGTGATCTCGACGTTGCGTGGGCGATCCCCGGCGTTCCTGATCACCGCTTCTCGGTCCGCCAGCGCGAGAGACCTCATTCTGTCTCGGAACGGCCGACTTGCACTGCGAGTGCTCGCAACCAAGTCTTCGAACTCTCGATAGGCACCCAGATCGAAAGGCCTGTCCTCCGGATTCAGCAGCACGTGCCGCACGAAGTCGCGTGCGGCGTAGTCCCCGGTCAGGAACAACCGTGCCAGATCCTCGTCACTGCGTGGCGCTGACGTCCATGGTTCGGAAGGTGCTGGCAGACCGACCCCGCTGGCCGCTCCTCCGGGTTCCCCCGTGGTCACCGATAGGCCGACCTCTCCAGGCCCGCCCTCGCGCCGCAGTACCGTCGCTGCACTCGCGGAGTTCGGAGCCAGATCGGCAAGGAGCGCCTGCTCGCCGTCCGAAGCGACCGGACCGGCGCGACCGGCAGTAGGTCCGTGGCCACCACCTGCAGCAACCACCAAGGCAATCGCTCCGAATGCAGCAACGGCGACCGCCATGCGGCCCGGCCGATACGCAGCGGTCAGAGGCATGGTGGACCACCTCGCGACATGACAATCACTCCGACCGGCTGCGGCGGAACACCAGTGTCGCAGAAGGCAATGTCACGCGATCCACTGGCTTTGCCGCCCCCCAAGGTCGTCGGTCTTGGGGCAGGACGCCTCAGCTCCCTCGATCGTAGCGTGGTCGCCGCCCGCTTCATGGTCAACGTGCAGTTTCGGCACCACACGCCGGCTAGCCTGCCGGCATGCGCGTCGTCTCCACGCTCCTGCTCGCCGGGCTCGCGGCGTGCTCGCTGTCGCCGGACCTGCCCGAGCGACCGCCGCTGGCAGACCTGGAGGAACCGCTCGATCTGCAGGCCGAGCCCGACGACGAAGCCGCGCGCCGCGCCTTGCCGCCCGGCACGTTCGCCGGGCTCGTGCTCGACGACGCGCGCGACACGCTGGCCGCGAAGCTCGACGAACCGGCGCAGCTGCGCATCGCCGCGATCGTCGAGAACTCACCGGCCGACGCGGCCGGGCTCGAAGTCGGCGATCTGCTGCTCGAGGCGCGGCTCGGCGACGGCGCGCCGATCGCGCTGCAGCAGCCGAGCCAGTGGCAGAAGCTCGAACTCGACGCGGCGCCGGGCACCGCGGTCACGCTGGTCGTCGATCGCGCCGGGCGTGAGGCGGAGACGCGGCTGACGCTGGCAGCGCGCGTGCGGCCGCGGCCGCGCGCCGTCGTCGAGCGCTTCCGCGAAGAGGACCGGGTCGGCGTCGTGCTGCGCACCGCCACCGAAGTCGAAGCGCGCGCGGCCGGGCTCGGGCCCGGCGGCGGCGCCGTGCTGGTCGGCATGTCGCGCAACAGCCCGTGGCGCGCCGCGGGCCTGCGCTTCGGCGACCTGATCGCGGCCGTCGACGGCCGCGCGGTCGCCCACCCGCAGGACCTGCTGGCGGCGATCCGGCAGCCCGACGCCGAACGGCTGCGGCTCGACGTGCGGCGCGGCGCCGGCGCGTTCGCGGTCGACGCGGCGCTGTCGGTGCGCGCCGGCGAACTGACCGAGGTCTCGCTGCCGCCGCTGTTCGCCTACGAAGCCGACCGCGGCCGCAGCGAGTGGTCGCTGCTGCTCGGCCTCGTGCACTACCACAGCAACGCCGCCGCCTGGCGCTTCCGGCTCTTGTGGCTGTTCGCGGTCGGCGGCGGCGACGCCGACCGGCTGCTCGAGGTCGCACCGTGATCGCGGGCTGGCTCGCGGCGGTGCTGCTGGCGCCGCAACAACCGGACGTGTGCTCGATCCAGGTGCCGCCGCACGTCGTGATCACCGGCACGCTGCGCGGCGACGTCGACGGCGACGGCCGTTCCGACCTGACGCTCGCCTGCCGCGACACGACCAGCGGGCGCCGCGAACTGCGGCTGCACCTGCGCAGCGACGGCGCGGTGCCGTTCGCGGCGCTGCCGTCGCGGCCGCCGTACGGACTCGAGACCGACGTGATCGCGTTCGCCTGGGCCGACACCACCGAGGCCCCCGGGCGCGAGCTGGTGCTCTGCACCGCCGAACGCGTGGTCGCGGTCGAACGCGATGCCGATGGCGCACCGCTCTTGCGGCCGCTGTTCGCGCACCGGCTGGTGTGGCCGGCGGCGGATCCGGACTTCGCGCTGCCGCTGGCCGAGGCGCGCGGCGACGTCGACGGCGACGGCCGCGACGACCTGCTGCTGCCGCGGCCCGACGGCGCCACGTGGTGGCGGCCGGGTGGCGCCGAGGTCGAGCTGGCGCTGCCGCCGCGGCGCAACGCGCTGGCCGGCCGGGCCACGCGCAACGGCAACGGCGCGGCGTCGCTGTCGCGCGACGAACTGCAGCTGCGGCTGCCGTTCGGCGACGACGACGCGGACGCCGACAGAGGCCCGCTGCTGCGCGTGCGCGCGACCGCGCCGCCGTTCCGCGCGATCGACCTCGACGGCGACGGCCGCCGCGACCTCGCCGCGGTGCGCAACGACGCGCTGTTCGCGTGGCTGCAGCAGGCCGACGGCACGTTCGCGGCGCGCGAACTGGCGCTGCCGCTGCCGGCGGACCGACTGAGCCTGTTCGACCCGGCGTTCGACGTGCGGTGCGCCGACCTCGACGGCGACCGCCGCGCCGACCTGGTGCTGACCACGTCGGCGCGGCGCGACGACGCGATCGAGGTGCGGATCGACACGTTCGCGGCGCTGGCCGAAGGCGGCTTCGGCGCGGCGGCGACCGGCCGGCTGCGCGTGCAGGCGCTCGCGCGGCCGCCGCAGCTGGTCGACGCCGACGGCGACGGCGCGCTCGACCTGGTGCTGGTCACGGTGCGGGTCGACCTGCTGCGCACGCTGTCCGGCGACGGGCCACAGGCGCTCGACGCGCAGCTGCTGGTGTTCCGCAACACGGGCGGCCGCTTCGCGCAGCCGGCGCTGCTGCAGGCGCCGCTGCGGCTGCCGGCCAACGCCGAAGGCCAGCACGCCGCGTTCGTCCACGTCGACGGCGGCGCGCTGGTCGCGTTCGAAGAGCAACGGCTCGAACGGCGCCCGCTGGCGCGCGACGGCGAACGGCTGACGCTGCTGCCGCCGACGACCGCCTGGCCGCTGCCGGACGGCGCGCGCGTCGAGCCGCGCGAACCGGATGCCCCCACCGACGAGGTGCTGGTGCGCACCGAGCACGAGCTGCGCGTCGTGAGGCTGCGATGAGGCCGTTGCTGCGAGCCTGCCTCGGCGCCGCCCTGGCCGCCGCGGTCCCGGCACAAGAGGCGACGCTCGGCACGATCGGGCCGCTGGCCGAGGTCGTCGAGGCGCGCACCGCCGACACCGACGGCGACGGCCGCACCGAGCTGGTGGTCGTCGCGCGCGACGGCACCGTGCTGCGCTACGGCTTCGACGGCACCGCGCTGGTGCGCCGCGGCGGCCTGCGGCTGCGCGATCCGGGGCACACGCTGTTCGCGCTGGTCGACCTGGCGCCGGCCGCCGGCGTCGAACTCGTGGTCGCCGATCCGTCGGGCACCGCGTGGCTGCCGTGGCCGGTGGCCGACGCGGTCAGCGACGCGGCGCCGGTGCCGCTCGTGCGGCGCGCGCGGCTTTCGCTGCGCACCGACGCGCCGCTGCGCTCGCCGTTCGTGCAGGACCTCGACCGCGACGGTCGGCTCGACCTGCTGCTGCCGACGCTGCAGGGCGTGCTGCCGTTCGTGCAGGAAGCGCCGGCCGACGACGGCGCACCGCGGTTCCGCGCGCTGCCGCTGCTGCCGGTGCCGGTCACCGCCGCGATCGAACACGACCCGCGCCGGCGCAGCCGCGAACTCGCCGGCAGCCTCGTGGTGCCGCAGCTCGAGACCGAGGACCTGAACGGCGACGGCCGGGCGGACCTGCTGACGCGCGAGGACCAGCGCCGGTCGTTCTGGCTGCTCGGCGACGACGGCGGCTTCCGCGCGCCGATCACGCTCGACCTCGAGCAGTTCCGCGACAGCACGCCGAAGGCCGCGGTCGAACTCGGCAGCACGCTGGTCGTCGGCGACCGCCAGCTGCTGCAGCGCGGCGACGTCGACGGCGACGGCATCCCCGACTTCGTGATCGCGCACCGGCGCAAGGTGTGGACGTTCCTCGCCAGCCGCGACGGGCCGCAGTTCACGAAGGCGCGCACGCAGGCGGTCGCCGACGACGTCACCGCGATGCTGCTGGTCGACCTCGACGAGGACCGCCGGCACGACCTGCTGACGTTCCAGCTGCAGCTGCCGGGCGTCGGCGCGCTGCTGCTCGGCCTCGTGCAGTCGATCGACATCGACGTCAAGTGCGTCGGCTACCGCAGCGAAGGCCCGGGCTTCGCGAACCTGCCGGCGTGGCGGCGCACGGTGACGCTGCGCATCCCGCCGGTGCTGACGCTGCTGGGCCAGCAGGAAGAACTGGTGCAGCGGTTCCTCGACATCGTCGGCAAGACGCGGCTCGGCGTGCGCGGCGCATTCGCCGCCGGCGCGTCGAACGACCTGGCGCTGGTGCGCAGCGACGGCAGCGCGATCGAACGGTTCGCCGGCGACGACGCGCCGCCGCGGCTCGACTCGGCGCGCGGCCGCCGCATCCTGCGCGAGCTGCTGTTCGAGGACCCGGCGACCGTGTTCGACCTCGAGCGCGTGTTCGCGCTGGTGTCGGGCTTCGTCGACGAACTCAGCGGCAGCCTGGTCGGCGACCGGACGCCGCGCGCGACGCTGCCGCTGCGCGACCCGACGCAGTGGCGCGTCGTCGATCTGCAGGCCGCTGACTTCGACGGCGCGCCCGGCGACGAACTGGTCGTCGTCTACGCGCCGGCGGACGGCGACGAGACGGCGCCGCGCGTCTACGACCTGCTGCGCTGGCCGGCGGTGGCGCCGCGCTGAGCCGGCGTCACCGGTGCTTCAGGTACCACAGTTCCGCGGCCTTGACCGCGTCGCGGTTGGCCGCCGCGTCCTTGCCGGCGTCGTAGCCGAACGTGCCGCCGGCGAGTTCCTGCAGCGCGCGCGCCGCGGCACGCCGCTGCGGCGCGACGTCGCTGCGCAGCGCCTGCAGCACTTCGGGCAGTGCCGCCTTGCCGCGCTGCACCAGCTGTTCGGCGCACACGTTCACGTCGGCGTCCTTCGAGTGCGGCCCGAGGTTGACGAGCCGCACGACGTGCGCGGTGACCGCCGCGGTCTCCTTCTGGAACTTGCGGCGCAGGAACAGCACCGCGAACGCGGTCGGCACGCCGTGGCCGCGGCCGCGGTCGGCGTGTGTGCCGAGGTGGCCGTCGGCGGCGCTGGTCCAGCCACCGCCGGGCATCTGCAGCCGCACCAACATCTGCGCACCGCGCCGGTACCAGTCCGCGCCGCCGACGTCGATCTGGTCGGTCAGGATCGCCGCGCGCTCGAGGCCGTAGTGGAAGTAGAAGCTCCAGCGTTCGTCCGGCGAGCCGATCGTGTCCACGTTGCGCGCGAACCACTGCCAGCCGCGGCCGATGCGCCGGTCGAGTTCTTCGGTCGGCTGCGGCAGGTGCTGACGGCAGATCGCCAGCACGGCGATGCCGGCCGCCGTCATCGACGCGTACGACGCGAAGCCCGAGTTGCGGCGCCGGTAGCCGAACCCGCCGTAGGGATCCTGCTGCGCGCCGATCTCGTCGGCGAGCCGGGCCCACACGCGGCGGTCGACGGTCGCACCGAGCGCGGCGCCGGCGCGCAGCCCGAGCGCCGCGTACTGCGTGTTGCTGAGGTCCCACTCGCCGCTGGCGCGCGTGTAGCCGAAGCCGCCGCTGCGGTCGCGGTGCGTCAGCAGTTCCTTGGTGTCGGCGGCGGCGATCTTCGCGCGGTCGGGGAACGCCGGCCAGGCCTCGAGCACGCACAGCCGCAGCGCCAGGTCGTAGGTCTGGTCGACCTGGGCCTTCGCGAGCCGCGCGATCGCGCGGCCCAGCACTTCGTCGTCGGCGGCGATGCCGTCGTGGATCGCCGCCAGCGTCAGCAGTGCCAGTTCGCCGGGCCGCGACGGCTGCTCGGCCACCTCGCGCAGGTGCGCCATCAGCGCCGGTCGCGCGGCATCGAGCGCCTGACGCACGTCGGCGTCGAGGTCGCCCTGGGTCGGCGCAGCCGCGGCGAGCCACGCCGCCGTGGCGGCAGCCAGCGGCGAACGGCGCGAGAGGGGCATCGCCGGGCACGATAGTCGGCGCCACGACGGCGACCAACGGGGCCCCCTCGGGACGCCGGCGGTGCCGAAATGCGGCAGTTCGCCTGGACGGCGCGCATCCGTTCCCCCACCCTCGACCGAATGCCGGGCATGCGCATCGCGATCTCGGGCGCGTCCGGCTTCGTCGGCCGCGCGGCCGCCGCCGACCTGGCCACCTCGGGCCACACCGTGGTGCGGTTGCAGCGCGGCCAGAACTGGCAGCCCGACACCGGCGCTCTCGACGCCGCGGCGCTGGGACCGTGCGACGCGGTGCTGCACCTGGCCGGCGAGAACGTCGCCGCCGGCCGCTGGACCGCCGCGCGCCGGCAGCGCATCCAGGACAGCCGCGGGCCGGTGACCGAACGGCTGTGCCGTGCGCTGGCGGCGCTGCCGCAGCGGCCGCGCGTGCTGGTCAGCGCTTCGGCGACCGGCATCTACGGCGACCGCGGCGACACCGAACTCGACGAACGCTCGCCGCCCGGCAGCGGCTTCCTGGCCGACGTCGCGCGCGCCTGGGAGGCCGCGACCGTGCCGGCGCGCGACGCCGGCATCCGCGTCGTGCACCTGCGCATTGGCATGGTGCTGGACCCGGGCGGCGGCGCACTGCGGCGCATGCTGCCGCCGTTCCGGTGCTGCCTCGGCGGCCGCCTCGGCTCAGGCCGCCAGTGGGTGGCGTGGATCACGCTCAGTGACCTGCTGCGCGCGATCCGGTTCGTGCTCGAACACGACGAACTGCGTGGCCCGGTGCTGGCGGTGGCGCCCGAACCGGTGCGCAATGCCGGCTTCACGCAGGCGCTGGCCCGCGCGCTGCGGCGCCCGGCGGTGCTGCCGGTGCCGCGCTTCGCGCTGCGCGCGCTGTTCGGCGCGATGGCCGACGAGCTGCTGCTGGCCAGCCAGCGCTGTCGGCCGCAGGAACTCTGCCAGGCCGGCTTCCGCTTCGTGCACCCGTCGGTCGGACCGGCGCTGCAGGCGCTGCTCGGACATTGACCCGGGCGGGAACCACGCGTCGACTGGCGCGTTGCGGCGCCGCTTCTCCGCGGCCGAAGCGCCCCGTTCCCACATGCGCCCAACCCGACTGCTCGCGTCCCTTCTCGCCCCCGCGCTGACCTTGCCCTGCCTGGCCCAGAAGCCGCCGACCGACACCGAACGGCTCGCCGCCGCCTGCAACGCGTTCGCGGCCGACCTGCACGCCGCGCTCGGTCCGACGCAGGCGCCCACCTGCTCGCCGGGCAGCATCGCCATCGCGCTGCTGATGCTGCTGCCGGGCGCCGCCGGCGCGACCGCCGACGAGATCGCGACCGTGCTGCACCTGCCGGACGACCTGCGCGGCAACCGCATGCATGAGGCCGCGCGCGACCTGTTGCAGCAGGTCGGCCTGCTGCTGCCCGGCAGCCCGAACCGCGACCACGAGCCGTCGCCGCTGGCGCTGACCAACGATCTGTGGGTGCAGCGCGGCTTCGCGCTCGTGCCGTCCTACCCGCGGCTGTTGCGCGCGTCGTTCGGCGCGGCCAAGCACGACGTCGACTTCGCCGCCGATCCCGACAAGGCGCGCACCGCGATCAACCTCCACGTCGCGCAGGCCACCGGCGACCGCATCCGCGAACTGCTGGCCGAGGACGACGTGAACGCGCTGACGCGCGTCGTGCTGACCAACGCGCTGTGGTTCAAGGCGGGCTGGGCCCACGCCTTCACGGCCGGCAACACGCAGGACCTGCCGTTCACGCTCGCCGACGGCACCACGGTGCCGGTGCCGACGATGCAGCAGCAGCAGCCGTTCGGCTGGGCCGAATCCGACGCGTGGGTCGCGGTGTCGATGCCGTTCGCGATCGGCACGGTGCAGTTCGAGGCCGTGGTGCCGCGCGATGGCCACACGCTGGCCGAGGCCGAACGGGCGCTGCTGCAGCGCAGCTTCGGGAAGATGGCAAACGAGCCGGTGCAGGTCGCGCTGCCGCGCTTTCTGGTGCAGGCCGCGCACCGGCTGCGCACCCCGCTGCTCGCGCTCGGCATGCGGCGCGCGTTCGACGCGAGCGCCGACTTCTCGGGCATCGAGCCGAAGCGCGAGCTGTTCGTCGACGACGTCGTGCACCAGACCTGGATCCAGGTCGACGAGCAGGGTTGTGAAGCCGCGGCGGCGACGGCGGTCGTACTGAAGGTGCGCAGCGCGGTCGTGCAGGGCCAGCCGAAGCAGTTCCGCGCCGACCGGCCGTTCGCGTTCGGCCTGCGCGACGCGCGCACCGGCCTGCTGCTGTTCGTCGGCCGCGTGACCGACCCGCGCTCGCGCCAGAGCTGAGCGGCGCTCGGCGATTCCGCGCGCCGGACGCGCCGCCGCGGCCGGCAGCGCGTAGACATCGCGCCATGCCGTCCCCGCGCCTGCCGTCCGTCGGCTGCACCCTGGCCGTACTCGCCGCCCTGTTCGCCGTCGGCACCGCCGCGCCGGCCCAGGAACCCGCCGCCGCGGCGCGCTGGCAGCGCTGGCTCACCGCCACCGCGCCGCCGGCCGCCGCCGAACTGCCCGCGCTGCTGACCGAACTGAACGGTCTGCTCGGCGCCCGCGACCCGCAGCTGCGCGACGACGTCGCGTTCACGTTGCTGGCGCGCTGGCTCGTGCGCGACCGCATCGTGCCGGTGGCCGAACGCCGCCGCCTGCTGGCCGCGTGGCTCGCCGGCCTGCACACCGCGCCAGGCGCAGACGAACCCGACCCGGCGCTGCGGCGCTCGTTCTCGGCGCTGTGCCTGTCGCTGCTGGTCGCGCTCGACAACCGCGAACCGTGGTGCACCGATGCCGAGTTCGCCGACGTGCTGGCACAGACCGCGGCCTGGCTCGGCCGCGAGCCCGACGAGCGCGGCTGGGACGAAGCGGTCGGCTGGGTGCACGGCACCGCGCACGCGGCCGACGTGCTGAAGTTCTGCGCGCGCAGCAGCCGGCTGCAGCCCGCCGACCAGACCCGGATCCTCGCCGCGCTCGCCGACCGGCTCGAACGCTGCACGGCGCCGTGGACCTGCGGCGAACCCGAACGGCTCGCGCGCGTCGTGCTCGCGCTGGCCTTGCGCGACGACGGCGACCTCGAGGCGCTCGAGGCCTGGCTCGAGCAGGTGGCGCCGACCGATCTGCCGCAGCCACCGACGCGCGCGGCCCTGGCCGCCGACCACAACCGGCGCGCGCTGCTGGCTTCGTTGTGCACGCTGCTGGACGTCACGCCCGCCGCCGGCCGCCTGGCCGAAGCGCGCGCGCGGGTCGTCGCCGCCGCCGCACGCAGCCTGCGCTGACGACCGCGCCGCCCGGCCCTTCCCCCGGCACCGCGGGCCCCGTAGAGGTGGCCGCATGACGCCACGGGCCGCCCGCCTGCTCGCCTCCCTGCTGCCTTCGCTGCTGCTGCCGCCAGGCGCCGTCGCGCAGGACCCGCCGGCCGCCGACACAGCGCAGGTGCAGGCCGCGGACATCACCGCGTTCACCGCCTGGCTGAAGGAGTACGAGGCCGGCACGTTCCGCCTGGTCAAGGACGGCAGCACCGACGAGGCGGCCGTCGCCGCGCTCGACGCGCGCATGGCCAAGGTCGCCGCGTGGAACACGCTCGAGGCGGCGCGCATGCTGTTCGCCGCCGCCAGCGTCGAACCGAAGGCGCCCGGCGCGCGCACGTCGACCGAGCTGGTCGACTTCTACCGCGAACTGCAGCCGTGGCGCGTGCAGGCGCTGGCGTGCAAGCACCTGCGCGCGATGACCAGCCAGGACGTGCTGCCGTGGCTGCTGGCGATGCTGAACGCCAAGGGCCTGCGCGCGGCGCAGCCGAACCAGGACCAGCGCAACGCCGCGGCGGTGCTGCGCGTGCTGGCCGGCCATCCGAGCGTCGAGGCGCAGCTCGAACTGCTGCGCGCCTGCCGCGCGATGCCGAGCGAGCTGCGCGTGCAGGCGGTCGCCGCGATGGCGAAGAACCCGACGCTCGAGCTGCTGCCGACGCTGCTCGAACTGCTGCGCGACGCCGAACCGAACGTGCGCATCGCCGCCGCCAACGCGATCGGCGAAGCGCTGCAGCCGCACGTCGACGAGACGCTCGGCAAGCAGCCCGACGCCGCGACGGTCGGCCTGCGCGACCAGGCGGTCGAGAAGCTCGAGGCGCTGCTGCTGAAGGACACGATCTGGCAGGTGCGCAGCAGCGCCGCGTTCGCGCTGGCGGTGATGCGCTGCAAGGCCGTCGTGCCGGCGCTGATCAAGGGCCTCGAAGCGGAGCTCGGCCGCAAGAAGGACCCGTGGGCGATGGACGTGCGGCTGCACAAGATCCTCGAGGGCCTGACCGGCCAGACCGTCGTGCGCGGCAGCGCGGCGCCGTGGAAGGCGTTCTGGGCCGCCGAGGGCGCGGCGTTCACGGTGCGGCCCAAGCCCAAGCCCGGCGAGAAGCCGGCCGTCGCGGACAAGTACGAGAAGTTCTTCGACCTCGAGGTCGAGAGCGACCGCGTGCTGTTCGTGCTCGACTTCAGCGGTTCGATGGCCGAACCGGCGAAGCTGACGCCGCGCGGCACCGGCACGGCCGGCGACGGCGGCGTCACCGCCGAGACGACCAAGGCCGCGCTGGTCGTCAGCGAGCTGAAGAAGCTGATCCTGTCGCTGCCCGACGGCGCGCTGGTCAACCTGGTGGTGTTCGGCGACGACGTGCGCGTGTGGCGCGAGGAAGGCGGCCGGCCGGCGCTGGTCAAGCTCGACGACGAGTCGCGCGACGACCTGCTCGGCAACTTCCTCGACAACCTGCGGCCCAGCGGCTCCACCAACCTCTACGGCGCGCTCGACCGCGCGCTCGAGTTCGGCGACCGCGGCCTCTACGACAAGTACTACGCGGCCGGCTTCGACACGCTCTACGTGATCAGCGACGGCGCGCCGACGGCCGGCGCGGTCGTCGACAAGGAGGAGATCCGCCGCCGCGTGCGCGAGCGCAACGGCCTGCGCAAGGTCACGATCCACTGCATCACGTTCGGCGAGCAGAACGACATGGACTTCCTGCGGTCGATGGCGGAGGAGAACGGCGGCCGCCACATCCACGTCGACTGAACGGCCGGCGCGCAGATCGCGCGCCGAGGGGGTCTCACGACCGTGCAGCCGCCATGAAGAATGGCCGCGCAGCGACGGTTCTTCCTGGTCGCGGCCAACGGCCTCGGCGGTGCCGAACGCACCCGCTGCCGCGCCGCCGCGCCGCCGCGGCTTGTCGCCTGGGATCCCGGCCAGTAGCCTCGCCGCCCGGGGAGGACCGGTGCTCGCACCGCCGGTCACCACATCGCGGAGAGCCATGCCACCACTCGCCCTCGCCTGCGTCGTTCTCGCCACCGTTGTCGTCGCGACCACCGGCCCGCTGCCCGCCGCCACGGCCGCGCGCCGGCTGCCCCAGCCCCCGCCCGCCTCGATGCTGGCCGGCGCGCCGCTCGGCTTCACCAGCCAGTTCGAGCCGTCCATCACCGTCAAGCTCGCCGGCTTCGTCGCTGGCGAGCCGCCGAACTGGCCGGCCGGCCTGCCGCAGCCGGACTTCGCCGGCTTCGCGCGCGCCATCGCGCCGCGCGACTGGCGGATCCCGGTGCCGATCCTGGCGATGTCGCTCGGCATCGACGTGCTGTCGATCGGCGAGGTGAGACTGCGGAACACGGAGTTCCCCGCCGAGCCGGCGCCGCTCGGCGTCGAGGGGCGCTACCCGCTGCTGAAGGTCGGCGACCACGGCTGGTACGCGATCCTGTTCTCGGTCGATGAGGACCAGCTCGGCCCGTCGCCCGACCTCGCGCCCGATCTCGTTGCGGCGGCTGCGGCCGCGAAACTCGATCGGTCGGTGTTCTGCTACGTGCTGCCCGAGAGTTCGGGCGCGCGGCTGCAGGGCGAAGACGAGAGCCGGCTCGTGCTCGGCCCGGAGGCGCTGGGCCTGAGTGCCGAACGCGACGAGCAGGTGGTCGCGCTGAACACGCACATGGCGCTCTACACGACCGACCTCGGGCGCTATCCGGACCTGTTCACGACGCGGCCGCTGCCCGAACAGCCGTCGATCTACTTCACGGTCGACACCACGCGCCTGCTCGAAGCCGAACGGCAGCAGCTCACGGAGGCGTGGAGACAGGACGCCGTGGCGCCGAACACAATCTACCAGAGCCAGTGGAACGGCACGGCGTGGCGGCACCCCATCGTCTACGCGACCGCCGCGCAACTGCGCCTCGAAGTGCCGCCGGACGTCGCGATCGACGGCCTCGCGCTCGACACCAAGAAGCTGGGTTCGACGCGCCGCGAACACGAACTGCTGTTCTCGCTGCGCAGCACCACGAACCACGTGGTGGAGGCCGCGCAGCAGATCCAGTTCGTGCGGGTCGAAGACTCGGTGCCGCCCGATCCGCCGCGGCCGGTCGTCGTGCGGCGCCGCGACAACGGCTACGGCTCGCTGGCGCGCCAGGTGCGCGGCGGCCGCGGCATCGGCGACTTCTGCACGAAGGATCCGTGGGTCGTGGACGAACAGCGAAGCCAGTGGTGGCGCGCCGACCCGCTGCTGGACGACTTCTTCGTCGCGCGCCGGCTGCCGCCGCCCGACGCCCACCTGCTGCCGACCGAGCGCGGGCTGCGCTTCGTCGGTCTGGTACCGGCCATACCGCCCACGCCGTTCGGCTGGTTGCCCGAGCGCGAACCGCCGGCCGAAGGGGAGGCCCCGCCATCCGTGCTGGTGCGCGGACCGTTCGGTCGGCTGCTGCTGCCCGAACTGCGGCTCGGCATCGCGGCGTTCCGCCACCACGGCCGCGCGGGCGCGATGGTGCGCGCGTGCCTGTCGGGGCCGCTGCCGACACCGGTCGCCGGTGCCGCTCGCGTGCGCTGGGGTCTGCTCGCGAACTACACCGAGCCGACCGATGCCCCCGGCAACCTCACCTGGCTCGGCGAGCGCGAGCTGGCCTACGCGGGCACGCCGGTCGCGCAGGACTTCCCGCTGCCGACCGACGGCGTGCTGCCGCCGCGCACCGGCACACCAGGCCCGGCGGGCAGCAGCAGCGCGGCCGCAGCTGCCCTGCCGGACGGCAGCAACCGCGGCGCGTTCGTGGTGCAGTGGCAGCTCGAGGCCGACGGCCGCACCTACGTGTCGCCGCTGGCGGCGCTGCGGTTCTGAACCGTGGCCTCGACGCCGCACACGGACGCCGGCGATCCGTCGTCGGACGCGTTCCACGAGGCGCTCGGTGACTACCTGACCCGCCTCGAACGCGACGGCAGCGGCGCGCTCGAGCAGTTCCGGCAGCGCCACCCCGAGTTCGCCGAGCGGCTCGGGCGGCAGCTCGACTGGCTGGCGCAGCATCTGGCGGACCGCCGCGACGACCTGCCCGAACGGATCGGGCCGTACCGCGTGCTGCAGCGGCTCGGCCGCGGCGGCATGGGCGAAGTGTTCCTCGCCGAGCAGACGACGCCGTTCCGCCGGCCGGTCGCGGTCAAGGTGATCGCGCGCGGCCCGGCCGAAGCGGCGCGGTCGGCGCGGTTCGCGGCCGAGATCCAGCTGCTCGCATCGCTGAACCACGACGGCATCGCGCGGCTGTTCGAAGCCGGCAGCGACGCGGGCCGGCCGTACTTCACGATGGAGTACGTCCCCGGCAAGCCGATCACCGACTACTGCACCGAGGAGCGGCTCGACCTCGCGGCGCGCCTGCGGCTGTTCGTGCGCGTCTGCCGCGCGGTCGAACACGCGCACCGCCAGGGCATCCTGCACCGCGACCTGAAGCCGTCGAACGTGCTGGTGTTCGGGCCGCGCACCGATCCGACCGTCAAGGTGATCGACTTCGGCCTCGCCAAGCTGCTGACGGTCGAGCCGCGGGCGCCGGGCCCGCTGACCGAGTCGGGCCAGCTGGTCGGCACGCCGGACTACATGAGCCCCGAGCAGGTCGGTACAGCGCCGCAGCGTCCGGTCGACACGCGCAGCGACGTCTATTCGCTCGGCGTCGTGCTCTACGAGCTGCTGACCGGCGTGCTGCCGCTGTCGCTGTGGCAGGCGCGCGGCCTCGACCTGCCGGCGCTGCTGCACGCGATCCGCGAGCGGCAGCCGTCGTCGCCGAGCGTGCGCGTCGAAGAGGGGCTCGCCGACATCGCCAGGTCGCCGCTGCCGCCCGGCACGATGTCGCCGCGCCGGCTGCGTCGGCTGCTGGCCGGCGACCTCGACGCGATCGTGATGAAGGCGCTCGCGAAGGACATGGACGCGCGGTACGGCGGCGTCGCGCAGCTCGCCGACGACGTCGTGCGGCACCTCGAGCGCCGGCCGGTGCTGGCGCGTGCGCCGACGTGGCGCTATCTGCTCGGCACGTTCGTGCGCCGCCACCGGCTCGCGGTCGGCTTCGCGGCTGTGCTGCTGGTGGTCTCGTTCGGGTTCCTGATCACGTTGAACGTGCTCTCGCAGCGCAGCATCCGCAATCTCGAGCGCGCGGAGCTGTTCGGCCTCGTGCACTACCTCTACCAGCTGCGGCAGCGCGACGAGGTGCCGCCGCCGGCCCGGGCTGCAGCGCTGCCGGCGCTGCAGGCCTGGCTCGACGAGTTCGACTTCGTGCTGGCGCAGCGGGACCGGATGCGCGCGTTCGTCCTGGCACCGGCGGTCGCGACGACGCCGGCGCCGAACGGCGGCTGGACGACCGGCGAACAGGCCCAGGCCGCGCTGCGCGAATCGCTGGTGCAGGCGCTGGCTGTGCTGGACGCGATGACGGCGCCGGCCGGCGAACGCAACCGGATGCTGGCGCGCATCGACTGGGCGCAGCGCGTCGACGGCGCGACGGTCGAAGCGCACCGCGCCGCCTGGGACCGCGCGCGACTCGAACTGGCGCAGGATGCGCGGTTCGCCGGGTTCGAGCTGGTGCCGCAACCGGGGCTGGTGCCGCTCGGCAGCGACCCGGTCAGCGGTCTGCAGGAGTTCGCGCTGCCGCTGCCGGGTCTCGAGGTGCCGACGCGCGGCCCCGGCGGGCTCGGGTCCGGCGCGAATGGCTGTCCGGTGTTCGTGCTGCTGCCCGGTGGCACCGTCACGGTCGGCTCGCAGAACGACGCCCCCGACGCCAGCCGCTACGACGCCGGCCGCCGCCCGTTCGAGCCCGATCTGGACGAGGTCGCGCTCGAGCCGTTCTTCGCCGGCAAGCACGAGCTGACCAACGCGCAGTGGGCGGCGATCGCGCCAGGGCGGCACGCGCCGCTCGAGGAGCTGGCCGGACCGCGGCAGCCCGCCGTCGAGGTCACCGACGCGTCGATGCTGCATGCGCTGCTCGCGTGGGGCATGCGGCTGCCGATCGACGCGGAGTGGGAGTACCTCGCCCGCGGGGGCACCGACACACCGTGGTGGTGCGGCGCTGCGGCCGCGTGTCTGCAGTCGTGCGCCAACCTGCACGACGGCGCGGTCACCGCGGCCCGCATCGGCGGCGAAGGCGAAGCGGTGCCGTGGTCGGACGGCTTCGCGGTCACCGCACCGGTCGGTTCGTTCGCGGCGAACGGCTTCGGCCTGTTCGACGTGCACGGCAACGCGAACGAAGTGGTCGTGCGCGTGGCGGACGATGGTGTGGAGGAGTTGGACCTGCGCGGCGGCAGCTGGCACCAGGGTGCCGGCGCGGCGCGCGTCACGAGTCGGGTGTGGTGGGACGGTCGGGCGTTGCCGTCGATCGGCTGCCGGCCGGTGGTGTCGCTGCGGCGGTGAGGGCTGCGCTCGAAGTGTCACGCTGCTCCGCGCGTCTTCTGTTGAGCCAGTCGCAGCAGGCTGATGACTTCGGTGGCTTCCGGGGACGCCATGGATGCCTGGCCAACGTCTTTGCTCATCAGCCGCGAGCGCCGCTGCGGCGCTCGTCGGCTCATGAACTTGTTGGCCGTCGCTCCGATGCCCGCACATCGGGCAACCAGGGGCCAGCCCTCTGGCAAGACAGAAAGGCAGAGACCGGGACCACGAACATAGGTGTCACAAATGGGTCCACGTGAAGCCGTAGCGGAGCGCCCACCTGTTACAGCAAGCATTGGAGGCCCAACTATGCGAGCGGTGTGGCCGCGTCTCCATCACGCGCCTTTCGGTAATCGACAACCAAGGTCCCAAGCATCATCGTGGAAACCAATGCTACACTGAGCATTCGACTCAATATCATGAGCATGTCGAAGGCAATGGACATTGAGCCGTTTGCCCAAGCAATATTCTGGGCCACTTGGACACCGCTGAAGAGCAATACCATTATAAGCGTGGAGCGCATGATCCAAACCGACTTGTCTAACCGCCACCGTGCGCTGAGTGCGGGGACTCCAATCGCCAGAAATGTCATCGCTGAAACGATATACGCGATAGACCACGCGTCACCCATATCTGATACCCATATTCCGCGTAGCACCATGGCGATGTAGAAAAACAGCAAGAGGGGGGCCAAAAAAATCCAAAGCAGCATGGTCTGCAAGATGCGCGTCCGCCTCCTTGAATGCTCCGATAGCCCGGCTTCCAGGAGCCACAGGCGAGTCACATAGTAAAGCCCTATTCCTAGGAATAGGATGGCCAAGAACAACACCATGGCCAGGAGATGGACCGGACTGAGCCACGACGCAAACTCGCCACGGGTCTTCTGGATCGCGGCCTCATTAAGCCGCGACATGAATGCGAGACACACAAACGCATACAGAGACAGCGCTGAAGAGAAGAGGAAGCAGAACGGCCCCATAACCCTGAGGCTCTTGCCTGGCTCCTGAGACCTGTCGACCTTGTCGATCGTGCGTGTCACCAGGAACGTAAAAGCCGTCAGGCTGAAGCCAACGAGTGGACCAGCAAGGGTTAGCATCCCCTTTAGGAGGCTGATGAGTGTCGCAAATTGAGGATCCATGTCGTTAACGCTTAAGTCAATGTTTGCGCAATCTTAAGTGCGCACAACCCGCACGGCCGGATGCGCGGTCAAGGACGTTGGCCGGCGGTCGAGCTGGCAAGCAGACTACCCGCCGACTTGCCGGGTCCAGTCACGGATATTCATGGCAACGCGCTCGACATCGGCCAACGTGAGCTGGCCGCTGTGCATTATGACATTCCGCGATCGCGTTAACGACCGAAAGATCTCGCGTGCCCACTCGACGGTAGGCACCATGTCTTGGAAGTGGGCGTGGTTGTTCTGGATTATCACGGCAAGATCTTCCAACTGCACATAGGCGAGCGGCGAAGAGCCTCGCGAACCATGCCAGCGAATCTGCTCCTCGTCCCTCTTGCGCCTCTCGGCGCCTTCCTTGATCGACGATGAAACTGCGGTATCCCACCAAGCGGCCCCGGTCTTCTCAAGGAGTCGCCCTTCGATGAAGATCCGAACACTGTTCTCGAACGCCGCGATAGCCGTGTACACCCACGCCATCTTACGTGCCACGGCGACCAGGGCATCGTCGATTGCCTCCAGAGGCAGTCGACGCTGAATATCATGATCCGGCTGCTTGCCCTCCGCCTCCCGTCCTGGAAGGTGCTGCCGCACAGCCTCGTCTGCGAGAACACCACGATAGACGAACGAGTAGATGTCCATGACTGGTCAGCGAAGCAGATGCGCTCGCACGCTGCGGAAGATCGCATCGTAAACCGCTTGGTCACGAACAGAGGGCAGGACGATTTCAATCCTGTAGACCAGTGACGGTGGACTCACGCTGAGACTGCCGCGTCGTCTTTCGACACCAGAAGCTCGGGAGTCACCGGCACATCATCCTGATCCGTATTGGCGCCAACGCCTTCCTCCTCTGAGGCATCTAGCGGCTTCGGGATCGCGTCGCCCGGAGGAGCGGAGGCTCCCGCGAAGTCGGCGAGCTTCACGAGCTCAACGAAGGTCTTCGCCATATTCTGCAGCACAGCTGGCGACAGCTTCCCTTCCCCGAGGCTCTTGAGCTTTCCCGTCAGTTGCTCACGGGAGAAGGTATGAGCGTTCTTGTTAATACGGAACAGATCGGCATAGGCATCCCGCACTCCCTCTGCGAGGACGCGCCTAGATTCCTCGTCATCTAGAAACGCATGATACCGGGCAGTTGGCTTTCCCGACTCATCGAGGAACTTCATCGCCTTGAGCAGAGGCAGAAACAGTCGATCGTTCGTGCTCTTGAAGCCAAGCTCTTCGATAAACTTCAAGGCGACCTTCTCTGGCGCCTGCGCGTGACGCAGGGCCTCGAGGAATGGGCCCAGGTTCTTGATCGCGATTAGGTAAACGGGTTGTAGAGGCATTGCATTCCTTCAACGACGATCTCGACCGGCCAACGTCTACTTGAGCCGCCGGAACTTCCACGCCCCGCGGCCCTCCCCGCAGCCTATCGCGCGCATTCAACCCCGCAACCCCACCCAGCCACCCACCCACCATCCAGCCCACCCCGCGCACTCCTACAGACCCACCTACCCGCCGACCCCCCGCACCACCAACTCCGCCGACCGCGCCGCACCCTCCAGCGTCGCCGGCAATCCGGTCGCGGTCCAATCCCCGCAGCACCACAGGTTCGTCAGTCCCGCCGCCGGCCGGTCCGGCGCGAGACGCACAGCGACACCAGGAGCGGCAACGAAGGTCGCCAGCTGTTCTTTGCGGATGCGGACCGTCGCGGCGCGGCCGCCGGCCCAGCCGGGATAGTGGCGTTCGACCTGGCTGCGGGCGAGGTCGGCAATGGCGTCCACGGTCATGCCGTCGAACACGCGATTGCCGCCCGACAGCAGCGCGAAGCGGCGCACGTCGGCACCGGGCGTGCGCAAGACGAAGTGGAACGGGTCGCCGTCGACCAGCGAGACCACCGGCCCGTCGACCGGCAGGTGCGGGGCGCCGCGCGCGGTCTCGAAGTAGGCCGACACGATCGGCGACGCCTGCAGCTGCGCGGCCGCGCCGAGCGCCGGCCACAGGTCGCGCGCGGCGAACCACGGCAGCGCGGCGACCACGACGTCGCGTTCGCCGACCGCGATGGGCTCGCCGTCGGCGACTTCGAGCAGGGTGACGCGCGCATCGGTGACCTGGCAGCGCACGACGCGCGCGCCGCAGCGCACGTCGACGCCGTCGGCCAGCAGCGTGCGCAGCGCCGGTTCGCCGACGATCTCGCCCCACGGCCGCTTCGGCAGCCAGAACGCCGCATCGGCGGCACTGCCCGAGAACGCGATGCGCAGCGTCGCCAGGAAGTCGCGCGCCGAGGCGAGTTCGGGTTCGACGTTCATGATCGCGCGGCACAGCGGCCGCCACAGCCACGCGTCGGGCTCGCCGTGCTGACCGCGTCGCCGGAACCAGTCCGCGAGCGACCATTCCGGCGGCGTGCGGCCGAGCGTCGCCACCATGCCGCGCAGCGCGCGCAGCCGGCCCGCCCACGACAGCGGCAGCCGCAGCAGCGCCGGCGGCATCGCCAGCGGCACCGGCAGACGCGACAGCCGCAGCTGCGCGTGCCTGCCGCGCGCGTCGCGGGCCGCGAGCCGCAGCTTGGTGTCCTGCTCGAACGCGTGCTCGCTGCCGAGGCGGCGCAGCAGCGCGCGCATCGAGCGGTAGCAGCCGAGCATCACGTGCGGACCGTTGTCGAGCACCCAGCCGGTCGCCGGGTCCGGCGACGAGAACGCGCGGCCGCCGAGCCAGCGCCGCGACTCGAGCAGCGTCACCGAGAAACCGCGGTCGCGCAGCCCGAACGCCGCGACGATGCCGGCGATGCCACCGCCGAGCACGAACGCGCGCCGCGGTGCCGTCATGCGCGCACTCCCGCCAGCACCTGCAGCGCGAGCCACAGCTTGCGCGGCCGGCCGACGCGCACCTTCGGCCCGCGCACGCCGGCGGGGTCCGCCGCGAGCCGCCCGAGCAGTTCGGCGTAGACCGCCCCCATGATGCGCGCCGGCACCAGCGCCCGCCGCGACCTTCGCGGCAGCTGCCGCAGCGCCGCGCGGGCGGCCGCGAACTCGGCCTCGGCGTGGTCGACCAGCCGCCGGCGCAGCCGCGCGACCGCCCCGTCGGGCGCGTGTGCCGCGTCGGGCCCCGCGCCGGTCAGCCAGCCCGGATCGACCGCGAGTTCGGCGAGCCAGGTGCGCGGCACGTAGACGCGCGCGACCAGTGCGTCGACGCGCAGATCGCGCAGGATGTTCGTCAGCTGCAGCGCGAGGCCGAGGTGTTCGGCGAACACGACGCCGACCGGCTCGCGCACGCCGAGCACCGGCAGGCAGGCGATGCCGACCGCCGACGCGACGCGGCGGCAGTAGAGCCGCAGTTCGGCCTCGTCGGCCGCGCCGCGCGGCTCGAGGTCCATCGCGACGCCGAGCAGCAGGTCGCCGAGCGGCGCCGGCGACAGCCCGAACCGCTGCATCGTCGCCTGCAGCGCCTGCCCGACCGGCGTGCACGCCGTTCCGCGCGCCGCGGCCGCCAGTTCCTGGCGCCAGAACTCGAGATGCCGCGCGCCGGTCGCCGGATCGGGCGCGTCGTCGACCGCGTCGTCGGCGACACGGCAGAACGCGTAGATCGCCGTCATGCCTTGGCGCCGGGCCTGGTCCAGGCACAGGAAGCCGGTCAGGAAGTTCGACCGCGACCGCGCCGCGATCTCTTCGGGCAGCAGAGCCGCGCCCGGCGGCGCGCCGTCCGACACCGCCGCGGCCACGTCAGCCGCCCTCCCCGAACGCCGGCGCGCGGCGCAGGCACAGACCGCCGAGCACGGTGCGGAGGCGCGCCGCCTTGCCGAGCTTGGTCGCGCCGCCGAGCACGTCGTGGTCGACCGCGCGGATGCGGCGCAGCACCGCCGCGGCGCCGCGCAGGATCGCGCGCAGCTCGCAGCGCAGCCGCCCGCGCACGCGGTCGACCAGCGGCCAGCCGGCCGCGAACTCGGCGCCGATGCGCTGCGCCCAGTGCCGCACCAGCGCGCGCACCGCCGGCGACGCCGACCCGGCGCGCAGCTGCGCCTCGTCGACGCCGAACCGCCGCAGGTCCTCCTGCGGGAAGTAGATCCGGTCGCGTTCGCGCAGGTCGCTGCCGAGGTCCTGCAGGTGGTTCAGCAGCTGCAGCGCCGTGCAGATGCGGTCCGACAGCGCATCGAGGTCGGCCGAGCGGTGGCCGCAGACGCGCAGCACCAGCCGGCCGACCGGGTCGGCGGAGCGGCTGCAGTAGTCGAACAGACCGGGCTCGTCGTAGCGGTTCTGTTCGAGGTCCTGCGCGAACGCGTCCAGCAGATCGGTGAACAGCTCGACCTCGAGCTGCCGCGCGCGGATCGACGCGCGCAGATCGGCGAACAGCGGCACGTCGGCGGCCTCGCTGCGCACGTGGCGCAGGAACTCGGTGCGGAACGCCTGCAGCGCTGCCGCGTCGCGCCGTTCGTCGGCGAGGTCGTCGGCCGTGCGCGCGAACGCGTAGATGCGCCGCAGGTGCAGCCGCGCGTCGCGCGGCAGCAGCCACGAGCCGACCGGGAAGTTCTCGTAGTGGCGCTGCGCGAGCGCGAGGTAGGCGCGCGGGTCGTGCAGCGAGCGGTCGGCGGGTGCGGGCGAAGGGGAGGACACGAACGATCGGCGGCGCACGTTAGCGGTTTCGCGGCGGATTCGTGAGATCGCTGCGACCGCGGCGCCCGTCCGCGCCACTACACGGTCGGCGCTTTCGCCGAGAAGGAGCAAACCAGATGGAGATCGACTTCGACGCCTCGGACCGCGTGTCCGACTTCGTCACCGTGCCCGCCGGAACCTACGTCTGCCGCGTCGCCGAGGTCCGCCCCGGCGCGACGCGCGCCGGCGACGAACGCTGGTCGCTGCGGCTGGTCGTGGCCGAGGGCCAGCACACGGGCAAGCAGGCGGCGTGGGACAGCCTCGTGTTCAGTTCGCGCGGCCGTGCGCGGGCCCGGCTCGTGCTGCAGGCGCTCGGCCTGCCGGCGGCGGGCAAGGTGCAGATCGAGCCGCGGGATCTCGAAGGCCGCAGCGCGCTGGTCGAGGTCCGGCCGGCCGAGTACCAGAGCCCGTCGGGCGACGTCGTGCGCCGCAACGAGGTGCCCTACGACGGCTTCCGCGCCGTGCCCGCCGCCGACGCGCCGGCCGGCGACGCACCGCCGAGCCGCCGTGCGGACGCGGCCGACGGGCCGGGTCGAACGCCGCGGCGCCGTGCCGCCGCACCGGGGCCCGACGACGACGGCGTGCCGTTTTGACGCCCGGCGGGCACCGCTCGGGCGGCAACCGCGTATCCTCGCCGCCTGTCTGCCCTTACCCCCCGAAAGGAGAACCATGCCATGCGCGTCGCCGCATTCCCGATCGCCGCTCTCGTGACTGCCACCTTGGCCCTGCCAGCGCGGGCCCAGGAGGGCAGTTGGCTCACCGACTTCGAGGCCGCCAAGGCCGCCGCCAAGAAGGACAACAAGCTGATCCTGGCCGACTTCACCGGCAGTGACTGGTGCGGCTGGTGCATCAAGCTGAAGCAGGAGGTGTTCGACACCGAGGAGTTCCAGAAGTGGGCGCCGGAGAAGGTCGTGCTGCTCGAGCTCGACTTCCCGCGCAAGAAGGAGCTGCCGGCCGAACTGAAGGCGCAGAACGACAAGCTCCGCCAGCAGTACGGCATCAAGGGCTACCCGACGATCCTGCTGCTCGACGCCGAGGGCAAGCAGGTCGGCAAGCTCGGCTACGTGAAGGGCGGACCGCAGAAGTGGATCGAGACCGCCGAACAGCAGATGGGCGGCGGCGACGCGGCCGAAGGCGCCTGGATGACCGACTTCAAGGCCGCGCAGGCGCGCGCCAAGAAGGAGAAGAAGCCGATCCTCGTCGACTTCACCGGCAGCGACTGGTGCGGCTGGTGCATCAAGCTGAAGGACGAGGTGTTCAACAAGCCGGAGTTCCTCGAGTGGGCGCAGGACAACGTGATCCTGGTCGAACTCGACTACCCGAAGAACAAGCCGCAGAGCGAGGAGCTGAAGAAGCAGAACGAGCAGCTCGCCAAGGAGTACCGGATCGAGGGCTACCCGACGATCCTGTTCCTCGACGCGGCCGGCAAGAAGCTCGACCAGTCGGGCTACCTGGAAGGCGGCCCCGAGGCCTGGATCGCCGACGCCGAGAAGAAGCTCGGCATCAAGGGCAAGAAGAAGAAGAAGGCCAAGAAGGACGACAAGTAGTCGTCCCGCCGCCGCGACCCGCGGGTCGCGGTGCGCCGGAACCACCGCTCGCACCGGCCGCTCGCGGCACGGTGCGACGCGGCACCAAGGCGGCCGCTCGGATGTGCCGATGAACGGCGAATGCAGTTCCCGGCAAGCGCCGCCAACTCGCTGATCGAGGGCTACTGCGACGACTTCGTGTCGCTCGCGGCGACGCTGGCGCAGACGCTCGAGCAGGTGTCGATGCGCGGCATCAACTTCGGCTCGAGCCGGCCGGCCCTCGAGCGCATCGAGCGCGGCATGCGCGAACTGTCCGAAGCGATCCACGAACTGCTGGAGCGCGGCCAGGTCTCGACCGAGTTCGAGAGCGTGCTCGGCCGCACCAAGGCGAAGCCCGAAGCGGCCGCCACCAACCCGGACGACGAGGACGGCTTGTTCGGGCCGGCGCCGGTCGCACCGCCGGCAGCGGGCGCGCCGAAGCCGCCCGCGCCGCCGCCCGCGGCACCCGCGCCGACCCGGCTCGCGATGACCTCGGCCCCGGCGAACACCAGCCCGCGCACGCCGCTCGGCGCTGCCGCGCCGCGGCTCGGCAGCGCGCGGCCGGCGCCGGCGCCGGCACGCGCCGTGGCCGCCCCGCCGCCACCGGCACCCGCACCGGTCGCACCGTCGCCGCGCGCCGCGCCGCCCGCCGCGGCGCCGGCGCCGACCGTGGCCCAGGCCGCACCACCGCCGGCCACGCCGCCACCGCCGCCGCCGCCACCGGCACCGCCAGCCTCGGCACCACCCGCCGCACCACCCGCGACCGCGACCACCCCACCGCCGCCCGCCGCCGCCCGTTCGATCGGCGCCGCGTCGCCGACGCGCACGGCCCGGCCCGCGCAGCCGCCGAACCGCCCGCCGGCCGCCGCCCCCGTCTCCGCGTCGGCGGCGACGCCGCGCCCGTCGCCGAGCGGCACGCTGAAGGGCACCAACCAGTCGATGCCGCTGCTGTCGGTGTTCCAGTTCCTCGGCCGCATGCGCAAGAGCGGCACCGTGCACGTGCAGATCGAGGACGAGACGCTGGCGTTCGAGTTCGTCGGCGGCTGCATCGAGTTCACGGCGACCAACAAGTGCCCGGTCACCGAGCGGCTCGGCGAACTGCTGGTCGAGCTGAACTTCACGACGCGCGAGGCGCTGGCTCCGCTGCTGGCCAAGGTCGGCGTCTCCTCGGCGCACCGACTCGGCCACCTCGTGATCGAGTCCACGCTGTGCAGCAACGGCCAGGTGCTCGAAGCCCTCGAGCTGCAGGTCAAGCGGCGCTTCCAGCGCGCCTGCACCGACGCCCAGGCCAGCTACGAATTCGAGGAAGGCCGCCGCCTGCCCGGCGACGGCCGCATCCGCATCACGCCGTTCGAGCTGTCGTTCGAGCCCGGTCGCACGACGCCGCGCTGACGCACGCCGCGGCCCGCGCGCGCCGCATGCTTGACCGCCACAGGGACGCCGACTAGGACCGTCCGCCGAGGACGCTCCGTGACCGTTCGCAAGCAACTCGCCGAGCTGCGCACGCAGATCCGCCAGGCGGACGACCAGTACTACAACCGCGGCCACAGCGACCTCAGCGACGCCGATTACGACGTGCTGTTCGCCGAGCTGCGCCGGCTCGAGGCCGAGCACCCGGAGCTGGTCACGCCCGACTCGCCGACCCAGCGCGTCGGCGCGCCGCTGCCGAAGGGCGGTGCGTTCGCGACCGCGCCGCACCTGTCGCCGATGGGCAGCATCGAGTCGCTGACCTCGGCCGACGCGACGCGCGAGTTCGTGCAGCGCGCGCGCAAGCTGCTGGGCCTCGCCGCCGACGCCGAGCTGGCATGGTTCTGCGAACCGAAGCTCGACGGCACCAGCGCCAACCTGATCTACGAGCACGGCGCGCTGGTGCGCGGCCTGTCGCGCGGCGACGGCGAGCAGGGCGAGGACCTGACGCAGAACCTGCGCACGATCCGCAACCTGCCGCTGCGGCTGCAGGGCGACGGCCCGTTCCCGGCGCGCATCGAGATCCGCGGCGAGGTGCTGCTCGGCAAGGCCGGCTTCGCGCGGCTGCAGGCGCGCGAGGAGACCAGCAGCGAAGGCACGTTCCGCAACGCCCGCAACACGGTCGCCGGCACGCTGAAGCTGCTCGACCCGCGACTCGTGCAACGGCGGCCGCTCGACTTCCTGGCGTTCGGCATCGGCCACGCCGACGGCATCGCGTTCGCGACGCACGGCGAACTGCGGCAGCAGCTGGCGCGCTGGGGCTTCACGGTCGCCGAGCCGGCCGAACGGGCCGCCGACGTCGACGCGGTGGTCGCGTTCCACGACCGCCTCGAAGCCGGCCGCGACGCGCTGCCGTACGAACTCGACGGCATCGTCGCCAAGGTCGACCGGCTCGACCTGCAGCAGCAGCTCGGCCGCACCGCGCGCACGCCGCGCTGGGCGCTGGCGTTCAAGTTCGCGCCGCGGCTCGCGACCACGCGCGTGCTGGCGATCGGCGCGCAGGTCGGTCGCACCGGTGCGGTCACGCCGGTCGCGCACGTCGAGCCGGTCGAACTGGCCGGCGTCACGGTGCGCAACGCGTCGCTGCACAACTGGGCGCTGCTGGCCGAACGCGACGTGCGCGAGGGCGACGTCGTCGAGATCCAGCGCGCCGGCGACGTGATCCCCGAGATCGTGCGCGTGTTCGTCGACCAGCGCCGCGCCGACTCGCGCCCGACCGAGCCGCCGACGCGCTGCCCGACCTGCGGCGGCGAACTGCACGCCGAGGGCAAGTTCCTCTACTGCATCGACCTCGATTGCCGCGACCAGCTGCGCGGCCGCATCGTGCACCTGGCCGGCCGCCGCGCGTTCGACATCGAAGGGCTCGGGCCCAAACAGGTCGACCAGCTCGTGCAGGCCGGCATCGTGCGCTCGCTCGAGGACGTGTTCGCGCTGCCGCAGCGGCGCGATGCGGTGCTGGCGCTCGAGCGCTGGGGCGAACGCAGCTTCGACAACCTCGCGGCGCAGATCGAACGCTGCCGGCGGCCGACGCTGGCGCGCTTCCTGCACGGCATCGGCATCCCGCACGTCGGCGAACAGACCGCGAAGGACCTCGCCGCGCACTTCGGTTCGCTCGGCCGGCTCGCGGCAGCCACGGCCGAACAGCTGATCGAGGTCGACGGCGTCGGCGACGAGGTCGCGTCGGCGATCGTCGACTTCTTCCGCAGCCCGCGCAACCAGGCGACGCTGCAGGCGCTCGCCGCGGCCGGCGTCGAGCCGCAGACGACCGCCGGCGTCGACCTGGGACCGCTGTCCGGCCGCACATTCGTGTTCACCGGCGGGCTCGCGACGATGTCGCGCGACGAAGCGAAGGCGCGCGTCGAAGCGCTCGGCGCGCGCACCGCCGGCAGCATCGGCAAGAAGGTCACCGACGTCGTCGCCGGCAGCGACGCCGGCAGCAAGCTCGACAAGGCGCGGCAGCTCGGACTGCGCATCCTCGACGAGGCGGCGTTCGCGGCGCTGCTGGCGGCCCCGTGAACGCGACCGGCCGCCACGCACTGCGGATCGTCGCGCTCGGCCTGGCACTCGGCCTCGTGCTCTACGTCGCGTACCTGGCGCTCGGGGCGTTCGCGTGAGCGCCGAAGCGCTGCTCGCCGAGCTGCGCGACCCCGCCTGCTACCCGCACGCGCCGGCCGCGGTGCAGCTCGTGCAGACGCACCTGTCGGTCGTCTGCCTCGCCGGCGACCTCGTCTACAAACTGAAGAAGGCGCGGCGCCTGCCGTTCGTCGACTTCTCGACGCTGGCCGCGCGGCGCGCGACCTGCCGCGACGAAGTGCGGCTGAACCGCCGGCTGTGCGCCGACGTCTACCTCGGCACCGCGGCGCTGCGCCGCGACGCCGGCGGCGCCCTGCGCTTCGCGGCGATCGGCGACGACGACGGCCCCGACGACCTCGACACCGCGGTCGTGATGCGGCGCCTGCCGGCCGATCGCATGCTCGACCGGCTGGTGCACGAACGCCGCGCGACGACGGCCGAGATCGAACGGCTCGCGCGCCACCTAGCGGCGTTCCACGCCGGCGCCGACCGCGGCCCGGCGGTGCTGGCGGCCGGCGATCCGCTGCGGCTGCAGGGCTTCGCGGCGGCGAACTTCCGCGAGCTCGCCGCGGTGCCGGACCACGGCCTGCCGGCGGCGCTGCTGCAGCGCGTCGCGGCCGCCAGCGCCGAGGACTTCGCGCGGCTGCTGCCTCTGCTGCAGCGGCGCGCGGCCGCCGGGCGCGTCGTCGACGGCCACGGCGACCTGCACGCGCGCAACGTCTGCCTGGTCGAACCGCCGGTGGTCTACGACTGCATCGAGTTCGAGCCGGCGTTCCGCTGCGGCGACGTCGCGACCGAGAACGCGTTCCTGGTGATGGACCTGCGCCACCGCCACGCGCCCGACCTGGCCGCCGTGTGGACCGCGGCCTACGTGGCCGCGAGCGGCGACACCGAACAGCCGGCGCTGCTGCCGCCGCTGGTCGCCTACCGGGCGATGGTGCGCGCGAAGGTCGCCGCGCTCGCCGCCGCCGAGCCCGAACTGCCGGCCGACGACCGCGCCGCGGCGCGCCGCTCCGCGCACCGCCACCTGTGGCTCGCGGCGGCGGCGTCGCTGGAGGCGCGCGGCCCCCGGTGGCTGGTCGTCTGCGGGCCGCCGGCGAGCGGCAAGAGCAGCCTGTGCACAGCGCTGGTCGACGTCGCGCACTGGCCGCACTTCGCGACCGACGTCGTGCGCAAGCAGCTGGCCGGGCTGCCGCCGGCGGCCACCGCCGGCGGCGAGCACTACACGGCGGCCGCCTCGCAGCGCACCTACGACGAACTGCTGCGCCGCGCCGCCGCCGCGACCGCGGCCGGCGCGCCGGTCGTGCTGCTGGACGGCAACTTCCCGACCGCGGCCCTGCGCGCTGCGGCCGCCGCGGCGGCGCGGGCCGCCGGGGCGCGGCTGCAGGTCGCGTTCGTCGCCGTCGACGCGGCGACCGCGGCCGCGCGCGCGGCGCGGCGCACCGCCGACCCGGACCGCGTCAGCGACGCCGACGCGGCCGTGACCGCGCGGCTGCACGCGGCGTTCGCGCCGCCGACGGCCGGCGAAGGCCTGGCGCTGGTGCAACTCGACGGCGCGCAGCCGACCGAAGCCCTCGCGGCGCACCTGCTCGGCGCCCTGCTGGCCTGACGCGGTCAGCCGCCGAGGATCGAGTCGAGCTGGCTGCGCGTCTCGTTCGCGACCGCGGTCGCGCCGGCGCCGTCGAAGTCGGACTGGTCGCGCTGCCGCGCGGCCTCCAGCAGCAGGTGCGTCGTGTTGACGGTCGTGCGCTGCGCGATGTTGCTGATGCTGCCGTCGACGAACGTCCAGCGCGCATGCGGCAGCGCGAACGCGAGGTCGAAGATCTTCTGCACCTGCACGTCGAGCGCCGCGCGCAGGTCCGACTCGGTGACCGTCGAGCTGAGCACCAGATGGTTGCCGAGCAGCTGCTTGGCCTCGCCGCTCTCCTCGAGGCACTGCTGCAGCTGTTCCTCGGTCAGCTTGTTCTGCGCGATCAGGATCGTGCCGAGCCGCAGGTTTGGGTCCTGCTGGTTCGTGATCGCGTGCACGATCTTGCCCTCCTGGAACTCGAACACGAACATCGACTCGCCGGCATGCAGCGCCAGCGTGCCGGTCTTGCGCAGCGAGCTCAGCATGCCGACCAGGTCGGGGACCTCCAGCACGTCGGTCGTGCCGCGCATGCCGCCGGGCTCGTGGCCCTCGCGCCGACGTTCGGCCACCGGTTCGCTGCCGCGGCGCACGCCGATGTGGCTGTCGAGTTCGGCGGCGAGCTCGGCGACCTGCCGCAGCTGCCAGCGCAGTTCGGCCGTCGACGCGATCAGCTCCGCCATCGCGGTCAGGCCACCATGGAGACAACTGCGCTTGATGCTGCTGATCGCCTCCTCGACGGCGAACGCGCGCGTCTCCAGCGACCGCAGACTGGCGTAGGCGCGCAGCTGGGCTTCGGGATTCAGTGCAAGCATGTGAGGTAACCCGGTGAGTCCGGGGGCTATCGGCCGTTCGGCCCGATGCCGATCGGCTGCAGCCGGGTTTTCCCGCTGTGGAACGGCACGCAGCCCCGATCACCCCGCATCGGCCCATGGCATGGCCACGCTGGCGTCTGGCGGGGCTGCCGCGCGAACGGCCGTGCGCACACGGCACCCGTGGTCGCACTTGATCCTTGCCATCGGCGTTCTGATGATCGGCGCCGCCGATGCCGAAGCCTCGCCCGAAGTCCGCGGCAAAGCCGCCTGCCGCCGCGGCGCGGCGCCCCCGAGTCGCGCTGATCACCGGCATCACCGGCCAGGACGGCGCCTACTTGGCCGAGTTCCTGCTGGCGAAGGGCTACGAGGTGCACGGCGTGAAGCGCCGCGCCTCGTCGTTCAACACCGAGCGCATCGACCACCTCTACGAGGACCCGCAGAAGCCGGGCCGCCGGCTGACGCTGCACTACGGCGACCTGACCGACGCGACCGGCCTGATCCGCATCGTGCAGCAGACGGTGCCCGACGAGATCTACAACCTCGCCGCGCAGAGCCACGTCAAGGTGTCGTTCGAGACGCCGGAGTACACGGCCAACGCCGACGCGCTCGGCACGCTGCGGCTGCTCGAGGCGATCCGCATCCTCGGCCTCGAACGGAAGACGCGCTTCTACCAGGCGTCGACGTCGGAGCTGTACGGCAAGGTCGTCGAGTCGCCGCAGACCGAACGCACGCCGTTCTATCCGCGGTCGCCGTACGGCGTCGCCAAGCTGTACGCGTACTGGATCACCGTGAACTACCGCGAGGCGTACGGCATGTACGCGTGCAACGGGATCCTGTTCAACCACGAGTCGCCGCTGCGCGGCGAGACGTTCGTGACGCGCAAGATCACGCGCGCGCTGGCGCGGATCAAACTCGGCCTGCAGGACTGCCTCTACCTCGGCAACCTCGACGCGCGCCGCGACTGGGGCCACGCGCGCGACTACATCGAGATGCAGTGGCTGATGCTGCAGCAGCCGCAGGCCGACGACTACGTGATCGCGACCGGCCAGCAGCATTCGGTGCGCGACTTCGTGACCGCGGCGGCGCAGGAACTCGGGCTGCGCGTGAAGTTCCGCGGCGCCGGCGTCAAGGAAGAGGGCGTCGACCTGCAGAGCGGCAACGTGATCGTGCGCATCGACCCGCGCTACCACCGGCCGACCGAAGTCGACACGCTGCTCGGCGACCCGACCAAGGCGCGCGAACAGCTCGGCTGGACGCCGCGCACGACGTTCGCGGAGCTGGTCAAGGAGATGGTCCGCGAGGACCTGCAGCTCGCGCGCCGCGACGTGCTGGTGCAGAAGAAGGGTTACCGCACCTTCCAGAACCATGAATGAGTCCGACCGGATCTTCGTCGCGGGCCACCGTGGGCTGGTCGGCGGCGCGATCCTGCGCGCGCTGCAGGCCCGCGGCCACCGCCACCTGATCACGGCCGGGCGCGCCGAAGTCGACCTGCGCGACCAGGCCGCGACGCGGCGCTTCTTCGCCGAGCAGAAGCCCGAGCTCGTGTTCCTCGCCGCGGCCAAGGTCGGCGGCATCCTGGCCAACGACAGCTACCCGGCCGACTTCCTCTACGACAACCTGATGATCGAGGCGAACGTCGTCGACGCGGCGTTCCGCAGCGGCGTCCGCAAGCTGCTGCTGCTCGGCAGCAGCTGCATCTACCCGCGCCTGGCGCCGCAGCCGATCCCCGAGGAGGCGCTGCTGACCGGGCCGCTCGAACCGACCAACGAGTGGTACGCGGTCGCGAAGATCGCCGGCATCAAGCTGTGCCAGGCGTACCGCAAGCAGCACGGCTGCAACTTCATCGCCGGCATGCCGACGAACCTGTACGGGCCCGGCGACAACTTCGACCTGAAGACGTCGCACGTGCTGCCGGCGCTGCTGCGCAAGGTGCACGAGGCGACGGTGCAGGGCCAGACGACGGTGACGCTGTGGGGCAGCGGCAAGCCGCGCCGCGAGTTCCTCTACGTCGACGACTGCGCCGACGCGTGCCTGCACCTGATGCGGCACTACGACGGCGACGCGTTCTGGAACATCGGCTGCGGCCAGGACCTGACGATCGCCGAGCTGGCGCAGCTGTGCGCCGACGTGGTCGGCTTCCGCGGCCAGTTCGTGCACGACACGAGCAAGCCCGACGGCATGCCGAAGAAGATGGTCGACACGACGCGCCTGTTCGCGTCGGGCTGGCGGCCGAAGGTCGCGCTGCGCGAAGGCATCGAGCGCACCTACCGCTGGTACCTCGCGCACGGCGCGATGCCGGCCGCCGGCGCCGCCCAGCAGGGCTGAACGCGGCCCGCACGCCGTCAGGGCGCGCGCCGCAGTGCGTCGACCCGCCGCACGTGCTCCGGCACGCCGGCGAGCTGCACGGCCTGCGGGTCGAACGTGCCGTCGTCGGCGACCGGCACCCACGCCAGCACTTCGAGGCAGCACTCCTCGATGATCCAGTCGGCGTCGACGTCGGCCCGCCCCACCAGGGCGACCTGGGTCAGTTCGGCCGGCGGCAGCGGTTCGACCAGCACCGTGCACGCGGGCCCGCGCACCCCGTCCGGCAGCGACGTCTCGGCGTAGGTGAACAGCCGGTCGTACGGCCGCGGGTCGAACATGCGCGACCAGTGCGTCACGCGGGTCTCGGCGGCGACCGGGTAGCGATGGCGCGCGAGCCGCGCGAACGCGACGACGAGGCCGCCGTGCCGTTCGATCTGTTCGTGCAGGTTCGGCGAGTGCCGGTACCAGCCCTCGGGTTGCCGTTCGTCGGCGCGAATCCAGTCGGGCCGCAGTTCGGCGACGCGCGCCACCAGCGCCTGCGCCGAAGCCGCCACCGGCCGCGGCAACGGCGGCCGCAGCGGCTCGGGCTGCGCGTAGTTGCGCCAGGCCAGCCACAGCAGGTTCGCGACGGCGAACACCAGCACCGCGACGATCGCGAAGCGCTGCACGCGCGGCGCCCACGCGGCGACCGGCGCCGCCGGCACCGGCACGGCCGGGGCCGCAGCGCCGGCGAGCCGGCGCAGGCACGCGGTGCCGACCACGTAGACGAACGCGCCGAGGCCGATCGGCTGCAGCCACGACGTCATCAGCAGCAGCCGATGGTCGCTGCCGAGCGCGAACAGCGCGACCGCGGCGATCGTGCCGACGTGGCCGGCGAGCGCCAGCGACATCGCGCGATCCGGGCGCCAGACCGTCGCCAGCAACAGCCCGAGCAGACCGGCGCCGGCGGCGAACGGTCCTTCGACCAGCACCACCACCGCCAGCAGCGCCGCCGACGCGGCGGTCCACGCGACGCGGCGCAGCGCGTGGCCGCCGCACGCCGGCAGGCGCGAGAACCACAGGTAGGCGACCAGCGCCGCGAGCAGCCAGCGCACCGGCAGCGGCGTCTGGCCGAGCCCGCCCAGCGCGACCCACGCCGACGCGGCGACGTTGCGCGCGTACACGGTCGGGTCGGCGGCCAGTTCGGCGCGGAAGCGCGCCATGAACCAGTCGTAGCGCGGCTTGATCTCGTTCGGCACGCCGGCGAGGTCGGCCTCGCGGTCGACCATCGAACTCCAGGTGCCGTGCGTCGGCGACGCAGCGGCGTACAGGCCCGACGCGGTGTTGTCGGAGATCGTCGTCAGATCGTGCACGGCGTGCTGGCGCACGATCCAGGCGCCGAGCGGCAGCACGAACCCGGCCGTGAAGCTGGCCGCGAGCCACGCGCCGCGCCGCCAGCCGCGACCGTTCGCGGCGCCGCGCCACCACAACAGCAGCGCCAGCAGCGGCATCGCCGGCAGCGTCAGCGTGCGCGTCAGGTTCGACAGCACGAACGCGACGCCGCCCCACCACGCCGCCGCGTTGCGCCGTTCCTGCACCGCGACGATCAGCTGGTGCAGGCTCAGCACGAACAGGAACGTGCCGACGGTCTCGGTCAGCACGTAGTTCGAGTATTCGAGGCTGACCGGGTCGAACGCGAACGCGACGCCGGCCACGAGGCCGATCGCCGGGTGCACGGCGCGCTGGCCGATGCGGCAGACCAGCGCCGAGGTCAGGCCGCCGACCAGCGCATGCAGCACGACGACCGCGAGCACCGACGGGCCGGTCCACGTGTAGAGCGCGCCGAGCACGAAGGCGTAGAACGGCCGCCGCGCCGACCACATGCCGACGAGCCCGTGGCCGGCCATGATCGACGCGCCCTGGTTGTCCCAGCCCTGCGCGTCCGAGAACGGCACGCCCATCACCAGGGCACCGCTGATGTGCCCGGCCAGGTCGGCCTGCAGCAACAGGTGGTCGACGGCGCGCACGGCGACCGCGAGCAGGCCGATGCCGGCCGCGAGCCACCAGGCGCGCCGCGGCTCGTCGGCGCCGCCGAGCCGCCGCAGCGCTGCCGCGCACGGACCGGCCACGCGATCGCAGGCGGCGGCGGCCGCCGCGACCGCCCTGCGGCCGAGCCAGGCCGCCAGCAGCGCCAGCAGCACCGCCAGCGCCGTGCTGCCGTGGCGCCAGCCGGCCGCGACCGGCGTCGGCCAGACGATCTCGTAGCGGCGGCCGTTCTGGCGCGGATCGCTGCCGTCGGAACTCGAGAAGTAGAGATTGCCGTGCCACAGCGAGAACCGGCCGCCGCCCTGCTGGCGGATCGCGTCGTGCAGTGCGTTCGCGGGCCCGAGTTCGCGGCCGTCTTCGAGCAGCCGCGCCGGCGACGGCCGCGCGTGGCTGCTGAGCCAGTCGGTGCCGAGTGCGACCACGAATCCGCGCCCGCTGTCTTCGCGCACGTCGGCGGCGGCGATCGGCACGTGCTGCAGCGCGAGCGGCAGGCGGCCGCGGGCATGGTGGTGCAGCAGCACCGCCAGCACGATCGCGACGACGGCTGCCGCGCCGACCGACGCGAACGGCACCCGGGACCTGGACGGCCCGCTGGCCGCCGACGACACCATGGCCGCGACGCTACCGAACCGCGCCCGACCGCGGCAATGCGCGTTTGGAAATCGCCGCCGGGCACCGTTACCGTGCATCGCGATGCCCGCCGCGTCGACGAGTGCAGCCACCATGCAGCCTATGGACCGCTCCCAACCGACGCCCGGTCCCGGCCCGGTCGTGCGCGGCCAGCCGCACTGGACGACCTATCTCTACCGGCTGATCGCCGGCGAGATCTCGTCGGCGACGCGCTACTGCGACCGCGTCGTGCAGTGGCAGCCGCTGCCGTTCGACAGCGGCTACCTGCTCGAACGCGTGCAGGCACAGGCGAAGGCGACCGCCGCGGACCTGGCCCAGGTGCCGGCCGGCCGCGACGACGACTCGCGCACCGCGGTGCTGTGCAACGGCACGTTCAACTTCAGCAGCGACATCCAGGGCCTGCTGCGGGACCTGCACACGCGGCTGGCGCGCGGCGATCGCGTGATCGCGGTTTGCTACAACCCGTACCTGCAGTGGCTCTACCGGCTGGCCAACGCGGTCGGCCTGCGCCGCGGCGCGCTGCCGACGACGTTCCTGACCCGCGTCGACCTCGACAACCTCGCGCGCCTGTCGCAGTTCGAGGTCGTGCGGCTGCGGCCGATCGGCTTCTGCCCGTTCCGGCTGTTCGGGCTCGGCTCGGTGGTGAACTGGCTGCTGGCGATGGTGCCGCTGCTGCGCTGGCTCGCGCTGGTGTCGGTGGTCGTGCTGCGGCCGGTCAAGCCGGCGGTGCGGCGGCCGTCGCTGACGATCGTGATCCCGGCGCGCAACGAGAAGGGCAACATCGAGGCGGCGCTGCGGCGCATGCCCGACCTCGGTTCGGCCGAACTCGACGTGATCTTCGTCGAAGGCCACAGCAAGGACGGCACCTGGGAGGAGATCCAGCGCGTGCTGCCGCTGTATGCGCACCGGTTCTCGGTGCGCGCGTTCCAGCAGACCGGCAAGGGCAAGAGCGACGCGGTGCGGCTCGGCTTCCGGCACGCGCGCGGCGACCTGCTGACGATCCTCGACGCCGACCTGACGATGCCGCCCGAACTGCTGCACCGCTTCTACGACGCGTGGTGCGAGGGCAAGGCCGACTTCGTCAACGGCTCGCGGCTCGTCTACCCGATGGAAGGCGAGGCGATGCGGTTCCTGAACCGCCTCGGCAACGTGTTCTTCGCCCGCGCCGTGTCGGCCGTGCTCGACACGCGGCTCGGCGACACGCTGTGCGGCACCAAGCTGGTGGCGCGCGTCGACTACGAACGCATGGTGCGCTGGCGCGGCGATTTCGGCGACTTCGACCCGTTCGGCGACTTCGAGCTGCTGTTCCCGGCCGCGGTGCTGGGCCTCGGCACCGTCGACGTGCCGATCGCGTACCGCGCCCGCACCTACGGCAGCACCAACATCCAGCGCTTCCGCCACGGCCTGATGCTGCTGAAGATGACGCTGATCGGCCTGTTCCGCGTGCGCGCCGGCCGCTGGGTGTGAGCGAGCACCTCGACGATCCGGCGCGCGCCGCCGAGCTGCAGCGCACGATCCAGGGCAAGGCCGCGCTGCGCCGGCTCTACGTCGAGACCTACCGCCGCTACGCCGCCTGCCTCGCGCGCTGCCCGCGGGACGGCCTCGCGGTCGAACTCGGTTCGGGCGGCGGCTTCGTCAAGGAACTGCTGCCCGAGGTGATCACGTCGGACGTGATCCCGTACCCCGGCGTCGACCGCGTCGTCGACGGCACGCGGATGCCGTTCGCGGACGGCTCGGTGCGCGCGCTGTTCCTGCTGAACGTGCTGCACCACATCCCGGACGTGCAGGCGTTCCTGCGCGAGTGCGAACGCGTGCTGGTGCCCGGCGGCCGGGTGCGCATCGCCGACCAGTACCCGGGTTTCGTCGGCAAGTTCGTCTACCGCCACCTGCACCACGAGCCGTTCGACATGCAGGCGGCCGAGTGGCGCTTCCCGTCGAAGGGGCCGCTGTCGGACGCCAACGGCGCGCTGGCGTGGATCGTGTTCGAACGCGACCGGGCGCGCTTCGAGCGCGAGCACCCGGCGCTGCAGATCGCCGCGTTCGAACGGCACACGCCGCTGCGCTACTGGCTCGCCGGCGGCCTGAAGCAGTGGAGCCTGCTGCCGGGCGCGCTGTTCGCGCCGGCGACGTGGCTCGACCGCGCGCTGCTGGCGCTGAGCCCGCGCTTCGCGAGCTTCCTCGACGTCGAACTGGTGCGCGCCGCGCCCGCCGCGGTCAGCTGAGCCGGCGGAAGCGTTCGACGGCGGCGCGCTCGAGCGCCTCGCGGTGGTCCGGATGCGCGATCGAGATCAGCGCCGTCGCGCGTTGCCGCAGGTTGCGGCCGCGCAGGTCGACCGCGCCGTACTCGGTGACGACCCAGTGCACGTGCGCGCGCGTCGTCACGACGCCGGCGCCCGACTTCAGCACCGGCACGAGGCGCGACTCGCCGCGCGTCGTGACCGACCGCATCGCGATGATCGGCTTGCCGCCCGGCGACAGCGCCGCGCCGCGCAGGAAGTCCATCTGGCCGCCGACGCCCGACCACATGCGTGTGCCGATCGAGTCGGCGCAGACCTGGCCGGTCAGGTCGATCTCGATCGCGCTGTTGATCGCGGCGACCTTCGGGTTGCGGCGGATCACCGTCGGGTCGTTGACGTAGCCGATGTCGAGCATCGCGACCTGCGGGTTGTCGTCGAGGAAGTCGTAGACGGCGCGCGAGCCGACCACGAACCCGGCGACCAGCTTGCCCGGGTGCACGGCCTTCATGCGGCCGGTGATCACGCCGCGTTCGACCAGCCGCAGCACGCCGTCGGCGAACATCTCGGTGTGCACGCCGAGGTCGCTGTGGTTCTCGAGCGCGGCCAGCACCGCGTCGGGGATCGCGCCGATGCCCATCTGCAGCGTGGCGCCGTTCTCGATCAGCGCCGCGCAGTGGCGGCCGATCGCCAGTTCGATCGGGTCCAGCGGCCCAGGCACGTGCACCGGCAGCTCGTCGTCGACCTCGACTGCGGCCGCGAACCGGCTCTGGTGCACGAGCCCGTCGCCGTGCGACCGCGGCATGCGCGGGTTGATCTGCGCGATCACGGTCTCGGCGCTGTCGACCGCGGCGCGCGCGATGTCGACGGACACGCCGAGCGAACAGTAGCCGTGCCGGTCCGGCGGCGAGACGTGCACCAGCGCTGCGTCGAGCGGCAGCACGCGCTGCCGGAACAGCGCCGGCATCTCGCTGAGGAACGCCGGCACGTAGTCGGCGTCGCCGCGCGCCACCGCGTCGCGCACGTTAGCGCCGAGGAACAGCGCGTTGGTGCGGAAGCTGCGGCCGAGCCCCGGCGCCGCGCACGGCGCCGCGCCTTCGGTGTGCAGGTGCACCAGCTCGACGTCCTGCAGCTCGCCGGCACGGCGCGCCAGCGCGTGCAGCAGCTGCAGCGGCGTCGCCGCGGCACCGTGCACGAACACGCGCTGCCGCGACTGGATCAGGGCCACGGCCGCGTCGGCCGAGACGAGGTTCAGTGCGCTCATGGACCGGTCCCCACGTAGAGCCGCGACAGGTCGACGGTCGCCAACCGGTCGCGCAGTTCCTTGCAGCACGACGCCATGCGCAGGCCGTCGACGTCGTGCGGCAGCGCGCGGAACGCGTGCGCGCTGGCCACCAGCACCGCCTTGGTGCGGGCCCGCGACAGCGCGACGTTCAGCCGGTTCGTCGACAGGTGGAACGCGCCGCGGCCGCGGCTCTCGTGCGGATCGCCGGCCGTCAGCGACACCAGCACGACTTCGCGTTCCTGCCCCTGGATGCGTTCGACGGTGTCGACGACCAGCGCGTCGGTGCCGGGCAGCTGCTTCTGCTGGATCACCGACCGCAGCAGCCGCACCTGCGCGCGGAACGGCGCGATCACCGCGATCTCCGCCGGCGGCACCTGGTGCCGGCGCACGAGGTCCTCGACCAGGTCGGCGACCGCGTTGGCCTCCTCGACCGAACGCTGGCCGGGCTGGTGGTGGTCGACGCGCAGCCAGACGACGCCGAGCGCCGGATCCAGCACTTCGTCGAGCCGCCCGCCGGCGACGAACGGCATGCGCCGCCCCGCCGCGGTCTCGGCCGGCCGCAGCCGCGCGCCGTAGAACGTGCGGCTGACGACCTCGCAGACGCCGTCGTTCATGCGGTAGGTCGTGTCCAGCAGGTGCGAGCCGTGCCGTTCGTGCAGGTGCGCGAAGATCGACGCGGCGGCCTCGCGGTCGGCGTGCGCGGTCGTGACCACCGGCGGCAACTGGTGGTGGTCGCCGAAGAACAGCCACCGGCTCGCGCGCAGCATGCCCGGCAGCGCGTGCGGGATCGGCAGCTGGCCGGCCTCGTCGAACACCGTGTAGTGGCAGCGCACCGCGTCGCCGAGCTTCGCCAGCTGGAAGCAGGTGCCGCCGACCACGACGCCGCGGTCCGGCAGCCGCACGCGGCGCGCGTCGGCGAGCTGCACGTGCGCGGCCTGCAGTTCGTCGCGCCCTTCGCTCGACGACGACGACAGCTTGACGATCGGCAGGTCCGGCGCCGCGCGGCGGATCGCCAGCAGCGCGTTGTCGACGGCGCGGTGCGTGTAGGCGCAGACGGCGATGCGGCAGCCGGCGCCGCACAGCGCTGCCACGACTTCGGCCAACAGCCGCGTCTTGCCGGTGCCTGGCGGCCCCTGCACCAGCGCCAGGCTCTCGGTCGCGATCGCGGCGGCGCCGGCCGCGACCTGCGCCGGATTCAGCCCGACCTGTGTCAGGCGCTGCACGGCGCGCGCGTGCCGCGCTTCGTCGCGCCGCGCGCGGTGCGTGCCGTCGAGCACCGCGATCAGCGTCGGCTCCGCGAACGCCGCGCGCACGGCGTCGCGCAGCCGGCCCTGCAGCCCGAGCGGCCGGCGGTCGATCACGTAGACCGCGCCCGGCTCGAGCACCGCGTCGACGTCGCGCACGAACGGATCGCGCTCGAGCCGCAGTTCGCCGGTGCGGGCGTCGTAGTCGCCGCAGACCAGCGGCAGGCCGTCGTCGAGGTCGATGCCGTCGCCGACCTGCAGCGGATCGCCGGGCCGGAACTTCGAGCCGTTGTCGGCGACCTCGAACACGAACGAGCCGCCGTGCTCGCCGCGGAAGCGCGCCCCCTGGATGCACTCGCCCTCGAGCACGCGCAGCTCGATCGGCTGGGCCCGCAGCTCCCGGTGCACGCGCTGCTCGTCGCGTTCCTCGCGCACGAGGAAGCGCAGCAGGCGTTGTTCGAGGCTCAGGTGCACGCGGCGATCATCGCGGGCGTCGGCCGCGGATCCAGTCTAGGCCTGCGCCCCGGCGTCGGACTCGGCAGCCAGCGGCTCGCTCGGCGCCGCGTCGAGGATCACAGCCTTCAGCGCCGCGAGGTCGAGCAGGTCGGCGCGCAGCTTCGCGCCGAGCCGTTCGTGCCCGTCGGGTTCGGCCGTCCACATCGCCGCGGCGCCGGCGTGGCCGGCGCGCAGCGGGTCGCGGTCGAGACCGTGCCGCACCAGGTCGGCGAGGCCGAACACCGGCGCCGGGTAGATCGCCGCCGTGCGCAGCCGCTTGCCGACGTCGACGAAGCGCGCTTCGAGCGCCGGGTCCGCTTCGCGCGCGAACGCGTGCTCGGCGTACCAGCGCGGCAGCGCGTCACCGAAGTGCAGCAGCGGCACGCGCGGCGGCAGTGCGAGGACCAGTTCGCGGAACACGCGCCATTCGTCGGCCGCCGCCGCGGCCGCGGCCCACGCGAACGCGCCGTCCTCGCGCGCCGGGTGCAGCACGCCGAACGCGAGCACGCGGTCGGCGAACGGATCCGCGAGCAGGTGCACCAGCGCCGCGTCGCCGAGCGCCGCGCGCGGCCGCGCCTCGACGATCGGCCGGCCGAGCAACCGCGCCTGCGCGGCGCGCCGCAGCCGGCGCAGCAGCGTCGGATCGAGGTTGCCGCGCGCGCGCGCGCCTTCGGCGTGGAACGTCGCCAGGTCGGTCACGGTGCGGCAGCCGCGCTGTTCGAGGATCGCCAGCGCGCCGTGGCTCATGCCGTGCACCAGCGACAGGTCCTGCCGCTGCTGCAGCTCCGGCAGGCAGCGCTGGTCGTGGTGGCAGCTGGCGCAGCCGGCCTGCAAGAACGCCCGCGCGCGGTCCGGCTGGTCGCGCAGGCGCCGCAGTTCGTCGACGACCTCACGCTGCGCGGCCGTGTAGTCGGCGATCGCGAACGTCTGCTCGCGGCCGTCTTTCAGCACGATGCCGCCGCGTTCGGGCCAGCGGCCCTGCACGGCGGCCAGCAGGTCGGCGTAGAACACGACCTGCAGGATCTGGTCGCTGCGCGGCCGCCCCGAGGTCTTGACGTCGACGACTTCGTAGTGGTGCGCGCCGAGCCGGCTGTCGCCCGGCACCTTGCGCAGCAGGTCCGGCAGACCGAGCCGGTCGCCGTCGAGCAGCACCGCCTGGTGTACCAGCGGCACGCCGCGCTGCAGCAGTTCGAGCGTCGCCGCGGCGCCGGCTTCGAAGTCGCGTTCGGGGTAGCTCGGCGCCACGGCAGCGAGGCCGGCGACATAGGTCGCCTCGAACTCGCGGCCGCGCCGCGCCGCGAACTCCTCCCACGGGTGCATCGCGCGGCGCTCGCTGCGCGGCACGTGCAGGTCGAGCGCAGCGAGCCGCGGGCACTTCACGTAGGAGTAGACGTGCGTGCCGGTCAGCCGCCTCATGCGGGCACGATACGGACCATGCAGTCGAGGTAGGCAGCGCCGAGTCCGAGATCCGTCGGCCGCGCGGCGATCAGCTGGTTCGCGCTGTGGCCGCGGTCGAAGTGGCCGCCCTTCGGCATCAGCGCTGTGTCCTTGCGCTGCGCCGGATCGAGCCGCAGCTCGGCGTCGATCGCGCCGGTCGCGCTGACGACGCGCACGCGCGCGCCCGCCGCGAGCCCCGGCACCGCGGCCGGGTGCACCGCAACCCAGACGCGCGCGCCGAGGTCGTGGCCGGACCACACCGACGCCTGGCTCTTCTCGGTCGAGTTCGAGAACAGCCACAACGGCGCGCTCGCGCCCGGCGCGGCGGCGGGCACGTCGAGCTGCACGGCGGACGGCGCCTCGGTCACCAGCTGCACGCGCCCGCTCGGCGTCGGCACACGTTCGCCGCGGAACAGCAGCGGGTCGGCCAGCGGGCTGCGCACGGCGCCCTGCCGACGCAGCTGCTCGAGGTCGGCGCCGGCACCGGCGATGCCGGCCAGCGTGCGGCGCTTCAGCTGGTCGATCGGGTCCTGCGGGTAGTCGGTGAGGCCGGTGCGGCGCGCGAGGTCCTGGAACAGCTCGACTTCGTGCCGCACGCCGGGCGGCATCGGCACGACCGGCCGCGATTCGCCGATCCAGTGGTGGCCGTAGGCGCCGAGCAGGTCGCTGTCCTCGAGCAGCGTCGGCACCGGCAGCACGACGTGCGCGCGCCGCGCGGTGTCGGTCAGCAGGCAGTCGGCGACGACGACGAACTCGGTCTGCTCGATCGCGCGCGCGACGCCGGCCGCATCGGGCAGCATCGCGACCGGGTTGCCGGCGGTGACCCAGAGGCAGCGCACCGGCGGGTCCTGCGCCGCCATCAGGTCGGCCGCGAACAGCGGTTCGCGCACCACGCGCGGCGGCGCCACGACGGGTCCGAACGGGCGGAAGGGCTTCCGCCGCCGGAAGTAGAACGACACGCCGCCGCCGGGCCGGAACAGGTTGCCCGACACCGCGCCGAGCGCGTCGAGCGCCCGCACGATCGCGCCGCCGTTCTGCCGGCGCTGCATGCCCCAGCCGACCAGGATCGCGGTCGGGCCGGCAGCGAAGCGCTGCGCCAGGTCGGCCACCGCCGCGGCCGGCACGTCGGCGGCGGCGGCCCATTCGGCCATGGTGTGCCGTTCGGCCAGCGCCCGGAACGCCGGCAGGTCGTCACAGAACGTGCCGGCGCGCGGATCGATGCGGCCGGCGTCGAACAGCGCCCGCGCCACGCCGAGCGCCAGTTCGAAGTCGCGGCCCGGGGCCGGCTGCAGCACCGCGGCGGCCAGCGTCGCCCCGCGATGGTGGATCGGGTCGACCAGCACGATCTCGGCGCCGCGCTGCTGCGCGTCCTTCAGCACCGGCACCAGGTGCACGTTGCTGACCGCCGGGTTCTTGCCCCACAGCACGATGTGGCGCGCGTGCAGCAGATCGAACAGGTCGTTGCTGTCGCAGACGCCGAAGTCGTGCTGCTGCGCGGCTTCGCCGGCGCCCGAGCAGATGTCGCCGACCTTGGTCGTGCACGGTCCGAACTGGTCGAAGAACAGGTCGGTCAGGTGCTTCAGGATTCCGAGCGACCCGCCGGAGCGGTAGTGGAAGATCGCAGCCGGACCGGACTCGGCGCGGATCGCCAGCAGGCGTTCGGCAACCAGCCCGAGCGCCTCGTCCCAGCTCGCCGGCACCAGTTGGCCGCCGCGACGCACCAGCGGCTGGCGCAGTCGCTGCGGCCCGTCCTGGATGGCCGGAAAGCGGCTGGTGCGGAAGCACAGGAAGCCGCGCGTCACCGGGTGTGCCGGGTCACCCCGCAGTGCGACGACCTTGCCGTCCTGCACGTCGGCGAGGATGCCGCAGGCGTCGGGGCAGTCGCGGTTGCAGGTGGTTCGGCGCGTGTCGACGGCCATGGTGGGCGGCGCAGACGGTAGGGCGAGCGGTGCTCGGCTGCCACGCTGCCGTAGGACCACCGGCGGCGCAAAGATACGGTATGACCATACAATGAGGGACCGCTTCGCACTCGAGCACTACATATTGGGTGTCGCGCGGGGCGACTCATACAAGATGCCTTGCGACCCGCGGCGTCGCCGGCCGGCAATCCCGCGCGGCAATGGCCTGGGTGCCGCGGGCCCGATCACTGCAAAGAGGCCCGGCACAAGCACTCAGGCTGTTCCCAACACCCGAACAGATGTTTGGGGACAGTTGTGAAAAACCGTGGAAAGATCTTTTGACCTGCGCCGCGGCGCATGTGACGCTCCGCCCCCAACGCGCCGAAGTCCGTATGGCGACCGACCTGAAGTGCATGCTCCCGTCGATCACCAAGGTTGTCGGACTCGGCGCACCGTCATCCCGATTGGGAGGAGTTCCAACAAGCCCATGAGCAAGTCGATCCCGTTCAGCCTTCTGGCTTTCGCCGTCTCCGCGTCGCTCGTCACCGCCCAGGACGGTCCGGCTTCCGGCGGCTGGAGCGCCAAGCCTGGTTCCGGTCTCAAGTTCGACGGCGGCGACGCCTTCGGCCTCAAGTGGAACAACCGGATCCAGGTCCACTGGACCTACGCCAACAACGAGGACTTCGCAGGCAACACCGGCGACGACACGAACACCTTCAACATCCGGCGCCTGCGCACGACGTTCTCCGGCCACGCCTTCAGCCGCAACCTGCTGTACCGGATCGACCTCGACGGCACGGACTCCGGCGCGGCGGGCGACGGCAACGTCAAGGAGAGCTGGGCGCAGTGGAACTTCTGCAACTGCGAAGGCGGCACGGTCGGCCTGCGCGTCGGCCAGAGCAAGACGCAGTTCGGTCTCGAGCGCGCCGGCTCGTCGGGTGGTCTCTGGTTCGTCGAGCGCGCCTCGGTCTCGCGCGCGTTCTCGGACAGCTTCACGCGCGGCGCCTGGCTCGTCGGCGCGATGGCCAACCACCAGCTGCGCTGGACGGCCGCAGCAGCGAACACGGATGTCGCCGGCGGCCTGAGCACCAACCTCGCCGACCGCGGCGAGGAGACCGCGAACGGCGACAACGAACTCGACTACACCTTCACGGTGAACTTCGATCCGCTGGGCGACTTCTTCGGCGGAGCGCAGACGACGGAGCCGTGGCGCCAGGGTGACTTCCGCGACGCGGATCGGCCGTTGGTCGGCACGATCGGCGCCGCTCTGTCGCTGGGCAACAGCCTCACGTCGTCGGCACTGCCCGGCACGACCGGCGTGACGGACGTCGAGACCACGGCGATCAACATCAACACGGCGTGGAAGGTGTCCGGCTTCCACGTGCTCGGCGAGTACTTCCTGCGCACGGACGACCTCCAGGACACGACGATCGCCAACGAGGAGGAACCGTCGGGCTGGGCCGTGTCGATCGGCTATCTGCTGCCGAAGAGCGGTGACAGCGCGATCCAGTGGGGCCTCGGTGTCCGCGTCGACGAAATCGAGACCGACGACGGCAACGACGGCACGGTCCACTTCCTGACCGGCGCGCAGGGCATCGGTGTCGACCTGGGCACGGTGCGCGAGATCAGCGTCGTGGCGAACGCCTTCTACCACGGCCACGCCTGCAAGACGCAGATCGAGTACACGTTCCAGGACGTCGACATCGACGCCGGCGCGGCGAGCGACCGCACGAACCACATCGTGCGCATCGGCTTCCAGCTCGAGATCTGAGCCGAGCCCACCTGTCCCCCGCGGACAGGATCCGAACCGGAGGCGGGCCGTCCCGCCTCCTCTCATGTACGGAGTGCTCTTCGGATGTCGCCCGAGACCTTCGATCACGTCGTGGTCGGTGCCGGCCTGCGCGGTCTCGCGGTCGCCCTGCGTCGGCGCCGCGAACGCCCCGACGGCTCGCTGCTGGTCGTCGACGCGGCGCCGCAGGCCGGCGGCCGCGTCCGGACGCAGCGCAGCAACGGCTTCGTCTGCGAACTGGGACCGTTCGCGTTCGCGGGCGACGCGATCGACCCCGTGCTGGCGTGCCTGGCACACGCGCCGCGACCGATCGAGCCGCTGCCGGGAGCGCTTCGCGGCTCACGGCTGGAGGCCGCGGGGCTCGTGGCCATCGATGTCGTGCCGGCACCGCGGTCCTTCGCCACCGGCAACGAGGAGCTGCCGCAGGCGTGCCGCCGCGAACTCGGATCCGCGCTGCGCCTGGCCCGCGCGGTCGCGGCGGTGCGGCCGACGGCACACGGCATCGAAGTCGACCTGGCCGGCGAGGCTCGCAGCACGATCCGGTGCCGCCAGCTGACGCTCGCGCTGCCGCCGGAGGCTGCCGCGCCACTGCTGGCGCCGTTCGATCCACAACTGCCGGCCGTCGCCGAGCAGATTCCCACCGAGCACCGGGCGGTGGTCCACCTCGGTGGAACGTCCGCCGGTCTGCTCGCCCTGCAGGGCTACGGCATCACGGTGGCGGCAGGAGCCGACACGCCGCTGGCGGAGGTGGTCTACTGCACGCGCGTGTTCCCGCGCCGCGCCCTCGGCACCAGAGCGCTGGTGCGGATCGAGCTGCGGGCCGACGCGGCGGACGGTGAGGACGCGACGAGTGCGCTCGCGATCACCGAACTGGGTCGCCTGACCGGCACGCAGCCAGCCCCGGAGTTCGTGCGCGTGCACCGGACCCGCCACCGCATCGAGGATGCGGTGACGGTCGAGTACAGGGCCCGAATCCAGGCGGTGGCGCGGCAATGGCCGCAAGTCCAGTGCGTCGACTGACTCGACGCGGCGCCGCGGTCAGCTGTCGAGCCAGTGGACCTTGCCGGTGGCGAGGTCGTACCACGCGCCGACGACCATCAGTTCACCCTTGGCGACCAGCTCTTGGATCGTCGGGCTGCGCTTCTGGATGTCCGCGACCGTGATGCGGACGTTCTCCTCGGCGACTCGCTGCACGAACGCCGGGTCGTCCTTGCCGGCGCCGGGCATCGCCGTGTGGGCGGCCGCCACGGCCGGCTTGATGTTGTCGAGCGTCGCCGTCAGGTTGCCCAGCTTCGCGTCCGCGATCGCGCCCTTGACGGCGCCACACGCATTGTGGCCCAGCACGACGATCAGTCGCGAGCCGGCCAGCTTGGTGCCGAACTCCATGCTGCCGAGCAGGTCGACGTTCTCGAAGTTGCCCGCGACGCGGCCGACGAAGATGTCGCCGATGGCCTGATCGAAGACCACTTCCGGCGGCACCCGCGAATCCAGGCAGCTCAGCACGATCGCCTTCGGGTACTGACCGTCGCGCGCCGTCGAAGCGGCCTGCGACAACCAGTTCTGAGGCGTGCTCTGCCCCCGCACGAACCGTTCGTTGCCGGCCTTCAGGTCCGCGAGCACGGCAGCCGGCTGCATCGCCTGCTGCATTGCCTTGGTGGTGACCTGGTCACGGGAAGCAGATGACTGCTGTGCACAGCCGGCGAACAGCAAGCAGCCGAGTGAGATGGACAGAATGGAAAGAGAACGCGAGGACATGGGAGGTGTGGTTGTTACAGATTGCCTACGAGTGAGGGCCTAGTCTCGGACAGCCCGCGAACCGGGACAAGATCTGCCACCCCCCGAAACCGCTCGCCAAACGCCCCCCCCATGCAGTCGAAGGCCAAGACCGTCCGCGAGTACCTCGCCTCCCTGCCCAGCGACCGCCGCGAAACGCTCGAAGCGGTGCTCACGGTGATCCGCCAGAACCTCGACGCCGGCTACGAGGAGCACATGCAGTACGGCATGATCGGTTGGTCGGTGCCGCACCGGTTGTTCCCGCCCGGCTACCACTGCGATCCGCGCCAGCCGCTGGGGTTCGCCGGCCTCGCCTCGCAGAAGCAGCACATGTCCCTCTACCTGATGGGCATCTACTTCGACAGCAAGGACGACCTGTCGACGTGGTTCCGCACCGCGTGGGCGAAGACCGGCAAGCGGCTCGACATGGGCAAGTGCTGCGTGCGGTTCCGCAAGCTCGACGACGTCGCGCTCGACGTGGTCGGCGAGGCCGTGCGGCGCATGCCGGTCGACGCGTACGTCGGCCGCTACGTGCAGTTGCTGGCCGAATCCGGCCGAGGCCCGGACGGCAAGAAGCTCGGCACCGGCAAGGCGAAGGCGGCGGCGACGGCCCGCAAACCCGCGCCGGCGGCGAAAGCGAAGGCGCCCGCCCGCAAGGCGGCGAAGAAGGCCGGTAAGACCACCCGGAAGTGATTCGCGCAGCAGCCTTCCGTGTGCGGCGCGGCGCCGCTGCAATGAGCCGATGCGCCGTCCCGCCCGGTCCACGTTCGCCTTCGCGGCGCTCGCCGTAGCCGCCTGCAGCAGTGCGCCGGGCGGCGGCAGGCCGCCGGAGTATGCGCGCACCGGTCAGGAGCTGCTGGCGTACGAACGGCAGAACCAGGCCTACCGCTGGCTCGACGTGATGCAGGAAGCGGCGGCGCGCGACGTCGACCAGTTCGGGGCGCGGCCGACCGTGCTGTCGCGGCAGATGATGCTGTGGGCCGTGGCGATGTTCGACGCGTGGGCCGCCTATGACGCGACCGCGGTCGGCACGCGCTTCGGCGGCACACTGCGGCGGCCGCCCGCCGAGCGCACGCTGGCGAACAAGAACCTCGCGATCAGCCACGCCAGCTACCGCGCGCTGCTCGGCGCGTTCCCGGCGCAGGCCGCGTTCCTGCGCGCCGAGATGCAGCGGCTCGGCTTCGATCCCGACGACGCGCGCACCGACGTGACGACGCCGCAGGGCATCGGCAACGTCGTCGCCGCCGCGCTGCTCGAGTACCGCCGCAGCGACGGCGCCAACGCCGACGGCACGATGCCCGGCAGCGACGGCACGCCGTACTCCGACTACACCGGCTACCGGCCGGTCAACCCGGTCGATCGCATCGTCGATCCGGACCGCTGGCAGCCGATCGAGTTCACGCGGCCCGACGGCACCAAGTTCACGCCGGGCTTCCTGACGCCGCACTGGGGCCGCGTGGTGCCGTTCGCGCTCGAGTCGACGGACCAGTTCCGCGCCGAACCGCCGCCGACGACGCGCACCGCAAACGCCGAACTGCGCGCGCAGACCGAGTCCGTGCTGCAGCTCAATGCAACCCTGACCGACCACGACAAGGCGATCGTCGAGTTCATGCGCGACGGCCCCCGCTCGACCGGGCAGAGCGGCCACTGGCTGCGGTTCGCGCAGGACGTGTCGCGCCGCGACGGCAACGACCTCGACCGCGACGTGAAGCTCTACTTCGCGGTCGCGGTGGCCGCGTTCGACGCGTTCATCGCCTGCTGGGAGACGAAACGGCACTACGACACGTCGCGGCCGTGGACGCTGGTGCGCCACTACTGGCGCGGCCAGACCGTGCGCGGCTGGGCCGGGCCGCAGGGCGGCGTCGTCGAGATGCCGGCCGAACGGTGGCATCCGTACTCGCCGTACGTGTTCATCACGCCGCCGTTCCCGGGCTACACGAGCGGCCACGCGACGGTCAGCGGCGCCTGCGCGAAGATCCTCGAACTGTTCACCGGCAGCGACCACTACGGCGCCGAGGAAGTGCGGCGCTGCTGCATCCTGACCGAAGAGCAACCCGGCGACACCGCGACGCTCGATCTGCCGACGTTCTCGGCCACCGCCGAGATGGCGGCGCGGTCGCGCGCGATGGGCGGCTACCACATCCCGATCGACAACGACGTCGGCCTGCGCATCGGCCGCGAACTCGCCGCGTGGTCGTGGCCGCGCTACCAGCAGTGGTTCGACGGCACCGCGGTGCCGCGACCGTGATCGCGCTCAGGCGCCGGCGCGCAACCGGTGCACGACGCCGTTCGGGTGCCGCAGCACGACCTCGCCGTGGTCGGCGAGCCAGCGCGCGACGTCCGGCGTGACCTGCCCCGGCAGCAGATCGACGACGAAACGCGCGCCGCGCGCGCGCAGGTCGGCGAGCGTCGCCACGTCGAAGCCGTCGCGCGGCAGGATCCAGCCGCGGCGCTGCGCGTGGTAGAGCAGCCGCGGATCCTCGAAGTTGTTGCGGCGGCGCCAGGTCGCGTCGAACGCCGGCTTCTCGGCGCGCACGATCGTCAGGTCGTCCGGTTCCGACAGCGCCCGCACCGAAGTCGCCAGTTCCAGCAGCGGCGTCGAACTGCACACGTCGCACTTGTGCCGTTCGCGCGCGACCTGCCAGGTCCCGTGGCCGACCACCGCCAGCAGCAGCACGCTCCAGGCCCAGACCGGCGCGCGCTGCGGCCAGACCCGCGCGACGCACCAGGCGCCCGCCACCGCGGCGAACACGTGGTAGTGCGGGCCGATGCCGTGGTGGTAGCTGTAGCGCAGCGTCAGCAGCAACGCCGCCGCGGCGGTGCCGAGCAACGCGGTGTCGGCGCGATCGAGCCGCCGCAGCACGACCAGCGCGAACAGCGCCGCGACGCCGAAGCCCGACAGCCCGTACAGCAGCGTCGTGCGCGCCAGCTGCGCGTACAACACCGGCGTCAGCAGGTGCTCGAGCGCCGGCAGTTTGGTGTCGCCGGCGGTCGTGACGCCGAACGTCAGGCCGGTCTCGGCGTGCAGGCCGTTCGCGTGCACGATCCACGCCGCGACCACCGCCGGGATCGCCAGCAGCCCGACCCAGACCCGCACCTCGCGCAGCCGCCGCGGCGCCAGCAGCAGCGTCCAGGCGCCGAGCACCGGCACGATCTGCAGCGCAGTCGGCTTCTGCAGCGCACCGAGCGCGAGCGCCGCCGTCGCGAGCCACAGCGTGCGGCCGCGTCCCGTGCCGAGGAAGCGCACGAACGCCGTGGTGCCGACCAGAGTCAGCGCGAGGCTGCACGCGTCGGGCATCACGCGCGAGCCGAGCAGCACCGCGTGGCCGCCGCACAGGAACACCAGCGTGCCGGCCAGCGCCGGTCCGGCACCGGCGCGCTGCTCGAGCAGGCGGTGCAGCGCGATCGACGCGACCAGCATCGCCAGCAGCGACAGCAGCCGACCGGGCCATTCGCCGTCGCCGGCCAGCGCCAGGATCGACGCGATCGCGAGCTGGTAGAACGGGAACTCGCACTCGACGGCGCCGTCGCCGTCACCGCGCCAGTCGACGCGCGGCCGCAGCGGATCGAACCCGTCGAGCAGGAAGTTGCGCGCGATCGCCTGCGTGTCGCACTCGCGCCACGAGTAGCCGATGCCGTGCGGCACGACCACGAACCACGCCACCGCCGCGAACACGGCCAGCGCGAGCCACGTCCACCACCGGCCACGGCGCAGCGCGGCATCGACGGCGACGCCGCGTCCGACCCAGTCACGGGGTCCGGACTCGGAAACGAGGGGTGGCATGGGCCGCCGATTATGTCGCGCCGAGCGCCGCGCGCTCGCCCCGGCGCGACCCGCTGCCGGACCGCCGCGCAAGCTCCGCCGCGGCGCACCGCGGAGCCGCCGGTCGCACCGGCCGTTCGCGGCCGTGCAGGTCCGCGCTTGCCGGTGCCGCACCGCCGCTCGACACTGCGCCCCCATGCTCCTCCGCGTGCCCGCGACGTGATGACCACCGCCGGATCGGTTGCCGTCGGCTGGCCGCGCCGCGCCACGTGGTTCGTGGCGGCGGTCGCCGTGGCCGCGTGGGCCGTGCACCGCGACGCGTGGCCGTGGATCGCCGACGACGCGTTCATCTCGCTGCGTTACGCCGCCAACCTCGTCGACGGCCACGGCCTGTGCTGGAACCCGGGCGAACGCGTCGAGGGCTACTCGAACCTGCTGTGGGTCCTGCTGTCGGCGGCGCTGCTGGCGCTCGGCGTCGATCCGGTCGCGGCGGTGCGCGGACTGGCGCTCTGCGCCGCAGCGGCGGTGCTGGCGACGCTGGCGTTCTCGCGGCTGCTGCCGCGGCAGCTGCCGGCGCAGCTCGCGCTGCTGCTGGTGCCGGCGCAGGCCTCGTTCGCGCTCTGGGCGATCGGCGGGCTCGAGACGCCGCTGGTGATGCTGTGCGTCGCCTGGGCGATGCTGGGCCTCACGGCCGCGTTCGCCGCGGCAGGCGGCGCGCCGGACCGACGCTGGCTCGCGTTCGCCGGCGCCGCGCTGGCCCTGCTGGCTTGGACGCGGCCCGACGGCCCGCTGTGGGCGGCGATCGCGGCAGCGGTCGTCGGCTGGCTGGCCCGCCGCGACCGGCCGGTGCGCGCGCTGGTCGCGCTGCTGCTGCTGCCGACCGCCGCGGTCGTGGCCCAGCTGACGTTCCGGCTGGCCTACTACGGCGAGTGGATCCCGAACACCGGCCACGCGAAGGTCTCGCCGCTCGCGGTGTGCCTGCAGGGCGGCTGGCACTACCTGCTGTCGGCCGGCGTCGCGCTGCGGTCGTTGCTGCTGCCGGCCCTGCTCGGGCTGCTGCTCGGCACGCGCGAACCGCGACTGCGCGCCGCGCGCTGGTTCGCGACCATCGGCGTCGTGGTCTGGACGCTCTACGTGCTGCGCGTCGGCGGCGACGTGTTCCCGCGCAGCCGGTTCGTCGCGGTCGCGTTCGCACCGCTGGGCCTGCTGGCGGCGCTCGGCATCGCGGCCCTCGCCGCGCGCGGCCGCGCCGGCACGATCGCCGCCTGGATCGTTGCGCTCGCCGCGCTCGGGCTGGCGCGCTACGACGCCGAACGGCCCACCGCCGACGAACGGCAGCAGTTGTCGCGCTGGGAGTGGGACGCGGTGGCGATCGGCCGCTGGCTCGGCACCGCGTTCGGGCCCGCGGACCCGCTGCTGGCGATCGACGCCGCCGGCGCGGTGCCGTTCTACAGCCATCTGCGCACGGTCGACATGCTCGGGCTCTGCGACGCGACGATCGCGAAGACACCGCTCGCAGCGGACCGCGTGTTCGTCGTCGGCCACAACCGCGGCAACGGCGCCTACGTACTGGCGCGGCAGCCGGACCTGCTGCTGTTCAACATCCCGGGCATCGATCCGGTGCCGCACTGGAAGAGCGGCACCGAGATGATCGCCGACCCGCGCTTCTTCGCCGGGCATCGGCTGGTCCTGTGCGACATGGCGGCACCGGCCGAACGTTCGCCCGAACTCGGTCCACACCAGTTCCTGCCGTGGCTGCGGCTGGACGGGCGGCTCGGCGTGCAACCGCAGGGCGACGCGCTGCGCGTGCCCGGCTACCTGTTCGGCAGCTGGCGGCAGCCGTTCCCGCTGACCGATGCGACGCCGGGCATGGTGTGGCTGAGCCAGGTCGCGGTCGCGGCGATCCTCGACCCTGCGTCCCGCATGCCGGTCGGTGAAGTGCGCCGCGCCGGCCGCCATGCGCTGCAGGGCCTGACGCTGCCGGCCGGCTCGTGGCGCGCCACCGCGGACGGCCTGCCGGCCGGCGTGACGCTGGCGCTGGTCGCCGAGGCGGGCGCGTTCGACCTGGTGCTCGACGTGCCGGCGGCCACACCGGTGCCGTTCGTGGTGCCGCAGGTCCTGCTGCGCCGCGACGACTGACCCGGCTCACCAGCGCCGGCTCGGCACCGTGACGCCGAGCGGCATCACGCTGACCGCGTCCCCGCTGCGCACGTGCAGTTCGACCGGCACGGGCACGTCGGCGTCGAGGTCGCCGGGCAGCGGCAGGACCAGCTCGACGGCCTGCGGTTCGCCGCTCGCCGCCACCGCGACGTCGGCCGAGCGCCAGGTGCGCTCGCCGCGGTGCGCCACCACCGCCAGGGTCACGGCCGGGCCGCCGAGCCACAGCACGTGCACCGGCGCCGTCGAACCGACGAACGGCCGCTCGCGCGCGATCCAGGCGTAGCCGATGCCGCCCTGCGGCCAGCGCGCGTCGAGTTCGAACGGCGCCAGCGCACCGTCGTCCCAGCGCACCGTGAAGGTGTTGGTCGGCGCGCGCCGCGCCGCCGCCGCGACGGCCAGTTCCTGCAGCGTCGCGCGCCACTCCTGCGCGCTCGACACCTGCCCGCGCAGGTTCGTGCCCGGCGGCGCGGTCTCGGTCAGGAACAGCGTCTCGGTGTAGCCGTTCAGCAGCGCAAACGCGCCCTCGTAGACCCCCGGTGCCTGCAGCACGCGGATCGGCTGCTGCGTCGCGCGCGCGATCTCGAACGTGTCGTGTTCGAGGCGCTGGTAGACCGCCGCCGCGCGCAGCCACGACGTGCGGTTGCCGTCCAGCACGATCGCGTGCACCAGCACCAGCACCGCCAGCGACGCCCCGCGCGCGCGCGTCGGCAGCGCCGCGATCGCGATGCCGGCGAGCACGCACAGGCCGAGCACCGGCTCGTAGGCGTAGCGCGCGTTCTCGAGCGTCGCCGGGTCCATCGTCTCGAGGCCGATGCCGGCCAGGAAGCCGCACACGAGCAGCGTCGCACCGAGCGCCGCGATGCCGCGGGCGGCCGGCGCGAACGCGGCCCGGACGACCGCCGCCAGCAGCGCGCCGTGCAGCAGCCACAGCACCGGCGTCCACGGCGCCGCCGTGTAGCTGCGGTGCCGCGGCGCGAACAGCAGTTCGAGCCAGTCCAGGCACACGCGGGGTCCGATGCGCGCGGCGAGCCAGCCGTAGTGCGTGCCCGAGCCCCACGTGCCGAGCAGGTGCGTGCGCCACGCGAGCCAGGCCAGCACGGCACCGACGACCGGCGCGACCGCCACGGCGGCGGCCCCGGCGCGCGCGCGCCACGAGCCACCGGCCGAGTGCTGCCACGCGAGGCACGCCGCCAGCGGCAGCACGAACACCGCCGACTCCTTGGTGCCGACCGCCGCGGTCGCCAGCAGCGCCGCCGCGGCGATGCCGACCCGGCGCAGCGCCCCGGCACGTCGCGCCAGCGCCGCGTCGAACACCAGCAGCGCGGCGCTGAACAGGAACGTCGACTGCACGTTCGTGCGCGCGGCGATCCAGTGCGTGGCCTCGCCGTGCGAAGGCCAGCCGGCGAACAGCAGCGCACACGCGAGGCCGGCCGCGATCGAGCCGCTGCGCCGCCGCACCAGCACGAACCAGACCAGCGCGGTCGCGCAGTGCAGCACCGAGTTGGTGACGTGGTAGCCGAACGCCGTCGTGCCGAACCACGGCGCCTCGAGCCAGAAGCCGAGGTCGACGAACGGTCGGTAGAGCGCCGTCGCGGCGTCGGCGCCGGCGGCTCCTTCCGGCACCCACATGCTGCCGAACGACCACTGTCCGCGGTGCCGCAGCACCGCGGCGCCGACCATGTGGCGGTCGTCGGCGAGCAGCCCGACCTGCGTCCATGCCGCCCACGCGGTGGGCAGGTGCACGGCCAGGACGAGCAGCAGCGTGAGCAGGAACGGCACCGCGGCGCACTCTACGCGCGCCCTTCCGTTCGCGCATCGGCCGGCCTACCTGCCGCGCGATGAGCCTCCTGCGATCGTTCTCCGACGAGATCGCCGCGGTGGTCGCCCGGGTGCGACCGGCCGTGCTGCACCTGCGCACGCTGGGCCAGGGCCACAACGGCACCGGCTCGGGCTTCCTGTGCGGCGACAGCGGACTGGCGCTGACCAACCACCACGTCGTGCACGGTGCGGTCGCGGTCGAGGCCACGTTCCACGACGGCCGCACCGCGGTCGTCGACGTGCTCGGCAGCGATCCGGCCACCGACCTCGCGCTGCTGCGCGTGCCGGAACCGCCGGCCGAGCCGCTGCCGCTGCAGGACTCGGCGCGGCTGCGCGTCGGCGACTTCGTGCTGGCGGTCGGCTGCCCGCACGGACTCGCGCACACCGTGACGGCCGGCATCCTCAGCGGCCTCGGCCGCGCGCTGCCGGGACCGGCCGGCCAGACGATCGAGGACGTGATCCAGACCGACGCGCCGTTGAACCCCGGCAACTCCGGCGGCCCGCTGCTCGACACCGACGGCCACGTGGTCGGCATCGCGACCGCGATCGTGCCGCTGGCGCAGGGTCTGTGCTTCGCGGTGCCGGCAGCGACCGCGCAGGTCGTGCTGCCCGAGCTGCGCCTACACGGCCGCGTCGTGCGCGGCTGGCTCGGCGTCGCCGTGCAGGCGGTCGAACTGGCGCCGACGATCGCGCGGCGGCTCGGCCTGTCGTCGCCGCGGTCGCTGGCGGTGGCCGTCGTCACGCCGGGTTCGCCGGCGGCGCGCGCCGGCGTGCTGCCGGGCGATCTGCTGGTGTCGCTCGACGACCGCGCGATCCGCAGCGTCGGCGACCTGATGGCGGCGATGCCGCGCACCGTGATCGGCAGCGAGCTGCCGCTGCGCCTGCTGCGGCACAACGAGATCCTGACCGTGCGCGTGGCGCCGGCCACGGCGCCGGCCCCGACGCGCGGCCGCTAGGCCACGGTCAGCTCGACGCGAGCCGCGCGAACATCGCCAGGAAGTCCTTCTTCCAGCCCTCGGGGTCACCGCCGCGCAGGTGCGCGCGGAACAGGAACTCGTCGGTGTCCGGATCGAGGATCGCGTAGTACGGCATCGCCGGGTTGCCGATCAGCTCGGCCTGCAGGTCGCGGTGCTTCGTCATCAGCCCCTCGGGCACGACCTCGTCGCCGTCCATGTGCAGGCGGCTCTCGACGAAGTGCTGCTTCAGCTCGGCGGCGACTGCGGGATCCCGGAAGGTCACGCCTTCCACGATGCGGCAGTTGTTTCAAGTGAAGCCGGTGAAGTTGACCAGCACGAACTTCTTCTCGCGCCGCGCCAGCGCCATCGCGCCGTCGTGGTCGTCCTTGACGATCGTGTGCTCGTCGACCGGCCGCAGCCGGTACGGCGGCTCGAACGCCGTCATGACCGGGTCGAGCGCGAAGCCCATCGTGCCGAACAGGCAGTAGAACGCGAACGCGAGGCTCGCGAGCCCGAAGCCGTTGCGCGTCTTGCCGACACCGGCGACCGGCACCTCGCGGTAGCCGAACAGGCCGAACAGGAACAGCGCCAACACCACGAACACGAACGCCCAGACGATCAGGAACACCTCGCGCGGCAGCACGCCCCAGCCGAGCGCGAGGTCGACGTTCGACAGGAACTTCAGCGCGGCCGCGAGTTCGACGAAGCCGAGCGCGACCTTCAGCGTGTTCATCCACTCGCCGCTCTTCGGCAGCGCCTTGACGCGGCCGGGCAGCAGCGCCAGGAACACGAACGGCGCCGCCATCGTCAGGCCGAACACGGCCATGCCGAACGCGACGCGCGCATGGCCGCCCTCGGCGACACCGGCGAGCAGCGCGCCGACGATCGGCGCCGTGCACGTGAACGACGTGATCACCAGCGTCGCGCCCATCAGGAACACGCCGAGCAGGCCGCCGGTCGTGCTGGCCTTGCCGGCCGCGCGGTTGACGAACGACGGCAGCTGCAGCGTGAAGAAGCCGAACAGCGACAGCGCGAACACGACGAACGCGCCGCCGATCACCAGGTTGGTCGCCCAGTGGCCCGCGAAGTGGATGATCGGACCGCCGACCAGCACGCCGATCAGCACGAACATCAGCACGATGCCGATGCCGTAGGTCAGCGCCAGCGACAGCACCTTGCCGTTGCGCTGGTCCGCCTGCTTCGTGAAGAAGCTGAACGTGATCGGGATCATCGGGTAGGTGCACGGCATCACCAGCGCGAACAGGCCGCCGGCAATCGACAGCAGGATCAGGCTCCACAGGCTGCCGGTCAGCGCGTTGTCGGCGCCGAGGTCGTCGAGCGTGTACTTCGGTTGCCGCAGCGTCGTGTCGCCCTGCTCCGGCGGCGGTTCGACGGGCTCGTTCGCGGGCGGCGCCGGCGTCTCGACCGCCGCGCCGTCCGCGACGGTCAGCGAGGCGGTGAACTCGATCGAGGTCGCCATGTCGCACGAGTTCTCGTCGCAGAGCTGGTAGCCGAGCGAGCCGCGGATCGCGACGGTGCCCGGCGCCTGCGTCGGCGGCACGCGCAGCGCCTGCCGGACCTGGAAGCGATGCGGCAGCGGCCACGAGTCGATGCCGTACTTCGACTGCTTGTCGCCCGGCGGGATCTCGGCCGGGCCGACCGGCTCGAGGCCGTCCGCCTGCAGCGTGCCGTGGTCGAGCGACACCGGCACGTTGGTCGTCTCCTGCGTGCCGTAGGCGTGGTAGCGGTCGTCGACCGTGACGTCGAGCACCAGCACGACCGTCTCGCCGCGGCGCGCCGACGCAGGCGTCATGCTGGCCGTGAGCTGCAGCTTCGCGTCCGGCTCGAGCACGAGGCCCGGCTTGGTGCCGAGCTGTGGCGCCGCGGCGGCGGGCGCCTGCACGGTCAGCGTGGCGCGGAACCGGGCGGCCTTCGGCGGCAGGCAGCTGTTGGCATCGCAGATCTGGTAGTCGAGTGCACCTTCGACCGCGACCTCGCCGCCCGCCATCGCCGCCGGCACGCGCAGCGGCTGCCGCACCACGAACGTGTTCGGCAGCGGGTACTGCGTGCCGACCGCGGTCGGGTGCGGGTCACCCGGCGGCACCTCGGCGGGGCCGGCGAGTTCGAGGCCGCCGAGCTGCAGCTTGGCCGGCTTCAGCGCGACCGGGATGTTGACCGGCTCCTTGGTGCCGTAGGCGTGCCAGCCGTCGCTGACCGTCGCCGTCAGCACCAGCGTCACCGCGTCGCCGGGGCGGGCCGTGCCGGGTTCGATCGCCGCTGCGAGTGCCATCTTGCCCTGCGCCGCCAGCGGTGCCAGCGACACCAGCAGGGCGAGCAGCAGGAACAGGCAGCGCGGCCAGGGGGAGGGCGCCAGAGCGCCGCGGCCGCAGACAGCGGCGGGCGAACGGCGCGCGGAAGCAGCGTGGCTCATGGAGTCGGGGCGGATCGGTGCGCGGCCCCGCGGGGCCACAGGTGGGCGGCGATGATACGAGGCCGTCCGGCGACGACACCCGACCGCCGGAACTTCTGCTCCGGTTAGGTTGGTGCGATGGACTCCGTGTCGGTCTGGCTGGCGCGCGCGCAGGTGAGCCGCCGCGCCGGGCGCTGCGACGCAGACGCCGAGCAGCACCTCGAGCGCGCGTTCGGTTGCAGCCGGCGGCTCGCGGTCTACGGCACGCTCGCACCGGGCGAACGCCACCACGACGAGCTGGCCGCCTGCCCCGGCACGTGGGCGGCCGGCACCGTGACGGGACACCGCGCCGAACGCGACCACCCGGTCTTCACGTTCGCCGCCGACGGCCCGCCGGTGCCGGTGCAGCTGCTGGTCAGCGCGGCGCTGCCGGGGCACTGGCCGAAGCTCGACGCGTTCGAGGGCGACGGCTACTGCCGGATCCCGGTGCCGGTGGCGCTCGCCGACGGCACGGCGACGGTCGCGTGGCTCTACGAAGCCCGCGTGCCGGTCGCCCCGGCACAGCCGGAAACGACGCGGCCCCGCCCCGTCGAGTGACGGAGCGGGGCCGCTGGAACACCTGACCGCGGTCAGGTGTGCGCGATCAGACGTTCGAGACGAACTGGTGGATCGCGTTCGAGGTCGAGACCGGGAACAGGTTCACGCCGTCGCTCAGCAGGTGCGCTGCCTGGACCCACAGCTCGGCGCCGAGCAGGGCGGCGGCGGTCGTGTTGAGGCCCGGGCCGACCACGCCGTCGGCGACGAAGAAGAAGCCGAGGCCGAAGCCGTCGACGTAGGCGCCGATGTTGTAGTTCAACAGGCAGCGCGGCTTGCCGAGGCCGAACAGGCCCAGGTCGGTGCCCGGGAACGGGTTCGGGTTCGACGTCGCGAAGAACAGCACGCCGATGCCGATCGGCGGCACGTTGTCGATCGTGTACTGGATCGTGGTCGGGTCGATCGGCCGCGCATCCGAGGTCAGCAGCAGGTCGGCGCGCTCGACGGCCAGGGGCACGAGCGTGTCCGGCAGGGCGCTGGTCACGTCACCCTCGAACGGGCGCAGGGCCACGCCGCCCGGCGAGTAGCCGATCAGGTGCTCGTCACCGTTGCCGCCCGCACCGACGGCCGCCATCGTACCCCAGGCGATCGTCACGGTGCCGGTCGCGTAGTTGAACACCATCTGCAGGGTGCTCGGGTTGCCGGCGCCGGCCGGGTAGCTCTCGACCGCGTCCCAGGTGACGATCAGCTGCGAGTTCGCGACGTCGTCGAAGGCCTTGATCTGGCCACCGCCGGTCGCCGTGCTCGCGTCGTAGTCGTGCCACGAGTACCAGGCCGTGGCCGGCGCCTGCAGCAGGCCCGGCACCAGCGGTGCCCAGTCGTCGCCCGCCAGCGTGTCCAGGAACGCCAGGTTCGAACCGGTCGAAACCATGCCGTTCGTGTGCACGATCAGGCTGCTCGTCGAGCCGCCGGGGAAGAAGAACGGTGCCGAGATCGGCACGGCGACCTGGCCGTCGTCATCCGGGCCGGGCGAGGCCAGGATGGTCGTCGCGAACGTGCCGTTCAGCACGGGGTGGCCGGCCGAGGGCAGGATCGTGCCGGCGCCCTTCACGACCGTGTAGGTGGTCGGTGTGCCCGGGTTGTCCGGGATGAACAGCAGCTGGCGACCGGCCAGAGTGGTCGAAGCAACCGCCGGATCCTCGATCAGGTCGAACCACGACGCCCACTCACCACCGCAGCCGGTGCTGTAGCGATCGCTGTAGGAGCACACCGGGGCCGAAGAGCCGACCACGTAGTGCAACGCACCATTGAACACGCGCGGGTTGTTGGCCCCACCCAGGAACGGCGCCGTCAGGCCGTCCGGATACCACGGACCGATGCCCGCCGCCGCACCGGCCGTGAAGCTCAGTTCGGCCGTCGAGTAGTTGAGGTTCGTCGCGGTGCCGACCGTGTAGGCAGCGCTGAGGCCGCGGTAGACGACCGCGTAGCCGCGCGGCCCGGTCGCCAGCGTGGCCGGCTGCGTCAGGCAGGCGATCGACGGCAGGTTGAGGCCGGCGGCAACCACCGGGCCCGAGCCCAGCAGGGTCCAGTTCGCCGGCGTCGTCTCGCTGCCGCTGAACTGCGTGATCGCGCCGTTCGTGACGTACAGCTCGACCCTGCCGGCCTGGCCGACGGCCGAGTTCGAGTTCACGTCGATCCGGTTGATCGTGATCGGCGTGTTGACCGTCATGTTGAAGAACAAGGCGGCGCCGCCGTTGTTGTTCAAGCTCGCGTTGGCCGCGAAAATCGTGGTCAGCGGGGACTGCGCCGAAAGGGCCGCTGCGAGCCCGAGTCCGACGAGTGTAGTCAGGGCTTTCATGGAGGATTTGCGTGAAGGGGTGGAGTCCCCCCCGCGTGTGGGGAGTGCCGCACGGGGAGAGGGTGGGACTGTAGCAACTGTCCGAAGTCTGTCTACCGACCCTGGCGTGCATCCCGAAGGCGGGAAAAAGCGGTATGCCCCGTCCGCTTTCGACGCACAGTACGCAGCGTGCCGCGCGCGCATGCGGCCGCGCGTTCCGGCGCGGCGCGCGCGGTCAGAACCGCACGCCGCCGCCGACCAGGAAGCCCGCCAACGTGAAGTCGGTGTCGAACGTGTCGCCGTCGATGAGCCCGTCGGCCTGCAGGTTGAGGTGCCGGTAGCCCGCGAACACGTGCACCAGGTCGGTCGGCCGCACCTCGACCATCGCCTCGAGGTCGAGCAGCGACGCCGTCACGTCGTCGATGTCGATCTCCATGTAGCCGCCTTCGACGACGGCGCCGACGATGCCGAGGTCGACCTCGGCGCGCAGGAAGCCCATCGGCACCGGGCCGGCCAGGTCGACTTCTTCGCGCTGGGCGCCGAACACGTCCTGCACCGTGACGTGCAGGTCGAAGTAGTCGCAGGCGATGCCGGGCGAGATCGCGACCGGTCCGAGGTCGATCTGGAAGGCGTACGACCCCTTGGCGTTCGCCATCTCGAACTCGGTCTCGACCGGCAGGCCCGCGGTCAGGTCGCCGAAGTTCGCGTTCAGCACGCCGGTGCCCGATTCGTCGAACTGGAAGCCGGAGACGGCGATCACCGGCACGCCGAGGTCCAACATCACGCGCGCGTACGGCACGCCCTGGTCCTCACCGAGGCCGAACGCGCTCTCGATGTCCTGCGCGATGCTGGCGGTCGTGCTGCCGGACTGGTAGCCGATGTCGCCGTCGAGCGCGAGCTGCGCGTAGGCGGCCTGGGCCGTGACTTCGAACGAATAGCAGGCGGGCAGCGTCGCAAGCGAGGCGACCGCCACGAGGAAGCGGAGTTGCATGGGGGACCTCAGACGGCTGCCGTCAAGACCTGCGTCTCGACGTTGTAGAGGAACCGCCCGCCGACCGCGCCGCTGATCGTGATCTCGATCACCGCCGTGTTGTCGAACGTCACCGTGACGGTGACCTCCGTGTCCGTGTCGGCGTCGTCGCCGTCGATCGCGGCCGTCAGCGTGCCGATCGGGTACTCCTGCGTCGGGAAGCTGTCGGTGACCAGGCTCGACGTCTGCAGCGTCATCGTGCACGCGCCTTCCTGGATCGTGCTGGCCGCGACCGGCGGCGGCCCCCCACTCGGCACGGCACTGGTCGTGCGCAGTTCTTCGAGCTCGTTGCCGTTGGTCGAGCCGCCGATGATGCCGGTCAGCGCGCCGGAGCCACTGACGTTGGTGCCGCTCAGCGTCCAGTCGCCGACCAGGAACGGGCTGCCGGCCGGGAACGAGTTGCGCAGGTTCGTCGCCGCCGAGTCGATCTTCTCGGCCAGCGACGTGCCCGGCGTCGCGACGCCGGTCTGCTCGTTGCCGTCGGGGTCGTAGCAGCGGATCGTCATCGACAGCGTGACGCCGTCGAACGTGTAGGTCGCCGTGATCGGACCGGTGCCGCTGTGCGTCAGCCCGGTCGGGTCGGCGATCGGCGTCGCCGCGTTCATGCGCCACGTCGCGGCGAGGTCCAGCAGACCCTGCGCCTTGGCGAACAACTCGGGGAAGCAGTTCTGGACCGTCTGGATCTGCTTCTGCACCGCCGGGTCGGAAGTGGATTCGATCTTGCTGTCGCACGCCGCGAACAGCAGCGCGGACAGCAGCACGGCACGTCGAGAGAATGGCATGGAGAGCTCCTGGAAGGGGCGGAACGTGGCCGGCGCAGTATCGGGAGCCGGCCGAGCGACGGCAACGACGCGGATCGCCCCCGCGACGAAACTGCCGCGGGCGCGGTGACGCCGGCCGTCACGGCGCTACGGTGCGCGCGATGCTGCGCTGGATCGCGGTGCTGACGGTCGCCTGGCGGCTCTTGCTGGCCTGGGCCTCGCCGGTGCCGTCGTGGGACGGCGTCTCCTACCTCTGGATGGCGCAGCGCTTCGCCGCGCTCGACTTCGCGAGCGCGCTCGAGGAGGTGTTCCCGCCCGGCTTCTCGCTGCTGCTCGCGCCGTGGCTCGCGCTCGGTCTCGACCCGCTGACCGCCGGCGCCTGGTTCGGCGCGCTGTGCGCGGGCGCCACCGTGTGGCCGCTCGCCGCGATCTGCCGCCGCGAGGCCCCCGGGGCCGAGGTCGCGGTGGCCGTGTTGTGGGCGACGTCGTCGCTGCTGGCCCGCACCGCCGCCGAGATCCTCAGCGAACCGCCGTACCTGCTGGCGATGGCGCTCGGCACGCTGGCCGGACTGCGCGAGCGCTGGTGGCAGGTCGGCGTCTGGTCGGCGATCGCGTTCTGGATCCGCCCCGAAGGCTCGCTGCTGGCAGCCGCGTTCGTGCTGCAGCACCGCTGGCGCGCGGCGCGGGCGCTGCTGCCGGTCGCGGTCGGTGTGCTGCTGCTGGCTTGGCTGCGCCAGGCCTGCGGCCACGGCTTCGACCCACTGCCGATCCACGGCTTCCACGAACAGCGCGACGACCTGCCCGCGCGCGGCGCGATCCTCGCCAACCTCGTCGACCTGCCCGGCGGCTGGCTCGAGGCCTACGGCGCCGTGGGAGTGCTGGCGCTGGTCGGCTGGTGGCGGGTCGGCCGGCGGCGCGGCAGCGCGTTCGGCTGGATGGTGGGGCTGCAGATCGGCGTCGTGCTGACGTTCATCGTGCGGCGGCGCTTCCTGCTGTCGTGCGCGGTGCCGGTGTTCGTGTGGGCGGCGCAGGCGGTGCAGGCACTGCGGCCGCGCTGGCGCATCGCGGTGCTGACGCTGTGCGCGGTGCTCGGTGTCGGCGGCGCCTGGCACGGCCTGACCGAAGCCGACCGTGCGGCCGAACGCGACCTCGGGCTCTGGCTCGGCGCCCGGCTCGAGCCGCACCAGACGCTGACCGGCGACCTGACGCGCGTGGTCTGGTTCGCGGGCCGCCGGCCGCTGCCGCCGCGCCGCTTCGAGGCCGACCGGATCCTGGCGATGGCCGCGCCGCCCGAGGTGCGCTTCGTCGTGATCGGCACCAGGCGCCAGACCGCCGCCGAACTCGACCAAGGCCTGCGCGCGCACTTCGCCGAGCTGGCGCTGCCGCCCGAACTGGCGGCGGCCGCCGCCGCGCGCGGCATCCGCGTCTACGAACGCCGCTGACGGCGCCGCGTCACTTCGCGCCCGGCGGCAGGAAGCCGCAGTCGCGCAGGATCGCCTGACCGGCGTCGGACAGCGCGACCGCGCGGAACGCCGCCGCGCCGGCCGGCTCCTGCGCTTCGCGGTCGACCGAGATCGAGTAGAGCACCGGCTGGTTCTCGTCCGGCGGCACGTCGACGCGCGCGACCGCGGCGCCGGCGTCGGCGAACGTCGTCGTGTAGACCACGCCGGCGTCGGCCTTGCCGTCGCGCACCGCGGCCAGCACCGCGGCCGCGGTCGGCAGTTCGACGGCCGGCGCGGCCTCGAGCAGCAGGTGCGACAGCGCCCAGCGCGTGTAGCGGCCGATCGACGACGAGCGCTGGCCGAACGCGAGCCGCAGCCCGGGGCGCACGAGGTCGCGCAGGCCGGTGATGCGCTGCGGATTGCCGGCGGCGGTGACGATCGCGATCCGGCTGCGCGCGAGTTCGGCCGGACTGCCGGCGGCCAGGTGCGCGGCCGCCGCGAAGCGCGACATCTGCGACGAGTCGCCGATCACCAGCACGTCGCACGGGCCGCCGGCCGTGCGCTTGGCGAGCAGTTCGGCGCCGCCGGCGCACCAGACTTCGACCTTGGCGCCGGGCACCGCGGTCTCGTAGTGCCGCGCGAGCCGCGCCATCGCGTCGCGCATCGAGTCGGTCGACCAGACGACGATCCGGTGCGGCCGCGCCGGCGGCACGGCCACCGGTGGTGCGTGGTCGGTGGTCCCGGCGACGGCGGCTTCGCGCGCGCAACCGGCGAGGCAGGCCAGCAGGACCCAGGCGAGCCTGTGCATGGCCGACCTCACGCGGTCACCGGGTGCGCCGACTCGCGGCGCCCGCGCCACAGGTACCACAGCGTGATCGCCCAGACGCCGGCCGTGAACGCGCCCATCAACACCGAGCCGAACTGCGGCATGCTGCGGGTCAGGAAGTTCGCGATCTGCTTCTCGCCGAACACGACCGGCATGAACGGCGCCACCTTGACCGGCGCCTTCGGATCGAGCTGGTGGCCGAACTCCCACAGCATCCAGACGAACCGTCCGAACGCGACCGCCGAGATGTAGCCGGCGATCATCGACAGGTCGATCAGCGTGCGCACGTTGCCGAGCAGCGCCGCCCGCAGCGCCAGCAGCGCCATCGCGACCAGCCCGAACGGGATCCAGTCGAGGTCGCGCAGCTCCTCGCGCGTGATCGTGTGCATGCCGATGTAGTGGTTCAGCGTGTTGATCTCCTGGATGTCGTGGCCGTCGTTGCCGCCGACGACCTGGTACGAGTAGATGTCCATCGACAGCCCGTCCGGATACTGCGGCGCCTTCATGCTGATGCGCCACAGCGGGAACGCGAAGCTCGCCAGCAGCGGCACGATCAGCAGCACCAGCAAGAGGCGCGCTGGGCCGCGCAGCGGCACGTCGAGGAACTCCCAGAAACTGTCCGCGGTACGTCGCATGGTGTTCTCCTGTCAGACGAGGTCGCGGCGCCGGAACGCGCCGAGGCTCCAGACCCAGGCCGTCAGCCCGAGCAGCAGCGGCCAGCCGATGCCGAGCCAGAACAGGCCGTCGGGGCCGATGTGGTTCGCGAGGTAGAAGCCGACCGGCCCGAACGTCGACAACTCCGGCTGCGCCGCCGACAGCAGCGCCAGCCGCGCACACTGCACCGGGTTCAGCAGCGCGAGCGCGAACACGGCCTGCGGCGGCAGTTCCCACTGCAGCATCAGCCCGATCAGGCCGAAGTCGATCAGCGCCACGCCGGCGGCCCACAGCAGGATCGTCAGCATCAGCGCCTTCGCCTGGTTGCGCACCAGCGTCGACACCCAGAGGCCGATCGCCGTGAAGCACAAGAGCAGCGCGGTGCTGACCGCGACGCCGCGCAGCAGGAAGCCCCACGGCACCTCCTGGCCGAACGCGCCGGCGCCGACCAGCGCCACCGCCGGCATCGCCACCAGCAGCGGCAGCACCAGCGCCGCCATGCGCACGAGGCTCGTGCCGACGAAGTAGCCGGCGCGGCTGACCGGGTTCGCGAGCAGCAGTTCGAGCGAACCGTCGTCGCGCGCCGTGTTGACGACCTGGCCGGTCGCCGACAGCGCCAGCAGCGGCAGCAGGAACAGCAGCGCGTGGCTCCACGACATCAGCGCGCGGCCCATGCCGGTGAAGCCGACCACGCCGGACTCGCGCAGGCCGACCAGCACGAACATCGCGGCCAGCACCGCGTGCACGATCAGACAGAACACGAGCCAGCGCGACCGCAGCACCTCGGCGAGGTCCAGGCGCGCGACGACCGCGATCTGCGCGCGCAGCGTCATCGCCCGTCTCCGCTGCCGTGCAGCCGTTCGAGGCACTTCGCGCGCGCCTGGTCGTGCGACATCGCGCCCGGCGTGCCGACGTCGACCGCGGCGATGCCGAAACCCATCGGCGTCTTCTCCGCCGGCACGAACGCGACGCGGTCGGCGGCGATCCAGCGGTCGGCGCGATGGTCGTGGAAGTACGCCGAGTGCACGGCCGGCGAGTGTTCGGCGACCCACAGGAACAGGCAGCCGGGGTCGTCGAACGCATGCGTGCGGCCGTCGGTGGTCGTCAGCTGCGCCGCGAACGGCGGTTCGCCGACGTGCATGCCGCACGCCGCGCAGGCCGCCTTGTCCCAGACCAGGTCGACCGGACCGTCGGGCAGCTTCGCCGACGCCAGCACCGACCAAGCGACCGCGGTGCCGACGATCGCCAGCACGACGCCGAGCAGCAGCAACGGCAGCACGCGGGACAGGAAGGTGTTCACGACGCGGTTCCTCCGCCGGGCGGTTGCAGGCGCTCGACGTCGCGCGCGATCACGTCGCGCAGCGTGCCGTCGAGCCGATGCGTGATCTCACCGAGCAGCCGGGCACGCTGCGCCACCGGCAGCGCGCGGCTCCACCAGCCGGTCGCTCCCTGCACGAAGCCCTGCTCGCGCAGCCACACGGCGGCCGGTTCGCCGGCGGCGTCGACCTCGACGATCGCTTCGGCGTGGTCGTCGAGGTAGGCGCCGGCGGCACCCTGCCAGGCGACCTGTCCCTCGGTCAGCACGACGACGCGGTCGACCAGCCGGCGGATCTCGTCGAGCCGGTGCGAGCACAACAGGATCGTCACCGACGAGGGCAGCGCTTCGACGCGGGCGAAGAACGCCGAACGGCTGCGCGGGTCCATGCTCGCGGTCGGCTCGTCGAGCAGCAGCAGTTCGGCGCTCGACGCCAGCGCCAGCGCCGCCAGCACCTTCTGCCGCTGGCCGCCCGACAGCGCGCGGAACGGCCGCGCCGCCAGCTGGTCGAGGTCGACGCCGAGGTCCGCGGCCACGGCGGCGATCGTGTGCCACGCGACGCCGCGCAGGCCGGCGACCGCGCGCACGACGTCGCGCACGGGGGCCGCGAGCCGCGGCGCGATCTGCGGCACGTAGGCGATGCGGCGCGCCAGTTCGCGCCGGTCGTCACCGGCCGGCGCGCCGTCGAACCGCACTTCGCCGCCGGTCCGCAGCATGCCGAGCAGCGCGCGCACCAGCGTCGACTTGCCGGAGCCGTTCGGCCCGATCAGCGCGGTGCGGCTGCCGGCCGGCAGCTCGAACGTCACGCCGCGCAGCGCCTCGACGCGACCGAACCGCTTGCCGACGTTCGCCAGTTCAACGCGCACGGTCCACCTCCGGCGTCCACGCCATCGCGACCGGCCGCATGCGCGGCGCCGCGTCGCGCAGCAGCTGCCGCGGCTGGAACAGCGGCATCACCTCGCCGACCAGGTCGACCATCGCCATCGCCGGCGCGCCGTGCAGCAGCGCGAGTTCGGGATAACGGCCTTCGAGCTGCGTCGACAGCCGGCGGAACTCGAACGGCACGTCGCCGCGACCGTCGCCGTCGAGGTCGTAACCGCGGTAGCCGTCGTAGTGGTTGCCGGCGAACGTGCAGCCGAGCGCGTCGCCCTGGCCGCCGACCTTGACCACGGCACCGTTGTCGCGGAACTGGTTGTCGGTGAACTCGCTGCGCTGCTGGCCCGAGTGCAGCGAGATCGCGGTCTCGGCGAACCGGACGACGTTGCGCAGGTAGCGGTTCGTGTGCGCCGGATCGAGCGGCGACTGGTCGACGTAGACGCCGGTCGTGTTGGCCAGCAGCCAGTTGTCCTCGACCGCGACGTTGCCGGCTTCCTTGAGGCCGATGCCGATGCCGGCCGCGCCGCCGCTCCTGGCCAGCAGGTTGCGGCGCAGCGTGATGTCGCGGCTGTACATCACGAACACGCCGACCTCGTTGCCGACGTAGCGGCTGTCCTCGACCACGTTCTCGTGGCTGTACATGAAGTGCGTGCCGTAGCGCGACCGCTCGACGCGGTTGCGCTCGAGCCGGTTGCGCGACGAGTACCAGACCACGACGTCGCGCGAGTCGGTGACGACGTTGTCGGCGACGCGCGAGTCGGTGGTCTCCCACAGGCGGATGCCGTCGCCGCGCAGACCCATCGCCGGCAGACCGGTGCCGACGACGGTGTTGCCGACGATCGTCGCGCGCACGCAGCGTTCGACCAGGATGCCGAACAGCGCGTCGCGCACGGTGATGCCGCGCAGCGTCAGGTCCTGGCCCTGCAGGTGCACGCCGCCGTCCATGCGGTCGAACCGCTGGCCGCCGCCGACCACGGTGACGCCCTCGATCGTGACGCGATCGGCGACGACGCGCAGCGTCGAACCGTCGTCGGCGCGCAGCCGCGCGGTCGGCGGCCCCCACAGGTGCAGCGGGCGCGAGATCGTGACCGGACCGCGGTACTCGCCCGGCGCGAGCACCAGCGTCGCACCGACCGGAGCGGCATCGACCGCCGCCTGCAGGTCGGCGTCGGCCGGCACCGCGATGCCGGCGGGCGGCGGCGCAACCGCCGCGACGGCGGCGTCCGGGCGTTCGCCGCGGCAGGCGACGAGGCCACAACAGGACAATGCGAGCAGCGTGCGCACGACCGGGACGGGGACGGTGTGAGCGGAACGGGGAACGACGCGCGGCCTCGGCGAACCGTCAGTTCGGTTCGACCAGCAGGTAGCCCGCCATCTCGAGGTGCAGCGCCGAGCAGAACTCGGTGCAGTAGAACGGGAACACGCCGGCACGTTCGACCTTGAACGTGATGTTGCAGTGCTTGCCCGGCTCGAGGCTGACGTTGATGTTCTGGCCGCCGATCGCGAGGCCGTGCGTCGCGTCCTTGGCCTGCTCGACGTTGGTGACGTGCAGGTGCACGGTGTCACCCTGCTTCACGCGCACGATGTCGGGATTGAAGTGGCTGCGCACCGACGTCATGTAGACGTGCACGCCGTCGGCCGTGCGCTCGATGCGCTCCTTGCCGGCCACGGTCGCGGTCGGATCGACCTCGTGCGTGAACGGATTGGTGCCGATCGGCTTGTAGACGTCTAGCGGCTTCAGCTTGTCCGCCTTGACCATCTGCGCGTTGTGCGGCTCGCCGAGCGGCAGCGGCATGTCGTAGAGCAGCTGCATCTTCGGCCCGCTGATGTCGATCAGCTGGAAGTTCTGCGGCAGCAGCGGACCGACCGGCGCGAAGCGGTCGAGCGCCCACTTGTT
>JAEUHR010000028.1 GCA_016794425.1 Planctomycetota bacterium
GACCTTGAGGCCCGGCGTGTGGCAGAAGTAGGCCTCGCTCGACTGGCTGTGGTAGTGGCCGCCGCGGATGCCGCCGCCGTACGGCGAGCGGATCACCATCGGGCAGGTGTACTCGCCGCCGCTGCGGTAGCGCATCTTCGCGGCTTCGCTGACGATCTGGTCGAACGCCGGGTAGATGAAGTCGAGGAACTGGATCTCGGCGATCGGCCGCAGGCCGTAGACGGCCATGCCGATCGCGGTGCCGATGATGCCGCACTCCGACAGCGGCGTGTCGAAGCAGCGCTTCTCGCCGAACTCGTCGAACAGGCCCATCGTCGCGCCGAACACGCCGCCCTTCTTGCCGACGTCCTCGCCGAACACGACCACGCGGTCGTCGTTCTTCATCTCGGTGCGCATCGCGTCGGTGATCGCCTCGATCAGCGTCATCACCTTCGTGCCGGCCGTCGCGGCCGCGGTCTTCGGTTGCGTTGCAGTCATGTCAGGTCTCGCTGCGTTGGGCGGTCACAGGGGGAAGTGGCCGACGTCGGCGCCGACGCCACCCTTCAGCATCAGGTCGTGCAGTTCCTGCCGCTGCTCCTTCAGCTGCGGCGTCAGGTTCATGTAGACGTCGTCGAACATCGTCTCGGGCCCCGGATTGGCGCGCGCCTCGGCGGCCTTGACGGCCGCGGCGATCTCGGCCTTCGCGCCCTCGACGCACTGCTGCTCGAACGCTTCGTCCCAGAGCTTCTTGTGCTTCAGGTAGCGCTGGAAGCGCTCGATCGGGTCCTTCTTCTTCCAGGCCTCGAACTCCTTCGCGTCGCGGTAGCGCGCCGCGTCGTCGGAGCTCGAGTGCGAGGCGATGCGGTAGGTGACCGTCTCGACCAGCGTCGGGCCCTCGCCCTTGCGCGCGCGGTCGACGGCCTCCTTGCAGACGCGGTAGACGGCCAGCAGGTCGTTGCCGTCGACGCGCACGCCGGGCATGCCGTAGGCCTCGGCCTTGATCGCCATCGACTCGCTGACGGTCTGCTTGCTCGACGGCACCGAGATCGCCCAGCCGTTGTTCTCGCAGACGAACACGACCGGCGCCTTGTAGACCGCCGCGAAGTTCAGCCCGGTGTGGAAGTCGTTGCTGCTGGTGCCGCCGTCGCCGCAGAACGTCATGAACACCGTGTCGTCGCCGCGGATCCGCGCCGCCATGCCGGCGCCGGCGGCCTGTGTCAGCTGGGTGCCGATCGGCGAGCTGATCGAGACGAAGTTCGCCTCGCGGAAGCTGTAGTGCACCGGCATCTGGCGGCCCTTGCTGGTGTCGCCCTCGTTGCCGAACCACTCGCTGATCACCTTCTCGATCGGCACCGAGCGCAGCAGCAGGATGCCCGGCTGCCGGTAGGCCGGGAACAGCCAGTCGCTGTCCTTCAGCGCGTAGGCGGCGCCGAGGTGCGAGGCCTCCTGGCCGGTCGACTGCAGGTAGAAGCCGATGCGGCCCTGCCGCTGCAGCGCGAGCCCGCGGTCGTCGAGCGCGCGCGTCGCGACCATCAGCCGGTAGAGCTCCTTCAGCTCCGCCGCCGGCAGGTTGGGGTCCTTGCCCTTCTGGGCCTTGCCGTCCTTGTCGAGGATCGAGAGCAGTTCGAGGCTCATGCGGATTCGTTCTCCTTGCCGGCGCGCGCGGCGTCGAGGGCGCGGCGCTGGCGGATCGTGCCGGCGAGGTAGTACTCGGCGGCCTTGTAGCTGGAGCGCACCAGCGGCCCGGAGGCCACGTAGAGGAAACCCTTCTTGCGCGCGCGCTGCTCGAGCGCGGCGAAGCGCGCCGGCGTCACGTGTTCGCGCACCGGCAGGTGCTTGAGCGTCGGGCGCAGGTACTGGCCGAACGTGACCACGTCGACGCCGTACTCGCGCAGGTCGTCCATCGCCTGCTCGATCTCGCGCTCGCTCTCGCCGAGGCCGAGCATCAGCGACGACTTGGTGACGATGCCGGGCTGCAGTCGCTTGGCGGTGCGCAGCGTCTCCAGCGACCGCACGTAGCTGCAGCGGTGGTCGCGCACGCGCGGCGTCAGCCGCAGCACGGTCTCGAGGTTGTGCGCGTAGACGTCGGGCCGGCCCGCCAGCACGGCGGCGATCTGCGCCTCGGTGGAGTGGGTCGCGTTGGCCAGGAAGTCGCCGACCAGCGCTTCGACCAGCAGCTCGGGGTTCTGTTGCTTGATCGCGCGGACCACCGACGCGACGTGCCCGGCGCCGCCGTCCGGCAGATCGTCGCGATCGACCATCGTCAGCACGACGTACTTCAGACCCATCTTCGCGCAGGCTTCGGCCACCTTGCGCGGTTCGTCGGCGTCGACCGGATTGCCGCGGCTGTGCGTCTTCACGGCGCAGAACCGGCAGCCGCGCGTGCAGGTGTCGCCGAGCACCATGAACGTCGCCGTGCCCGAGGCCCAGCACTCGCCCATGTTCGGGCAGCGCGCTTCCTCGCAGACCGTGTGCAGCTGGCGGTCGCGCAACACCTGCTCGACGCCCGCGACGGTCGGGCCGGCGGGGATCGGGACCTTCAGCCAGGCTGGCTTCGGGCCGGGGGTGATGCGTTGGTTGGACACGGGGCGCGCGGTCGGCGACGCGGCGCCGCCGAAGGAGCGCGGAAGATAGGGACCCACCGCGGCCTGCGCCAGTTGCATACCTTCGGGTATGCAACGCTTGGGTCGAGGCGGCGCCGCCAGGTCTTACTGGCCATGGCGCCGCGGGTTCGGGCGACGGTTCGGCCCGTCGCCGGCCGGCCGGAGCGAGCCCGGCCGGCGGCTGCGTCAGTTGCCGATCACGATCTGCATGCCCTGCGACATGCCGATCGGCAGGCCGAAGCCCGAGTAGAAGCCGGTCAGGTCCCAGACCGCGTGCTGCACGGCCAGCGACAGACCCCACAGCGAGCTCTCGGCCGGCGTCAGCGGCAGCGGGATCACCGCCGCGCCGGTCACGTCGGTCAGGCCGCTCGGCAGCAGATCCGGGAACGCGAACAGCAGCGCGCAGGCCGGCGCGTCCGGGATCGGGAAGCCGAACGGCGGCAGGCCCGCGTTGATGCCGATCGCGGTCGCGTAGAGCGTCACGCCGACGCCGGCGCCGAGGAAGTCCGGCGCGTTGCCGACCGTGATGCCGAAGTTGGCGTTGCCGGCGACCGGCGCGCCGCCGGTGGTGCCGATCGTCGGATCGCCGACCGAGGTCGGGCAGGCGCTGCCGCCGAACGTGACGCTGTTCGGCGTGCGCACGAAGCGGACGCCGCGGAACGCGGTGTTGGTCGCGCTGGTCGCCAGCGTGGCCCACGTGCCCGGCCCGCTGCCGCCGTCGGTCGTGCTGACCAGCGACGTCGTCGCGCCGGCCGTCACCGCGAACAGGTAGGTCGTGCCGTTGTCGACGTAGCCGGTCACCGCGCGGCAGCCGACGCCCGGGTGCAGCGTGTAGACGTTGGTCCAGGTGCCGACCGCCAGCACCCACTTCTGGATGCCGCCGTTCGAGCCGGTCGCGCGCTCGTCGGCGACGTAGACGGTGTTCGCGTCGGCGAACCAGAAGTCGTACTGGTTCGGCGAGCCCGCGCCCGGGAAGCCGTTCAGGCGCGTGATCGTCTCGCCGCTGGTCGTCGGCAGGCCGGTGCCGACCGTGTTGACGCCGACGAACGAGCCCGACTGCGACGAAACGTAGAGCTGGTTGTCGAAGATGTTGACGACGCGCAGGTTCGTCACCGTCGTGCTGAGCTGCGTCGAAGTCGTCGCGCCGACGCTGCCGACGTAGCAGACGCCGCGGTTGACCGCGCTCGCGGTGCCGGCGGTCCAGAACTGGTTGCCGTCGAGGCTCGTGGCGCTGCGGATGTTGCTGGCCGAGTAGCTGTCCGTCAGCGCGGTCGACGTGTCGATCGAGCCGTCGAGGCGGATGCGACTGACGACGCGCGGCGTGGTCGCGCTGGCGGTGCTGGCGATGGCGGCGGTGCCGGGCACGGCGCCGTAGCCGACCGTGACCAGGCAGCTGCCGTCGGCCGACTGGGTGATGAAGCCCTCGGACGTGGCATTGCCGGCATTCGTGATCGGCTGGTTCGGGCCGCTGAGGGCGACCGGCATCGCGATCGTCTGCACCGGCGCACCGGCCTGGGTGAACTCCTCGAGGAACACCGGCGCCGCGGCCGCGGACAAGGCGGCCGCACCGTCACCGAGTCGGGTGACGATCAGGTTGCCGGGGGTGATCGGGATCTGCGCGAACAGGGAAGGCGCGAGGCCGGCGAGGGCCGCGACGCAAGGAACGAAACGGGTCTTGCTCATGGTGATGGATGCTCGAAGTTGCGAGGTGGAGCGACCGCGAACGCCACCCGAACGGCGGCGCGGGGCGCGGCCCGATGGCGTGCGGTGCGGGCGGCAATCGAAGCGGCGCGGTTCCGCGGGGGGAGTACCGAGTCGCAATTCCGATGTCGCAACGCGCGCAGCGTCGCCGCCGCCGTGAACGCCCGGCCAAGGCCGCGTGAGACCTGCGCCGGACCGTCAGCTCTGCGCCGGCGGCTCGATGCCGAGCTTCTCGCGCAGCGAGTCCATCACCGCCGGGTCCTTGGTCAGGTCCTGCATCAGCTGGTCGAACGTCATGCCGAGCCAGCGCGCGCAGCGCTCGATCATGTAACTGACCGGGCTGTGCGGTTCGTTCTGCCGCAAGAAGCGCGACACCGCCTGCAGCGCGCGCACGGCGTCTTCGCGCGAGCCGATCGAGCCGGGCGCGGCGACCGACGGCCCACGCGCGGCACCGCCGGCGGTCGCCGACGCCGCACCGGCATCGGCGCCGGCCGTGCCGGCTCCGTCCGTCGTGGCCGGCGCGCCGGCCGGCGCGCGCATCTCCTGCGCCAGCAGTTCGAGCAGCTCGGCCAGCCGGTCGAGGCTCGGCACCGCGTCGGCGGGGAACTGCTGCTCGCACAGCGCCGCGAGGTCGCGCACGCGCTGCCGGCACTGGTCGGCCAGATCGGCCACTGCCGCGAGCCGGTCCGGGTGCGCGCGGCCGATCGCGGTGGCCCACGCCTCCGGCGTCAGCAGCTTCGCTTCGACCAGCCGGCCGTATTCGGCGGGATTGGCCTGGTAGGCCTGCTGCACGCGCCGCGCGTCGAGCAGGTCGCCGAACTGCAGTACGCGGCCGTCCTCGCCGACGGCGCCGACCGGCACCGTGCGCAGGGCGTTCTGCAGGTCGTTGGCGCCGCCGAGCCAGGTCAGCCACTTGGTGCGCAGCGCCGGCATCGGTTCGGGGTCGTCGGCCGACGGGGCGCCCGGGTGCAGGCCCGGCCAGAAGCCGGCGATCAGGCCGTGTACGACCTCGAGCCCCTGCGCCAGTCCCGCCAGGCCGTCGAGCCGGATCAGCGCCTCGGTCAGGTAAGCCGCCGCTTCGAGGTCCTTGCTGTGGCGCTGCAGCACGGTCTTGCAGCCGTCGGCGACCCCCTGCCAGTGCACCTTGCGGGGCTCGGCGCCCGGGGGCAGCGTCAGCGGATCTTCCTGGAACCGCTCCTTCTTGACCTTGTCCAGCGGGTGGTCGTTGAGCTGCGCGTGCCGCAGGTCGGTACCGGTCGGTCGGTCGGCCGAGATCGGCTGCAGCAGGGACGCGACGTCGATCATGACGCCCTTGTATCGGATCGACCGGGCGGCGGAAACGAGCCCATGGCATGGACTCCACGGGGACCCTGCGTATGTTCCCCGAAGGTCGGTGCGCCCGGGCACCGATGACCGGTCCCGACCTTCGTACCGAGGTATCCCCATGTCGGAGAGCAGCCAGCAGAAGAAGGCGCGTGTCCGTCCACCGCGCGTCCACATGACCTGTGAGGTGGAGACCAACGGCGCGATGGTGCTCAAGGAGCTGCCGTTCGTGTCCAGCGTGCTGGCCGATCTGGCCGGCGACAAGAAGCGCGACAAGAAGCTGAAGGACCGCGAGTTCGTGACGATCGACCGCGACAACTTCGACAGCGTGCTGGCCGGCATCGCGCCGGAGCTGCGCTTCCGTGCCGAGAACACGCTGGCCGGCGACGGCAGCGAGCTGGCGGTCGAGCTGAAGTTCGCTTCGTTGAAGGACTTCAGCCCCGAGCAGATCGCGGCGCAGATCCCGGCCCTGAAGGCCCTGCTGGAGACGCGTGAGAAGCTCGTCGACCTGAAGAGCCGCGCCGACGGCAACGACCGCCTCGAGGAGCTGCTGAACGAGCTGCTGGCCAACGAGGAACTGCGCAAGAAGGCCAGCGGCGCCCTCGGTGGCGGCGCTGGTGGTGGCCCGACCCCGGCTCAGTGAGGTCCTACCCGCGATGACCAAGAACCAGAAGAAGCAGGCTTCGATCGCCGAGTTCGTCAACCTCGAGGCGCAGGACCTCGTCAGCGAGATGCTGGGGACCGCGCGGCCACGCGACGACAAGGCGCGCGACCGCGTCAAGGACCTGCTGGACGAGTACGTGCGCCAGCTGACGTCCGGCATGACGGTGCGCAAGGGTTTCACGCGCACGATCAACGAGCACATCGCCGCGATCGACGAGAAGCTGTCGAAGCAGCTCAGCGCGGTGATGCACCATGCGTCGTTCCAGCGGCTCGAGGCGTCGTGGCGCAGCCTGCACCGCTTCGTGATGAGCACCGAGACCGGCGAGACGCAGAAGGTCCAGGTGCTCGACTGCGGCAAGCGCGAGCTGCTGCTCGACTTCCAGTCGGCCGCCGAGTTCACCGAGAGCGCGCTCTGGAAGAAGATCTACCAGGGCGGCTTCGGCCAGGCCGGCGCCGACCCGACCGGCATGATCGTCGGCGACTTCGAGTTCGACAAAGGCCCGATGGACATCGAGCTGCTGTCGCACCTGTCGTCGGTGGCCGCCGGCGCGCACGCGCCGCTGCTGACCGCGGCGGGGCCGGGCATGTTCGGCATGGAGAGCCTCGCCGAGATGCCGAACCCGCGCGACGTCGCGAAGATCTTCGACAAGAACAACCCCGAGAACACCAAGTGGCTGTCGTTCCGCGACAGCGAGGACGCGCGCTACGTCGGTCTGTGCCTGCCGCACGTGCTGGCGCGCGCGCCGTACGGGGAAGGCAACAAGATCGACGCGTTCGACTTCCAGGAGGACGTCGACGGCGAGACGCACGAGAAGTACCTGTGGGGCAACGCGGCCTACGCGTTCGCGAGCCGCATCACGGACGCGTTCGCCAAGCACCACTGGACCGTGGCGATCCGCGGCTTCGAGGGCGGCGGCAAGGTCGAGAACCTGCCGATCCACACGTTCCGCTCGCGCGAAGGTGCGATCGGCAGCAAGTGCCCGACCGAGGTGCTGATCCCCGACGACCGCGAGGCGGAACTGTCCGGGCTCGGCTTCATCCCGCTGGTCAACTACAAGAACACCGACTACGCGGTGTTCTTCGGCGCCAGCTCGGCGCAGAAGCCGAAGCAGTACACCGACAAGGACGCCAGCGCGAACGCGTACCTGTCGGCGCAGCTGCCGTACCTGTTCGCCGTCAGCCGCATCGCGCACTACCTGAAGGTGATCTGCCGCGACAAGATCGGCTCGTTCACCAGCAAGGACGAGTGCCAGAAGTTCCTGAACGCCTGGATCAGCCAGTACGTGCTGCTGAACGACGAGGCGACGCAGGAGCAGAAGGCGAAGTACCCGCTGCGCGAAGCGCACGTCGAGGTGGTCGAGGACAAGGCGCGGCCGGGTTCGTACCAGGCCGTCGCACACCTGCGGCCGCACTTCCAGCTCGACAAGCTGCACGTCGCGCTGAAGCTCGTCGCCAAGCTGCCCACCCGGGCCTGACACGCCGGGCCGGGAACGCCCGGCCCGCCTGTCCGCCGGTCCACGACGCCGCCGCCGAAGCCATGGAAGCCATCTCGCTGTTCCAGCAGTCGAAGCTCGACGCGGCGATCCAGGCGCAGACCGCGCTGCTGCGCAGCAAGCCCGGCGACCTCGACGCGCGCTACAACATGGCGGCGCTGCTCGCGTTCGCCGGTGAGTTCGACCGCGCGTTGGTGCACCTCGACTTCCTGTCCGCGGAGAACCCGGCGCTGGCGGCCGCCGCGGCGATGTACGTCTCGTCGTTGCACGCCGAGGAAGAGCGCCGCCGCGCCTACGACCTCGGCCACGTGCCCGGCACCGATCCGACCAACGAAGCTGCGGTGAAGCGCCGCGTGCGCCTGCGCCAGGCGCTGGTGCAAGGCGACGCCGCGGCGGCCGCCGCGGTGATGGCCGAGATCGCGGCCGAGCCGGTGCCGGCGGCGAGCCTCGACGGCGGGCCGGCGGCGCCGCTCTGCGACCAGGACGAGGGCATCGGCGCGCTGCTCGAAGTGTTCGTCGGCGGCCGCTGCCTGTGGGTGCCGACCGCGAACCTGCGCTCGGTCGAATTCACGCCGCCGCGCGGCCTGTTCGACCTGCTCTACGCGCAGTGCGCGATCGAGACGACCGGTGGCGTCAAGTACGCCGCGCACGTGCCGGTGCTCTACGCGGGCAGCCACGCGCACCCCGATCCGGCGGTGCGCTGCGGCCACCGGACCGAGTGGCAGGACGTGCTCGGCATCGCGTTCCGCGGCCACGGCCAGCGCGTGTTCCGCGTCGGCGACCGCGAACCCTCGCTGCTCGAACTGCGCCGCGTGACGTTCCCCGCGGCGTCGTGACGATGGCGACTCCGCGGCAGAGCAGCGGCGAGCTGAAGGAAGTGCCGCCGTCGATCCTGGAGCGGCTGTGCGGCGCCGGCGAGGGGCAGCGCGGTGCGACCGACCTGCGCGTCGACGTCGACGCGCTGCGCGAAGAAGTGCTCGCCCACGTGCAGGCGCTGCTGAACACGCGGCTGGCCGAGATCGACGGGCTCGACGCCTGCCCCGAGGCGAAGCAGTCGCTGCTCGCGTACGGCGTGCCCGACCTGTCGGCGTTCTTCCACGGCAGCCAGCACGACCTGCAGCGCATGATCGCCTGCATCGAGAAGGCGATCCGCACCTTCGAGCCGCGGCTCGACCCGCAGTCGGTGCGCGTCGAACGCGTGCGCGAAGCCACCGACGAACCGGTGATGAAGCTGCGGCTGCGCGTGCAGGCGGTGCTGCGCGTGCACCCGTTCCGCGCGCCGGTCGTGTTCGACACGCGCATCGACGCCGACACCGCCTCGGTCACCGTGCACGGGGTCGACGCGTGAGAGACGACCGGATCCTGCCGTACTTCGAGGACGAGCTCACGCACGTCCGCAAGGCCGCCGAGGACTTCGCGCGGCGGTTCCCGGCGATCGCGGCGCGGCTGAAGCTCGACAGCGTGCCGAGCCAGGATCCGCACGTCGAACGGCTGATCGAGGCGTTCGCGTTCGTCGCCGCCCGCATCCACCGGCGGCTCGACGACGAGTATCCGGAACTGACCGACGCGCTGCTCGGCATCCTGTACCCGGAGTACCTGGCGCCGGTGCCGGCCGTCTGCACGGTGCAGTTCGACTTCGATCCGCAGCAGCTGGCGCTGCGCGACGGCCTGACGATCCCGCGCCACCGCGAACTGCTGACGCGGCCGGTCGACGGCATCCCGTGCCGCTTCCGCACCGTCTACCCGGTGCGCGCGTGGCCGCTGGTCGTCGACTCGGTCGGTCTGCACCCGGTCGCCGAACCCGACCTCGCGCGGATCCCGCCGGCGCTGCGCGAGGTGCGCGGCGCGCCGCGCGCGGCGCTGCGCATCGCGCTGCGCACGGCCGGCGGCGAACCGCTGGCCGAGTACGCGATCCCGCAGCTGGTGTTCCACCTCGCCGAAGACGCGTTCGTCGCGCACGCGCTGCACGCGGCGCTGTTCCGGCGCCCGTTCGGCTTCCTGGTGCGCGTCGGCGACCACGTCGAGTTCCTCGACGCGACGCACCTGCGCCCGGTCGGCTACGAGCGCGACCAGGGTCTGCTCGACTACACGCGCACCGGCGCACTCGGCTTCCGGCTGCTCTACGAGTACTTCGCGTTCCCCGAGAAGTTCCTCTACGCGCAGTTCACCGGGCTGCAGGCGCTGGCGCGCGGCGGCGCGGCCAGCAAGGCCGAGATCACGGTGCTGTTCGAGGAACCGCCGACCGCGCTCGAAGGGCGGGTCGGCAAGGAACACATGCGGCTCGGCTGCACGCCGGCGATCAACCTGTTCCGCCTGGACACGACGCCGATCGTGCTCGACCAGCGACGCACCGAGTATCCGGTGCGACCCGACGACCGCGCGCCGCACCACTACGAGGTGCACTCGATCGAGTCGGTGTCGGCCGGCGAACCGGGCCGCGCCGAGACCGTCGACTTCCGGCCGTTCTTCGCGATCCGCCACGGCGACCCGAGCGGCGCCGGCGAGGCCTACTACCACGCGCGGCGCGTCGACTCGACGCGCGACGACGGCAGCGACGTGATGCTGACGCTGGTCGACGCGAGCTTCGACGCGGTCGCGCGCGGCCGGTTCGAGGTGCTGCACGTGCGCTGTCTGTGCAGCAACCGCGAACTGATCGGCCGGTTGGCGTTCGGCGACGTGCGCGGCGACTTCACGATCGAAGGTGTCGCGGCCGTGCGGCGCATCGCCACGCTCGGCATGCCGTCGAAGGTGCTGCGGCCGCAGCTCGGCGGCGAGTCGCGCTGGCGGCTGGTGTCGCACCTCGCGGTCAACCACCTGTCGCTCGGCGCCGGCGGCGGCGACGGCCTGCGTGCGCTGCGCGAGGTGCTGGGGCTGTACGACTTCGCGAACACCGCGGTGACGCGGCAGCGCATCGAAGGCCTGGTCGCCGTCGAAGCGGCGCCGAAGACACGCATCCTGCCGGGCATCGGGCCGGTGCGCGGCATGCAGGTCGCGCTGGTGTTCGACGAGCAGAAGTACACCGGCAGCAGCGCGTTCCTGTTCGCCAGCGTGCTGGAGGTGTTCCTCGGCCTCTACGCGACGATCAACTCGTTCACGGTCGTCGAAGCGCGCACGGTGCAGAACCCGCAGGAGCCGCTGATGCGGTGGCCGCCGCGCATCGGCGAAGGGCAGCTGCTGTGAACGCGGAACGGCGGGCGCAGCTGCTGCAGGTGCTGCAGGCCAAGGCGCCGTCGTTCGACTTCTTCCAGGCGGTGCGGCTCCTGCTGCGCGACGCGGAGCCGCTCGACGACCGCCGCCGCAGCGGCCGCACGCCGCGTGTCCGGTTCCGCGGCAACCTGTCGTTCCAGTTCAAGGCCAGCGACGTGCAGGCGATCGTGCCGCCGGCCGCCGACGGCGACGCCGCCGTCGTGACCGTGAACTTCCTCGGCATCGCCAGCCCCGGCATCGTCGGTTCGCTGCCGAACTGGTACGCGATGCGGGCGCTGGCCGAGGCGCACGACCGCGAGGCGCCGAACCAGGCGCTGATCGAGTTCTTCGCGCTGTTCGACGACCGGCTGGTGCAGCTCTACTTCCGCGCCTGGCTGCGCAACCACCTGCCGCTGCAGTACGAGCTGGAACGGAACGGGCTGGTGCGCCGCCTGCTGCTCGCCTGCGTCGGCTTCGGCACGCCGGCGCTGGCGGCGTTGCTGCCGTTCGACGCGCGCGCGCTGGTGCACCACGCCGCGCTGCTGGCACGGCGACCGACGACCGCGGCCGCGCTGGCCGATTCGCTGGCCGAGTGGTTCGGCGTACCGTTCGTCGTCGAACCGTTCATCGAGCAGCGCGCCGAACTCGAGGCAGACCAGCGCCTGCGCCTCGGCGACCATTCGATGCGGCTCGGCCAGACCACCGCGCTCGGCGACAGCGTGCAGCTGCGCCAGTCGAAGTTCCGGCTGCGTGCCGGGCCGCTGGGCTGGCAGCAGATGGTCGGCTTCCTGCCCGGCGACGCCGAACGCGACGACGGCCCGCGGCTGCGCGAACTGATCGCCTGGGTGCGCCAGGCCACCGGCGGCGAGTTCGACTACGACCTGCAGCTGGTGCTGCGCGAGGCCGAGGTGCCCGTGCTGACATTCCGCGCCGACGCGCCCGAACGGGCGCGCCTGGGCATGTCGACGTGGCTCGGCGCTCGTTTGCCGGGCACCGACGCCACCGATACGTTCGTTCCCGCCGCGGCGATCGAACTGCGCCGGCGTGCGGCTCGCCGCCCAACGAAGGTCTCCCCATGAAGACGAACCTGAAGGCTCTGATCGGCAAGCTCACCGAGACCTCGCGGCGCACGCTGCAGGCCGCGGCCGGCATGTGCAATTCGCGCACGAACTACGAGGTCGAGCCCGAACACTGGCTGCACGCGCTGTGCGAACAGAAGGGCGGCGACGTGCAGCGTCTGCTGGCCCACTGCCGCGTGTCGGCCGACGCGGTCGCGCGCGAGCTCGACCACGCGATCGGCGGCTTCAAGACCGGCAACGGCAAGATCCCGGCGTTCTCGCCCGACATCGAGGACCTGGTGCGCGACGCGTGGTTGTTCGCATCGGTCGAGCTCGGCCTCGCGCGGATCCGTTCCGGCGCGCTGCTGCTGGCCGCGCTGTCGCATCCGACGATCGGCCGGCGGCTGCGCGATGCGTGCCGCAGCCTCGGCGGCATCAAGCCCGACGAGCTCGCCAACGCGATCGCGGCGGTCGTCAAGGCGTCGCCCGAGAGCGCCGAAGCCGTGCACGCCAGCGAGGGTGACACCGGCGAGGCCGGCGGCGACGCCGACGGCGGCAGCACGCCGGCGCTGGACCAGTTCACGACCAACCTGACCGAACAGGCCCGGCTCGGCAAACTCGACCCGGTGCTCGGCCGCGATCCCGAGATCCGGCAGATCGTCGACATCCTGCTGCGCAAGCGGCAGAACAACCCGATCCTGACCGGCGAAGCCGGCGTCGGCAAGACCGCGGTCGTCGAGGGCTTCGCGGCCCGCGTCGTCGCCGACGACGTGCCGGCGGCGCTGCGCGGCGTCGAGATCCACTCGCTGGACCTCGGGCTGCTGCAGGCCGGTGCCGGCGTGAAGGGCGAGTTCGAGAACCGCCTGAAGCAGGTGATCCACGAGGTCAAGAGTTCGCCGAAGCCGATCATCCTGTTCATCGACGAGGCGCACACGCTGATCGGTGCCGGCGGTGCCGAGGGCCAGAACGACGCCGCGAACCTGCTGAAGCCCGCACTCGCGCGCGGCGAGCTGCGCACGGTCGCGGCCACGACCTGGGCCGAGTACAAGAAGTACTTCGAGAAGGACGCCGCGCTGACGCGCCGCTTCCAGGTGGTCAAGGTCGACGAGCCCGGCGAGGGCAATGCGATCGCGATGATGCGCGGCGTCGCCGGCATGCTCGAGAAGCACCACAAGGTCGGCATCCGCGACGAGGCGATCATCGACTCGGTCCGGCTGTCGAGCCGCTATCTGCCGGCGCGTCAGCTGCCCGACAAGTCGGTCAGCGTGCTCGACACCGCCTGCGCGCGCATCGCGATCGGCCAGGGCGCGATGCCGGCGGCGCTCGAGGACAGCCGCCGCCGCATGCAGGTGCTGGAGACCGAACTGAAGTACCTGCGCGAGGAGGAGGCGCTCGGCCACGACCACAAGAAGCGCATCGCCGAAGCCGAGGCCGCGCACAAGCAGGCCGAGGCCACCGCGGCGGCGCTGCAGCAGCGCTGGGAACAGGAGAAGGTGCTGGTCGACGAGGTGGTCGCGCTGCAGGCCGAACTGCGGCACGGCGTCGAGGATCCGCGGCAGCGCGCCGACAAGCAGGCGCGGCTGACGACGGTGCGCGCCCAGCTGCAGAAGCTGCAGGGCGAACAGCCGCTGGTGTTCGCCGAAGTCACCGCGCAGACCGTCGCCGAGGTGATCTCGGCGTGGACCGGCATCCCGGTCGGCAAGATGGTCGCCGACCAGATCCAGGCCGTGCTGCACCTGGCGCAGCGGCTCGGCGGCCGCATCCTCGGCCAGGACCACGCGCTCGAGGCGATCGCGCGGCGCATCCAGACCTCGCGCGCGCGGCTCGACAATCCGTCGCGGCCGGTCGGCGTGTTCCTGCTGGTGGGCCCGAGCGGCGTCGGCAAGACCGAGACCGCGCTGGCGCTGTCGGACGCGCTCTACGGCGGCGAGCGCAACGTGATCTCGATCAACATGTCCGAGTACCAGGAGGCCCACACGGTCTCGAGCCTCAAGGGCAGCCCGCCCGGCTACGTCGGCTACGGCGAAGGCGGCGTGCTGACCGAGGCCGTGCGGCGGCGGCCGTATTCGGTGGTGCTGCTCGACGAGGTCGAGAAGGCGCACCCGGACGTCATGGAGCTGTTCTTCCAGGTGTTCGACAAGGGCGTGCTCGAGGACGGCGAAGGCCGCGAGATCGACTTCAAGAACACCGTGATCCTGCTGACCAGCAACGTCGGCACCGACAAGGTCATGCGCATGTGCCAGGACCCCGAGGTCGTGCCGGCGCCCGACGCGCTGGCCGAGGCGCTGCGGCCGGACCTGCTGAAGGTGTTCCCGCCGGCGCTGCTCGGCCGCATGGTGACGGTCGCCTACTACCCGATCCTGCCCCACGTGCTGGAGCGGATCGTGCGGCTGCAGCTGAAGCGCATCCAGGACCGCATGCGCCAGAACCACGGCACCGAACTGCAGATCGACGAAGCGCTGGTGCAGAACATCGTCGGCCGCTGCAACGATCCGGACAGCGGCGCGCGCGCCGTCGACCGCATCCTGACGCAGACGCTGCTGCCGATGCTGTCGACGCGCATCCTCGAGCTGATGGCCGAGGGCAAACCGCTCTGCACCGCGAAGGTCGGCGTCGCCAACGGCGAGTTCCAGGTCGCGGTCAGCTGACCGGGCGCCAGACGCCGTCGCGCAGCAGTTCGTGCGGCCGGTAGTCCGCCTTGTAGTGCATCGTCGCCGCCCCCTCGACCCAGTAGCCGAGGTGGTAGTGCGGCACGCCGCGCGCGTGCGTCCACGCGATCTCGTGCAACACCGAGAACACGCCGAGGCTGCGCCGCGCGCAGTCCGGGTCGAAGAAGTGGTAGACCGACGACACCGCGCGTGGCGCCACGTCGAGCAGGCTGACGGCGACCGTGCGATCGCCGATCCGGTAGCGCAGTTCGACGGTGTCGACCGGCGACGTGAACAGGCCCTGCTGCAGCGAGGCCGGCGTCTCGTCGGTGTCGCCGGGCGGGTGCTGGCAACGCAGGTAGCGCCGGTACAGCTGCCAGGTCGCTGGTGTCAGCTCCGGCGTCGTCGCGACGACCGCGACGTCGGCGTTGCGGCGCAGCACGCGCCGCTGGCTGCGGCTCGGCCGGAACGCCGCGACCGGCACGCGCAGCGGCACGCAGGCGCGGCAGCCCGGGCAGTCCGGTGCGTAGAACAGCGGCCCGCTGCGCCGGAAGCCGCGGTCCATCAGTTCGCCGTAGATCGCCGGCTCGAGTTCGTCGGCGACGAAGCCGCGCTCGCGCGCGTGCCGACCCGGCAGGTACGGACACGGGTGCAGCGGGGTGCGCGGCAGTGCGTCCAGCGGGTCGGTCACGCCCGGATCGTAGGCGGCGCGCCGGCCATGCGCTCACGGCAGCGTGATGCCGGCGATGCGCAGCGTGCGGCCCGCCTGGTGGTCGAGCGCCGGATGGCTGCCGCGCACCCTGGCGATGTAGCCGACGGGCCGCGGGTCGATCACCGCCGGCATCTTCGCGCCGCCTGCCTCGGCCACCTCCTTCATGAAGTGCAGGCACGAGTTCGTCAGCAGCGCATAGTTCTCCCGCGTCGGATCCGAGTTGCTGGCGAGGCGCAGCTTCGCGCGCGCCTCCATGTGCGCGAACGCGCCCAGCGACAGCTCGACGTAGGCGCCTTCGATCCTGCCGCCCTGACCGGCGAGCCGCGCGACCGCTTGCAGCGTGTGCGCCAGCGACGCCGAAGTCGGCACACCGAGATGCAGCCGCACGTCGGGCACCTGCCGCTTCTGCACCTGGCCCCGCGCGGCCGGGTCGTAGCGGCCGTACTCGTAGTAGCGTGTCAGCCCCGTGGCGCCGTTCAGGAACAGGATGCCCGCGTGGCCCAGCTCGGGCACCTTGTGCCTGGTGCCCGGAATCGTGAAGTCGAACCGCGCGCCGGGCAGATCGACCGCGACCGCCGGTGTCGCGACCGCGATCAGGTAGTCGGGGAAGACGATCGGGATCGCGACGTCGCGCGGTGGTCGGTTCATGGCGCACCCCTGGGGATCGCCCGCGGCAACGGGGCCGTCGGGGCGCCGTTGCACGGAATTCGCGCGGCTCGCCGGCGGCCGCCTGCCTGGCGCACCCGCCGTCAGCCCGACTTCGTGCGTTCGTGCCGGCGGCGCACCAGCAGGTAGTCGAGGTACTTCAGCACGACCTCGGGCACGTGCACGCCGGCGCCTTCGTGCGCCTCGAACCAGTCGGCGATCGTCGCGCCGCGGGCCGCGAGTTCTTCGGCGATCCGCAGCAGCACGACCGGCGAACGGCGATGGCGCACGCGCTGTTCGGTCCACGCCACCTGCGCCGGAAGGCTGGCGGCCGGCAGGTCGAGCCGCGCTTCGACCTCGCCGATCCGCATGCCGATCTGCTGCAGCGTCAGGTTCGCGGTCTCGGTGAAGCGCGTCGCCGCCGGCACCGCCGGCACGTAGACCAGCGGCTGCTTGCGGCGCACGCGGCGGCGGCGGCGCAGCTGCTGCTGCAGCGGGTCGCGGAAGCGCGGCTGGCGGAAGTGCGGCGTCAGGTAGCACTGCACCGGCAGCTGGTCGGCGATCAGCATCGTCACCGGTCGGTCGAGCACCGGGTGCCGGCGCGGCCGCGCGATCTCCTCGGGCAGGAACACGCGGCGCACCAGCCACTGCGGCTGGCCGTCGGCCGGCGGCAGTTGGACGGCCATCGTGCCGGTCGCGCGGCTCGCGAACTCGGCGTCGTCGTGTTCGCAGTTCGGGAAGAAGACTTTGCTGCAGAAGCCCGCCAGCACCGCGCCGGCGTCGCCGCCGTACAGCGCGTGGATCTGGCTCAGGCTCTGCACCGCCGCGGTGATCGACACGCGGCGCGAGCGCAGCGTGTTCAGCAGCACCGGGAAGCGCGGGATCGCGCCGATCGCCGAACCGAACTCGTCGATCACCAGCGACACCGGCAGCGGCAGCCGCGCGTCGGGCCGTTGGTCCGTGATCGCGATCGCCTGTTCGAGGATGCGCAGCACCAGCAGGTTGAAGATCGGCCGCAGCCGATCGATCCGCGACTCGCTCATCTCGACGACCAGCACGGTCGGGCGGCGGAACAGGTCGCCGAGGTCCAGCTCGTCGGCCGACAGCACGGCGCACAGGTCGAGGTCGAACAGCGACAACAGCCGCATGCCGGTGTCCTGCAGGCAGGTCTCGGCATTCTGGCTGTTGCTCTCGAGGAACGCGGCGAACTTGTGCACGCCGTGGCCGTGCAGCCACGCCAGCAGCTGCGGCCGCGGCAGGTTGACGACCTCGAGCACGCGCGGCAGCGTCCGGGTCTCGCTCGGGTCCGCGGCGAGACCGAGCAGAACGTCGGCCACCAGTTCGGTCGAGATGTTGCGCCAGAACGGGCTCTCGGCCGTGGTGCGGTTCTCGCTGGCGTGCACCAGCGACGCGGCGATCGCCAGCGCTTCGGTGCGCGACAGCGCGTCCGGCAGCGGGTTCCAGCCGATGCTGCCCTTCGGATCGGTCAGGTTCAGCCGCAGCACGCGGCGCGCCGGTCGGCCGGCGGCGACCGCGAGGTCGCGCAGCAGGCCGAACTGGTCGCCCTTCGGATCGAACACCACCAGCGAGCGGCCGGTGTCCGCCAGCAGGCTCGCGCACAGCGGCAGGATGCCCTGGCTGGTCTTGCCGACGCCCGGTGGACCGACCCAGAGGCAGTGCCGGTTCAGCAGTTCCTCGGGCAGCACGAGCTGCGCCGGCCCGTGCAGGCGGTTGCAGCCCGCGGCTGCGTCCTCGACGACCGCGTAGACGTGCGGCAGCAGCGTCGAGTGCGGCAGCCGTTCGCGCGGGCCGGGCGCGAGCGCGTCGCGGCGCAGCAGGTCGGTGAGGTCCTCGGCCTGCGCGCGCCGCGACCCGCCGAACCACGGCGAGTCCAGGCGCGGCACGTACGGCGGCAGGTGGCGCGGGTCGGCGAGGAACGCGGGATCGAAGTCCCAGCCGTCCGGGAACGTCGGGTCGGGTGGCTGCTGGCACATGGACGCACGAGGGGTGGGCGGTGGTGGAGCCCTCGCCGTCGGTACGCACCTCGGGCCCGAACCGACGCGGCGCGACCGCGGCAGGGGAGAGCGTGGCGAGACGAGCGAGGCCCGCGCGCGCGGCGATCGCGACGACGCGGGTCTCCTCCCGTAGCGAGAACCGGCGTGGCCGCAAGGGGGGTGCGCGCCGCGCATCGCCGCCGCATCGCCGCAAGTGTGCGTCGCGCGACGGACTGCGCGCGGATCTGTGCCGCGCACCGCGGCATGCGCGCGCGTGTGCAGAACGTTCGCAGCGAGTTGCGATCGCCGGTGGCCCGCGCGGTTTTTTTCTCGCGGGCCGGGCGCCCGCTCACTGCCAGCCGCCGAGCGTCAGCTGCCACGCGCGCGTCGTCACGAGGCCGAACGGGTTCGCGTTCGGTTCGAGCACGGCGCCCTGCGTGAACAGCTGCAGGCCCACGGCGTCGGCGCCGCTCGGCGCGAGCCACGGCATCGCCGCGGTGCCGGTGGCGTCGGTCCCGGCTGCCAGCAGCAGCAGCGGGTCGGTGTGCAGCCAGCACGCCATCGCGCCGAACGCGAACAGCGGCACGTTGACCTGCTGCAGGCCGATCGCGGTGATCGCGACGCGGTTCGGCAGCGAGTTGCCGACGCGGAAGTCGAGCGGTTCGCCGACCTCGAGCGTGCCGCCGACCGTGAACGTCGGCAGGCCGACCGGGCCGGGGCAGGCCTGGCCGTAGAGGCTCTTGCTGCCGGCCTGGTGCACGAACGGCGGGATGCTGACGGACGGGAACAGATCGTGCCCGGGCCACAGGCTGATCGTGTTGGCGATGTCGCTGAGTTGCTCGCCGTGGGTGCTGCCCGACAGGTTGGTGCGGTCGCCGTTGGTCAGGAACACGAACGACAGGCCGTCGGCGCGCCGCGCGACGAACGAGGTCGCTCCGTAGAGCCGGCCGTTGTGGTGGTACATCTCCACCGTGCCGCCGAAGCCGTCGGCGACCTCGGCGCGGAACCAGCCGCGCATCACGGTGTTGTAGCCCGGCGCGACGGTCCACATCGCCGTCGTCTGCTCGTCATCGAGCAGCGGGTTGCTGGCGCCGAGGTCGAACGCGGCCAGGATCTTCGCGTAGTCCGGCGCCGACATGACCCAGCCGCCGTGCGCGTCCATGTTTTCCTTGTTCAGCGCGCCGTATTGCCCTGCCACCCACGGCTGCGCGTCGTCGAGCACGCTGCGCGACAGCATCGGCGTCCACGGGTGGTAGAACACCTCGCCGGGCCACAGCCCCGCCTTCGTCGAGCGCGCCAGGCGCGGCCGCACGAGTCCGAGCGGCTGGAACACGTCGCGCACGACGATCTGCTCGTACGACAGACCGGGGTTGCGCAGCTCGAGCACGCGGCCGAGCACCGAGAAGCCGAAGTTGCTGTACTGCGAGTCCGTGTTGGGCGTGAAGTCGAGCGACTGCGTCTGCAGCATGTACTGGCGGATCAGGCCCTTGCCGATCGGCAGCGACTGGCCGAACGCCGCGGCGATCGTCGCGTCGAGACCGACCATCGGGTCCGGCGAAACGTTGCGGTCCCAGCCCCCCTGGTGCGTCATCAGCGACTGCAGCGTGATCTGCGGCAACCGCGGATCGAGCGTCGGACCGGCGTAGAAGTCGAGCATCGGGTCCGCCGGCGCGAGGTTCTTGGTCGCATTGCCGAAGTGCTGGTGCAGCGCGATGCTGGTGATCGGCTTCGTGCACGACGCGACCTCGAACAGGCTCTGCGGCAGCGTGATCGGATAGCCGGGCCGCGCGCGCGTGTAGCCGCGCGCGTAGACCAGCCGGCCGTCGCGCACGATCGCCAGCGACGCGGCGCGGGTCTGGTTCTGCGCCATCCAGTTCTGCACCCAGGTGTCGAACGGCGCGAACTGCGGCACCGCTACGCCGGTCTTCGTGAACACCGTCGCCGCCGGCAGGTCGCTCGGCGCGAACACGGCGGCGAAGCGCCGGCCGGCGCCGCTGCCGGAGCCGTGCACCGAGATCGGGTAGCGGCCCTGCAGCCAGTACTGGTCGGCGAACGCCTGGTACTCGGCCGACGTCAGGTCGTGGTGGGCGACCCAGTCACCGACGTCGTCGCTGCGCCACAGCGAGACGAAGCGGTCGGCGTCGTTGCATGCGACCAGCGCCGGCCGCGCGTGGCCGGCGGCCAGCGCGTCGAAGTGTTCCTGGAAGCCATCGACGCCGACGCTCACCACCTCGGTCTGGCCGGTGCCGACCGGCCCGAACGCGGCGACGTAGCGCGGGTCGTTCGCGGTGCCGTAGACGTCGACGGTCGTGACGTCGAGGCCCTGGTCCTGCGCCAGCGTGCGCTCGTCCCAGAACTGCTGCTGCGTCAGCCCGTGGCTCCACCAGCCGGGCGCGTTGGTCAGCTCGAACGTGCCGGCGAACAGCGGGTTGGCGGCGGTGCCGAGCGCGGTCAGCAGCTTCGGCCGGTAGCCGAGCGGCTCCCAGGTGTCGGAGAACGTCTGGTACTCGGCGGCCGTGTAGCCGTGGAAGCCGATCGTGTGCGGTCCCCCGCGCTGCACCCAGACCGCGGCGTACTGGGGGCTCGCCGCGGTGCCGTAGACCGACAGCGCGATCGGCCGGTAGCCGAGACCGGCCAGCAGGTTCCATTGCGCCTGATGGCCGTTGCCATCGACGTCGTGGTAGGCCTCGACCTGGGCCGGGGCGGGGACGGAGAGCGCCGCGAACAGGGCGGCGGCGACGGGAAGGGAGCGGAGCGGGTTCATGGGCGGGTTCGGTTGGTCCCCGCGACAGCGGCGAGCGCCGTCCGAACCCCAGGCCGAATCCCGCGGACTTTCAGTGGCCGTCGCCGGCGGCCGGCGGCGTGCCTTCGGCGGGCGGCGCCGGCGTCGGCTCGGCCCCGGCTTCGGGCTCCGGCTCGTCGTCTTCCGCCATCGGATCCTGCACGGTCGGCTTCAGGCTCTGCACGTAGGCGTGGAACTCCTTGTCCATCACCTTCAGGTCCAGCCCCTTGAACGCCTTCTCGGTCACCACGCGCCAGTTCGAGTCGTCCTTGATCAGGCGCACGTAGTTCGGGATGACCTTCGCGTACTTGCCGTTCTCGGCGTGCAGCAGGAACTGGCAGAACGCCCAGCCCTGTGCGTAGCAGACGTCGGGGTTGCTGTAGTAGTCGCCCTGCAGCATCGTCACGAACCGCTCGAGCGGCACCATCAGGCCCTGTCGCTGTGCGACCTGCAGCACCCAGAGCCGGCCGTCGTTGGGCAGGCCCAGCGTCGCCGACGGCTTCTTGCCCTTGGCGTCGCGCTTGGGCGCGGCGGCGTAGAAGTAGTCGCCCATGCCCTCGTCGATCCACGACGGCAGGTCGACCTTCGAGCCGACGTACCAGTCGAAGTACTGGTGCCAGCCCTCGTGCGCGGCGGTGCCGAGCAGGTCCATCGTCAGCATGTCGAGGAACCGCGAACGGCGGCGTTTGAGGCGGTCGAGCGGCGTCTCCGGGCCCGTGGTCGGACCGTCGGCCTTCACCTCGTCGCTCCACTTGCCGGTGTCGTAGCAGACCATCTCGCGCTCGGTCCAGCTGAAGTAGGCGGCGGCGCCCTGCGGACCGCCGTAGGCGTGGTAGCTCGCCTCGTCCTGGAACAGCTTGATCGTCTGCAGCTTCGCGCCGGCCTTGTCCGGCTTGAACATCGACCGGTAGACGGCGTTCATGATCTCCATGTGCGCGCCGAGCCGCTTGGCCTTGTCGATGCCGCACTGCGACTGCACGTGGTAGTTCTTGGTGTTGTGCACGACCCAGCCGGGCGGGATCTTGCCGGCGGTCTGCCAGGGCCCGGCCTTGAGTTCGCCCTGCGCGGGCAGCGCCATGGCGAGGCAGAACGACAGCAGCGGCAGCAGGGCTCGGATGCGCACGGGGCTCCTTCGGCGGGGTGGTCGATGCTCGACGCGCCAAACGTGACCACGGCGCGGCTGCCGCGGCAAGGGGCTCGCTGCCCGGGCCGGGTGCGTTGCCCGGGAAGCGCTGTAACCGCCGCGGCGGCGCGCGCATGATGCGGCGGCGGTGCCGTCCTCGCCCTCGCCCCTGCTCGACCACGCCGAGTTCCGCGCCACGCGCACGTTCGCGGCGCTGGACGGCATCCGCGCGCTGTCGGTGCTGGCGGTGGTGCTCTACCACTTCGAGCCGCTGCCGTGGGCGCCGCTGCGCACGCTGCAGCACGCGGGCTTCTTCGGCGTCGACGTGTTCTTCGTGCTCAGCGGCTTCCTGATCACGACGCTGCTGCTGCGCGAGCCGCCGCGGCCGGTCGGCACCGCGTTGTGGCACTTCTACGCGCGCCGCACGCTGCGCATCTTCCCGCTGTTCTACGTCGCCTGCGCGCTCTACGCCGGCGCCGCGTGGCTGCGCGGCGGCGAGCCGTGGTTGCACTACCGCGACTACCTGCTGCCGCTCCTGTTCTACTGGTCCGACGTGCGGCTGGCGCTGCAGCCGGAGCCGTTCCCGTGGTTCGGCCACGCGTGGTCGCTCGCGGTCGAGGAGAAGTTCTACCTGCTGTGGCCGTTCGTGGCGCTGGCGTGGCGGCGCGCGCACGGCCGCGCGTTCGCGCTGGCGACGATCGCTGCGGTGACGGTCTGGCGCGCATGGCTCGCACTCGGCCAGGACGACTCGCACGCGCTGCGGGCGCGGCTCTGGTACGCGTTCGACCTGCGCATCGACACGCTGATGTGGGGCTGTGTGCTGGCCTACGCGCTGCACGACGAACGCCGCTACGAACGGCTGGTCGGCTGGCTGCGGCGGCCGTGGCTGCCGGTGCTGGCGCTGGCCCTGGCGATCGCGCTGGCCGTCGACACCGTGCTGCACGCGAACACCGGGCTGCGCCTGTGTGTGCGCTACACGCTGGCGCCGCCGCTGTTGGCCCTCGCGCTGGCCGCTGCCGTCGTGGCGCCCGGCACCGCGGCGCTGCGCTGGCTGCAGTGGCGGCCCTTGGCGTGGGTCGGCGCGATCTCGTACGGCGTCTACGTGCTGCACCCGCTCGCCGGCTTCGCCGTGAACGCCGCCGCGCGCCGGCTGTTCGCCGACACCGAGGCGACGCTGCCGCTGCTGCTGCGGTTGGTCGCCTACGTGGCGCTGGCGATGGCGATCAGCGGCGCGTCGTTCCGCTGGTTCGAGGCGCCGCTGCTGCGGCTCAAGGCGCGGTTCCGCTGACGCCGGCATCGCGCACGACGCGCAGGTAGGCCCGCCACGGGCCGACGGCCTCGCGGCAGCGATGCGCCATCGCGCGGGCGATCTGCACCACGTGCGTCAGGTCGTGCGCGAGCCAGGTCGCGAGGTGCTGGCCCAGCGTGACGACACCGAACTCCGGATGCCGGCCGCGCCGCTCGAGGTCGGCCGCGGTGAGCCGCAGCGCCGCGAGGTCGGCCAGGCTCTCGGCGCGGCAGGCCGCGAACTCGTCGAGCAGCTGGTCGACCGTGCGGTGCGGCCGGCGCTGCTGCGCGAAGCGGTCGAACGGCGCGAACGGCACCGCGGTGCCGTGCTGCAGCAGGTGCCGGGCGCGCGGGATCCAGTCGTGCCGTTCGCCTTCGATCAGGTGGCCGAGCACCTCGAGCGCATGCCAGGTGCCCGGCCCCTCGTCGGCGGTCAGCCAGGCGGCCGGCAGCGGCCGCAGCCAGGCGTCGAGCAGGGCAGGGGTGCGAGCCAGCAGCGCCGGGCCGTCGTCCAGAGGATAGGTGTGCATAGGGGGGGAACGGCTGGTCGGGATCCGGGCTACCGTAGCCGCTACCAACTGGTGCTTTGCGTGGAACGGCACCGGGAACCGCCGCGGCACGGCTGCCGCCGGCCACTGCCGGGTGCCGTCGCACTGCCGCCGCCCCCGTGCCACGCAAAGCACCAGTCCAGCGCCCGGGTGGCACCGTTCTGCCCGTCCTGGCGCCGAAGCCACCATGCAACGCCCTGCCCTCTGGTTCGTCCTGGCGCTCGGCGCCTGCGGTGCCGTCCCCGATCGGGGCGCGTCGCCGGTCGCTGCTGCCGCTGTCCCGCTCGCCGACCTCGGCGGGCACTCGTTCCCGATCACCGCGGCCGTGCCCGCGGCGCAGACGTGGTTCGACCGCGGTCTCGCCTGGTGCTACGGCTTCCACCACGACGAGGCGCGGCGGTGCTTCACGGCTGCGGCCGAAGCCGATCCCGGCTGCGCGATGGCGCAGTGGGGGCTCGCCTACGCCGCCGGTCCGCACATCAACAACATGGCGATGTCGCCCGAGGCGGCACAGGCGGCGCACGCGGCGGCGCAGCGGGCCGTGGCGCTCGCCGCCGGCGCGTCGCCGCTCGAACGCGGGCTGATCGACGCGATCGCGGTCCGCTACGCGTGGCCGGCACCCGCAGACCGATCGCAGCTCGACCTGGCCTACGCGAACGCGATGCGCGCCGTCTACGCGGCGCACGGTTCGCATCCCGACGTCGCGGCGCTGTTCGCCGAGGCGCTGATGGACCTGCGGCCCTGGGACCTGTGGCAGGCCGACGGCAGCCCGCAGCCGGAGACGCCCGAGATCCTGCAGGTGCTCGAGACGCTGCTCGCGGCGCATCCGCGCCACCCGCAGGCCAACCACCTCTACGTCCACGCCGTCGAGGCGTCGCGGCAACCCGAGCGCGCGATCGCGGCCGCCGAACGGCTGCGCGAGCTGGCGCCGGCGATCGGCCACCTGGTGCACATGCCGGCGCACGCGTTCCTGCGCGTCGGCCGCTACGAGGACGCCGCGGCGGCCAATCGGCGCGGCATCGCCGCCGACCTCGCCACCGTCGCGCGCACCGGCCGCGGCGGCTTCTTCGAGATCTACCGCGCGCACAACTACCACTTCCTCGCCTACGCGGCGATGTTCGCCGGCCGCGGCGACGAGGCGCTGGCGGCGGCGCGCGAACTGCTGCGCGAGCTGCCGATGGACACGGTGCGCGCGATGCCCGAGTTCCTCGAGGCGTTCCTCGCAGTGCCGTACCACGTGCTGGTGCGCTTCGGTCGCTGGCAGGAGATGCTGGCCGAACCCGAGCCGGCCGACTGGCAGAAGAGCCGGCGCGCGTTCTGGCACTACGGCCGCGCCGTCGCGCTGGCCGCGCTCGGCCGCGTCGACGACGCGCGCGCCGAACGCGACGCGTTCCGCCGCGCCGCCGCCGCGGTGCCGGCCGAGTGGATGCTGGCGAACAACCCGCTGGCCAAGGTGCTGGCGATCGGCGACGCGTTCGTCGACGGCGAGGTCGAGTTCCGCGCCGGCAACCGCGCACGCGCGTTCGCGAGCCTGCGCCGCGCCGTCGAGCTCGACGACGCGCTGCGCTACGACGAGCCGTGGGGCTGGATGATGCCGGTGCGGCACGGCCTCGGCGCGCTGCTGCTCGAGGCCGGCGAGGTCGCCGAGGCCGAGTCCGTCTACCGGCGCGACCTCGAACGGCACCCCGAGAACGGCTGGGCGCTGCGCGGTCTGGCAGAATGCCTCGAACGGCGCGGCGATGCGGCCGGTGCCGCCACCGCGATGGCGCGCCATGCCGCGGCCTGGCGCCACGCCGAGGCACCGATCGCGGCCTCGTGCTATTGCCGCCGCGGGGCCTGACGCCCCGCGCGCCGCAATTCGGGCAGAATCCGTGGCACCGACCGGCGCCGGCTGGCGCCTGTCCGCGGCCCGGGCGTCGCCCGGGCCCGTCCGTCCTTCCCAACCCCAGCACATCGATGAACCACTCCCACATGCTCGGCGCGCTCGCGGCGCTGGTGGCCGCGGCCGGCGCGGCGGCACAGTCCGTCCAGCCGGTGCCCTACCACGCCGACCTGGTCGATGGCCACGACAGCACCGGCCTGCCGTTCGGTCTGCCCGGCTTCCGCACCCAGATCCTGATCGACGGCGCCGCGGTGGCCCCGACCGGCGCGGTGCTGACCGGCATCCGCTTCCGCAGCGACCGGCCGTCGCTGCCGCTGGCCGGCACGACGGTGCCGAACGTGACCGTGAGCCTGGCCGAGACCTCGGTCGCGGTGCCCGGCATGAGCACGACGTTTGCCGCCAACGCGACGACGCCGCTGGTGCCCGTGTTCACCGGCACCGTGACGGTGCCCGGCAACCCGGCCGGCCACCACGGCCCGGCGCCGTGGGACATCGTGATCGCGTTCACGCAGCCGTTCGTGTTCACGACCGCCGGCGGCAGCCTGCTGGTCGACATCGTCGCCGCCAACCCCGGTGGCGGGTTCCCGTCGCACTGGCTCGACGCGGTGCGCGCCGGTGGTTCGGCGACGCAGTACGGCCAGCCCGGCGACAACCCGAGCGGCGACTTCCTGAACCTGATCGTGCACACCGGCAACGACCTGAACCCGAGCCAGCTGACGCTCGGCAACGGCATCGACTTCTCGTCGACGCTGTCTTTCAGCCCGCAGCCGGGCGTGATCGCGTTCGGCCTGCAGCCGACGCCGTTCGCGATCGACCTCGGCTTCCTCGGCGGTCCGAACCAGTTCCTGCACATCGACCCGCTGCTGTTCTTCGCGCACTCGTGGACGCAGACCTTCATCGGCTGGGCCTCGACGTTCACGCTGGCGGTGCCGAACGATCCGACCTGGATCGACGACGTGATCTACGCGCAGTCGGTGCTGCTCGACCCGGCCGCCGGCCCGCTGGGGCTCGTGCTGAGCCACGCGGTCGAGGTGCGGATCGGCGACCCGGTGCAGAACCTGCTGCCGATGCAGCAGCTCGATGCCGACGACCCGGCGGCGGCGACCGGCACGCTGCTCGACTTCGCGTTCGGCGGCTCGCCGCAGTACGGCGCGGTGCCGGTGCAGCTCGAAGGCATCTTCTTCTGAGGCGGTCATGGCGGCAGTGCTGTCGACTCCGGGCACCGCTGCCGCCGCCGGCCGGCAGCCCGCATCTATACTGCGGCGCTGCATGGCCGACCGCGACGAGCCGCTGACGCAGCTGCTGCGGCGCGCCGCGAACGGCGAAGCCGAGGCCGGCGATGCGGCGCTGCCGCTCGTCTACCGCGAACTGCGCCGCATCGCGCGCGCGCGCATGGCGAACGAGCGCCGCGACCACACGCTGCAGGCGACCGCGCTGGTGCACGAGACCTGGCTGCGGCTGGTCGGCATGGGCGGCGGCGACTGGTCCGACCGCGCCGCGTTCTACCGCGCCGCGGCGCTGGCGATGCGCCGGATCCTGGTCGAGCACGCGCGGCGCCGGTCGCGCCACAAGCGCGGCGGCGACGTCGCGCGCGAGCCGGTGTCGGTCGCCGGCCTGCCCGCGCCGCGGCCGGACCTCGGCTGTGCGGCCACGTTCCTGCAGCTCGACGAGGAGATCGCGCGGCTCGAGCGCGACGACCCGCGCGCCGGCGAGATCGTGCGGCTGCGCTTCTTCGCCGGCCTCGGCGTCGACGAGACCGCCGCGGCGCTCGGCTTGTCGCGGCGCACGGTGCTGCGCGAATGGGCGTTCGCACGCGCGCAGCTGTTCGCCGCGCTCGGCGAAGGAACCGCACTGCCGTGAGCGAACGGCTGAAGGAACTGTTCGCGACCGCGATCGACCTGCCGCCGGGCGACCGCACGCAGTTCGTGCACTCGGCCTGCTCTGGTGACGCGCCGCTGCGCGACCGCCTGCTCGGCCTGCTGCGTGCGCACGCGGCCGCCGGCGACTTCCTCGAGCATCCGGCGGCGCTGGTCGAGGCGGCCGCCGGCGACGCCGATGACGAGCGCGACGACGATGACGACGACGGGCTCGTGCCCGGGCAGACGGTCGGCGCCTTCACGCTGGTCGAACGCATCGGCCGCGGCGGCTTCGGCAGCGTCTGGCGCGCGCGCCAGGAGCAGCCGGTCGCGCGCGACGTCGCGCTGAAGGTGCTGCACGCAGGCTTCGACGCGGCGCGGCAGACGCTGCGCTTCCTGGCCGAGTGCCGCACGCTGGCGCGGTTGCAGCACGCGTCGATCGCGCAGGTGTTCGAGGCCGGCACGGCGCCGTCGGGGCGGCCGTGGCTGGCGATGGAACTGGTCGACGGCGTGCCGATCACGCAGCACTGCGACGCGCGGCGGCTCGGCTGGCGCGACCGCGTGCAGCTGGTCGCCGCCACCGCCGCGGCGCTGCAGCACGCGCACCAGAAGGGCATCGTGCACCGCGACCTGAAACCGTCGAACGTGCTGGTCGCGCTGCGCGACGACCGCGCGCATCCGGTCGTGATCGACTTCGGCGTCGCGCGCGAGCTCGACGCCGACGCGGCGGACGCCGCCGACGAGCCGGGGCTGCTCGGCACGATCGACTACATGAGCCCCGAGCAGGCCGGCGCCGGCCGGGCCGGTGTCGACACGCGCACCGACGTGCACGCGCTCGGCGTGCTGCTGTACGAACTGGTCGCCGGCCAGCGGCCGTTCCGCCGCGGCTCCGACGAACTCGACGCGCGGCCGTTGCTGCGCCGCATCCGCGAGCAGCTGCCGCCGCCGCCGACCACGGTGCCAGGTGCATTGCCGCGGCTGCCGCGCGAGCTCGACTGGATCACCGCGCGGGCGCTGGCCAAGGACCCGGACGCGCGCTACCAGACCGCGGCCGCGCTGGCCGACGACCTGCGGCGACTGCTGGCCGGCGAAGCGGTCGCGGCGGGGCCGGCGCACGCGCTATACCGCGCGCGCAAGTTCGCGCGGCGCCACTGGCTGCCGGTCGCGCTGGCGACCGCGCTGGTGCTGTCGTCGGCGCTCGGCGCGATCGTCGCGGCGCGCGGCTGGAGCGCGGCCAACGCGGCGGCGACGGCGGCGCGCGCGGCCGAACGGCAGGCGCGCGCCGACCAGCTCGCGGCCGAACGCGAGTCGCGCAAGGCGAACCGCGCGCTGGCGCTGCTCGACGAGCTGTGGCAGGGCGCCGACCCGACGCGCTTCGGCCGCGCCGACTATCCGGTGCGCGAACTGCTGGCCGACTTCGAACGCAACCTCGGCCCGCGCAGCGCCGGCGAGCCGGCCGTCGAACTGCGGCTGCGCCTCACGCTGGGCCACATCCAGCGCGTGCTCGGCGACCTCGACCGCGCCGAGCGGCACGCCGAACGGGCGGTCGCGCTGGCGCGCGCCGAAGGCGACCCGGCCGCGCTGGTCGCGCCGCTGCTCGAACGGGCGCGCACCGCGTTCGACCGCGGCGAGCCGGTGCAGGCCGAGGCGCTGGCCACGGAAGCGCTGGCCATCGTCGAAGCCGCTGCGGACGGTGGCGACTCTGCGATCGCGGCGCAGGTGCTCGAGCTGCTGGCCAACTGCCGCCACCGGCTCGGCGATTCGGCCGCGGCGCTTGCGGCGGCCGAGCGGGCGCTGCAGCTGCGCGCGATCGGTGCGCCGATCGACCAGGTGCGCAGCCAGCTGCAGCTCGCCAACCTGCACGGCGCGGTCGGCCGCGTCGACGTCGCGATGGGCTTCGTGCAGCAGGCGCTCGACGAGCTGCGCGGCCTCGGCTTCGACCACCCGGACCTGCCGGTCGCCCTGCAGCACCTCGCGTTCCTGCAGCAGCGCCAGGGCGACCACGCGTCGGCCGAGGCGTCGTTCCGCGAGAGCCTGCAGCGGCGCCGCGAGATCTACGGCGACGACCACGCGCAGGTCGCCTGGGCCGAAGCGGACCTCGGCTGGTTGCTGCACGAGCGCGGCCGGCACGACGAGGCTGCGACGCTGCTCGAGCAAGCGCTGGCGACGCTGCGCGACCGGCTCGGCGAACGGCACCTCTACGTCAGCGAGGCGATGCAGCGGCTCGGCGCGGCGCTGGCCGCGGCCGGCCGCCGCGGCGAAGCGGCGGCGCTGCTCGGCAACGCGGTGACGCGCTTCCGCACGCTGCCGGGCCATCCGGCCGACGGGCTGGTCGGCTGCCTCGGCAACCTGGCCGCGCTGCAGTGGCAGGACGGCGACCGCGAGGTCGCGCGCACGACGATGACCGAAGCCGTGCAGATCGCGCGCCGCGAACTGCCGCACGAGCACTTCATCGCCTCGGTCGCGCTGACCAACCTCGGCACGATGCTGGCCGAACTCGGCGAGACCGAAGCCGCGATCGGCCTGGTCGAGGACGCGCTGGCCCGGTCGACCGCCGGTGGCCGCGACGCCGAGGCACGCCTGCAGCGCGAACGGCTGGCGCAGTGGCGCGGCCGCGCGGCAGCAACGCCGACCGACGGAAATTCCGACGGCCGTTGAATCGCCGGCGGCCCCGGCTGGCATTGACCGGCATGGCCGTGCCGACCGTCGGATCGCCGCCCACCGCTGCAGCCGCGCCGCCGTCCGGCATCGCCGCGGCGCTCGCCGGGCTGGGCCATCTGCGGGACCGCGCTGGCACGAGCGAACTGGTCGACGCGGCCGACGACCTGTGGGCCCGCGATTGCGCCGCCTATGGCAGCTCGCGCACGCGCAGGTCGCGGAACTCGACCGGCGCACCCTCGGCTTCGAGCGCGAGGTAGCCGGTCGCCGGCGTGCAGCCGGTCGCGCCGTTGACCTCGACGCCGTTGACCCACAGCCGCACGGTGCCGCCGACCGCGAGCACGCGGTAGTGGTTCCACTCGCCGACCGGGCGCGTGCGCCGTTCGCTCGGGAAGCTGCGGCGGCCGTCGGGCTTGCCGACCGTCCAGGTGGCACCGTCTTCGTGGTAGGTGAACTGCGGCGACCGCGGCGTCATCTGCGAGCCGCCGACCGGGAACACGTCGCCGTGGCTCGTGAACCAGTCCGACCGTTCGCCCTTGTCGCGCTGCCAGTCGGTCTCGTAGCCGAGGTCGAGCACCTGCACCTCGATGCCGCTGCGCGGCAGCTCGCCCGGCGGCAGGTCGGTGAACGCGCTGTCGGGACACCACAGGAACAGCCCGGAGTTGCCGGCGTGCTGCAGGTGGCGCCACTCGACGACGAGTTCGAAGTTCGTGAACGTCTGCCGCGAACGCGCGCCGCCGATCGGCAGGCCGGAGCCGACGATCACCCCGTCGCGTTCGGTCCAGGTCGTCGCGTCGCCGTTGACGACCACGAAGTCGGCCAGCGTCAGCTCGCGCCAGTCGGGGCCCTGGTCGGGCGGACTGGCACAGGCAGCGGCGAACGTCAGCGGCAGCAGGGCGCGGCGGAGCTTCGGCATGGTGCGATCGTGAACGCTCGCCACCGCAGCCGCCAGCCTCTTCCACGCCCGCGATGCCGTGGACTTCGGTGGCCGGCGGGCGCAGAGTTCCGCGCTGCTGGCGGGACTCGTGCTGGCAGCCCGGCGGCAGTCGTTCGGCGCCCTGGTGCCGTGGGCGATGCGGTTCCTGGCGCTGGCGTTCCTGCGCGGCGATCAGCAGGTCTGGATCACGGCAACGGCGCTGGAGTCGCAGTGGCCCGAACTCGAGGCCACGCTGCGGGAAGTGATGCGCGGCGTCACGATCGCGCCGGTGCGCTGAGGCGGCGGTCGAACGCCGCGGCCGCGCGCCGCGCCGCGCGGCGGCGGATCGTGCGTTCGCGGTGCACCGCGAACGAGCGCCGCGGCCAGTAGGCCCACGCCGCGGCTCCGACGTGCCACGCGAGCAGCAGCAGCCAGGTCGTACGGCCGTAGACGTCGAGCGCACCGCCGGTCAGCACCGGCGGGTCTTCGCCGAGCCAGCACGGCAGCGTCAGGACCGGCAGCAGCAGCAGCGCGCCCCCGAGCGCGGCGGTGCGGCAGGCCGACTGGCTGCGGTCCAGCGTCGCGCGCAGCAGCGCGAACACGATCGGCCACGGCGCGACCAGGAACAGGAGCCGCATCTCGCGCACGATGCCGCCGACCAGCACGGTCGCGATCGTGACCGGCAGCACGAGCCGCCACGCTCGGTGCAGCCGTTCGAGCGGCGCGTGTTCGGGCGCGATCGGTCGCGCGGCCAGCGCGCGCACGGCCGGCGGCGTCATCCAGCCGAACGCCAGCAGCGAACACAACAGCGTCTCCTTCCAGCTCAACACGTTGTCGAGCGAGTTGGCCAGCGAGTACAGCTCGAACGACAAGAAGAGCCGCACGCCGACGACGGTCGCCGCGACCGGCAGCATCTGCAGCGCGCGCACGCCGATGCCGCGCCAGGGCCCGACGACGATCCAGACGATCGGCAACGTCAGCAGCGTCTCGCGCGTCGCGACGCCGGCCATCGCCACCAGCACGAACGGCACCACCTGGCGCCGCAGCCAGAACACGAGACCGGCGGCGAGGCACGCGTAGCCGAGCGGATCCTCGCGCGTCGCGGTCGGGAAGCCGTACGCGTGCACGACCGGGAACGCCGACACGAACGCCAGCAGGCCGAGCGTCAGCTGCCAGCCCGTGAAGCCGACTTCCCGCAGCAGCCAGCGCAACGCCGCCAGCGCCGCGCCCCACGCCGCCGCGCTGACCAGCAGGAACGCGAGCCAGAACTCACGGCCGCCGACCGTCGAGGCGTGCGCGGGACCGCCGAGCACGAGCGCGACGACCTCGACGATGCTGCGGAACAGCACGCGGTAGCGGAACGGCGGCTCGCTGTACATCGGCTCGAGGCCGTCGACGCCGATCCACAGCTGCTCGTCGAGCTGCTGCGGCGACGAGACGACGCTGGTGCCGCTGGCGACCTCCGCCACGAACCAGGCCGCCAACAGCACGAACGGCAGCCAGACGGCGGCGCGGCGCCAGCGGCCGGCGGTCGGCGCGTCGTTCGGGATTCCTGGCAGGCTGGACGGAGGCATCGAAGGCGCCGGGCCGGTTTTCGGGGCGACCAGTTTCGCAGCGCGGTGACCGCGATGCAAACCGCGCCGCGGCCCGGCGCCCGGCATGCCGTTCGGCGACGGCGCGCAAGTTCCGGTGCGATCGCAGTCTGCGGTGCGCTCGCGCTTGTCCGGTCCACGCGCGCTCGGTATTCGTGCGGCGTCCCATTCCGTCACCGGAGTCGAACCATGCGAGCGTCCCACGGTCTGTTCCTCGTCGTCTGCGTGCTGCCAGCGTGCGCGACGATCTCCACTCCTTCGTTCCGCGGCACGGTCGCCGAACCACTCGGCGAGCCCTCGGTCGCGGCGCCGGCGGCGCAGGACGCGAGCGGCAAGTACGGCCCCGAGCCCGGCGAGTCGCTGCTGCAGTTCGGCGGTGCGCTGACGTCGCAGAAGACCGACGCCGGCGTCGGCGGTTCGACGACGGATTCGAGCCTGACGCTGCAGGGCGGCATCGGCTGGTTCCAGAGCGAATGGCTCGAGATCGGCGGCCAGCTGATCACCGACTACAGCGACAGCGGGTCGACGCTGATCTCGATCGCGCCGTACGCGAACGGCAACCACAAGCTCAACGAGCGCGTGTGGCTCTACGCCGGTCCGCACCTCGGCCTCGGCTACTTCGACTTCAGCAACGACAGCGCGATCTCGCTGCAGTACGGCTTGCACGGCGGCGCGCGCTACTGGGTCGACCCGCGCACCAGCGTGTTCGGCGAGTTGCGCTACACGCGCGGCACGTTCGAGATCAACGGCATCGACATCGACAGCGACACGGTGCAGCTGCTGTTCGGCTTCAGCGTGGTGTTCTGACGTGCAGCCCGCCCGGCGAACGGCGGCCGCGGCCGCGCTGCTGCTGGCCGGCTGTGCCAGCGCGCCGCGCGGCCCCGACGTGGTCGTGATCCCGACCGGCGACGGCAACCTGATGCGGTTCGCGGCCGGCGGCGTCACGGTGCTCGACCGCGACAGCCGCACCGTCGCGACCTACGGCAATCGCGCCGGCACCGCGCCACGCGGCGGCGCGCTGTCGCTCGGCTCGCAGCTGGCGGTGGTCGCGTTCGAACGCGAACTCGCGCTGACGGACCTGGCCGGCACCGCCGAACCGGTCTGGGTCGCGCTGCCGCAGCCGATCGCCGCGCGCGGCGTCGCCGTCGACGGCGACCGCTGTGGGCTGATCGACGCGGCGGGGCAGGGTTGCGTCGTGCAGCTGCCGGCCGGCCGCGTGACCTGGCAGGGCCGCGCCGGTCAGGGCCTCGACCGCGTGGCGCTGCTGGTGCCGACCGGGGCGAACGAACAGGTCGTCGTCGGCCAGCGCGGCGGCGAGGTGGTCGTGCAGCGGCTCGACTTCGCGCGCGGCGACGGCCTGATCACCGGCGAGACGATCGTGCGCGACCTCAACGTGCTCGGCGCCGCCGGCAACGCGGCGGGCGCCGTGTTCCTGGCCGGCCTGCGCGAGACCAGCGCCGCCAGCACGCGCGGCGCGCTGCTGCAGTACCTGGTGCTGGTGCGCGTCGACCTGGCGACGTTCCGCGCCGACGTGCTGCAGGACGAGAAGTGCGCCGCGCTCGAGACCCGCATCGGCGGCCTGACCGTCGGCGCGGAGATGCTCGCGGTCGTCGTCGACCAGTACAAGCGCGGCACGTCGCTGCGCGTGTTCGACCAGGTGAACGGTCGCCGGCCCGCGACGTGGGCGTTCGAACGCCGCATCACGCCGGGTTCGTTGGTCGCGTGGCTGAGCCCCGACTACCTCGCGGTCGTCGCCGCCGACGGCGCGACGCAGGTGCTGCACGTCGTGTCGGATCGGTAGGTCAGCGAGCGAGCGTGCGCGCGGCGCGGAAGCCGATGTCCTGCCGCTTGCCGTTCAGCACCGGCGTGCGCTGTGCTGTCTGCAGCGCGTCCCAGGTCGCGGTCGTGAAGCTGCCGCCGGTGTAGACGCGCTGGCCGTTGTCGGTGCAGGTCTCGGTGATGTTGCCGAGCAGGTGGTGGAAGTGGCCGCCGGTGCCCTGCACGAAGCGCGGGTCGTCGACCGGTGCCGGTCCGGCCACGCCGTCGTCGAGGTCGGTCAGGTAGGGGGCCGTCGGGGCCTCGGCGTGGCGCGCGCGGTCGGCGAGGTTCAGCCGCAGTGCCGCGGGGGGCGGCGCCGCGTTGCCCCAGTAGAAGCGATCGCCGTCGCGCGTGCCGAGCGCCTGGCGCAGTTCGGCGACCGTCGGCAGCCGCAGTTGCAGTTCTTCGAGGAACGCGTCGACCGCGGCCGGATCGACGTTGCGCACCGGGGCGCCGTCGTCGTCTGTGCCCTGCAGGCCGTCGACCGCGCGGCCGCGCGCGCGCCACTGGCCGAGCGAGACCTCGGTCGCGTCGAGGTAGCAGGCGGCGGCGCCGGGGCCCGCCACCAACACCATGCGGCAGCCGCCGCGGCGCGTGTCGCGCACGACCCGCGGCAGCGGCCGGCCGGCGTCGTCGGTGGTGTTCGCGTCGGTCACGTCCCAGTCGGCGAAGCCGCGCAGCCACGCGACGTCCGCGTCGGCCACGCGCAGGCATGCGGGCCGCGCCGCGAACAGTGCCTGCATGTGGGCCTCGGCATCGGCGCGGTAGGCCTCGAGCTCGATCGCGGCTGTGGCAGCGGCGAGTTGCGCGTGCTGCTCGAACGTCGCGAGCGCGGTCGTGCCGCGCACCGCGTCGCGTGCTGTGGCGGCCGAACGTTCGCGCTGCAGCGCCGTCGCCACGCGCGTCCACGCCGGATCGTCGCCGACACGCAGCGCGCTGGCGCGCGCCTGCAGCCGCGCCAGGTGCGCGTCGACCTCGGCGGCCGTGCGCGGGCTCGTCGGCAGCGGTGCGCCGAGTTCGGCGAAGAACTCGCGGCGCGCGGCCGCGTCGGGGTCGATGGTCCCGGCCGGCGGCGTCTGCGGCGCCGGTGGTTCGGTGCGCATCGGCTGCGGCGGGGTCGCCGGCGTCGTGGGGTCGCCACCGGTGCGGTCCGTGCCGGTGCCCGTCGCAGCGACGCCGGGTGCGGTGGACGGCGCCGGCGCGCCGGTCTGCGGCGTGCCGTTCGCGGGCGCGGCCGGTGTCTTGCCGTCCGGCCAGACCAGCGCCGTGACGACCGCGACGGCGGCCAGCGCGCCGACCGCGAGCCAACGCCGGTTGCCGCCGGTGGTGGTGGTCGCCGAGGCGACTCGCTGCGTCGGGGCCGCCCCGGCCGCCCCGGCAGCCGGCAGCGCGCGCAGCGTGTCGATCAGTTCCTGCCACGACGCGAAGCGGTCGGCGCGCTTCAGCGCCATCATGCGGCAGATCGCGAGCAGCAGCGGGTCGCCGTTCGCCTGCGTTGCCTCGGGCGCCGAGAACGGCGGCTGCGCGCGCAGCTGGTCGAGCTGTTCCTGGCGCGTCAGGCTGTCGGCCGGCCGCACGCCGGTCAGTAGCATCCAGAACGACACGCCGAGCGAGTACATGTCGGTGCGGAAGTCGAGTTCGCTGGCGGCGACCTGCTCGGGACTCTTGAACGCCGGCGTGCCCGGCGAGAAGCCGGTCTGCGTCAGCCCGTACTCGGCGTCGAGCATCTTCGCGATGCCGAAGTCGGCGATCTTGACCGTGCCGCGCGCGTCGAGCAGCAGGTTGTCGGGCTTGATGTCGCGGTGCAGCACGCCGTGCGCGGATGCCTCGGCGAGGCCCATGCAGCTCTCGATCAGCATGCGCCGCGCTTCGTCGCGCGGCAGCTTCTGGTCCGGCAGCGCGCGCACGTGCGACGTCAGGCTGCCGCCCGGCATGAACTCCATCACGAAGTACTGCAGGCCCTGTTCGGCGCCGACGTCGTGGACGTCGACGATGTGCGGCGAATGCAGCTTGCCGAGCAGGCGCGCCTCGCTGCGGAAGCGCGCGACGAGGTCCGGATGCGGTTCGCCCTTCTGCACCTTGAACGCGACCGGCCGGTCGATGCTGATCTGCGTCGCCTTGTAGACTGCGCCCATGCCGCCGGCGCCGAGCAGCGACTCGATGCGGCAGCCGCCGATCGCGCGGCCGAGCAGTGGGTCGGCGGCCTTCGGCGACGGCACCGTCGCCTGCGCGGCCGTGGTGCCGCGCTGCGCGAAGCGTTCGCGCGCCGCGGCCAGCACGTCGGGTGCCAGCGCGTCGACGGCCGCGCGCCGTTGTGCGGCGTGGTCGCCGCCGCTCGCGATCGTCGCGTCGTCGAGCAGCCCTTCGGCCACCAGGAAGCGGTAGAAGTCGTCGTCGAGCGGAGCCGTTGCCACGCTGCGATGCTAGCGCGGGTCGGCGTACGGACCAGCGCGGTGCCGAGCCGGCGCGGGCGCGGCTACACCGGCGACTGGATGCGGTTCAGGATGCCGAACCACATCTGGCCACCGAGGAAGAGATAGAAGTGGCACGTCGTGCCGTTGTCGGGCAGCCAGATGTGCAGCGACGCACCCGGGATCACGGTTGCGCCCACGTCGCCGTGGTACCACGCACCGCCGGTGTTCTCGATGCGGTCGAGGCCGCCACTCGAGAACAGCGTGCGCGTGCCGTCGGGGTTCGGCAGGTAGACGGCGCCGGACAGCACGTTCGTGTGCACGAACTCGATCGTGATCGTGCCGCTGGCACCGTCGATCGGGTTGACGATCGAGCCGCTGAAGAAGCCCGTGTTCTGCGCCGGCACGGCCAGCGCGGCGAGCAGGAGGAACAGCGGGAGGAGCAGAGCGTGGAGAGTCTTCATGAGTCGGTTGTTGGGTTCGGGGTTCACCAGGCAAGGACCGTCCTGGTCTGGTCGTCACGCGCCGACGCCGTTCGGCCGCGGCGCTGACCGCCGTCGTTGCGCCCCGCGCCGCGCGCGGCCACACTGCCCGGCCTGATGACCGGATCCGCGCCGAAGTCGAAGCCCTATCCCGAGGTTCCCGCGCAGGCGAACTTCCCCGCGATCGAGCAGGAAGTGCTCGCGTCGTGGCAGCAGCACGGCACGTTCCGCAAGTCGATCGACCAGCGCGCGCCCGGCGCCGGTGAATACGTGTTCTACGACGGCCCGCCGTTCGCCAACGGCCTGCCGCACTACGGGCACCTGCTGACCGGTTTCGTCAAGGACGTCGTGCCGCGCTACCAGACGATGCGCGGCCGCCGCGTCGAGCGGCGCTTCGGCTGGGATTGCCACGGCCTGCCGGCCGAGATGGAGGCCGAGAAGGAGCTGAAGGTGTCGGGTCGCGAAGCGATCCTGATGCTCGGCATCGACAAGTACAACGAAGCGTGCCGCCGCAGCGTGCAGAAGTACACGCGCGAATGGCGCAACTACGTCACGCGGCAGGCGCGCTGGGTCGACTTCGACCAGGACTACAAGACCATGGACCTCTCCTACATGGAGAGCGTGCTGTGGGCGTTCCGGACGCTGTACGCGAAGGGGCTCGTCTACGAAGGGCAGCGCGTGATGCCGTACTCGTGGGCGATGCAGACGCCGGTCAGCAACTTCGAGACGCGCATCGACGACGCGACGCGGCCGCGGCAGGACCCGGCGATCACGGTCGCGTTCGCGCTGCACGCGCGGCCCGGTGATCCGGGCCCGCTGCAGATCCTGGTCTGGACGACGACGCCGTGGACGCTGCCGTCGAATCTCGCGCTCGCGGTCGGCCCCGAGATCGACTACGCGATCGTGCAGAAGGGCGACGAGCGCTACGTGATCGGGCTCGCGACGCTGCCCGCCTACAAGAAGGAACTCGACGGCTTCACGACCGTCGCCATGTGCAAGGGCAAGGACCTGGTCGGCCGCACCTACACGCCGCTGTTCCCGTACTTCCAGGACCACCCGAACTCGTTCCGCATCCTCGCCGGCGACTTCGTCGACACGGCCGAGGGCACCGGCGTCGTGCACATGGCGCCGGGTTTCGGCGAGGACGACCAGAAGGTCTGCGAGGCGAACGGCATCGAACTGGTCTGCCCGGTCGACGACCGCGGCCGCTTCACCGCCGAGGTGCCGGAGTGGCACGGCACGCTGGTGTTCGACGCCAACAAGGACATCCTGCGCGTCTTGAAGGAGCGCGCGGTGCTGAAGAAGCACGTCACGATCGAGCACAACTACCCGCACTGCTGGCGCACGCGCGAACCGCTGATCTACAAGGCGCTGCCGGGCGCGTGGTTCGTCAAGGTCACCGCGATCAAGGACCGCATGATCGCGCACAACCGCACGATCCGCTGGATCCCCGAGCACATCCGCGACGGCCAGTTCGGCAAGTGGCTCGAGAACGCGCGCGACTGGTCGATCTCGCGCAACCGTTACTGGGGCGCGCCGATCCCGGTCTGGAAGAGCGACGATCCGAAATACCCCCGCGTCGACGTCTACGGCTCGATCGCCGAGCTCGAACGCGACTTCGGCGTGAAGGTCACCGACCTGCACCGGCCGTTCGTCGACGCGCTGACGCGGCCCAATCCCGACGACCCGTCCGGCAAGTCGACGATGCGGCGCGTGCCGGAGGTGCTCGACTGCTGGTTCGAGTCCGGGTCGATGCCGTTCGCGCAGGTGCACTACCCGTTCGAGAACAAGCAGTGGTTCGAGAGCCACTTCCCGGCCGACTTCATCGTCGAGTACGTCGCGCAGACGCGCGGCTGGTTCTACACGCTGGTCGTGCTGGCGACGGCGCTGTTCGACAAGCCGCCGTTCGCGAACGTGATCTGCCACGGCGTCGTGCTGGACGAGAACGGCCAGAAGCTGTCGAAGTCGCTGCGCAACTACCCGGATCCCGAGGAGCTGTTCGCGAAGGTCGGCGCCGACGCGCTGCGCTGGTTCCTGATGAGCTCGCCGATCCTGCGCGGCGGCGACCTGCAGATCGCCAAGGACGGCAAGCAGATCCACGAGGTCGTGCGCCTCGTGCTGAACCCGATCTGGAACGCGTACTACTTCTTCACCCTCTACGCGAACACCGACGGCGTGCGCGCGCGGCGACGCGCCGACCAGGCCGCGGTGCTCGACCGCTACGCGCTGGCGAAGACGCGCACGATGGTCGAAGGCGTGCAGCGGTGCATGGACGAGTACGACCTGGCCGCCGCGTGCCAGGTCGTGAAGGAGTACCTCGACGCGCTGAACAACTGGTACATCCGCCGCAGCCGCCCGCGCTTCTGGGGTGAGACCGGCGCGGCCGACCGGCAGGACGCGTACGACACGCTCTACACGTGCCTGGTCACGCTGTGCGAGGCCGCGGCGCCGCTGCTGCCGCTGTTGTGCGAGCAGGTCTGGCGCGGGCTCACCGGCGGCGAGTCGGTGCACCTGGCGAACTGGCCGGCGGCGGGTGCGCTGCCGGCCGACGCGGCGCTGGTCGAGGAGATGGACCGTGTGCGCGACGCGTGTTCGGTCGGCCTGTCGCTGCGCGAGGCGAAGAAGCTGCGCACGCGGTTGCCGCTGCCGCGCGTGACGCTGGCGGGCCGGTCGGCCGGGCGCATGGTGCGGGACTTCGGCGCGATCGTCGGCGAAGAGCTGAACGTGCAGCACGTCGGTTCCGTCGACGACTACCGCGACTTCGCGACGGCGCGCCTGCAGGTCGATGCGAAGGCACTCGGCCCGAAGCTCGGCGCGAAGATGAAGGACGTGCTCGCGGCGACCAAGAGCGGCGCCTGGCAGCTCGCCGGTGGGCGCGCCGAGATCGGCGGCGTGACGCTCGAGCCCGGCGAGTTCGTGCTGCAGCTGGTGCCGAAGGACGGCATCACCGCCGCCGCGCTGTCGACCAACGACGTCGTGCTGGTGCTCGACACGGCCGTGACGCCGGAGCTCGAGGCCAAAGGCGCGCGCAACGACTTCGTGCGGCTCGTGCAGCAGGCGCGCAAGGACGCCGGCCTGCACGTCAGCGACCGCATCGCGCTGTGGATCGACACCGACGCCGCGACCGCGGCCCTGCTGCGCGCGCACGTGGCCTACGTGCAGGAGCAGGTGCTCGCCACCGACGTGCATTTCGTGGCGCCGCCGGCGACCGCGTTCGCCGCCGAAGGCAAGGTCGGCAGCGGCGACGGTGCCGCGGTGCGGCTCGCGGTCGGCAAGCGCTGAGTCAGCCGACCAGCCGCGGCGGCAGCGGATCGTCGTCGAACGCGAGCAGCGGCGCGGGCTGGCAGCGCATCAGCCGCGCCACCAGGGCCTGCGGGAACTGCGCGGTGCGGTCGTTCCACTCGGTGGCGATGTCGTTGTAGAGCTGGCGCGTGTGGGCGAGCTTCTCCTCGACGGCCCACAGCCGCTCGTGCAGATCGCGGTAGAGCGCGTCGGCGCGCAGATCGGGGTAGCGCTCGTGCAGCACCAGCACCGCACGCGCGGCGTGTTCGGCGTCGCGGTCGCGGCCCGAGCGCAGCGCGGCCGTGTCGCGCAGCAGCGTGGCCTCGTGCGCGGCGTACGCGCGCACGACCTCGACCAGGTTCGGCACCAGCCCGGCGCGCACCGCGAGGTCGACGTCGACCTGGCGGAACGCCGCGCGCACCTGCTGCCGCAGTCGCACCAGCCGGTTCCACGCCATCACGCCCCAGAACGGCAGCAGCAGCAGCGCGCCGGCTGCGGCGGCCAGGGCCCAGTCGCGGGCGCCGAGGCCGCCCGGCTGCGTGCGGCCGAGCCACCACAACATGCCGCCGGCGGCGCCGAGGAACGGCAGCAGGCACACCAGCCACGCGAGCCAGGTCTCGCTGCGCGCGCTGCGCCGCACGCGTTCGTCGCGCGGCAGCCGCGTCCACAGGCACGGCACCTCGCGTTCGGCGGCGAGGCTGCGGTCGTCCTGCACGACACCGAGCACGCTGAGCGTCGCGTCGACTTCGATCACACTGGCCACGTGGCGCAGCGACGAGCCCTCGTAGTCGGTCGCGAGGCCGACCAGCGCTTCGTTGGTCGCGTCGGCGGCGCGCACCAGTACGACGTCGCCGTCGTCGAGTTCGAAGTCGATCGCCGTGGCCTCGCTGCGGTCGGTGCGCCATTCCGTGCGCGTGTGCGACTTGCCGTCCTTGTCGGTCGTGACGGTCACGTGCTTGCGTTCGCGCCGGTACGAGTAGGCGACGCAGGCGACGTCGAACCAGGGACACGAGAGTGGTGCGGCCGCACGCGCGGTGCCGCGCACCCACGCGTCGTCGCCGACCGCGAGCGCTCGGATCGGCAGCAACGGCGCCCGCGCCAGCACCCAGGTCTCGTGGTCGCGCCGCGCCAGCATGCGCACGACGATCCAGCCGCACAACGCGCCGAGTGCCGCGAACAGAGACCCGATCAGCGCCTCGTCGGGCATCGCCTCACCGGGTCCGCGGCGGTGCCCGCAGTTCGATCTGCTCGACGCGCGGCGTGTCGCCCCAGGTCGCGAGGCCGATGCGCGTGCGGTCCGGGATCGGCCGGATCGGCGCCTGATCGAACAGCACGGTGCCGCCGAGCTGCACCGACAGGCGGCGTGCCCACAGCGTCACCACGAGCTCGGTCGGCCGCTTCGGATCGACCACGAACGGCACCACGTCGCTCGAGTGGATGCGCTGGTCGTAGCGTTCGAGGTGCGCGCGCACGCCGTCGCCGACCGGCTCGAGCAGCAGCGTCCAGCCCGACAGCGCGTCGCGCAGACCGTCGCCCTGCAGGATCAGCGCCAGCTTCGGCGGGCCGCCGCCGGCCGCGAAGTCGAGCCGCAGCTCGAGCGCGTCGAGCTGTTCGGTCGCCTTCTCGGGCAGCCAGGCGAGGTTCGACGGCGAGTCCTTCGGGAAGCCCGGCCGCACCGTGTACTTGCGCCACTCGACCTGCCGGTCGGTCGAAGTGCCCTCGAGCGCGCCGTTGCGGGCGCGGAAGCCGCCGACCGTGGTCTGCAGCTTCTTCGCGGCACCGCCGGTGTCGAACTTCGCCTTCCAGCGCGAGGCCCAGCGCTTGCCGTCTGGCACGTCGATCGCGCTCTGCTTCTTCGCCGGCGGTTCGAGGTCGGTGGTCCAGCCCGCGAGCGGCAGGCCGCTGCGCTGCGCGATCGCCAGCGAGAAGCCGGCCGGGCCGCCGCCGTTCTTGATCTTCAGCAGCACCTTGTGGCGGCCGCGCGCGAGCGGCACGTGGAAGCGGATCGCGTCGGGCAGCGCGGTGCGCCAGTCGGGCCGCCACGGCCCGGTCGGTCCGGCGGCGTGGTCGAACTTGTCGACCAGCTCGTCGTCGACGAACAGCGTCAGGTCGTCGTCGGCGCGCAGCCAGAACCACGCGTCGAGGTCGCGTTCGGCGGTGACGTGCGTCAGCGCGTAGAACGCGGTGTCGTCCATGTAGGCGAAGTCGAACTCGACCCAGCCGCTGTCGCGCACCGTGACCGGCTTCGGGCCCGGCCGGCGCCAGGTCGGGTTGTGGTGGATGCTGTCGTAGCGCGCCTGCAGGTCGATCTCGAGTTCGGGCGGGAAGCGGTAGCGATCGGTGTCGGCGCCCTCGCGGCGGAACGGCCCGATCACCCAGAAGTCGCGCACGATGCCGAGCTCGCGCGCCCAGTCGTCGATCGGCGCCGATTCGTCGGCCAGCGTGCGCGCAGCCTTGTCGCGCGGCACCGTCGAGCCCGGGAACGGCGCCAGGTCGGGCTGCAGCTGCCGCGGCACCGCGGCGCGCTGCTCGAGCGCGATCGCTTCGAGGTCGCTGTCGAGCAGCGGCCAGCGGAAGATCTGCAGGTCGCGGAACGCGTCGGCGCCGAACGCCTGCACCAGGTGGTAGGCGAACGCGCGCGCGATGCCCGGCGCGCGGCCGTCGCCGACCGGGCACGCCGCGTAGTCGCGGAAGAAGCGGCGGTACCAGTCCCAGCGGTAGCCGTCGTCGTCCTTGCCGTAGGTCGTGACGAAGTGCAGCAGGAAACCGGCGCTCGGGCCGTAGCTCGGGATGCGCCAGTACTCGAGGTCGCGCGCCACGTAGTCCTGCTGGAACGCGCGCAGCGCGAGTCCGATCGACGCGCGGCCGGCCGCGACCTGGCCGAGTTCCATCTGCGCGAACGCGGCGCCGAAGTCGGCGAAGCCTTCCTTGAAGCCCGCGTAGACCGGCCGGCAGTCCTCGACGCAGTGCGTCAGTTCGTGGTACAGCAGGCCCGTGTCGACGCGCAGCGCCTTCGCGTCCGGGTCGGCCTTGCCGATGTCGATGATCTTGCCGCCGCCGATGCCGCCGCCGAAGTCCCACAGCTCCTTGAAGTAGACGGTCAGCCGGTCACCGCCGGGGTTCGGGATGCGGCCGAACAGGTCGGTCAGGTAGAGGTAGGCGAGGTCGAAGCGCAGCAGGCTGTCGGCCGGGATGCCGTCGATCAGCTGGCGCGGCCCGATCCAGACGCAGCGGTGGCTCTGGCGCTGCACGGTGCGGTCCCAGCACGGGTGCCGCATCGCCGCTTCGGCTTCGGCGCGCTGGTCCGGCGGCACGTCGGCGAGCCAGGCGCGTTCGATGCGTTCGCGCACCGCGCGCGCGGCGTCGCGGTGGTCCGGCAGCGATTCCAGCGAACGCACCAGCTCGCGGCCGACGGCGCGCTGCTTCGGGTCCTTGGCGAGCCGTTCGCCGGTGGCGAGGCGGTCGGCGGCGGCGGGGTGCTTCGCGGCCAGGTCGGCGACGGCTCGTTCCTGCTGCGCGTCGAGCGCGAACACCTTGTCGGCGATCGCGGCGCGGTCGCGCGTCACGTTGCGCGCCTCGTCGAGGGCGCCGAGCACCGCGCGGCCGGCCTGCTCCTGCAGCGCGCCGCCGGCTTCGTCGAGCAGCATCAGCGCGCCGAGCAGCTTGCCGTCGTCGAACATCCGGCCGGCCACGAGCCGCAGCCAGCGCGCCCGTTCGTCGGCGATGCGCTGCTGCACGATGTCGCGCTCCTCGAACGAGAGCGGTGCCGGCGCCATGCGGCCTATCTGCAGCAGCGCCTTCTGCAGCGTGGCCTTCTGGTCGTAGGACTCGACGCGCCGGAACGTGTACTCGAGCTGGTCCCAGGCCGACTGCGGGTCCTTGCCGGCCAGCGCCAGGGCAGCGGCCACGACCGCGTCGACGTCGGGTGGCGGTGCCGGCGCCGGGAACCCGAACTCCGCCGCGCGCACGAGGCCGTTGCCGGTCGCGAGCTGCAGCACCTGATCGGTGCTCGGATCGTAGAGGCCGACCCACACCTCGAGCTTCGTGGAGCCGTCGCCGGGCGGCCCGAGCGGGAACGTCAGCGGCACCGCGTAGGTGACCGCGGTGCCAGCCGGCCACGTTGTCGACGCCTGCGGCGGCGCGTGGTCGCGGCGCAGCACGACGCGGCGCCCGCGGCGCAGCTCGACGCGCACCGAACACGCGCGCGCCAGCGGTTGGTCGGCGACGAACGACAGCGACAGGGTCGCGCGGCCCGCGCTCGCGAGAGCCGCGGTGTCGACCTCGGCCGTCACCCGGACCGGCACGCGCTCGGCCTGCGCCGGCACGAAGCCGCCGCCGGCGAGCAGCGCCAGCAGCGCGCGAACCGGGGCGGCGCGGTGGCGCACGGCGTGCGCGGCGATCAGTTGGGCTTCGGCGCCGCTTCGCCGGCGCAGCCGCCGCACGAGCCTTCCGCCTTGGCCGCACCCTCACTGCAGCAGCCGCCGGCCTTCGCCTCGGCCTTGCCCTCGCTGCAGCAGCCGCCGGCCTTGGCCTCGGCCTTGCCTTCGCTGCAGCAGCTGCCCTGCTCGGCGGTGGCGGCCGGGGCCGCGCTGCCGCTCATCGCGTCGGTCGTGGTGTTGCTCTGCATGCTGCAGGCGGCCAGGCAAACGAACGGGAGGAGGAGGCTGCGGAAGCGCTTCATGGGGCGGGATTCTGCCGGCCGGCCCCGGCGCCGCAAGGGGGCGTGCCGTGGCCGAACGGCGCCGGGGCACGCTCGCCGGGAACTGGTGCCTGGCGTGGAGCACCGGTGACCGGTGCTCGGAGACGCAGTCGACGCCGCCACTTGCGGTGCGGGACCGATGCTGGTCCAGGCAAAGCACCAGTGGGTCAGCGGGCCCGCAGCGCCACGGTCTTCGCCGGACCGTCGATCACGACCGTGAACGCGGCCAACACGTCCATGCCGAGCACGCCGTCCGGCCGGGGCAGGCCGGGCGGCACGGGTCCCAGCGCGAACGCGGGCACGTCGGCCAACTCGAACTCCGTGCCGCCGACTCGCAGCGGCAGCTTGGCGATGCGGATGCTGTCGACGTCGTGCGAACCGCCGATGCCGCGCACGGTCTCGCGGGGGCCGGCGGACGTCGCGAGTCCGAGCCGGTCGACCAGCCTGGTTTCGACCTGCGTGAAGCTGGAGCCGGTGTCGAGCAGCAGCAGCAGGGGCCGGCCGTTGCTGGCGAGGCGCAGCATCGGTTCGGTCAGGGAAACGAGGTTCGTCGGCGCCGGGTCGCGGCCCGCTCGTCCCGGGCCGACGCCGATCTCGGCGCGGCCGGGCGCGAGTTCGAGCGCGGCGTGCCGCAGCACCTCCCAGCCGACCAACGCCCGCAGGCCCGTGCCGACCTCCTGCAGGACGCGGTCGTCGACGACCGCGATCGCGACGTCGCGCGCCACCAGCTGGCCCAAACGGAGTTCGGGCAGCACGGCGGTGCGCGCCGGTCGTTCGCCCTGCCAGCCGAACAGGGACAGCGGTGTCTCGCCGACCCTGCGCGCACCGAGCTGGCCGGCCAGCGACTCGTCGACGACCGTCAACCCGGCGGCGGTGTCGAGCACCACCGGGACGTCGAGTGCCGCGCGGGTGCCCACCAGGTGCGCCGCGACGATCGGCAGGCCCGTGGCGTGCTGGCACCAGGCCAGGCGCACCGTTGCGGTCGGCGCCGTGACGACGGCAGCGGGCAGCGCGCGCAGGGCCGGCGCCACGGCGTCGGCCGACAGTCCGAGCGCGGGGTGATCGCTCGCCAGCGACGCGAGCCGCGGCCAGGCACCTTCGTGCCGCAGGCCGTGCAGCAGCAGACGGCACGCCCATTCGCGCTGGGCCGGCTCCGTAGCTGTGGCGCCGATCGCGACCAGCTCGTCGGCTGCAGTCGACGTTCCCTCCGTGAGGGCGCGGGCGAGCGCGTCGGCACACCGGCGCGCGGCAGCGTCGGGGGCCGCGGCGCGGGCGGTCGCGGGATCTGCAGCCGCCATCGCGGCCCAGAAGGCTTCCGGGTCGCCGGTCGTGCAGCTGGCGGCGACGACGAGACAGGCAAGGGTCCAACGCGACATCGGCGACAGGGTAGCGGACGGGCGTGCACCCGCGCGCCGGACCGGCTAAGACAACGGGCCATGCCGATCCCCGAACTGATGGCCGGCTGGCAGCGCTTCCGCGCGGGGCGTTTCCGCGATCAGCGCAAGCTGTTCGACCGGATGGCGCGCGAGGGGCAGCGTCCGCACATCGCGATGGTCGCGTGCTGCGACTCGCGCGTCGACCCGGCGATCGTGTTCGACTGTGATCCGGGCGACCTGTTCGTGGTGCGCAACGTCGCCAACCTGGTGCCGCCGTTCGAGCAGAGTGGCCGCTACCACGGCACCAGCGCCGCGCTGGAGTTCGCGGTGACGGTGCTGCAGGTGCGCGACATCGTCGTGCTGGGCCACAGCCGCTGCGGTGGTATCCGCGCGCTGCTGGACGGGCCCCAGGCCACGGCGGCGCTGCCGTTCGTCAGCGCCTGGATGAGCCTGGCCGAGGAGGCCCGCGTCGCCACGGCCAGTGCGGCGCACCTGCCGATCGACGATCGGGCCAGCCTCTGCGAGCAGTCGGCGATCCGGCTGTCGCTGCGCAACCTGATGACCTTCCCGACGATCCGCGAGCGGGTCGGGCGCGGCAAGCTGCGGCTGAACGGCTGGCACTTCGACCTGCTGGACGGCGTGCTGACGATGTTCGACCCGTCCACGGGCCGGTTCGTGCCGCTGGACGTCGACGCGGCGCCCGAAGCGGCCAGCTGAACGCTTCAACCGGTGCCGCGCGGTTGGTATGGTGCCGCCGAATCGGTCCGGTCGGCAACGGTCGTCAGGTCACAAGGAACGGTCACGGTCATGGTCCACGCGTCGCCCCTCAAACTGTCCCTCGTCACGCTGTTCGCGTTCGCCGCGGCGGCCTGCCAGACCACGAATCCGGTGCTGGTCGAGACGACGTTCGCGCCGACCGCAGCGTTCTCGACCCACAGTCCCGGCGACGTCGCGGTGTTGCCGGTGGAGGACGGGACGCCGGACGGCACCGTGCGGCGCCACCTCGTGTTCCTGCGCCAGGAGATCATGCGCCAGCTGCCCGACCGGCGCTTCTCGCCGATCACGGCGACGACGGTGGATGCCGGCCTGCGCGCCGCTGCGGCGCCGAGCGGCGAATCGATCCTGTCGCCGGCCGTGCTGAAGGGGCTGGTCGGCCACGCCGCCGAGGATGCGGTGTTCGCGCTGCGCGTCGACAAGTGGGACGAGACGATGCTCGCCGTCGACAAGCGGGTGCGGTTCCAGTTCCAGGCGGTGTTCGTGGCCAGCGACGGCCAGCCGCTGTGGAGCGGCACGATCCAGGGCGAAGTCAAGGCCGGCGGGGTCGGCGCGGCGCCGCGCGATCTGGACGGCATGGCCCGCAACTGCGGCGAACTGGCGATCCGCGAGATGCTGCAGCGCCTGCCGCACCGCCTGCTGTGAGCTGGCGACGGCAGTAGCCGAGGGACTGGTGCTTTCCGTGGCACGGGGGTGCCGCCCCCTGGGTCGGCGCGGCGTTCGCCGCCGCCCAGCAGCCTCTGTCGGCGGCCGTGCCACCGAAAGCACCACTGGAGGTCGTGGGCCGTGTCCGGCCGCACCGGATTTGGCTGCGAACCCGCGCCCGGCGCAGGCTTCGTGGAGGTTTGTCCCGCCCGGCTGTTGCACGCGGCGGCCGGCGGTCGCTATCCTCCCGCCCTTCTTTCACGAACCAACCCCCGCCAAGCGGGGTCGACCGCGCCGCTGGAAGCCCTGTTCTGGCGCGCAGGTGACGACCCGAGATTCGAGGAACCAGGGATGACCATCGCCGCCGAAACGAAGAAGCAGATCATCGCCCAGAGCAAGCGCCACGCCACCGACAGCGGCTCACCCGAAGTGCAGATCTCGGTGCTGACGGCGCAGATCCAGGACCTGACGGCGCACATGCAGCGCCACCCGAAGGACTACCACAGCCGGCACGGCCTGCTGATGAAGGTCAACCGGCGCAACCGCCTCGGCGCCTACCTGCGCCGGGTGGACCCAGCCAAGTTCGCGCAGCTCGCCGAGAAACTCGGCCTGCGCAAGTGAGATTCGCCGCGGGCCAGGCGCCCGCGTTCCGAGGAGGACATCGACAACGACACAGAGCGGCGTGCGCCGGATGCGCGCGCCGAGGTGCGGCGCACCACGGATGCGTGGCGCCCACCGAACAGACGCGGACCGCGAGTGCGCTCCGCTCGGCGCCGCAGCCGCGGCGCAGCCCGGGCCAAGACGGCTGCGGGGCAAGGCGGAGGATCCGCCGCGGCACCGCGCGCCTGGGCCCCAGGTAGGGGCAGCGCGAGGTCCCGCACCGGCGACCCGTTCGCCGCGCAAACGAACCAGAGAGAGACCAGAGAGAGAACGAAGAGAGAACCATGGCAAGCAAGAAGAAGGCAGACGGTGAGAATCCGACCCGGGGCAGCAAGCCCCGCAGCAAGCCGGCCGGCGGCCGCGGCGGTGCGCCGCGACGCGGCGGCAGTGAGGGCCGGGAGCCCGCGGCGAGCGGCGGCGGTGGTGCCGGCGTGGCCGCACCCGCGACCGGGCGCATCGTGGTCGAACGCGAAATCGGCGGCCGCACGCTGTCGATCGAGACGGGCCGCATGGCCAAACTGTCCGATGGCGCCTGCGTCGCCCGCTACGGCGACACGATGGTGCTCGCGGCCGTCAACAGCAGCAAGGCTCCGGACGGCATCGACTTCTTCCCGCTGACCGTCGACTACCGCGAGAAGACCGCGGCGGCGGGCATCATCCCGGGCGGCTTCTTCAAGCGTGAAGGCCGGCCGACGACGAAGGAGATCCTGGCCTCGCGCCTGATCGACCGTTCGATCCGGCCGATGTTCCCGGACGGGTTCCGCCGCGACGTGCAGGTGCTGTCGCAGGTGCTGTCGACCGATCGTGAGAACGATCCCGACGTCGTCGCCGCGATCGCTTCGTTCGCCGCGCTGGCGCTGAGCTCGCTGCCGCACGGCAAGTCGCTCGGCATGGTCCGCATCGGCCTCGTCAACGACAAGCTGGTCGTCAATCCGCTTTGGAGCCAGCTGCAGAGCGACGCCAACCGGCTCAACCTGACGGTGGCGGGCCACGACGAGGCAGTCGTCATGGTCGAAGCCGGCGCCAAGGAAGTCAGCGAGCAGACGATGCTCGAAGCGCTCGAGCTGGCCCACAAGACCGTGTGCGAGATCGTCGGCATGGTCGAGGAGCTGGTGCAGAAGGCCGGCAAGCCGAAGATGTCGTTCACGCCGCCCGAGGTCGATCAGGCGCTGGTCGACGCGATCGAGGACGAGTTCGGCACTCTGCTGCGCAGTGCGCCGGTGACGCCCGGCAACAAGCAGGCGCGCAGCGCCGCGATCAAGGCAGCCAAGGAGAAGGCGGCCGAGAAGTTCCATGCGCCGCGCACCGCGACCGAGACCGAGGCGAAGGCGTGGAACGCCAAGGTCGCCGCGATCCTCGGCGACATGGTCAAGGACGCCGAACGCCAGGCGATCCTCGGCGGCACGCGCGCCGATGGCCGCGACCACAAGACGATCCGCCCGATCACGATCGAGGTCGGCGTGCTGCCCCGCGTGCACGGCTCGGTGCTGTTCACGCGCGGTGAGACGCAGGCGCTCGGCGTCGTGACGCTCGGCGGCACCGACGACCAGCAGATCATCGACGGCCTGATGCCGGAGCAGAAGAAGCGCTTCCTGCTGCACTACAGCTTCCCGCCGTTCTCGGTCGGCGAGACCAAGCGCATGCTGGCGCCCGGTCGCCGCGAAATCGGCCACGGCGCGCTGGCGGAACGCGGCCTCGAGTGCGTGCTGCCGGCCAAGGAGGCGTTCCCCTACACGATCCGCATCACCAGCGAGATCCTCGAGTCGAACGGCAGTTCGTCGATGGCGACGGCCTGCGCCGGCACGCTCGCGATGATGGACGCCGGCGTGCCGATCCAGCAGCCGGTCGCGGGCATCGCGATGGGCCTCGTGATGGAGGGCAAGCGCTACGCGATCCTGTCCGACATCCTTGGCAGCGAGGACGGCTGCGGCGACATGGACTTCAAGGTCGTCGGCACCGGGCGCGGCATCACCGCGCTGCAGATGGACATCAAGTGTGATGGCCTGACGCGCGCGATCATGGCCGAAGCGCTCGACCAGGCGCGCGAAGGCCGCATGCACATCCTGCGCGAGATGCTGAAGGTGATTCGCGCACCGCGGGCCCAGCTGAGCCCGAACGCGCCGCGGCTCGAGTCGGTGCAGGTGCCGAGCGAGAAGATCGGCCTGATCATCGGCCCGGGCGGCAAGAACATCCGATCGCTGCAGGAGCAGTTCGAGTGCAAGATCTCGATCGAGGACGGCGGCATGTGCACGATCACCGGCGTCGACGCCGCGAAGGTGCAGGCCTGCGTCGAGCACATCCGCGCGATGACTGCCGAGGTCGAACTCGGTTCGGTCTACGAAGGCCGCGTCACCGCGATCAAGGAGTTCGGCGCGTTCGTCGAAATCCTGCCGGGCCAGGAAGGCCTCGTGCACGTCAGCGAACTGTCGGACGGCTTCATCCGCGCGGTGACCGATGTCGTGCGCATCGGCGACACCTTGAAGGTCAAGGTCATCGCGATCGACGACTTCGGCAAGGTCAAGCTGAGCCGCAAGGCGCTGCTGCTGGCCGAACGCGGTGCGGCGCCGGCCGGCGATGCCGGGGCCGGGGCCGCGCCTGCCGGTGAGCAGGGCGAGCGGTTCGAACGGCGTGACCGCGGCGAGCGGCGCGACCGCGGTGAGCGCCCCGAGCGCGGTGACCGCCCGGAACGCGGTGACCGCCCGGAACGCGGTGACCGCCCGGAGCGTGCGGAGCGTCCGGAGCGCAGTGAGCGTCCGGATCGCGGCGAACGCGGGGATCGTCCCGAGCGTGGTGACCGCGGCGACCGGTGGGATCGTGGCGGTGAGCGCCGCGACCGCGGTCCGCGGCGCGACGAGTTCGAGCGCGCCGACCGTCCGGAACGCGCGGACCGTCCGGAACGCGCGGATCGCCCCGAGCGGGCCGACCGCCCGGCTCGCGCCGACCGCCCGGAACGCACCGACCGCCCGGAACGCACCGACCGCCCGGAACGCGGGGACCGTCCGGAACGCGGGGATCGCCCCGAGCGGGACGAGCGCCCGGCTCGCGCCGACCGCCCCGAGCGGGCCGAGCGTTGGGAGCGCGGCGAGCGCCCCGAGCCGCGCCGTGACGACCGAGGCCCGCGCAGCGACGCTCCGTTCCGCCAAGAGCGCGGTGAGCGTCCCGAGCCGCGCCGCGAGGAGCGCGGACCGCGCAGTGACGCGCCGCCGATGCGCGAGGACCGCGGCGATGGCCCGCGGCATGGCCGTCCGCCGCACCGCGACGAGCCGCGTGAGGAGCGCCGCGAGCGCTTCGAGCGCGCACCGCACGGTGGCCGGCGCGACGAGTTCGAGACTCCCGAAGCCGGGCGGGCCGACCGCGGTCCGCGCGACCGGGACCAGGAACGCGCGCCGCGCGGCGACCGACCGTTCGGTCGCGACCGCGACCAGGGCCGCGGTGGCCGGGGTGGCGAGAACGACCGTGGCCGCGAACCGCGCGACGACCGCGGTCGCAGTGAGCGGCCGGCTCGTTCGGCCTTGCCGATGAGCGAGTTCGGCGACGACGCCGAAACCGAACGCCCGGTGGCGGCGCGGCCGACAGGCCCGCAGGTCGGCGAACTCGAGTCGCTGGACAACCTGCTCGGCGACGAAGGCCCCGGCGAACGGGGGCCGCGCGGCCGTGGCGGCCGTCGGCGTCGCTGAGACGGTCTCGCGGGGGCAGCGGGCCGCGCTGGGTGCGGCCCGCACCCCTAGCTGATGACTTGCGTGGATCACCGGTCCCGAGGCCGCGCGCCCGCACTGCGCATTCGGTTCCGTCGCCTCCTCCGTCGACCCGGACGGTCGCGCCCCGTCGCGCCCGACCGTGATCCACGCAAGTCATCAGTTCCCGTGGGGGCTTCGGCTCGGCCGAAGTGGCGGCTAGCATCGCGACGCCATGCTCTCCTGGAACGCGGTACGACACTGGTGGTGGTTCGCCGCGATGGGTCTCGGTGCTGCCACCGCGACTGCCCAGGATCCCCCGATGGCGGAATTGGCCATTGGTGCGGCGGCGCCAGTAGTCGACGGCGACCTCTCGGACTGGCCGCCCGAGGCCGCCAAGCTGAAGCTGGGCGTCGAATCCCAACTCACTGCTGGTAAAGAGTTTTGGTCGGGATTGGCGGATGCAGAGGCCGAGTTTCTCGTGTCCTGCGATGCGGGCCACCTCTACCTGGCGGCGCGGATCCGCGATGACCAGATTCGAACCGGCCCGAAACTGGTCAGCACGGACCGCATCGACCGGGTCGAGGTCCGGCTGACGCCACTCGGGGACGTCGACCCGTCTGCGTCCCGTGCCGACGAATGGCTGCAGCTGATGCCGCTGTCGAGCTCGCGTCCTTGGAACTGGGTCGGCGCGGCCGGTGCCGGGGGATCGCGGCAGACCGGGCTGCAGCTGAACGGCGTTCGCACCGCCGGCAAGCGCCTCGACGACGTCTCCTACCAGTTCGAGGCAGCGATCCCGTTCCACCACTGGCCGCAGCTCCGCCCGGGCAGCACCGGGATCGGCTTCGAGCTCTCGCTGTGTGACGTCGACGATCGGGATGGCGACGGTGCGGCGACACTCGCCTGGTCGGGCCCCGTGCGGGGCCAACTGCGCCTGCCCGCGCCGGGGTTGCTGGCGTCGACCGAAGGGCGTTCGCCGGCGTTCGCCGACGAACTGCTGCAGGACGCCCCGTACCTGCTGGTGCCCCTCGCCACGCTGCTGCTGCTGGTGGTCCTGCTGCGCGGCTGGAAGCGCTTCCGCGGACGGGCGCGCTGGCTGCGGCCGACGTTGGTGGGAGCGGGCGTCGTGCTGTTCGTGCTCGGGCTCGTTCTGCCGGGCCGGCTCGCCGAGTGGCGCGCCGCGGCGCAACGCGCTCGGCTCGACGATGGGCTCGCGCTGCTGCAGGACACGATCGGCAAGGTCAAGACGCTGGCCAGCTACCGCGGCGCGAGCCGCGATCGGGCGCTGGTCGATCTGCTGTCCGGGCGTTCGATCGCCCGGCAGCGTTACACGACCTACCGCTCGCTGGCCCAGCTGATACCCGGGCAGTTCGGGCCGCCGCTGCGCACGTTCGACGATCTGCCGGTCCGGCCCTACTGGATCCCGCTGCACGGCGAACGGCCGGAGAGCTTTCCGTTCGATCCACCGCTGCGCGGCACGCTGCACCTCGTCGTCGGACGGCCGTTCGTCCCGACCTTTCCGTTCGCGGCGCGCGGCAGCGCCACGCCGCGGCAGGCGCTGCGGCTCGAACTCGACTACGGCGACCGCGGCCGCCGGACGCTCGACGTCGACCTGGACCGCTCGTTCGCCGATGGCGCCTCGCTGGGACGCGACTTCTGGGAAGCCTGCGTCGTGCCGGTGCCACTCGAAGGCGAACTGCGGGCCCTCGCCGTCGCCGCCGACCGCGAGGCCGACCTGAGTCTGGTCGGGCTGTCGTGCGAGAGCCCACCGCAGGCCGAAGTCGCGCCGCTGCTGCTCGGCGCACCGTCGCTCGGCGGTGTGCTGACCGACCTGCGCGGCGCGCACCCGCTCGACGCCGGTGTCGAACTCGCCGCGGGCGCCGCCACCAAGGTCGCGCTGCCGCACCTCGACGAACCGCCGCAGAAGCTCTGGCTGTTCTACCGCGGCATCTACCCGGGTCTGCCGACTGCGAATCCCGGCGCCAAGGTCGCCGAGGTCGTGCTGCATTTCGCCGAGCCGGTGCCGCCGCGCACGCTCGAGCTCGAGCACCAGGTCAGCATGTTCTACGAACTGGCCGTGCACAACACGCGCGATGCACCGCCGCCGGAGTCGCCGGCCGCGATTGCGCTGAGCTGGGCCGACGCGAGCCAGGAGAAGCACGTCAACCTGGTCTACCCGGTGCTGGATCTGCCGGCCGACGCGGCGTTGACCGCGATCGAGTTCCGCAACCTCGCCGACTACCGGATCCGGTTCCGTTCGGTCGTGCTCGGCAACGAACGATCGGCTGCGCCGCAGGACCCGATCGACGCGCCGCTGGTACGCGACGGGCAGGAGTGGCGCCTGCGCGGCGACGTGTTGAGCCGCCTGGTCGGCATCGGTGTCGCGGTCTACCGACAGGGTCGGCTCAGCGAAGCGACGTTGTCGGCCGACGACCGCGCCGAGCAGCTGTCGCTGCCGCGCACGGTGACCGGCAGCGAGGTCGCCGTCGCCGAAGTCGAACGGCGCGACGGCGGTCGGCGGCTCGGGCTGTATCTGCCGCTCGGTGGCGACGGCTGGGACGGCGCCGTGCTCGGCGTCACGTCGCTCGACCGCGACTGGGCCGCGGTGCGCGAGCGCGACCACCGGCTCGGCTTCTTCCTGTGCCTGCTCGGCACGCCGTTCGTGCTGGTGCTGCTCAGTGAACTGCTGTCGGCGGCGACGAACCTGCGCTTCCGCTTGATGGCCGTGATGTCGGTCGCGGCGCTGTTGCCGCTCGGCGTGCTGTCATTGGTGCTCGTCCAGGTGCTCGAGACCGGCCACGCGACGAAGGTGCAGGAGGACGTGCTCGCGCGGCTGCGCAGCGCCCTCGGCCAGCTCGACGAACAGAAGGAGAAGGTCAGGGTTTCGGCGCACCAGTGGCTCAGCGACCTGGCGCCGATCCTCGGCGCCCGGTTGGCGGGCGGTCGCGACCGTGCACCGGGCGAGGCTGCCGCCGGTGTCGGCACCGAACTGCAGAAGCTGCTCGCCGGTCAGTTGCCGCCGGAGTGGGGCGGCGGGTTCCTGCGGCTCGAGTGGCAGCCGGGCGCCACGCCGGGTGGTGGCGAACCGTTCGTCGTCAGTGCTGGCGACGAGCGCATGGCGACCAGCGAGACGCCGGCGCGGCTCGAGCCCGGTGTCGCGATGCAGTGGGGCACGCTGGTGCTCGGCGTGCGTGCCGAGGCAGCCGTGGCCGCCGGCACGCTGACGCTGACCGCCGGGCGGCCGCTGGAAGGCAACCTGCTCGGCGCGATGGCGCCCGGGCTCGCGGTGATCCTGACCGACGTGCGCGGCTACCCGATCGCCGCCAGTGCCGGCAACGCCCACGCCGAGATGCTGCTGCGCGAAGCACTGGACCCGCAGGCGATGGCGCGCCGCGAACGCGCGGTCGCGGTCGGCGTCGAGCAGCGTCGGCCGATGATCGAGCGGATCGTGTCCTCGACCGGGCCGCTGGTCTGCGGCACCGAAGTGCTGCGCGACCTGCAGGACACCCCGCGCGGTCTCGTCGTGGTGGCGCTGCCGGACCAGCGGGCGATGCTCGACCTCGCGATCGGCCGCGTGCCGGTGCGCGCGTTCTTCCTGTTGGTCGCGGGCAGCCTCGTCGTGCTGGCTGCGTTCCTGTCGTTCGTCGTCAGCGGCCGCATCAGCCGGCCGATCGAACGGCTCGAGCACGGTGCGCTGGCGTTGTCGCGCGGTGCGTTCGACACGCGCGTGCCCGACGAGGAGAGCGGACAGATCGGGCGCCTCACGCGCACGTTCAATCGCATGGCGGCCGACCTGCAGGCGCGCTTGCAGGATCTGCAGGCCCTGAATCGTGCGATGCGCGAACTGGCGGTGCCGGCCGACGAGGCTGCCGCGCTCGACGTGCTGCTGCGGTTCTGCCGCAGCCATTCGGCCGCCGACTGCGTGCGGGTCGTGCTGGCCGATCCGGTGCGACAGGAGCTGGTCGTGCACAGCGGTCCGTCGCGCGAAGTCGCGCCGCGCCTGCCGCTCGCGCACATCGCCGGTCCGTTCGCGGCTTTGGCGACGGTGCGCGGCGCCGATCCGGTGTTCGCGGTGCTGCCGGGCTGTCGTTCGGTCGTGGCGCTGCCGATCGGCTTCGGCGGCCAGACGCGGGGCCTCGTGCTGCTCGGCTTCGAGCGCAGTGAGCCGATGCCGGTCGACCTCGACCTGTTCGGCACCGTGACGGCGCAGGCGGCGGTCGCGCTCGAGCGGTCCCAGCTGCACCGGCTCGCGGTGCAGGATCCGGTCACCGGCCTGTTCACGCCGGAGTACTTCCATCGTCTGGTCGCCGACGAAGTGTCGCTGGCGCAGCAGCGCGGTCGACCCGTGTCGATGGTGGCGCTGCAGCTCGGTGACGGCGAACGGCGTCCGCGCGGCCTGCGCCGCTTCGTCGAAGTGCTGCGCGAGCAACGGCCGGAGCGTGCGATCCTGTGCCACAGCGGCGCCGGTTGCTGCCACGTGCTGATGCCCGGCTCGACGCGGCCGGCGGCCGAGGGCTACGTCGCTGCCGTGTCGGCGGCGTGGACGCGCCTCGTGCAGCAACTGCCCGAGAACGAGGTCGAGGACCGTGTGCCGGTCGGCGTCGTCGTGCAGTTCCCCGACGAGGCGCCGTCGGCGGAGTTCCTGTTCGAGGCGCTGCGCGTGCGGCTCGAGGCGCTGTCGACGCCGGGCGCGGCGGCGATGGAGTCGGACGAGAGCCTGCAGCGAGCCGGCGTGACCGCGGTCAGCCCGTCGATGCGCGAGGTCTATGGCACACTGCGACGGGTTGCGCCGACCGACCTGCCGATCCTGCTGGAAGGCGAGACCGGTGTCGGCAAGGAAGTGCTGACCAACCTCGTGCACCGTTGGAGCCGGCGTGCGGGCGGCCCGCTGGTCAAGGTGCACTGCGCGGCGCTGTCCGAGACGCTGCTCGCCAGCGAATTGTTCGGCCACGAGCGCGGCGCGTTCACCGGTGCCGACCGCCGCAAGATCGGTCGCTTCGAGCAGGCCGACGGCGGCACGTTGTTCCTCGACGAAGTCGGCGACATCCCGCTCGACGTCCAGGTCAAGCTGTTGCGCGTGTTGCAGGAAGGTGAGGTCGACCGCGTCGGCGGCACCGAACCGGTGCGCGTCGACGTGCGCGTGATCGCGGCGACCAACCGCGACATCGCGCGGCTCGTGCAGGCCGGCCAGTTCCGCGAAGACCTCTACTACCGGCTGCAGGGCGTGGTCGTGCGCGTGCCGCCGCTGCGCGAACGGCGCCAGGAACTCGCGGCGCTGGTCGAGCACTTCCGCGGCGAGGTCCTCGCCAGCGGGCAGTCGCAGGCCAAGACGCTGTCGACCGAGGCGATGGACGAGCTCTACCGGCAGGAGTGGCCGGGCAACGTGCGCGAACTGCGCAACACGGTCGTGCGGGCCATGGTGCTGGCGCGCGGCGACGTGGTGCAGCACCGGGACGTGCTCGCGGCGATCGCCGGCCGCTCGCAGCTCGGTGGGGCCACGGCGCCGCCTGCGCCTGCGCCGGCGCCGGCGTCCCGCTGGGTGCCGGAGCGCGCGGCTGTGGCACCCGAGCCGGTGCTGCCGCCGGTCGAAGCCGTGCCCGGCCCGGCACCGGCCGGCGAGCCGACGATCGTGCTGCCGCGTGCCGAACCGGAGGTCGACGCTGCGCCACCGCCGGTGCTGGCTGACCGGTTGCCTCCCCGCCTGCTGGCTTTGATGGACTGCATCGCCGCGCGCGGGGTCTACTCGACTCAGGACCACATGGAGGCCACCGGGGTGTCCCACCGGACGGCGCTGCGGGACCTCCAGCAGCTCGTGCAGGCGGGTCTTGTCGAGCGCGTCGGCAGCCGCCGCGGCGCCCACTATCGGCCATCGGCGCCGCGGCAAACTCGCCATCCGAGCGGCTGATTTCGTTTGGAATCGGCCGTCGAGAGTTGGCCGATTTCTTTTTGGGACGACTCAACCTGCTGTGGCAAATGCCACTAAAGCAGCACGATCCGGCGTGACCGATAGCGCGGACCAACGGTTGCTCTGGTCGAGCAGCCCGCTGGTTCCCATCTCGAGTCTTCGACGGGCAACTTGCCTGGACGTCATCCCATGAGCCTTCGCCTCGCCGTTCGTTCTGCCGTGATCGGCTTCCTCCTGGTGGCGTCCCTGACCTGCCAGGTCACACTGAAGCGGGGCGCGGTCGTGTTCCATGGCAGCGCCAGCAACACGTCCGCGCCGGCGACGATCGACGAGGGCCGCGTGAAGGCCGCGACCAAGGAGTGGCAGAAGATCGAGGCCGAGGGGATCGACGTGACCTCGGCGCAGGGCAAGCAACTGCTGGCGCAGATGAACGCCAAGATCCGCGAGGCGGTCAAAGCGGTGGCGAGTGCCGAGGGCCGCGACATGGTCGCGCGCAAGGACGACATCAGCGACCGGCAGGGGCGCGACGTCGCCGACCTCACCGACAAGGTGATCGCGCAGCTCTGATCCGATCCCGCCTTCCGGCCCCGGGGCGCAGGATCCTCGATCCGGCCGGACAAAAGTCGTCGCCACCCGACCGCCTGCCGCGCAGAATCCCCCCGTGCCGACCGCACTCGGTCCGATCTGGTGCTTGGCGTGGAACAGGTGCGAGCGACGCCCGTCAGGCGTCGGTAGCACCGGCACTTGCATCGCCAGCCAGGGTCCGGTCCGCGCCGAGCGCCAGTCCCGTGTCGGTCGCGGGCGGCGGGCGGTGCCGGGGGTGCTGCTGCTGTTCGCCGCCTGCGTCGCCGCCGAGCCACAACGGCTGGATCCGCGCGTCGTCGAAGGCGCGGTCGCCGAAGGTGGTGCGCCGCCGTCGCGCGGGCCGCTCACGTGGGGCATCGGCGACACGCGCGTCGTACCGGCCGCGGACGTCGAGCCGCAGGATCCACAGGAGAGCGCCGAGCAGCGGGATGCGCGGCTGCGCGTGCAGTTCGGCAGCAGCGTGCTGATCGGACCCGATGGCCGACTGACGAAGCAGTACTTCCTGGCCGGCGAGCTGAGCTCGACGTTCTTGAAGCTGATCGCCGAGATCTCGGCGGAGAAGCCGCCGACCCCGCGCGCGCAGGCACCGGTGCCGATTCCGCCGCCGGGCACCAGGGTCGGCGGCGTCGACGCGCGCAGCATCCTCGGTCGCATGCTCGGCACCCACGAAGTCGAGATCACCTACGTGCCCGACTTCGAGGTGCTCAGTGGTGCGGTCCTGGTCGACCCGCCGGGTGCGAACCAGCCGCCCGCCGTGCGCGGGGCGCCGCTCGACGCGAACGTCGCCGCGGCGCCGACCGTCGCGCTGGCGCTGGTCACGGCGCAGCCGTCGGCTCTGGCGGCGTTCGAGGCCGCGCTCGACCTGTTCTACAGCAGCATTCCGCAGATCGAGATCACCGTGCAGGTCGTCGAATACCAGGCGGCCGACGCGCTCGCGTTCGGCGTCAGCGGCGTGCAGGCGGGCACGACGACGTTGCCGGTGCTCGAGAACCTCAGCAGCAGCCAGCTGGTGCGCTCGTACACGTCGATCTTCCCGCTGCGGCAGCCGGTGGTCGGCGCCTCACCGGTGACCGACGTGGGGTTGTTCACGCTCGGCGGCATCCACGACAGCTGGGAGCTGAACATGGTGCTCGAGGCGCTCGAAGCGAACAACCTCGCCGACATCACCAGTTCGCCGAAGCTCGTCGTGCGCAACGGCGGCACGGCTTCGATCTCGACGCTGACGCAGTTCCCGTTCCCGCGCGCGAAGATCAACCAACTCGGCACCGAGGTCGCGACCGACATCGAGTTCAAGCCGGTCGGTGTGCGCATGAACATCGTGCCGGTGATCGCCGGCACCGACTCGGTGATCCTGCAGGTCTACGCCGACGTGTCGGCCATCACCGGCTTCGCGGCGACGAGCCCGGTCAGCACGCCGATCACCAGCACGCGCACCGCGGTCACCACGGTCTACCTGAAGGACGGCCACACGCTGGTGATCGGCGGCCTGAAGTCGGAGACGAAGTTCGAGGCCGAGACCAAGGTGCCGCTGCTCGGCGACATTCCGCTGCTCGGCTTCCTGTTCCGCTCGACGTCGACGACGCGCAACGAGACCACGGTCGAGTTCCACATCCGGCCGCGCATCGTCACCGACCGCGGATCGCCGACGTCGTTCTGACGCGCGCTACGGTGCCGCCAGCGCCTGTTCGATCGCGGCGCGCAGCTCCTTGGCGTCGGGCGCGGTGCGCGACGGAAAGAACGCGACCGGGCGGCCGTCCTTGCCGACGACGTACTTGCAGAAGTTCCAGTTCGGCAGTGACCCGGTCGCTTCGCCGAGCAGGGCATAGACCGGGCTCTGGGCCGCACCGGCCTTGGTCCCGACCTTGGCGAACAGCGGGAACTCGACGGCGTAGCGCTCCGTGCAGAACGACCGGATCTGCTCGGCCGTGCCTGGTTCCTGGGCACCGAAGTCGTTGCTGGGGAAGCCGAGCACCGTGAAGCCGCGCGGCGCCAGCTCGGCGTGCAGGCGCTGCAGTCCGGCGTACTGCGGCGTGTAGCCGCATTCGCTGGCGACATTGACGACCAGCGCGACCTTGCCGCGCAGCGAGGCGAGGTCGACCGTCGAGCCGTCGAGGGCGGGAGCGCGGAGCGAATACAGATCCATGGCGGCGGGCGCAGGGGTTTCGGTGGCGGGCGCGGTCGGCGAGCTGCCGGTGCAGGCGGCGGCCGTGGCAGCGAGCAGGCCGAACGTGAGGCGGCGGACGGGGTGCATCAGTGGCATCGCAGCGGGTCTTCGTCGGGGTGTCGAGGGTCGGATGCGGATCGGCCGCGGCCGACGCGACCGGGTGTGGCGATCGGCCCCGGCGTGCGGGAGGATGGGGTGGTCCGGCAGCCGCCGGTGCGCGCCGCGCCTGTCGGCCGTCGCGAGGTCGACAATGTGGCCTGCTGCCACGGCCACGAGGTGCGCTCATGCCCGCTCATCGCATTCTCGGCGTTCTGGTCCTGTTGTTCGTGGCCGCCGGGGCGGCGCTCTGGTTCTGGTCCGGGGACCGGGCGCCGATCGACCTGCCCGTCGCCGCCGCGCCGTCCGGGGCAGCGGACGCCGAGGTGGCTGCGACCGCGGACGGCGCTGGCAGCGACCCTGCGGCTGCCGGCGCGGCGGACGCGACCACGCGCGTCGAAGCGGCCGTGGCCGCGCCCGGCACGGGGCCAGGGCCGGCGCTGGTCGGCCAGGTCGTCGACGACCGCGGCCAGCCGGTCGCCGACGCGTCGGTGCGCGAAGCCTCGGGCTACGACTTCGCGGCCGAAGGGTTCGATGTGTTCGAGGACTGGACCGACGATCCGGAGGCAGCGATGGCGCGCGTGCGCACGCCGCGGCCCGAGGGTGCGGCGACCGTGACTGCCGCCGACGGGCGCTTCCGCCTGCCGCTCGCCGCCGGCAAGGGCCGCGTCACGCTGCGCGTCGCGGCACGCGGGTTCCGCGTGCTCGAGCAGCGGGTCGCGCGTCCGGCCGATGCGGACGTCGATGTCGGCGCGCTGGCGCTGGTGCGCGGCGCGATCGTCACCGGCCGTGTCGTCGACCGCGCCGGCAACGGCATCGCCGAAGCCGCGGTCGGTCGCCTGCCGGTCAACGAAACGCCGGACTGGGCAGAAGGCATGGACCTGGACGCGATGGACTTCGAAGGGATGCCCGGCGGTGGGCGCGGCGTCACGACCGACGCCGAGGGGCGGTTCGAACTGCCGCACGTGCCGACCGGCGACTTCCGGCTGCGTGCCGTGCACGACGACCATCCGTCGGCGCGCAGCGACGTGCTGCAGGCGGCCGCCGGCGCCACGCTGCGCGACGTGCTGCTGGTGCTCGAGCCCGGCGCCGTGATCCGCGGCCGCGTGATCGGCGCGCCGGCCACCGCGAAGGACCTGAAGGTGCGCGTCGCCCGTCGTCGGGCACCGCCGGCCGGCGGCGAGGCCACGAACCCGTTCGGCGCCATGATCGACACCGAAGCGATCGCGGACCTGTCGGGCGCCGCCGAGCGCACGGTCGACGTCGCGGCCGACGGGGCGTTCGCGGTGCGCGGCTTGCGCATCGGCGCCGACTACCGGGTCTGGGCGACCGAGGGCGGCGCGCAGCGCTTCTTCGGCGGCGCGGTCTGCAGCCAGCGGCTCGATGTCTCGACGCCGATGGAGGGCCTCGAGCTGCGCTACGACCCGGGCATCCGCGTCACGTTCCAGGTCGTGCACGCCGACACCGGCGCGCCGGTCGAGAGCCTGTTCGTGCAGCATTCGCTGCAGGGCGGCGGCATGGCGGACTTCTTCGGCGCGGCGATGCGCCGCGGCGCGCGCGCGCGCCACTACGCCGACGGCCGCGTCACGATCGGCGATCTGCGGCCCAAGGACGGCCAGGCGCTGCGGCTCGAAGTCGAGGCGATCGGGTATCGGTCGTTCGAGCGCAAGGACATCGCGCTGCCGAGCAGTGGCGACCTCGACCTCGGCGTCGTGCGGCTCGCGCCGGCGCCGGTGGTGCGCGTCATGGTGGTCGACGCCGCGACGTCGGCCCCGGTCGCGAAGGCGAACGTGCGCCTGGAGCGGATCGAGGGCGAGCGCGCGACCGGCGTGCGCGCCGAGTTCTCGTTCGGCGGCATGCCGGCAGGCATGGCCGCCGGTGCCGCGACCGCGCGCACCGACGCGGAAGGCCGCTGCCAGCTGAATGCGCCGCTCGACGCACCGTTCCGGCTGGTTGCGACGCACGGCTCCTACGCGCGCCACACCAGCGGCGAGCTGCGGCTGTCGGCGGCCGGCAGCGACTACACCGCGGCGCTGTCGGTCGGCGGCACGGTCGAGGTCACGGTCGTCGATGCCGCCGGCAAGCCGGTGGCCGGCGAACGTGTGCAGCGGCGCGGCGCCGATTCGCCGTGGGACAGCGAAACCACCGCCGAGACGGGCGTCGCGACGTTCGCCCGGCTGGCGCCGGGCGAACACCGGTTCCGCCTGGCCGAGCGCGGCAGCGGCATGATCGAGGTCGCGCTCGATGCGGCGCGCAACGGCGAGGACGCGCCGGCCGCCGGCTGGGAAGCCGTCGCCGTGGCCGACGGCGCCCGCGCCGAGCTGCGGCTCGTGCGGCCCGCGGGTGCCGAGCTGCGCGGCGTCGTGCGCGAGAACGGCGTGCCGCTGGCGGGCGCCCGGATCTCGTTCCTGTCCGGCCGCGCGCAGGGCACCGCCGGCGACCTCGCCGGCATGATGGCCGAGTTCGGCGGCGGCGGCGATGGGCGGTCGGCGCGGGTCGCCGACGACGGCGCCTACCAGCTGCGCAACCTGCCCGAGGGCGAACACCAGCTGCGCATCACGATCAAGTCGCGCAGCATGCCGGCCCTCGTGCCGATCGTGCTGCAGCCCGGCGCGAACGTCGTCGACGTCGACCTCGACGTCGCCGTGGTGCGCGGCGTCGTGCGCGGGCCCGACGGCCAGCCGCTCGAGGGCGCGTCGGTGCGGATCACGCCGGTGCGGGCCGAGGGCGCCGAAGTCGACCAGGCGCTCGGCGCCGTGCAGGGCATGTTCCAGGGCAGCCCGCTCGGCGGCGGCCGGTCGGCCAAGACCGACGCCGAGGGGCGCTTCGAACTGCGCGGTGTGCAGACCGGCATGCCGCTGCAGGTGCACGCGAGCGCGAGGAAGCACGCGCCGGCCGCGTCGGCGCCGTTCACGATCGACGCCGGCAGCACGCGCGACGGCGTCGACCTGCAGCTCGCGACCGCCGGCCGCGTGCGCGTGACGGCGAGCATCAAGGTGCCGTTCACGGCGGCCATGGCACAGCGCCTCGGCGGCGACGGCCAGCCGGATCGTGCCGTGGCACCGGTCGTGCAGGTGCTGAACGGCGGCAAGGGCACGCTGGACGGCCTCGGCGCGGGCCGATGGCGGGTGCAGTTGCAGGTGCCCAACGGCGACGCGCCGCCGCCGCAGGACGTCGCCGTCGTGGCCGGCGAGACGATCGACGTGACGTTTTGAGCCGGCGGCGCCAGAATCGCGCCGGGCCATGACGCGGCGCATCCTGGTTGTGATCGGCACCCGGCCCGAGGCCGTCAAGCTGGCGCCGGTCGTGCGGGCGCTGGGCGCCGCGCCGTGGGCCGAGTGCCGGGTGCTGGTCACGGCGCAGCACCGCGAACTGCTCGACCGCACGCTGCAGTTCTTCGGCGTCGTGCCGGACCGCGATCTCGACCTGATGCGGCCGGCGCAGTCGCCGGTCGACTTCACGGCGCGCTGCCTGACCGCGCTCGATCCGGTGTTCGCCGAGGAGCGTCCCGATCTGGTGCTGGTCGAAGGCGACACGACGACGGTGTTCGCGGCGGCGCTCGGCGCCTTCTACCGGCGCGTGCCGGTGGCCCACGTCGAAGCCGGCCTGCGCACCAGCGACCGCGGCCAGCCGTTCCCCGAGGAAGCCAACCGCCGGCTCGTGGCGCAGCTCGCGGACCTGCACTTCGCGCCGACGGCGCTGGCGCGCGACAACCTGCTGCGCGAAGGCATCGATCCGGCGACCGTGCACGTGGTCGGCAACACCGGCATCGACGCGCTGCAATGGGCGACCGCGCGCGTCGACGCGGCGCAGTTCCGCCCGGCGGCCGGACGGCGGCTGCTGCTGGTGACGGCACATCGCCGCGAGAACCTCGGCGCGCCGCTGCAGTCGATCTGCGACGGCATCGCGGCGCTGGCGGACCGTGCCGACGTCGCGGTCTTGTGGCCGTTGCACCCGCACCCGGGCGTGCGCAGCGTGGTCGAGGCGCGCCTCGCGGGCCGCGACAACGTGCACCTGTGCGGTCCGCTCGACTACCCCGACATGGTCGCGGCGATGCAGGCGAGCCACGTGCTGCTGACCGACTCCGGCGGCGTGCAGGAGGAAGGGCCGGCGCTCGGGCGCCCGGTGCTGGTGCTACGCGACAACACCGAACGGCCCGAGGGCATCGCGGCCGGAACGGCGGCCCTGGTCGGCACCCGCGCCGACCGGATCGTGGCCGCGGTCGGCCGGTTGCTCGACCAGCCGGCGGCGCACGCGGCCATGGCACGGGTCGTGCACCCCTACGGCACCGGCGGCAGCGCCGCAGCGATCGTGGCGGTGCTCGGTGGAAGAAGCCGGTAGCATGCGCGTCCGAGTCCAGCCGATGTCCGAGACCCGCCGAGCCGACCTGCCTGACCGAGCCGACGAACGCGGCATCGCGCTGGTGCTGGCGCTGATCTTCTCGATCCTGCTCTACATCCTGGTCGCGGAGCTGGTGGTGGCGGGACGCATGGTGCGCGCCACCGGCGAGAACGACGCGCTGCTGGCGCGCATGCGCAGCCAGATGCTCTACCAGCTGGCCGAAGCCGAGGATCAGCTGCTGACCGACCTGGCCGGTTCGGCCGGCGGCGAGGAAGGGGCGGGCGGCATGGCCGACGCACTGGGCGGCGCCCTCGGCGGCGCCGGCGGCCGCGCCACGGGTGGGGCCGACCGCGCGGGCGGTGCCACCGGCGGCAGCGGTGCCAGCGGCGGCGCCGGCGGTGAGGCCGAGGAAGAAGAGACGGATCCGACCGCCGATTGCGACAGCAGCCGCGACGCCTGGTTCCAGCCGGTCGGCAACGCCGACGACGACCTGACGACCTACGTCTGGGTCGAGGACGAGAACCGCAAGTTCAACCTGCTGGCGCTGTGGAGCCCGGACGAGAAGTTCGCCGACCTGTCGCGGGATCGGCTCGTGCGGCTGATCGACTCGCTGCGCGAGGACACCGAGTTCGACGTGTCGGCCAGCGATGCCGAGCGGATCGTGCAGGAGCTGCGCGACTGGGTCGCGCGCCCGGACCTCGAAGCGATCCCGCGGCCGCGCCTGAAGTCGGACGAAGAGAAGCGCCCCGACGTGACCGCGATCCTGCACCTCGACGAGCTGATGATGCTGCCGTCGGTCAGCGAGGACCTGTTCTTCGACAAGGTGCTCGACGGCAAGGTCTACCTCGGTCTCGAGTCCGTGCTGACGATCTGGACCTCGCTGAAGGTCGACCCGGGCGATCCGGAGAAGGTCGCGCGCCAGCGGGCGCAGGCCGCCGCGCGCGGCGAAGCGCCGGCCGAGGGCAGCGACCCTGCAGCCGCGGCCGGCGGGGCGAGCAGTGCCGCCGGTGCCGCAGCCGGCACCGCACCCGAATCGGGCCGCAGCCCCGGCGGCGAAGACGAGCCGGTGCAGCCCGACGGCCTCGGCATCCGCATCAACCTGAACACCGCGCCGCGGCCGGTGCTGCGCGCGTTGTTCCCCAGCGACAAGATCCCCGATCGCGTGATCGACGCGATCCTGCGCTACCGCAACGAAGAGGACGAGGAAGAGGCGGAGAAGGCGGCCGAACAGCAGGGCGCGACCGACCTCGCCGACTTCGGCGACCTGCGGCTCGGCGCGGACAAGAAGCTGAAGTTCTTCGCCTCGGTCGCGGACCTCGAGCAGATCGAGGAGTTCGCGAACCTGCCGGACCCGGAGCTGAAGACCGAGTTCCAGCGCGCGCTGACGACGAAGTCCGAGGTGTTCACGATCCACCTGGCGACGCTGTTCAAGCGCAACGACGAGAACCGCGTCTACCTGCTGCGCCGCGCGCGGTCGGTCGTGCTGCGGCTCGAAGACGGCGAGGCCGGCAAGATCGTGCCGCTGCTGCCGTTCGAGGAGCGCACCGGCCTGCGGCTGATGCCGGTCGACCTGCAGGACCAGACCGTCGACCTGACGATGCTCTACCTCGACATGGACCAGTTCGCGCGCGAGGAACGGGCGTGGAACCCGTTCCTGATCGACTTCTACCTGCCGAAGCACCAGCGCGAGGACTTCTACCAGCCGCGCTGACGCAGCGGCCGCGCATGCCCCGCCCCGCCGACCCCGAGCTGCGCGAACGGCTGCTCGCCGCGGCTACCGCGGAATTCGCCGCCGCGGGCTACGCCGGCGCGACGCTGGACGCGATCGCCGCGCGGGCCTCGGTGACCAAGGGCGGCCTCTACTTCCACTTCGCCGGCAAGGAGGAGCTGTTCTTCGCGGCGATCGACCACTGGCGCGAGCGACGGCGACGGCTGTTGCGCGTGCCGGTGGCGGGGGCGGAACCGGCGGTGGTCACGCTGCGCGCGTTCCTCGCCGGCTACCTCGCGTTCCACTTCGCCGAACCGGACGCCGTGCGGCTGCAGCGCGTCCTGGCGACGGAGTTGCGCAGTGGTTTCACGTCGCTCCTGCGCGAAGACGACCGCCAGGAACGGCGCTGGCTGCGCGCGCAGCTGCGCGAGCTGCTGGTGCTGGGCGTGCAGGACGGGTCGCTGTCGTGCGCCGACCCGGCGCAGGCGGCGTTCCTGCTCGCGGCCGCCGTGATCGGCGTGCTCGAGCAGTGGCAGAGCGCGGTCGCCGACGTCGAGGCGCACTGCCACGAGGAGCGGCTCGCCGCGGCGCTGGTGGCGCCGTTCGTGGTCGGCGCAGCTGCCGATCGCGACGGCCGGCACGGCGCGTCGGTGTTCCGCGACCTGCCCGAGGCGTGATCGCCGCCGCGGCGTTGTGCGGCCGCTGCGGCGCGGGCACACTGCGCGCCGTTCCGTGCGCACCCTGCCGTCCGACTTCCTGCTGACCGTCGTGATGCCGGTGTTCAACGAGCAGCGCACGCTGCGCGACATCGTCGCCGCCGTGCTCGCGGTGCCGATCCGCAAGGAACTCGTGCTGGTCGACGACGGCAGCGAAGACGCCAGCCGCTCGATCCTGCGCGAACTGGTGCAGCGCCACCCCGAGGTGCGCGTGTTCGAGCACGACCGCAACCGCGGCAAGGGCGCCGCGCTGCGCACCGGCTTCGAACAGGCGCGCGGCGACGTGGTCGTCGTGCAGGACGCCGACCTCGAGTACGACCCGGCCGAGTACCCGCGACTGCTGGCGCCGATCCTCGAGGGGCGCGCCGATGTCGTCTACGGTTCGCGCTACCTGTTCGACGACGCCGATCCGGCGCGGCCACGCGACCACTTCTACCACTACTTCGGCAACCGCCTGCTGACGTTCGCCAGCAACCTGTTCACCGGGCTGAACCTGACCGACATGGAGACCTGCTACAAGTGCTTCCGTCGGGAGGTGCTGCAGGACATCGTGATCCGCAGTCGGCGCTTCACGGTCGAGCCCGAGTTCACCGCCAAGGTCGCGCGCCTGCCGGTGCGGATCCACGAGGTGCCGATCCGCTACCGCGGCCGCGACTACAGCGAAGGCAAGAAGATCGGCTGGCGCGACGCGGTCGCGGCGCTGTGGGCGATCGTGCGCTACCACTTCGCCCGCTGAAGTGGGACCAGCGGGCCGCGCCGCGCATCTCAGAACACGGCGCTGCAGGTGATCAGCAGGCCGTGGAACTCGGTGTCGTAGCCGAGCACGACCAGGCCGTCCTCTTCGTCGCTCTCGTCCATCGACTGCCAGCGGTTCACGAACGCGAGGCCGAGCTCGAACGGGCCGCCGCGCAGCCGCGTGCCGACGTCGAGCGCCACCGCCGACGTCGTCGAGACGTAGTCGTTGGCGTCGTTCTCGACGTCGATGCCGGTCACGCCGATGCCGGCGCCGAGCTCGGCGAACAACGACCACGAGAACTTGCGGCTGTCGACGAGGCGGAACTCCGGCGCCACTTCGAGCCAGGGGCCGAGGGTCCCGTACGACACGTCTTCGTCGAGCACCTGGTCCTCGAGCAGGTAACCGTTGAACCACAGGCCGAACCGCACCGGCATCGAGAAGCGCCGCGCCTGCGCGCGCCAGGTCAGGTGCAGCAGGAACGACGACAGGCGTGCCTCGGACGAGTTGAACCCGGCGTCCTCGAACAGGTCGTCGTCGGAGGCCAGGCCCTCGAAGCGCACGCCGCCGCCGAAGCCGCGGCGCGTGGTGCCCTCGAAGTGGAACCGCAGCAGCGCGGCATCGGTGTCGTCGTCGAGGTTCGAGCCGTCGGTGCGGTGCTCGAACTCGCCGCCGCCGAAGCCGAGCTGCACGCGAAACCTCGATGCGAACGTCTCTTCCTGGGCGAACGACGGAACGGAGAGGGCGAGGGCGGCGAGCAGGGGCAGGCGCATGGGCAGGATCCTAACTCCGGCGGGCGACCGGAGGGGGCGCCAGAGCGCAGTCGGCGCGCGCCGGTTGCGGCGCGCGCCGGACGGTCACAGGATGTCGAGGATGCCGGTCGCCTGGTTGGTCAGCGTCTCGACCGCGGCGCGGTAGTTCGAGTCGCGCCGCAGCTTCGCGTTCCACGGCACCGGTTCCTTGTCGGCGACGCCGCCCAGCGCGACCGCCGCGAAGCCGCGCGCCAGCGGGTGCAGGTCGGCGTCGAACAACAGTGCCTGCAGCGCGTCGATCGACCGGCGGTCGCCGATGTAGCCGAGGGCCTGCGCGATCGCGGCCAGCTTGGCCAGGTTGTTCTCGCCCTGCTGCGGCAGCAGCTGCAACAGGTCGTTCGCGATCGCCTTGTCGCCGAGCCGGCCCAGCGCCACCGCGGCCTGCACCAGCAGACGGTCGCGGCGCGTCTCCTTCAGCGCGACCGCGCGGATGTCCTCGATCGCGGCGCGGTGGTCCATCAGCGCGAGGCCGACGCACAGGTAGCCCGCCATGTCCTCCTTGGCGACGTTGCCGAGCATCATGCTGCGCATGTGGTCGGCGGCCTCGTCACCGCCGGCGAGGCCGAGCCCGATCGCCAGCGCACCCAGCAGGCTCGGGTCCTTGCGGCTCTGCAGCGCATCGGCGAGCGTCGCGGTGATCGTGCGGTCGCGCCGCGCCGCGGGGTCGCGTTCGCGTTCGCCGAACGCCAGCACGCCGAGCGCCAGCGCGCACCAGGCCTGTTCGTGGTTGCGGCCGCGGTCGAACTCGTGCAGCAGCGCCGCGCGGTGGCGGGCGCCGCCGATGCGAGCCATCGCCATCAGTGCGAAGCAGCGCGTCTGCACGTCCTTGTGGTCGTGCCAGGTGTCGAGCAGCAGCGTGCTGATGTCCGTGTCGTCGGCGGTCGCGAGCGTGCCGAGGGCGATCGCACACGAACGGGCGATGTCGTGGCTGCGGCGCGCGGGCTTGTCCGTGGCAGCCAGGTCGGCCGCGAAGCGGTCGCGCCAGGCGCCGCCGCCGCTTGCGCCGCGGCCCAGCAGTCGCGCGATCGCGATCGGGCAGTGCGCCTGGATCAGCTGCTCGCCGGGGCCGAGCGGGCGCGAGTAGTAGGCGTCGAGTGCCTGCAGCGCTTCGTCGCGCAGCGCGCGGTCGGCTTCGATGCTGCCGTCGACGTTCAGCAGGCTGATGCCCTGGATCGCCGCGACGCGCAGGTCGCGCCCGAGGTTCGGCGTGGCCAGCAGATCGCGCAGCGCCGCGAACGCGCGTGCCTTGACGGCCGTCTGCGTGTGGGCGTGGGCCTGCAGGCCGAGGCCGTAGGCCGCGAACGCCCGGGTCCGGTAATCGACCGCGCCGCCGCAGGCTTCGCGGCCCTGCGCCCCGTCGCGCGCCAGGCCTTCGAGCAGGTCCAGTTCCCGTTCGCCGGCGATCCCGGCGATGCCGAGCGCCAGCGCCGCGGTCTCCCGCACCTCCTGATCCGGTCGCCGCAGGCGCGGCGCGAACACGTCGACCAGCGCGAAGTCGCGGTGGTCGGCGCCGACCTTCGCCATCGCCACCATGCAGCCGGTCGCGATGTCGCGGTTGTCACTGCCTGCCAGCGCGCGGTGCAGCGCCGGCAGGATCGTCGCATGGATCTGCTCGCGCGTGGGCTTCAGACTGTCGTGGCTGTCGCGGCGCCGGCCGTAGCCGAGGTACTGCTCGAGGCTGCCGGTCTCCGGCGTGTCGAGGTGCACGGCGTCCTTCAGCCGCAGGAACTCGTCCTTGTTGAACTCCCACCAGAAGGTCCACTCGGTCAGATCCGGTTCCAGCGCGAAGCCGCCGGTGCGGCCAGCGGATCCGGGCGGTGTGCCGGGTGGCGTGCCACCGCCGGTGCTGCCACCACCGCCGCCGGTGCCGGGCGCCGTCGGCGCCGGCGCACTCGGGGCGGACGGTGCACCGGTCTCGGGGCCGGTCGGACCGGTCGGGGTGCCGCCGGGGCTGCCGGGGCCGCTGCTCGGCGGCACGACGTCGCCGGGGCCGGGGTAACGGCCGCCGTGCGCGTAGCACAGGGAGCCGAGGAAGAGCAGAACGCCTGCCAGGCGCAGGCCATCGAGAGGGCTGGGTCGCATGAGTGCCTTGCGGTTCGGGCACGCAGGCGACGGCGTGCGCGCGGCCACAGGCAAGCGCCGTGCCCGACCGGGCGCGGCACGCGCAGGCGACGCTTCGGCGGGGCGGCGCTACTGCGTCGAAACGACAGCAGTGCGCCGCGGGCGCGCGCTCACGCGCGCACGTAGGTGCCGCGGATCGGCAGGTGCTTGGCCAGCGCGTTGCGCGAGTCGACCACCAGCTTGCCGTGCTGCGCGATCTGCGCCCAGTCGATCACCGCGTGGTTCGTGACGATCAGCACGCAGTCGGCGGCGGCGAGGTTCGCCTGCGTCAACGGCACCGAGTGCATGCGGTACTCCATGTACTTGCGCATGCCGGCGAACAGCGGCACGTGCGGGTCGTGGTAGCTGACCTCGGCGCCGTGCTCGAACAGGAGCTTGATGACCTCGGCTGCCGGCGTCTCGCGCACGTCGTCGACGTCGGGCTTGTAGGCGAGACCGACCACCAGCACCTTGGCGCCGCGCAGCGGCTTGCCGTGTTCGTTCAGCCCCTCGATCGTGCGCTGGATCACGTAGTGCGGCATCGAGTTGTTGATCTCGCCCGCCAGCTCGATGAACCGCGTGTGGTGACCGAACTCCCTGGCCTTCCAGGTCAGGTAGAACGGGTCGATCGGGATGCAGTGTCCACCGAGGCCGGGGCCCGGGTAGAACGCCTGGAAGCCGAACGGCTTCGTCGCCGCCGCGTCGATGACCTTCCAGATGTCGATGTCCATCGCCGCGAGCACCGGCTTCAGCTCGTTGACCAGCGCGATGTTGACGCAGCGGTAGATGTTCTCGAGCAGCTTCGCGGCCTCGGCGATCTCGGCGGTCTCGACCGGCACGACCTTCTTGATCGCGGCCGCGTAGAGCTTGGTCGCCAGCCGGCCGCTGGTCTCGTCGCAGCCGCCGACCAGCTTCGGGATCGTCTGCGTGCTGTGGTCCTTGCGACCCGGATCCTCGCGTTCGGGGCTGAACGCCAGGAAGTAGTCGCGGCCCGCGACGAGCCCGGTCTTGGCCAGGATCGGCATGCAGTCGCCGCGCGTGGTGCCCGGGTAGGTCGTCGACTCGAGCGACACGAGCTGGCCCTTGCGCAGGACCTTGGCGACCATCTCGGTCGACTTCTCGATGTAGCTCATGTCCGGCTCGCCGTGGCGCCCGAGCGGCGTCGGCACGCACAGGATGATCGCGTCGGCCTTGGCCAGGTCTGCCGGGTTCGACGTCGGCAGGAACTTCGGCGACTTCGCGAGATCGCCGACGAAGTCCTCACCGAGGTGCTTCAGGTACGACTCGCCCCGCTTCAGCATGTCGATCTTCTGCGGGTCGATGTCGTAGCCGACGACCGGGAACCCGGCCTGGAAGAACGCGCGCAGCAGCGGCAGGCCGACATAGCCGAGGCCGACCACGCCGACGTGGGCGGTCCGATTGTCGATCTTGGCTTCGAGCTGGGCAGCGGGGGAGGAGGCTTCGACCATGGTGTGAGAGGCCATAGACGTAGCGGAGCATCGACATCGGGGCCAGTGTGAGTGGAGCTTCCTGCGCGCACGCGGCGGCAGCGGCGGGTTAGGATCGCCGCGCGTGACTTCGGTGCCGCGTTGCCCCTCGATTCCCGTCGCGGACGAAGGCCTCTGGCAGCAGTTCTGGGCCTGGGCGCAGGCGCATTCGACGCTGCTGTTCTGGCTCGGCATGGTGTCGCTCGCGTCGGCGGTGTTGACCGTGTTGCTGCTGCCGGTCGTCGTCGTGCGGCTGCCGGCCGACTACTTCACCGCTTCGCGCCGCGACCTCGCGCGCCGGCGCGGACCGCTGCTGTGGCTCGAGCATGCGTTGCGCAACCTGGTCGGTGTGCTGTTCGTGCTGGCCGGCGTCGCGATGCTGGTGTTGCCCGGGCAGGGGCTGCTGACGATCCTGATCGGTCTCCTGCTGATCGACTTCCCGGGCAAGCGGGCGCTCGAGCGGCGCCTCGTGCGGCGGCCGTCGGTGCTGGCGTTCCTGAATCGGTTGCGCGCGCGCCGCGGCCGGCCACCGCTGCAGGTCGAGTAGCGCCGTGCAGGTGTACTACTCGGACCCGTTCGGCTTCCCGCTGCCGCCGGGGCATGCGTTCCCGCTGGTGAAGTACGCGCTGCTGCGCGAACGGATCGAACGCTGGCCGGCTGCGACCGGCGTGCAGCCGTTGCTGGCGCCACGCGTGGCGCGCGACGAACTGGAGCGCGTGCACGACGCGGGCTACCTCGACGCGTTCGCGGCTGGCCGACTCGACGCCGAACACATGCGGCGCATCGGCTTCCCGTGGAGCGAGGCGCTGGTCGAGCGCACCTGGCGCAGTTGCGGCGGCACCGTTGCCGCCGCGCGCGCGGCGTTGCGCGACGGCGCTGCGGTCCATCTGGCCGGCGGCACGCACCATGCGCGCCGCGACCGCGGCGCCGGCTACTGCGTCGTCAACGACGTCGCGGTCGCCGCCCGCGTGGTGCAGCGCGAAGCCGGCATCGGCCGCGTACTGGTCGTCGACACCGACGTGCACCAGGGCGACGGCACCGCGGCGATCTTCGCCGGCGACGATTCGGTGTTCACGTTCTCGATCCACGGCGAACAGAACTTCCCGGCCGCGAAGGCGCAGAGCGATCTCGACATCGCGCTGCCGAGCGGCACCGGCGACGACGAGTATCTGGCGCGCCTGGAGGCGGGACTGGCCGTGGCGTTCGCGCGTGCCCAGCCCGGGTTCGTGTGCTGGCTCAGCGGCGCCGATCCGTTCGCCGGCGATCGGTTCGGTCGGCTGCGGCTCGGCAAGGCCGGGCTCGCGGAACGCGACCGGCGCGTGACCGCGGCGATCCGCGCGCACGGCGTGCCGTCGGTCACCGTGATGGGCGGCGGCTACGCGCGCGACGTGACCGACACGGTCGACGTCTACGAAGCGACCGTGCGCGCCGTCGTCGGGCCGTGAGACGTCAGCCGGCGAGCTTGCGGCCGCTGACCGTGACGGTCTTCATGCGCACGAGGCCGAGCGTCAGGTGCGTGACCAGCCAGTCGTGGAACGAGGCGCTGGCTGCGGCGCGGAAGTCGGTGACGCCGGCGCACGGCCCACAGCTGTCCTGCAGCAGCGCGGCGACGTCGGCCTGGTCGGTGCCGAACAGGCCGTGCACCCACAGCACGGACTTGCCGCTCGCGGCGAACGGCGTCGTCGCTTGGCCGGCCGGGGCCGGTTGGGCGCTGACCGGGAACGGCACGCCGCCGAGGTCGTACTCGAGCGAGCTGCAGGCGGCGAGCGAGAGGCAGAGGGCGAACGATGCAGAACGGCTGCGGTGCATCGCCGCATGTTCGCGGCCGCGCGGCGCCGCCGCCAGTCCGGGGGCGCCGGCGCCGCGGGTCGTCACAGCGAACCGATCTCGCAGGCGAGGCTGTTGGTCGTGTAGGTGCCGACCCAGCCGGCGCTGAAGTCGAGCTCGGCGATCTGCAGGTAGAAGTCGAGGCCCGGCAGCGTCGGGTCGACCTGGGCGCTCGGCAGCGACAGGAAGAACTGGGCGGTGCCGGCGATCGGGATCAGGCCGGCCGTGATGTCGAGGCTGGCGACACCGAGCTCGCAGCCGACGCCCGGGCCCGGCACCGGCACCAGCGGCAGCGGCAGGCCGGGCAACACCTGGCCGAGGCTGACGATCGCGAAGCCGAGCGACAGCGGCCCGAAGCCGGTCGCGGTGGCCTGGAACGTGCGTTCGGTCCAAGGCGCGTTGTCCGCGGTCAGCGCCAGCGGGCCGCCGGGGCCGCTGCAGGTCGCGCCGTACGGTGCGGTCGAGGCGACCGGCGTCGCCTGATACTGGTAGACGTTGAACGCCGGCTTGCTGGCGGAGGCGGCCGCGTTCTGGCCGCACACCTTGTAGACCTTGCCGGTCGCCGGGATGAAGCCGCCGTAGTAGCGGCTGACGCGGCCGATCTGCGGGTCGTTGTTGTTGAACGGCGTCGCGCCGGTCGTCGGATTGGCGTAGAGCACCCAGGTGTTGGTCAGGCAGTCGAACTCGCTCGTGTAGTTCGTCGGCGAGCCGCCATAGCTGGGGCCGTAGACGTAGGTCGTATTGGCCGCGACGGTGATGCCCTGGCCGCCCTGCACGACGACGCGCTTGCGCAGCGGGTCGTAGACGGCTTGGTTGGCGTTGGCGGAGCCGGGCCAGGTCGTGCCGGCGCCGGTCGGGTTCGTCAGCACGTCGCAGTTGCTGATCAGGCTCCAGTTGACGCCGTTCCAGGTCCACACGTCGAGGAAGCGGACCTGGTCCGGCGTCGCGATGCCGTTGTCGATGCCGCCGCACATGAGGCAGTCGCCGAAGTCCGAGCGGGTCACCAGGCTGTGCTGGCCGCGCGCGGGCGGCGTCGTGACCGGGCTCAGCTGCGTCCAGGCGCCGGCCAGGAACAGCCACGTCTCGTTGCTGTTGACGTTCGGCGTGGCGTCGTTGGTCTGGCCGCCGAACAGCAGCATGCCGCCGAGGGTCGGGTCCCAGGCCATCGACGCGAACTGCCGCGGCGCCGGGCTGCCGCTGACCGGCGTGACGTCGGTCCAGGTGCCGGCCGTGATGTCGTATTCCCAGGTGTCGTTGAGCAGGACCGGCGTGGCGCCGCCCGTGTGACCGCCGAACACGACGATCTTGTTCGACGTCGGATTCCATGCCGCACAGAAGCGGGCGCGCGCCGCGGGCGAGCCGACAGCGCCGTGCGGGATCAGCTGCGTGAACGTCCCGGCGACCGCATCGAACGCCCACAGGTCGTTGGTCACCGTCGTCGTGTTGTTGCCGAGGCGGCCGCCGAACACGTACAGCTTGTCGTTCGTGGCGACGCCGGTGGAATCGGCGCGGAACGTGGTGTTGAAGTTGGGAACCGTGGGCGGCGTGCCGGCCGGCGTCGTCGTGCCGGCCGATGTGACCGCGGTCCAGGCGGCGCGAGGGGCCGTGCGCGACAGCAGCGTCGGCGCGGGAAGCTGCGCCAGGGCCGATGCGGCGAGCAGTGGCAGCAGGGCGAACGAGAGCGGGCGGAGGTGGGTCATGGGGGGCGGGGGGCGGGGGCTGGGCCGCGGCACGCGCCGCGAGCGGAGGCGCTCCGCCTCCGGGTCCACAGGCGTCGTTTCGCGCCGTTCGGCCAGCGGAATCCGGCTGTCTCGGGTCTGGGCGCGCGTGGCCGGGGGCCGCCGGGCGGCAAGCCGATGGTGCGCAGCCGGCGGTGGCAGGGGGGCTGCACGGCGCATTTCACCCCTGCCGCACGGCCGACGATACTGCCGACCGTCGCGGTACCGGCATGGGCCGCGACCCCACCGCATGGTCGACTACCTCCTGTTCGGACTGTTCGGCGCGACGCTGCTCGGCATCGCGCGGTTCCACAAGCACGCGCTGCGCATCGCCCTCGGCGGACTCGGCTGTGTGCTGGCGGCCCGACTGGCGCTGACCGACTTCGACCTCGGCCACCATCTGGGCCACGAGTGGCAGAACCTCGTCAACCTCGGTGGCCTGCTGATCGGCTTCGCGCTGCTGGCGAACTTCTTCGAGCGCAGCAAGCTGCCCGAGAAGCTGACCGACGTGCTGCCCGGTGGCCAGCTCGGCGCCTTCGTGCTGCTGGTGCTGGTCGCCGTGATGTCGTCGGTGCTGGACAACATCGCCGCGGCGCTGATCGGCGGTTCGGCGGCGATCACGCTGTTCCGCCGCAAGGTGCACGTCGGCTACCTGGCCGCGATCGTCGCCGCCAGCAACGCCGGTGGGGCCGGCTCGGTCGTCGGCGACACGACGACGACGATGATGTGGCTCGCCGGCGCGTCGCCGCTCGCGGTCGCCGAGGCGGCGCTCGGTGCGGTGGTGGCCGTCGCGTTCTTCGGGTTCTGGGCCAGCCGCCAGCAGCATGCGCTGCAGCCGCTGGTCAAGTCGAACGGCGAAGGACCCGCGCACCCGGTCGACTACGCCTACGTCGGCATCGTGGTGCTGATCCTGGTCGGCGCGATCGGTGCCAACCTCGCGTTCGGCTTCCCTGCCGCCGGCGTCTGGGCTGCGATCCTGGTCGGTTGCCTGCTACGCCGCCCGGACTGGAAGGTGATCGGGCCCGCCGCGGTCGGCATGTGCTTCCTGCTGAGCCTCGTGATGTCGGCGTCGATGATGCCGGTCGAGCAGCTGCCGCCGGCGTCGGCGTGGACCGCGGCCGGCCTCGGCATCGTGTCGGCGTTCTTCGACAACATCCCGCTGACGGCGCTGGCGATCAAGCAAGGCGGTTACGACTGGGGCTACCTCGCGTTCTGCGTCGGCTACGGCGGCTCGATGCTGTGGTTCGGCTCGTCGGCCGGTGTCGCGATCTCGGGCCTGTTCCACGAGGCGAAGTCGGCGAAGAACTGGCTCGTGCAGGGCTGGCACGTCGCCGTCGGCTACGTGCTCGGCTTCCTGGCGATGTACTTCCTGCTCGGCTGGCACCCGGAACACCTGGCCAAGCCGGGCACGGCCGCGCCCGAGCACGGCGCGCCGCCGGCCTACAGCGTGCCGGGCCGGTAGGCGCGAGCCGCCGCGTCAGAACCAACGCGAGGCGACGGCCAGCTCGACCAGGCCGATCGCCGTGCCGGCGATGCCCCACGGTCGCAGCTGCGCGACCAGGCACAACCGGATGCCGAGGCCCAGCGTGACCGTGGCGCCGCCAGTGATCATGCCCAGACCGAGCATGGCGGGGGCCCCTCAATGGAAGACCTGCAGCCAGCCGATCCCGGCCGGCAGCAGCAGCGCCAGCAGCAGCGGCTCGCGCCCGTGTTCGAGTTCGTGCTGCAGCGAGTAGAGCGCTCCGACCAGCGCGAACACGACCGCGGCGGACACCGGCATGGCAGCAGCATCGGCCGACGCTTCGCCCGGCTGCGCCGCGCGGTGCGCTGCGCCTGCCCTCCGTTCGTCCCGATGCCGATGGCATCGGCCGCTGCACTGGCTCGAGCCGGGACCGTGGATCGGCGGCCCGGCGCCCGCGGGGCCGCCCCGGTCACGGCGTGTGTGGTTTCGCCGCGCCTGCCGCTGCCAGGGAGAACGGGTGCCGAGCCTCGGCGCCCGCGGCTCCCTTCCTCCCGATCCCCATGAAGCTCCTGCCGTTCCTGTCCTGCCTCGTCGGCATCGCCGCCCTGTCGGCGCAATCCCCCGGGCTCGACGCCCCAGCGGTGCCGCACGCTCCGACGGCGCTGTCGCGCGTCGTGTTCGACCGACCTGCAGCCGACGGTCCGCTGTGGGCCTGCGGCAACGCCTGGAAGGCGAGCTTCGACGGCCGCGGCTTCACGACGATTCCGTTCTTCGGCTCCGACGCACCGCAGAACTTCCCGCTGCGGCTCGAGGTCGCCCGCGCGACCGTCGGTGGTGCGGTGCTCGAACTCGCCGATGGTCGGCCCGAAGCGGTCGGTGCGCGCGTCGCGACGCACCGCGGCGCGTTCACCGAGGTCGTGGACACGCAGCTCGACAGCCTCGAGCAGTCGTTCGTGTTCGACCGGCTGCCCAACCGCGGCGCGATCGCGGTCGACGTGCGCATCGGCGGCGACGGTTACGAAGCCAGCGGCATCGACGGCGGCCTGCGGTTCGCCACGGCGTTCGGCCACGTCGACTACACGCAGGCGATCGCGCTCGACGGCGCGGGCCGGCGGCTGCCGCTGGCGATCGAGTGGACCGGCGCGGCCGCGCACATCGAGATCCCGGCCGAGTTCGTGGCCGCGGCCACGCTGCCGATCGTGCTCGACCCGACGCTGAACTACTGGTTCGGGCTCGGCAATCCGTCGCTGCTGCAGCACGACGGCGACGTCGCGACGATCCGCCCGTCGGCGATCAATGGCCGCACGCTGCTGGTCTGGCAGCGCCAGTGGAGCCTCACCGACCAGGACTGCTGGGGCCTGATGTTCGACAACGACCTCGGCCTCGTGCAGACCGACTTCACGATCGACTTCACGGCCGAGGACTGGCTGAAGGTCGCCTGCGCCGGCAACAACCACGCGCAGAACTTCCTGGTCGTGGCCGAGGTGCGCATCGGGCTGCAGTGGTTCATCGCCGGCCGCACGATCTCGGTCGCCGGCGTGCCCGGCACGCAGTTCAACATCGAACGCGAAGGCGTCGTCGGCACGCCGGGCAACAACTACCACCCGGACGTCGGCGGCGATCCGTCGTTCGCCCCCGGGCGCTACACCGTCGTGTTCAACAAGAAGACGCTCGGGGTGTCCGACATCTACATGAAGCAGGTGACGCCGGCCGGTGCGCTGGTGACGACCAACGCGGTCGTGATCTCGAACCTGCCCGAGGACGAGATCCGTCCGTCGATCAGCAAGTCGTGCGGGCACGCGAACGCCGCGCAGAACTTCCTCGTCACCTGGCAGCGCACGTGGACCTTCTCGCCGTTCGACCAGGAAGTGTGGGGCCGCTACGTCGGCTGGAACGGGGCGCTGGTCACACCGATCTTCGCCATCGGTTTCACGCCCAGCGAGGAGACCGCGCCGGCGCCGTCGTCGCCGATCGACGACGGCACGCAGCGGCTGTGGCCGGTCTGCTTCGAGCTCGCCTCGGCGCCGGGGCAGCCGCGCGACGTCGTCGGCCGCCTGCTGCGCGGCGACGGCAGCGTCGCGCACGCGTTCACGATCAGCAACGGCGTGCCGGGCGCCGACGACCGCGATCCCGAGATGGACGCCGACGGCACGCGGTTCGTCACGGTGCTGACCACCGGCTTCACCGGATCGCCGCAGTCGATCGAAGTGGTGACGCAGGCGTGGTTGCCGAGCACGGCCAGCGTGCGCGTCGAAGAGCGTTCGGGCATGCAGACCTCGAGCCTCGACAGCCACGGTCAGGGCAACATCACGGCCGAGTTCAGCGGCGGCAACGGGCCGACCGCGCGCTACAAGATCGCGTTCACGAACGAGACGTCGAACACGCTGCAGCTGCACAACTACGGCGGCTACCCCGGCGGCAACCAGTTCGGGCAGCGGCCGACGCAGTGCGGCAGCCTCGGCATCGCGGCGAGCGGCTCGTCGGTGCTCGGGCAGACCGTGACGATCACGGTCGCCAACGGCGCGGCGTCGGGCACGGTCGCGGGTTTCCCGCTGACGCTGCCGCTGCAGCCGATCCTCGGCTGCAACTGCATCCTCGGCGTCAACTACATCGGCTTCTTCGGCAACCCGTTCAGCTACACGATCCCTAACGACCCGCTGATGGTGGGCACGATCTTCTCGGTGCAGGGCTTCACGGTGCTGGGGTCGTCGTGCCTGGGGTCGCTGGACTTCAGCGACACGATCGACTTCACGATCCGCTGACGCGCCGTTGCGTCCACGCGCCGCGGCGCCGAGCATCGCCGCGGTGCGTGACTTCACCGAGATCTCGCAGGTGGACGACGCGGGCTGCCTGTTCCTGTCCGGAACGATCGACGACTGGCGCGTGGTGCACGACCGCGGCATCACGGTCGTGATCGACCTCGAGGGCGACGTCGACCACGGTGTGCCGACCGCCGCCGACCAGTTCCTCTACGTCTACCTGCCGATCCACGACGGCGATCTGCCGAACCTCGAACGCCTGCATGCGGTCGCCGACCTCGGCGCCGCGCTGGTCGCGCAGGGGCATCGCGTGCTGAGCCACTGCGGCATGGGTCTGAACCGCTCCGCGCTGGTCGCCGGGCTGATCCTGATCCGCGGCGGTCTGTCGCCGCGCCGGGCCGTCGAGCAGCTGCGCGAACGGCGACCCGGGGCGCTGTTCAACGACGCGTTCGCGCGCTACCTGCTCGAACGCGGCGCGCAGTGACGCGCGCCGCGGCGCGTCACGGCAGGAACTTCTGCGCTTCCTTGAGCTTGTTCGGCAGGTACTCCTCGATGACGAAGTTGAGGCCGTGCTTGGCCAGCGCCTGCTGCTCGGCGCGCTGACCGCTCTTCAGCATCATCTCGATCGCCTTCTGCCACTCCTTGTGCGCCTGGAAGAACGGGTCGTTCTTCAGCATGTCCTGCGCGCGCTTGATGTCGACGTCCTTCAGCGCGTGCGTCGGCAGGTCGTAGTCGACGATGTCCTGCGGCGACACGCCGAGGAAGCGCGCCTGCGGCACGCAGAAGAACTGGTTCAGGTGCACGGCGTTGCCCGAGCCGACCTTCAGCGTGCGGTAGATGTTGCTGAACGCGTACGGGTCGCAGTCGTTGAACGCGTAGACGGCGAGCTTGTGCGCGTCGGCGAGTTTGCGCACGAAGCGCCGCGTCGCGCGCGTCGGCACGCCGGCGGTGCCGATCAGGATGCAGTTCGCGGTGCGCCAGTAGTTGTGCTGGCTCAGGCGTTCGAACATGCCGATGGTCTCGATGACCAGGATGAACTTCGCCTTGGTCTCGAAGCCGAGGTGCTCGACGGAGCTCGGGATCGAGTACGCGCCCGAACCGAAGCCGGTGCAGTCGATGCGCAGCGGGCGCCCGGTCTCACGATCGCGGTCGAGCACGACCAGCTGGCCGGCGACCTTGCCGCCGTGCTCGTCGGCCTTGAAGCGCAGGTGTTCGCGCATCACGCCGTCGAGCGAGAACAGCGCCTCGATGTCGTCCATCGTCGCGTCGCTCTCGGGCTGCTCGTCGAACTTGGCTTCCTCCCAGTTCTTCGACACGTAGTACGCTTCTCGTTTGGTCGCGAAGTCGTCCTCGTCGACGAGCTGCTGCGACAGCGCCATCATCTTCAGCGTCTGCGCGAACGACTTGACGGTGTTGACCGACAGCGTGCGCTCGACGCGCGAGCGGCCCATCACGAAGTAGCCGTCCTTCTTGTCGTAGCGGGCGTTCTTCAGCGAGCGGTCCGGGAACTTCAGCTCCGGCTTGCCCTGCTCGAGGATCGCCTTGTGCACGTGCTGCGCGCAGCTCTTGATCTCGCGCAGCGTGACCTTGTCGAGCTCGGACAGCGGACCGCGGTCCTTCTTCTTCGGCTGGGGCTTCGGGGTGAACTTCTTGGCTGCCATGGGACGTCTTCGGTGGTGCGTTGCGCGGGGTGGGTGGCTCGCGCGGTCACAGCTTGCGCGACTTCTCGAGCACGGTCGTCAGGTTGTCGCGCGCCTTCGTCGCCTCCTTCTCGTCGAGCTTCAGGATGTCCTTCAGCGCGACGACCAGGTGCGGGATGTAGGTCTCGATGTAGTTGCGCTTCTTGAACTCGTTGGCGAGCTTCTTGCCCTTGCGCACGTGCGTGCCGAGCTTGCGGCCGGCCTCCATCAGGCCCAGCCGCAGCTCCTCGAGGATCTCGTCGTAGCTGGCGATCGCTTCCTTGCTCTCGCTGGTGAACGGCACCCAGACCGACGCGATGTGCACGAAGATCACCATCGGGCCGATCGGCAGCGCGCCGCGCGGCTGCTGCAGCCCGTAGTTCTTCCAGTTGGTCGCGATCACCGCCTTGCTGATCGCGCACGCCGACTGCTGGAACACCAGCGGCACACGGTTGGCGAAGCGGATCAGGCGCACCGGCTCGTCGGCGGCGCCCATCAGCACTTCCTGGTTCTCCGGCTTCTTGGTCGCGACCTCGACGATCTTGCCGCTGTCGGTCATGTGCAGCGTGTCGCCGGGCTTGCCGTAGGCGATACCGACTTCGATCGCGAACGGGTGGCCGCGGTAGACGACCGGCTTGCGCGACGTCGCGATGTAGAAGTCGGCTTCGACCTCCTTCTTGAGGCCGGTGATGATCAGGTCCTCGCCGATCGGCGCGATGCACGACAGCGGCGGCGCCATGATCTTGGTCTGGTCGATCGCCGCCTTGATCTTCGCGACGTCGCTGCTCTCGAGGCGCCGCGGGTTGGTCTCCGGCTTGATGCCGGCGGTCTGGCAGATCTCCTTCGCGACCGTCGGGCCGACGCGCGAGAAGTCCTCCTGCAGGAACGCGCTGACGGTGCGGTTCTCGCTCTCGCCGATCATCTTCAGCAGCACGCCGAGCTCGACGCCGTGCGGGTGCGGCTTGATCTCCTCGACTTCGGGCGGCAGCTCCTTGGTCGCGCGCTGGTACTCGGTGACGTTGCCGTCCGGATCCGTGAAGTGCAGGTAGACGTGCGGGTTCGCCACCGCCATCAGCTTCAGGAACTCTTCGACGCTGCGCTGGCCACGGCGGTATTCGCCCTCGAGGTCGATCGACACCTCGGTGCCGTGGTCCTTCTCCCACTCGACCACCTTGTCGGTGTAGTCGGGCCGGTTCTTGGCCGTGTCGATCGTGATCTCGAAGTAGAGCGGCACGGCCTTCTTGCCCGGCTTCGTGCGCACGCGCACCGGGTTGCCGGTCGTCAACAGGCCGTACATGCCGGCCGCGCTGATGCCGATGCCCTGCTGGCCGCGACTCTGCCGCAGCCGGTGGAACTTGCTGCCGTAGAGCAGCCGGCCGAACACGTTGGGCACCTGCGCCTTGACGATGCCGGGGCCGTTGTCCTCGACGGTCATCGTGAACTGCTTCTCGCTCTGGCCGATGCGCGCGATCCTGACCCGGATGTCCGGCAGGATGCGGGCCTCCTCGCAGGCGTCGAGGCTGTTGTCGACGGCTTCCTTGACCGCGGTCAGCAGCGCCTTGCGCGGGCTGTCGAAGCCGAGCAGGTGGCGGTTCTTGGTGAAGAACTCGCTGACCGAGATCTCGCGCTGCTTCTTCGCCATCGTCTCGGCGGTGACGCTGCCGCCACCACCGTCGGACTTGCCCTTCTTCGGTTTCGCAGTTGCCATCGTGTCGTTGCCGTCGGCGTCGAACAGGCTCGGTTGACCGGACGTGTCGCTCATCGGTGCTGGGGTGCGTGCTGGGGGCTGAGGGGGTGCGGCTACGGTCAGGCCGGAGTCCGGGCACACGCCAGGGATCGCACGGATGCGTTCGGGGAACCGCCGCTCGGCGACCGCTTGGGGTGCACGGCCCGCAACCCTGACCGGTTCGGGCGCGGCGATCCTAGCGAGCCGCGGCGCGCGGCGGAACGCACTTTCCGCGCCCGCCCGCCGGCCTCAGCCGCGGTCGACCGCACCGTCGACCGGCGCCGCGAACGGCGGATCGGCGGCGGTCGCCAGCGAGCGCGCGCGGCACTCGGCCCAGAACCGCCGCAGCCCGCGCAGGTCGTCGTCGTCGAGGTCGTAGTGGGCGGCGCCGTGCGTGCCGTCGACGGCGCCGAGCCCGCGGCCGCGGTCGCGCGCGCGCTGCAAGACCGGCAGCAGGCGCGCCGCATCGGCACCCGGCCGCAGCAGCCACACCGCGAACACGAACGGCAGGCCGGTCCACGCGCGCCACTCGCGGCCGAGATCCCAGACTTCGCGGTCGCCGGGCTCGGCGGCGAGGCCGGTGTCGCCGATCAGCAGCACGAGGTCGTGCGGCAGCGCCGCCGGCGCGCGCGACGGCGCGATCGTCTCGAAGCGCAGGTCCGGCGCGGTCGCGGCCCGGTGCACGGTCGCCAGCAGCAGCCGCAGCAGCGCCACCGACGTGGCCGAACCCTGGTCGAGCCCGACGCTGCGGATCACGGTGCCGGGGCGTCGGAACGCGCGCACCGAGCGGATCTCGCGTTTGCAGGCGATGCCGAGCCCGGGCGCGACCGTGTAGCCGGGGGCCCGCACGGCTTCGACCGACGACACCAGCGCCGCGTCGAGGTCGCCGGCGCGCAGCCGCGCGATCAGGTCGGTCGGCGGCGCCTGTACGGCCTCGACGGTGGGTTCGTGGTCCAGGCCGGCCAGCAGCGGCGCGCCGACGCCGAACGGGACTCCACCGATGCGCAACTTCACGGGTGCAGGGCCGGACGAGCCGTTCCGGATGCGACGAAGATAGCGGTGCCCCGCGGCCCGGGCAGCATTTTCCTGGCGGCGCTGGCGTGAGCGGCGCACACGCGGCGCGGTGATCGGGTTCGCCGCCGACCGATCGCGAAGGGCGTGAGGGGCCCGCGCCGCCTGACGGCGCCGCTGATTTTCTCGTCGCGGGCGCAACGTTCGTGCACGACGTGACAACACGAGGTTGCCATCGATGCGGTGCCGTTCCGGCACCGCGGGGCACCTTCGTTCCGTTCCGATGACCCACCGCATGCACTTCCCGACTCCGTTCGTCCGAGGCGCCGTGGCGCGCACCTGGGCCGTGGCCCTCGCCGTCGCCGGCCGCTGGTTCACGTTCCTGATGTCAGCGGCGCTCGGCACGGTCGCTGCCGCCCAGTGCGCCGCGACCTGGAGTCCCGCCGACACGGGCTACGGGATCGACGGGCCCGGCGCCAACGGCGAAGGCGCCGTCTCGGCGGTTGTCCGCTGGGATCCGGACGGTCCCGGGCCGCTTGGGGAGAGGATCGCCTTCGGTGGTTCGTTCTACCGCCTGGGCATTTGGGCCCAGAACCTGGTCACCCTGGATCCGACCACTGGGCGGTGGTCGGCACCGGGGACCGCTGTCAGTTCGCCGGTGGTGCGGCTGTTGGCGATGCGCAACGGCGATCTGATCGCGAACCACTCATCGAACTACATCTACCGCTTGCGGGGAGGCGTGTGGACTCATCTCACCAGCTTCTCCTTCTCCGTCTTCGACATGGAAGAGATGAGCAACGGAGATCTGGCGGTCGCATCCGGCGGCACGGTTCGGCGATGGAACGGTACGACGTGGTCGCAGCTCGGTCCCAACCTGACCAACGTGCGCGAACTGGCGGTGCGCCCCGATGGGACCTTGGTCGCCTTGGAGACCATGATCGTCAGCCCGTTCGTCCGGCTGCTCGAGTTCAACGGCAGCACTTGGGTTCCGATGGCCCTCTCCGGCCCACTTCCGCCGGCCCACGATCTCTCCTGCCTTTCGAACGGCGACCTGGTCGCGCTGGACGGCGGCACCACCCCCGCCTCCGGCACCGACCCCGTCAGTGTCGTGCGCGAGACACCGATCGGCTGGGTGATCTTGGGAACGGTGACCGACGGCCTCTACGCGCCGAGCATCTACGACCTGACGGTGCTGCCGAACGACGAGATCGTGATCGTCGGCCGCTTCACCGCAGTGAACGGTGTGCCTGCCGAGGGCATCGCGAAGTTCGACGGTTCCTCGTGGGCGGCGTTCCCGACTGCACTCCTTGGCACGAGGGTCACCGGTCTCGCGGGGGATCGCGTCGTGGTCGTCGGCAAGCCGGCGACGAATCCACCGGACCCGAGGCAGAACGTCTGGCTGCAGGACGGGACCGAGTGGGTGTCTGCCGTGCGGGGTGTGCAAGGGCTGTCCGGCTTGCTCGAGCTGCAATCCGGGGACGTGCTCGGAGTCGGCGGCGACCTGCCCAACGGTCTGGCGCGTTTCGACGGCGCCTACTGGCACGCGGTGCCGTTCACGAGTTTCTACGGTGGAGGCAGCATGCCCACGCGCATGCTCGAGCTGCCGGACGGCAGCGTCGTGGTCGGCGGTGAGAACCTGTTGCTCGGTGCCGACGGGTCTTTCCGCAACATCGGTCGCCTCACCAGCACTGGCTGGGACACGATGTCGGGAGGGCTGCAAGGGTCGGTGCGGGCGCTCGTCCGGATGGCGAATGGCGACATCGTCGCGGGTGGCGACATCACGAGCGCGCCGTCGTTCGGCGCGAGGAACGCCATCAGCCGGTACGACGGCTCGGTCTGGCACCCGCTCGGCCTCGGTCTGCAACGCAGCAACGGCAGCGCCGGGCGCGTCGACGACATGGTCGTGATGCCGTACGGCCGAATCGTGGTCGTCGGCGACTTCACGACGGCCGGTGGGGCGCCCGCGCGGGGTGTCGCCGCCTTCGATGGTTGGTTCTGGCGGCAGGTCGGCGGCGGCATGCCGACGCAGTCCGCCCTGGGTGGGGTGCTCGCACAGCGCGATGGCGGCCCGCTCACCTTGCTGGATGGTGCTGGGCAGCTCTGGGAGCTCTCGGGTTATGGCCTGCCGTCGGAGCACTGGTCGCAGATCGACACTTCGGTGCTTGGCGGCCCCGTCGGCTCGATGGTCGCACTCCCGGGCGGTGACCTGCTCGTGTCGGGCCCCTTCGCCTCGACCGCGGAAGGGCAGGTGGCCCCGTTCGCCCGCCTCGCTGGCGGCTCCTGGACGACCATCCCGGCGTGGTCTCCGTCGGCGCTCGCTTGGCCACCCACACTCGACTCCGTCGGCCGCAGCGGCACGGTGTACGCGCTGGGCGATGTTGGCCAGGCCTTCACCAGCCCGTACACACTCGGATGGTCGACGTTCTCCAGCAACTGCGCGGCCACGGCGACGAGCTTCGGCGCATCGTGTGACGGGGAGCTCGAGGCGCTGTCGCTGCCGTGGGTCGGTGGCACGTTCCGCTCCCGGCTGTCGTGGCCCAGCGGCAACCAGGCCCTCGGGGTGATCGGCTTTGCCCCCGTCGTTCCGGGACTGCAGCTGAGCCCCAGCCTGCCCGCGGCGATCGGCTGCACGCTCGACATCACGCGCGACGCCGAAGTGTTCCTGGGCGCGAGCAACAACGCGATCGAGTTCGCGATGCCGGTGCCGAGTGAGCCGACGCTGGTCGGAGCCGACTTCTACCATCAGATGTTCCCTTACACGCTCGATGCGCAGGGTGGGCTGACGGCGGTCTGGTCCACCAACGCGCTGCATCTCGTGGTCGGACTGCTCTGAAGCCGAGCGCAGGCACCCACCTCTCCCGGCACCACCGACGAGGCGTCCAGGTGGTCGCGAAGCAGGTGTCGGCGGGGGGTTGCGCAAGTGGCGCGATGGCGTGGAATCCTCGGCGATGACGACCGGTGACGATCGCTCCGCGCCCGAGCCAGTCGGCAGCGCTCGGTTCGAGGACGCCGCAGCCGATGCCATGCGCCGGTTCCAGCGGTCGGGTGACCGAGCCGAACTCGAACGCGCGCTGCTCCTGTCTGCCCCCGCGCTGCGTCGCGCTGCCGTCCGCCTCGTGGGTGCGCACGCCGCGGACGACCTGTTGCAGGAGTGCTTCGTGGTTGCGATCACGCGGGCCACGACCTTCGCACCGGACCTGCGGCTGCTGCCGTGGTTGCTCGGCATCTTGCACAACCTGTTCCGCAACCACCGTCGCCGCCGCTGGTCGCTCGGGCGCTGGACCTCGCCCGGCGAGCGAGCCGTACGCCCCGATCCGGACCTGCTCGCGGCCGATGAGCCGCCGCCCGCGACGGTCGTCGACCATCGGGAATGGCACCGACGCATCATCGCGGTGGCCGAAGAGCTGGAGGAGCCGTACCGGTCGGTCGTGCTCGAACACCTCTGCAACGAGACGCCGCTCGTGCAACTCGCCGGGCGCCTGAACCGCCGCCCGGGCACGGTGCGTTCGCAACTCCACCGCGGCCTCGAAGAGCTGCGCCGCCGGCTGCCCACGCCGTTGCTCGGCGCGCTGGCGGTCCTGCTCGCCGGTCGCCGAGTACGTGCGATGGCGGCAACCAATGCCAGCTCCCCGGGTCGTGCACCGCAGCGGCCCTCGGTGGCCTGGTTCGGTCTGGCCGCCATCGTGGCAGTGTCGATCTCGTTGTGGTCACGATCGGATACGGGCGTGCCCGCTTCGCCGCCGACCGCTGCGGCCGCAGTGGCGAAGCCGCTCGCGACCGGCTCGACGGCGGAAGTCACCGCGTCGACGGCCGCAGACCGTCGTACCGTGGTGGCCGCGACGCGCCGCCTTTCCGCGCGGTTCCGCCTGCCGAACGGGGCGCCGGCCGACGACCTCACGGTCTGGTGTGATCCCGACTTCGTGGCGGGGCGACCGGTGCCGAGCGTGCACACCGGCTGGCGCCAGGAACGGACCGATGCCGATGGCTTGGTCGGGTTCGATGTCCCCACCGACACGGCGGTGGCGCTGCGGCTCCACGAACTCGACCCGCTGCAGGTTCTGCCGCCGAACAGCCGCGACACCGACTGGGAGTTCGCGGTGTCCCGCGGCGCGCGCGTCCGCTTCCAGTGCGTCGACGGCGAGGGCCGACCGGTCGCATTCCCGACGCTGTTCGCCTGCGGCTCGAACGGTGTACGGTCGCCGATGCTGCCAGTGGCACGCGGTGATGCGCACGGCTTCGGCACCACCCGCACCTCGCTCGGACGTACACACCTGTTCGCCACCGCGCCAGGCCACCAGATCAGCGAGCGGGTGATGGTCGATGGCAGCAACCGTCCCGAGGGCATCGTGACCGCACGCTTCGCGCTGTCGCCGTCGCAGCGAACCGTACGCGGTCGCGTGGTAGACGAGCACGGCAGTCCGCTCAACGGCGCCGTGGTCGCGGCATGGGTCCGCGGCAGCACCCGCAGCGCACCGATCTACTTGCAGACGGATGCTGCGGGGGATTTCGCGACGGAACACCTGCCCCCCGGTGTCTGGATCGCGGCCGCCATCGCCCCGGGTCACGCCATGGCGGTGCGGCAGTGTGAGGAGCACGAGTCCGTGTGTGATCTCGTGCTGTGCCGCGGCGTGGACGTCGTCGGCAACGTGGCGTTCACGCCGGCGACGCACTTCGAGCGCCTTCGCATCGTCACGCGCGAACTCGAGGGCATACCCGACAACCCGTTGGGCGCCCTCGGCGCCGTGGTCGCGGCCGATGGCGGTTTCGTGCTGCGCAACGTGCACGCGGGCAGGTTCCTGGTCGGCGTGGGCGAACGGGGAGGCACGCCGTTCGCCACGGAACGGATCGAGGTGACCGGCGAGGCCCCGCCACCGCTGCACTTCACGGTTGCGGCGACTGCGAGCTGGCAGGTGCGCGTTCTCGACCCGCTTGGCCACCCGATCTCCGACTGTCTCGTGCGCAGCTACGGCGCCGTGGCCATGGTCGGTCACCTCGGGCCCGAACACGCGGTCACCGATGCCGCCGGGCGCTGCCTGCTGCGACGGCATTCCGTGCCCCGGCGGATCGCCGTGCACCTGAAGCTGGGCTCGACGCACGAGGTGTTCCCGATCCACTGCATCGAGAGCGCCGGTCCGTCCGAACCCGGCAAGGAGTTCTGTGTCACGATCGAGCCGGGTCTGCCCCGCGCCAGTCTGCACGGCCGCATCCCCGAGCAGCTGCGCGTTCGGCCCGACGGCGGTGGCCTGCGGCTGCGGCGCGTGGGGGACGATCTGCCGATCACCACCGACCCGGACGGTACCTTCCGCGTCGACAACCTGCCGCCGGGAACCGATTGGCACCTGATCTGGCAGCGATCGGACCCGTCCGTGTGCCGCCTCGACCTCGCCGTCTTCGACCTTGCACCAGGTGCGACGAAGGACTTCGGTGAGCTGCCTTGTGCGGGCGTGGGGTCACTCGCCCTCAGGCTCGCCGCCGATGGCGGGGGGGCCTGCATGCACGTCAGTGTGGTGGACACGCGAGAGTACACCTTGCTGTTCACCACGGTCCGTCGCGGCGCCGACTTCCGCTGCCAGCTCCCCGTCGGCCGTTACCGGCTCGACTACACCGGCTCGGACGGTTCCCGCTGCTCCAGGAGCTTCGAACTGAAGCCGGATGCCATCACCGCGCTCGAACTCCAGGCCGGTGATGGCCTGCCATGCCGCTTGTTCGTGCCGGAAGCCGAGTCCAGGACCAACCACCTGGCCTTGGTGGTGTCGGTCGAGGATGCCACTGCGACCGGAACCGTCGTTCCGCACCCGATGCTGGCCAACTTCGACCCGGTCTCACGGGGGTGGTGTCTCGACATCGACCTCCGACCGGGCACGTATCAGGTGATCGCCGAGGGCGGCGACGGGGATCGCCGCGGCGGCACCATCGTGGTCGGTCCGCGTCAGGGCCTGCAGACGTTCCCGCTGGCGCCCCTCTGACGCGAGCATCGACGCCGCCACGCACGCCGGGTTGGCCTGGCAGGCGCACGTGGTCCCCATGCCGAGACTCTGCTGCGCTGCGCCGCAAGCAACGCCGCCAGTTTGTCGAGCTACCTGACCCTGCTGCGTGCGTACTGCATGCTCGCAGCTCCCCTGATTCGCCCGCGGTCTCCCCACCCCTCTGCGACCATGCCCACTGCCGCGCTCTCCGTTCCGTTCGCCTCCGCCGTGCTGGTGCTGGCCAGTGCCGCACTCGCGCAGACCGTGCCGGCCGGCTTCGTGGTCGACACCTTGCCCGCCGCCGGTCTGTCGACGCCCAACGACTGCTGCTTCCTGCCGGACGGCCGCTGCCTGATCGCCAACTCGGGCGGCAGCGTCGTCGTGTTCGCCGGCGCCACCTCGGCGACGATCGGCTCCGTGCCGAACGTCGAGTCCGGCGGCGAACGTGGCCTGCTGAGCATCGCGGCCGACCCCGGCTTCGCGACCAACGGCCAGTTCTACGTCTACTACTCGAGCACGGCCGACAACTTCATGCACCTCGACCGGTTCACCTGCACCGGCGACCTCGCGCTGGCCGGCAGCACGAACCTGCAGTTCGCCGCCGCCAGCCGCCACGTGCTGCTCGGCGCGCTGCCGGACAACGCCGGCAACCACAACGGCGGCTCGGTGCGCTTCGGCCCGGACGGCATGCTGTACCTGACCGTCGGCGACGACGCGGTCGCGTGCAACGCGCAGCTGCTGACGTCGCAGGTCGGCTGCCTGCTGCGCCTCGACGTGTCCGGCCGGCCGGCCGGCGGCAGCACGGTGCTGCCGAGCTTCGACCAGCTCGACCCCGGCACCAACCCGCTGAGCGCGAACACCGACTTCCGCCAGCTGCTGCTGGGGCACGGCCTGCGCAACCCGTTCCGCATGGAGATCGACCCGCTGACCGGCAGCCTCTACATCGGCGACGTCGGTGCCGGCGCGGTGGAGGAGTACAGCGAGTACGTGTACCCGTCGTCGGGGCCGTTGCCGCTGGTCAACTTCGGCTGGCCGTGGCGCGAGGGCGCGCAGGCGGGCTTCAGCTGCACCGGCACGCAGCCGCCGGGGCTGGTCGATCCGATCGCCGGCGTGACGCACAGTGCCGGCTGGGCGTCGGTGATGGGCGGCGCGCGCTACCGCAACCTCGGCGGCACGTTCGATTTCGGCCTCGCCTACGAGGGCAACACGTTCTTCCTCGACTACTTCGCCGGCCAGGTGCGCCGGTTGGTCGAGGCCGGCGGCGTGTGGTCGCCGGCGCCGCCGGTGCCGGGGCAGCCGAACGCCACCGACTGGGGTACCGGCTTCGACAGCGTCACCAGCCTGCGGCTCGGCCCCGACGGCGCGCTGTGGTTCACGCAGCACCCGTCGTCGCTGAAGCGCGTGCGGCTGCTGGGCCCGGTGCCCAGCATCGCAGCGGTCAGCGGGGGCGGCGAGATCGTGACGGTCGGCGAGCCGTTCGCGCAGCCGCTCGTCGTGCGCGTGCTCGACGCGCAGGGCAACCCGCAACCGAACGGCTCGGTGACGTTCGCGGTCAGCGGTGGCGGCACGCTGTCGACGACCAATCCGGTGATCGCCGACGCGAACGGTCTCGCGCAGACCACCGTGACCGCGACGTCGGTCGGTGGTGCCATCACGGTGACCGCGGCGACGCCGGGCGCGATCCAGACGGCGTCGTTCACGCTGTTCGCGCGCCGCCTGCGCGTGATCCACGCCTCGAACCTGGTGATCGTGACGCTGACCAACACGTCGCCGAACCTGCCGGTGCAGGTGCCGCTGCTGCTGATGATGTCGGTGCCCGGCATCCCGGCGCTGCCGACCGTGCTGGGGCCGGTCTGCACCGATCCGTTCCACCCGTTCACGCTGGTGCTCGAGGACAGCATCGGCCTGTTCGGCAGCGAACTCGGCGGCGCCGGGCTGGTCGGCGCGCCGAGCGTGACCAAGATCTACACGGTGCCGGCGGGCTTGCTGACGGGCCTGAACCTGACGTTCCAGGCGGTCGGCATCGACCCGACGCTCGGCTGGTTCCTGACCAACTGCGAGCCGCACCAGTTCTAGGCCCGGCGCCGACGGTACTGGCCTGCGGCCGTGCGGTCGCCGAGGATGCGCGCGTGTCCCGCCGCACCTGGTTGTCGCTGTCGGTGCCGCTGCTGCTGGTCGGCGCCTGGTTCCTGGTCACCGCGCTGGTCCGTCGCCACGTCGACGGCCTGATCCAGCACGCGGTCGACGCGCCGCTGCCGGAGTTCCGCCTGACCGACCGCGCCGGCCGCACCTGGACGCAGCTCGACCTCGCCGGCAAACGCGCGGTGCTGCACTTCTTCCGCTCGCGCTGCCACAGCTGTGACGTCGAGGCGCCCGAGATCCGCGCGTTCGAGGCGCGGCTGCCGGCCGACGTGGTCTGCCTGCACGTGATGACCGATGCCGTGCTGGAGTTCGCGCCGGAGCTGACCGCGGCGACGCTGCAGGCCAAGGCGTTCGCGCAGCCGGTGCTGATGGCCGACGCCGCGTTCGTCGACGCGTTCCACGGCGTCGACTGGTCGAACGTGACGCCGATCACCTACGTCGTCGACGCGCGCGGCACCGTGCGCTACGGGCTGCGCGGCGCGCGCACCGCGGCCGAACTCGAGCAGGCGCTGGCGGCAGTGCGGTGACCGGTCACTTGCGCTTCTTGCGCAGGTGCGGCCACGGGTCCTTCAGCTCGACGACCCACTTCTTCCACGCCGCTTCGAGTTCGACGAGATCGATGCCGTCGAGCGCCGCGGTCAGCGCGGCCTTGCGGGCCTCGTGGCCGGCGACCATCTTCTGGCCGAGGTCGGCGTTCTCGCCGAACTGCCGGATGCGCTGCTGGTAGTCGTCCTTGACCGTGTTGAAGTAGGTGTCGAGCAGCGCAGCCCACTTCGCGTTGGCCTTCACCTCGTCGCTCTGCTTCAGGAAGTACAGGAACGACCAGGCGGCGGCGTAGTAGTGGCCGGCGCGTTTGGGGTGGTAGAACTCGGCGCGTTCGGCCTTCAGCAGCCGCTCGAGCGGCACGAAGTCCTCGCCGAACTCGCACATGTCCTTCGCCAGGTGGATGCGCCACTCGGACGGACCGATGCGCTGCACGCGGCTCGTCGTGTCCGACAGCACCGCGCCCGAGAAGTAGTCGCCGTAGCCCTCGTTGAACCAGTCGTGCGGCGAGAACTCGCCGATCGCGTAGTGGATGTACTGGTGGAACGCCTCGTGGTAGAGCACGAGCAGCGAGTCGTCGTTGGTGAGCTTGTTGCGGCCCTGGCGCTTCTTGGTCTCCTCGTCGAGCGTCTTCTGCGTGTACGAGTAGTCGAAGAACACCAGCTCCTCGTTGCCGGGGTGCCAGTAGCCGCCCGAGTTCGGCGGGCCGCCGTACTGGAAGTACTCCTCCGCGGTGCGGCAGACGCGCACGACGCTGACGCTGTCCATCGTGCCGACCGGCGGGAACAGTTCGGTGTACAGCGCGCGCATCGCCTCGATCTCGCGGCCGATCCGCTTGATCAGCTCCTCGCTCTTGCTGTGGTGCACGATCAGGTAGTTCTCGGTGTCGAGCGCCTTCCAGCCGCGCGCCATCGCGCGCCGCGCGGCCTTGCGGGCCTCGACGCCGCGGTACTTGCCGCTGGCGTAGAGCCGATCGATCGCCGCGGCCGCGAGTTCGTCGCCGCCGCCCTCGGCGAGCTTCAGGCTCTCGGCCATCTTGACCAGCTGCGTGCGGAAGCGCTTCTCGTGTCCACCGAGCGTGAAGCCGTAGACGCCGAACACGGTGTTGCCGTCGAGGCGGCGCGCGACGTAGCCGACCGGCAGCTCACCGGCGAGCTGGCCCTCGCGCCAGCTCATGCGGAACAGGTCCGGGTCCTTCGGGTCGGCGCGCAGTTCCCAGCGCTCGAAGCGCTTGACGAACTCCTCCCACGAGCCGACGCGGCTCTGCGCCACCATCGCCTCCTTGACCGTCGTCGGCCCGGCCGGTTCGGGGGCGTCGCCGGCCGCCGGTACGCCGGTCGTCGGTGCGGTCAGCGCGCGCTCGAAGCGGAACACCGTCAGCTCGGGCGTGAACGCCTTCAGCAGCCGCGGGTCGACCTTCTTCAGCTCCTCCGGCGTCTTGTCGAGCAGGAACTTCGCGACCTCGACCTGTTCGGTCGGCGGCAGCGGCATCTCCTTGAACACGACCGGGTAGATGAACTGCAGCGGCGCGTGCTTGTTCTCGTAGGTCTTGAAGCCGGGTGGCGCCTGCGTGGTCGCCGTCGCACAGACGGCCAGGATCGACGCGAGGGGAGCGAGTCGCATGGCGCCGCACGATACCCGGACGGCCCGCCCCGGGGGGGGCTGCCGGTCTCCGCGCGCGACATGTCCCGGAACGGGGCCGGGTGCCGAAGTGCGGCCCGGCCGCTGCCGATAGCCCTGCGCCGTGTCCACGATCCGGAGTATCCCAATGCGCACCTGTCCATCGCCCGGTCTGTTGTTGTCGGTGGTCGCGTTCACCGCCGCGTGTGGCGGCGGCGGCGGCGGCGGGATCGGCGGCGGCGGCAACTCGTGGAGTTCGACCTCGACCGGCGTCGAGGGCGGCACGGTGACCAGCCTCGCCAGCGACGGCGGCACGACGCTGTACGCCGGCACCTCGTCGAGCGGTGTGTTCCGCAGCACGGACCAGGGAGCCACCTGGGCGGCGGCCGGCACCGGTCTGCCCGATGCGGTCGTGGTGCCGCTCGGCGGCACCGCCCGCGTGGCGGCGGTGGCGGTCGACCCGTCGACGACGACGCGGCTCTACGCCGGCCTCTGGCGCGGCGGCGTCTACCGCAGCGCCGACAGCGGCGCCAGCTGGACCGCGGTCAACAGCGGCCTGTCGGACCTCGACGTGACGTCGCTGGCGATCGATCCGTCGGCGCCGGCGGTGCTCTACGCCGGCACGCACGGCAACGGCGTCTACCGTTCGGCGAACAACGGCGACAGCTGGGCGCGCCGCGCCACCGGCCTGACCGACCTCGACGTGCTGGCGCTGGCGCTGGCACCGTCGAACACGTCGGTGGTCTACGTCGGCACCAACGACGGCGTGTTCGTCAGCACCAATGCGGCGACGTCGTTCGCCGCGACCGGTACCGGCCCGAGCGACGTGACGGCGCTGGCCGTCGACCGCTTCGACCCGCTGACGGTCTACGCCGGCGGCCCGGCCGGCGGCGTCTGGAAGACCGTCAACGGCGGCACGTCGTGGACGTCGATGCACAGCGGCATCCCGAGCCTGCACGCGGTGCAGGACCTCGCGGTCGATCCCGTGACGACGACGACGCTGTACGCGGCGCTCGACGGCGGCGGCGTCTACCGGTCGACCGACGGCGCGGCGACGTGGTCGCTGGTCGACACCGGGCTGCGCGCGGTCGACGTCGAGGCCGTGCTGGTGCACGCCGCCGATCCGTCGCGCGTCGTCGCCGGCACGTTCGGCGGCGGCGTGTTCGTGTCGAGCGACGGTGCGACGAACTGGACGCCGAACAACAGCGGCCTCGCCGGCGGTGCGGTGCAGGACCTCGCGGCGGCGCCGACCGCGGCGGGCACGCTGTGGGCGGCCACGCGCGGCGGCATGTTCGTCAGCACGGATTCCGGCGCCACGTGGAGCGCGCGTCAGAACGGCCTGTCGCGGTGGGAAGTGCAGGCCACGGTCGTCGGCACGCTGAGCGCGCAGGCGGTCTGGGCCGGCACCGACGGCGGCGGCGTGTTCCGTTCGCAGGACGGCGGTTCGACCTGGGCCGCGGCCAACACCGGCCTCACCGACCTCGACGTGCAGGCGCTGGCGATCGACGCCGGCAGCACGCTGTCGCTGTATGCCGGCACGCGGCTCGGCGGCGTGTTCGCCAGCACGGATGGCGGCGCCACCTGGACCGCCGCGAACACCGGCATCGGCAACCTCGACGTGCGCGGCCTCGCGGCGCACCCGACCGCGGCCGGCACGGTCTACGCCGCCACTGCGAGCGGCATGTACAAGTCGATCGACGGCGGCGCGACCTGGGTCGGCGTCAACACGAACCTGAACGACCCCGTGCTGCTGTGCGTCGCGATCGACCCGACCACGCCGAGCACCGTCTACGCCGGCACGGTCAACGACGGCGTCTACCGGTCGTTGAACGACGGCGCCAGCTGGCAGCGGCGTGTCACCGGTCTGCTGGCCGACACGATCACGCGGCTCGCGGTGTCGCCGCAGAACGGTGCGCTGGTCTACGCGGTCAGCGCCGGCGACGCCGACGACGGCCGCAACGCCGGCGTCTACGTCAGCGACAACCACGCCGACAACTGGACGCAGCTGAACACCGGGCTGCGGCCCGAAGCCGCCACCGCGGTCGGCTTCGACCTCGCCACCGGGCGCGTGCTGGTCGGCACGCGCGGCGGCGGCGTGTTCCGCCGCTGAGCGCGGTCAGCGGCCGCCGGCCGCCTCGTCGTGCGGCAGCGAGCCGCGCGCGGCGCGCAGGTAGCCGAACGGCGTCAGGTGCGCGAGGTTCGACACGCGCGACGTGTAGACGTCGGCGTGCCGTTCGATCTGGCGCGCCAGCCGGCTCTTGTCGCTGCCGGCGCGCAGCAGCGGTCCCCACAGTTCGTGGCCGAGCTGGCTGCTGCGGCGGGCCAGCGGCGCGATCTGCTGGTCCAGCGCCTCGGTCGCGGCGCGCAGCGCGCGCAGCCGTTCGTGCAGTGCTGTGGCGTGGAGCGGCGTGTCGGGCGGTGGCGGTGCGCCGTGTTCGAGCCGCTGCAGCGCCAGGCGCAGCGTCGCCTGCTCGTGCTCGAGCGCGGCCTTGTCGCGCATCCGCGCCTCGAGTTCGGCCTGCTCGATCGCGAACGCGCGTTCGGCCGTGATCTCGCGTTCGAGTTCGCGCAGCACCAGCGCGGTGCGCCAGCGCCGGATCTGGCTCGACACGTGCACGTCGGCGTAGACGTGGTCGCCGACGTAGAGGATCTCCTCGCCGGCGATGCCGAAGTGGTCCTGCACGGCCTGCGCGTTGCCGCCGCGGAACACGGCGCCGGGCCGCAGCGGCCCCCGCAGCGGGCCTTCGCTGCCGTCGGCGCCGATCTCGGTGAACGGGCGGTCGCCGTCGAAGAACGCCGGCTTCTTCGCCTGCACGATCACGAGGTCGAACAAGTCGCGCCAGCTGCCGCCGTCGAGGAACGGCTCCAGCGTCCACGCCATCATCGGCTGCGTGTAGTGCCACTCCGAGTTGGTGGCCAGGAACAGCTTCTTGCCGGCCTGCCGCAGGTCGAGCAGCGTGCGCACCAGCGCCGGGTCCTGGTCCACGAAGCGGCGCGGGTCGGCGATGATCTCGGCCTTCAGGCGGCCCTCGAGGTGCGCCTGGTTCATCGTGTCCGACACGAGGTCGCACAGCGCGCCGTAGTCGAGCCCGCGGTCGAGCCGGCCGGCGTCGTGCAGGTCGACCAGCTGCGCGTAGATGCAGGCCTCCGACAGCGAGAACAGCGTGTTCAGGAACACCCAGCGCGGCTCGCTGAGGTCGACCCAGACCTGGCTGTAGGTGCGGCGCTGCGCGTCGTGGTCGAGGAACTGCGTGCCGTGCGTCGCCTGCGTGACGTAGCCGAAGCGGTTGGCCTTGACGACGTTGCCGAGTGCGCGGTCGAGCACGAGTCCACGCGCGAAGCGTTCGGGGTCGAAGCGCAGGTCGGCCACCGGCAGGCCGCGGTCGGCGAGGTGCTGCTGCACGTGGGCATAGGCGCGCGCCTCCCAGGCGCGCTCGTCGTAGTGCACCAGCGTGTAGTCCATGTCGAAGCCGACCGCGCGGATCGAACGCATGTTCAGGGTGCGGTTGCAGAACACGCGGCGTTCGGGGGGCGGCGGTGGCACGCCTGGCGACAGGGTCGACATGGCGCCTTCATACCATCCGGCGGCAGCGGGACGACGTCGAGCCGCCGCTGCCAGCGGATGTTCGCGCCGACGCACGGCGGTCCGCATCGAGGTACACTGTCGAGCCCATGTGCCGCCGCCTGGTCCCGCTGTTCGTGTGTGCTGCGCTCGCGCCGCTCGGCGGCTGCGGCGCCGGCCTGATCACGGGTCTCGCGTCGAGCGATCGCGGCGGTGCCACCGAAACGCGGCCACCCGAGGTGTCGGTCGCGCGGCTGCTGCCGCTGCAGCCGGAGCCCGGTGCGGTGCGCACGCTGGTGGTCGCGAACGCGCAGATCGCCGCGTCGGCGCCGTTGTCGGTGCAGCTGGTCGCGAACGGCGTCACGGTCGACCAGGCCAACCCCGTCGTCAGCGGCCAGGGCGGCTCGACACAGGTCACGTTCACGCTCGACACGGCGCCGATCCGCGCCGCGGTCGGTGATCCGACGCTGCAGGACGTCGCCGGCGAACTGGTCGTGCGCGTCGACGGCCGGCCGGTCGCCGCGCCGGTGCCGGTCCAGCTCGTGCGCCAGCCGGTCGCCGCGCTGGTGCTGCCGTCCGGATCGAGCGAGCGCTTCGTGTCGCCGATCGGCGAACGCGTCACGCTGCAGGTCACCGGCCTGCCGCCGGGCGACGTCGGCGCGCTGCAGATGTTCGTCGAGACCGACGATCCGCAGCCGGCGCCGGCGGCTGCCGGGCTGCCGCGGGCGCAGTTGCTGCGCCCCTGCACGGACCTGCAGGTCGACAGCGCCGGTCCGACGACGGTGCTGTCGGCGGTCGTGCCCGGCAGCACGTTCCCGACCGCAGCGCGGCTGTTCGTGCGCAACGCGGTCGCCGGCGAGTCGACCAGGGTGGCCAACGCGTACTACCGGCCCGACATCGCGCTGGCACTGCCCGGTGAAGGGCCGACCACGGGCGGCAGCCTGGTGACGCTGATCGGCACGGCGCTGGTGCCGCTCGACCTCGACGCGGCGCCGGCGCCGGCCCCGGACTTCTCGCGCATCGCGATCGAGTTCGCGAAGGGCGGCCGCATCACGCAGCTGGCGGCCGAGGACTTCCGTCCCGCGGAGTCGGGCACCGACCGGCTCGTGTTCACGATGCCGGCCTCGCCCGACGGCCGCCCCGGCTCGGTCGACATCGTGCTGCGGGCGCAGCTCGACGGCGTCAGCGTGCCGATCAAGGCGAGCCAGGTGTTCCTGTTCGCGAACCCGAAGCCGTTCTTCGGGCCGCGCGGGGTCGTGCTCGAGACCGCTCCGGTGGCGGTGACGCCGGTGTTCCTCGATGCCGACGCGAGCGCGGCCGAGGCGCCCGACTTCGCGGTGCTGACCGCGCAGGGCGGGGTGGGCTTCCTGCAGCTGCTGCTGGCGCAGCAGAACGGCATGTTCCAGCCGTTCGCGGCCCCGCGCCGCATCGGCGACCACCAGGCGGCCGACGAACGCAATCCGCGCGACCTGTGCGCCGGCGACTTCGACGCCGACGGCGTGCCGGACCTGTTCGTCGCCAACGCCGGCGCCGCGAGCGCCGTGCACCATCTGGTGCTGGGCCGCGCGCGGCCGGCGGCGCCGCTCGGCGACGTGGTGCGGATCGGCGGTGCACCGTGCGTGCGCGCCTGCCGGACCGGCCGGTTCGACGCCGACGCGATCGTCGACCTGCTGCTGGTGCCCGACGACGACGCCCCGCCCGGCGCGCTGCCGCAGGTCCTGCTGGCGCGGCCGCTGGGACCGGGCCTGCCGGCGTTCGCGGCGCCGGTCGAGCTGCCGGTGCGGCCGCTGCGGCACGACGCGTTCGCGATCGCCGACCTGGACCGCGACGGCAACCAGGACGTCGTGCTGCTGCGCGGCAGCACGCTGCAGCTCGACATCGCCTACGGCAACGGCGACGGTTCGTTCGCCGCGGGCCAGCAGCTCGACCTGGTGCTGCCGGGCTACGTGCCCGATCCGCTGTCGAAGGCCGTCGGCGTGCACGCGTGCGGCGATGCACCACTGCAGTCGCTGGGGCTCGTGCTCGCCGGCCTGCCGGCACCGGGCGGTGAGGCGACGCCGCCGACGCTGGCGATCCTGCCGCAGACGGCGCCGCGTTCGTTCTTCGCCGCGAGTTCGGTGCAGCTGCTGCCGCTGGAACCGCTGGGCGGCAGCCTGATCGGCGAACTGGACGGCGAACCGACGCTCGAACTGGTGCTGTCCGACGCCGGCGATCCGAGCCTCGTGTCGTTCGGTCTGCTGCGGTACGACGCGAGCGGCTTCCAGCAGGTGCCCGGCGGCGTCGAACTCGGCGCGGACCTCGGCGCCGAGCGTCCGCGCGAGATCCGCGCGCTGCACCTGGGTCGCGCGTTCCCGCCGACACCGACGTCGCCGGAAGTGCAGGCGGTCTACGTGCTGCACGAGAGCGACATCGACGGCCAGGTCGAACGGCGCCTGTCGACGCGTCTGATCTACGTCGATCCGCAGTCGCCGTTCCGCATCCTGCTGCCGCCCGACGCCGGCACCGTGGTGCCCGACTTCGACATCGGCGGCATCGTCGGCGGCAACTTCCACGGCGCCAGCGCGGCCAACCGCGACCTGCAGCGCGACCTCGCGCTGGCGCACGGCAGCGGCGTGATGCTGATCGCCAACGACGGCTTCGGCGGCTTCCCGACGCAGAGCAGCAAGCTCGAATGGAACGGACTGCTGCCCGGCTCGATGACGTTGTTGCCCGACGCGGGGCCCACCATCGACCGGCTCGTGTTCCTCGGCACCGACTCGCGCGTCGCGATCTGGCGCCACGACGAGCCCGGCACGTCCGGCGGCACCAGCGGCGGCGGCGCGGACCAGACGCCGGACGCGGTTTCCGGCGAACTGCGGCTCGCCAGCAGCCTGCCGTCGATCCAAGCCGCGACGCTGGCGGACACGACCCGCACCGCGGTTGCCGACGTGGACGGCGACGGTCTGCTCGATCTCGTCGTGCTGCTGTCGTTCGCCCACGCGACGCAGGGCGAAGGCGACGCGGCGATCGCGCTGCTGCGCGGCCGCGTGACGACGACGGACGCCGAGCTGCCGTTCCACGAACCGACCGCGCTGACGCCCGTGCACGGCAACGCCGCCGCAATCGCGCTCGGCGACTTCGCGGTGTCCGCCGACGGGGTGCGCGTGCTCGAACTCGCGGTCGCGGTGCCGCGCGGCACGACCGCCGGTGCCCCCGACGGCGACCACGTGCGGTTCTTCCGCTACGAAGCCGGCGCCACGCCGGCGGGCGACCACTTCGTACCCGGTGCGGTGTCGACCGGACCGCAGGTGCTGTTCGCCGGCAGCGCGCCGACCGCGATCGCGGCCGCCGACTTCGATCGCGACGGCAGCGTCGACCTGCTGGTCGCCAGCCGCCTCGACACTGCGCTGCACCTGTTCCGCAACGTCGCGCTGCCGGAGCCCGGTCAGCCGGGGGTCGACGTCGGCGCGTTCGTCGAGAGCCTGACCTCGCCGCAGCCGCTGGCGCCGGGCCTGCCGACGCGGCTGCAGCTGACCGACGTCAACGGCGACGGCCGTACCGATGCCGTGGTCGCCATCGAGTTCCAGAGCCAGCTCGGCCAGCGCAGCACGTCGGTGGGCTTCTATCTGAGCTCGGGCGCCGGTGAGTTCACCGGTCCGCAGTTCGTGTCGGCCGATCGCATCGGCGATCGCGACGCCAGGCTCGCGTTCGACATCGGCGACTGGAACCGCGACGCGGTGCCGGACCTGTTCTTCGGCTGGGCCACGCACGCGGCGGGGGACCGCAACGTGCGCGTGCTGTTCGGCGGCACGCGCTGAGACCCGCCGGCCGCGCTGGCGACTTCGGCCGCGCCGCTGTCTATGGTGCGGCGATGGCCAAGTCGGATCGAGAACGGAAGGCTGCCGCGGCCGCGCGGCCGGAGTTGCGCGTGGCGATGGTGGGCCACGCGTTCATGGGCCGCGCGCACGGCAATGCGCTGCGGCAGGTCAACCGCTTCTTCGACCTGCCGCGCCGCGTCGTGCCGGCGGTCGTGGTCGGTCGCGATCAGGCGCGCGCCGACGCGGCGGCGCAGCAGCTCGGCTTCGAGCGCGCGACGACCGACCTCGCCGCCGTGCTCGCCGATCCGACGATCGACGTGGTCGACGTCGCGACGCCGAACGACAGCCACCACGCGATCACGCTGGCCGCGCTGCGCGCGAAGAAGCACGTGCTGTGCGAGAAGCCGCTCGCGTTGTCCACCGCCGAAGCGGTCGCGATGGCGACGCTGGCGAAGCGGCAGCGCGTGCGCACCGGCGTCTGGCACAACTACCGGCGGGCGCCCGCGACGGCGCTGGCGGCGCGGCTGATCGCCCGCGGCGAGCTCGGTGCCGTGCGGCAGGTGCGGGCCTGCTACCTGCAGGACTGGCTGCGCGACCCGGCGGCGCCGGCCAGCTGGCGCACCGAGCGGCGGCGCTGCGGCAGCGGCGCGCACGGCGACCTCGATGCGCATCTGATCGACCTGGTGCGCGCGCTGACCGGACTCGAGTTCGCGGCCGTCTGCGGCCTGCAGCAGACGTTCACGAAGCGGCGCCCGACCGGCACCGGCCGCGGCACCGCCGCGGTCGACGTCGACGACGCGTTCTGCTTCCTGGCGCGCTTCCGGGGCGGGGCGATCGGCACGTTCGAGTCGTCGCGCACAGCGACCGGCCGCAAGAACCACAACTGCATCGAGGTCTACGGCGAGCGCGGCGCACTGCGCTGGAACCTCGAGCGGCTGAACGAACTCGAGCTGTTCACCGGCACCGGGCCGGCCGACGCGCAGGGTTTCCGCACGATCCTGTGCATGGACGCGCTGCACCCGTACGCGGCCAACTGGTGGCCGGACGGCCACATCGTCGGCTACGAGCACACGTTCGTGCACCACCTCGCCGACTTCGTGCGCGCGCTGCACGACGGCACCCCGTTCCGGCCCGACTTCCAGGACGGCGTCGCCGTGCAGCGCGTGCTCGACGCGGCGCTGCGCTCGGCCCGGACCGGCCGCTGGGTGACGATCGGCCGCTGACGCCGGCGGTCCTGCGGGCTAACGTGCAACCGCGCTGCCCAGCGCGTTCCCGCCATGATGAAAGGCCCCGGCATCTTCCTCGCGCAGTTCCTGTCGGACCGCGCGCCGCTCGACCGCTTCGACACCGCCTGCCGCTGGGCCGCCGAGCTCGACTACACCGGCGTGCAGGTGCCGTCGTGGGACCGCCGTTGCCTCGACCTCGAGAAGGCGGCCACCAGCAAGGCCTACTGCGACGAGCTGCGCGGCACCGCGGCCGCGGCCGGCGTCGAGATCAGCGAACTGAGTTCGCACCTGCAGGGCCAGCTGGTCGCCGTGCACCCGGCGTACACGTCGATGTTCCAGGCGTTCGCGCCGGCCGACGTGCAGACGCCCGAGGCGATGTCGCGCTGGGGCAGCGACCAGGTCAAGGCGTGCCTGCGCGCGAGCCGCAACCTCGGGCTCACCGCGATGCCGACGTTCAGCGGCGCGCTGATGTGGCACACGATGTACCCGTGGCCGCAGCGGCCGGCGGGCCTCGTCGAGGCGGGCTTCAAGGAACTGGCGCGGCGCTGGCGGCCGCTGCTCGACCTGGCCGAGGAGCTCGGCGTCGACTGCGCGTTCGAGGTGCACCCCGGCGAGGACCTGCACGACGGCGCCAGCTTCGAAGCGTTCCTCGACCACGTCGACGAGCACCCGCGTGCCTGCCTGCTCTACGACCCGAGCCACTTCGTGCTGCAGCAGCTCGACTACCTCGAGTACATCGAGCTCTACCACGAGCGGATCCGCTGCTTCCACGTCAAGGACGCGGAGTTCCGGCCCAACGGCCGCACCGGCGTCTACGGCGGCTACCAGGGCTGGCAGAACCGCGCCGGCCGGTTCCGGTCGCCGGGCGACGGCCAGGTCGACTTCACGGCCGTGTTCACGCTGCTGACCAAGTACGGCTACGAGGGCTGGGCCACGCTCGAGTGGGAGTGCTGCTTCAAGGACGCGCAGCAGGGCGCCGAGGAAGGCGCACCGTTCATCGCGCAACACCTGATCACGCCGCCGTCGCGCGCGTTCGACGACTTCGCGGGCGGCCGGGTCGACCAGGCGGCGATCCGGCGCGTGCTCGGCCTGCCGTGACCGGCCGTCACCGCGTCAGGTAGGCCGTGATCTTCGGGTCGCTGAGCATCGCGACGACGACGCGCATCATCGCGCCGTCGATCTGGCGCTTGGTGTTGGCCGCCATCGTCGAGCTGTTGGTGCCAGTGAACACCGCGCGGTAGCCGTCGCCGGTCTCGACGCGCAGGCGCACTTCCGACGTGATCTTGACCCAGCCGGTCTCGGTGGTCGCGAACTCGAGCGCCAGCTTCAGCCGCCGCGGCGCGTCGGCGGTCACGGTCATGCCGCGCTGCTGCAGTTCGCGCTGCGTGATCTGGATCGCGACGTCGGTCCAGGCGCGGTAGTCGATGCGCCACGGGCCGCTGACGACCTCCTCGCCGGGCGGCTGGTCGTTCTCGAGCACGATCGCGTGCGTCGACTGGAACTCGGCCGCGATCGGTTCGAACGGCCGGTCGGGGCTCGGCGTGTAGCGGGTGGCACAGGCGGCGAACAGCAACGCGAACAACGGCAACCAACGCATGGTGGGCACCTCGGCGAGAAGCCTGCAGCCTACCGCGACGCCGGCTCGGACGGTACAGGCACGGCGGCCACCGACCCGCTAGGCTGTCCGGACCATGGCTGCCGCCGCGACCGTCGCCGAACCGCCGCGCTCGGTGCCCGCACCGGTCGCGGAGCCGCCGGCCTGCCGGCCGGCGCCGGCGCTGACGAAGCTGCCGATCGTGCTGATCGCCGCGCTGGCGGCGTTCGTCGCGCTGCCGCGCGTGCACGGCCACCCGCACATGCTGGCCGCGTTCGCCGGCACCGCCGGTGCGCTGCTGGTCTGGCAGGTCGCGGTCGCGGTGCTGGCGCGGCGCCGCGGCCGGCGGCTCGCGGTCGAGGTCGCGCCACCGGTCCGCCAGCACTACATCCAGGCCTGCGTGCAGCTGTGTCTGTACGCGTACTGGGGCTGGTTCTGGCAGCAGTCGGACGGCACGCGGCCGATCTTCGCGCAGCTGCCGCTGGTGGTCGCGCAGGCGATCTACCTGTACGCGTTCGACGCGCTGTTCGCGTGGTCGCGCGGCCGCACCTGGCGGCTCGCGTCGGGTCCGCTGCCGATCGTGCTGAGCACGAACCTGTTCATCTGGTTCCGCGACGACTGGTTCGTCTGGCAGTTCGCGATGATCACGATCGGCCTGCTCGGCAAGGAGTTCGTGAAGTGGCACAAGGAAGGCCGCCGCACGCACGTCTTCAACCCGTCGGGCTTCGGCCTCGCGGTGACGGCCATCGTGCTGATCGCGACCGGCACCGTCGACCTCACGTGGGCCAAGCCGCTGGCGTCGACGATCGAACTGCCGCCGCAGATCTTCGTGTTCCTGTTCGGCCTCGGCCTCGTCGTGCAGCACTTCTTCGCGGTCACGCTGATGACGTTCGCGGCCGCGGTGACGATGGTCGCGATCAACTTCGCCTACACGCAGGCGACCGGCGTCTACCTGTTCGGCAGCACCAACCTGCCGGCGGCCGCGTTCCTCGGGCTGCACCTGCTGATGACCGATCCGTCGACGTCGCCGCGCACGCACCTCGGCCGCACGTTGTTCGGCATCGGCTACGGCGCCGGCTACGTGGTCGTGTTCGAGCTGCTGCGGGCGATCGGCGCGCCCGAGCTGTTCGCGAAGTTGTTCCCGGTGCCGGTGCTGAACCTCTGCGTGCAGCGGCTCGACGCGCTGGCACGCAGCGGCTTCGCCGGGCGCCTGAATGCCCGCTGGGAGGCCGCGCGCTCGCCGCGCGCCGGCAACGCGCTGCACATGGCGCTGTGGATCGTCGTGTTCGCGGCGCTGTGGGGCAGTGGCTACGTCGGCGGCAAGAACCACCCGGGCGACTCGATCCCGTTCTGGAAGCGCGCGGTCGCCGAGGGGCGCCGCGAGGCCGAGAAGAGCCTCGTGCTGGTGGCCGGCAACCAGGCCGAGCTGCGCGGTTCGGCGGCGGCCTACAACGAGCTCGGCCTGCTGAGCCTGGCCGGCCACGTCGATTCGGCCGACGCACGCGTGCGCATCAAGTCGGCGGCCCACTGGTTCGCGCAGGCGGCAGCGCGCGGCAGCATCGAGGCCAGCGAGAACCTGGTCGCGCTGTACCTGTTCCGCGGCGCGCGCCGTTCCGACCAGGAACTCGAGTCGGCGATGCGGCGCGTCGACGCGGCGGCCAAACAGGGCCGCGCGCGCAGTTCGTTCCTGTTCGGTTTCGCGCACGAGGTCGGCGATGCGGTGCCGGCCGACATTGCTCGCGCGCTGGCGTTCTACCGCCGTGCCGGCGCCGACGACCTGCCGGCGAGCAAGGGCATCGCGCGGCTGGCGCTGACGGCCGAGGGCGCGACGATCGACCTCGCCGGCGCCGCGGCGACGCTGGTGCGCGGCGCCGAGGCCGGCGACGGCGAGGCCGCGTGGCTGCTTGCCTACCTGCACGCGGCGGGGCGCGGCGTGCCGTGCGACGCAGCGCGCGTCACGGCCTTGGGCGAACGGGCGCGCGCGCTCGGCTGGCCGCCGGCCGTGGCCGCGGCCGCGGCGCCGCAGCTGCCGGAGTTCGCGCGGCCGGAGCGCCGCCTGCTGCAGCCCGAGTGGTCGACCGCGTTCCCGCAGTGACCGAACTCAGTGCGTGACCGGCCGCGTCGGCCGCAGTCCGACCGCGCCGTCGCGGGCGGTCGGCGCCAGCGCCGCGCGTGCCGATGCGCGGCCCGCCAGCGGTGAGTCGTGCGAACTGCCGCCGCGCACGACGCGCGGTGCCGCACCGTCGTCGCTGCCGCCGCGCAGGCCGTCGCCGCTGCGCAGCGCGACGCGGCCGTACGGCAGCTTCTCGTCGCGGCACCACTCGGCGACGTTGCCGTGCAGGTCGTAGAGCCCGAACGGATTCGGCTGCAGCAGCCCCGGTCGCTGCGGCCTGCCGCCGAACCGGCCGTGCGACGCGAGCGCCAGCGGGTCGGCGCCCGTGCACCACGGCGTCGGCGTGCGCGCGCGGCAGGCGTATTCCCACTGCGCCTCGGTCGGCAGCAGCATGCCGACCGCGCGCAGCGCCGCCGTGGCTTCGAACCAGGTCATGCCGACCGCCGGCAGCCGCGGATCGGCCCCGTCCAGCGGCGCGCCGCCGAGGCGGGCCCATTGGGCGGCGTCGAGTTCGGTGCGCGCGATCAGGAACTCGTCGAGTGCGATCGACTCGCCGTGCAGTTCGTCGTCCTCGGCCTCGTCGTCGTTCTGCGCCATGCCCGGATCGCCGCGGCGCGCGCCGAGCTGCACGGTGCCGGCTGGCAGCAGCACGAAGACGACGCCGCTGCCGGGCCCGAGCTGCAGCCGGCCGACGGCGTCGCGCTGCGGCAGCGGCTCGCCGGGGGCCTGGCTGCACAGGTCGACGAACTCGAACAGCCCGCTGTGCGGGTCCGGACCGAGCGGCACCAGGCCCGGCAGCGGCGCGAGGCGCAGGCCGCGGTAGGTCGCGCTGGCCGTGATCGCGTCGGTGCACGTGCGCCAGCCCGCGTCGGCCAGTGCCGGCTGCACGACCTCGCGCAGGAAGCGCAGCCGCTGCTGCACGCGCGGCAGCACGCCGCTCTCGCCCGTGAACTCGCGCAGCGCGTCCTGCAGCCGCTGCAGCGCGTCGGCGAGGTGCTGGTCGGCCGGATCGGCGAACGAGCCGTCGCTCGCGTCGCGGCGCTGCTGCAGCGCCGCCAGACGTTCGGCCAGCTTCGGCAGCTCGGCGGCCAGCGGTTCGCCGTGCTCGGCGAGCCAGCCGGTGTAGCTGCGTTCGTGCACCGGCCACGGCGGCGGCAGCGCGGCGGCGGCCGCGATCGCCGCGCGCAGCCGGCCCTCGTTGGCGAGCAGCCGGAAGCCGGCGTCGGCCTTCGCGGCCAACGCGGTGCGCTGTGCCTCGGCCAGATCGCGCGCCGTCTGCGCCAGGTGCAGCGACCACGACATCACGACCACGGCGGCCAGCAGGCCGATCGCGACGATCGCGATCGCCGCCGACTCGGCGCGATGGCGCCGCACGAACTTGCGCAGCCGGTACCAGGTCGACTGCGGCGCGACCGCGATCGGTTCGTGTGCGAGGAAGCGCCGCAGGTCCGCCGCGAACTCGGACACCGTCGCGTAGCGTTCGTCGCGTTCCTTCGCCAGCGCCTTCAGCAGGATGCCGTCGAGGTCGCCGCGCAAGGCCGACCGCACCGCCGGCGGCGCGATCGCGCTCGGCGCTTCGACCGGATGGCGCCGGATCGCCGCCGCCATGCCGGCGAAGCCCTGCGCGCGCAGCAGGTGGCCCGGCACCGGCAGCCGGTCGGTCAGCAGCTCGTACAGCTGCACGCCGAGCGCGTAGACGTCGGCGCGCGTGTCGATGTCGCCGATCCGCCCCTCGGCCTGCTCGGGGCTCATGAACTCCGGCGTGCCCATCAGCGTGCCCTGGAACGTCATCGCGCCGCCCTGCAGCAGCGGGTCGGCCAGCGACTTGGCGATGCCGAAGTCGATGATCTTCGGCTGCGGCCGGCCGGCGACGTCGGCGACCAGCACGTTGTTGGAGCTGAGGTCGCGGTGCAGCACGGCCTTCTGGTGCGCGTGCTGCATCGCGTCGAGCACCAGCAGGAACAGCTCGATCCGCGCGCGGACCGACGGCGCCTCGCGGCGGCACCACGCGAGCAGCGTCGGACCTTCGACCAGCTCCATGACGAAGAACGGCCGGCCCCGGTCGGTCGTGCCGGCGTCGAGCAGCCGCGCGATGCCGGGATGGTCCATGCGGTTCAGCGCCTCGCGCTCGGCCGTGAACCGCGCCAGGATCTCGCGCGAGTCCATGCCGGGGTTCAGCACCTTGACCGCGACCGGCCGCCGGATCGGCTCTTGTTGCTCGGCGCGGTAGACGGTGCCGAAGCCGCCGCGGCCGAGCACGGCCTGCAGCACGTAGGCGCCGAGCCGTCGCGGCAGCGCGTCGTCGCGGTCGCGGTCCCGTTCGCGTTCGGCGCCGGCGGCGCCGACACCGCCGGGCAGGGGCGTCGGCCCCACGATCGTGCCGCGCACCGCGACGCCGGCCGACGCGAGCCACGCGCGCAGCGCGCGTTCGTGCTGCGGGTGCGCGGCCAGCAGCGCCTGCAGCGCGTCGTCGCGCGCGGCGTCGTCGCCTTCGAGGATCGTGAGCACGGCGTCCTCGAGTTCCTGCGGCAGCGGGGCCGGGCCGGGCGGTGGGGCGCTCACGCGGCGGATCATGGCGAGCCGGGCGACCGGCGGCCAGCGTCGGCGTCTTGTGCACGGTGCCGCGGTGCGCTGTCGTGTCGCGATGGACGTGCACTACGTGCCCTATCCCGACCGCTACGAACCGGCGCTGCCGGCCGAGGCCGCGGCCGCGGCGTTCCACGACGTCGTGCGCCGTCGCCGCAGCGTGCGCGAGTTCAGCGACCGGCCGGTGTCGCGAGCGACGATCGAGTGGCTGGTGCGCGCCGCGCACAGTGCGCCGAGCGGTGCCAACAAGCAGCCGTGGCGGTTCGTCTGCGTGCAGGACCCGGCGGTGAAGGCGCGCATCCGTGCCGGCGCCGAAGCCGAGGAGCGCGAGTTCTACGACCGCCGCGCCAACGCCGAGTGGCTGCAGGACCTCGAGCCGCTGGGCACCGACGCGAACAAGGCGTTCCTGACCACGGCGCCGTGGCTGATCGTCGTGTTCCAGCTGACGCACGGCGACGACGGCGGCCAGGTCTACTACCTGAAGGAGTCGGTCGGCCTCGCCTGTGGCCTGCTGCTGGCGGCGGCGCAGTTCGCCGGCCTCGCGACGCTGACGCACACGCCGAGTCCGATGGCGTTCCTCGGCGAGATCCTGGGCCGGCCGAAGCACGAACGGCCGTTCCTGCTGATCCCGGTCGGCTGGCCCGCCGACGGCTGCCGCGTGCCGGCGCGGGCGCTCGAACGCCGCCCGCTCGACCAGGTCATGGTCGTGGTCTGACCGCCGGGCCGGAATTCGAGCCAGGTGCGTGCGGTCGTGGCGAAAGCGTTCTTCGGCGGGTGAACGCTTTCCCAAGAGACGATGAACATGACCACCCGCACCTGCTCCTTCCTGCTCGCTCCGCTGGCCCTCGCGGCCGCTGCCGTGGCCCAGGGCCCGGACTTCCTGCTCACCTACTCGCAGCCCGAACTGACGCTGTCCGGCAGCGGCGGCGGTGTGCTGCGGTTCCTCTACCCGAACGAGGTCGCGCACCTCGAATGGTCCAACGGCCCGTGCTCGAGCCTGTCGGCCGAGAAGTGGGCGCCGCGCACCTGCTTCCACACGATGGCCGGTGACGAGGACTTCGACACCTGGTGGTTCGAGCCGACGATGATGGGCTCGATCGACGCGCTGATGACCGGCGCGGCGACCACGCCGGTCGGCGGTCTCGCGAACGCGCGCACGATCTTCTATTCGCCGTCGGTGCCACTCGGCACGGCGGTCAGTGGCGCACCGGGCCTGCGGCCCGGCGACGTCGGCCGCATCGTGCGCGACGCGGGGTTCGTCGAAGGCCAGATCGAGTACTTCCTGCGCCGTGAGCAGATCAACCTGGCGATGGGCCTGCCGCTGAACACGCCGATCGACGTCGACGCGATCGCCTGGGCGCAGGGCATCGGCGTGTTCTTCTCGCTCGACATCGACACGCCGGCGATGCTGGGCTGCGGCCCGGCGTTCGTGCAGGACGGCGCGATCCTGACGATCCCCGACTGGGCGATCACCTGGAACCCGAACCTGACCGTCGCCGCGGTGCTGCCGAACACCGCCGAGGTCGTCTACACCGAGGCGCAGGTCGACGCGATGGTTTGGAACGCGCAGCTGACCGACCGCTTCGGCAACTGCATCCCGAACGCGATCGACACCGAGGCGCTCGAGATCGACTGGTCCGGCCCGATCCAGTCCAACCCGGGCTGCACCGGCGTCGTGATCCAGGTGCCGACGCTGATCTTCTCGACCGAGACGATGACCGGCGCCGGCCTGTGCACGACGCAGGGCTTCGGCACGATCTACAACGGCCTGTGCGGTGCCGCGGCGCGCGGCTGCGGCGGCGGGCCGACGTTCGGCCCGCAGATGGGCATCCAGGCGGCCAGCACGACGCTCGGTGCGCCGAGCTACATCAACTCGATCGCGTCGACGTTCGCCTACCGCTACGTGATGGAGCCGCAGCAGCACATCGTCAACGTGCCGGCCGCGGGCCTGCCGGTCGGTTCGCAGATGGTCGACATCTCGTCGCCGTGGCCGTTCAACTTCGTGTTCTGGACGCCGGCCGCGTTCGCGCCGGGCACCGCGACGCAGTCGTTCCCGAACATCCTCGGCGTGCCGCTGACCTTCCCCGACTTCTACCCGAACCCGAACTTCTGGACCTGGACCGGCGGCGGCTTCAACAGCTGGCCGATGGTGCCGGTGCCCGGCGGCTTCGTGGGCAAGGTCGTGTTCCAGAGCCTGGCCTTCCCGCCCGGCGGCAGCTGGGAGCTGAGCACGCCGATCACGGTCGAGTTCTTCTGACCGGCGGCCGCGCCGCGAATGCCGGCCCGCCGGTCCCGGACCGGCGGGCCGAGCCGCGTGGCGGTCGGGAAATCCGCGTGCGTTCGGCGGCGGACGGTTCTTCCGGGGTGTCCCTCGACTACCCCGGAGATTCCCGATGAACGCAAACCGCATCCGTCTGATGGCCCCGCTCGCGCTGGCGACGATCGCCGCGGCGCAGAACGCCGGCGACTTCCTGCTGACCTACTCGCAGCCCGAGCGCACCCTGTCCGGCAGCGCCGGCACGGTGCTGCAGCGGCTGTGGCCGAACGAGGTCGCGCACATCGACTTCTCGGCGCCGTGTGCGCTGTTCTCGGCCGAGAAGTGGGCGCCGCGCACCTGCTACCAGACCATGGCCGGCGACGAGGACGGCGACGCCCAGTGGTGGGAGCCGGGGCTGTTCGGCACGATCGACGCGCTGCTCGACGTGCAGGGACCGGCGACGACCGTGGCGCTGGCCAACGCCCGCACGGTGTTCTTCTCGCCGAGTGTGCCGATGGGCCAGGGTCTCAGCGGCGCGCCCGGCCTGCGGCCCGGCGACGTCGGCCGCATCGTGCGCGACGGCCTCGGCAACGAAGGCCGCGTGCAGTACTTCCTGCGCCAGGAACAGATCGCGCAGGCGCTCGGCATGATGGTGGTGGGGCCGATCGACGTCGACGCGATCGCGTTCGACCCGCAGCTCGGCGTCTACTTCTCGCTGGACCAGGACACGCCGGCGGTGACCGCCTGCGGCGCGATGCTGGTCGAGGACGGCGCGGTCGTGTGCATCCCGGCCGCGGCGATGGTCTACACGCCGGATCTGCGCATCGCCGCCGTGTTGCCGAACAGCGCGGTCGTGGTGCACACCGAGGCGCAGATGAACGCGTTCGTCGCCGCCGCGCAGATCAACGACCGGTTCGGCAACTGCATCGCGGTCGCCGGCGACACCGAGGCGCTCGAGATCGACCGCTCGGTGCCGGTCGCCGTCGGCGGCTGCGTCGCGTCGCCGGTGCCGGTGCCCGCGTTCCTGTTCTCGACCGAGACGATGACCGGCGCCGGCCTCTGCACGACCGCGGGTGGCGGCCAGATCGTGAACCTGCCGTGTGGCCTCGCCGGCACGCCGTGCGGCGGCGGCCCGACGACCGGTGCGCAGATGGGCATCGCGCCGGTCGGACCGGCGCTGGCGCCGAGCTACGTCAACGCGCTGACGCGGGCCCGCACGCTGCGCTACGCGATGGAGCCGCGCGACCCGGTCGTCGCGGTGCCGCCGGCCGGCCTGCCGTTCGGCTCGCAGCTGGTCGACATCGTCTCGTCGTATCCGATCCACTTCGTGTTCTGGACGCCGGGTGCCGCCGCCGCCAACACCGCGACGCCGTCGTTCGGCAATCCGTTCGGCCTGTTCGGCTTCCCGGACTTCTACCCGTGGCCGACCTACCACACGTTCGCGCTGAACGTCGGCGGCTTCGCGAGCTGGCCGATGCTGCCGATCCCGGCGGGTTTCGTCGGCAACGTCGTGTTCCAGAGCCTCGCGTTCGACCCGAGCGGCACGCTCGAGCTCAGCACGCCGATCACGATCGAGTTCCAGTGACCGGCGGCCGCCGCCGCGGCGCGCGCGTCAGACCTTGATGGTCTTCCAGCGGCCGCGGCGGAACATCACGAAGGCCGCGATCGCGAAGCCGGTCTCGGCGATCGGGATCGACCAGTAGACGCCGAGCGGGCCCAGCGCGAAGCCGAACGCGAGCACGGCGGCCAGCGGCAGCTCGACGACCCAGAAGAACCAGAAGTGCAGCCAGGTCGACGTGCGCGTGTCGCCGGCGCCGTTGAACGACTGCACGGCGACCATGCCCCAGGCGTAGAACACGTAGCCCGACGCCAGGATGCGCAGCGTGTCGACCGCGTGCGCCTGCACGGCCGGGTCGCCGACGAAGATCTGCACGATCTCGCGCGGCCACAGCTCGACGACGATCGTCACCGCGCCGAGGAACACCATGTCGTAGATCGCGGTCAGCCAGACCGCGCGTTCGGCGCGTTCGGGCTGGCCGGCGCCGAGGTTCTGGCCGACCAGCGTCGCGGCGGCGTTGCTGAGGCCCCAGGCCGGCAGCAGCGCGAAGATCAACAGCCGCAGGCCGGTCGTGTAGCCGGCGCCGGCCGCTGCGCCGAAGCGGTTCACGAACGCCATCAGGAAGATCCAGCTGGTCGTCGCGATCAGGAACTGGCCGACCGTGCCGGCCGACAGCCGCAGCAGCGTCCACATCGGACCGGCGTCGAAGCGCAGCAGCGGCGAGAGCCGGATGCGACCGCGGCCGCGGCGCAGCACGTGGAACTGGTAGATCACGGCGACGGCGCGGCCGGTGCAGGTGGCGACACCGGCGCCGGTCACGCCGAGCTGCGGGAACGGACCGAGGCCGAAGATCAGCAGCGGATCGAGCACCAGGTTGATGCCGTTCGCGATCGCCAGCGTCTTCAGTGCGAGCATCGGATCGCCGGCGCCGCGGAAGATCGCGTTCTGCAGGAACAGCAGCATCACGATCACGTTGCCGCCGAGCATCCAGCGCGCGTAGCCGGTGCCGGCCGCGACCGTGTTCGGCGTGTCGGCCATCAGCGTCAGCAGCTCCGGCGCGAACACGAGGCACGGCACCCCGAGCGCGATGCCGAGCACGAGCCCGAGGCCGATCGCCTGCGACCCGGCGACCGCGGCGCCGGGCAGATCGCCTTCGCCGACGCGGCGCGCGACCATCGCCGTCACCGCCATGCCGAGGCCGAACGCGACCGAGTAGATCAAGGACAGCATGCCCTCGGTCGCGCCGACCGCCGCCACCGCGGCGCCGCCGGTCGGCACCGAGCCGAACCAGCCGTCGTCGATGCGATTGACCCACCAGATGTCGACCAGCGCGAAGGTCGACTCGAGGGCCATCTCGAGCACCATCGGAATCGCCAGCAACAGGATCGCGGCCGGCAGCGATCCGCGCGTGTAGTCGTGCTGCTCGCCGCGCAGGCTGGCGACGACGTGCTGCCAGAGCGTGCGGGCGGCGACAGGGGACTCGGACATGCGGCGGGGCGCGGAGTCTAGCGACCGCGCTGCTGCCGCGACATCGCGGCGGTCAGACTGCCGCCGCGTTTCGCCGCGAGCGTTCGCGCAACCACAGACCGTGCAGCCCGATCGCCGTCAGCGCCAGCACGACCAGCAGGCGCAGCCGCGCGGCCGCGGCGTCGGCAGCGGCTTCGGCGGGGCGCGGCGACACGGCTGCGCCGGCGATGGCGTCGAGGTCGACGGCCCGGACCGCGACGCTGGCGCATCGCTGCACGGCGGCGCGCGTCGAGCGCTGCACCGCCGGATCGGCGTTCTGCCACAGGGCGCGCAGCGCATCGGCCGCGGCCAGCGAGGTCCACGGCGCCTCGGGGCCGGCGGCGCCGACGATCTGCGGCAGCGCCGCGCTCGCGCCCAGGCGCCGCAGGGCGTCGACGGCCGCGAACGCGACCTGGTCGTCGGCGTGCAGCAGCGCCAGCAGCGCCGCTTCGGTCCCCGGCCCGGGCGCACGCACGCTCTGCCGCGCGGCCTCGGCCCGATCGCCGTCGCGCGCCGCGAACGCGCGCAGCGCCAGCGGCGGCACGGTGCGGTGGCCGCCGTCGTGCGCGAGCCACAGCAGTGCGGCCGGCAGCAGCAGGCCGCCTTCGCTGCGCCCGCGCACGCGCAGGTGCGTCGGCGTGCGCCAGGCGTTCCAGGCCACCTGCCCGCAGGCGGCGGCGCCGAGCCGCAGCAGCTCGGCGCGCGGGTCGCCTTCGGCCAGCGCGCCGGCGAGGTGGCCGGTGACCACCGCGGCGTCGAGCTGGCGCGGTTCGTCGAGCACGTCGGCGCCGAGCGCGCGCAGCTGCTCGCGCCACGCCGCCGGTGCCGCGGTGTCGAGCCCGAGCCACCAGTCCTCGCTGCCGTCGCTGCGGCACGCGAACCACAGCACCTCGCTGCCGCCGAGCGCGACCGTGCCGGCGGCGACGACGTCGCGCGGCAACGGCAGTCCGTCGCCGAGCACACGCAGGCCGTCGGCACCGATCTGCACCGCGAACGGCAGCGCCGGATCCCGCGCCGCCGGCCAGTCGGCCCGCTGCGGCAACGTGCGGCACCACCAGGCGATGCCGGGCACTCCGCTGCGGGCGGCCGCCGCCGCGACCGTCGCCCGCACGGTCGGTGTCTGCGCGGGCAGCGCACCGGCGCACCAGGCGGCGGCCAGGCAGGCGGCTGCCGTCCGGTGGCGCGCGCGCCGCCGCGGTTCAGCGACGGCCGTGGCCCGCCGCATCGACGTCGGCCTCGTCGGTCGTCGCGTCGGTCGGTTCGCCCCAGCCGTCGGTGTCGCCGGCCAGCGCGGCGGCGGGTTCCTCGGCGTCGGCCGCGATCGCTTCCTGTTCGGCGGCGGCGGCGAGTTCCTCGGCTTCGGCGGCGAGCTGCTCGAGGTGCTCCTCGGACGGCGCCACCAGCGCCAGTGCCGCGGCGGTCGCATCGGCGCGAGCGCGCCGGCGCCGCAGCTGGCCCATGACGACGACGACCAGCAGCAGCGCGATCGGGATCGAGCCGGCGATCGCGCGGTCCTGCGTCGACATGCCGTTCCAGCGCGCCTGCAGCCGGACCGCCAGCGCCTTCGCGTTCTGCACTGCACGCTCGAACTCGTCGGTCGGCTGCGGGCGATCGTCGCCGCGCACCTGCTGCAGAGCGACCTCGACCAGCGGCCGCAGCTCGGCGGTCTCCTGCGCGAGCCGGCCTTCGAGGGCCTGCGCGGTGCTGCGCACGCCGAGTTCGCCGAGCCGGCCGATCACGTAGCGCCGCAGCAGCGGCTCGCGGTGGTCCAGCGCCGCCAGCAGCAGCGTGACCTGCGGTTCCTGCGCCAGTTTCGGCGCCAGCTGCTGGAAGCACCAGGTCAGGGCTTCGCCGGTGCCATTCGCGGGGCGGTCGTTCAGTGCGGTCGCGACGCGCAGCAGCTGGTCCGCCGCGCCGAGATCCTGCAGCGCCAGCAGGGCCGCCTGCAGGTCGGTCGCCGGGCCGTCGGTCGGCCGTTCGCCGCGTTCGACCAGCGCCACCAGCGGTGCGGTGCCGGCGGGGCGGCGCAGCTTGCCGATCAGTTGCGCGGCCAGCGTGCGCACGGCGCGGTCCTGGTCCTCCAGCGCGGTGACCGCGGCCTGGAACGAGGCGACCTGCGCCTTCTGCACCAGCGTGTGCATGGCCTGCAGCCGTGCCGTCGCGTGGCGGCTGCCGGTCGCGACCTCGCGCACCTGGTCGATGGCACCGGCGGCTTCGCACCGGCCGAGCAGCCACGCGGCACGCGCGGCGATCGCCGCGTCGTCGCCGCAGGCCAGCGCGCGCAGCACGTCCGGATCGGCCTTGGTACCGGCGCGTTCGGCGGCCTGCAGCCGTTCGAGTTCACCACCCTGCGGTGGTGCGGCCGCGTCGTCCGTCGGCGTCGTCGCCGGCGTGGTGGCCGTGGTGTCGGGGCTGGGCGGCGTCGTTTCCGGCGCCGGATCTTGCGCCGTCAACAGCGGCATCAGGCAGAGTGCGAGCAGGCGCATGCGGTTCCTCACTTGCTGCGTTCATCGGCCGGCGACCGCGGTCGCCTACAGCCGGAACCCGCGTCAAGCATCGTGTCCCGGGTGACCGATGACGCGCGTGGACTCGCCATGCGCGCAACCCAGGTGTCGCAGGAGGAGCGAGCACCAGTCCGTACTCTGGTAGCCGCCGACCGGCTCGCGTGCGTGCGCACGTGGGGCCCGGCCGTCGCGTTGGCACTGCTGGTCGCGCTCGGTGGTGGGGGCGCCGGCACCGCCGCCGTGGTGCTGGTCGCGGCGCTGCTGGCCGTGCTCGGCGAACGGTGGTTCGGTCACCGCCCACGGCCCGCCGCGGGCACCGCCGGGCCGGCGGCGAGTGCGGCGGCCGCGGTCTCGTTCGACGGCGCCGACGAACCGACGCGCACGCTGCTCGAGGCACTCGGCGAGGGCATCGTGATCGTCGCTGCCGACGGCCGCATCGTGTTCGCCAATCCCGCCGCGCGCGCGTTGCTGCGGCGGCCGACGCAGAGCCCCGTCGGCCAGCCGCTGTGGGAGGCACTGATGCCCGACCTCGCGTCGATGGCCCGCGAAGCGTGGCGCGCCGTGATCGACGGTGCCCCGCGTGGTGCCGACGAACTGCCCCACGTGCGCTACTCCGGGCTGTCGTGCCGGGACCGCGTCTACGACCTGACCGCGGTCGACGCGGTGTCGCCGCGCACCGGCCAGCACTTCGGCGCGCTGCTGTTGTTCGTCGACAGCACGCGCGGCTACGAGCTGCAGCGGCTCAAGGACCGGTTCCTGTCCAGCGTCTCGCACGAACTGCGCACGCCGCTGACGAACATCTGCGCCTACACCGAGATCCTGCGCACGCTGCTGCCCGGCGAGAGTGCCGAGTGGCCCGAGTTCGTGCGCGTGATCCACGAGGAAGGACTGCACCTGAGCCGGCTCGTCGACGCGATGTTCGACTTCCTGCAGCTCGAGAGCGGTGAGGCGGTGTTCGCGCTCGAGGACGTCGACGGCGCCGAAGTCGTGCGCGACGTCGTGCGCGCGCACGCGGTGGCCGCGGTGTCGCGGCGCATCGACCTGCAGTTCGTCGAAGGCGAAGCGGTGCCGTCGCTGGTCGCGGACCGCGCGCGGCTGCGGCAGGTCGCGCGCGCGCTGATCGACAACGCGCTGAAGTTCACGCCGTCCGGCGGCCAGGTCAACGTCACGGTCGCCGGCCGCGAGGAGAGCTGGGAGCTGCGCGTCGAGGATTCGGGCCCCGGCGTGCCGCCGCGCGATCGCAGCGCGGTGTTCGACAAGTTCCACCAGCTGCCGGACCACCTGACCGACAAGCCGACCGGCACCGGGCTCGGCCTCGCGACGGCGCGCGCGGTCGTCGCGCGCCTCGGCGGCCTGATCTGGTGCGAGGACGCAGCCCTCGGCGGTGCGTGCTTCGTGGTGCGCCTGCCCGGCAGCGGCCAGCCGCGCCTCGCGGTGCTCGCCGCGGGCACCGGCGCCGGCGGCGGGTTCTGACTTCGTGGAACTGCCGTCGCCCGTTCGGAGCGCGATGGCCCGACGGTGCGAAGCAGCTGCGGCGGGCGGGGCGACGAGCACGACGGATCCTGCGTGACGCGTCGCTGCTCGTCGTCCTGGGTGTCGTGAGCACGTCGTTCGACGTCGCTCGCGACCACAACCCCCTCACTCACAAGGTGACTTCATGTTTGCACGACAGGGCAGAATCAGTCTGTTTTCACTCGGCTCCGGCATCGCAATGACTCTGGCAGGCTCGGAGCTCGCCGCGCAGAAGATCCAGTGGACCGACGCGTCGCCGTCGTTCGGTCGAACCGTCGCCGTCATCGGTGACGTCAACGGCGGCGGCCGACTCGACGTGCTCGCCGGCAATCCGGTCACGGCGCAGGTCAAGCTGCTGGGGACCGAGAACGGTGGCAGCGTGCTCGCCACGCTTGCCGGCGGCAGCGGCTTCGGCGAGTCGCTGTGTGGGCTCCCGGACCTCGACGGCGATGGTTCGCCCGAGTTCGCGATCGGCGAGCCGAATCTCGGCCGGGTCTCGGTCTACGGGTTCGTCGGCAACCAGGCCGTGCTCAGGTTCCAGATCAACGGCGGCGCCGGGTTCGGCTCGGCGCTGGTGATGATCGGCAACCAGGCCGGAACCAGCACGCCCGAGCTGGCGATCGGAGCGGCCAGCGGGGCCGCATCGTCCTCGGTGGCGATCTACGATCTGATCGCGCGCAGCACCGTGACGACGATCCAGCGGCCGAACACCAGCGACTTCGGCCGCCGCCTCGCCTACGTCTATCGCGACAGTCAGGGTCGGGACTACCTGGCCGTCGGTGCGCCCGGCTACGACTCGCCGCAGGCCCAGAACTGTGGCCTGGTGTCGCTGTGCAGCATCATCAACGGGGCGGTGACCATCGACTGGACGAACGTCCCCTATGCCACGACGCCGAACTCGGGCTTCGGCGAACGCGTGGCGGCGAGCGCCGACGTCGATGGCAACGGGGCCGCGGATGTCGCCGTCGGCCACCCGTTCGGCGCGCAGGCCAGCGTTTCGATCTGGCCGCTGGCCGCCGGCCAGGTGTTGTCGGCGTACGCGACACCGTCGATCGGCTCTCAGCTGGTCGCAGTGCGCGACCTGCAGGGCGATGGGCGGGTGGATCTGGTCGCCGGCGGCGGTGGGTCGCTGACGGTCCTGAACCCCGCGGTCGGCCTGTCGGTGATCCCGCTGATGACCGTCGTCGGCGGTGCGAGCGCCTACACCGGCGGCCTGGATGCCGGCGACGTGTTCGGCAACGGATCGACGACGATCGTCGCGGGGCGCGGCGGTGTGGTCGAACTGCTGAACCTCGGCACGGTCACGCGGAGGGGATCGCCCTGTGCGACCTCGATGGCACCTGCCGCGGCCCTGAACCTGACGGCCCGGCCGCAGGGCGACTACTTCCGGCCCTACACGAACGCGGCGCCCAATGCGCTGCGGTTCTCGCTGCAGAACCCCGGTCCGCAGTTCAACCTGCCGTTCCTGGTGATGTACAACGTCGCGCCGCAGGCGGTGGCCCCGTTCGGCGCCTGTGACCTGTGGGTCGGCGCGAATGCCCTGACTTGGACTTCGGGCACCGTGGCAGCCGGCAGCAGCGTGGGCATCGTCGTTCCGATTCCGGCCAACAGCCCGAACCTGATCTACGGTGGTCTGGTCTGGCAGGCGATCACGCTCGGTCCGTGCCCGACCGGCGGCTCGTGCTTCGACCTGAGCAACGCGCAGACCACGCAGGTCGGCGGCTTCTGACCGCTGCGCACCGGGTGCTCGGCGCGCCGACTGCGGTGGAGCAGCTCGGCGCGCCGCTAGCCGACCAGCCAGCGGCCCGCGGTCCAGCCGAGGGCACAGGCGCCGAGGCCGCCGACGACCGTCGCGGCGACGTTCACGGCGGCGGTGCCCCAGTCACCGTGCTGCAGGCTGACGAACGTCTCGTAGCCGAACGTCGAGTAGGTCGTGAACCCGCCGAGCACGCCGGCGCCGAGCGCGAGCCGCAGCGTCGGCGGCACCGCGGCGGTGCCGAGCGACACCGCCATCAGCAGCGCCAGCAGGAACGAACCGGCCACGTTGACCAGCAGCGTGCCGAGCGGGAACGCCTGCGGCGGCGTGCGCGCGATCCAGTCGCACAGCAGGTAGCGGAGGCCGGAGCCGACGGCGCCGCCGAGACAGACCCAGAGCACGGGTGGCATGGCGCCGGTGTACCGGCAGCGACCGTTCCAGCCAGCTTTCACATGGTCCTCACGGCCGTTGCACGCCGCCGTGGAAGCTGGCATCTCGTCATGACGACGGCCGTGTGGCGGCGGGTTCGCTGGCGGATGGCGACGCAGAGGCTGGTCGTCACGGCGGCACTCGTCGTCGTCGCGCTGCATGCGAGCACGTCCCGCTCCGGCCGCGCCGCGATCCTGCCGTCGCCGGTCGGCCTCGATGCGCCACGCGCGGGCGACGACGACGGTCTGCGGTTGCGCACGTTGAACGTATTCGCGCTGCCCTGGCCGCTCGCACCGGCTGCCGAGAGCCGCTGCGCGCGCATCGCGGATTCGCTGCGCGACGGGGGGGTCGACGTGTTGGCGCTGCAGGAGGTCTGGACCGAAGCGGCCGCGGCCGCGTTCGCGCGCATCGGCTACCACCGTGCCTGCCCGGCCGGCGAAACCGGCCTGGTCGGCGGCACGGGTCTGCTGACGTTGTCGCTGCATCCGGTCCGCAGCGCCGAGCTGCGGCACTTCTCCGCGGCGGCCGGCGTCGAGCGTGTCGTCGCGAAGGGCGCGCTGCGCACCGTGATCGCACTGCCCGATCGCGACCTCGACGTCTGGAACCTCCACCTGCAGAGTGGCGTCGCCGACGGCCCGGTCCGCGGCCGGCAGATCGACGAGCTGCTGGGCTGGCTGGCGGAACACGCGACCGTGCCGTTCGCTGCCGTCGTCGGGGACTTCAACTGTGCGCCGGGCGACCCGGAGTTCGTGTGCCTGCGTGACGGACTCGCGGCGCTGGGCTTCCGCCACGCACCCTGCGGCCTGCCCACCTACGACCACGTCAGCAACCCACTCGCGGAGGTGCAGCCGCCGGCCGAGATCGACCACGTGTTCGTACGGGTCGAGGCGCCGCTGCACGGGGATCGCGTGCACGATGCGCCGGACCCGGTGGGACCGGTTTCCGACCACTACGGCGTCGAAATCGTGCTGCCGCGCAGGTAGCGGCGCCGGCAGAAGAACACGCCGTCGTGCAGGTAGTGCACGAGCAGCAGCGAGAAACCGAGCAGGTAGTAGGCCAGCAGCACGGCGCCCGGCCGGTAGAGCGCATTGCCGGCCGCGTCGCGCAGCGGTTCGTCGTGTCCGAACATCGCGAACTCGCCGCCGCCGAACCGGGTCAGCAGCCACGCCGTGCCGAGCAGAGCGGCGACCATCGCGAGCGTCGCACCGAGGGCCGTGCGGTAGAAGCGCCACTGCGCGCCGTCGGCGGCGATGCGAGCGAACCAGGGACTGTCGATCTCGCCGCGGGCGAGGCTGCGACGGTTCATCAGCCAGGCGATGCCGAGATACTGGAAACTGTGCCAGGCGTTCAGTCCCTGGAACGCGCTGTCGAGGTTGGGTAGCAGAGGTACGGTCGCGCCGACCAGTGCCATGGAGGCGACCAGACGCGTGCGGTTCGGGTCCTCGATGCCCCGTCGACGTTCGTGGCGGACACGGGCGACGAACAAAGCGAGCACGATCGCGAAGGCGACCGTCACGGCGATCCAGACGGCCGGGTGCAGGAGCCAGCCCGGCAGTGCCGGCGCCACCCGCCCGATCCGGAACACGTAGTCGTCGGCGCACTGCGCGCTGCCGCCGAGCCAGGTCACGACCCGCGTGGCGAGCGCGTCGGGATTCGCGAACCGCATGCTGGCGTCGGTCGTGTCGACCATCGACATGCGGAACAGCGACGCCGGGTACATCGCCAGCAGCATCACCGCGACTTCGACGACGTCCCACCGCTTCGCGCGCGGCGCGAGCCGCGGCAGTGCGGCGTGCACGAAGGCGTGCTGCTGCACGATGTGCAGCCCGGCCCAGAAGAAGAAGAACGTCAGCACGTAGCGCATCGGCGGCGAGCCCGCGATCGTGACGTCGAAGAAGGCGCTGGCGACGACGGCGGTCACGATGATCAGCGGTACGGCGAGGCCCAGTCCGAACAGCAGCGGTTCCTCGCGGCGGAACTTCGGGTTCAGGTAGGTCCGCGTGTAGGTCGCGAACACGTGTGGTCCACCGAGCGGCACCATGACCAGCAGGGTCACGACATCTTCGGCGGCGGCGACCGACAGCCCGGCAGCCTGGCACAGCAGGAACGCGGCGATCGGCACCGGTACGAGCCAGGCGCCTCCGGCGACGAACCAGCGGTCCCAGGCTGGAGTGTGCAAGGGCGGCGCGGGACGGTCGATGGCTGTCGTGCTCATGCGGGTTTCGGCGTGGGCGGCGCGGCAACACGGACGCCATAGCGCGCCGCGATGCGGGCACGACCTCGGCCATCGTGAATCTCCTGTCCCAGCGCGGCCGGTGCCGACAACTGGCGCCCACGATGTCGATGCCGAACCTGTCCGTGTTTCCCCTCCTGCTGGGTGCTGCCCTCGCGCAGGGTCCCTGCCACGATCTGCTGGCGTTGCCGTCGATCCAGCAGGACGTGCTGACCACGTTCCCGCTGAGCGGCAGCAACTGCCTGCGCGTCGACCAGCACGGTTTGCCCGCCTACGCGCAGGCGGTCGGCCAGTTCACGCTGCCGACCGTGGTGCCGATCGCGTCGGCGACCAAGACGCTGTCGGCGGCCGTGCTGATGACGCTGGTCGACGACGGCGTGCTGACGCTCGACGATCCGGTCGGCCAGTGGCTGCCGGAGTGGAACGTCGGCGCCAAGGCGGCGATCACGTTGCGCATGTGCTTCACGCACACCTCGGGCATGGTCGAGTCGCACCCGCTGATCAGCGACGACACGGTGACGCTGCGCCAGGCAGCACAGCAGCTGGCGAACGTGCCGCTCGCCTACGTGCCCGGCAGCGCGTTCGCCTACGGCGGCGTGTCGATGCACGTCGCTGGCGCGGTCTGCGAGGTCGCGTCGGGCCAGGCCTGGAACGCGCTGTTCCAGCAGCGCATCGCCGGGCCGCTCGGCATGCAGGCCACCGACTACGCCGCGTTCGGCGCGACACCGAACCCGCGCATCGCCGGCGGCGCGCAGTCGAACCTCGGCGACTTCGCGGCGTTCGTCGACATGCTGCGCAACGGCGGCAGCAGGAACGGTGTCACCGTGCTGTCGCCGGCGGCGGTCGACCTGATGCTGACCGACCAGACCTCGTGGCTGCCGATCCTGGCGACGCCGCATCCCGACGCCGCGCCGTACGGCATCGGCATGTGGCTCGAACGGCGCGACGCGACCGGTGCGACGACGCTGGCGCACGCGGCCGGCGCGTTCGGCTTCATCGGCTGGGTCGATCGCGCGCACGACGCCAGCGGCGTGTTCGTCGTGCGCAGTTCGAACCAGCTCACGTTCCCGTTCGTGCAGCGCGTGTGGCAGGCCTGCGACGACGCACTGCTGCCGACCGGCGTCACCTGCCTCGGTGCGCCGTCGCCTGCGTGCGCGGGCGGCGGCTGGGCGAACGGCAGCACGGCGGCCCGCGCCGGCACGATCGACTTCGCGCTGCTGGCGGCACAGGCGCCGCCGGACTCGATCGCGGCGCTGCTGCTCGGCGACCCGCTGCCGGCCGGCGTGCCGGTGGTGGACCTGGTCGCCTACCTCGGGCCGGCCGCGGTGTTCGCGACCGTGCAGGCGTCGGCCGACGGCCGTGCGCGCGTGCCGGCTTCGCTGGTCGGCATCGCGCCGGGCACCGTGGTCGCGGCGCAGTTCGCGTGGCTCGCGGCCGATCCGTGTGCCGGGTTCGGTCTGCAGGCGAGCCACGCGGTGCGCGTGACGGTCCTGCCGTGAGCGTGCCGGCGGTCAGTGCGCTGCGTCGCGCACGCGCCGCCGCCACTCGGCTTCGATCGCGCGCACGCGGTCGCCGGTGAGCGGCGCCGTGCGCGGCCGGATCACGACGCGGCCCGCTTCGATCGTGACGTTCGGGTCGAATGCGGCCACGTAGTCGCCGGGCGCCAGCCGCGAGTGGGCCATGAAGCGCAGGTCGGCCAGGAACGGCTCGATGCGCGCGGCCTCGGCGGTGGTCAGGGCGTCGGGCCGCGCACCGGCGAACAGCAGCAGCAGCGTGTCGACGATGCCGGCGACGTCGTCCTGGCGCACGCCGGTGCGCTGCTGGAACTCACGGATCAGGTCGTCGCGCGCCAGCGAACCGTCGCCGTCGGGGTCGGCGGCCGCCAGCGCGGCCTGCAGCAGTTCGCTCGGCAGCACGCGGTGGCCGAGTTCGGCCGCCGGCGTGCGGGCCGCGACCCAGTCGTTGAGGCCGAGCTCGTCGACGATCGCGACGTCGGGCAGCGCCCAGCCCGAGTAGCCGACGCCGCGCAGCGCGATCACCGGCCGGTCCTCGGCGTCGTAGGCGTGCCGTTCGCGCGGCGGGAAGATCGCGCGCTGGCCGTCGAGGAACTGCGCGTGCACGCGCGGCCGGCCGCACAGCACCTGCATGTGCAGCCAGGCCTGCCAGCGGTCGTGATGGCGCCACAGCGGTTGCAGCCAGCGCGGCAGCTGCGGCGCGACCGGCGTGTAGTAGACCGCCAGCTTCGGCTCGCTGTACGCGTAGTGCACCCAGCCGACCGACGCCGCCGCGCCGAGGCCGAGCATCACCGCGACCGGCACCAGCGCGCCGGACCGCAGCCGTGCGGCCATCGCCGCCGCCGACAGCGCGCCGAGCGGCACCAGCTGGCTCAACACGCGGTACTCGAACGGATCGCCGCCGACGCGCAGCGTGTAGTAGGCGAGGTGCACCAGCACCGCGGCGACCGCGGCGACGCGCGGCAGCTGGCGCCACAGCGAAGCCGTGAGCTGGCCGCGCGCGCGGCGGGCCTCGACGACCAGCCAGACCAGCGCCAGCGGCAGCCAGGCGAACACGCCGTGCTCGAACGCGAACGACAGGAAGTAGCGGCTGCCGGCCTCGGGCCACGGCGCCGACACCTTCGCGTAGAAGGTGTTCGGCAGGTACTCGCCGTAGAACCAGCGGTGCCAGCCGAGGTGCACCGCGATCAGCAGCAGCGGCGACAGCGCCAGCAGCGTCGCGCGCCGCGGCCGGCTGCCGCGCACGAGGTCGAGTGCGCCGATCGCCAGCGTCGCGCCGGCGAACAACAGCCCGTCGGGCCGGGCCAGGCCGGCTGCTGCCGCCGCGAACGACCATGCCGCGAGCCAGCCGGACCCGCGCCGGTCGGCGGCGCGGAATGCGAGCACGGTCCAGGCCACCATCGTCAGGCTGAACAGCGACGTGCCGAGGCCGCCGGTCAGCCACTGCAGGAACGTGCGGTTGCCGGCGACCGCCGCCAGCGTCACGAACACCGCGATGTCGGGCAGCGGCGCGCCGTCGCGACCGCGGATCCGGAACGCCGCCGCCGCGACGACCGCGAACAGCAGCAGGCCCTGCAGCATCGACACCTGGTTGGCCGACTGCGGCGGTTCGACGCCGCTCAGCACCCAGCCGGCCCAGACCGAGACCGACCACAGGAAGCTCGAGTAGCCGTCGATCGGGGCCCACGGCGGCGGGTTCCAGACCAGCCCGTGGCCGTCGCGCAGGTTCGACGCGTAGCGGAAGTGGATGAACGCGTCGTCGCAGAGGAACGCCAGCGCGTTGCCGCCGGCGACCACGGCCGCGAACAGCAGCAGCAGCCAGAGTGCGCGGCCGAGCTGTCTCCGGCCGGACGGCCGTTCCGTGGGTGCCGTCGACATCGAGCCTGGCCCGCGCGGCGACCGGGGTGCCCGATCAGCCCTTGATGTGCGCCGAGACGAGCTTGGTCATCTCGAACATCGTGACCTTCTCCTTGCCGCCGAACACCGCCTTGAGGTTCGCGTCGGCGTGGATGTTGGTCTTGACCTTCTGGTCCTGCAGGCCGTTCTTCTTGATGTAGTCCCACAGCTTCTTGGTGATCTCGCTGCGGGGCATCGGCTGGGCGCCGACGACCTTCGCCAGGACGTCGTCGGGCTGGACGGGCTTCATCAGGGCCGGGTTCGGCTTGCGCTTCTTCTTCTCGGGGGCGTCTTCGCTGGCCATGGTTTCCTTCGGTTGGATCGCCCGGGCCCGGCGTGCGCCGGGGTCGGGGTCTTGGAGCCGGCACGATGCTGTGCGGCAGGGCCCTTCTGCAAGCAGGAAGGCGGATCTGTTCCGCGCCCGCGCTGCGGTCCGCCGTCCGGTGCGGCTCGGCCGACCGCGTGGTCCGACCGATGCGGACGTGCATCCGGCGGGACCGGTCGTGCCACGGAAAGCACCAGTTCCGGCCGGGCGCGCGGCATGATGCGCCGCCGCCGCGGAGCCATGCGCGACACCGAACCATCGCCCCGTCCGCCCACCGTGCCGCTGTCGGTGCAGGCCGGCTACTCGGTCGCGGAGGTCGGGCTGAACCTCGTCGAGACCATGCTGCGGCTCTACGCGCTGGTGTTCTACACCGACGAGGTCGGGCTGGACGCCGGTCTCGCCGCGCTGGCGATCGGCATCGCGATCGTCTGGGACGCGATCACCGATCCGATCATGGGCGTGATCAGCGACCGGCTGCGGCCGCGCTTCGGCGGTCGTCGCTGCTGGCTGTTGCCCGGCGCGGTCTGGCTCGCGCTCGGCGTGCTGGCGCTGTTCCGGCCGCCGGGGCTGGACGGGCAGCTGGCGAAGTTCGTCTGGCTGCTGCTCGCCTACTGCTTCCTGAACACCGGCATGACCGTGCTCGGTGTGCCCTACACGGCGATGGCCGGCGAGATCACCGCCGACCCGCACGGGCGCGCGACGCTGTTCGGCTGGCGCTTCGCCGGCGCCAACCTCGGGGCCCTCGCGGCGGCGGCGCTGCCGGCGCTGTTCCTCGCCGGGAGCGAAGGCGGTGCCGCGGCGCTGCCGGCGGCGAGTGTCGTCGCGGCGGCGGCCGTGGTGCTGACCGCGGCTTCGACCTGGCGCGCGACGCGGCACGTGCGCTGGCTCGAACCGCCGCCGACCGACGCGGCGCGTCCGGACACCGTCGCGTCGGTGCTCGGCAACCGCGCGTTCCGTCCGCTGCTGGCGGCCTACGTGGTCGCGACCGTCGGCATCGGCGTCAACGCGGCGACGTTCCTCTACTACTACGAACACCGGCTGCGGCTGTCGGCGGTGCAGACCCAGACCGTGCTGGTCGTGTTCCTGGCGGTGTTCACGCTGTCGATCGCGGCCTGGGTCGCGGTGGCGCGCCGGTGGGGCAAACGACGGCCGGTGGTGTTCGGTGCCGGCGTACTCGGCCTCGGCACGACGGCGCTGTACCTGGTCGCCGGCGCCGGCGACTTCGCGCTGGTGCTGTCGGTCGGCGCGGTCGGGCTCGCCGCGTTCGTCGGTTGCATCGTGCTGATCGAAGCGATGCTGACCGACGTGCTCGACCACGACCTCGTGCGCACGCGGCAGCTGCGGTCCGGCGCGTTCTTCGGCATCTGGCGCTTCGCCAGCAAGCTCGCGCGCGCGGTGTCGGTCGGCGTCGTCGGCCTGGTGCTGGACCTCGCCGGCTACGTCGAAGGGGACGCGGCGCAGCCGGCCAGCGTCGAGTCGGCGCTGGTCGTGTTGTTCGGGCCCGGTGTCGGCGCGATGTTCGTGCTGGCGGCGGTCGTGCTGGCGCGGCAGCGATTCGACGGACCGAAGCTCGACCAGGTGCGGCGGATCCTCGCCCGACGTCGGCGGCGCAGCAGCCGCGTGGAGTCCCCTGCCGGTGCGGTGCGACAATGACGTCGCTGCACCGGCCAGCGCAGCACCGCCGATCTCCCATGTCGCTCCGAACTTCGTTCACCGTCTTGCTCGCCGCCCTGCCGTGCGCGGCGCTGCGGTCGCAGACCTCGATCCGTTGGACGCCGTCGCTCGCCGAAGCGCGCACGCTGGCTGCGACCGAGCAGCGCGTGCTCCTGCTCGCCTTCCACATGGCGGGCGAACGCGCCAACGAGCTGCTGGTCGCCGACCACTACCGCGACCCGCTGCTGGCACGGCTGTCGCAACACACCATCAACGTGTTCTGCACGACGGCGACCGTGCCCTGCGTCCCGGGCGTGACGGTTGCGCAACAACAAGCCGCCGAACGGGAAGCGCGGTTGCAGGTGCTGAAGATCGGGCCCGGCGAGGACGTCATCGCGCCGCAACACGTGTTCGTCGGGCCGGACGGCACGATCCTCAGTTCGGTGCCGTACCTGGTGACCAAGGGTGAACTCGAGTGGGTCTGGGTCGATGCGATCCGCCGCGTCGATCCGGGCTTCGTGTGGCAGCTCGGTCCGGGGGCACGCGCGCCGGCGCGGTTGGCGTTCGGCTCGGTCGAACGCGGCAACAACACGCCGCCGCCGACCGACCAGCAGGTCGACGAAGCGTTGAAGGAGCTGAAGAAGTCGCGCGGCGGCATCCTGCGCAACCTGCAGCAGGTCGAACTGCTGATGCGCAGCGACCGTGCCGACGCGATCGCCTTCGTCGACACGACGCTGAAGACCGTGACCGGCCAGCCGCTCGCGACCGCGCTCGACACGATCGGTGTCGTGTCGCCGCCGGTCTGGTACGGGGTGCTGGCCGCCAGGCTCGAGGATCGGGACGAAACCGTGCGCGGTGCGGCCGCCGGTGGCCTGGAGCGGCTGGCGGAGCCGAAGTCGGCGGCGCCGCTGCTGAAGGCGTGCAGGGCGGAGAAGGCGGATCGCGTGCGCGGACGGCTGCTGCGGGCGCTCGCCGCCGCCGCGCCCGCAGGCAAGGACACGATCGCGCAGATCGAGAAGGTGCTGACGAAGGAGCCGTCGACCGACGTGCGGGCCCACGCGGTGCTGGCGCTCGGTCGGCTCGAGGATCGCGAGCGCGTGCATGCGGGCCTCGAGCACGCGTTGCGCGACGGTTCGGCCAAGGTGCGCGCGACCGCGGCCTGCGTGCTCGCCGAGCGGCGCGAGACCACATTCGCCGACCGGCTGGCCGCGGCGGCGGCGCAGGAAGCCGAGCCGGACACCAAGGCCTGGCTCGAGGCCGCGCTCGAAGTCGTGCGCGGTGGTGATGGCAAGGCGTTCGCGCAGTTTCGCGAACGCGTGTTGGGCGAGGCGCCGGTGCGACCGGGCCTCTCGGGCCTCGGCGGCGGCGGCCGCCGCGGTGCCTGACGCGGGGCGAATTGCCGCCGCGCGCACCGCTCCGTAGCCTGCCTGCATGAGCCGCTCCGACACCGAAGCCGCGTCGCGCACGCCGGCCTTCCTCGAGCGCGAGCACCGCCTCGGCGCGCACAACTACCACCCGCTGCCGATCGTGATCGAGCGGGCCGAGGGCGTGTTCGTCTGGGACGTCGACGGCCGCCGCTACTACGACTGCCTCGCGGCGTACTCGGCCGTCAACCAGGGCCACTGCCATCCGCGCATCCTGGCGGCGCTGCAGCGGCAGGCGCAGCGCGCGACGCTGGTCAGCCGCGCGTTCCACAACGACCAGCTCGGCCGGTTCTACGAAGTGCTGACGCGGCTCACCGGCTTCGGCCGCGTGCTGCCGATGAACACCGGCGCCGAGGCGGTCGAGACCGCGATCAAGGCGGCGCGCAAGTGGGGCTACACGCAGAAGGGCATCGCCGACGGCCAGGCCGAGATCGTCGTGTTCGACGGCAACTTCCACGGCCGCACGACGACGATCGTCGGCTTCAGCGCGGAGGAGCAGTACCGCCGCGGCTTCGGCCCGTTCGCGCCCGGCTTCCGCCGCGTGCCGTACGGCGACGCCGGGGCGGTGGCGGCGGCGATCACGGAGCGGACCTGCGCGGTGCTGGTCGAGCCGATCCAGGGCGAGGCCGGCATCGTCGTGCCGCCGGCCGGTTTCCTGCGCGAGCTGCGCGCGCTGTGCGACCGCGAACGCGTGCTGCTGATGGCCGACGAGATCCAGTCCGGCCTCGGCCGCACCGGGCGCATGTTCTGCTGCGAGCACGACGGCGTGCGGCCCGACGTGCTGATCCTCGGCAAGGCGCTGTCCGGCGGCTTCTACCCGGTGTCGGCGATGCTCGCCGACGACGCGGTCATGGACGTGTTCCGGCCCGGCGACCACGGTTCGACCTACGGCGGCAACCCGCTCGGTGCCGCGGTCGCGGTCGCGGCGCTCGAAGCGCTGGTCGACGAACGTATGGTCGAGAACGCGGCGACGCTCGGCGCGCGCGCGTTCGCGCGGCTCGCCGGCCTGCGCGCACCGGTGGTCAAGGACGTGCGCGGCAAGGGCCTGTGGATCGGCATCGAACTGCACGCCAGCGCCGGCGGCGCGCGGCGCTTCTGCGAACGACTGCTGCAGCGCGGCGTGTTGTGCAAGGAGACGCACGACCACGTGATCCGGCTGGCGCCGCCGCTGGTGATCACGGCCGCGCAGCTCGACGAGGTGCTGGACGCGGTCGAGGCCGTGCTGCGCGCCGGCGGAACCGACCGTGGGTGACCGGCGGCGCTTCGAACTGTTCGCCGACTTCGTCGTGCGCCGTTTCCCGGCCGCACGCACGGTGTTCGACATCGCCGGCGGCATGGGTCGCCTGAACAGCGAACTGTCGGCGCGTGGGCGCGACGTGACGACGTTCGACCGCCGCTGGAAGCGCGCCGAGGTCCGCTACGCCGAGCGCCTGTTCACGCTCGACGAGCCGTGCGCGTGCGACCTGCTGGTCGGCATGCACCCGGACGGCGCGACGCGCGTCATCGTCGAGTACGCGGCGCGGTACGCGCGGCCGTTCGCGATCGTGCCGTGCTGCTCCGACAACGGCATGAGCTACAAGCCGTGGCTGCGGCACCTCGCCGAACTCGCGCGCGAACGTGGGCTCGACGTCGACGAAGCATCGCTGCCGATGACCGGCCGCGCGCGCGTGCTGGTCGGCCAGCCGCGCGGCACCTGACGGGCACTCAGCCGTGCCGCGCCGGCGTCGCCTCCGGCCGCGGCGCCAGCATCTGCAGCGTGCGTGTGCACAGCGCGTCGAAGTCGGCCTGCGACTCGACGTCCTCGAGCTGCTTGACGAAGCCCTCGAGCGCGCCGAGCAGCAGCCCGGCCTGCGCCGCGGTGCGCGCGTCGCCGCCGTGCGGCAGCGCCGCGAGCCGGTCGTGCAGCTCGGCGATGCCGTCCTGCCAGCCGCGCGCCATCGGCGCCGGCAGCCAGCGGCCCTCGACCTGCACGAACGTCGTCACCTCGGTGCCGCGCTGCGGGCTGTCGAGTTCGATGCGCACTTCGCCGCCCTGCTGGCCGACCGTGCGCACCTGCACCGCGTCGAGGTCGGCGAGCGGGTCGTGGCCCGACGCGCGCGCCAGCGCGAACACCGTCTCGAGCAGGGCGGTGCCCGAACGCTGCGTGAACGCGCGGCCGTCGAAGTCGCGCAGCCCCTCGACGGAGCCGAGGTCGCTGGTCGCGAGCTGCTGCAGCAGCTGCGTCAGTGCGGTCCAGGCCGCCTGCACCGAACGCGCGTCGGTGCCGTTCCGGCGCAGCTGGTCGGCGACGGTCCGGTTGCCGAACACGAACTGCTGCTTGGCCGCGGCGGCCGCGGCCAGCCGGTGCAGCAGTTTCGCGCCGCGGTTCCAGGTCTTGGCGTCGACGCGGTTGGCGAGCGCGTGCGCGAGCCCTTCGACGTCCTGCTGGTAGCTCGGCGGCAGCCAGTCCCACAACGCGACCGCATCGCCGTCGCGCACGGCGGTCAGCAGCCGTTCGACCTGCTGCTGGGCAGTGCGCGGCGCGGCGCCGCCCGGCGCCGGCGGCGGCGACCGCCGCGGATCCTGGGCGACCAGCGCGGCCGCGAGTGCGAGAACGGAACCGAACGAACGCAGCGTCATGCCATCCCTCCGTGGATCGGCCTGCATCGGGCCGGGCGCGGGGACCGTTGAGCCGGGGGTGTGCGGTTGTCTCAGGCCGGGCCCGCGGGCCGGGGGCGCCACCGGACTGATGACTTGCGTGGATCACGGCCCGCCACGGGCGGCGCGGGGTGCCGCCCGGCGTCAGGACTCCAGCAGCATCTTCATCAGGTTCGGCAGGCCATGGCCCTGGTGGTAGCGGTCGCGGCCGAGGTCGTTGCAGGTGCGCAGCAGCAGCGCCTTCACCTCGTCGGGCCGGCCCAGGAACTCGTTGCGCGCCGACAGGTAGCTGGCCAGCAGGCCCGAGACCACCGGCGCCGCCATGCTGGTGCCGCTCTCCTTGCGGTAGAGGGGCGCACCGTCGTGCCAGCGCGAGCTGCACGACTCGATGCGTTCGCCGGGTGCGACGACGTCGGGCTTCAGGCGCCCGTCCGCGGTCGGACCGCGCGACGAGAAGCCCGACACGCCGTAGAGGTGCGGTCGCTTGTGGTGCACCGAGCCGACCGCGATGCACTCCTCGAGGTTGGCCGGGTCGCCGATCGACATCGGGCTGTTCAGCGCGACCTCGCCGTCGCTGGTCTCGACCTCGATCTTGCCCTCGTTGCCGCTGGCGACGACCACCAGCACGCCGTCGCGCCACAGGCGCCGCAGTTCCTGGCAGATCGGCGAGAAGCCGCAGCCGTAGACCGTCGAATCGAACGGGCCGCCGAGACTCAGGTTGATGCCGTGGATGCGCGTCGTGCCGCGGTCGGCGTTCTGGGCCGCGATGTGGTCCAGCGCCTTGATGATCCAGGCGTCTTCGCCTTCGCCCTGGTCGTCGAGCACGCGGTAGACGTGCAACCGCGCCTCGGGTGCGAGGCCGCGGCGCGGCGGTGCGCCCGGCGCCGGGTCCGCTTCTTCGCCGGCGAGGATGCCGCAGACGTGCGTGCCGTGGCCGTCGTGGTCGCGCGCCGAGCCGAGCGGCACGCGGCGCGGAGGGCCCGGCTGCGTGCAGTCCCAGACCGCCGCGATCGTGCGGTGGCGCTGGAAGTGCGGGTGGTCGGCCTGCACGCCGGTGTCGAGCACCGCCCAGTGCACGTCGCGGCCGGCCGCGTGGTAGCTGCTCCGGGCGGCATCGGCTTGGACGCCGCGGGCGGCATTGAGCACGAGCTTGCGTTTGCTGCTGCTCTTCCAGACCGACCAGACCAGCATGCCGCTGCGTTCGTCGGTGACCTGCATCAGTTCGTGCGGCAGCAGGTGCGCGGCGACGAAGTGCCGCAGCGGGTCGATGCGCGCGGCTTCGACGGCGCCGGGACCGCTCTGCGCGACGATGCGTTCGAGGTTGGCCGCCGCGTCGGCGATGCGGTCCGCCAGCGTCGCCGGTGCCTCGGTGGCGTCGGCCCGTTCGCCGTCGTGGCCCGGTTCGACGATCTCGATCAGCACCGGCTGGCGCTGGTCGCCGTCGCCGAGGGCCGCGGCGACGTCGCGCGCGACCAGGAAGCGGCCCATCGGATCCCAGCGGATCGCCTGCGCGACGCTGGTGCGCACCTTCGGGTCGGCCAGGTAGCCGAGCGAGGAGTGTGGGTTGCCGCGCGTCGTGCGCTCGTTGACGATCAGCCGGTCGTCGACGTGCACCGGGCCGTGCTCACCGCGCCGCGGCGCGAAGTCGCCGCCGAGCCCCTTGTCGAGCGCGACCGGATCGAGCGGGTCGGCGAAGTTCACCCACTGCCGCACCTGGTCCGGCACGGCCAGCGCGTAGGCGAGGTTGTCCTGCACCTCGGTGATGCCGAGCGGCGAGCCGAGCGTCACGAACTGGCGCACCTGCACCGGCCGGCCGGCGGCGGCACGTTCGTGCAGCACTTCGAACGCGATCACGGTGCCCATGCTGTGCGACACGAGCACGACCTCCTCGGCGGGGTCGTCCGGCAGCTCGGCGCGCAGCCGTTCGCGGATCCGTTCGCGCACTTCGGGCTGGAAGAAGTAGGCGGCGGTGTCGCCGACGAAGGCCTTCAGGAACCAGCGCGCCAGCGGTCGGCGCAGGAAGCCGGGCAGGGGCAGCACGCGCTTGCCGGGGCCCGACCGCGGCCGCATGCGCAGCGGCGCCAGCAGGCCGGTGGCGAGGTCGATGACCTGCGCCGGCGGATCGTCGAAGCCGGCGTCGGCCAGCACGGCGTCGAGGTCGAGTTCGCGGTCGTCGATGCCGACCGTGCGGCGCGCCGCGGGGCCTGCGGGAGCGGCGTCGTGCAGCACGTCGGCCCAGTAGGCCATGCGCGTGCGGCCGACCGGCGCGGTTGCGTCCAGCACCTTGCCGAACAGCGCCAGATCCCACATGCGGCGCAGTTCGTCGCGTGGTTCTTGCCGACCGATGCCGTGGATGTAGACCAGTCGGGTCGGCCGGTCTGCTCCGCGCGCTGGTTCGGCCGCCTCGGACTTGCCCCGCACCTTCCGTTTCCGCGTCGCCATGGCGGCATGGTGGCGCCGCCGGTGCGCGGGGTCCAGCGTCCGCTCGCGCCGAGGCGGCGCGCGCTCGAGGCGCACCGGCTTGCCCGTCCGTCGGGCGCTGCGGCTCGCGGGCTCACGCGCCGTTGCGGCAAACGAAGGCCTCGTGCCGCGTGGCCGGGTCGGATTGACGGCTCCGTGGTAGCGCGACATGCTGGCTGCGCCATGCCCACAGTCTCCGTTGCCGGCTGCGTTCTGCTCGGAACGCTGTCGGTGCTCGCGTCGAGTCTGCCGGCGCAGTGCACGCCGGCGTGGCAGCCCGCCGACGGCTATCCCGGAGCGAACGGGATCGTCCGCGCCGCGACCCGATGGGATCCCGACGGTGCCGGCCCCCTGCAGCCTCGACTGGTGGTCGCCGGCAGCTTCACGCTGGTCGGCACCGCTGCGGCGGCGCACGTCGCCGTGCAGGACCCGAGCTCCGGAGCGTGGTCGCCGCTCGGCGCCGGGCCCGGAGTCGGGGACGTGCAGGCGCTCGCCGTGCTGCCGAACGGAGACCTCGTCGCCGGTGGTGCGTCGGTCGCCCGCTGGGACGGAGTGTCGTGGTCGCTGCTCGGTGCTGGCCCCGGCGTCGGCACCGTGCGAGCGCTGGCGACGCTGCCGAGCGGCGATCTCGTCGCCGGCGGCACGTCGGTGGTGCGTTGGGACGGGGTTTCGTGGTCGTCGCTGGGGTTGACGAACCCTGTCATCGCCCTGTGTGTGCTGCCCAACGGCCACCTGGTCGCCAGTGGCTCGGGAGCATGGGTCGCCGAATGGAATGGGCTGTCGTGGGCGAGTCTGCCGGCGCCGGTGCCGTTCGGCAACGTGCGGGCGCTGACGGCGTTGCCCACCGGCCAGTTCGTCGTGGCCGGCGACTTCCTCACGATCGGCTTCGTCGGCCGGTGGGACGGGACGACCTGGTCGACGCTCGGTACGACGGCGCTCGGCGGCGTCCTCGCGCTGACCACCCTGGCCAACGGCGACGTCGTCGCGGGCGGTGAGTTCACGACGATGCAGGGGGTCGGCGCCAGCCGCGTCGCCCGCTGGAACGGGACGTCCTGGTCCGCTCTCGGTGCCGGCGTGGACGGGCCGCCGTGGTCGTCGCCGCTGCAGCCCGGCCCCGGTGTGTACGCCCTGACGACGCTGTCGAACGGCGACCTGGTCGCCGGCGGTCAGTTCACCACGGCCGGCGCGGCCGGCGCGACGCGCATCGCGCGCTGGGACGGCGCGAGCTGGTCGGCGTTGGCGCCCGGGACGAACGGCGCCGCCAAGGTGCTGCGGGTGCTCGCCAACGGCGACCTGCTCGTCGGCGGCACCGGCGACGTGATCGGCGGCGTCGCTGCAGCGCGCGTGGCGCGTTGGGACGGGACCGTCTGGTCGCCGCTCGGCGCGGGCATCAGCGCCCATTGGGTCGGTGCCGCGGTCGCGTTGGCGAACGGCAACGTGGTCGTCGGCGGCGCGTTCACCAGCGCGGGAGCCACGGCGGCGCAGAACGTCGCGCGCTGGGACGGAACGACGTGGACGGCGCTCGGCGCCGGCTTCGGCTCGCCGGTCTACGCGCTGGCAGCGACCCCGAACGGCGATCTGCTCGCGGGTGGTTCCTTCGCCACCACGGGCGGGGCGCGAGCGCATGCCGTGGCCCGCTGGAACGGGGTCGCGTGGCTGGAGCTCGGCGGCGGCGTGCAGAGTGCGTTCTCGCAGAACACCGCCGGCGTCGTCTATTGCATGGAGGTGCTGCCTGGCGGCGACGTCGTCGTGGGCGGCAACTTCGGTTGGGCCGGCGGCAGCCCGGCGAGCAACATCGCCCGGTGGAACGGATCGACGTGGTCCGCTCTCGGCGCCGGACTCGACAACGCGGTGCTGGCCGTGCGGCAGATGCCGAACGGCGACCTGCTCGCCGGCGGCTACTTCGCCAACGCCGGCGGTGCGCCGGCGAGCCGCATCGCGCGGTGGGACGGCGCGGCGTGGGCGCCGCTCGGCACCGGGATGGACCAGCCGGTGCTGGCTCTGGTCGCGCTGCCGAACGGCGACGTCGTCGCTGCAGGCGAGTTCACGACTGCCGGCGGCGTCGCTGCGAGCCGGATCGCGCGGTGGAACGGCACCGCCTGGTCGCCGTTCGGTGCCGGCGCGGACGGCAAAGTCGAAGCGCTCGCCGTGCTGCCCGACGGTGAGCTCGTCGTGGGCGGTGAGTTCACCCGAGCCGGCGGCGCCGTCTCGCCCTTCCTCGCCAGCCTGGCGCCGACCTGCCCCGCGCTGGTGGCCGACTACGGTGTCGGCTGCCCGAGCAGCGGCGGCGGCAACCTGCTCGCGTCGGACTCGCTGCCGTGGGTGGACACGATGTGGCGCGCGACAGGCACGGGTCTGCCGACCACGGCGGTGGTGGCGACGGTGACGAGCCTGACGTCGATTCCGCAGGCCGTCGTGCCGCTGTCGCTGGTGTTCGCGCAGGCCGGTCTCGGCTGCGACCTCCTGGTCGCGCCCGACATCCTCGGCCTCCTGCTGACCACGACCGGCACCGTCCAGTCGCAGCACTTCCTGCACAACACGCCGCCGCTGGTCGGCGTCACGTTCTACCACCAGATGGTGCCGATCGACCTCGGCCCCGGCGGCGCGGTCACGGCGACGAACGCGCTGCAGCTGACGGCGGGCACGTTCTAGGTCCTGCGGTCGAGCCGCGGTGCCGCGGGTCGTCGCCGGCTCAGCGCACGACGGCCGACCGCAGCTGGTGCAGCCGTGCCGGCACCGCGGCCGCGTGACCGACGACGCCGGCGATCGTCAGGTCGCGGTCGAGCACGAAGTAGAGCCGTGACTTGGGCGCACCGAACGGGCAGGTCATCGGCTCCGGGTCCCGGATGTCGGTCTGCGGCCAGTCGACGCCGGCGGCCTGCGCGGCGGGCAGCCGATCTTCGAGATCGCCGTTCAGCAGCCCGAGCAACCGGACGCTGGTGCCGAACTCGCGCCGCAGCGCCAACAGGGCCTCGATCTGCTCGTCGACGCCGTCGTTGGCGATCCAGCCGGTCCACACCTGCACGACCGTGAACTCCGGCGCGTCCGCGGCCGCGACCGTGAACCAGTCGCGCTTCTCCGCCGGCAGCTGGTCGACGAACGGCGTGCCGAGCATGCCGAGCACGTGCAGCCACCGCCGGGCCGGGCGGCCGCCGTAGGCGTTGTCCGGCCAGTGCCGCACGGCGGTCTCCAGCAGCGCGCGCTGCGTCGTCGGATCGGCGACGTGCTGCTCGACGAAGTCGACCAGGCACGCTGCCGTGAAGTCCGCGTGGTCGCGGCCGCCGTCCAGCGCCATCGCCTGTTCGATCGCCTCGAGCCGGGCTTCGTTCGTGCACGTCGGCACCGCGAGCCGCGCCCGCGCCAGTGCCAGCACCGCCTGCGTCCGCACGTCGTCGCGCAGGCCCTGCTGCTGCAGCAGCGCCTCGACCTCCTGCGCGACCGCCGCTGCCTTGCCCAGTGCGTTGGTCATGCCCGCCCAACGGATCGCCAGCACGGCAGGCAACCGTGCGTGGTCCGGATGGCAGCGCTGCAGTTCGGCCGCCAGTTCGGCCTTGCGCGTGCAGCCGGCGTCGATCGCGTCCCGGAAGCGGCGCACACTCTCCGGGTCGCTCCCGTCGCTCATGCTCGGCATCGCGACCCGGTCGAAGTCGCGCAGGATCGTCTTGGCCGAACGTGGTGCCGCCTGGCCGTGGGCAGCAACGGCGAACGCGACGAGGGCGGAGAGTCGGGCGGAAACGTCGAGCACGCGCATGGGGTCCTCCTGGGGTTGACGACTACCTGGGTAGTCGAAAGTAGCGCGACCGCCTGCTCCACGACAGCCCCGCACCCCGGGGGAAGTGCCTGTGTGCGACTACCGGGCTCGGCGCCGCTGCCGGCCCCCCGACCGCTCGCTGGCCGGGCGCCGCGCACCGGCCGACGCACCCGCGTCGAGTTCCGCCAGGCGTTTCTTCTTGGCCTGGGCGCGGTAGCTCTCGTCGAGCCAGGCCTCGAGCTGTGCCACCGGCGGCAGCGCCGCGTCCAGCGATAGCGACACCCAGCCGCTCTTGCCGAGCCCGTACGGCGTCGGTTCCGCACCCGGCAGCGACAGCGCCAGCGGATGCGACACCGGCAGCTTGAACGACACGTGCGGCGGATCGCCCGGCGCACTCAGATACGCGAACGTCTTGTCGTCCACCGCCAGGTCTGCATGCCCCGGCCACGGACTCTTCAAGCTCGCGCCCGGATACCGCAACCCACGCTCACGCAGGTGCTCGACCGCCGCCGCCGCACCCGACTTCGCCTTCCGCGTCGCCATGCCTTTCAGGCTACCGCCGCGTCGCCGGTTCCGCCGGGGAGCTTCGCCCGCGTGCGGCCGAGGCGATTCCTCCGAGTCCGCGCGGCCCATCAGGGCGAGCGCTGGGTCGATGGCTGCGTCGCTCGCCCTAGCCGTCGAGCGGGATTCGCCGGGGAGCCTCCGCCGCGTGCGGCCGAGGCGATTCCACCGAGTCCGCACGGCCCATCAGGGCGAGCGCTGGGTCGATGGCTGCGTCGCTCGCCCTAGCCGTCGAGCGGGATTCGCCGGGGAGCCTCCGCCGCGAGCGGCGGAGGCGATTCCTCCGAGTCCGCACGGCCCATCAGGGCGAGCGCCGCAGGCGCGAGAACTGGTGGGCCGTGCAGGATTCGAACCTGCGACTTCGACCTTGTGACGATCGCACTCTACCAACTGAGTTAACGGCCCAGCCGCGCGGCACCAGGCGCCACGCGGGGCGGACGACGCTAGCGACCGTTCCGGCCGCTTGCAAGTGCGAGTTCCGGCTCGCTGCTGCAGCCACGCGGCACCGCCGGCCGTCAGGGGTCGATGACCAGCGTCGCCGGGCCGCCGACCACGTCGCACAGCCCGCCGGCGTCGTAGACGATGCCGGTGAACGTGAACCGCAGGCCCTGCAGCAGCGACGCGATCGAGCCTGGCAGCTGGAAGCCGGTGTCCGCGTTGCCGGCCGCGTCCAGCACGCCGGCGCTGTTCGGCAGGATCGGCGTGTTGACCAGCGACAGGCCGATGCCCGTGAACGCGTCGAAGTTCATCGGCACCTGGACGCCGTCGAGCACGAAGCCCGGCGCGGCACCGGTCACGCCGAGCGCCAGCAGGTAGTCCCGGCCGGCGCGGGCGGCGCCGGCGCGCAGCTGCATCGCGTGGGCGAAGCCCGGGGCCGCCGAGACGTGGGCCAGGTGCGGCAGCAGCGCCGCGGTGTAGGGGCGCTGCGGCAGATCGAGGAAGTTGTCGTTGCCGGGCCCGATCTGCAGCGTGGACTGCGTCGACGAGAACTGCGGCACGATGCGGATGCGCCGCGTGCCGGGACCCTGCATGTCGGCGAGGTTCTGGATGCGCACCACGAGTCGATTGCCGGCCGGCACGATCTGGCCGACGTCGGCGAGTTCGATCGTCCGCGTGTAGGTGTCCGGGAAGCCCGCGAACTCGACGTCGGTGCCCGACGTGATCCAGTGCACCGTGCCGGTGGGATCCTGGTGCGCGAGTACGGCCGTCAGCTGGAAGTCGCCGGTCGTGTCGTCGACGGTGATCGTCACCTCGGGCCGCCCGAGGATCTCGATCGTCTCGGTCAGCGGCGGCGAGAAGAACACCTGCTGGCTCGGCGCGATGTTCGCGGACACGCTGTTCGGTGCCAGCCCGGCGCCGTTGTCGACGTAGTCGATCAGGTTGTAGCCGACCGGTACGACGTGCTGGATCACGTTGGTCAGGTTGGCCACGGTCGGCGGCTGGCTCTGCAGCGCCTGGGTGCCGGCCAGGTGCCAGCGGGTCGTGGCGATCGCCGGCGGCCATTCCGTCGCGGTGCGGTGTTCCCACTTCGCCGACGGGTCGAGGTGCTGCGCGGTGCTGGGCGGCTGCATCGCCACTTCGACCGGCGGCTCGAGGTCGATGCCGTTCGGGATGCCCTTGACGAAGCGGTCGAACCAGCGCCGCCGCAGGTCGTGCATCACTGCCGTCTCCATCGCGTTGGGCACGGTGCCGTGGCCGCCGGTCGACAGAAACAGGCGCTTCGGGCCCTGCGGCAGCGACAGCAGCGCGTCGATGCCGAACCTGGTCACCAGCTCCGTGTCCTGCATCGCGACCATCGACAGCACCGGCACGGTCGACGTGCCGAGGTTGGTCAGCAGATCGTCGGTGTAGTCGGTCTCCAGCAGGTCGTGCAGCGCCGGGAACGCCGTCGACGACGCCAGCAGCAGGTAGAAGTCGAGCGGAACGGTCTGCCGGCCGATCACGAAGTGGTCGGCGACCATCGTCATGGCGGGCACCGCGTTCTCGGGCAGATCGACCTGCGCCAGCTGCGGCGCGATCGCCAGCACGGGCGGATAGACGGTGACGAAGCCGGTCTGCGGCAGTGCCAGGCCCGACCACGCGGCGGCCGCGAACGCCTCGTCGCCGCCGGCGCCGAACCCGGTCACCGCGAGCCGCGCCGCGTCGATCGTGGTGCCGACCACGTTGAGCTGCGCCAGCAGGTGGCTCTCGGCGCTGTCGAGCAGGGTCCGTTCCGGCGTCGGCGTCAGGCGCACCGGATCGGTGAACGCGTATGCGACGTAGCCGGCCGCGGCCAGCTGGGTCGCCGCGGCGACGACGGCGGCGTCGTTCTTCGTGCCGCCGGCGTCCGGCAGCACGAGCACGCCGGGCCATCCGGTCGGACCGGCGGCCGCGTTCGGCGTGTAGAGGTCCAGGTTGGCGATCATGTGGTCCGAGAACGTGATCACCGTGGTCTGCACCGAGACCGCGAAGCCGCCCGGCGGGGCCGGCGGGTCCTGGGCCAGCAGCGACGTGGCGAGGGTGAGGGCGAGGGCGAACGAGCGGGACGTGTGCATCGAGGTGGGTCCGGGGAGCCTGCTCTCCGGCGAAGAACCGAGTGCCTGCTCGCGCACGGGGAAAATCCCGTTGCCGCCAGCCGCCGCGCAGTGTGGCGCCGGCGCATCCGGTCGGGCGAACGGCACGGCCCTTGCCCGGCGGAACGCATGCTGAGGTTCTCGTCGGCGTCGTTGGTGTGGTCGTGCCTCTTGGTGTGCGCGTCGTTCGTGCCGGCGCAGGTGCCGCCGTCCGACGACCTCGCGGCGCCGATCCGGGTCGCGCTGCGGGCGCGCCTCGGGGCCGCCGACCGCCTGACGCCGCTGCGCTACCTCGGCGGCTTCGAGACCAAGACGCTGGTCTACGAGACGTTGGTGCGCCGAGGGCCGGACGGCCGTCTCGAGCCGGCGCTCGCCAACTGGCAGATCGCCGCGGACGGCCGCTCGTTCCGCTTCACGGTGCGGCCCGGCGCGACGTTCCAGGACGGCACCGCGGTGACCGCCGACGCGATCGCCACGCACTTCCGGCGCTGGGTCGGGCTGCCCGAACACGACTGGCTGCCCGCGAACCGGCGCATCCGCGAGGTCACCGTCGACGGCGCGGACACGTTCACGGTGCGCCTCGACGAACCGTACCCGTTGCTCGGCGACCTCGCCGCGATCAACCCGTGCGCGATCGTCGCGCCAGCGGCGCGCGACTGGGAGGGCGAGTTCCAGCGGCCGCTCGGCAGCGGCCCGTTCCGCTTTCTCGGCACCACGCCGGCCGGCCAGTGGCGGTTCCAGGGTCGCGACGCGGCGGCGCCGATCCTCGAGGTGCATCCGTTCCCGCGCAGCAACCTGGATCCGAGCCAGAACGAGGCGCCGCTCGACGCACTCGTCGCCGGCCGGCTCGACGTCTTCGTCGGCGGCTGGGACGAAGACCTGCCGGCGGCGCGGCTCGACGCGTTCGCGAACGATCCGCGGTTCGTCGTGCAGGCGGTGCCCGGTTCGTCGGTGGTCTACCTGTCGTTCCGGCTGCTCGACGGGCCGACGGCCGACGTGGAGGTGCGGCGCCGCATCGCGCGGGCGCTCGATCGCCAGGCGCTGGTCGCGACGTGTGAAGGGGGGCGCGCCGATCCGTGCACGGCCTGGGCCGCGCCGTCGGTGCGCTTCTGGCCGCGGCGGCCGGCGGTCACGACAGCCGCGCCGGATCCGACGGCGCCGCGCCTGGCGCTGCGCATCGCCGCCGCGCGCCTGAACCCGCGGGCACTGCGGGTAGCGCGTGCGGTCGCCGGGCAACTCGCGCCGCACGGCTTCGACGTCGACGTCGTGACCTTCGATCCGCGGCCCGAGGCGGCGGCGACGCTGCAGGAGCCGGGGACCGTGAAGCCTCTCTCGATCGAGTCGGGAGCCGTGCGCGCCGCCGCGAACCGTTCGCTGCAACGGGCGGCCGAGACCGCCGACCTGTGCGTCGAGATCACGCACGGGTTGCCGTACGACCCGCAGCTGACGCTGGTGTCGCGGTGGGGCGGGTTCGAGAACCACAACGAGGACGAGCCGCGGCCGGAGATCGGTGTCGATGCCGAACTGCAGGCGCTGGTGCGAGAGACGCTGGCGATCGCCGACGAAGTGCGGTGCGTGCCGGTCTACGCGCAGATCCAGGCGCGCATGGACGAGCAGGCGTTGCTGGTCCCGCTCTATGCGCCGCACCACCTCGCGATCCACGCGGCCGACGTCGATGGCGTTGCCCTCGGCCCCGACCTCTACCGCGTCGATCTGACCCGCCTGCGCCGCGTCGCGCACCTGCGCTGATCGGCGGTGTCGCCGATCCGTGACGTCGCAGATCCGTGCTTGCCAGTTGCAGCCCGGTAACGACTGCGAGCGCCGCGCCATCGCGGCGTACGCGCGCGGCCGTCGTGCAGCGAGGCCGCGCCCACGGGCACGGTTCTTGTCCGGGTGCACGGGTCGCCATCGGTTCCCCTCCCGCCCTCTCCCCATGACCCTGCGCTCGCTCGCGTTCGTCGTTCTGCTCGTTCCCGTGGTCGCCCAGGAGATCCCGCGCTCCGGCACGTTCGGTCTCGACGCCTTCGTCGTGACGACGCCCGGTGGCAGCTCGGAGCTCTACGCGGCACCGCCGCTCCAGGCCTTCGCGACGTTTCCGCTGCCGGCGCCGCCGTCGCGCTGGCTGCACCGCCGGCGCCACATGGCGGCGATGGAGACCGAGATCGCCTGTGACCGCTCGAACAGCATCCTGCTGGCGATCCCGACCGGCAACCAGCCGACGAACGGTGGCGTGTCCTTCCTGGACTTCCGCGCCGGCGCGGCGATCCACCACGTGCCGGCGACGGCACCGGCCGCCTACGACGTGCTGCTGCTGCGGAGCGTGTCCTACGCGCTCGTCGCCGCGGACGATGGTCAGGGCAGCACCGCCGTCGACCTCTACGACTACTCGGTGCCGGGCGCGCCGCCGCAGCGGGCCACCGTGCTGGTGCCCGGCATTCCGGCCGCCGGCGTGACCCGCATCGCGGCCACCGCGGACGAGTCGCGCGTCGTCGTCGCGACCGCGTCGGGCGTGCAGATCTTCGCGGTCGGCCCGATGCCGAGCCCGCTGGTGCCCGTCGCATTCGTGTCGACGGCGCCCCACTCGCCGGCAGGCAACGTGGCGATGTTCTTGCGCGGCACCGCGCCGCATGCGGCGGTGATCACGTCCGACTTCGGGCCCAACAACCGGCCGCTCGACGCGGAGATCGTCTCGTTCGACATGCTCGGCAACGCGGTGGTGACCCCATGCGGTGTCGTGCCGAACACGAACCCGCCGAAGCCCTACGTGCCCGCCGCCGGCTTCCACGACCCCGGTGTCGTGCAGGTGGCCGGGATCGCCTACATCGCCTTCCTGCTGCGCGAGAAGGACCCGGGCACGTTCTTCACCAAGCCGGCCGGCGTCGGCGTGATCGGGTTCGGCGTGCCGAACGAGCCCACGTTCGCGGTGCCGCGCACGACCGCCGCGGCCGGCGAACCGTTCGAGGAAGTCGCCGTCTACGGCACGCGCATCGCCTTCATGACCGGCGGTGATCCGTTCTGGTGGCCGGCTCCGGCCGGCGGCAGCGAACGCCTGAACGTGCTCTACACGCCGCTCGATCCGGTCGGTGCCGGCACGATCGGCGGCGTGATCGGCTCCGCGGGCCCGCTCGGTGGCCGCATCGGCACCGAGGTCACCGATCGACCGCTGTGGAGCCGCGACGGCAAGCAGCTGTTCGTGACGTCGAGCAACTTCCCCGGTGCGCCGAACCCGGGCCTCGCCGGCAGCGAAGTGGTGGCCGTGCCCGACAACCGCGCCCTCAACGAAGTGCAGGACCACTGCCAGACGCTGATCCCGCTCGGCGACCAGACCTCGGAGCGCGCCTACGGCCTGCCGACGCGGTTCGATCCGATCGACCTGCCGGCCGGTGCGTTCGGCAGTTTCACGCTGTTCGGGCAGTACATCCAGTCGGCGGCGCATGCGATCGTGCTGCCGCAGGTCGGCTTCGGCTGGATCGGCATGCGGGAGTTCACGTCGTTCTTCCTGCCGCGCGATCCGAACATCCCGTTGTTCCCCGTGACGCCACGCGTCTACGACGACCGCGGTGCGATCCCGATCGTGCCGCCGCCGGCCACGTTCGGGGCGCGTCGCAGTGCGTTCAACCTGCTGGTCCACGACACCGCGACGTGGCTCATCTACATGCTGCAGGTCGCCGAGGACAAGGTGATCTACCACGCGACCGGCTGGAACCTGCAGTTCGGTCCACAACTGCCGCTGCTCGAGTCGCCGCTGCCGCCCGGCAGCAAGACCAGCAGCGAGATCCTCTCCCTGTGAACAGGAGTCCAGCGATGAAGTCGACCATCTCGTTCGTTCCGGCAGCCTGCGTCTCGCTGTTGTCGCTGTGTGCGGCCTTGTCCGCCACCGACCGCATCGTCGACGCCGTCGGCGGTCCCGGCACCTATCCGACCGTGCAGGCGGCAATCAACGCCGCGCTGCCCGGCGATCGCGTGCTGATCCGTGCCGGTGTCTATCCTGGGTTCTCGGTCACGAAATCGATCCATGTCCTCGGTGTGGGCACGGACATCGGCGACGTCGTCGTCGGCCCCGTGCACCTCGGACTCGGTTTCCCGAACCAGAACTACCACGTGTCGATCGCGCACCTGCGCATCGACGCCGGACCGGTGGCGCCGCTGGCCGTGTCGGGCCAGGAACTCGGCGCCGGCCAGATCGAGTTCGAGAGCGTGCAAGTCGAGGGTGGCTTCCGACTGCTGGCTGGCGAGCCGAGCTTCGTGCTGTCGATGGCGAACTGCACCGTGATCGGCGACATCGGCCAGGGCTTCGACGGTGGCACTTGCACGATCGCGGCGCCGGCGCCGTCCTACTTCACGATCACGCGCTGCTTCTTCCAGGGCGCTCGCGGCGACCTGTTCGCGGCGCAGCCGCCGCTGGCCGGACTGCTGCTCGACCGCGGCGTCACGGCGCAGATCGAGCAGTGCCAGATGCGCGGCGGCCGCGGCGACATCGCGCAGGCGGGCGCTCCCGGGCTCTACGTCCGGCAGGCGCAAGTGCGGTCGTTCGGCACCGGCTCGGTGGCGACCGGCGGCGATGGTGGCATCGCCGCTGCCGGCGGGCCCGGTGTCCGCACGACGTCGACGGTGCAACACGGCACCGTGACCGTGGCGGGCGGCATCGGCACGCCGAACGGACCCACGGTCGCCGGCGGCGGCGCACTGCTGCCGGCGGGCGGCATCGTGCCGGAACTGCAGTTCGCGATCGACGGCGGTCTCGTCGGTCCGGTCAGCGTCCGGCCCGGCACGCCCGTCGCGTGGCACCTCGCCTGCCCGGTGGGTGGCGTGGTCCTGATGTCGATCGCGATCGGCGATCCGCGGCCGGCGCCGTTGGACCGCCTGGTCGTCGACCCGGGGCTGGCGCAGTTCCTGCCGGCCGACGCCGACTTCGTGGTGCCGCCGCTGGGCGACTTCCAGGGACTGCCGCTGTTCTTCCAGGCGGTGGCCCTCGATCCTGCCAGCACCTATCCCGCGACCGCGGCCTACGCTGTGCACGTCGACGGCTAGCCCCCTGCCGATGCCCATGCTCCTGCTGCTGCGCGCTTCGTTCGCCCGTCTGACGCCATGGGTACTGCTCGGCTGCACCGCGGCACAGGTGCCGGCGCCGCCACCGGGGGACGACCGCGCACCGCCTGCCGTCGTCGCTCCGACACCGACACCACCGGCGCCGGATCCGGCGAAGCAGGAAGTGGCACTGCCGGCGCTGGCCGGCTGGAACGCGACGCTGGTGCTCGACCAGGGACCGATCGGCATCTGGACCCTCGCCGAGGTCAAGGCGTTCTCCGACTACGCCTGTCCGGAGATCGCGGCGCTCGACGACCTCGGCCGGCTGCACCTGCTGTGGTCGTACAGCGGCAAGTGGACGCCGGTGACGACCGTGAACGACGGCAAGTGGCTCGGCGGGTTCGTGCACGCCGACCTCGATCCGCGGCTCGACGGTCCCGAGATCTACACCGGCTCGCAGAACGGCAACGTCTGGCAGGTCACGACGCACCGGCCGGTGTTCTGCTCGTCGCGGCGGATCGCGCAGATCCCGGGCCGTGAGGTGCACACGCTGGTCGGCGGCGACCTCGATCCGAAGTCACCCGGCAGCGAACTGGTGGCGTTCACGAACCCGGGTGGCGTCTGGCTGCTGCGGCCCGGCACCGTCGGCGAGACCTGGACCGTGATGCCGCTCGGCGACATCGCGGGCCGGATCCGCGATGCGGTGGCATTGCCCACGGCGGCGACCGCGCCGCTCGAGATCGGCACCGTGGGCCGCCACGGCAAGTTCGAGATCTTCACGCTCGAGGGCTCGGTGCCGCACTGGCGCGCCGTGCACACCGCGCCGATGGGCATGGGCCGCCTGGCGCTGCGTCCCGGCGCGACGGTCGACGGCATGGTCGTCTACACGGTCGCCGACGATGGCTGCGTCTGGCGCCACGAACGCGACGCCGCGCACGCGTGGCGGACGGCGCTGATCTACGTCGGCGACCAGGGCATGCGCGGCTGCGCCGCCGGCCGCTTCGACGCCGATCCCGACGTCGAGACCGTCGCCGTCTACGGCTACTGCAAGCGAGTCGAGCTGTTGTCGAAGCGCGACGACGGTTGGCACGCCGAGACGCTGTTCGTCGACCGCGACCGGGGCCACTGGCTCACGCGTGGCGAGTTCGACGGCCGCAACGCCACCGACGAACTGGTGGCCACCGGCTACTCGGGCCGCATCGTGTTGCTGAGCCGGCCGCCCGGCTTCGGACTGCCCGGCGTGCGGACCGCGCCGGTCGTGCGCTAGCGCCGGCCGCCGTCGGTGCCGCCGCGTCAGAACACGATCTGCTCCGGGTTGCCGAGCGCGAGGTTGGTCGGCGTCGAGACGATGCTCTGCAGCGTCAGGGTCAGGCCGGTCGGCAGGCCCGGCGGGATCGGCACCGGGATCATCGTCTCGCCGTTGGCGTCGAGCGCGCCGAGCGGATCGCCGAGGAAACCCGAGAAGAACAGGTCGAGCGGCGCGGCCAGGTTCAGCAGGCCCCACGGCGTCGGCGCGCCGGCCGGCAGCGGCACACCGAAGAACGTCGCGACCAGCTGGCCCGGTTGGCCGCTGACGTTGACGAACGCGAAGCGGTCGCCCGGCAGGTGGTGCGGCAGCGCGCCGGCGAAACCGCCGCGGTTCGCGAACGAGTTGATGCGCAACGCGGCGTCGCAGGTCGGCGGCTGCACGCCGGCGGTGCCGGGCCCGTCCTGGCGCCACACGAAGCCCTTGTCGTCGAGTTCGTCGACCAGGATCACGTCGGTGTCGCCGTCGCGGTCGTGGTCGACGATCACGGCGCACGAGCCGGCCGACGACGCGGCGATCGTCGAGGCGTTGCCGAACGTGCCGGTGCCGTCGTTGCGCAGCAGCGTCGCGTTGCCGTTGCTGAAGCTCGCGACGACGATGTCGAGGTCGTCGTCACCTTCGAGGTCGCCGATGTCGACCGACACCGGGTTGCTGCCGACCGGGTAGCTGACGGCGGGCAGCAGGCCGCCGAGCCCGTCGCCGCGCAGCACGGCGGCGCGGCCGTTCGTGGCCTCGGCGACGACGCAGTCGAGATTGCCGTCGCCGTCGACGTCGCCGAGCGCCATCTGCCACGGGAAGCCGCCGCACGACCGCGTGACCGACGGCGTGAACCCGCCGGCGCCGTTGCCGAGCAGCAGCGTCACGTCCTGCGACCACGCGGCGCCGCAGAACAGGTCGGGTCGGCCGTCGCCGTTCGCGTCGCCGGCCTGCAATGCCCATTCGCCGTTGCCGCCCTGGAGCAACACCGGCGGCAGGAACGTGCCGTTGCCGTTGTTGCGCAGCAGCACGATGTCGGACTGGTTGGTCGCGGCGATGTCGAGGTCGCCGTCGGCGTCGGCGTCGAGCACCGCGAGGCCGTGCACCGAGCCGCCGATCGGCGTGACCGTCGGCGGCAGGTAGTTGCCGGCGCCGTTGTTGAGGAACACCGCCACCGAGCCGCCGTTCTGGTTGCCGGTGGCGAGGTCGATCCAGCCGTCGCCGTTGAAGTCACCGCCCTCGTTGGGGCTCGGTTCGGTGCCGGTCGGCAGCGACGACACGACCTTGGGGCCGAAGTGGCCGCAGCCGTCGTTCTTCATCAGCCGCACGTCGAACGACACCTCGTTGGTCGAACTCATGTCCGGCGAGCCGTCGCGGTCGACGTCGCCGGCGAAGAAACCGTAGGTGCGGATCAGGCCCTCGCCGGCGTTGCGGTAGTCGACGACGTGGTCGAGCACGAACGTGCCGGTCGACGGCGCCGCGTCGACCCACCAGGCCGCGTGGAAGCCGCCGGTCAGCGGTGCGGCTGCAGTCGACGCGACGGCGCGCGACACCGACAGCGTCGCGATCTCGGTCGCGAACAGCGGCCGCGACGGTCGGAACGTCACGCTGGTGCCGCCGGGACCGATCGACAGCGTGCCGGGCACCGGACCGCTCCAGCGGCCGGCGAGGCGGATGTTCTGCGGCGTCACGGTCAGCGGGTGCACCGGCTGGCTGAACGTGATCGTGACCGGTTCGGCCGGCGAGACGCCGCGCGCGTTGTTGGCGGGGCTCGTGGCGGTGACGGTGAACTGGGCCGGGGCGGCGGCGGCGAGGCCGACGAGCACCGCGGCAAGGCGGAGAAGGGGCGTGGACGGCATGGCGAGAGACCTCCGGACGGGACTCCCTGCATACGGTCGGAGGCCGGCGGGCTGGCCGGACTTTCCGGCGCGCGCCGCGCGGTCAGGCCTTCGGTGCGGCCGGCAAGGCGCCGTAGTGTGCGGTGCGCAGCGTCAGCGTCGTCGCCTGGCGGCCGACCGTGGCCCAGGCGCGGACCATCGCGCGCGCGATCTCGGCGGTGCGGCCGGCGACGGTCGTGAACGCGATCACGCCGGGGCCGTGGCCGCAGATCGTCGCGCCGGCGGCCGACGCGTCGACCGCGGCCTCGAGCACTTCGGGCAGGCCCGGCACCAGGCGCCGGCGGTAGGGCAGGTGCACCTCGTCGAGGATGCTCTCGCGCAGCAGCGCCTCGTCGCCGTGCGCGAGCGCGTGCAGCACGCCGAGCGTGCGGCCGGTGCTGCGCGCGGTCACGGCGTGCGGCAGCGTCGGCGGCAGCACGCGTTTCATGTCGGCGGTGCCGAACTGCACGTCGGGCAGCGCGATCACGTAGTGCCAGTCGGCGTGGATCGGCTGCGGCAGCACGCGCTGGCGCAGCTGCGGCTCGTTCTGCAGCGACACCTGCACGGTCGCGCACAGCCCGCCGAGCAGCGCCGCGGCACCGTGCGCGGGATCGCCGCCGAGCGGCACCAGCGCGTCGAGCAGCTCGTCGGCGGGGCGCTTCTTCTTGCCGAGCCGCATCGCGATGCCGAGGCCGGCCGCGTAGCCGGCCGAGATCGTGCCCATGCCGGTGCCGCGCGGGATCGTGCCTTCGACCAGCACCGACATGCCCTTGGCCAGCGACACGTCGCACAGCTCGGCGCCGCGCCGCAGGCCGCGCAGCACCGGGTCGTGGCGCGGGTCCTCGAGGTGCGCGCCGGGGTCGTCGCGCCGTTCGACCTGCAGCAGGCCGTCGGTGCGCGGTTCGACCGTGATGCCGAGCGGCAGGTCCAGTGCCAACGCGATCACGCCGTAACCGGGGCCGAGGTTGGCCGCGGTCGCGGGCACGTGGAAGGTGATCGGGCTCGGCTTGGCCACGCCTCGGTATCGGCCGCGGAGGGCTGCCGCGATCAATCGTTGCCGAACTGGATGCCCTGGGCCAGCGGCAGGCTGGTGCCCCAGTTCACGGTGCTGGTCTGGCGGCGCATGTAGGCCTTCCAGCTGTCGGCGCCCGATTCGCGGCCGCCGCCGGTCTCCTTCTCGCCGCCGAACGCGCCGCCGATCTCGGCACCGCTGGTGCCGATGTTGACGTTGGCGATGCCGCAGTCGCTGCCGGCCGCGGACAGGAAGCGCTCGGCGTCGCGCACCGAGGCGGTGAAGATCGACGAGCTGAGGCCCTGCGGCACGTCGTTGTTCAGCGCGATCGCCTCGTCGAGCGAGCGCACCGGCAGCACGTAGAGGATCGGCGCGAACGTCTCCTCCTTCACGATCGGGATGCAGCCGTCGCAGCGCACGATCGTCGGCTGCACGTAGGCGCCGCCCTTCAGCGCCGCCGGCACCTTGGCGCGCTTGCCGCCGGTCACGACCTTGCCGCCCTGCTGCACGGCCTGCGCGACCGCGTGTTCGAACGCGTTCGCAGCGGCCTCGTCGACCAGCGGGCCGACCAGCGTGCCCTTGTCCATCGGGTTGCCGATCTTGCACTGCGCGTAGGCCTTCACGAGCCGCGCCTGCAGGTCGTCGACGACCTGCTCGTGCACCAGGAGCCGCCGCGTCGTGGTGCAGCGCTGGCCGGCCGTGCCGACGGCGCCGAACACGATGCCACGCACGGCGAGCGCCAGGTCCGCGTCGTCCATGACGGCGATCGCGTTGTTGCCGCCGAGTTCGAGCAGCGTGCGGCCGAAGCGCTGCGCGACGCGCGGACCGACGATGCGGCCCATGCGCGTGCTGCCGGTCGCCGAGACCAGCGGGATCGCCGGGTCGTCGAGCAGCGCGCTGCCGACCGTCAGGTCCGGGCCGATGCAGAGGCCGACCAGCGGCGCCCACTGCTTGCCGAGCACCTCGGCGGCGATCCTGGTCATCGCGATCGCCGACAGCGGCGTCTTCAGCGACGGCTTCCACAGGCACGCGTCGCCGCAGACCAGCGCCAGCATCGAGTTCCAGGCCCAGACCGCGATCGGGAAGTTGAACGCGGTGATGATGCCGACGGTGCCGAGCGGGTGCCACGTCTCGCGCATGTGGTGCTGCGGCCGTTCGCTGGCGATCGTGAGGCCGTAGAGCTGGCGCGACAGGCCGACCGCGAAGTCGGCGATGTCGATGCACTCCTGCGCCTCGCCGAGGCCTTCCTGCACGATCTTGCCGGCCTCCAGCGTGACCAGGCGCCCGAGGTCTTCCTTGTGCTCGCGGAACGCGTTGCCGATCCGGCGCACGAACTCGCCGCGCTGCGGCGCCGGCAGTTCGCGCCAGCGCAGGAACGTCTCGTGGGCGCGCCGGCTGACCGCGGCGTAGTCCTTCGCGTCGGCCAGCTGCACGGTGCCGATCGTGCTGCCGTCGATCGGCGTGCGCACGGTCAGCGTGCCGCCCTTGGTCTTGCGCCAGGTGCCGTCGAAGGCGCCGCTGTTCTGCTTGCCGAGTCCGAGTCGTGACAGGAAGGAGAGGTTCATCGGGCGCGGCACTGTCCTCGATCGGTGTGCGGCGCGCAACCGCACGCGGACCCGGGCCCGGAACGCGACCGGCCCGGCGTGCGGCAGGCACGTCGGGCCGGTGCTGCGGGCCGCGCGAGCGGCTGGCGGACTACTGCCAGATCCAGTTGTGGTTGGCGCGGACCAGCGCGTTGCGCAGGCGGCTCTGCAGCAGCCGGTGCTGGCTCGTCCACGGCGTGTAGCCGTTCGCGCACAGGCTGGCGACCGCCTGCTGCATCAGCTGGCTGACGGTCATCGTGCCGAGCGTCGGGTCGTGCAGCACGCAGTCCGGGTGCACGAGGCCGGTGACGACGTTGGCGTGCATCGCGACCACCTCGGCCGACAGGTCGTAGGCCATGTTCCAGCTGTTGGCGCAGATCAGGTACCAGCGCAGCGACAGCAGGCTGCCCGGCGCGACGTGCTGGCCGCAGGTGTTGCGCAGGTGCAGCGCCGGCAGCGTCGACAGCACGCCGAACTGGTGGATCTTCTGCAGGCCCCAGCACGAGTACCAGTAGCAGACCGGCTTCGCGTTGCACGGCAGCAGGGCCGGCGCGGCGCCGAAGTCGGCGATCGCGAGGTCGGCGCAGGCGCAGACCGCCGCGGCGTACGAGGCCGCCGTGGTCGCGATGTTGCCCGACTTGACGACGAACTCGACCGTGTAGTCGCCGGCGGCGACGTTGGCGAAGCGGTAGCGGCCCTGTGCGTCGGTCAGCACGCTCACCGACGTCGAGCCGGTCACGAGCTGGACTTCCCAGTTGGCCAGCGGGCCTTCGCCGGCGTCACGGACGCCGTCGCGGTCGCTGTCGAGGAACACGCGGCCGGTCACGTCGCTGCCGTTGCCGTCGCCGATCACGAGGTCGCTGTAGGAGCGCACCGCGCAGGCCCCGGTCACCGGGTGCACGCCGCCGGCCAGCAGGTACGGATTGTCCGGGCCGTTCTCGAGCAGCCAGTTGTCGCCGTACCAGACCTTCCAGCGGCACGGCGCGTAGGGCGAGCTCGCGAACGGCGTCAGCTTGATGCTCTGGCCCTGGCCGTTGAGGCCGGTGCCGAACACCACCGGGTTCTGGTTGTTCGTGAACGGCAGCGACAGCGAGATCACGCCGCCGACGTTCTGGACCGACACGAAGCGGTCCATCGGGTCGTTCTGCGACAGCACCATGTCACCGATGCCGTCGGTCGGCGTGTCGGTGACGTGCACGTAGTAGGTGCCGCTCGGCAGGTTCGGGTCGAACGCGAGGTAGACCTCTTCGCTGGTGAACTGGAAGACCGTCGTCAGCAGCGCCGGGTCGTACGTCGAAGGCGCCGGGTTGCCGGCCGCGTCGACCAGGTAGACCTGATAGATGTTGTCGGTGCAGATCTGCTGCGCCGAGGTGGCGGCGGCGAGGAGGGAGGCGGCACCGAGGCCGAGGAACGTGTTGCGGAGCATCAGTGGTCTGGACTTGGGTTCGTAGGGACTGCAGGCAGGCTACTCCGCCGTCTTGCGGTGACCGGCAACGGCCGTGCGGCGCGCGGCCCGGTGACCGCGAGTCGGCCTTCGCATCGGCGGCCGCGGCGATCCAGAATCTGGACGGCGTGTCGGTCAGTTCGTCGGCGAAGCGCTTGCGTTGCGGTTCGGCGCGGATAGCTACGCAGCCGTGCTGGACCAGGTCCTGCTCGAACTCGCGTTGCTGTTCGCGCTGTGCGTCGGCGTGGCGGTGTCGTTCCATCGCCTGCGGCTGCCGCCGATCGTCGGCTTCCTGGTCGCCGGCGTGCTGGTCGGTCCCAACGGCATCGGTCTCGTGCAGCACGAGGCGATGGTGCGTGAACTCGCCGAGGTCGGCATCGTCGTGCTGCTGTTCGCGGTCGGGCTCGAGGTGCCGCTCGGCCAGCTGGCGCGGCTGAAGCGCACGATCCTGCTCGGCGGCGGCATCCAGATCCTCGGCACGGTCGCGGTCGGCGCCGCCGTGTGCTGGGCGCTCGGCCTGGCGCCGCAGCAGGCGGTGTTCCTCGGCTTCCTGCTCAGCCTGTCGAGCACGGCCGCCTGCACGAAGGTGCTGGTCGACCACGGCGAGATCAGCGCGCCGCACGGCCGCACGGTGCTCGGCATCTCGATCGCGCAGGACCTGGCCGTGGTGCCGATGATCCTGCTGATCCCGCTGCTGGCGATCTCGGCCGACGGCGGGGGCGGCACCGCGCTCGACGCGCTGACCGACCTCGGACTCCTGGTGGCGGTGGTGCTCGCGGCACGGCTGCTGGTGCGGCCGCTGGTGGCGCTGGTGTGCCGCACGCGCAGCCGCGAGCTGTTCGTGCTGTTCCTGGCGACCTGGTGCCTGGGCCTCGCGGTCGCGACCGCGCACCTCGGCCTGTCATTGGCGCTCGGCGCGTTCCTGGCCGGCATGCTGCTGGCGGACAGCGAACACCACGGCCAGGCCGCGGCCGAGATCGAGCCGTTCCGCGACGCGTTCGCGAGCCTGTTCTTCGTCTCGATCGGCATGCTGTTCGACTGGCGCGCGATCGCCGAGGCGCCGTGGGCCGTGACCGGCAGCCTGCTGGCGGTCGTGGTCGGCAAGGCGCTCGCGGTGATGCTGGCCGTGCGGCACCTGGGCCAGCCCGCCTGGGTGCGGCTGCGCGCGGGGCTGACGCTGGCGCAGGTCGGCGAGTTCTCGTTCGTGCTGATCCAGCTCGGGCGCCGGTCCGGCCTGATGCCGCCGCTGGCCGAACGCATCTTCGTCGTCGTCGCCGTGCTGTCGATCGCGCTGACGCCGCTGCTGTACGTGCTCGGCAAGCGCCTCGTGCAGCGCGCGCGCGGCGACGGCGGCGTGCGATCGGCCGGCGGCGACGACCTGCGCGACCACGCGATCGTGATCGGCTTCGGGCCGACCGGGCGCACGATCGCGGCCGCGTTGCAGCAGCTCGGCCTGCAGGTGGTGGTGTCGGAGATGAACGCCGCCACGGTCAAGGCCGAGAAGCAGAAGGGCGTGCCGATCCGGCTCGGCGACGCGACGCGGCCGTCGGTGCTGAAATCGCTCGGCATCGAACGGGCCCGCGTGCTGGTGCTGGCGGTCAACGACGGCGCCGCGACGGCCCGCATCGCGCAGCTGGCGCGGCAGCTGGCGCCGCAGGTGCACGTGCTGGCCCGCGCGGTCTACAACAGCGAGGCCGACGCGCTGCGCCGCGCCGGCGCCAGCGAGGTCGTGCCGCAGGAACTGGAGGCCTCGATCGAGATGCTGGTGCGTGTGCTGCGCCGCTTCCTGGTCGCCGACGACGAGATCGGCCGTCAGGTGCGCGGCGTGCGCGATCGCGCCGGCGGCGGCGAACGGGCGGCGCCGTTGTCGCCGGTCGAGACCGCGCGCATCGCCGAGTTCGTGCCGGGCATCGGCTTCCAGGTGCTGCGCGTCGAGCCCGACGCGGCCTGCGCCGGCAAGACCTTGGCGGCCGCCGGCGTGCGCCGCCACACCGGCTGCAGCGTGGTCGCGCTGCGCCGCGACGGCAAGAACCTGCCGGTGATCACGCCCGAGACCGTGCTGCAGCCAGACGACACCGTCGTCGTGATCGGGCCCGAGGCGCGGCTGCCCGACGCGGCGGCGATGTTCGTGCCGCCGACCACCGCCGCGCCGACTGCGACTCCGTCGCCGAACCCGTCCGCCCCGTGAAGCCCAACTACAACCTGCTGACGATCCTCTGCCTCGTCGCCAGCGTGCCACTGGCCGTGCTGCTGCTGCAGCGGCGTTCGGCGCAACCGGGCGTCACGGTGACCCGATTCGCGACCTTCAACGTGGCGCTGAACCGCGGCGCGCCGGGTGCGCTGCTGGCCGAACTGCGGCGCGGCGACAGCCAGCAGGCGCGCGCGGTCGCCGAGGTCGTGCAGCGGGTGGCGCCGGACGTGTTGTTGCTGTGCGAACTCGACCACGACGATGCGGCCGCCGCGGCCGAGGAGTTCGCGACGCGCTACCTGGCGGTGCCGCAGGCGGGGCAGGAGCCGATCCGCTACGAGCATCGGTTCGTCGCCGCGGTCAACACCGGTGTGCCGAGCGGGCGCGACCTCGACGGCGACCGGCGCAGCGACGGTCCCGGCGACGCGTACGGTTTCGGCGCGTTTCCGGGCCAGTACGGCATGGTGCTGCTGTCGCGGCACCCGATCCTGACCGCGCAGGTGCGCACGTTCGCGCAGTTGCCGTGGAGCCGGATGCCCGGCGCCGACCGGCCGCCGGGCCTCGACGACGCGACCTGGAACGCGCTGCGGTTGTCGTCGAAGAGCCACTGGGACGTGCCGGTCGGCGTCGGCCACGAGGTCGTGCACGTGCTGTGCAGCCACCCGACGCCGCCGGTGTTCGACGGCCCCGAAGACCGCAACGGCCGCCGCAACCACGACGAGATCCGGTTCTGGGTCGACTACCTGACGCCCGGCGCCGCCGACTGGATCGTCGACGACGCCGGCATCACCGGCGGGCTGCCGGCCGGCGTGCCGTTCGTGTTGCTCGGCGACCAGAACTGCGATCCGCTGGACGGCGACGCGCGGCGCGCGGCGCTGCAGGCGCTGCTGCAGCATCCGCGCGTGCAGGACCCGGCGCCGCGCAGCGCCGGCGGCGAGGCGGCCGCGAAGGCGCAGTTCGGCGCCAACGCCGGCCAGCAGGGCGAGCCGGCACTCGACACCGGCGACTTCGAGGACGCGCCGGGCACGGGGCCCGGCAACCTGCGCGTCGACTACGTGCTGGTCGCCGCCGGGCGCCGCGTGACCGCCAGTGGCGTGTTCTGGCCGTTGGCCCACGAACCGGGCGCCGCGGCGGCGGGGGCCTCGGACCATCGGCTGGTCTGGGCCGACGTCGAGACGCGCTGATCGGCGGCGTCGGCCGGCCGCGAAAAACAACCGCACCGGGACCGGAAACCGTGGTTTCGTGGTCCCGGCGGCCGGGCCATGATGCGCACGCCCCCTCGGTTCGCTGCTGCCCGCTCCCGCGTGACCAACGTCCTGCTGTTCGGCCTGTTCGCCGCGACGCTGCTCGGCATCGCGCGGTTCCACAAGCACGCGCTGCCGATCGCACTCGGCGGCCTCGGCGCGGTGCTGCTGGTGCGGCTCGCGCTGACCGACTTCGCGCTCGGTGCGCACCTCGGGCACGAGGCGCCGATCCTGCTGAACCTCGCCGGCCTGCTGCTCGGCTTCTCGGTGCTGGCCGACTACTTCGAACGCAGCCATCTGCCCGAACGGCTGACCGTCGTGCTGCCGCCGGGCCGGCTCGGCGCGTTCGCGCTGCTGGTGCTGGTCGCGGTGCTGTCGGCGGTGCTCGACAACATCGCCGCGGCGCTGATCGGCGGTTCGGCGGCGATCACGCTGTTCCGCCGCAAGGTCCACATCGGCTACCTCGCCGCGATCGTCGCCGCCAGCAACGCCGGCGGCGCCGGCTCGGTGATCGGCGACACGACGACGACGATGATCTGGATCGCCGGCGCGAAGCCGGGCTGGGTCGCCGAGGCCGCGATCGGCGCGGTGGTCGCGATCCTGTTCTTCGGCACCGTCGCCGCGGGGCAGCAGCACCGCCTGCAGCCGCTGGTGCGCGATCCGCACGGGGCGCCGCCGGTCGACTTCGGCAAGGTCGCGATGGTGGCGCTGATCATCGCCGGCGCGATGCTCGCGAACGTGTTCCTCGACCACAACCCGGCGGCGGGCGTCTGGGCCGCGATCCTGCTCGGCGGGCTCTGGAAGCGGCCGAACTGGCAGGTGCTGCCGGGCGCGACCGTCGGCATGCTGTTCCTGGTCAGCCTCGTGATGACCGCGTCGATGATGCCGGTCGAGGAACTGCCGGAGGCGACGCAGTGGACGACGTTCGGCCTCGGCTTCGTGTCGGCGTTCTTCGACAACATCCCGCTGACCGCGCTGGCGATCAAACAGAACGCCTACGACTGGGGGCTGCTGGCGTTCGCGGTCGGCTACGGCGGCTCGATGCTGTGGTTCGGCTCGTCGGCCGGCGTCGCGATCTCGGGGCTGTTCACCGAGGCGAAGTCGGCGAAGAACTGGCTCGTGCAGGGCTGGCACGTCCCGGTCGGCTACGTGCTGGGTTTCTTCGCGCTGCTGTTCGTCATGGGCTGGCACCCGCACCCGCTGGCGAAGGCCGGCGGCGCGCACGGCGATGCGCCGGCGCACGCGGTGCCCGAGGCGCCCGCGGCGCCCGAGCCTGCCGGCGGCAACCGCTGACGCGGCGCCGCTGCGGCCCGCTCACTGCGCCGGCGCCGCCAGCAGCAGCTTCGCGTTCTGCACCGCCGCTTCCTGCGGGAAGCCCCACGTCGTCGTCGCGCCGGCCCACCAGTGCAGCAGCGGCTGCGCCGGCATCGCGGCGACCGCGCGCTGCAGCAAGGCCGCGCCGCGCTGCCGCAGCGCCGCGTCGTCGGCGGCGACGAGGCCGCGGCCGAGCTCCGCGAACACGTCGGCCAGTTCGGCCTCGAGCTGGGCCGGCCACGGCGCCGTGCCGAGCCGGTCCGCCAGCGCGACCATCTCGGTGCGGCCCAGCGCGCCGTTGCGCAGTTCGTCGATGCGCGGCCACAGCGGCTCGATCGCGGCCGCTGCTTCGGCGAGCGGCGTGCGGGTTTCGCGCCACACCTGTTCGGGGTCCGGCGTCGCCGCGGCCACGTCGGCGGCGCCGACTGCGAGCGGCGCCGACGGCAGCTTCAGCCGCACGCGTGCGCGGCCGTGCTCGAGCCAGCCGCGCGCGAACTGCATCGTGCCGTCGACCAGCATCACGCCGGCCTCGATGGCGACCGGCGTGTCGGTCGCGGCGCCGCTGACCTGCACCTCGTACCAGGATCGGCCGTCGGGCAGGTCGGCGGTCTTGCTGCCGGCCGCCAGCGGGCCCGCGGCCTGACCGGCGAACGCGGCCTGCAGGAACGCGCCGATGCGGCGCTGGTACTCGCCGTCGTGCTGCAGCAGCGCGTGCGGCGCCGCGCGCGTGCCGCGCAGCAACCACAGGTGCTTCGGGCCGCCGTAGGCGCGGAACGACTGGCCGAGCGCGATGCGGTCGCGGGCCGGCTCCGCTTCGCCGATCAGGAACAGCGCCGGGATCTGCAGCCGCGGCGCGCCTTCTTCCGGTTCGATGTCGTCCGGCATGCCGGCGAACTCGACCATGCCGGCGGTCAGCGCCGACAGCGCGCTGCCGTCGTCGGTGACCGATTCGCGCACGATCGCGCGCGGGCTCGGCAGCCCTTCGAGCACCAGTGCGGCGCAGCGGCGCTGCGTGCGCGCGGCCCACAGCGCGGCTGTACTGCCGAGGCCGGTGCCGAAGTAGGCGGTGCGTTCCGGCTCGACGTCCGGCCGCGCGTGCAGCCAGTCGAGCAGTTCGGGCACGTCGTGGATCCAGGCCTGCAGCGTCGGCGTGCCTTTGCTGCGGCCGAAGCCGCGCGGGTCGAACACGCAGACCTGGAAGCCGGCGTCGTGCAGGAAGCGGTAGTACGGGTGCAGCACGCTGCAGTTGCTGCGCTCGTCGTGGAACACGACCACCGTGCGGCGTTCGGCGCGCTCGTTCGGGATCCAGAAGCCGGTCAGCGACGCCGCCGAGTGCAGCACGATCTCGAACGGCTCGGCCGCGAGGCCGACGTCGGCGGGTTCGGCGAGCCAGCCCGGCGGCGGCTGCAGCAGCTGCCGGCTGAAGTCGTCCTGCACCGAGCTGCAGGCCGCGAGCGGGATCAGGAACGGGGCGACGAAGCGGAACGGACGCGGCATGGGTGCGGTCAACCGAGGTCGATGGCGGCGGCCAGCAGGTCGCCGTCGGTGCCGCGCGAGGCCGGCACCTGGAACGGCAGGAAGCAGTGCGCGGCGGTCGACACGTGCGCGACGATCTGCGCATCGGGCGCCTGCAGGTCGATCTCGGCGTCGGCCGTGCGCAGCACGACGCGGTCGGGACACGGACCGGTGCCGGTGCCGCCGCCGTCGAGCACGACGCGCGCGCCGAGCCGCGCCTCGAGCCACTCGCCGAGCAGCATCGTCGCCGCCAGCGCGGCGCGGCCGTGCAGGAGCCGCACCTCGGTGCGGGCGCCGCCGGCCGCGGGCAGCCGTTCGTAGGCTTCGGCCAGTGCGCGGCGCCAGGGCCGCAGCCGCAGCCAGTTGAGGTCGGTGACGCGCGCGCCGCGGTCGCGGCGGGCGCGCAGGTGGCCGAGTTCGAGCGCCGGCGCGGCGAACAACCGCGTGTCGACGACCGTGTGCTCGCACAACGCCGCCAGGTCGTCGAAGTGGTGCGCCTGCCGCGGCCACGCGGTGGCCCAGAACAGGTGGTTGGGCAGGTCGTTGACCAGCAGCGGCCGCACCAGGCCCGGCAGGCGCTCGAAGCCCGCCGACGGCAGCCGCACGGTGATCTCCTCGAGCACGATGTCGTGCGTGCCGCCGTGCAGCCGCGTCGTCGCCGACACCTCGGCGCCGATCTGCGCCGCGCGGTCGTCGACCAGCAGCAGGAACGCGCGGCACGGCGTGCGGCCCTGCAGCCGTTCGACGGCGGCGCGCAGCATCGGTTCGTCGGCCGCGGCCGCGGTGCCGACGAAGTTGATCGCCAGCGACCGCGCGACGTCGGCGCCGTCGGCCGAGCGTTCGTCGCCGCCGCAGGTGCGCCAGATCGCGCGCAGCGCGTCGGGGATCTGCGGCAGCGGCACCGCCCGCGGCGGCGTGCGGCACAGCGCCGGGGCTTCGCTCACGGCTTCCTCCACTGGCGACCGCCGCTCAGCAGCTTGTCGGCCGCGTCGGGGCCCCAGGTGCCGGCCACGTACTCGGCCGGCCGGTGCTTGCTCTGCTGCCAGCCGGCGACGATCGAGTCGACGATGCGCCACGCCTCCTCGACCTCGTCGCGGCGCGCGAACAAGGTGCCGTCGCCGAGCATCGCGTCGAGCAGCAGCCGTTCGTAGGCGTCGGCGGTCTCGCCGCCGAACGCGGCGCCGTAGCGGAAGTCCATGCGCACGTCGCGGATCCGCACGTCGGGGCCGGGCACCTTGGCGCCGAAGCGCAGCGCGACGCCTTCGTCGGGCTGGATGCGCAGCAGCAGCACGTTGGGCTGCAGCGGCCGGCCGCCCTGGAACAGCAGGTGCGGCGGTTGCTTGAACTGGATCGCGACCTCGGTGACGCGGCGCGGCAGGCGCTTGCCGGAGCGCAGGTAGAACGGTGTGCCGGCCCAGCGCCAGTTCTCGACGTGCAGGCGCGCCGCCGCGAACGTCTCGGTGGTCGAGTTCGCCGGCACGCCTTCTTCCTCGCGGTAGCCCTTGACGTCCTCGCCGCCGAACGAGCCGCGCGTGTACTGCGCGCGCACCGTGCAGCGGTCGACGTCGGCCGGCGCGAACGAGCGGATCGCCTTCAGCACCTTGACCTTCTCGTCGCGCACGCCGTCCGCGGACAGCGTTGCCGGCGGTTCCATCGCGACCAGCGTCAGCACCTGCATCAGGTGGTTCTGGATCATGTCGCGGATGATGCCGGACTCCTCGAAGTAGCCGCCGCGCGAGCCGACGCCGATCGACTCGGCGACGGTGATCTGCACGTGGTCGACGAACTTCTCGTTCCACAGCGGTTCGAAGATCCCGTTCGCGAACCGCAGCGCGAGGATGTTCTGCACCGTCTCCTTGCCGAGGTAGTGGTCGATGCGGAACACCTGGCGCTCGTGGAAGCCCTGCCGCACCTGGTCGTTCAGCGCCACCGCGGTCGCCAGGTCGCGGCCGAACGGCTTCTCGACGATGATGCGCGCGAACCGCCCGTTCTCCTCGCGCGACAGGCCGTGCGCGGCCAGCCGTTCGAGGATCGTCGAGTACGCGCTCGGCGGCGTCGCCAGGTAGAACAGCCGGTTGCCGGCGGTGCCGTGCTGGCGGTCGATCTGCGCCAGCTTCTGCTTCAGGCTCTCGTAGCCGGCCGCGTCGCCGAAGTCCGACTGGTGGAACGTGAACGCGTCGGCCATCGCCGCGAACGCCGCTTCGGTGTCGCTGCGGCCGAACTGCGCGACGCCCTCGGCCAGCTCGGCGCGGAACTTCTGGTCGCTCCAGTCGCGGCGCGCGAAGCCGGTCACCGCGAAGCCCGACGGCAGCAGGCCGTCCTTGGCGAGCCCCATCAGCGACGGCACCAGCTTGCGCTTGGTCAGGTCGCCGGTGGCGCCGAAGATCACCAGCGCGCAGGGCTTGGCGGTGCGGCCGCCGCGCAGTTCGTCACCGAGGGGATTGGTGGAAGTCGCCGCGTCGTGGGTCGTCGCCATGCGCGCCGTGCATGTTGCCACCGGCGCGCGCCGGATGCACGCGCGGCGGTTCAGCCGAGCGCCAGCATGCGTTCGAGCGGCACCAGCGCGCGGCGGCGCACGTCCTCGGCCATCTCGATGCGCGGCTGCAGGTCGCGCAGCGCCAGGTAGATCTTCTCCAGCGTGTTCTTCTTCATGTGCGGGCAGGCGTTGCAGCCCTGGCACGCGGCGGTGCGGTCCTCGTACGGCACCGGGATCAGCTGCTTGTCCGGCGCCGCCTTGTGCATCGTGTGCAGGATGCCGGTCTCGGTGCCGACGATGTACTTGCGGCCGGCGTCCTTCTGCACGAACTCGAGCAGTTTCGAGGTCGAGCCGACGAAGTCCGCGAGTTGCAGCACGTGGTCCTCGCACTCGGGGTGGGCGATGAACTTCGCATCGGGGTGCTTCGCCTTCAGCGCCGCGATCTTCTGCGAGCTGAACGTCTCGTGCACCATGCAGGCGCCGGGCCACAGGTCCATCTTGCGGCCGATCTTCTTGATCAGGAAGGCGCCGAGGTTCTTGTCGGGGCCGAACAGGATCGGCCGGCCCTCGGGCACCGCGCGGATCACGCGTTCGGCGTTGCTCGACGTGCAGATGATGTCGCTCTCGGCCTTCGTCGCCGCCGAGCAGTTGATGTACATCACGACGTAGTGCTCGGGGTGCCGCTGCTTCCAGGCGCGCAGCTGGTCGGCGGGGCACTGTTCGGCCAGCGAGCAGCCGGCCTCGAGATCGGGGATCACGACGGTCTTGCCCGGATTCACGATCTTGGCCGTCTCGGCCATGAAGTGCACGCCGCAGAACAGGATCACGTCGGCGTCCTTGGCGTCGCGCGCGCGCTTGGCCAGCTCCAGCGAGTCGCCGAGGTGGTCGGCGATGTCCTGGATGTCGGGGTCCTGGTAGTAGTGCGCCAGGATCACCGCCTTGCGCTCGCGCTTCAGGCGCGCGATCTCGGCGAACAGGTCGAGGCTCGGGTCGACGGCGGACCGGGTGGCGGGCATCGGGCGATCATCGGCCGCGCGCCGTGGCGCGCAAGTCCTCCGGTTTCGCTGGCATCGGTTCCAGCGGGTGCAGTAGTCCCTTGCGCCCCGTTCCCGTCGCACCGATGCCCCAACCCGACCAGACCCTGTTGTGGACGCTGTTCCTGCTGTTCATCGGCCTGATGCTGGCGCTCGACCTCGGTGTGTTCCACCGCAAGGCGCACGTGCCGAGCTTCCGCGAGGCGCTGACCTGGACCTCGGTCTGGGCCACGCTGGCGGCGCTGTTCGGCGGCTGGATCGCCTGGCAGTTCGGCGCGACACCGTGCGTCGAGTTCTTCACCGGCTACCTGATCGAACTGTCGTTGTCGGCCGACAACGTGTTCGTGTTCGTGGTGATCTTCGGCGCGCTGCACATCCCGCGCGACCTGCAGCACCGCGTCCTGTTCTGGGGCGTGCTGACCGCGCTGGTGCTGCGCGGCGTGATGATCGTCGGCGGCGCCGCGCTGATCGAACGCTGGCACTGGATCCTCTACGTGTTCGGCGCGTTCCTGGTGTTCACCGGCGCGAAGATGCTGCGGCAGCCGGCGCACGGCGTCAGTCCCGAGGACAGCCGCCTGCTGTCGTTCGCGCGGCGCCACCTGAAGGTCACCGGACTGCACGGCTCGCGCTTCTGGGTGCGCGTCGACGGCAAGCTGCGCGCGACGCCGCTGCTGCTGGCGCTGTTGATGGTCGAGGTCAGCGACGTCGTGTTCGCGGTCGACTCGATTCCGGCGATCTTCGCGGTCACGCGCGATCCGTTCCTCGTGTTCACGGCGAACGTGTTCGCGATCCTCGGCCTGCGCTCGCTGTTCTTCGTGCTCGCCGGGCTGGTCGACAAGTTCCGCTACCTGAAGGTCGGGCTCGCGGTCGTGCTGCTGTTCGTCGGCACGAAGCTGCTGCTGCTCGACACGGTCAAGATCCCGGCGCTGCTGTCGCTCGGCGTCGTGATCGGCGTGCTGGCGACCGCGATCGTCGCGTCGCTGCGCGCGTCGGCGCGCGAGGCCGGCTGACGGCTCCGGCCCCGCCGGCGGTTCAGCGGCGGTCCTCGGGCCGCGGCGCGTCGGGCAGTTCCGGCAGCGGCACCGAACGGTCGCCGCGCTCGTCGAACAGTCGCACGCGGATCGTGGGCACGAGCTCGCGCACGTCGGCCTCGGCGACGAGGCCGTGTTCGACACAGAGGCGGACCGTCGCGCGGAACGCGTCGCGTGCCGCTTCGCGGTGCGGTTCGACCACGCTGTCGATGGCGCCGTCGCCGTGCCAGAGCACCGTGCCGCCGCGTTCGGGACCGAACGGCAGCACACGCGCCTCGTCGCCGAGCATCTGCACCAGCCAGGCGCGCCGCTGGCGCTGGTGTGCGCCGAACAGGTGGCTCTCGCTCGAGCCGTAGCCGACGGGAGTGCCGGTGTGCACGTGCCGCAGCAGGAAGATCGGCTCCTTGCCGGGCACCAACAGCGTGGCGCCGGCGACGCCGGTCGTCGAGAGCCGGTAGAGCACGGTCGGCGGGTGGCCGTCGGGCACGTCGAGTGTGCCGTCGCCGGAGCGTCCGCGCCCGCCGCCGGTCCGGCGCCCGGTGCCGTGCCCGTCGCTCGGCTGGTCGCGCACCGTGAGGTCGATCTGCGTCGTCAGCTTCGCCAGCAGGTCGTGCACCAACACGGTGTCCTTCGTCTCGGCGAGGGCACTGCCTGCGGCGCGCCACTCGAGCCAGGCGCGGTCGTCGTCGAGCGAACGGAAGTGGGCGCGCAGGGCATCGCGGTTGCGTTCGCGGTCGCGCAGCAGCAGCGCGAACGCCGGCACGCGCGTGACGTCGGTCAGGAACGGCTGCAACTCGTCCGCGTCGGGGGCCGCGTCGGTCTGCACCAGCGCGTCGAGCAGCGCCAGCGCGGCGAACATGCGGTCGGAAGACGAAGAGTCGCGCAGCGTCGCGAGCCGTTCGCGCAGCGCCGGTACCGCCGCGGTGACCCGGTGCTTCGCCGCCAGGTGCGCGCCCCAGGCGACCGTCGTCAGGTTCGGCGACGCGAGCCGCGACGTGACCTCGGGCACCAGCACGGCCTCGAACCCGCGCACGACCGGCGGCGGTTCGTTCGACTGTGCGGCGAGTCCGGCCGCGGCGAGCAGCGCCGCGAGCCGGGCGGGGGCGGCGGAGGGCATGCGCGCTCGAACGTGCCTCTCTGCGACCCGGTTCATCCTCGGCCTCAGCGTGCGTCCTGGCGCGCGGCCGCGTCGGCCGCGGCGCGGCGCAAGAACACCCAGACGTGGCCCCCGGTCTTCGACTCGGGCTGCAGGGGCCGCAGCTGCTCCCAGAGCTCCTGCGAGCGAGCCTGCAGGGCCTCGAACTTCTGCTTCGCCTCGCCGGTCAGCGTGTCGGGATCGTCACACTGCTCGAACACGGCGGTGATGGCCGCCATGTTCGCGGCCTGCTCGGCCTCGAGCTGCTTGCGCCTGGCCTTCTGCTCGTCGGTCAGCGCCGGCTCGGGTCCGGCGTACGAACGGAAGTCGCCGACCAGCAGGTCGAGCCGCCCGTCGCCGTTCCAGTCGCAGACGTGCGGCTTGCAGCGGTGCGTGGGGCCCGTGGGCACGGCAGACTCGTCGTCCCCGTGGCCGCGGCCCTGCACCAGTTCGACCGCCGCCGCGAACTTCGGCGCCGCCGCGGTGCCTTCGTTGCGGAACCACGCGACCGTGCCGGCGCCGCCGCCGACGATCAGGTCCCAACGGCCGTCGCCGTCCCAGTCGGCCGTGGTCGGGCCGGCGTCGTTGTCGTCGACCGACAGCACCGTGCCGCCGGCTTCGATCGGCCCGCGGCGCACGAAGCGCGGCGTGCGCGCATCGCCGGTGTTCTCGAGCCGCACGACGCGGCCGGCGATGTTGCCGACCAGCAGGTCGAGGTCGCCGTCGGCATCCCAGTCGATCAGCCACGGCGCCGCCGCGAGGCTGTCCATCTCGGGCTTCTGCTCGCTCTGCCAGGGTGGGCCGGCGTTGGCGTTCTTGCCGTCCGGGTCCTGCAGGAACACGCCGGCCGCGAACGTGCCGTCGGCGTTGCGCAGGAACGCGCTGATGTCACCGGGCCAGTACGAGCCGCTGATCATGTCGGTGCGGCCGTCGCCGTTCAGGTCCGCCAACTGCGGACCGAAGCCGATGCATCAAGACGCCGCGACTTCGGCGACCTTGCCGCCGGCTTCGAAGAACCGGAACGCGCCGAACTTCGGCGCCGCGTCGGTGCCGAGGTTGCGGTAGATGCGGCAGCGGCCCTGGCCGAACTGCCCGACCAGCAGGTCGCGCACGCCGTCGCCGTCGAAGTCGACGACGTAGGGCGCCGCGTGGCCGATGTCGACGTCGATCGGCTTGCCAAAGGCGTCGACGCGGAACGGGGATTCGAACTGCTGCGCCGGCAGCATCGCGGCCAGTGCGGCGGCGAACGCGGCGAGCGTTCCTGCGGGGATCGTCATGGGCCCTCCTCGAGTCTTCGGGGAAGGCGGCAGCGTAGCGCGGCGCGGCCGATCAGTCCTTCTTGGCCGCGCGCCGGCGCGCCGGGCGCTTCTTGGCCGGGCCCTTGGCGGCGCGCGCGCGCAGCAGTTCGACCGCGCGTTCGAGCGTCAGCGCGTCGGGGTCCTCGTCCTTGGTCAGCGAGGCGTTGGTCGTTCCGTCGGTGACGTACGGCCCGTAGCGGCCGTCGAGCAGCTTGATGGTCGCCTTGCTGTCCGGGTGCGGACCGAGCTCCTTGCGCGCCTTCGCCGGCGCGCCGCCGCGGCGGCCGCGGCCGCCGGTCTTCGGCTGCGCGAACAGCGCCAGCGCCTGTTCCATCGTCACGGTCAGCGGCGTCGTGCCCGCCGGGATGCTGCGCGTCTCCTTGCCCCACTTCAGGTACGGCCCGTAGCGGCCGTTCGCGGCCAGCACCGGCTCGTCGGTGCCCTCCGCCGTCTTCGCGGTGCCGACTTCGCGCGGCAGCCGCAGCGTCGCCAGCGCTTCGTCGAGCGTCACGGTCTCCGGTTCCATGCCGGCCAGCAGCGACGCCATCTTCGGCTTCTCCGCGGGCTTCAGCTTCTTGCCCTTCTTCGCCTCCGGCGTCTCGCCGAGCTGGAAGTACGGGCCGAAGCGCCCGACCTTGACCATGACCTCGAGTCCGGTCGCCGGGTCGACGCCGAGCTTGCGCGGCCCTTCGCCGCCCTTCAGCAGCAGCTCGATCGCCTTCGCCAGCGTCATCTCGTCCGGGGCGGTCTCGTCGGGCACCGACACGCGCTTGTCGCCGCAGGACAGGAACGGGCCGTAACGCCCGACGCGGACTTCGACCAGCTCGCCGGCCTCGTTGGTGCCGAGCGGGATCGAGCAGATCTTGCGCGGGTCGATGTGTTCCTCGACGCCGGTGACGCGCTCGCGCAGGCCCGGCGAGCCGCTCTTGCCGGTGTCGCCGAGGAAGAAGTGCTTCAGGTAGTCGAGGCGCTTCGCGCGGCCGTTGCTGATCTCGTCGAGGTCGTCCTCCATCTTGGCGGTGAACTGGTAGTCGACCAGCCAGCCGAGGTAGGACGCGAGCAGGTCGACGACCGCGAACGCCGTGAACGTCGGCACCAGCGCGGTGCCGCGTTTGAACACGTACTCGCGTCGCACGATCGTCTCGATGATCGCCGCGTAGGTCGACGGCCGGCCGATGCCGCGCGACTCGAGTTCCTTGATCAGGCCCGCTTCGGTCACGCGCGGCGGCGGCTGCGTCGTGTGGCCGCTCGGCGCGAACTCGCGCGCGGTCGCCGCGGCGCCCTTGGCGAGGTTCGGTAGCACGCGTTCGGCCTCGGCCAGCTCGCTGTCGGCGTCCTCGAGGTCCTCGACGTAGGCCAGCCGGTAGCCGGCGAACTCGATCGTCTTGCCGGTCGCGGTGAACTTCGCTTCGCCGTGCGCCCCGGTCGGCATCACCAGCGTCATCGTCGTGCGCTGGCCGCGGGCGTCCTTCATCTGGCAGGCGACCGTGCGGCGCCAGATCAGGTCGTAGACGCGCCGTTCGTCCTCGCCGACGTCGCCGGCCAGCGCGTTCGGGTGCGGGAAGTCGCTGCCGGCCGGCCGGATCGCCTCGTGGGCCTCCTGCGCGTTCTTGACCTTGGTCTGGTACTGCCGCGGCGCGTCGGGCAGGTACTCGGCGCCGAACTCGCGCGCGATCAGCGAGCGCGCCGCGGCGATCGCCTGCGAGCTCAGCGTCGTCGAGTCGGTGCGCATGTAGGTGATGTAGCCGTTCTCGTAGAGCCGCTGCGCGGCGCGCATCGTGCGCTGTGCCGCGAAGCGCAGCTTGCGCGCCGCTTCCTGCTGCAGCGTCGACGTCGTGAACGGCGGGTACGGGCGCTCGACGTACGGCTTCTGCTCGACGTCGGCGACGCGCGCCGGTTTGCCGGCCAGTTCGGCCGCGAGCGCCTCGGCCGCCGCCTTGCCGAGCACGGTCAGCGCCTTCGGATCGCCCTTCAGCTTGCCCGAGTCGGGGTCGAAGTCGCGGCCGGTCGCGACGCGCGTCGGGCCGAGGCCGACCAGGTTGGCCGGGAACGGCGTCGGTTCGCCCTGCGCCGGCGCGAACGTCGCCTCGAGGCTCCAGTAGTCGGCCGGCACGAACCGCATGCGCTCGCGTTCGCGTTCGACGATCAGGCGCACGGCGACGCTCTGCACGCGGCCGGCCGACAGCCGCGGCCGGACCTTCTTCCACAGCAGCGGCGACACCGTGTAGCCGTAGAGGCGGTCGACGATGCGGCGCGTCTCCTGCGCCTCGACCAGGTCCATGTCGATCTGGCGCGGGTTCTCGAGCGCCTCGAGGATCGCGGACTTCGTGATCTCGTGGAACACCAGCCGCCTGGTCTCGCACTTCGGCTGCAGCTCCTGCACCAGGTGCCAGCTGATCGACTCGCCTTCGCGGTCTTCGTCGGTCGCGAGGTAGAGCACCGGCGCGTCCTGCACCATGCTCTTCAGTTTCTTCAGGTGGTCGCGCTTGTCGGCCGGCACGACGTAGAGCGTCTTGAAGTCGTTGTCGACGTCGATGCCGAGCTTGGCCCACTTCTCCTTCTTCAGTGCCGCCGGCACCTCGCTGGCGTCGCCGGGCAGGTCGCGGATGTGGCCGATGCTGGCTTCGATCCGGTAGGCGGACCCCAGGAACTTGCCGATCGTGCGCGCCTTTGCCGGCGACTCGACGATCACGAGAGGGGTACCGTCGGCTTTCTTCTTGCTGGCCATCGTGCGGGTGGGGCCCTTGTTAGGGGCGGCGGGAACGGGCTGTCAAGGATTCGGCCGCAGACGTCGTGCGGCTGGAGCCGGTCGGCGCGGCGCTGTGGGCGACCGCGGCGCCGCCGCGCCGTGCCGTTCCGGGCCGGCGGATCGGGCCTTCCGGGCGGATCCGCTACCCGCGGCTGTCGGCCGAGCCGCCGTCCCGGGGCAGCGCACCGCGCCACTGGCCGCGGCGCAGCAGGTCCAGCTTCTCGGCGAGCCGCGGCAGCGCGCGCGTGTAGCGCTTGCGCGCCGCCTCGGCCGACAGCGACAGCCGGTCGCCGAGTTCGGCGAACGTCAGGCCTTCCCAGTCGCGCAGCCGGATCGCCTCGCGGTCCTCGGCGTCGAGCAGTTCGACGGCCAGCCGCAGCCAGTGCTGCTGTTCGTCGCGCGCCGCGGCGACCGGCGGCTCGGTGACGCAGCGCTGCGGCGCGTCCAGGTGCAGCACCGAGTCGGTCGGCAGCGCCCGCTGGCGGCGGTGGTCGCGCTGCGCGCGCTGCACGTAGCGTACGCGGTCGACCACGTTGTTCTCGACGATGCGCGCCAGCAGCGCCCGGAACGCGGCCGCGTCCTCGATCGCGAAGTGCGGCCCGTCGCGCAGCACGTCGAGCAGCGCTTCCTGCACGAAGTCCTGCGTGTCGCCGTCGCGGCGTGCGACCGGCGACAGGCGTTTCTTCACGTGGGCCTCGATCCACGGCAGGTGGTCGGCGACCAGCTGGCGCAGCGCCGTCTCGTCGCCGCGCGCGACGCGTTCCACGCGGCGCGTGATCGAACCGTCGTCGTCGGTCATGGTGCGAGCCTCCGTTGCAGGGTCTGGAAGTCCTCGCGGCCGCCGAGGCCACGGAACCGGCGGTCCGCGAGCAGGCGTCGCGCCTCGCCGTGGTCGAGTTCGGCGATCGCCTGCAGCGCCTGCACCGCGACGCCGCCGTAGGTCAGCGCGTCGTTGCCGGCGGCGGACCCGGCGGCGCGCGCGGCGGCTTCGGCGGCCATGCGCAGCGTCGCGACCTTGTTCGGGGCGTTGGCGATCGCGGCGGCCGCGGCGGCGACCGCGTCGGTGCCGCGGTCCACGCGGGCCAGCGCGTGCGCCAGCAGGCCCTGGTGCAGACCCAGCATCGTGCGCGCCATCGGATCGTCGGGGGTCGCCGCCAGCACGACCTGCTGCTGGGCCACGGCCCGCTCGGCGTGGTGGATGGCATCGGCGTAGCGGCCGTGTTCGTTGGCGGACGACGCCAGCGCGTTCCAGGTCATCGCCAGCTCGATCCGGAACACGCGGTGGTCCGGCTGCTCCTCGACCAGCTGCACGAGACGGGCACACGCGCGCTGCAGCAGACGCTCGGCTTCGGCGTGCGAGCCGTCGCGGTCGTCGCGCAGCAAGAGGCAGTTCGCGAGCTGGCGGTCGACCTCGGCGAGCAGCATGCGCTCGGCCTGCGTGTTCGGTGCCACGTCCTCGTCGGTCGGCAGCGCGGTCGCTGCGCGCAGCGTCGCCTCGGCGAGGTCCAGGCGGTCGTCCACCATGCGGCGCAGCGCCAGCTCGGTGCTGGCGAGCAGCATCGCGCGCTGCAGCGCGCGCGAACCCGGGAACAGGCGCAGGTTCGTCGCCGTGACCTGGATCGCTTCCTGCAGCGCGGCCTCGGCGTCGGCTGCCCGACCCAGGTGCTGCAGTGCCGATCCCAGCGTGGCCATCGCCAGTGCCTTCTCGACCGCGAGCACCGGCTCGGCCGGCAGCGCGTCGATGCTCGCCACCACCTTGCGCAGCCGCGTCTGCGCGTCGCCGTAGCGGTCCTCGGCCAGGTCGATGCGGCCGAGCGCCGCTTCGGCGCGCACGCGCAGCGCGGCGGCCTCCGGATCGCCCGGCGGCAGCAGGTCCAGCACGCGCTGCGCCAGCTGCTTCGCTTCGGCGCGCCGGTCGGCGCGGTCTGCGAGCACGCTCGCGCGCAGCAGCAGCACGCCGGCCAGTTCGCGCCGCGACACCGCCTGCGTGGCGGCATCGGGACCGAGGTCGCGCCAGTGTGCCTCGGCGCGCGCGAACTCCGCGTCGCCGCTGTTCGGGTCGGCGAGCTGCCGCACCAGCAGTTCGCGCTGCAGCAGCCGGCCGACCAGGGTGCGGTGGGCGGGCGCCGTGGGCTCGCCGGACGCATCGAGCAGCTCGCGCGCGCGGCGGCACGCGGCGAACGCGTCGGTGAGCCGCCCCAGGTTGGCGTAGATCGCCGCGGCGCCGATCAGCGCCGACGCGACGCGATCGCGGCGCGCCGGTTCGTCGACTCGCAGCGCCAGGAACCGGTCGCACAGCTGCACGACGGCGTCGGCGCGCGGCTCGTGGCGGCGGACCGAGCCCGGCAGTCGGTCGAGCTGGTCGGCGAGCAGCGCCAGCGTCTGTTCGATGCTCTGGAAGCCGAGCTGCTCGGCTTCGGCCAGCACCGCGCGTTCGCGCCGGATCGCGCGGTTGGTCGCCTGCTGGTGCAGCGCGTAGGCCAGCGGCGCGCCGATGCCGGCGGCCGCGATCGCGGTGCCGGCGATCACGCGCAGGTGGTGGCGGCGCACCCACTTCGCGGTGCGGGTCACGAGACCCGGCGCCGCGGCCCGGATCGGCTCGATGCGCAGGAATCGGCGCAGGTCGGCGGCGAACTCGCCGGCGCTGGCGTAGCGGTCCTGCGGTCGCCGCTCGAGCGCCTTGTGGCAGACCGTCTGCAGGTCGCGCGGCGCGCTCGGTGCCGCGGTGCGCAGCGACGGGAACTCACCGTGCTCGATGCGGCGCATCACCACGCGCGCCGTGTCGCCGTCGAACGGGCGGCGCCGCGCCAGCAGTTCGTACAGCACGATGCCGAGCGAGAACACGTCCGACGCGGGCCCGACCTGGCCGGTGCCGGTGACCTGCTCGGGGCTCGCGTAGTGCGGGGTGCCGAGGAAGTCGACGGTCGCCGAGCGCGACCGCGGTTCGAGTTCCTTGACGAGCCCGAAGTCCAGCAGCCGCACGCTGCCGTCGTGGCCGAGCATCACGTTGTGCGGCTTCACGTCGCGGTGCACGAGACCGTGGTCGTGCGCGTGCTGCAGCGCGTCGGCCAGCCGCGCGCACAGCTCGGCCGCCTCGGCGGCGCGGCTGCAGTCGGCGCGCACGCCGAGCCGCTCGTTCTGCATCACCTCGTTCAGCGGCCGCCCGTCGACGAACTCCATGCTGAAGAAGTGCACGCCGCGCGCCTCGCCGACCTCGAAGATCGGCACGATCGCCGGGTGCCGCAGGCGCGACGCGGCGGCGGCCTCGTGGCGGAAGCGCTCGATCGCGCGTGCCGACAGCGTCTGCTGGTTCGACAACACCTTCAGCGCCACCCGCCGCCGCAGCGAGATCTGTTCCGCCTCGAACACGATGCCCATGCCGCCGCGGCCGACTTCGCGCTGCAACCGGTAGTCGCCGAGCGTCTGGCCGGCGCGCAGCGACGGCGGGGCGTCGGCAGGGCCGTCGCCGTCGCCGTCGGCCGCGAACATCGGCTCGAGCAGGTCGCGCAGCTCGGCATGCCGGCGCAGGAACTCCTCGCGCGCGCCGGCGGCCGTGTGGTCGTCGGCGGTGCCGCGGAACTGCAGGAACGCGTCCATGGCGCGCGCCAGGCGCTCGAGGCGCGTGGTCCGGTCGTCCGGCGTGGGTTCGGGGCTCGGCTGCATCGCTGAGGGGCGGCGCGCGGGGCGGCAGCATACCGCGCCGTGCAACCGTCGGTCCGGACCACAGCGTCGCGGCGCGCGCCCAGCGGACAGCGATTTTCGCGCGCCGCGACATCCGCAACGCCGCTGTCCGCCGCGAGCGTCCGGCGGCGCTCCGAAGGGCGACAGCATTCCCCGAACGAGCATGAACATGAACCACGTTTCTCTCTCGCGATGTGCCGCTGCGGCGGCGTTCTTCCTCGGCAGTGCGTTCGCGCAGGCGGAGCCGGGCAGCGGCCCGGTGACGCTGGTGCGCCACGGCACCGCGCCGATCCACACCGGCGCCGACGACGGCGGCCAGCCCTACGGCGTCTGGGCGGTCGGCGACGGCTACAAGGTCGGCTTCGCCGGCGGCCTGCAGTTCGTGCCCTACACGGGGCGCGGCGACGGCCCGTCGCCGGCGTGGCGCTGGCGCACGGCGTCGGCGCGCGTCGGCGCGCTCGAACTCGTGACCGCCGAGCCGAACCTGCGCTACGGCGACTGGCGCGCCGAGTACGACCTCGGCGCCGTCGTCGAGGCCTACGACGTGCGCGCTGACGGCGTCGAGCAGACGTTCGTGCTGCGCGAACCGCCGCGGGCAGCCGGTGACCTCGTGATCCGCGGTGCGGTCGAGTCGCTGCTGTCGGCGCGGCCGGTCGCGAACGGCGTCGAGTATGCCGACGCGAACGGCGTCCCGCGCGTGCACTACGGTGCGGCCGTGGCGGTCGATGCGCGCGGCGACCGGCAGGTCATGTCGACCACGGTCGTCGACGGTGGCATCGAGCTGCGGCTCGACGGCGGCTGGCTCGCGACCGCGGCGTTCCCGCTGGTCGTCGATCCGCTGGTTGCGCCCTTGACGGTGACGACCGGCACGCCGATCGACGAGGTCGCGGTGGCCCACGATCCGCTCGGCAGCAAGAACCTGTGGTTCGCCGAGGTGCGCTACGTCGGCGCCGACGCCGACCTGCTGCTGTGGCGCGCCGACGCCGACGGCGACAACCCGGTGCTGGTCAGCACCGACGTCTCGGCGTCGTGGTCGTCGATCGAACCGGCGCTCGGCGTCAACCGGCCCGGTGCCAGCACGATCCTGGCCTGGACGCGCGACATCCTGGCCGGCGGCGAACGGTACGTGCGGTTGCACGTGCACGACCGTGCCGACCTCGGCTTCGACGCCACGGTGCTGTACCTGTCGGTGCCGGGCGGACGCAACTGCTGGCGGCCGACCGTCGGCCACGAGCTGTCGCCGGTGTCGTTCACGTCGTCGCTGGTCGCGTTCCAGGTCGAGGGCACCGGCGGGTTCGCCAACCTCTCGGTCAGCGAGATCCACGCGGCGGTGATCGCGTGCGGCGGCAACGGCTCGATCGTGACCACGTTCCCGGTCGCGGCGGGGGTCGGCATCGACCACGAACGGCCGTCGCTGGCCAAGGTCGACGTCGGGCCCACGCGGGAGTGGACCGTCGCCTACCAGCGCTACACGATGATGGCGGGCGGGTTCGAATGGGACATCGGCCTGCGCCGCATCGACCAGGCGAACGTCGTCGGCGCCGAGTACCTGATCCCGGACGGCGGCATCGACCAGCACGAGATGGCGCCGGTGCTCGCCGGCACCGACGACCGCCTGCTGCTGTTCTGCACCGCCTCGGACGGTCCGGACACGATCGCCAAGCCGAACGGCAGGAACGGCCACCGCATCCTCGGCACGCGCATCGACTGGAACGGCGCCGCGTTCACGACGCCGCACGGCACCAAGGTCCTGCAGCAGAACGCCGATCCGCGGCTCGAACTCGGCGGCGCCGACCTCGACCTGACGACGCGCAGCCACTGGGCGCTGTCGTTCCGCAGCAACGTGACCCAGAACGTCTACCTGCGCGTCTACGGCTACACCGCTTCGGAGCTGTGGCGCGACGACGTCGACGCGCCGACGACCGGGCTCGGCACCAGCATCGGCGGTGGCGTGTGCTACCTCGGCGACGAGGGTGACTTCGCGGTCGCCTACGGCATCGACGATCCGGGTGTCGGCTCCTACGGGCGGCTGCGGCGCCACTTCTTCGGTGCGCCCAGCTCGTACCACTTCGGCTTCGGCTGCACGACCACCGAGATCGACTGGTTCGGCCCGCGCTGGATCGGCAGCGAGTTCGCGGGCGTCGAGTTCAGCGGTGCACCCGCGAACTCGTTCACGTTCGCGCTGGTGGCGCTGGCGCCGGCGTCGCTGCAGCTCTACGGCTTCGGCGGCGTGCACGACGGCTGCTGGCTCTACGTGCCGCTCAGCGGCCCGGACTACGTCATGATGACGTCGCCGATCGTCGGCACCGACGGCGCCTGGCCGCTGCCGCTGACCGAGTGGCTCGACAGCGACCTGCTCTACTTCCAGGGCGTGACGTTCGACGCGAACGTGGGCGAGTTCTTCTCGACCAACCGCCTGATCGTGCCGATCGCGAAGTGACCGCGGCGGCGCCGCTGCGCGGGCCCTGGTGTCAAGGCTTGCGCAGCGGGCGCACGATCAGGTCCTTCAGCGCGAAGTTGCTGCCTTCGCCGACGCGCGTCACGAACAGGTCGTTGTGGTGGCGGATCAGGCCGAACTCGTCGAAGCAGGCCACACCGCCGCAGACCTCCATCGCCAGCACCAGCAGGTCGCTGGCGGTGCGGCTGCAGTCGACCTTGACCTTCGCGGCCTGTTCGCGCGACAGGCGATCCTGGTCGTAGAGCGTGCAGCAGTGCATCAGCCAGGTCAGGCCGCGCTCGAGCGCGATGTCCATGTCGACGACGACGTCCTGCACGCGCTGGAAGCGGCCGATCGGCTTGTCGTCGAACTGGATCCGCTCCTCGGCATAGACGCGCGTCTTGTCGAGCGCGAACGCCAGCGACGCCAGCGCCAGCGAGGCGATGAACAACCGGCCGCCGTTCAGCGTCGTCACCATCACCTTGAAGCCGTCGTTCTCGGCGCCGAGGATCGCGTCGTCGGGCACCTCGACGTTCTCGAGCATGATCGAGCCGGTCGAGGACTGCTCCCAGACCTTCTTGCCCTGCATCTCCTGGTAGAAGACGCCCTTCTGCTGCATCGGCACGATGAAGCAGGTCGAGCGCTTGCCGTTGGCGCCGTTCGGGTCGGTCAGTGCGTGCACGACGACGTGGCTGGCCCAGCGCGCGTTGGTCGACCAGCACTTCTCGCCGTTCAGCACCCAGCGGCCGCCCTTGCGCACAGCCGTGACCTGCGGGTTGGCGGCGTCGCTGCCGCGGCCGGGCTCCGACAGGCCGAACACGAACATGCGCTCACCGCGCGCCAGGGCCGGCAGGTGCGCCTTCTTCTGCGCTTCGGTGCCGCACAGCTGCAGCGGCTTCGCGCCCAGCGAGATCGCGGCGCCCGGCGTGATCGCGACGGCCTGGCTGTGGTAGCCGAGAGCCAGGCCCATCAGCACGAGGTCCGTGTGGTCGCCGCCCTGGCCGCCGTAGGCCTCGGCGATCGGCAGGCCGAACAGGCCCAGCTTGCCCATCGCCTGGATGCAGGAGTCCGGCACGAGCTGGTGTTCGCGCTCCCAGTGCAGCAGGTGCGGGGCGATCTCGCTGTCGCCGAAGTCCCGCACCGATTCGTAGAAGGCGAACTTGTCGTCGCCGACCAGGTCTTTGAGATACGTGTCGATTCGCCGAGGCATCGTCGCCGCAGCGTAGCGCCGCGGCGCGGTCGAGGCGACGATGCGCTGCGGCGCGGGCGCTCGGTTCAGCGCATCGACGGTTCGGCCGGTTCGGCCGGCGCGGCCGGCGCCGGCGCCGCCGCCAGCGCGGCCAGGAACGTCTGCGCGGCGCGGTGTTCCGGCGTGATCTCGAGCACGCGGCGGAACGCGGCCTCGGCTGCGGCGGCGTCGCCGGTGAAGCGCAGGTTGTAGCCGCGGACCAGGTGTGCGGCCGCGTCGAACGGCTTGCCGGCGAGGTAGCGGTCGAGGTCCTCCATCTGCCGGTCGAACAGCGCGGTGTCACCGTAGAACTCGCGCTTGTCGACGGTCGCACCGGCGAGCTTCGGGTCCAGGCGCAGCGCCTCGGCGATCAGGAACGCCGCGTAGTGGTAGTCGCCGTTGGCGAACGCGGCGTCGGCGCATTCGAAGTGCAGCGCGCCGTCGTCGGGCGAGTAGCTGCGCGCACGGCCGTAGGCTTCGGCGGCGTCGGCGAAGCGGCCGGCCTCGAAGTAGAAGCGGGCCAGTTCGGCGTACTTCGCCGCGAGGTCGTCCGCGGGCAGCGCGCGTTCGGCCGGTGCGAGCGGCCGCGCCGGTCCACCGGCGACGATCACGCCGCCGTCGACGGCGGCAGGTTCGGCTGGCTCGGCGGGGGCCGGGGCCTCCTGGACCACGACCACGGAGCCCGGCACCGTCAGGTAGACCGGGCAGTAGGTCGTCGTCGGGTACCACCAGTAGGTCGTCGACGCGCAGTGCGGGTGGTACCAGCGGCGGTTCCACGAGTAGGAGTAGCAGTCGTCCCACCAGCGCGTGCGGTAGCAGTACCAGGGCGTCCAGAACCAGTTCCAGGTCGAGCACCCGTGGTAGTGCCTCGGCTGCCACCAGGAGTTCCACAGCGTCGGGTGGCAGTCCGACCAGCCGCGGCTGTGCGACCAGGACGAGCGCGGCGCGGCGGGAGCCGTCACGCCGGCGACCAGCGAGCTGCGGGCCCGCGACGTCGTCAGCAGCGGCGCGCCGGTGCGCGGCACCAGACGCGGTGTCGCCGTCGCCGTGGCGCCCGCCGTGGTCGGCCGCGTCGCGCCGTCGCGCGTGCGCAGCACCGCGCTGCCGCGGCGGCTGTCGGCGGGGCGCGTGCTCGGCGTCACGCGCGTGGCGCCGGTGCGCGTGCCGGTCGCGGCGTCGGTAGCCGGGCGGCGCACGACCGGCTCACGGTCGTAGCGCGGTGTCCGGCGCACGGTCGCGCCGCGGTCCGGTGCCGGCGTCGCCTCGCGGCTGCCGGTGCGGCGGCCGGGTTCGGCCGGAGTCCGCGTCACCGGTCGCGAAGTCGGCGCCTCGACGCGCGGCGACGGCCGCGTGATCGTGCCGCCGACCGGGCGTGGTCCGTTGTCGGTGCGCGTGGTCGTCCGCGGCGTGGGGGCGGTGCGCGGCGCGGGGGCCGTGCGCGGCGAAGGCGTGGTGCGTGGCGACGGCGTGGTGCGTGGCGACGGCGTGATGTCGCGGCTGGTCGGGCGCGTGACCGGCCGTGGTGCCGGCGCCGGCCGCGCGACGTTGTCGCGCGCGTTCGGGATCTGCGGCGCGACCGGGCGGGAGACCGGCATCGGTGCCGGCCGCGGCGCCGGCGTCGCGACCGGCCGCGGCGCCGGCCGAGGTGCCTGCGCCGGCGCGCTGGGGCGCGGGGCCGGCCGCGGTGCCTGCGACGGGGCGACCGGGCGGGGGGCGGGGCGGGGGGCCTGCGAAGGAGCACTCGGCCGCGGTCGCGGCTGCGGCTGCTGCGAGCCGCGCTGGGCAGCCAGCGGCAGCGACAAGCCGAACAGGAACAGGGCGGACAGGACCGCGATTCGATGTGTCTTCATGGCACTCCAGCGCACGATGCGGGGGCCGCGCGCAAGCAACTAGGATACCGGACGCGCGGCCGCCACAGCGGACGGCGCCGGGGCAGGTTGCACCGGCCGGGCGGTTCGCCGCGGTGGCTCGGGGCCCGCAGCTGTCCTCGGCACGCGACATCGCGGGCGCGATTCGCCCGACCGCGTGGCACGATGCGGCGATGTCGTTCCTGGCCCGGCTGTTCTTCCGTGGGCTCGCGGCGATCCTGCCGCTGGCCTTGACCGGCTACTTCGTCTGGTGGGCGGTGTCGAGCGGTGAGGCGCTGCTGCACCGCCTGGTCGTCGAGGTGCTGCAGATCGTGCCCGAGGAGCGCTACTGGCCGGGCATGGGCTTCGCGCTGTCGATCGTGCTGGTGATGGTGATCGGCTTGTCGATGTACTCGTTCGTCGTGCGGCAGGTCTACGGCCGGTTCACGCGCCTGCTCGAGCGCATCCCCGGCATCAAGTCGGTCTACGGCATGATCGCCGACGTCGTGAAGCTGTTCGGCAACGCCGAGGAACGGCCGTTCCGCAAGGTCGTGCTGGTGCGGTTCGAGAGTGGCTTCGAGCAGATCGGCTTCCTGACCCGCGAGGACTTCGCCGACCTGCCGGACATCGGTGCCGGCAAGGTCGCGGTCTACCTGCCGATGAGCTACCAGCTCGGCGGCTTCACGCTGGTCATCGAGGCGTCGCGCGTGCGCGAACTGGCGATGTCGGTCGAGGAGGCGCTGCGGTTCAGCGTGACCGCCGGTGTGGCCCGACACGAGGGCGGAACGCCTCCCGCGAAACGGTAGGATCGCCGGGCCACCATGCGCCTCCGAACCGCCGTCGCCGTCCTCTCGTGTGCCCTCCCGGTCGCGGCCCAGCAGGACGACGGGCCCTACGGCATGCGCTACGGGCCGCTGCTGACGACGACGGTCGAGTGCGGCGGCATCGCCGGCACGACGCTGAAGGGGCTGGTGATCCGCGGCGGCAGCCTCGGCACCGTCGTGTTCGACACCGAACTGCTGCGGCTGTCGGCGGCGTGGACCGACGGCTGGCTGCGGCTGCGCGGTACCGCCTACGACAGCGCGCACGGGCCGATGCCCGGTCGCCACGGCGTGCCGCTGCTGGCGACCAGGCCAGGCCCGGGTTGGGCGCAGGCCGGCAGCTTCGCCGATCCGCGCGAGATCCCGTACGGACCGCTGCCGCACGCGTCGGGCCGCTACCTCGGCGCGCAGCTGGTCGACGGCGACGGCGTCGTCGTCGAATACGAGGTCGACGGCATGCGCGTGCGCGAGCAGTTCGACTGGCAGCTCGATCGCAGCCTCGTGCGCACGCTCGAGCTCGCCGCATCGCCACGCGAGCAGCTGCTGGTCGTCGCCGATGCGCCGAACGGCGCCGGCAGCACCGCCGCGGCGCCGGCCGGTCGCCGGGCCACGCTGCAGTGGCAGCACGACGGTGGTGTGGTCGTCGACGCGGCGGCGACGTGGGATCGGCTCGCGACCGGCGCGCCGATGGCGGACGACCTGCTCGACCTGGCCGGCGGCGCGAGCCTGTCCGCGGTGCCGGGCCATGCGATGCCCGACCGCGACCTCGCGGTGCTGCTCGACGGCAGCGCCGACCAGGCTGTCGGCTTTCCTGCAGTGACCGTCGGCGACGCCGACCCGGTGACCGACGCGCGGCTGCTCGTCGATCTGCAGCGCGCCGTCGCGCTGGCCCGGATCCAGCTGTTCGCCGGCACGGCCCTTGGGCCCGAGGCGGCGCTGCGCGTCGCGATCCACGGCAGCACGGCCGCGGCGGCCCCCGACGCGACCGCGGCGGACCTGCGGGCGGCGGGCTGGCGCGAACTCGGCCGCATCGACACGGTCGGCCTGCCGGCGCAGCTGGCGACCGGGGCGGCGCTCGCGCCGGCGCCAGGGTTCGGCGAACAGCGCCACCTGCTGCTGGTCGTGCACGAAGGTGCGCCGCTGCGCGAGATCGACGTGGTGGCGGCGACCGCGGCGCCGGCGCTGCCGCCGACGCAGTTGTCCTGCGCGCTGCTCGGCGATGCCGGGCCCGAACTCGCGGTCGTCGACGGCCGCATGCTGCTGCGCGTGCCGCCGCACGACGCGGCGCAGCGCGTGCAGCTGGTGCTCGCGCGCGGCAGCGCGGCCGAACTCGACGCCCGGGCCGCGGCCCAGCTGGCGGCGAACACGGTGCCGCCGATCGCGACCGCGCCGGCCGCGGCGCGCTGGGGCGAGCCGCTGCACGTGCGCGGCGTGCGCGGCGCCGACGACGGCGCGTTCGCGGTCGACACGATCACGATCCCGTTCGACAACCCGTTCCACTCGCGCATGCGCACCGCGGCGTTCGACTTCTTCGCCGACGGCCGCGCCGCCGTGTCGACGTGGAACGGCGACGTCTGGGTCGTGGGCGGCATCGACGGCGAGCTCGCCGACCTGACGTGGCGCCGCTTCGCGACCGGCCTGTTCGACCCGCTCGGGCTCCGGATCGTGGACGACGTCGTGCACGTGCTCGGCCGCGACGGCATCACGCGGCTCGTCGACACGAACGGCGACGGCGAGGCGGATCGCCACGAGTGCTTCAGCAATGCCGTGCTGATCACCGACGCGTTCCACGAGTTCGCGTTCGATCTGCAGACCGACGCCGACGGCAACTTCTTCTTCAGCAAGGGCGCGCCGGTGAAGCCGGGTGGCCGCGGCTTCATGAAGATCGTGCCGCACCACGGCGCGATCCTGAAGGTGTCGCGCGACGGCGCGCGCATCGAAGCGGTCGCCACCGGCTTGCGCGCGCCGAACGGCATCGGCGTCTCGCCGGACGGCATCCTGACGTCGGGCGACAACGAGGGCACCTACATGCCGCGCTGCCGCCTGAACTGGATCGCGCGGCCCGGCTTCTACGCCGGCGTCAAGGACACCGCGCACCGCACGCCGGTGCCGGAGCAGCCGGACCTGCCGCTGTGCTGGATGCCGATGGACGTCGACAACTCGAGCGGCGGCCAGGTGTGGGTCACCGGCGCCGGCTGGCCGGACCTGCAGGGGCGCCTGCTGCACCTCTCGTACGGCACCTGCTCGGCGTTCCTGGTGCTGACCGAAGAAGTCGACGGGCGCATGCAGGGTGGCCTGGTGCGGCTGCCGGCCGAGTTCTCGTCGAGCTGCATGCGCGGCCGCTTCTCGCCGCGCGACGGCCAGCTCTACGTCGTCGGCCTGCAGGGCTGGCAGACCAACGCGTCGCGCGAGGGCGGCTTCCACCGCGTGCGGCGCACCGCGGCGCCGCTGGGCCTGCCGATCGGCTGGCGCACCTGCACGGCCGGCGTCTACCTGACGTTCGCGGAGCCGCTCGACCCGGCGACGGCCGCCGATCCGGACGGCTACGCGGTCGAGATCTGGAACTACCGCTACTCGTCGAACTACGGCTCGCCGGAGGTGTCCGTGCTGCAGCCGCAGCGCGAGGTCGCCGAGGGCAAACCGAACCGCGACCCGCTGCCGGTGACCGCGGCGAAGCTGTCGCCGGACGGCCGCACGGTGTTCCTCGCGATCGAGGGCATGCGGCCGGTGCAGCAGATCCGGGTCGGCTGGAACGTCGACGCGGCGACCGGCCGCACGCTGCAGGGCGACCTGCACGCGACGATCCACGCGCTGGCCGCGGACCCCGGCTTCCCGCAGGAGCGCTGACGTGCGCCGCCTGCTGCTCGCGCTGTGCTGGGGCTGGGCTGCACTGCCCGCGCAGGGCGACGCGCGCGGCGTGCGGGCCGAGTTCGTGCGGCTCGGCGACGAACCGCGCGCCGTCGACGTGCAGCGGCTGCGGCTGCTGTCGCTGGCGGTCGAGCGCGGTGAGACACCGTCGCCGTACCTCGAGCCGGGGCTGTTCCGCGCCACGCTGCAGGCCGACGTCGGTCTGCCGATGCGCGACAAGCGCCGCTTCCGCCTCGACGGCCGCGGCCGCGCTGTGCTGTCGGTCAACGGCGAGAAGGTGCTCGAGGGCGCGCTGCGACCGGGCAAGCCGCTCGAGACCACCGTCGAGATCCGGTTGAAGAAGGGCGCGAACCGGCTCGAGCTGGTGTTCGAGAGCGCGGCTGCGGGCGACGGTCAGGTGCGGCTCGCGTGGGCCGGCGCCGACTTCGCGTTCGAGCCGATTGCACCCGAACTGCTCGGCTGGGCCGCCGACGATGCCGGCCTCGCGCTCGGCGCCGCGCGCCGCCGTGGCCACGCGCTGTTCGTCGAGCGCCGCTGCGCGCGCTGCCACGATCCGCAGCCGGCGACGATCGGTGCCTCGGCGGCCGGCGAACTCGACGCGACCGGTCCCGACCTGCGTGCGGTCGGCGGGCGCCTGCGGCCGCAGTGGCTGGCGACGATGCTGCGCGACCCGCGCGCGGCGCGCGCCGACGCGACGATGCCGCGCTTCCGCTGGGAGCGCGACACCGACCCCGACGACGTGGCGGCGTGGTTCGCCGCCACCGGCACGCCGCTGGCCGCGCCGACGTTCCCCGACGCCGCGGCCGAGCAGGGCGCCGTGCGCTTCCGCGAACTCGCCTGCGTCGCCTGCCACGTCGAGCCGGGAGCGGATCCGGCCGGCGCCGAGTTCGGCGCGCGCTCGTCGCTCGACCACGTGGCGGCGAAGTGGCACCCGGCGGCACTGGTGGCGTGGCTGCAGGAGCCGCAGCGCGACCACGCGCACGTGCGCATGCCGGACTTCCGGCTCGACCGCGACGACGCGACGCGGCTGGCGGCGCTGCTGCTGCGTGCCGGTCCCGGCCCTGTGCCCGCGGCCGTGCGCGGCGACGCGGGCCGCGGCCGGCACGTCGTGCAGCAGGCCGGATGCGTCGACTGCCATGCGGTCCTGGTGCCGCTCGGCGCGCCGCGACCGAAGCTGCTGGCGAACCTCGACGCCGACCGCGGTTGCCTCGCCGAGTCCGCCGAGCGCGCGGGCCGCGCGCCGGACCTCGGCCTCGACGCGGCGCAGCGCACCGACCTGCGCGTGTTCCTGCCGTTCGCGACGGCGGCGCCGTGGCGCCGTGCGCCGCTCGACTTCGTCGCGCGCCATGTGACGGCGCAGCGCTGCACGGCCTGCCACGCGCTCGACGGCGCGCCGTCGACGTGGGCCAGCTGGTCGCGCGCGGCGTCGGCCGGCGCGCCGCTGCCGGCGGCGCAGGATCCGATCGCGCAGGGCGTGCCGGCGCTGACCTGGGTCGGCGCGAAGCTGCAGCCGTCGTGGCTCGAGTCGTTCCTGCGCGGCGGCGAGCCGTCGCCGCGGCCGTGGCTGCACGCGCGCATGCCGTCGTTCGCGCGGGACGCGGCGGCGCTGGCGGCCGGCCTCGTGCGCGAGCACGGCTACGGCCAGGCCGACGAGCCGGCCGGCGCCGTCGACGCGCAGCTGGCGATCGACGGCGAACGGCTGCTGGCGATGGGCAAGGGCTTCGGCTGCGTGCAGTGCCACGCGCTCGGCGACCAGCCGCCGGTGCAGGTGTTCGAGCGCGAGGGCATCGAACTGCTGACCGCGCGCCGGCGGCTGCGGCACGAGTACTACGCCCGCTGGCTGCTCGACCCGACGCGGCTGGATCCGGAGTCGCGCATGCCGAAGTTCACGCTGGCGAAGGGCCGCACGGCGCTGACCGACGTGCTCGGCGGCGACGCGGCGCAGCAGTTCGAGGCGATCTGGCACCACCTCGGCAGCCGGCTGCCGCGCCGCCGATGAGCGGGCCGCGTCCGGCCGGGCGCGTGCCGCAGGGCGCGGCCGGCATCCCGCGGCCACCGGCGGGGATCGACCTGCGGCTCGACGGCAACCAGGGTCGGGCGCCGTCGGCCGCGTTCGTCGCGGCGCTGCCGGACGCCGCGCGGGCGCTGCGCGACTACCCGCTGGAGCCGGCGCTCGAGGCGGCGCTGGCCGCCCACCACGGCACGACGGCGGACCGCGTGTTCGTCGGTGCCGGCGCCGACGACGTGCTGGATCGGCTCTGCCGCGCGGTGCTGGAGCCCGGCCGCGCCGCGATCGTGCCGTTGCCGACGTTCGAGATGCTGCCGCGCTACGTCGCGGCGACCGGTGCCGAACTGGTGGCGCCGGCGTGGACCGAAGGCGCCTGGCCGCGCGACGCGGTGCTGCGCGCGATCACCACCGCCACGGCGCTGGTCGCGATCGTGTCGCCCAACAACCCGACCGGCCTCGTCGCCACCGCCGACGACGTGCGCGCGGTCGCGGCAGCGGCGCCGCACGCGGTCGTGCTGGTCGACGCGGCCTACGCCGAGTTCGGCGGCGACGACCTGACCGCGGTCGCACGATCGTTGCCGAACGCGGTCGCCGTGCGCACGTTCAGCAAGGCGTACGGCCTCGCCGGGCTGCGCGTCGGCTATGCGCTGGGCTGGCCCGAACTGGTCGGCTGGCTGCGCCGCGTCGGCAGTCCGTTCACCTGCGGCACCTGGAGCCGCGTCGTCGCCGCCGAGCGGCTCGCGCGTTCCGCCGCCGAGGTCGCGGCCTACGTGCGCGACGCGATCCGCGAACGTTCGGCGCTGACCGCGCAGCTGCAGGCGCTCGGCCTGCTGCCGCTGCCATCGGCCGGCAACTTCGTGTTCGTGCGCGGCGGCGATCCGCAGTGGCTGCGCGACGCGCTGGCCGGGCTCGGCATCGCCGTGCGGGCGTTCGCCGACGGCGTGCGCATCACGCTGCCGGCGGCCGACGCGGCGTTCGCGCGGCTCGAACGCGCACTGGCCGCCGCGGTGCGGCCCGACGCACTGCTGTTCGACCTCGACGGCGTGCTCGCCGACCTCGAGGGGCGCCACGCGATCGCGGCGGTGGCCGACGTCGCGGCGCTGGCGGCGCACCGGCCGCTCGGCGTCGTCACCAGCTGTCCGCGGCGGCTCGCCGAATCGGTGCTGGCGCGGCACGGTTTCGCGCCGCACCTGCGCGCGCTGGTCACCGCCGAGGACGGCCCCGGCAAACCGAGTCCGGTGCCGGTGCAGCTGGCGCTGCAGCGGCTCGGTGCAACCTCGGCCTGGATGCTCGGCGACAACCCGGGCGACGTGCTGGCGGCGCGCGCAGCCGGCGTCGTGCCGCTGGCGGTCGCGCCGCGCGGCATCGGCGCCGAGGCGCACGCCGAACGGCTCTGCGCTGCCGGCGCGGCGCGGCTGGTCGGCGGCATCGCCGACCTGCTGCCGCTGGTTCAGCGCACCTGACGCGCACCGGTTCGGCCCAGTGCAACATCGTCGCCAGCACGGCCTGCGCGTTCCGCCGCAGGAACACCGGATCGAGCGTCGCCGGCGTGTCGGTGGGCCGGTGGTAGTGCGGGTTGCGGTACTCGGCGGTGTCGCCCAGCGCGATCGACGGAATGCCGGCCTGCCAGTAGTTCCAGGTGTCGATGCGGTTGGCGTCGCCGGACCAGCTCGCCATGCGGTTCAGGCTGTAGTAGCGCAGCTCGGGCACGTAGGCCTCGATCGCGGCCTCGTGCAGGTTGCCGAGCCAGCCCGACGCGTGGTTGCCCGCGACGAGCACGAAGTCGCCGACCGTCGGCGGGCCGAGCAGCAGCGGGATGCGGAACGGCGACTGCTGCGAGTCCGGCGCCGACGACGCGAAGCCGACCATGTCGAGCGTCAACGCGCCCTCGGGCAGCGGCGCGCCGCTGCGCTGCAGCTGTTCGACGTGTTCGCGGCTGCCGACCAGGCCCTCCTCCTCCTGCGCGTAGAACACGAACCGGATCGTCTTCGTCGTCGGCACGGCGTGCACGAGCCGCGCGACTTCGAGCAGCACCGCGACACCGCTGGCGTTGTCGTCGGCGCCCGGCCCGAACGCGACGCTGTCGTAGTGGGCGCCGAGTTCGACCACCGGCGCGTCGGCGGCAGCGCCGGGCTTCTCGGCGACGAGGTTGTGGTGCTTGTCGACCTTGCCGGTCGCGACCCACGCGACGGCGCCGTCGCCTGTCACCTGCCGCTGCCACACCTGCGTCGGCGCGACGTAGCCAGCGCGGCGCGGTGCATAGCCGCAGCGTGCCAGCTCCCGTTCGAGGTACGCCAGCGTGGCCTCGCTCGCTGCGGCGTCGCCGGCCGGCCGCGGGCCGATCGCGCACAGCGCCTCCACGTGCGCCAGCAGCCGCGCGGTGTCGACGCTGGCGACGCGCTGTTCGATCGCGGGGTCGGGGGACAGTGCACAGGCGCCGGCCGCCGCGGCCAGCACACAGACGATCGGGGTTCGCATCAGCGTGACTGCAGCTGCCGTAGGCGCTCGCGGTACTTCTTCGCCAGTTCCGTCTGTCTGTTTCGCAGGTCGACCTGCCGGCCCTGCACGAACGCCACGTCGATGGTCGTCGTCAGTTCGAACGGGTGGCCCGAGGCGACGAACAGCGTCGCCTCCTTGCCGGCCGCGAGGGAGCCGAGCCGGTCGCCGACGCCGAGGATGTCGGCCGCGTCCTGCGTGATCGCGGCCAGTGCGCGCGTCTCGTCGAGGCCGTACGCGACTGCGGTCGCGGCGTGGTACGGCAGGTTGCGGTCGTTGCTGAAGTCCGAGCCGGTGCCGATGCAGAACTTCACGCCGGCGGCTGCCAGCCGCGCCGGCAGCGTGAACGCCTCGTCGTAGTCACTGTCGTCGCGGCGCGGCAGCCGGTGCACGCCGTTCAGGATCACCGGCACCGCGCGTTCGCGCAGCAGCAGCGCGCACTGCGCGGCGTCGCGGCCGCCGACGACCACGGCGCGCAGCTGGCGTTCGCCGGCCCAGCGCACCGCCGACTCGATCTGCTCCTGTTCCTCGGCGAGCAGGAACACCGGCACCTCGCCGCGCAGCGCGCCGATCAGCGCTTCGTGGCGCACGTCCAGCGGCACCGTCGGATCGGCCGTGCGCGCGTCGAGCCACGCGCGCGCCGCCGCGAACGCGGCGTCGATGCGCTGCCGCTGCTGCCGGACGCCGCGCTCCGGTTCCTCGTCGCCGTCGGCGCCGCGCTCGGGGCCGCGGCGGAACCGCCGGCCGGCCTGGTTGGCAGGCCAGGCGACGACGACGCCGGCTTCGGCGCGCACCGTCAGGTCCGCATTGGTCCAGCCGTCGAGCCGGATCACCGAGGCGCGACCCGGCAGCAGGCCGCCGCGCGGGAACGTGCCGGCGGTCAGCACGCCGTTGCTGCGCGCGATCGGGATCGCGGCCGAGTCCGGGTTCAGCGCCACCGCGGCGATCGCCTCGGGGCTGAAGTCGCCGCTCTCGTCGGTGTCGACCGACTGCGGCACCATGCCGATCTCGACCAGGCCCAGCGTCGTGCACGCGGAGACCAGGCCCGGGAACACGTGTTTGCCGGCGAGGTCGAGCACCAGCGGTTCGACACCGGCCGGCAGCGTCGGCTGGCGATCGGCCGGCAGCACCTCGCGGATCACGCCGCCGTCGAACCACAGCGAACCGCCGAGCACGACGCCGCCGGTCACCGTGTGCAGCACGGCGTTCTGCAACAGCACCGGACGCGACTGCGGCGGCGCCTTCGGCAGCAGGTCCTGCGCCGGGGTCAGGACGGCGGTCGCCAGCAGCGCCGCGGGGAAACGGAACGGAGCGCGGCTCATCGGACACCTCCGGCAGCGTGGTCGCGGCAGCAGTAGTTCCCGGTCAGGTCTTCGGCGGCCCAGTAGGCGTCCTTCGGGTCGCCTTCGCGCGCCGGTTTGCCCTTCGCGGTCGTCGCGACCTTCTGCAGCAGGCGCTGCCGTTCGGCGGCGATCGCGGTGCGTGCGGCGCGGTCCGCTTCGAGCGAGAACAGCTGGCGGCCGTCGACCCAGGTCGCCTCACAGCGCGCCGCGTAGCTCAGCGGATCGGCCGACCACAGCGCGAGGTCGGCGTCGAGGCCCGGCGCGATCGAACCGGTGCGGTCGGCGATGCCGAGCTGGATCGCCGGGTTGCGCGTGACGAAGCACAGCGCCTCGTGCGGCGGCAGGCCGCCGTACTTGACCGCCTTGCCGGCCTCGGTGTTGAGCCGCCGCGCGTGTTCGTCGCTGTCGCTGTTGAACGACACGTTGACGCCGGCCGCGTGCAGCAGCGCGCCGTTCTCCGGGATCGCGTCCCAGACCTCGAACTTGTAGCCCCACCAGTCGCTGAACGACGACGCGCCGACCGCGGCCTCGGCGATCGCGTCGGCGACCTTGTAGCCCTCGAGCACGTGCTGGAACGTGCCGATCCTGATGCCGTGCTCCTTGGCGATGCCGCACAGCATGAAGATCTCGTCCTGGCGGTAGCTGTGGCAGTGGATGCGGCGCGTGCCGGCGAGCACCTCGGCCAGTGCGTCGAGTTCGAGGTCGCGGCGCGGCGGGCTGCTGCGTGCGCGCTCGGTCGGGTCGAGTGCCTCGTAGGCCGCGCGCTCGGCGGCGTAGGCTTCGGCCGCGGCCAGGCGATCGCGGATCAGCGCCTCGACGCCCATGCGCGTCGCCGGATAGCGGCTGCCGCGGTCGCTGTCGTTGGCGTTGCGCGGGTTCTCGCCGAGCGCCCACTTGATGCCGGCCGGCGCGCCGGCGAAGCGCATGTCGTCGGGGTGCAGCGCGCCCCAGCGCACCTTGGTGGTGCAGCTCTGGCCGCCGATTGCGTTCGCCGAGCCGTGCAGCTGGTTCACGCAGGTCACGCCGCCGGCCAGCTGGCGGTACCAGTTGGCGTCGTCGGGGTCGACCACGTCCTCGACGCGCACCTCGGCGGTCACGGCCTGGCCGCCTTCGTTGACGCCGCGCGCGATGCCGGTGTGCGAGTGGCAGTCGATCAGCCCCGGCGTCAGGTGCTTGCCGGTGCCGTCGACGACGACCACGTCGACCGGCAGGTTCGGCAGGTCGCGCACGACGCCGACGAACGCGATGCGACCGCCCTGCACGTAGACCGCGCCGCCGCGGATCGGTTCGCGGCCGTCGCACGGCCACACGGTGGCGCCGGCGACCACGAAGTCGCGCGCCGGCGGCGGCGTCACGAAGCCGTAGCCGCCGAGCGGCGTCGGCAGCGGCGACCGCTCCGGCGGCGGCGCGCGTTCGCCGCGCGGCTTCTTCGCCGGCGCGGCGTCGGCTTTGGCTTCGCTCGGCGTCGCGCGGACCTCGTGCTCGGTGCCGTCGGGCGCCGTGCGCACGCCGGCGAGGCCGGTGCCTTCGCGCCACAGCCGCAGCCAGTGCGCCTGTGTGCCGTCGAGCGCCTCGCCGGCGAGCCGGAACGTCACCGCGCCCGGTTCGCGTGCGACCGCGGTGGCCTCGAGCTCGGCGTCGCCGACCTTGCAGCGGACCTTGTCGCCGTCGACGGTCAGCACCGGGGTCGCGTCGGCGCGCGGCCAGCCGGCGGTCCACGACCAGGTGCCGTCGAGCCCGCGGTCCTTCGGTTCGTGGATCACGTGGCGCCGGCCGCCGACCCAGACGTCGCGCACCTCGCCGTCCTCGGCGAACAACTCGCCGGCGACCACGACCAGGTTCGCCAGCTTGCCGCGTTCGATCGTGCCGGCGTCGCCACCGATGCCGAGCAGGCCGGCCGGCATCACGGTCAGCGCGCGCAGCGCCTCGTCGGCGGTCACGCCGCAGTGCATCGCGTCGCGCACGCGCGCCGGGAAGTCCTTGCGGTCGCGCAGCCGCGCCGTGGTCCACGCGATCTCGACCGAGGCCTCGAGCAGGCGCTTGCTGTTGGTCGGCGCCTGTTCCCAGGACTGCAGCTGCCGCAGCGACACGCGTTCGATCGCGGCGGCGGAGCCGACGTCGGGCGCGTCGGGCAGCTGCAGCGGCACGACGATCGGCGTGCGCGCCGCCGCCAGCGCGGCGAGCCGCCGGAACTCCATGCCGCTGCCGACCAGCACCGCGCGGCGGCGGAACTCGTGCGCGATCGCGACGGCGCGCAGCGCCTGCAGCTCGTCGGCGACGTCGAACCACAGCGGCTGGTCCGGGTTCGCGAGCGCGGCCAGCGCCGCGCGCGGCTGCGGCGCGGCACCCGGCGTCGCCAGGCACCGCGCGTACCAGTCCGCATCGGCCAGCGTCTGCCGCAGCAGCGCGACCGCGCCCATCTGGCTGCTCGGGTAGCCGCCGCGGCTCGTCTGCAGGCTGGCCAGCTGGTAGACCGCGTCCCGGACCACGCGCACCGGCTCGGTCGGCGAGGGTTCGTCGAGCTGCACGACGCAGCTGGTGCCCTTCAGGTTGCCGCCGGTCGGCACGCAGGCCACGGTCGTGAAGCCGAGCCGCCGCAGCGCGGCGCGGTCCGCGGCGGGCACCAGCGCGCCGTCGCGCGCGTGGCGCTGCGGCTGGATCGCGGGGTTCCAGTGCTGGTCGGCGGCCGTCTTGTCGAGCGCCGGCACGTCGGTCGGCACGAACGGATCGATCAGGCCCGGGTAGATCGTGAGCCCGGTGCAGTCGACGACGGTCGCGCCGGCGGGCGGCGCGTTGCGATCGACGGCGGTGATGCGGCCGTCGCGCAGCACGATCGTGAAGCCTTCGATCGTGTTGCCGGGCGCCTGCACGATGCGCGCGCCGGTCAGCGCGAACCAGCCCGGGTCGACCGGCCGCGGACCCTCGTGCGGGGGTTCCTGGGCGAGCGTGGCGGCGAGCAGACCGAACGTGGCCACGAGCGGGCGAACGCGCATCGCCGCAGCATACGGCGGCGCGGTCGCGGCTAGCCAGCGTCGCCGCCGGCTGTGGCCGCGCCGTAGCGCTGCAGCACCTCGCGCAGTCGCGGCACCGACACCGGCTTCGGCAGCACTTCGTCCATGCCGGCCTGCAGGCAGGCATCGCGGTCTTCGGGCGTCGTGTTCGCGGTCAGGGCGACGATCGGCACGTGGCGATCGGTGCCGGCCTCGGTGCGGCGGATCTGCTGCGCGGCCTCGATGCCGCTCATCTCGGGCATCTGCATGTCCATCAGCACGAGGTCGAAGTCGGCGTGCGCGAAGCGTTCGCAGCAGATGCGGCCGTCGGCCGCCAGCGTGACCTGGTGGCCGTCGCGCTGCAGCAGGCGCTCGATCAGCTTCTGGTTGACCGGGTTGTCCTCGGCGACCAGCACGCGCAGCGGGCCGGTTCGGGTGGGCGCGGCGGCCGCCGCGGCGTCGGCGGGCGCCGGCGCGGCCGGCGTCGCGGTTGCGCCGGCCGGCGCGCCGACCAGCGCCGCGAGCCGCGCCGCCAGTTCGCGTGCGGACACCGGCTTGGTCAGGTAACCGGCGAACGTGTGCTCGCGGCAGCGCGCGGTCGCGCGCGACAGGTCCGCGAACGAGGTGATCAGCAGCACCGGACGCACGCCGCGCGGGCCGATCGGCACGCGTTCGCACAGCGCCGCGTCGTGCTCGGCGGTCTGGCCGTCCTGCAACACCACGTCGTGTGGTGCCGGCGCGTTCGCACCGCCGAGGTGCAGCGGGTCCTCGACGCCGACCACGGCCATGCCGAGCCGCCGCGCGGCCGCGGCGACCGCGCGCAGCGGTGCCGGCGCCGTGCCGACGACCAGCAGCCGCGCCGCGGCGGGCAGCTCCGGCAGCGGCGGCAGCGGGCCGTCGCAGACCTCGAACGGCACCCGCACGGCGAAACGGGTGCCCTTGCCGACCTCGCTCTGCACGCGGATCACGCCGCCCATCAGCCGCACGAGGCGGTCGGTGATCGACAGGCCGAGCCCGGTGCCGGCGAAGCGGCGCGTGATCGTGTTGTCGGCCTGCGTGAACGGCTTGAACACCGCCTGCAGTCGGTCGGCGGGGATGCCGACGCCGCTGTCCTCGACGACGATCTCGAGTTCGTGCACGCCGCCGAAGTCGGCCGTGCGTTCGATCGCGACGCGCACGCAGCCCTCGCTGGTGAACTTGATCGCGTTGCCGACCAGGTTGGTCAGCACCTGCCGCACGCGCACGTCGTCGAGCAGGTAGGCCGTCGCGACCTCCGGCGACAACTCGAACAGCAGTTCGAGCGGCTTGTCCTGGATCCGCGACGTCAGCGGCCGCAGCACTTCGAGCACCAGCGTCTCGAGGTCGGTGGGCACCGGCGACAGTTCGAGCTTGTCGGACTCGATCTTCGACAGGTCGAGCACGTCGTTGAGGATGCCGAGCAGGCTCGTGCCGGCGCCGCGGATCACGCCGAGGTACTCGCGCACCTCGCGCGGGTCCTGGCTGTCGGCGGCGAGTTCCGACATGCCGAGGATCGCGTTCAGCGGCGTGCGGATCTCGTGGCTCATGTTGGCCACGAACGTCGACTTCGCGCGCGTCGCGGTCTCGGCGGTCTCGAGTGCGCGCGACAGCTCGGCGGTGCGCGTCTTCACCTGGCGCTCGAGGTCCTGCGCCACCGAACCGAGGTGGGCGTCGCGTTCCTGGATCGCCGCCAGCATGCCGTTGAACGCCCGCACGAGGTCGCCGACCTCGTCGTCGGCGACCGGCGTGGCGCGCAGCGCGTAGTCCTCGGTGCGGCGGACCTGGTCGGTCGTGCGCACCAGCGCCTCGATCGGGCGCAGCAGCCGCCGCAGCAGCCAGTGTGCGGCCAGGCCCAGTCCGAGCAGGGCGATCGCGGTCGTGACCAGCAGGCCGGCCAGGAACGCGTGCAGCCGTTCGCGCAGCGGTTCGCCGGAGGTCCGCACGACGATCCGCGCCTGCCGGGTCTCGCCGGCCGGACCGCGGTAGCCGACCGGGACCGACGCGATCCAGTCGTCGCCGAACGCACCGGCCGCGGCCGCCGCGGGCGGCAGCAGTTGCGGATCGCCGGCCAGCGCCAGCGGTGTGCCGGTGTCGTCGACGACGGCCGCGAGCTGCAGTTCCATCGTCGCGGTGACCGTGCGCAGGAACGACGTGACCTCGTCGGCGGCGGCGAAATCGAGCGAGGTGCGGATGTTGACGCCGACCATGCGCGCCAGCGTCTGCAGGCTCGCGACCGTGCCGTCGGCCAGCATCGCGCGTTCGCGGCGGTAGACGTCGGCGCCGATCGCGGCGACCGCGACCAGAGTCAGCGCGCTGCACAGCGCCGTCAGGCGCCGCACCAGCGAACGGCGGCCCCCGGTCACGGCACCGGCCCCTTGCGCGACAGCTTCAGCAGGTGCGGGCTCGGCTTGATGCCCTGGCGCTGCAGCGCGTCGGCGTTGACCTCGAAGCGTACGTCGGCGGCCTCCGCGAACAGCTGGATCGAACCGCCGGTGGCCGCGAACCCGGGCCGTTCGCAGACGATCGGCAGCGGCTTGTCGGCATGGCGCGCGACAACGCGCGCCAGCACCTTCGGGTCGATCGACTGCGCGACGTAGAGCAGGTCGCAGTGTTCGGCCGCGCGGCCCTCGATCGCCGTCAGCGTCTCGATCGCGACCACGGTCGCCGTCGCCTCGCCGACCTGCTTGCCGGGCAGCAGGCGCTGCGCGGCGGCGGTGACGTCGTCCTTGCCGAGCACGCCGATGCGGAACACCGGCGCGCGGTGGTCGTCGCGCTGCGGCGGCTTCTCGGGAGTCAGGTAGCCAGCGAGCTTCAGCACCGTGCCGGCGCGCGCATCGGCGGGTGTGCAGCGTTCGGCCGGCGGCGGTTTCGGCGGCGTCTCGACCTCCTGCGCGGTCGCCAATGCGACCAGCAGCGGCCACGTCCAGAGGACGGCCGCGCCGCGCTTCTGCCTGACCTCGGTGCGCCCACGCATCGCCGCGGCGTCATCGGCGACGCCGCGCGGCGGCTTGACGGCGGCCGGGACCGCACCGTGACTACGGGAGATCCCGGGTGTCTCGTACCGGGACGTGCGGCCTCAGCCGTACAGCCAGTGCCAGCCGCGCTGCACGCTGCGCTTGACGTCGTCGAGCACCAGATACAGCGCCGGCACCAACACGAGGCTGATCAGCGTCGCGAACATCACGCCGAAGCCGAGCGAGATCGCCATCGGCACCAGGAAGCGCGCCTGCACGCTCTTCTCGAGCAGCAGCGGCGCGAGGCCGCCGAACGTCGTCAGCGACGTCAGCAGGATCGGCCGGAACCGCGCCGCGCCGGCCGTGCGCACCGCGTCGAGCAGCGAATCGTGCGCGTCGCGGCGCTGGTTGACCCAGTCGACCAGCACGATGTTGTCGTTGACGACGACGCCGGCCAGCGCGACCAGGCCGAACATCGACAGGATGCTGAGGTCGTAGCCGGTCAGCAGGTGGCCGAGGATCGCGCCGACGACACCGAACGGGATCGCGGTCATGATCAACAGCGGCTGCAGGAACGAGCGCAGCGGGATCGCCATCAGCGCATAGATGCCGAACAGCGCCACCGCGAAGCCGGACGCCAGCGACACCAGCAGGTCGGTCTTCTTCTTCTGGTCACCCTCGAACGCCCACGACAGACCGTCGTGCCGCGCGACCAGCGCCGGCAGCACCTCGGTGCGCAGCCGCGCGTTGATCGCCTCGGCGCTGGCGTTCGGGTCGTTCTCGTCGATCTCGCCGCTGACGCGCAGGGCGCGCTTGCGGTCCTTGCGCTGGATCGTCGAGAACGCGCGGCCGGCGGTCAGTTCGGCGACTTCGTGCAGCGGCACCTCGTCGCCGGACGGCGTGCGGATCCGCAGCCGGTCGAGGTCGTCGAGCGACCGGCGGTCGCGCTCCGGATAGCGCACCATGACCTTGACGTCGTCGCGGCCGCGCTGCACGCGCTGCGCCTCCTCGCCGTAGAACGCCTGCCGCACCTGCCGCGCCAGCGTCTGCTGGCTGAGGCCCAGCGGCTCGGCCGTGGCGCGGATCGACAGCTCGAGTTCGGGCTTGCCGAGACGGAACGAGTTGCTGACGTCCTTGACCTCCGGCATCGCGCGCAGCTCGCCCTCGAGCTCGGCGATCGCCTGCCGCAGCACGTCCATGTCGGCGTGGTAGAGCTCGACGTCGACGTCCTTGCCGGTCGAGAAGAACGACGTCGTGAACTGCAGGTCGACCGCGTCCGGCACCGTGCCGGTGCGTTCGCGCAGCCGGCTCAGGATCGTGTTGGACGCGATCTCGCGGCGTTCGGACGGCTGCAGCTGTACGTTCAGCTCCGCGAGGTGCGAGCCGGACTGGAACTGCGCGTCGCGCTGGCCGCCGTTGCGAGCCTGCTCGACCGCGTACGGCTGGGCGCCGACGGTCGCCAGCATGTGTTCGAGCACCGGCACGGCGCCCGGCCGTTCGGCGTCGACCTCGGTGCAGACCTCGCGCGCGATCGTCTCGATACGCTGCAGCAGCGCCGCGGTGGTCGGCAGCGGCGTGCCCTGCGGCATCGTCAGCGAGACGACGATGTTGTCGCCGTCGACGGTCGGGAAGAACACGAACCGCGGGACGCCGGCCCGCACGCTGGCGGCGGCGACCAGCAGCACCGCCAGCGCGGCGGCGATCGTCACGTAGCGCCAGCGCAGGCACAGCTCGAGCACCGGCTGGTAGACGCGCCGCACGAAGCCGTCGAGCCCGGCCTGGAAGCCGCGCTGCAGCCGGCCGAGCAGCCGCGCTCCGAGCCACGGTCGCCGATCGGCGCGGTCGGCGGCCATCACCGCGAGGTGTGCCGGCAGGCACATCTGCGACTCGACCAGGCTGACCAGCAGCACCGGGATCACGATCAGCGGGATCACGCGCCAGACCTGCGCGTCGGCGCCGGGCACCGCGAACACCATCGGCAGGAACGCGCACACCGTGGTCAGCACCGACGCGAACACCGGCGTGCGCACCTCGCGGCTGCCGCGCAGCGCCGCCAGGGCCGGCGACGCGCCGGCGTTGCGGTGCAGCACGACGTTCTCGCCGACGACGATCGCGTCGTCGACGACGATGCCGAGCACCAGCAGGAACGCGAACAGCGAGATCATGTTGATCGAGACGTCGAACATCGGCATCAGCGCGACCGCGCCGAGGAACGCGATCGGGATGCCGGCCGCGACCCAGGCGGCGATGCGCAGGCGCAGGAACAGCGCCAGGATCACGAACACCAGCACGAGGCCCTGCAGCGCGTTCGACAGCAGCAGGTCGATGCGGCCCTTCAGGATCACCGACTCGTCGCGCCAGGTCGTCATCTGCACGCCCGCCGGCAGCAACCGCGGCCCGGCCTCGGCGACCCAGTCGCGCACCGCGCGAGTGACCGCGATCGCGTCCTGGTCGCCGACGCGGAACACCTTGACCAGCGCCGCCGGCTTGCCGTCGAAACGCGCCATCAGGTCGTCCTCGGCGAAGCCGTCGACGACGCTGGCGACGTCGCCGAGCCGCACCGTGGTGCCGTCGGGCTTGGTCAGCAGCACGAGCTCGGCGAACTGCGGGCCGGTGTAGGCCTGGCCTTCGACGCGCAGCAGCGTCTGGCCGTCGGCGGCCTTGATCGCGCCGGCCGGCAGGTCGAGGCTGCCGCGCCGCACCGCGGCGGCGACGTCGTCGAAGGTGATGCCGTGGCGGCGCATCGCGGTCTCGGCCAGCTCGATCGAGATCTCGTACGGCCGCACGGCCGACAGTTCGACCTGCGACACGGCGGCCAGCGCGCCGAGTTCTTCGCGCGCGGTCTCCGCCAGGCGCTTCAGCGTGCGTTCGTCGGCGTCCCCGAAGATCGACACGTTGATGACCTCCTTGCGCACGACGAGCCGCGACACGATCGGCTGCTCGGCCTCGTCGGGGAAATTCGTGATCGACTCGACGCGGTTGCGCACGTCGTCGAGCACACGGTCGACGTCGGCGTCCTGCAGCGTCTCGATCACGACCAGGCCGGTGCCCTCGTTGGCGCTCGACGTGACCTTGTCGACGCCGGTCACGCCCTCGACGGCCTCCTCGACGCGCAGGCAGATGCCCTGCTCGACCTCGGTCGGCGACGCGCCGGCGTAGCTGACCTGCACCGTGACGATGTTCGGCGCGATCTCGGGGAACACCTCGCGGCGCACGCGGCCGGTCGTCAGCGCGACCAGGCCGGCGACGACGGCGGACAGTGCGACCAGCGTCGCGGCGACGTGGTTCTGCACGAACCAGGCGAAGAAGCCGCGCTTCTCGTCGGCGGGGATCGTGGGATCGTCGTGCATCGGCTCACTTCGGCGCGCCCATGGCGCGGCTGGCGGGTTCGGTGGCGTCGACGAGCCGCACGGCCATGCCGTCGGTCGCGGTCTCGAGCGCGCTGGTGCAGACGCGGGTGCCGGCTTCGATGCCGTCCTGCAGCACGACGCGGTCGCGTTCGGTGCGCAGCACGGTCACGGCGCGGCGCCGCAGCCGTTGTTCGGCGTCGACGACCCAGACCTCGTCGCCGGCGCGCAGCGCCGCGCGCGGCACCACGACGACGTCGGCGAACGTGCGCCCGGCGATGCGCGCTTCGACGAAGGTGCCGACCAGCAGCGGCGGCCGCGTGGCGGTCGCCGTGAACGGATCGTCGACGCGCGCGACGACGGTCAGCTGCCGCGTGCGGCGGTCGAGTTCGCCTTCGGTGCGCACGACGTGGCCGGTCCACTCGTGGCGCGCGCCGGCGAAGTCGGCGCGCAGCGTGACCGCGGCGCCGGCGCCGGTCGCCGCCGTGCCGGCCAGCGGCAGATCGACGAACGCGGCGCTGCGGGTCGGGATCGGCAGCCGCACCTCGACTGCGGCCAGGTCGAACAGCAGCGCGAGCTGCTGCCCCGGCTGCACGAACTGCCCGACCTCGACCGCGGCGCTCTGCACGCGCCCGGCGACCGGCGCCGTGACGTGTGTGCGCGCGCGGTCGAGCCGCGCCTGCTCGAGTGCGGCCCGGGCGGCGGCCAGCGCCTTGTCGGCGTCGGCGATCTGCGGCGCGCGCGTCACCAGCGCGTCGGCGGGCCGTTCGCCCTCGAGTTCGCGCCAGGCACGCACCGCGGCCTCGGCTTCGGCACGCTCCTGCAGCAGGCGCAGTTCGGCGCGCGCGACGGCGGCTTCCTGCTGCACGATCGCGACGTCGAAGTCGCGCGGGTCGAGTTCGACCAGCACGTCGCCGGCCGCGACCTGGCCGCCGGCGCGCAGCTGCGGGTGCGTCGCGACGACGCGCGCCGCGACCTCGGCGCCGACGACGATCGTGCGGTACGGTTCGACCGTGCCGCTGGTCTCGACGTCGAGCTGCACCTCGGTGCGCTCGGCGAGCGCGGTGCGCACCAGCGGCGCGACCGCCGGCGGGTCGGTGACGGTCGGCTGCTTCGGGCTGTTGCCGATCCGCCAGGCGAGGAACGCGCCGCCGCCGAGCACGATCAGGGGCAGCAGGACTTGCAACGTGCGACGGAACGGGTTCACGGGTGGTCTCCTCCGGCCGCGGCCGGCGGCACGGCGCCGCCGAGGGCCAGGAACAGGTCGATGCGGTTGTCGATGCGCGCCAGCTCGACGTCGATGCGCGCGGCGTCGGCGAGGTAGGCCTGGCGCTGGCCGTCGGCGACGGCCAGGAAGTCGGCGAGGCCCAGCTGCCAGCGTTCGCGCGCCAGGTCGCGGGCCTGCCGCGCGTGTTCGGCGGACCGGGTCGCGGCGCCGAGGCGGTCGACCAACAGCGTTTCGGCGGCCAGCGCGCCTTCGACCTCGGCGAACGCCTGCAGCACGGCGCCGCCGTAGCGGGCCAGCGCTTCGGCGCGTTGGGCCTGCGCGCGAGCGACCTCGGCGCGCAGCGCGCCGCCGCGGAACAGCGGCTGCAGCAGGTTGGCGGCGAGGCTCCAGACGCGGAAGTCGTCGTCGACGAGGTCCTCGAGCTCGGTGCTGGTGGTGCCGCCGCTCGCGGTCAACGCCAAGCGCGGATACAGCGCCGCCTTCGCCGCGTCGACGCGGCAGCCGGCCGCGGCGAGCCGGCGTTCGGCGGCTACGAGGTCGGGGCGACGCTGCAGCAGTTCGGCCGGCAGGCCGGCCGGCACCGGTGGCAGCAGGGCCGGCAGCCGCACGGCGTCGATGCTCCGGCCGGCCGGATAGCGGCCGGTCAGCACGTCGAGCCGCCGCGTCGCGCGCTGCAGCGCGTCGCGGCGCAGCGCCACGGTCGCCTCGGCGTTGGCGAGGTTCGTCGCCGCCTGGTGCACGTCGAGCGCGGGCCGCATGCCGCGCCGGTAGCGGTCGCGCACGTCGTCGGCGGTGGCCCGGAACGCCGCCGCGGTCGCCTCGGCGAGGTCGAGCTGCTGGCGCGCCGCGATCGCCGCGAACCACGCCTTGCCGACCTGCGCGCCGAGGCTCAGGCGCGCGCCGGCGTGATCGGCCGCGGTGGCCTGCAGATCGCCGATCGATGCACTCTCGCCGGCGGCGACCCGGCCCCAGACGTCGAGTTCCCAGCGCACCGACAGCGAGAGGCCGAACGTCGTCGTCGTGCTGCTCGGCACGCCGCCGCCGCCGAACGGGAAGCCGAGGAACAGGCGCCGCGCGCGCTGCGGATCGAACGCCGCATCGACCTGCGGCAGCGCCTCGGCGCCGGCGATCGTGCGCGCGGCGGCCGCCGCCTCGAGCCGCGCCAGCGCGGCGCGCAGGTCGCGGTTGTCGCGCAGCGCGGCCTCGATCCGCGCGTCGAGCTGTGCGTCGCCGAAGCCGGTCCACCAGTCCTCGCCCGGCGCCGCCGCGGCGGCCGGCGGCGTCGACCACTGTTCGGGCACGGCGAGGTCGAGGACTTCGGGTTCGACGCGGGGCGGCGGTGCTCCGCAGGCGGTCAGCGCCAGCGCCAGCAGCGGCAGACGGCGGAACGGCGACGGGTGGTTCATGCGGGGCGCCTCCGGCGGCGGGCGGTGGGGGCGCGCAGGCCGCCCGTGGCGAACGCGACCAGGTGTTCGATCAGCGCGTCGACGTCGCCGGCGTCACAGGCGCCGCCGGTCAGGTGCGAGAGGGCTTCGGAGTTCTGCAGGGTGTGGGCCATTGCGCCGATCACGAAATGCAGGCGCCACCACGTCGCGGCGCGGTCGAGCCCGGGCAGTGCGTCCGCCAGGGCGGCCTCGAAACGGCGCGCGACGCCGCGGAATTGCCGGGCCAGGAACGCGCGCAGGAACGGCGGCTGTTCGACCATCACGCGGCCGAACACGCGGCACAGCCGCGCGCCGGGCGACGCGCCACCGCCGGCGCCGGCGCGCAGCGGCGGTTCGACGAACGCGCGTACGATCGCGGCCGTGTCGCGGTTGCCCGCCGGCAGCGCGGCGAGGCGGCGCAGTCGTTCGGCGTTGATCGGCGCGATGCGCCGCGCCAGCACGGCCTTCGCCAGCGCCTCCTTGCCGCCGAAGTGGTAGTGCACGGCGGCGAGGTTCACGCCGGCGCGCGCAGTCAGCTGCCGCAGCGACGTCGCGGCGTAGCCTTGTTCGGCCAGCAGCTCTTCGGCGGCGTCGAGGATCGTCTGCTTGGTGTCGGCCGGCGCCATCGGGCCGCGCACGGTAGCGGCGTCGAACGACCGATTCAAACGAGCGTTTGAATCACCGTCGCGGCGACCGTCACAGCCGCGCCGCCAGGTACTCGTACTGCGCCGGCGCGTTGTAGGCCTGCGGCGAGATGCGCAAGAGGCGCTGCGCGAAGAGCCGCATCACCGGCACCTCGATGCGGTCCCGCGCGAACAGGCGTGCCTGCAGCGCATCGACGCCGTCGACCGGCGCCGCGTCGTCGGCCGGCAGGCGCACGCTGGCCAGCGAACCGATCATCGTGTCCGGGCACAGCGGCAGCGCGGCGAGCCTGGTCTGCAGCAGCGCGCGGCCGCGCAGCGCGAGGTCGCGGTTGTGGGCCTGCAGCGCCGGCAGGCCGCCCGGCAGCAGGCCGCCGAGGAACCGCAGTGCCGCCGGCACGCACAGGAACGGCGTCGGGTCGTCGGTGCCGGTGAAGTCGAACTCGAGCCGGAACCGCGACCGGTCGGTGCGCGGCGAGTTCGCGCCGTGGCTGATCGACAGCGGTCGGATGCCGGCCTGGCGGTCGCGGCGCACGTGCAGCAGCGCGCTGCCCTTCGGCGTGCACAGCCACTTGTGGCAGTTGCCGGTGTAGTAGGCCGCGCCGAGGCGGTCGAGGTCGAGCGGCAGCATGCCCGGTGCATGGGCGCCGTCGACCAGCGTGTCGATGCCGCGCGCGGCCAGCGCCGGCACGATCGTCTCGACCGGCAGCACGAGGCCGGTGGGGCTGGTCACGTGGTCGATCAGCAGGAGCCGCGTGCGCGCGGTGGCCGCGGCGACCACCGCGTCGTGCACCTGCGCCGGCGAACGCACCGGCAGCGGCAGCGGCACCGTGACCACGCGCGCGCCGGCGCGCGCGGCGACGAAGTCCAGCGCGTTGCGGCAGGCGTTGTACTCGTGGTCGGTGACCAGCAGCTCGTCGCCGGCCGCGAACGACAGCGAGCGCAGCACCGTGTTGACGCCGGCCGTCGCGTTGGCGACCAGGGCCAGGTCGTCGGCGTCGCAGCCGCACAGCCGGGCCAGTTCCGCGCGCGGCGCCGCCAGCAGCGACTCCAGCTCGCGACCGAGGAACAGCACCGGTTCGCGTTCGAGCCGCCGGCGCCAGTCGCGCTGTTCGTCGAGCACGATGCGCGGGCAGGCGCCGAAGCTGCCGTGGTTCAGGAACACGACCTCGGGGTCGAGGTCCCAGTGCGCGGCCAGCGGCGACGGCGACGGCAGCGTCATGCGCCGCACGCGGCGCCGGTGCCGGCGAGCACGGCCGCTTCGTGCGCGAGCAGCCGCCGCTTGCAGTCGAGACCGCCGCCGAAGCCGACCAGGCTGCCGTCCTTGCCGATCACGCGATGGCACGGCACCACGATCGCGATCGGGTTGCGACCGTTGGCGGCGCCGACCGCACGCATCGCGCGCGGGTTGCCGATCGCCGCCGCCTGCTGCTGGTACGACCGCGTCGCGCCGAACGGGATCCGCCGCAACGCGCGCCAGGCGCGCTGCTGGAACGGCGTGCCGGCCGGGGCCAGTTCGAGGTCGAACGTGCGACGTTCGCCGGCGAAGTACTGCTCGAGCTGCAGCACCACGTGGTCGGTGCCGTCGCCGGCGCGGTGGCGCGGTGCCGGCGCCACGGCGCTGCCCGGCAGTTCGAGCCGCAGCAGGCGGCCGCGGTCGTCGACGTGGATCTGCAGGACGCCGATCGGGGACCGGTACGAACTCGCGTGGACCATCGCCGCACGATAGCGGCCGTTCAGCGCACCGGCACCGACATCCGCACGGTCGGCGCCGCGAGCTTCGATGCGGGCGGTTCGCCTTCCTCGAGGTGCACGAACGGCTGCGCCAGCACCGGCCCGGCCGCGGTCAGTCGCTGCGCCGCCAGCGCGTCCTGCAGCTGCCGCGTGCCGGTCGCCACGCGGGCGGCGAGGTCGCCGTCTTGCGGATAGACGACGAGCCAGCGGCCGGCCTCGAAGTCGCGCACGGTCCAGCCGGCCGGCGGTGCGAACTCGGGGCCGTCGTCGCGGCGGCGGAACGGCGCCGCGAGCCAGGCGCGCCCGTCCTGCTGCCACAACATCGCGAAGCCGGCCACGCGCTGCTGCTGGCGCACCAGTTCGGCGTGCAGCGGGGCATAGCTCGCGCAGCGGCCCGGCCAGTCGCCGGGATCGGCGCGCACGATCACCCGCAGCGCCGGCGCGTCGACCAGTACGGGCACCGGCGAGCGCGGTTCGCTGCCCTGTGCCGGCAGCCGCAGCGTGCCGGTGGCGGGCCGCGGTGCGGTGTCGCGTCGGTCCGGCGGTGCGAAGAAGTCCGGTGCCCAGGCGAGGTCGTTGAACACGAACCGCACGTCGCACGGGCCCAGTCCGTCGAGCGCGGCGCGGCGCACGATCCACGTCGTCGGCGTGCGCAGGTAGTCCAGCACCTGCACCTGGCCGAGCTGCGCCGGCAGCAGCGTGCCGGGCCGCAGCGCCAGCGTCACGGGGTCGCCGCCGGGCTGTGCCAGCTGCCACGTCGCGGCGCCGGTGCGCGAGCAGCCGGTGGCCCGGTGCAGCGGCCCGAACAGCGCCGCGTCGAGCAGCGTGCGCAGCTGCTGCAGGCGCAATCGATCCGCGGCGGCGACGGTGGCCGCAGCGTCGTCGCCGAGCCGGTAGGCGTCGTCGTCGACCAAGAGCCAGCTGCCCTGCTCGGTCTGGCAGCGCAGGCGCCGCGGCAGTTCCGCGAACAGCTGCACCTGGTGGCCGTCGGGCGGCGTCACGACGGCCGCGATGCGATCGAGCTGCCCGCGCAGTGGCCGATGGCATTCGTCGAGCACCGCCGCGACCAGTTCGGCGTCGGCGATCGCCGCGAGGTCGACTGCGCGCGGGGTCGGAGTGGCCGGCGCGTCGCCGCAGCCGGCCAGCGCCAGCAGCGCGCTCGCGGCTACCGCGCTGCTCGTTCGAACACCTTGTGCCACGCCGCCACGTCGTAGCCGTGGTCCTGGCCACCGGCAAGGTCCGCCAGCGCCTTGCGCGCGTGCAACCGCACGTTCGGCACCGTTTCCTGCGGTCCCAGCAGGTCGATCAGGTCGGGCGCGTAGTCCTGGGCGTTCATGCGCGCCAGCGCGATCGCCGCCGCCATGCGCAGCCGCGGCGTCGGGTGCTTCAGCATCGGCGCGACGAGCTTCGCGTCGTCGGCCGAACGCGACAGGCCGAGGCCACGCACCGCCGACACCAGCACGCCGATCGGCAGCTCGTCGCGCGCTTCGCCGAGCCAGCGGCGCCAGATCGCCGCGAACGGCGCCTGGTCGGTGTTGACCTGCTGGATCTCGTACAGCGCCCAGGCCGCCTGCACGCGGCCGTCCTCGGGATGGTTGCGGCGTTCGGCGATCGCCGCCAGCACGCCGGGCGGCGTCGTCGGCGCGCGCAGCACCGCGAGGCCCAGCACCGCGTGGTCGACGCGGAACGGATCCTCGAGCTGCGCACCCTGCACGATCAGCGGCATCAGGTCGGTGCGGCCGGAGAAGCCGAGCGCAGCCAGCGCGATCGCCTGCCGGTTGGGATCGCTGCCGTCGGCCGCCGCGGCCTGCAGCAGGCCGAAGTTCGCGCCGGCCTCGGTCGGCGGCGCGCTGGCGCCGTAGCCGGTCGGGCCGAGGTCGAGCACCGTGTCGCGGATCGACTTCGCGAGCTGCTCGACCTGCCGGTCGGCGCGCACCTGACCCTGGTTCGACAGCGCCTGCACGTAGCTGTCGAGCGACTGGTCGAGCCGCACCAGCACCGCCTGGAAGTCGCGGCGCTTCTCGTCGGCGGCGCGCACGTCGCGGGCGCGCTGCTCGGCGTCGGGGGCCGGTTCGCGTTCCAGCGACGGCCCGGTCGACGAACAGGCGGCGCAGAGCAGCGACAGCAGGGCCAGGCGGAGCTTCATGGCGTGGCTTGGAAGGGGCACGCCGCGTATCCTTCCCGCCGGACCGCGCCGGCGCCACAATCGCCGCATGACATCGACCGACGTGATCGCGGCGGCCGACTGCGAACAGGTGCTCGTCGTGCGGGACCGGGCCGCCGGGGCCACCGCGGTGCTGGCCGTGCACGACACGCGCCGCGGGCCGGCGCACGGCGGCATCCGGCGGGCGCGCTACCCGGACCTCGGGGCGGCGGTCGCCGACGCGGTGGCGCTGGCGCAGGCGATGACCTGGAAGTGCGCGCTGGCCGAACTGCCGGCCGGCGGCGGCAAGACCGTGGTGCTCGACCACGACGGCCTCGACCGCACCGCCGCCTACCGGCTGGTCGGCCGCACCGTGGCGCAGCTGGGCGGCCGCTACTTCACCGGTCCCGATGTCGGCACCGGCGACGACGACCTGCGCGTCGTGGCGGCCGAGACGCCGTTCGTCGCCACCGCGACGGCGGCCGACGCGGGCCCGGGCGACCTGGCCGCGGCGACCGCGACCGGCGTGCTGGCGGCGCTCGGCGCGCTGGCCGAACGGCTCGGCGCGCGCGTCGCGGACCTGCGGGTCGCCGTGCAGGGCCTCGGCGCGGTCGGCTGGCAGCTGTGCCGGCTGCTGCACGGGGCCGGGGCGCACCTGGTGGTCGCCGACGTGTTGGCCGTGCGCACCGCCGAGGCTGCGACCGCGTTCGGTGCCGCCGTGGTCGCGCCCGAACGCATCACGGCGACGCCGTGCGACGTGTTCGCGCCGTGCGCCCTCGGCGGCGTGCTGACGCCGGCGGTCTGCGAACAGCTGCCGGCGCGCGGCGTCTGCGGCGCCGCCAACAACGTGTTCACCGGCGCCGACGCCGCGGCCGTGCTGCACCGCCGCGGCGTGCTGGCGGTGCCGGACTTCGTCGCCAACGCCGGGGCGCTGATCCTCGGCGCGACCTGGCACCTGCAGCGTGTGCGCGCCGACGCGGCGCGGCTGCAGCGCATCGGCGCCACCGCCGGCCTGCTGCTCGACCGCGCGCGCACCGAGGACGTGCCGCCGGCGGTGCTGGCGCTGCAGCTCGCGCGCGAACGCGCGGCGGCGCCCCCGGGTTAGCCGGCGAGTTCGGGTGGCAGCCGGCGCAGCTTGCCGTCGCGGCCGACGCAGGCCAGTTTCGTGCTGCCGGTCGCGCAGACCGCACCGTCGGTCTCCCGGCGCGCCTCGTACTCGAGCGTGACCGCGGCCTTGCCGGCTTCGGCCACGCGCAGCCGGATCGCGACCACGTCGTCGTAGTCGACCGGCTTGTGGTAGCGGCACACGAACTCGACCACCTGCAGCAGGTTGCCGTCGTCCTCGATCTGGCGGTAGGTGCGGCCGCGGCGGCGCATCCACTCGGTGCGCGCCTCCTCGAACCAGGCGACGTAGCTGCCGTGGTGGGCGACCGCCATGCGATCGGTCTCGCAGTAGCGCACGCGCACGCGGTGCGGCGGGTCGGCGAACTCGTTCATGCGCCCATCCTGGCGCGGGCCGGCGGCCGGTGCCACGGCGCCGCCGCATTCCGCGTGCGGTCGGCCGGGCCGGGACACTCGCAGCGGCGGCGGCGTTCGCGTAACTTCTGCCGGCCTTCGGCGGCAATCCTGTTCCGCCGGCTGCGTAGCCCCGCGCGCATGACCCTGACTCCGGAAGTCGCCTTCGAGCAGCACCGCGAGCGCCTGCTGTCGGTGATCTACCTGCGCATGGGGCCGAACCTGCGCGTGCGCATGGACCCCGAGGACGTGCTGCAGGAGGTCGCGATCGAGGCCGTGCACAGTTGGCCGACGCTGTCGGACCACCAGAACGCCGGCGCCTGGCTGGTGACGCTCGCGCGCCGCAAGGTGGCGCGGATCCTGCGCGACCAGCTCGGTGTCGCCGCCCGCGACCCGCGCCGCGAGCACGCGATCAAGACCGACCTGCCGGTGCAGGACCGCCGGTCGGGGCCGGTCACACACGCCGACCGCAAGGACCGGCTCGAACTGCTGGCGCAGGCGCTCGAGCGGCTGTCCGACGACCACCGCGAAGTGGTGCTGGCGATGAAGATCGAGGGCGTGTCGGCCAAGGAGGTCGGCGAGCGCATGGGCCGCAGCGAGAACGCGATCCACCTGCTGCTGAGCCGCGCGCTGAAGCGCCTGGCCGAAGAACTGAAGCTCTGACCGCCGTGATCCCGCCCGAACCCCCGCCCGAGGACCCGCCGGCGCCGCCGACCCTGGCCGGCGGTCCGCCCGACTTCGCCGACGCCGACGTCGACGACGTCGACCGGCGGCTGCTCGACGTGCTGCGCGGTTCGAGTTCGGGGGCCGAACTGCGCCAGCAGCTGCAGGGTGAGCAGGGGGAACACGCGTCGGACCTGCTCGGGCGGCTCGACGCGCTGGACTTCGTGCAGCAGGTCGTCGGCCACACCGAGGACGTGCCGGAGCGGCTCGGCGAGTACCGGATCAAGGGCGTGCTCGGCCGCGGCGGCATGGGCATCGTCTACCTCGGCTGGCAGGAGGAACTCGAACGCGAGGTCGCGCTGAAGGTGCTGTCGCCGCACTACTCGAGCGACTCGACGATGCGCAAGCGCTTCCGCGCCGAGGCGCGCGCGACCGCGGCGCTGCACCATCGCCACATCGTGCCGATCTACGACTACGGCCAGTCGCAGGGCATGTTGTACTTCGCGATGGAGCGCGTCGACGGCATGAGCCTCGACAAGCACATCGCCGCCGCGCGCCGCCTGGAGAAGCCGGCGCTGCCGCCGCTCGAGGCCGCGCGGCGCTTCGCCGGCGTCGCCGACGCGCTCGGCCTCGCGCACCGGCGGCGCCTGCTGCACCGCGACGTGAAGCCCGGCAACATCCTGGTCAGCATCGACGGCACCCTGGCGCTGACCGACTTCGGGCTCGCCAAGGCGCTCGACCAGGTGTCGATGCACCTGACGTCGAAGGGCGGCGGCTTCCTCGGCACGCTGCACTACAGCTCACCGGAGCAGGCGCTCGGCACCGAACTGACGCCGGCCAGCGACCTCTACTCGCTCGGCGTGACGATCTTCGAGGCCGTGACCGGCGAGCTGCCGCTGCACGGCAAGACCACCGAAGCGCTGCTGCAGGCGATCCTGCACGGCACGCCGCGACGGCTGCGCGACTTCCTGCCGAAGCCCCCGCGCGACCTCGAGGCGGTGCTCGACAAGCTGCTGAGCCGGGAGCCCGGCGACCGCTACCAGGACGGCGAGGAACTGGCGCGCGACCTGCAGCGCATCGCCGACGGCGAACCGGTGCACATCCGGCGCCTGCCGCTGCACGTGCGGATCTGGCGCCGCGCGCGCAAGAACCCGGTGCTGGCCGGCGCGATCGCCGCGGCCGCGGTGCTGCTGCTGGTCACGGTCGCGCTGCTGACCGTGTTGCGGCGCGAGAAGGGGCAGAGCCTGGTGTCGCGGCACCAGAACAACCTCGCCGCGATCGCGCGCGACGTCGGCAACGAGTCCGGGCCACCGTGGGGGCCGGCCGGGCTGCTCGGCGCGCTGACCGGCGTCGACCAGCCGGCCGTGCCGCCGAGCGCCGGCGTGCTGGCGGCGCTGGCGCGGGCGCAGAGCGAACTGGCCGACGAGCAGGTCGCGGCGATGCGCACGGCCTACGCCGACGACCCGCTGCCGGCCGCGACCGCGCTGCTGCGCGAAGGGCGCGGCTACGAGGCCCAGCTGCGCTACGACCAGGCGATCGTCGACGCGCTGGCGGCGCGTGCCGGCACCGACTTCGCGACCGAGATCGGCCTCTACGGCCTGTTCCTCGGCCGCGGCGTCGCCAACCTGACCGCATCGGTGGCGCGCATCAACGAGGCGCGCACCGACCTCGCGCTGGCGTCGTACCTGCGCCGCGGCGCCGTGTTCCCGCGCGTGCTGCTGGCCGTGCTCGACGTCGCGCAGAGCGCCGACGTCGCCACCGCGACCGAACGCCTGCAGCGCGACCTCGAACTGGCGTCGCCGGAGCGCGCGCGCGTCGTCGGCCTGCTGCTGTGGAACGTCGCCGCGTTGCGCCCGTTCGCGCGCAGCAACCTGATGGACTTCGGCCTGTCGTACCCGAAGCGGCGCGCGCTGCACGAACTGGCCGCGCACCTGCTCGGCGAGCCGGCGGCCGAGCTGGCGCCGTGCGGTGCCGCGACCGGCTTCGCCGGCGAGCTGGCCACCAGCGCCGGCGAAGCGCTGCTGCGCCTCGCCGAGCCGGCCGCGCTGCGCGACGTCGCGCAGGCGTTGCGCCAGCGCATCGACGGGGCCGTGCACCCGGAGTCGCCGCTGCAGGGCTGGCGTTCGGTCATGCAGCTGCTCGAGACGCCGACGCAGCTGGGGCCGCTGCTCGACCGCGACGGGCAGCCGCTGCCGCCGCTGGTGCAGCTCGCGGCGTGGGAGGACCTGCTGCGGTTGCGGCCGCGCCGGCAGACGATCGCGGTGTGGTTGCCGCGCTTCGACGAGCTGCGGCGCCAGTATCCGAGCCTGCCGGGCATGCTGCGCGTGGCCGCGCAGCTGCACCAGCTCGCCGACACGCCGGTCGCGAACGACCTGACGCAGGCGTGGTTCGTCGACGCGGCCGGCGATCCGGAGGCGCTGCTGTGGCGCATGCGTGCGGCGCTGCGCCGCGGCGGCGTCGTCGACGCGCGCGACGATGCGATGGTCGCGGTGCAGGAGAGCGTCGACCGCGGCGCGACGATCGGTCAGGTGGTGCGCGTCTGCGGCGAGCTGGCGCCCGAACTGGAGCCGGCGGCGGCCGCGGCCACGCGGCAGCTCGCGGCGGAGTTCGCGGCGCTGGTGCCGGCGGCGGCGGAGGTGCGGCGATGACCGAGACGTGGCGGCGCCGGCAGCGGCCCGTGTGGGCCTGGTTGGTCGGCGGCGCGGTGCTCGCCGCGCTCGGGTTGTCCTTGTGGGCGCTGTTCGAGCGCGCGGGCCGCGGCGCGCCGGCGGCGTCGTCGCCGACGGCGCCGGCTGCACCGACGCAACGCAGCGACAGAGACGGCGCCGTCACCACACTGGTCGCGCCGGCGGCCGAACGCAGCCGCGGCAGCCGCGCGATCGGCGGCACCGTGCTGCTGCCCGACGGCCAGCCGGTCGCCGGCGCCACCGTCACGCTGCTGCGGGCGACCACCGCGTGGCCCGAGTGGCGCACCGAGCGCGTCGACGAAGCGATCACCGGCCCGTCGGGCACGTTCGAGTTCCGCGTCGCGCCGCGGCAGGCGCTGCTGGTCGAGTTCCAGCACCCGTCGTTCGCCGGCGGGCTGATCGAGGTGCCGCAGCTGGCGCTGCCGCTGCGCCTGCAGCTGCAGCCGGGCTTCGAGCTGTTCGGCGTGGTCACGACGCCGGCCGGCGCGCCGGTGTCCAACGCGCGCGTCGCGATCGAGGCCGTGATCGGCGACGACCGGCGCGTGCTGGCCGTGACCACGAGCGCGAACGGCGCCTACCGCTTCACGCGGCTGCACGCCGGGCCGGTGCGGCTGATCGCGCGCCACGACAACTGGCAACCGGCGGCGCTGCCGGTCGTCGTCGGTGATCAGGTGCGGCGCGATCTGACGTTCGAACGGCCGGGGCTGCCGCCGATGCGCGGTCGCGTGACCAGTCTGGCGACGCAGGCGCCGATCGCCGGCGCCACGATCGAGGTGCTGCCGGCCAACGCGCGGCCCGGGCTCAGCGACCCGGCCGCCGCGGCGTCGACCGCCGACGGCACGTTCCTGATCGCCGGCCTGCCGCGCGGCACCGCGCGCGTGCTGGTGCGCCATGCCGAGTACGGCGTCGTCTCGCGCACGATCGCGGTCGGCGGCGTCGCCGCCGAGCTGTCGTTCGAACTGCCGCCGCGCGCGACCGTGACCGGTCGGCTCGTCGCCGAGGACGACCCCGAGGCGCGCTTCGACGGCGAGGTGCTGCAGATCCGCGACCCGTCGGGCGAGCTCAGCTACGCGACGGTCGCCGAGGACGGTTCGTTCCGCTGCAGCACGGCGCTGTCGCCGGGCTGGGCCGGCGTGCGGCTGGTCGGCAGCGCGCTGGCGTTCGTCGGCACGCGCAACGCCGCGACGGCGATCCGCGTCGACGAAGCCGGCGCGAACGACTTCGAGCTGCTGGTCGAGCCGGCGCGCACCGTGCGCGGCCGTGTGCTCGATCGCACCGGCGCGCCGCTGGCCGGTGCCACGATCACGCGCACGCGGCTGCTGGCCGACAGCACGCAGTCGATCGGTTCCGCGTTGTGGGACCTCGACATCACGCAGCTGACCAGCCAGGTGGCGCAGCTGTTCCGCGACGACCGCGACGAACTGCTGGCGGTGTCGGCTGCCGACGGCACGTTCGCGCTGGCCGGGCCGGAGCCCGGGCCGCTGGTGCTGCGGACCGACCTGGCCGGGCACGGCCGCCGCCTGTTGCGCCTGATGGTGCCGCTGGACGGCAACCTGCCGGGGCTCGGCGACGTGGTGCTCGACGCCGGTTGCCGCATCGAAGGCCGCGTGCTGCGCGGCGGCCGCGGCCTCGCCGGCGCGCTGGTCACGGCCGACGGCGGCGAATCGCAGGCGGTCGCGGTGACGATCGGCGACGGCACGTTCCGGTTCGCCGACCTGGTGCCCGGCGACTACCGGCTGCGCGCGCGGCTGCCGTCGGCGGCCAGCGGCAGCCGCGAACAGCGCGTCGTCACGACGGCGCCCGGTCGCCCGGCGACCGACGTCGTGCTGGCGCTCGAGACCGGCCGCACCGTGCGCGGCGTCGTGCTCGGCAGCGACGGCCAGCCGGTGCCGAGCGCGCTGGTGACCGTGCGCGGGGCCGTCGGCCAGACGACGCTGACCGACACCAGCGGCGACTTCCAGCTCGAACTGCCCGACCGGCCGGTCGAACTGCAGGTCTCGCTGGCCGACCGCAGCCGGCTGCTGGTGGTGCCGGTGCCGACCGGGCAGCAGAACGTCGACGTGCAGCTCGACACGCCGCGCACCTGCACCGTGGTGGCGCAGCTCGCGGGCCTGCCCGGCAAGCAGCGGCTGGCCGGCGTGCTGGTGCGCTGCGTCGCGCTGGACGGCGGCGACGGCGATGCCCGCGCGCACTGGCTCGAACTCGGCAACGGGCAGCTGCGCTGGAGCTTCTGTCCGGTCGGCCGCGTGCGACTCGAGTTCTGGTGCGACGGCTTCGCGCCGCTCGCGGTCGAGCGCGAGTTCGCGGCCAACGAGACATACGACCTCGGCGAGGTCCTGCTCGAGACCGGCGCGCGGCTGCACGGCGTGGTCGTCGACGACGACGGCGAGCCGGTGGCGGGGGCGCAGGTCTGGCTCGGCGAAGAAGCCGACGTCGACCTGTTCGAACCCGCGGTGCGCACGGCCGCCGACGGGTCGTTCCGGATCGGCGGCGTGACGTCGCGGTCGGCGCGGCTGGCGGTGCGCGCGACCGGTTACGCGCCGCGCGTGCAGGACCTGGTGCTGCCGCGCGACGTGCTGGCGGCCGCACCGCTGCGCCTCGTGCTCGAACGCGGCGCGACGATCGAGGTGCAGCTGCCGCGCCGGCCCGGCCTCGAAGGCAGCTACGTGCAGCTGCGGGCCGGTGGCCGCGTGGTCGCCAACTCGGTCAGCGACGAGGGTGGTCGGGCGTGGTTCGCGAACCGCAGCGCCGGCAGCTACACGGTGGTGCTGCCGGGGTCGGATCTGCCGGTGACCGCGGTCGAAGTCGAGCCGGGTGCTGCAGTGGTGCGCGTGCGCATCGCCGACTGACGGCACCGCGGCGATCCGAAGCCGCGTTTGGTCGCCGCACCGGCGCCGGGTAGCGTGTGCGCCGCGATGGACACGGCGCGTGGGAGCGGCAACCGATGGCACCCCTTCACGCTCGCCTGTGCGGCCGTCGTGGTCGGCGGGTCGATCGCCGGTGACGCGCTGCGCACGCCGGTCGCCGCGGCGGTGGTGTTCGCGGTGCTGCTGGTGACGGCGCTCGACACCGCGTGGCGCACCGCGTCGGCGCTGCTGGCGCACTGCGTGCCGTCGCAGCGCATCGCCGGCGCGCTGCTGCTGTTCGAGGCGATCGCGGCCGGCTCGGTCGGTCTGTGCGGCGCAGTCGGGCTGTTCACGCTGCCGGTCGTGGCGGCGTTGGTCGGCGGCCTGCACGCGACCGCGGTGCTGCGGCTGCGGCCGCCGCGCTCGCTGCGCGATCTGCTCGGCGAACTGGCGTTCGGCAGCGGCGCCAACCCGCTGACCGACGCGGCGCTGGTGGCGGTGCTGGTGGTGTTCGGCTTCGTGCTGCAGCTGCAGCTGCGCTACACGATCCAGGACGCCGACAGCATGTGGTACCACCTCGTGATGGCCGGCAGCTGGGTCGAGACCGGCTCGATCGCACCGATCGACGCGATCCCGCTGATCGGCCGCGCCTATCCGGGGTTCCGGCAGGCGCTGGTCGCGTTCGCGGCGCTGCCGTTCGGCCACGAACACCTGGCGCTGGTCGGCGCGTTCGACTTCGTGCTGCTGGCGCTGTCGATCTACGCGGTTGCGCGGGTCGCCGGCAGCGGCCGCACGCTGGCGCTCGCGGTGGCGGTCTACGGCACCACCACGCCGGTGGTGATGGGCGCGTTCAGCACGCAGGGCAACGACCTGTCGCTGGCGAGCCACCTGCTGCTGTCGGTGCTGTTCCTGGGCCGGTTCCTCGAGACCGGCGATCGCCGCAAGGCGCTGCTGGCCGGCCTCGCGCTCGGCGCGCTGGCATCGATCAAGTTCTCGGGCCCCGGCTACGCGGTCATCGCCGCGATCACGGCGGTCGCGATGTACGGCTGGCGGCGCGCGCGCGACTGGCGCGCCCTGCTGCAGCTCGCCGGTGCCGCGGCGCTGCTGGCCGGGCCGTGGTACCTGCGCAACCTGATCGTGTTCGGCAACCCGCTGTATCCGGCGCGCGTGCAGGTCGGCGGCCACGTGCTGTTCGGCGGCCCGCTCGGCAGCGACTACTTCACGCCGTCGACGCTCGGCTGGAACGTGCGGCCGCTGCTCGACAACCTGCACCACTTCCCGGAGGCGCACGGCTGGCTGGTGCCGATCGTGCTGCTGGCGCCGCTGGCGCTGGCGGCCGTCGCGCTGCGCCGCGGTCCGCGGCGGCCGCTGCTGGGGCTGGCGCTGCTGCCGGTGCTGCTGTTCGTGGCGTTCCTGCACCATCCGTTCAACGCGCCGTGGTTCGACGCCGGCTACACACACCGCTACCTGATCGTCTGGTTCGCCGGCGCGATGGTGGTGCTGGCGGCGGCGCTGGCGCAGCTGCCGGGCCGCGTGTTCTGGGTGCTGCTGCTGCTCGCGACCGCGTTCGGCGGCCTGACGCAGGTGACCGGCTTCGTGCCGGTGATGGTCGCGGCCGTCGTCGTGCTGACGGCGTCGGCGATCTGGTTCGACCTGCCGGACCAGGCCGACCGGCTGCTCGCCGCCCTGGCGCAGCTGCGGCTGCGCTCGGCGATGCTGCTGGGCATCGTCGCGGCGGCGGCGTGGTTGGTCGGCGAGCGCCGCGCGGTCTGGCAGTACCGCGACGACCTCGGTTACCACGACGCGGTCAGCGAGCGCGGCTGGGGCCCGTGCGCGGCGTGGGTGCACCGCAACGTGCACGGCAGCCGCGTCGGCCTGCACGGCAGCCTGTACCTGTTCCCGCTGCTCGGCGAACCGTGGTCGAACACGGTGCTGCTCGCCGACGACCTGCACCTCGACGTGCCGCGGCGCAGCGTCGCCGAGGTCGCCGCGTGGGCCCAGGCCGAACGGCTCGACTGGCTCTGCTGCTGCGTGCCGCGGCTCGACCGCACCGGCTCGCGCGACTACGTGTTCGGCGAATCGATCGCGGCGCAGCTGGTCGCGGCGCGGCCGGACGTGTTCTCGGTCGCGTTCGAGAGCCGCGGCGCCGCCGTGCTGCAGGTGCGGCCCGGCCCCGGCCGATAGCCCGGAGCCCGCATGCGCAACGTGCTCGTCGTCGTGCCGTGCTACAACGAAGCGCAGCGGCTCGACGCGGCGGCGTTCGCCGCCTACGCCGCGGCCGAGCCCGGCGTGCGGTTCCTGTTCGTCGACGACGGCAGCCAGGACGCGACCGCGCAGGTGCTGGCGGCGCTGGTGGCGCGCTGCCCCGAACGGCTGCAGTTCGTCTCGCTCTCGCGGAACGGCGGCAAGGCCGAGGCGGTGCGACAGGGTTTCCTGCGCGCGTTCGCGGCCGAGCCGGCGCCGGACGCGGTGGCGTTCTGGGACGCCGATCTGGCGACGCCGCTGGCCGACATCGGCGCGTTCGCCGAAGTGCTCGAGCGCTCACCGCGGTTCACGGCGGTGTTCGGCTCGCGCGTGAACCTGCTCGGCCGCGACGTGCGGCGCAAGCTGTGGCGCCACTACCTCGGCCGCGTGTTCGCGACCGCGGCGTCGGCGGTGCTGCGGCTGCCGATCTACGACACGCAGTGCGGCGCGAAGCTGCTGCGCAACACGGCCGCCGTGCGCGCGGTGTTCGCCGAACGGTTCGTGTCGCCGTGGATCTTCGACGTCGAGATCCTGGCGCGGCTCGGCCGCGAACTCGCCGCCGCCGGCGGGCCGCCGCTGCGCGAGGTCGTCTACGAGTTCCCGCTGATGGTCTGGCGCGACGTCGCCGGCTCGAAGGTGCGGCTGCGGCACTTCGTGACCGTGTTCTTCGACCTGCTGCGCATCTGGTGGCGCGGCGGGAGGCCGCGGTGATCGGCGCCGTGTTGGTGCCCGCCTGCCGCGCCTGCCTGCGCGCGCTGGTCACGCGCAAGCCGCGCACCGGCCGCGTCGAACGCGTGCTGCGTGCGCTGCTGCTGTTGCCGCCGTTCGGCTTCGCGCTGGTGCTGCTGCGGCTGCGGCTCTGGGTGCTCGGGCCGCTGACCAAGGACGGCGTCACCGACGACGGCGTGCAGGTGCGCTGCCGGCTGCCGGACCTGATCCAGATGTACGTGTACTTCTTCGGCGTCTGGGAGCCGGACCTGACCGCGTTCCTGCGCCGCCGGCTCGCGCCCGGGCAGGGCTTCGTCGACGTCGGCGCCAACGTCGGCTGCATGACCGCGCTGGCCGCGCGCCGCACAGGTGCCGCCGGCCGCGTCACCGCGGTCGAACCGTCGCCGCCGGTGCTCGACGAACTGCGCGAGACCCTGCGGCGCAACGCGCTGACGAACGTCGACCTCGTGGCTGCCGCCGCGTCGGACGCGCGCGGCGAACTGGTGCTCTACGCCGGTCCGCAGCACAACGTCGGCCTCACGGCGACGGTCGCGCACCGCGGGCTGCAGGCGGTCGGCACGGTGCCGGCCGCGCCGCTCGGCGAACTGGTGCCCGCGGCGGTGCTGGCGAGCGCCCGGCTGGTCAAGATCGACGTCGAGGGCGCCGAGGACCGCGTGCTGCGCGGCCTGTTGCCGGTGCTCGACCGGCTGGCGCCCGACGCGGAGCTGATCGTCGAACTGTCGCCGATCTGGTGGCAGGACGCGGCGCTGCGGCCGATCGACGTGCTGCGGCCGTTCCTCGACCGCGGCTTCCACGTCTACCTGCTGCCGAACGACTACTGGCCGTGGCGCTACCTGTGGCCCGCCGACGTGGCGCCGCCGCGGCGGCTCCGCGACCTCGCGCAGCTCGAACGGCGCGTGCCGCGGCTCGACATCGTGCTGTCGCGCGTCTCTGCCGACGAACTCTGACCGGCACCGCGGCGCCGCGCCCGGCCGCCGGGCAACGAACCCCGCCGCCGCCGGTGGACGCGGCCGCAACGGTGCGCGATGGTCGCGGCATGCGCTTCTCCTCGCTGGTGTCGTCGTTCCTGTTCGCTGCCGCCGCGCCATCGCAGATCGCATTGCCGAACCCGATGCCGTGGCCGCTCGGCCAGCCGATCCCGTTCACGATCGAGAACAACACCGACACGCCGTTCGCGTACACGTTCTGCACGCCGATGGTGACCGACCTGTCGGGGCAGTTCGTCGCGATGGGCTTCTGCGCGTTCGCCGAACTGCAGCTCGCGCCCGGCGCGACGGTGACGTCGTACTGGTACCAGCAGGACATGAACGGGCTGCCGGTGCCGCCCGGCATCTACCTGGTCAACGGCCGTCCGTACGCGATCGGCACGATCGACCTCGCGCTGCAGCCGCTCGGCGCGCCGCATGTCGGCGAGACGCGGGCGATCGAGCTGACCGCGAGCAACGGCGCCGGCGTGCCGTACGCGCTCGGCGCGTCGTTCGGCACGTCGTTCGGCATCCCGCTCGGCTGCGGCGTGCACTTCCCGCTCGACTTCGACTGGCTGCTGGTCGAGTCGCTGACCAACGCGGCGGTGTTCCCCGGCTTCGTCGGCGTGCTCGACGCGGACGGCCGCACGTCGGTGCCCGCGATCGTGCTGCCGCCGCTGCCGGTGCTGGTCGGGCTCGGCCTCGATCTCGCGTTCGTCACGTTCGATGCCGGCGCGCCCTGTGGCTTCGGCCGTACCAGCCTGCCGTTCCACGTGGTCGTGAAGTAACGGACCTCGCGCGAGCGGCCGCCGCGGCAGCGACGCCCGGGCCCGCGCCGACCGTGCCGTGGCAGCGGCACTTGCGCTGCGCCGCCGCGGCGGCGACGCGCGGTTCAGCAGCAGGCCGTGCGTTCCCGATGTCGGTCGCGGTAGCATGCCGCGCCCTGCCACGACCCGTATGCGCCGCCTCGCGACTGCCGCGCTGCTGATCGCCGCCCTGCCGGGCCAGCACCACCACACGAACTTCGACGAGACCAAGGTCGGCGCCGTCGTCGTGCCGGATCTCGGCGCCGCCGACGTCGCGACCTGGACCGAGCGGCGGCGGCCGGAGCTGCTGGGCCTGTTCGCAGACCACGTGTTCGGCCGCACGCCGACCGACTATGGCCCGGTGCGCGTGCGCGTCGTCGCCGAACGCGCGGACGCGCTCGACGGCCTCGCGACCCGCAAGCTGCTGCACCTCGACCTGCCGGAACTGCCGCAGTGGGAGGGCATGGACGTGCTGCTCTACCTGCCCAACCACGCGCGCCGGCCGGTCGGCTGCTTCGTGGCGCTGAACTTCTACGGCAACCACGCGGTCAGCCCCGAACCGGACCTGCCGCTGTCGCACCGCTGGATCGACGTCGACACGACGCTGGTCGACCACCACGCGACCGAACGTTCGCACGGTTCCGACCGCCAGCACTGGCCGCTGCAGGACGTGCTCGAGCACGGCTTCGCGCTGGTGACGGCCTACTACGGCGACGTCGAGCCCGACCACGCCGAAGGCTGGCACGAGGGCCTGCGTGGGCACCTCGCGCTGCGATCGCCGGCGACGATGCAGGGCGACCAGGCCTGGGGCGCGATCGGCGCCTGGGCGTTCGGCCTGTCGCGGCTCGCCGACTGCGCGGCCGCCGAACCGCGCATCGACGTGCGGCGGCTCGCGGTGCTGGGGCATTCGCGGCTCGGCAAGGCCGCGCTGTGGGCCGGGGCGCAGGATCCGCGCTTCTCGATCGTGATCGCCAACGAGGCCGGCGAAGGTGGCGCCGCGCTGATGCGGCGCGACTTCGGCCAGACCACGGCCGAGCTGGTCGAGGAGTTCCCGTGGTGGTTCGCGCGCCGCTACGCCTGCTACGCCGCGGCGCCGGACGACTGCCCGGTCGACGCGCACGAACTGATCGCGCTGGTGGCGCCGCGGCCGGTCTACGTCGCCAGCGCGGCCGGCGACGAGTGGGGCGATCCGAAGGGCGAGTTCCTCGGCGCCAAGTTCGCCGAACGCGCCTGGCTGCTGCACGGCCGCCGCGGCCTCGGCAGCGACGTGCAGCCGCCGGTCGACACGCCGATCGGCGACTACGTCGGCTACCACGTGCGCAGCGGCGAACACGACCTGCTGCGCTGGGACTGGCTGCAGTTCCTGACGTTCGCCTCGCGGCACTGGCGCTGAGCCAGCGCCGGCGCGTCTCACCGCTCGACGACCAGCGGTCCGTTCTCGGGCACGACCTGCAGCGTCTTCAGGAAGTCGACGACACTGCGGCGGTCGTCGTCCGGCAGCGCGAGGTAGGCGTCGCGCGCCGCCGCGGCCTCGCCGCCGTGGCGCCGGATCGCCGCGTCGATCGTCAGCGCGCGGCCGTGGTGCAGGAACGGCGGCTCGCTGGCCATGCCCCAGAGTTTGCGCGTCAGGAACACCGACGTCGGCACACCCGCCTGCACGAGGTGTTCGTTGTCGCACTCGGGGCCGAGGTCGTGCCGCTTCAGGTCCGAGAACAGCGGCACCCGCACCGAACCGTCGGCCTCGCGGCGCAGGTGCGGTCCCGGCCCGTCGGTCGTCAGGTCGACCGCGACCACCGCCGCCACCTGCGCGAGCTGCAGGTTGCCGGGCGGGTTGTAGGCGTTCGGCTCGGTGAACACCGCGTCGTCGAGCCGCAGGAACGGCACGTGGCAGTCGGCGCAGCCGATCGCCGTGAACCGCGCCTCGCCGCGCTCGACCGCGGCGCGCTGCGCCGGGTCGGCCGGCAGCACCCGGCCGGGCACCGGCAGCATCGCCTGGTAGAGCGTCACCGCGGTCACGTCGCCGACCGTCAGCTCGTCCTGGTGGCCGTCGCCGTCGTGGTCGTGGCCGGCACCGAAGCGTTCGCTCGCCTGCATGCCGTGGTGGTGGTTCATCGCGTTGTTGGTGAACTCGCGCAGCGACACGACGACGCCCTTCTGGTGGAACGGCCGCACGACGAGGTCCGCGTCGACGCCTTCGACCGCCGCCGTGGTCACGCTGCCGTCCGGGTGTGCGACCAGCGCGCCGAACGCGATGCCCTTGGCGCGCAGATCGACCGCGACGTCGGTGCCGCGTGCGCGGGCCACCGCGAGCGCGCCGGCGCGTTGTGCCTGCAGTTCGGCGGTCATCTCGCGCGCCAGCAGTTCGACGTAGCCGGCGCCGAACATGCCGACCGTGTTGCGTTCGTTGGCGACCGTGTCGAGCCGGTGGCCCTGGAACGCGTCGCCCTCGTTGTTGACGTCGAAGTCGACGAACGGGAACCGCTGGCCCAGCACGAACACGTTGGCGACGTTGTCGCCGCCGCCGCCGGAGCGCGGCTGGTTGTGGCAACCGGCGCACGAATCGGCGTCGGGACCGCTGATGCGATTGAAGTTCTCCGGCGCGGTGCGCGGCTGGCGCGGCAGGCCGGTGCCCGTGGCAGCCGGGCGGCCGGCGCCGTCGAGCGTGTTGAAGTCGGCGTCGAACAGGCGGCGGCCGAACTCGAACAGCGCGGCCGGCGCGTGCACGCCCTGCTCGATGTCGACCTGCGACAGGTGCACGGCGACCGCCGGATCGTCGCCGATGCCGCCGGTGTTCGCGTGCACCAGCGTCGTCGCGCCGGCGTCGGCGGGCAGCACCTGCAGCGTCTGCAGGAACTCGATCACCGCCGCCTGTTCGGCCGCGCTGCCGGCCGCGAACGCGTCGCGCGCCGCCTGCGCCTCGCCGCCGTGCAGCAGGATCGCTTCGCCGAGCGTCGACGCGCGGCCGTGGTGCAGGTACGGCGGTTCGTTGGCGGCGCCCCAGAGCTTGCGGGTCAGGAACCAGCTGGTCGGCACGCCGCCCTGCACCAGCGTCTCGTTGGCCAGCGCCGGGCCCATGTCGTGCCGCCGGAAATCGGTGTAGGCGCGCACGACGACGCTGCCGTCGGCCGCGCGCGGCAGGTGCGGGCCCGGACCGGCCGCCGTCAGGTCGACCGCGACCGGCGCGCCGACGTCGGCCGGCTGCAGGTTGCCGGCGGGGTTGTAGGGGCCGGGCTCGGTGAACACCGGATCGTGCAGCACGAGTTCGGGCACGTGGCAGACCGCGCAGCCGAACGACAGAAACCGCGCCTCGCCGAGCTGCACCGCGGCCAGGCGGTCCGGATCGTCGGGCAGCACGCGGCCCGGCGCCGGCAGCGTCGCCTGCCACAGGGTGATCGCGGTCACGTCGCCCGGCGACAGTTCGTCGGCGAGGCCGTCGCCGTCGGCGTCCACGCCGGCACCGAAGCGTTCGCTCGCCTGCATGCCGTGGTGGTGGTTCAGCGCGTTGTTGCTGAACTCGCGCAGCGACGCGACGACACCCTTCTGGTGGAACGGCCGCACGACGAGGTCCGGGTCGATGCCGCGCACCTCGCCGGTGTCGACGCTGCCGTCCGGGTGCGCGGTCACGTGGCCGAACGCGATGCCCTTGGCCACCAGCGGCCACCGCACCGCGCTGCCGGCGCTGGCCGCCGCGGCGATCGCCGCCGCGCGCGCGGCGTGCAGTTCGGCCGTCAGTTCGCGCGCCAGCAGTTCGATGAAGCCGGCGCCGAACATGCCGAGCGTGTTGCGTTCGTTGGCGACCTCGCGCAGCGTGTGGTCCTCGAAGCCGTCGCCGGCCGCGGTCGCGTCGAAGTTCACGAACGGCAGGCGTTGGCCCAGCACGAACACGTTGGCGACGGTGTCGCCGCCGCCGCCCAGGCGCGGTTTGTTGTGGCAGCCGCCGCACGAGTTCGCGTCGGGGCCGGACACGCGGTTGAAGTTCTGCGGGAACTCACGGCGCGCGCGCGGCGCGCCGGTGCCGGTCGACTCGGGCCGGCCGGCGCCGTCGAGGTCGTTGAAGTTGGCGGCGAACAGCGCTCGGCCGTGCGCGAGCACCTGGTCGAGGGGCACTTCGCCGCGCGCGATCTCGATCTGGTCGAGGTGCTGCCCGATCGCCGGTTGGTCGCCGAGCGCGGTCGGTGCCGGGGCACCGTCGCCGCGGTGGCAGGCCGCGAGCGTGAAGAGCGCCAGCGTGGCGCCGGTGCGAAGGCGACGGGGCGAGAGCATGGTGGGGAGCGAGGGCGTCCCGAAACGATACTCCGCGGCCGCGTCGGCGGCGGGCGCGGCGCGCCGCGACGATGGCAACGGCGGTTGTGGCCGGCTCAATCGCCGCGCGCGAGGCGCCGCACCGCATCCGCGAACAGGGCGACGCCGAAGCCGGTGCCGCGGTCGCCGCGGAACGCCGGGAACGCGAGGTCGACGTGGCCCCAGCGCACGGCGGTGCCGTCGAGGTGCCAGCGCACGAACTCGGCCGCACACGACACCTGCGCGTTGCTGCGGTTCTTGACCGAGTTGCGCATGTCGGCGATCGGGCTCGCGAACTCGGCGCGGAAGAACTCCGGCGCGTACGGCAGCGGCCAGCACAGGTCGCCGGTGGCGCGGCCCGCGTCGAGCAGCGCGCGTTCGACCCGTTCGTCGTCGGCGACCACCGCGGCGTGCAGGTCGCCGGTCGCCATGCCCTGGGCCCCGGTCAGCGTCGCCGCGTCCAGCACGACGTCGGCGCCGAGCACGCGCGCCGCATAGCTGCAGCCGTCGGCCAGCAGCAGGCGGCCCTCGGCGTCGGTGTTGTTGATCTCGACCGTCTTGCCCGAGTGCAGCGTCAGCACGTCGTCGGGCTTGTAGGCCGCCGGGCCGATCGCGTTCTCGGCCAGGCACAGCAGCAGCGACAGGCGGCACGGCGGTCGCGCCGCCAGCGCCGCGAACGCGCCGAGCATCGCCGCGGCGCCGCCCATGTCGCTCTTCATGGTCTCCATGCTGCCGCGCGCCTTCAGGTGCAGGCCGCCGGTGTCGTAGGTGACGCCTTTGCCGACCAATGCGATGTGCGGCCCGCGCTCGGGTCCGGCGCGCGCGACCAGGAGCCGCGGTTGCGACCGCGCGCAGCGACCGACCGCGTGGATGCCGCCGAGTTTCGCGCGCAGCAGCGACGGGCCGGCGATCTCGCGCACGGTGACGCCGCGCACGCCGCGCAGCACACGGTGCGCCGCCCGCGCGAACGCGGCCGGATCCAGTTCGGTCGGCGGCGTGTCGACCAGGTGCGCCGCCTCGCGCGCGCGCGCGACCAGCGTGCGCACCGCCGCGTCGACCTCGAGCGGCGTGCCGTTCCGGTGCACGCAGGCGATCGCCAGCTGGCCCGGCTTCACGGCGGTGCTCTTCTGCGTGAACGTCGGCAGCGCGCGGCCGACCGCGTTGACTGCGGCCAGCACGTGCGCGGCGTCGTCGAGCACCAGCAGCACCGCGCTGCTGCCGCCCGCCGGCAGTCCCGCCGCCGCGACGACCTTGCGGATCGCCTCCGCGCGCGACGGCGCCGCGTGCCGCGACGTCGAGTCGGCCAGCGCGGCGGTCGTCAGCCGCTTGCCGTTCGCGGTGCGCGAGCTGGCCGTGCCGCCCAGCAACCCGGGCGCCGCCTCGCGGCCGAGCGCCAGGGCCAGCGTCGCCATCTCGTCGCCGAGCCGTCGCCGCAGCGCCGCGGCGCCGCGCGCCCGCGGCCCGAAGGTGGTATTCGGCGCGATCACGAGCAGATGGTCGACGGCAGGCAGCGGGCGGTTCGGCGGCGGGAACGTCAGGCGCATTGCGGGATGCTACGGCGTGGTGTCGGCGCAGCGATCACTGCTGTTGCAGTGGCGGGGTTGGGGGAGTGCACGGCGGGTGTTGGGGTTCGATGGTTCGCGAGGGTGCGCCGCTGGTTCTGATGGCTGGAGTGGGCTCGGGTTGCGGGATGGGGTGGAGCAGGTAGGCTGCAGGGGAAGGTGCTGCGGGTGATTTGCGCTCGCGGCTCAAGAAGACGTTGGCTTGACGGGAAACCTGGGCTTGTTTGTTCCCGCTGCCACGAGACACTCCTTCGACTCATCAGCTATGTAGGTGCAGGTGGATCCTCTCGGCTCGCATGACTACTACAGCTTGCTCGGCGTGCCTCGCAGCGCCTCCGCCGAGGCCATCCGGGCTGCGTTCCTTGCCAGCGTCAAGAAAGCACATCCCGACCGAATAGACAGGTCAAGCAGCCCGCTGGAGTGGGAGTTCGCCAATCAGCTGATGGCCGCTCTGACTAGGGCCTACGGCGTTCTGCGCGATCCCGCCCAGAGAGCGATGTACGACGCGGCTCTTGGCACCACACCGAAGCCAAGTGGATCATCGCGAGGCGAACCGGCATCTGGCGCGTCAAGGCCAACGCCTGACCCTAGGCGCGCAGCGCTACGGAAGGCCCAAGGGGCCGTCGTTCGCGGATCGGCGTACTTCCATCGCCTGTCACCCGAGTTGCAAGCCGAGCTTCGCGGTCGACAAGAGTCTGACAGCGCTGATTCCGTGCGCCGGACCACGGAAAGCGCATTCGCTCACTATGTCGGAGTGCTCGTACTCGGCGGATGGCTGTGGTACTTGTTCAGCGGTGGCAGCAGTGGTTATGCCTGGGCATTGCCACTTGCCGTTGGGTACTACAGCATCACAGGCTTGTTGTCATGGTGGAGCACGGCTTCCATTCGCAAGATCTATAAGTGGCACCGAGCGCCTCTTCGTCCTTCGTTCTACCTGACACGGTTGCATTATGTCGTGACGACACTTGACTCCGTCTCCTTCTGGCCGCTGTGGGAGTTTCGCGACGCGTCGGTTGTGCACCATTACACGAATGGTGTGTATCAGCACTCTACGCTCAGCTTTTCTCTGGGGGATGACGCTCTTTCACTGCAGTTCCAGTCCAAAGACGAGGTCGAGGCCTTCTGGAAGTCACTGCGCAGTTTTCAGACGGATGCAATCGGTGCGGAGCAGCGCTTGGACGTCGAGTACTTCCAGCGTAACAACCGGTTTAGTGGAGTTGCCACAGATCCGGTCAAAGCAGGTCCGGGGCTGCCGAGGCGCTGGGCGGTGGCCGCCATTCTGGTCGGAGTCGCGACGTGCTTCGCAGCCTCCGTCAAGAATGATCAACTAAGAGACTCCAAGTGGTTCAAGCATGCTGCGCTTCCGGCCATTCCGTCGACTACGCCTTCAAGGCCAAGCCCAAACCCGTTCTTGCGGCCGGCTCCTGAAGGCAGTCCGACGGCCATCTTCGCCAACAGTCATCCTCCGCAGCCTTTACCACCTAACGGTGAGGTGCGTACGTCATCGCGACGTGAGCGCATAGCGCCTTTGACGGTGCGAACTGACGCCGGAGACTTCTACCTAGTGAAGTTGGTCGATTCGACGCGAGGGACACAGTTGACCGTGTTCATTCGCGGTGGCGCGCCACTGGAGGTCGATGTTCCTCTGGGTACGTACGAGCTGCGCTACGCGAGCGGTGCCACATGGTTCGGGTACGAGTTTCTCTTCGGTCCGGAGACATCCTATGCCAAGGCCGACAAGTCATTCACGTTCTCACGATCTGGGGACAGCGTGTCGGGTTATGAGGTTACGCTGTACAAGGTCCGGGATGGCAACCTGCACACAACAGAAATCGCGGCCGACAAGTTCTGACCCGTTAGGCGAGCCTCTTGACGGCAGGCGCTCGCGATCCCGCTGGCCGCAAGCCAACAAGACCTTGGAGCCGGCGAGCGCCGAAGCGGCGCTCGCGGCTCAAGGTCAAAGACGTTGGGTCAGTCCTCACACCTTCTGAGGTGCTCAAGTCATGCTGTGCGTCAACGATCGTGCGCGTATGCCAGAACTCGAACCACGGTTGCCTGAGATTACGGAGGCATGTCTCCTGGCAGTTGCAGGATCCGTCATTGTTTGGACCGGATTCCGCATGGTCACGCGGGGGTGGCGAGAGGCAAATGACCGGACATGGGTGCTGGGAAGGCCGGTCTGGATTCCCTTCTACGGAGTCGTGGCGGGAGTCATTTGTATTGTCTCCATGTTCCGGCACCGGGGCTTTGGGTCCTTCGGCATCTCCTGGCTGGGTCTTCAGTTGGGTCTGCTGGCCGCGTTCTTGCGTGTGATTCTGAAAGGACGCCCCATTATCGGCAGGAACACGTGGTCCCCATTGCGCAAGCATGTAGCACAGTCCATCAATGTGCTGTGGGGAGGAGTCCCGGATGGGCTGATGCCGCTGAGCTATGCATCTCATTGGCGGTGGTCAACAGTTCTCTTGGCTGCGTTCGGCTCCAGTCTCTTGCTGCATACGATTGTCGCCGACGTGTCAGAGGAGACGCGACTGACCTGGATTGTGCAGAACTCCAGCGTTATTCTATTCGCAGCGTGCGCCTGGATCGCAATCGAGGCAACCCTCGCCAATTCCCGCCTGGGCATGCGGTGGGCGTCCATTGCTTGTTGGCTTGTCGCTGGTGTCGGCGTGACATCATCCTTCTTGGATTTGTCCTGAGACGACAGTGTCATTGGGTCTGCAAACACAATGCGCTACTGCAAGCCGACTCGCAGGGACGTGCAGTAGTTGGTGGCTACCAGTGACCCAGTAGGAAGCGCATCCCGACGAATCGGACCCGGGGCAGTCCCCTGAACCCTCGCGTACCTGGGTTGGTCTTGCGTCCCGTTCCTTCCCCTGTTCCCCGTGTTCCTGCCCTCAGCCTTCGCGCGCAGATCCTGGCCGGTACCGCCTGTGCCTGTCGATTCTCTTGGTGCTTCTGCCCGTCAGACCCATCTGGCTGCGGGCTTGGCAGGCCTCGGAAGGGCAATGGTGAAGGACCCAGACACGCGCGAACGCTCGAGCAGCTCCAACCACACCCACGCATGACCCCCACGCAGCTCCGCGACCGCGCGATGCACCTCGCCAAGGAGGATCCCGACGCCGCGCTTCGCCTCGCGCGCGAAGTGCCGGCGCCGTGGTTCCGGGCGCAGGCGCTGGCGGCCGTCGCGCGCTGGATCGCCGCGCCCAACGTCGAGACCACCGCCGCGGAGGCATTGAGCGCCGCCAGCGCCTGCCACGACGACTACCAGCGTGCAGCCGTCGCCGCCTGGCCGATCCGTGCCTTGCTCGAGCGCGGCCATGTCGACAGCGCGGCTGCCGCGCTCGCGGTCGCCCGGGCCCGCGCGCTGGCGGCGACGCCGTGCGGTTCGCGCGCCGAAGCACTGCTCGGCCTGCTGCAGGCGGCCTGGAGCCTGGGGGCGGAGGCGCGCCGGACCCTCGTCGAGGACCTGTGCACCGCGCACGAGCAGGACTCGTTCTGGCGGGTGACCCGCGCGCTCGCCGACGCGTTGGCAATGGTGCGCGCGACCGAACCCGATCTGACCGAACGGATCCTCGCGCGCTTGCCGGAGTCGCCGGCGCGAGCCAGGATCGAGCGGGCGCTGGCCCGGCACGCTGCGCGAACCCCGCGTTCCTACTTCGCATGACCTCACGCCGCACTGCGACCGTCTCCCTGCGCACCACAGCGACCCTGCTGGCCGCCGTCGCCGCGGCGGGCTGCACCGCAGGAGCCGACCGCGTGGTTCGGCCGCCGGCCCGCCTGAAGTTCGCGGTGACGCGTTCCGTGCTGCAGGACCGCAGCGGCAACTACTGGTTCGGCAGCTGGAACGAAGGCGTCTGCCGTTTCGACGGCGAGACCTTCACCTACTTCACCGTCGCCGACGGCCTGACCGGCAACCAGGTCCGCGCGATCCAGGAGGACCGGAACGGCGTGGTCTGGTTCGAATGCGACGCCGGCATCTGCGGCTTCGACGGCCAGCGGATCGTGACGCCGTCCCGGCGCGACCATGCCGCGAAGCACGACTGGCGCATCGCGGCGGGGGATCTGTGGTTCATGGCCAACGGCGCGGTCGGCGCGACCGAGGTCGAAGCGCTGCCGGGCTGCTACCGGTACGACGGCGAGGTCTTCACCTTCCTCGCCTATCCGGTGCGTGCCATGCCCGACCAGTACCCGAACTTCGCGACCACGGGCATCGCCCGCGGCCGCGACGGCCGCGTGTGGTGCGCGACCTATGACGCCGTGTTCGGCTACGACGGCCGGTCGTTCACGACCCTCGACGACCGCAGCCTCGGGCTCGGCGGGGACTCGGGTCGCCTGCACGTCCGCTGCGTGCTCGAAGACAGCAAGGGGCGGCTCTGGATCGGCAACAACGGCATCGGCGTGCTGCTCTACGATGGCCAGTCGGTCCGCGGGTTCACGCAGGAGATGGGGCTCGGTCGGGCCGGCCGACACGGCGACCGGAACGTGCCGCTGCCCGGCGATGCCGCGCCGGGCGCGCCGTCGATGCACCGCGTGTTCTCGCTCGGCGAGGACCGCGCCGGCAACATCTGGTTCGGCACCATCGAGCACGGCGTGTGGCGCTACGACGGCACGTCGATGCGGAACTTCACCGGCGCGGACGGCATGACCAGCGCCGACGTCTTCGCGATCTACACCGACCGCCACGGCGACCTGTGGGTCGCCGGCAACGGCGTGTTCCGGTTCGACGGCACCCGGTTCGAGCGCGTCTTCTGACCGGCCGCGCCGCGGCCTTGACCGCGGCGCCGCGATCCGGTCCAACGCCGCGCCTGCGACACCCCACGGCAGACACCATGGCGACGACGGACTCACGCGTGACGATCCACATGACGGCGAGCCTCGACGGCTTCATCGCGCGGCGCGACGGCAGCGTCGACTGGATGGAGACCAAGGACGAGTTCGCCGGCGGCGCGGTGCTGACGCCGGAGTCCATCGCCGCGTTCCTGCAGACGATCGACTGCTACGTGATGGGCTCGCGGACCTACGAGACCGCACTGCAGTTCGAGGCGAAGGGCTTCGGCTGGGCCTACGGCGACAAACCGACGTTCGTGCTGACCACGCGGCGCCTGCCGCGCACGCGCGACACCGTCGAGTTCTGCGGTGGCGACCTCGCGCGGCTCGTCGACGACCGGCTGCGGCCGCGGTTCCGCAGCATCTGGGTCGCCGGCGGCGGCGCCGTGGCCGGCGAGTTCCTGCGGCGCGGCCTCGCCGACGAACTGTGCTACTCGGTGCTGCCGGTGCTGATCGGCGACGGCATCGCGTTCTTCGACCGGCTCGACCGCGACGTCGCGCTGCACCTGACCGAGGTCAAGGCCTGGACGACCGGCATGGTCGAGATGCGCTACGCGGTGGCGAACCGGCGTCCCGCGTAGCAATCCGCGCGTCTATTTGCGCTCGGAGAACGTCGACCGCACGCGCACCGCGCGTTCGAGCCCGTCGCGCGACTGCAGCAGCTTCTGCCGCACGTCGGTCGACAGCTCGGCCTTCGCCGCGAACGCGTCGACGATCGCCAGCGCCGCCGGCGTGCTGTGTGCATTGACGAATGCGTCGAGCCACGCCGGCATGAAGAAGATGCGGCGGTTCTGCTTGACCCAGTCGACGCGCTCGAGCGCCGGCTGCAGGTACGGCAGCGTCAGCTCCTGCTGGCCCGGCCAGTGGAACCACGCGAGACTGTCCTGGGTCCACTGCTCGGGCGGCGTGTCGAGCTGCAGGTACTGCCGCCAGTAGTCGGCCTTCGCGTCCGCGGTCGGCGTCGCCGCGCGGGCGAGGAACACGTCCTTGCCGACGTCCTCGTTGGCGAAGCGCTGCTGCAGCCGTTCGACGTCGTCGCGGCCCTGGCCGGCGGCCAGCAGCGCGGCGGCGGCCAGGAAGCAGTCCTGCTTGCCCGGCACCAGGCCTTGCGGCAGCGCGTCGCCGTCGACGACCGCGCGGCACAGCGCCAGCACGTCCGGCGCCGCGCTGGCGCGGGCCAGGAAGCGGAACGTGCCGAGCTCGCGGCCCGAGCCGGCTTCGTCGCGCAGCTGCCGCAGCAGCAGCGCCGTCGTCGTCGCACCGGCGGTCGCCGCGCGCGCCGGGTCGAGGTAGCGGCGCACGCAGGTGCCGAGCGCGTCGAGCAGCCAGCCGTGCGTCTCGGCGTCGCGTTCGCCGGCCAACAGCCGCAGCGCCAGATCGACGAACACGGCGGGGTCGAGTTCGGCCTCGCGCACCGCTTCGAACAGCGCCTGCGCGGCGACCGCGCGCACCAGTGGGTCCGGCTCGTCGGGCAGGTGCTGCGCGAACCAGGCGCGGCTGGTCGGATCCGGCACGAACTGGCCGTAGGCGACGTCGCGCGGGTTCAACAGCACCGCGGCCGGCGCCGGCCCGCCCGCCAGCGCGTCGATCGGCAGGCGCTCGGCGTCGCCCGACACCGACAGCGTGCGCCGCGTGCCGTCGGCCGCGAACACCAGCAGCTCGAGGTCGAGCGGCCAGGTGCCGTCGCCGCCGAGCGCGCGTTGCACGACCGCGGCCTCGGCGACCGTGCCGTCGTCGGCGCGGCGCCACTCGATGCGCACCTGCGGCATCGACGGTGCCAGCAGCCACCGTTCGGACCAGCGGCCCAGATCGGTGCGCGCCGCCGCCTCGAGCGCGCGCGCGAGGTCGCGCCAGTCGGCGGCGCCGAACGCGTGCGTCTCGAGGAACCGCTTCAGGCCCTGGCGGAACACTTCGGCGCCGAGCTGCTCGTGCAGCTGGCGCAGCACCGCCGGCGCCTTGTTGTAGACGATCGCGCCGTAGGCCGACTTCGCGTCGGCGAGGTTCTGCAGCTCCTGGAACACCGGCGTCGTGCCCGGCGTCGCGTCGACTTCGTAGGCGCGCGGCTTCACGCGCTGCAGGAAGCGCAGCCACGAGCGCTGTTCGGGCTCGAGTTCGGCCAGTGCCTGGTGCGCGACGAACGTCGCGAAGCCTTCCTTGAGCCACAGGTCGTCGAACCAGCGCATCGTCACCAGGTTGCCGAACCACTGGTGGCTCAGCTCGTGGTAGACCAGCGTGCTGCGGCGCACGAGTTCGGACGCGGTCGGCGGGTGGTCGAACAGCAGCGCGGTCTCGCGGTAGAAGATCGCGCCGGCGTGCTCCATGCCGCCGTACGGGAAGCCGGGCAGCAGCACGACGTCGAGCTTGCCGAACGGGTAGTCGACGCCGAAGCGCTGCGCCAGCCAGCGCAGGCCCTGTTTGTGCATCGTCGCCAGCCGTTCGCGGTCGAGGTGGCGCAGCTGCGAGCCGCGCACGAACAGCCGCAGCGGCTGGGTCGGATCGACGCCCGGCGCCTGCACCGGACCGGTGTCGACGACTTCGAACGGACCGCACGCGAACGCCATCAGGTAGGTCGGCAGCGGCCTGGTCTGATCGAACTGCCACAGCGTGCCGTTCGCCGCGGGGCGGCCTTCGGCGCGCGTCGCGATGCGCGGCGTGTTGGCGACTGCGACCCACTCCGGCGGCAGGTCGAGCTCGACGCGGAAGCGCGCGCGCAGGTCCGGCTGGTCGAAACACGGGTACAGCCGGTGCGCGTCGGCGGGCACGACCAGCGTGTAGCAGTACTCGCGACCGTCGGCCGGGTCGCGGTAGACCGTCAGCGGCGTGCCGGTCGGCGCGACCGGCGAACGGAACCGCGCGTGCACGTCGTTGGCGCCCGGTTGCAGCAGATCCGCCGGCAGCAGCACGTGGTTGGCCACCGCGCGCAGCGCGGTCTCGCGGCCGTTGACGCGCACCTCGGTCAGCTCGTCGCCGGCGAAGTCGAGCACCAGCGGCGCACCGGGCGCGCGGTCCCGGTCGAGCTGGAACCGCAGCCACACCGACCCGCGCACGTGCTGTTCGCCGGCGCCGAGCTGGAAGCGCAGATCGTATTCGACGTCGCGCACGCGCGCGGCGCGGTCGCGCGCGAGTGCGCGGTCGATGCCGGGCACGGGGTCCTGCGGGATCAGGGACACGAGGCACAGCAACGCGAGGCCGAACATCGGGCCGCCGAGGTTACCCGCCCGCGGCGGCGATCAGCAGCGCGGCGCCCAGGCGGCCTGCAGCATGGCGGTCGTGATCGTGTGTTGGGAGGCATGCCAGACCGCGCGGCCGTTCTCGAACAGGATCGCCTGCGGTGACTCGTGGCGCACGCCGGTGCGGTCGGCGATGCCGCGCGCGGTGGCGCGGTCGGCGATCACGTCGACGAACGCGGTGACCGCGTCGGGCTCGGCCCGGCAGAACGCCTCGAAGTGTTGCCGTGCCGCCTGGCTGATCGGGCAGGCGGGGCTGTGCTTGAACAACAACAGGCGCGGTGACTGCAGAGCGTGTTCGAACTCGATCAGGTCGTGGATCGTCTGCTGGGGCATGGTGCGGAACTCCTTCCTCGACCCGGGCGGCCGAGCCAGGATGCTAGGCGCTGCGCGCCGCACTGCAAACACTGCCGTACGCCGAGTGTTGTTCGCTAGCATCCCGCGCCGGAGGTCGCGCATGCCCGTTCGTCTCGCCGTGAAATTCCTGCTCGCCGCGTTTGCCGCGTTCGCCGCCGGCTGCGGCACTGCACCGGCACCAGCACCGGCGCCGTCCGCCGAGCCGGGCGCCTGCACGCTGGTGCTGCTGCGCACCGGGCCGCGCCGCGAGCCGCTGTCGGAGGCCGAGTCGAAGCAGGTCTTCGGCGGCCACATGGGCAACATGGAGCGGCTGGCGCGCGAACGGCACCTGCTGGTCGCGGGGCCCTACGGCAAGGAGAAGTCGGACCCGCTGCTGCGCGGGTTGTTCGTGTTCGCGACCGCCGACCGCGAGCGTGCGCGCGAACTGGCCGAGACCGATCCGGGCTTCCAGGCCGGCGTGTTCGCGTTCGACTACCACACGCTGGTGACCGCGGCGCCGCTGCGGGCCTGCCTCGAGGCGGAACTGCTCGCGATGGACGAGGCGGCGCGGCAGCAGCGCGCGCGCAAGCCCGGCGAAGGGCTGCGCGGCTACGTGCTGGCGACGATCGAGGACGGCGCCGCCGCGCGCGCGGCACTGGCCGAACTGCCCGGCGTGTTGTGGTTCGCCGAACTCGACGGCACGCGCGCGTTCGTGCTGCTCGACGCGACGACGCGCGCCGCGGCGCGCACGATGCTCGAACCGGCCGCCGAACGGCTCGGCGCGGTGCGGCTCGACGAGTGGTTCGCGACCAGCCGGCTCGCCGACCTGCCGTCGATGCAGCGCGGGGACTGAAGTGTGGATCGGTTGTGCCGCGTGGCCGGCGTTGGTCGCGGGGCTGGTGCTCGGCGGCCTCGGCTGCTGGATCGTGGCCGAACAGCACGATCGCGACCGATCCATGCGAATCGCCGGCTGGTCCTGCTTCCTGCTGGCGACCGTGGTCGCTGTCCTGCCGTTCTTGCTGCCGTCCGTCGTCCGGTGGCTGCGAGGCTGAAGCGGGCGGTTCAGCCGATCGTGCGCACTTTGCCCGCCGCGTCGCCGACCAGCACGCGGCCCGCCATGCCGACGAACAGGCCGTGGTCGACGACGCCGACGAGTCCGTCGAGGTGGTCGTCGAGCCAGGCCGGGTCGTCGATGCCGTCGTACTTGCAGTCGAGCACGTAGTTGCCGTTGTCGGTGACGAACGGCTTGCCGTCGCGCTGGCGCAGCTGTGGTTTGCAGCCGGTCGCGGCGACGCGGCGCTCGCTGTGCTTCCAGCCGAACGGCAGTACTTCGACCGGCAGCAGGAACGCCTTGCCGAGCACCGGCACCAGCTTGCTGTCGTCGACGATCACGACCAGCTCCTTGGCCGCCGCCGCGACGATGCGTTCGCGCACGTGCGCACCGCCGCCGCCCTTGATCAGGTTCTTCTGCGGATCGACCTCGTCGGCACCGTCGATCGCGAGGTCGAGCCGTTCGACCTCGTCGAGCGCGACCACCGGCACGCCGAGCGTCTGCGCCAGCTCGGCGGTCGCCTTGCTGGTCGGCACGCCGCGCACCTTCAGCCCGTCGCGCATGCGTTCGGCGAGCCGTTCGAGCACGAACCGGAACGTCGAGCCGGTGCCGAAGCCGACGGTCGTACCGTCCTGGATCAGGTCGGCCGCGGCGCGTGCCGCCGCGCGCTTGCCGGCGTTGGGGTCGCTCATGCGCCGCACAGGCTAGCCGGTGCCGGCGCCCACGGCAGCTGCTTTCCGCGTCAGGCGCCGGCGGCGCGCGGTCGCAGCAGGTCGACCAGCTGCTGCGACAGCTTCAGGTTGACGTCGCGCTGCGGGAACGCGATCTCGATGCCGGCCTCGCGGAAGGCGCGGTCGATACCCTGGTAGAGCTCGGTCATCCAGCGGTACTCGAGCGCGTTCATGTCGACGAACAGCCGCAGCTCCAGGTTGATCGTGCTGTCGCCGAAGCCGGTGCACACCGCCTCCGGGACCGGGTCGGCGCGCACGTGGCGTGACGCACGGGCGATCTGCTCGAGCAGCTGCAGCGCGCGGTCGGTGTCGGTGCCGTAGGCTGTGCCGACCGGCAGCGACCAGCGCACGATCGAGTCGCCGAGCGTCCAGTTGACGAAACGGCCGGTGACGAATTCGCGGTTCGGCACGACCAGTTCCTTGCGCTCCCAGTCCTGGATCGTCGTGGCGCGGATCTGGATCCGCGTCACGCGGCCGGTCGTGTCGCCGACGCGCACGATGTCGCCGACGCGGATCGGCCGCTCGAACAACAGGATCAGACCGCTGACGAAGTTCGCGAAGATCTCCTGCAGGCCGAAGCCGAGGCCGACCGACACCGCGGCGACCAGCCACTGCACCTTCGACCAGCCGATGCCGATGCTGCTGAACGCCCAGACGAGGCCGACGATGAAGATGCCGTAACGCGCCAGCGTCGTGATCGCGTGCCGTTCGCCGGCCTGCATGCGCAGCCGCTGCAGCACGAACAGTTCGAGCAGCGCCGGCAGGTTGCGCGCGGCGACCAGCGCGGCGCCGAACAGGAACACGCCCAGCAGCACGTCGGCCAGCGAGATCCACTGCGGTGCCGCCTCGTCGCCGATGTTCCACAGCTCGACGCCGCGCAGCGCGCCGAGTGCGGGCAGCACGTCGACCCAGATCTGGAACACCGCGACCGCGACGACGATCGTGATCGCGCCGCGCAGCAGCGTCTGCGTCTGGCGCGCCAGCGACTGGGGGTCGAGTTCGGCCAGCGCCGGCGCCTCGGCGGCGACCGCGGTGTCGCCGGTGCGGACCGCCTGCATGCGTTGCTCGGCCTTGCGCATCTGCAGGCGGCGGCGTTCGAGCGCGAGGCTGCGCACGATCATCGCGTGGCCGAACACCGCCGCCGCGACCACCGCGATCGTCAGGTGCAGCCGCCGCGCGAGCTGCAGCGCCGTGTAGTCGTAGCCCGACACGACCATGCCGAGCAGCGCCAGCGGCACGCCGACGCCGACCGCGTGCCACAGGTGCCGCAGCCGGAACAGCATCGTGCCCGACGCGGCGCCGCCGCCGACGATGCCGCGCCGGTGGTGCAGCAGCCGCGCGAACACGACCAGCAGCAACGCGAGCTGGCCGAGCAGCGCGAGGCTGCCGAGCGCGCCGGTGCGGCTGTCGTCGCCGAATGCCTCGAGCAGCGCCAGCACCAGCGTGAACGGCAGCACCGCCAGCAGCAGCAGCGGGATCGCGCGGCGCAGCTGCGCCAGCGACGCGCTGGACCAGGCGAAGTGCGCCTCGGCCAGGCCGCGGGCCCGTACGATCGCCGCGAGCGCGGTCACCAGCAGCAGCGACCAGGCGGTGTGCACGAGGCCGACCGCGAGCGCCTTGTCGAAGTCGGTCGCGGCCGCAGCGGCGCCGAGCCGGGCGGCGCCGAGCCACAGCAGCGCCGGCAGCGGCAGCGCCAGCAGCGCGGTGTCGATCGCCGCCAGCGTCGTCGGCGCGTAGGCGACGTTGGAGCCGCGCGCGGCGCGTTCGCCGTGCACCGCGAGGCGGCGCGCCAGCAGGCGTCGCAGCGCCAGCAGCAGCAGCAGCGGCAGCGCCAGCGCCAGCGGCCACACGTCGGCGACCACGGCGCTGCCGAGCGTGCGCGCGGCTTCGAGCCACGGGCCCGGCTGCGCGAGCCACGCGGCGGCGGCGGCGGTCGTGTCCCAGTCGTGGCGCCACAGCGGCGCCGAACTCGGGATGCCGAGCACGCGTTCGGCGACGAAGGCGCGGTAGGTCGCGATCAGGTCGGTGATCTGGCGTTCGCCGGACTGCGCCGAGATCTCGGTGCCGAGCAGGCCGTGGTAGCCCTCGGCGAGCTGCTGCAGCAGGTCGCGGCGCGAGTCGCGCAGGCGGCGCGCCTCGGTCAGCAGCTCGGGCGGCAGCGCCGCGGTGTCGGGCACGCCGAGCTGCTGCGCCAGCCAGCCGTCGGGATCCTCGACCAGGCGCGTGCGCCGCTGGTCGAACTCGAGGTTCTGCAGCTGCGCGTCGGCGATCCGGTCGGCGCGGTTGCGCGTGCGCAGCTGGTGCCGGCGGCTCGTGTCGGCGAGCTGCGTGCGGCGGTGGCGCAGCACGACGCCGACCGCGTCGGTCAGGCCGACCAGGTCGACCTTCTGTTTGATCTCGTCGAAGTCGCGCTGCAGCTCGGCGCGCTCGCGGTCGCGTTCGGCGCGGTCGCCCTCGGCGGCCTGCCGCTTGGTCGCCAGCAGCGCGATCGCGCGCGCGAGTTCGGCGTTGCCGTCGGCGAGGCCGGCCAGGCGCGGGTCGGCCATCAGCGCGGCGAGCCGCGCGGCCTCTTCGGCGCGCCGTGCGGCTTCGGCGCGCTTGGGCTGCAGCACCTCGAGCCAGGCCGTTGCCGAGGCCTTGGCTGCGGTCGCGCGGCGCGCCGCCAGGTCGGCTTCGGTGCGCAGCAGGTCCGCTTCGGCGTCGTAGGTCTGCAGCTCGGCGGCCAGCGCGTCGAGTTCGGCCTGCAGCCGCGCGCGGTCGAGCGTGAACGCGAGCCGCCGCGCCGCCGCGAGCCGCGGCTCGGCACCGGCCGCGTCGGGTGGCTGCGTCGGCAGCGCGTCGAGCTTCGCGCGCGTCTCGGCGACCGCGGTCGGAATCGCGGCGCGCCGTTCGGCGCGGCGGCCGCGTTCGGCTTCGACGTCGGTCGCGGCCTTCTGCGCCTCGGTCTGCACCAGCTGCGCGGTCGCGTAGCCCTGTTCGAGCGCCGGCAGCTCGAGGTCCGCCTGTGGCGGGCCCGGCTTCTGCGCGTCGAGGGCGGCCAGTTCGTCGCGGCGCTGCTGCAGGCGCTCGGGCACGCCGCTGCGCTGCGCGGCGAGCCGTTCGATCGTCTGCCGGCGGGCTTCGAGCTGCCGCGCCGACTCGAGCGCGCGCCCGAGCGTCTCGAGCAGCGGCGTCTTGGTTTCGGCCGGCAGCGTGCCGTCGGCCGCCGCCGCGTCGAGCCGCGCCTGCACCGCTGCCACCGACAGTTCGTTGGCCTGGTCCTGCGCCGGCGGCGGCGTCTGCGTACGCAGCGCCGGCGCGAGCACGGCGGCGAACAGCAGCAGGATGGTCGGGAAACGCAGCACGATCCACGATCGACGATAGCGGCGGACCGAGGGCTGCCCAGCGCTTTCACCGGCGACGGCGCCGAACGCGCTGCGAAAGCGGCGAGCGTGGACTGGTCCCGCGCGGCACCGCGTGCCACGATCTGCGCGGCGATGCCGTTGCCCGTCGACTTCCACATCGCGCCGCAGCCGGACGGTTCGTCGTGCGGGCCGACCTGTCTGCAGGCGCTCTACCGGTTCCACGGCGACGACGTGCCGATCGATCGGATCGTCGGCGACGTGCAGCAGCTCGACGACGGCGGCGTGCTCGGCGTGCAGCTCGCCTGCCACGCGCTGCGCCGCGGCTACGAAGCCGACATCTACACCTACAACGTGCAGATGTTCGATCCGACGTGGTTCCGCGGCGTGCGGCCCGACCTGCGCGCGAAGCTCGAAGCGCAGGCCGAGGTCAAGGACAAGCGCAAGCTGAAGTTCGCGACGCAGGCCTACCTCGAGTACCTGGACCTCGGCGGCCGCGTCGACATGCGCGATCTGTCGGCCGCGTTCGTCGCCGAACTGCTGGCTGCGGGGGCGCCGGTGCTGACCGGCCTGTCGTCGACGTGGCTCTACGGCGGCCCGCGCGAGGTCGGCCGCGACCCGCAGGACGACGACGTCGCCGGCGTGCCGCAGGGCCACTTCGTCGTGTTGTGCGGCTGGCAGGCCGCGTCGCGGCACGTCTGGATCGCCGACCCGCTGCGGCCGAATCCGTTCTCGCCCGATCCGGTCTACTCGGTCGACATCGACCGACTGATCGCGTCGATCCTGCTCGGCATCGTCACCTACGACGCCAACCTGATCCTGCTGCGGCCGCGACGGCCATGACGCGGACGCGCGCGCCGCTGCGGCTGGTGTTGAGCTGCGAACACGGCGGCAACCGCGTGCCGGCGGCACTGCGCGCGTGCTTCCGCGCGGCCGGCGCGGTGCTGGCGAGCCACCGCGGCTTCGATCCGGGCGCGCTGGCAGTGGCGCGCGTGCTGGCGCGGAAGCTCGGTGCGCCGTTGTTCGCCGCGACCACGAGCCGCCTGGTCGTCGACCTGAACCGCTCGCCGGACCATCCGCGCGTGTTCTCCGAGTTCACGCGCGATCTGCCACCGGCGGTGCGCGCGCGGCTGCTGGCGCGGTCGCACCGGCCGCACCGCGAACGCGTCGCGCGTGCCGTGGCGCAGCGGCTCGCGCGCGGCGCCGTCGTGCTGCACGTGGCCGTGCACAGCTTCACGCCGGTGCTGGACGGCGAGGTCCGGCGCGGCGACATCGGCGTGCTGTTCGATCCGGCCCGGCTTGCCGAGGCGGCGTTCCACCGCCGCTGGAAGCGCGCGTTCGCGGTCGTCGCGCCGACGTGGCGCGTGCTGGCCAACGACCCGTACCGCGGCACCAGCGACGGCCTGACGACCGCGCTGCGGCGCCGCTTCGGGCGCGGCTACCTCGGCGTCGAACTGGAGCTGAACCAGCGCCTGTTCGCTGGCGGGCAAAGGGCCACCGCCCGCGTCGCCGCCGCGGTCGCTGCAGCGCTGGCGGCGGCGCTGGCCGCGGATTCCTGAGCGGCGTGTACCCTTTCGCCGGTCGCGGGCATCGTGTCCGCGCATGATGCCGATGCCCGTGGCCATCGCCCGCGAGACCGACCTGCGCGCCTTCGTCGAACGGCACCAGCGCGGCCTGCAGCGCTGGCTGCGCGCGCTCGGCTGCGCCGCCGACGCGGCCGAGGAACACTGCCAGGACGCGCTGCTGGCGGCGCTGCAGCACGGCATCGACGCGCGGCCGGTGCCGGTCGCGGCGAGCTGGTTGCGCACGACGGCGCGCAACCTGTTCTGGGCGCGGCTGCGGCAGCAGCGGCGCGAACCGCCGGTCGTGGCGATCGAGCCGCTCGAGGTCGCGTGGCAGGCGGTGCGCGGCGACGACGACGGCGGCGCCGCGGCGCTGGCGGCGCTGCGCGAGTGCCTCGCGGCGGCCGAGCCGCGCGACCGCGAACTGGTGCAGGCGCGCTACGCCGACGGTGCGCCGCGCCGCGCGATGGCGGCCCGCTTCGGTGTCGGCGAACCGGCGATCAAGCAGGCGCTGCGGCGCGCGCGGGCGCGGCTCCTGGCCTGCGTCGAACACAAGCTCGGAGGTGGACGATGAACGACGCGGACGACGACGTGCCGCCGCGGGAAGCGGTGGTGGACGTGCTGCTGGCGGAGGCGCACGGCGCGTGGGCGCCGCGCGACGTCGCCGACGCCGTGCTGGCGCGGCATGCGCGCGGCGATATGGCGCCGGTGGCGGGGTCGCGGTCGGGTTCGCTGCCGTTCGCGCGGCGCTGGCTCGCGGCGGCGCTGGTGCTGCTGGGGCTCGTGGTGGTGGGCGCGGTGACGTGGTCGGTGGCGCAGCAGCGGCGCGACGCGGCGCAGGAGCCGGTGCAGGATCCCGCGCCGGACACGGAGCTGCCGGTCGCGGATCTCGCGCAGCTGCGCGCGCTGCTGCCGCAGGTGGTGCGGGTCGAACTCGACGCGTCGTGGCTCGCCGACCCCGACCTGCCGCACATCGAACTCGGTGGCGTGCCGGTCGTCGCGACCGCCGACTGGCAACGCGCCTTCCTGGCGGCGCTGGCGACCGACGCGCAGCTCGAGCCGCCGGCCGGCTGGAAGTGGCAGAACCGGCTGTCGCTGGTGCTCGGCGACCGCCGGCGCATCGTGATGGCGATCGACACCCACGACCACGACGCGCGGCAGACGCTCGGTCTGCGCGGCCTGCGCGGCGACCTGTCGGTCGGCGGCGCCGCGGCGCTGGCGCTGCGCGATCTGCTGGCGACCGCGACGCACGTCGCGCGGCAGGCGCACGGCGTCGTCGTGCGGCCGCAGGACCTCGACGGCGCGAACGCGTTCCCGACCACCGCCGACACGCTGCGCCTGTTCGGCCTGCAAGAGGCCGACCTGCAGCATCTGCCGCGCTATTCGAACCTGCGCCACCTCGACGTCTCGGGCCTGCGCCACCCGCTCGGCAGGACGGCGGTGCGACACCTCGCCGACTGCGCCAGCCTCGCGGAACTGACCGCCGAGGGCGTCGAGTTCCCGGACCAGAACCTGATCCGCCTGACCAAGCTCACGCATCTGCGGCGCCTGCACCTGCGCGGCGTCACCGGCTTCACCGGCGAGGGCTTCACGGCGTGGAACAACAGCGCGCTGCGCCGCGATCCGACCGAACTCGTCGACCTGCGCTCGGTGGCGTCGCTGACCGACGCCGGCCTCGTGCAGATCGCCGGCCTCGGCGCGGCCGAACTGCGGCTCGGCGGCGCCGGCGGCGGCATCGGCGACGAGGGCTGGCGCGCGCTGGCGGCGAGCCGCGGCCTGCAGCGGCTCGACCTGTCGGCGTGGCGCCTCGATGCGGCCCGGCTGGGCGCGTTCGCGTCGAGCGCCGATCTCGCCGAACTGACGCTCGACGACGTCGAACTCGACGATGCGGCGCTGGCCGCGCTGGCCGTCGCGCCGGCGCTGCGCGCCGTGTCGCTGCGCCGCGCGCGCGGCTTCACGCATGCCGGCGTGATCGCGCTGGGCGAGGGCGGGCACGTGCGGCGCATCGACCTGACCGCGGTCGACGGCCTCGACCTCGACGAACTGGCGATCTGGGCGTTCCTGCACCCGGACGTCGAGTTCGTGCGCTGACCGCGCGGCTCACTTGATCAGCTTAGCTTCCTTGTACTCGTAGAAGATCCGCGCGAAGTCGCGCATCTCCCGCGCGAAGCGTTCGCCGAACGACAGCACGAGGATGTGCTCGACGATGCGCCGCGTCGCCGAGCTCGCGATCGAGCCGCCCTTGTTGGCGTCCTTGCCCTTGCCCTTCGGCGGGTCCTTCGGCTTCTCGTCGGTGAACGTGAACGTCACGTCGACGAAGATGCCGCCGCCGGCCTTGGCGATCGCCTGGAAGTCCTCGCGCATGCGCTTCTGCGAGTCGACGAACTCGCGGTAGCCCTCCTGCTCGCGCAGTTTGCCCTGCAGCTCGAGGAACACGCCGATGCACGAGATCAGGAACGGCGTCGTCGGCGCCGCCGCCTTCGCGCCGGTGGTGGGCTCGGAACCGCGGCGGTCGGGCGTCTCGTGGGCGGCGCGCGCCAGGTCGACGACCGCCTGTGCTTCGTTGCCGTGTGGCGGTGCGTCGCCGATCAGCACGACGAGCTTGTTGGCGTCCGGCTTCCAGCGCAGGCTGTCGTCGAGTGCCAGCGTCAGCCCGCCGAGCACGGCTTCCGGCAGGTCGCCGCCGCCGTCGGCGCGCAGGTCGGCGAGCTCCCGGCGCGCGTCGCGGATGTTGGCGGTGAACGGCTGCGCGACCTTCGCGCCCTGCTTGCCGAAGTCGGCGTAGTCCTTGTAGTGCACGACGCCGAGCCGCAGCTTCGGCGAGATGCCGTCGAGGATGTCGGCCATCTCGGCCAACGCCTCGCCGAGCGCGTCGATCGTCGGCTGCATGCTGCCGGTCGAATCGATGCAGATCAGCATGTCGAGGCCGTGCTGGTAGAGATCGAAGGCGCGCTCGGCCGCGGCCGTCGTGCCGCCGCCGGCGCCGGTCGGCTGTTCGCGTGCGGTCCACGGTGCCGGCGCCCAGGTTGCCTTCGTCTGGCCCCACCAGCGCGTCCACGCTGCCTTGTCGGCCGCTTCGACGTCTGGTGCGAGCCGCTTCAGCGCCTGCAGCACGCGTTCGCGCAGCAGCGCGTTGTTGCGGCCGAGCTGCCGCGCGATCAGCTCGTCGAGCAGTTCGGCGGTGGCCACCTGCGGCAGCAGCGCCGGATCGGCGCGCAGCAGCGCTTCGAGGCCGAACGCGCCGAGCCGCGCGTCTTTGTCCTGCAGCGCCTTCACGATCATGCTGCTGCCGGCGGGATGCCACCAGGTGTTCAGCGACAGCAGGATCACGGCCTGCTGCACCCAGTGGCCGGCGGTGTCGTAGCGCGCGCACAGCGCCTCGGTCGTCGCCTGGCCGAGGGGGGCCGGCGCCTCGGCCGGGGCCTGCGCCGACAGCGGCGCCGCGGCGAGCAGGCAGGTGAGCAGGGACGACGGCAGGAACGGTCGCGGCATCGGCGGGTGGGCGGTCGGGAGGGGCGGAGCCACTAGAGCCGCCGGCGGTGCCGGTTGCGATCGATCTCGGCTGACTTGTGCCACCGTTGCCGCGGCGCTGTCATGATGCCCGGGCACGTTCGCCCCGGAGGACCCGTGAGGAAGCCAGCGCCCCTTGTTCCGTTCCTGCTCGCCGTTCTGCTGCCGGGAGCCCTGGCGCTGGCGCAGACCACGACGCGCACGTTCGCGATCCGCATGGCCGGCCGCACGCTCGGCACCATGGTCGAGACCGAACGGCCCGCCCAACTCGACGGCCGCGACGCGATCGAGTTCACGCTGCGCCTGGTGGCCCAGGTCGAGCTGCTCGGCGCGAAGATCGAGCAGCGTGTCGACCAGACCTGGTGGCTGGACCCGGCGACGCGCGCGGTGCTGCGGCTGCAGGCGAAGGCCACCACCGGCAGCCAAACGGTGGCCGTCGCCGGCCGGCTGGTGGACGGGCGGTTCGTGATCGACGGCGGCGAGACCGTCGACCCGGCCGAAGTCGTGGTGGCGCCAGACTACGGCTGGCTGCTGGCGCGCGGCCCGAAGACGGTCGGCCAACGCTGGACCAGCCGCGCGCTGCTGCCCGACCTCGGCGGTGTGCGCGAGATCACGGTCGTGCTGCCGCCCGACGCCGACCGCGAACTCGACGTGCTCGGTGTGGCGACCAAGGTGCGGGCCTTCGACCTGCAGGTCGAAGGCAACGGCACCGACGGCCGCGTGTTCGTCGCGCTCGACGGCGCCCTGGTGCGCCAGGAAATGGCCGCGACGGGCTTCGTGATCGAGCGCATCGCCGACGGCTCGGCCGGACCGCTCGAACGCGTCGACCTGACGAGCACGATCCTGGCGCCGACGAACCTCGATGTGCCCGACGGCTCGGCGCTGACGTTCGTGCGGTTGCGGGCGACGATCGAGACCAGCAGCAGCGTGACGGCCGCGCAACTGCAAGTGCCCGGGCAGACGTTCGAGGGCACGGTCACCGACGGCCGCATCGACGGGGTGTTCACGATCCGCAGCCGGCGCGTCGACGCGACCGCGAGTCCACCGTGGCCGCCGCCGGCCGGGCTGTTCGCCGCCGACACGCTGCGGCCGTGGCTCCTGCCGGTGCCGAACGTGATCCAGAGCGACGATCCGGCGATCGCGGCCAAGGCGCGTGAACTCGCCGCCGGTGCGGCGACGTGCCTGCAGGTCGTCGAGCGGCTCGGCCGCTGGTGCCACGACGAGATCCCGTACGTGATCCCGGGCGGCGGCTCGGCGAAGGGCACGTTCGAGTCGCGGCAGGGCGAGTGCGGCGGCCACTCGCGCCTGCTGGCGGCGATGCTGCGGTCGCTCGGCATCCCGGCGCGGACGCCGATGGGCGGCATGTACGTGCCGCTGCAGGGCGGCAGCTTCGCCCAGCACATGTGGACCGAGGTCTGGCTCGGCGAGCCGATCGGCTGGCTCGCGGTCGACTGCACGGCCGGTCAGTACACGTTCGTCGACGCGACGCACATCCGGCTCGGCGACGGCGAGGTGCCGTTCCGGCCGCACGCCATCGAGGTGCTCGACTACGAACCCGGGCCTTCGGCGGCCGAGGCGTCGGCGGCGGTCGAGCGGCGCAGCGACGCGTTCCCGTTCGACGCCGGCACGCCGCTGGTGTTCACCTGGTCGCGCGGTGGGCGCGAACTCGGCGACGAGCGCGTCAGCGTGGCGACCGCCGCCGATGGCGCGACCGTGTTCGAGAGTTCGCTGCGGCTCGCCGACGGCGCGTTCGCGGAGACCACGCGCACCGAGGTCGGTGCCGACGGATCGCTGCGGTCGTTCCGCGCCGAGCGCAGCGACGGCCCGCAGCAGAGCACGTTCGAACTGGCGGCCGAGGCCGGCCAGGTGGTCTGCACGGCTGTGGTCGGCGGCGAGGAGCGCAAGGACACGCTGCCGTTGCCGGCCGGCGCGTTCGTGCTGCACAACAGCTGCATGGCGCACTTCCTGGTGCCGCTGAGCCGGCTGGCGCCGCTCGCGGCCGGTGCCGTCGCCCGGGTGCGCGTGTTCCACAGCGAGGCCAGGACCACGCTGCCGATGGTGCTGCGCGGTGCCGGGCGCGAGGCGATCGACGTCGGCGGTGCAGAGGTGCAGGCGCACGTCGTCGTGATCGAACTCGCCGGACTCGAGATCACGACGCACGTCGACGACCGCGGTCGTCTGCTGCGTTACCACCAGAAGCAGGGTGACGTGCGGATCACGCTGCGGCCGTGACCGTTCGCGCGCGGTGGACCACGTTCGGCATCGCCCTGGCGACGTCGGCGGTGTTGGTCGGCGTCGGTTGCACGCTGCGCGGCGCCGAAGTCGACGCCGAGTACGACCGCTACCACGTGGTCGCGGAGCAGTTCTGGCAGGGGCACGTCCTGTTCGACCGGTTCCATCCGTTCGGCTACCCGCTGCTGGTCGCCGCGCTGCTGCCGGTGGTCGGCGATTCGCTGCTGGCCGGGGTCGTCGTGTCGGCACTCGCCGCCGGTCTGCTGGTCTGGGCCGTGGGTAGTCTGGCCGAACGGCTGCGTGCGGGCGCCGGCGTGCCCGCCGCGAGCCTCGCTGCCGTCAACGGCTGGCTCTGGGTGTTCGGCACGATGGCCAGCACCGACGCGGCGGCCACGGCGTCGATGACCGCGGCGCTCGCGATCGTGGCGCACGGCGGCGAGTGGCGCCACCGCCGGGCGTTGGCCGGCGGTGTCTGCGCGGGGTTCGCGGTCGCCTGCCGGTTCGCCAGTGCGGCGGTGGTGCCGGTGGGCGCGGTCTGGGCGTGGTGGCGCGGGGGGCTGCGCGGTGCGGCGCTGTTCGCGCTGGGCGCACTCGTCGGCTACCTGCCACACGCGGTCGTCGCCACCTGGACGACGGGTGCGCCGCTGGGCAACGACAACTGGCACCTGCTGTACCTGAAGGCCGTGTGCGGCTACGAGATCGAGTGCCTGCAGCGCACCTACGAAGCCGGCACGCTGCCGAGCCTGACCGCCTTCCTCGGTCAGCACGGCGGCGAACTGCTGCGCCTGGGCGCCGTCGACCTCGCGTCGCCGTGCGGGACGTGCTGCCGGCGATGGTGTGCGGGGCACCGACCGGTTCGATGGCGTTGGCGGTCTGGCCGCTGGTCGTTGCCGCCGTCGGGCTCGTGCTCGCAGCGCGGGCGCGAACCGCAGGCGGGATCCTGCTCGGGTTCGCGGTGCTGCAGGCGACCGCCGTCTGTCTGACGTACGCGCCGCGGCCGCGCTTCCTGTTCGGCGTGCTGCCGCCGCTGCTGGTCGGCGTGGCGGTGCTCGGCAGCGCGGTCGTCGACCCACGACGGCGGCGGTTGCTGTTCGCGCTGCTGGTGACGCTCTCGCTGGTCGGCAGCGTCGCGTGTTACCGCCAGTTCCTCGCGCTGCAGCCGCTCGCCGAAGTCGCCTTGCTGCGCCGGCTGCCCGAGCTGGTGCCGCGCCCGATGTGCCTGCTCTCGACGTTGCCGATTGCGGAGCGGTACGTCCCGGCGCGGGTGCTCGGCTACATGGCACCGCCGCAGCCGTCGGCCGAGGCCACCTGGGATGCGGTGCGCGAACGCATGGTCGCGGGCGGCGCCGACGTGTTCGCGACCGGCCGCGTCAGCAACGGCCACGTGTTCGCACGGTTGTCGACTGCGCTCGTGCCGTCCGACTTCACGCTGCTGTACCGCGACGACGACGTGCTGGCGGTCGAACGGCTGCCCGAGGTCACGCCGTGGATCGCCGCGTTCACGGTCGAACCGGCCGCGCCGCGCGTCGGCGATCGGGTCACGTTGACGCTGCGCCTCGCCGCCGACGCGCCGGCGGGAGAACTCGCGGCCGGCGTCGCGCTGCAGGATGCGGAGGGTGCCCAGAGCCTGCTCGATCTGCCGCCGGCCGCGGACGGCACGCGCCGCGCCGAGTTCGTGCTGCCGGCCGTTGCGGGCGCCTGGCAGCTGACGCCGTTCCTCTTGCGCGGCAACGGTCAGGTGCTGCGCGGCGCGGTCGCGGTGCTGCCCGTGGCGCCCTGATCGGCGTCCGTAGTCGCGCGGTGGCTTCGCGGCGGCTGCCGTCCGGCTGCCGCCACGCTGCCGGGTGAGTCGCGACACCCTTCTGCCACGAACTCGACATTTTCGTCCGATCGTGGGCCGCACGGTCATGTCGGGGTTGCCCGCCGAGGGCTCTGCCAACACCCCCAACCCGAGGTCCTACCCATGTCCGCGTCGTTCGCTCGTAACCTTCGGTCCCGCGACCGCCGGTTGTCCTCCCTGCTCGTTGCCGCTTCGTTGTCGGCGTCGTTCGTACCGGCCCAGTGCCCACAAGGCGTCGATGCGGGGCTCGTGCAATGGAACAACGGTGTGTTCGGCACCAGCCAGCCCGCGCACGACGAGGGCCTCAGCCCCGTCGCGATCTCGCTGACCGCCGGCATCGGTGGCTTCTTCTTCCCGATGCCGAACCCCAGTGGCATCGGCTCGATCTTCCTCGACGAGATGTGGATCAACAGCAACGGCGAGATCTACCTGACCGATTCCACCGCCAGCCTCACGCAGCCCGTCGGTGGCTCGTCGTTCGGCACCAACACGCTGAACGAGCTGAGCGGTCGCGTGGCGGGCGGCTCGCCGCGCATCGTCGTGCTGGGCGGTGACCAGCGGGCCTCCCAGGTCGCGTGCAACATCTATCAGGTCACCTACGAGACACCAGGCACCGGCGGACCGGCGGGACAGGCCACCGTCACCTGGACCGACCTGGCGCGATCGGGCAACACCACCGACAACTTCCGCTTCTCGTGCACCCTGTTCGCCAACGGTGCCGTCGACTTCTCCTACAATGCTTCGGTCCTGCCGCCGCAGGCGGGGCGCTGGGTCGGCATCTCGGCGGGCAACCTGGTCGTGCCGACGGCCGGCAATCTGAGCGCCGCTGCCACCTCCCTCACGGCGGCGCTCTACGAGACCTTCACGAACGGGAACCCGTTCGATCTGTCGGGGCAGACGCTGCGCATCGTGCCGTCCGGGACGGGCTACACCGTGCTGCCGACGGTCCCCTACACGCCGGTCGACTGCGCCTACCACTGCCCGTACGGCGAGGGTTGTTACTCGTACGGCAACAACACGCTCTACCAGGTCTTCGCCGACTCGGCGACTGCCAGTGCCGCGCTGCAGACGACGCGCATGACCTACACGTTCGACGAGGTCTACCCGCTCGACGGCTACACGGCCGTCTACCCGAGTGCTGGCGGCACGCCGTTCGTCGATCCGACGCGGGTCGGCAGCACCGCGGTGGCATTGTCGTTCGTCGATGCGAACGGCGCGCCGGACCTCGATGACGGTCGCACCACGATTGCTGCTGTCGCGCCGATTCCCGGGCCGGCGAACACCACGTCGACGGTGTGGACCGTCTCGGTGAACGGCATCCTGACCGCGGGGGCGCTGCCGAACAACGGCAGCGACTTCGCGCCCACGGCGGCCGACATCGTGAATGCGACCACGGCGCCCGATCTCGGCTTCTACACCTGGCACGACTTCCTGCTGAACGACACGACGCCGAACGGCGCCATCTACCGCGAAGCCATCCCCGGCTGGCTCTACGTGACGTGGTACGCGGTCGAGGCCTACCCGACTGGCATCGTCAACCCGAGCACGTTCCAGTACCAGGTCGACCTGACCACCGGGGACGTGACGGTCGTCTGGCAGAACCTCGAGGCCGTCGGCACCGGCGACTGGCTGGTTGGCTGCACGCTGGCAGGGCCCGGCGCCACGCCCGGCGCGGTGGTGCTCGACAACACGTTCCCGCCCACCGAGCTGCGCAGCAACGTGCTGCCGCTGACGCTGTCGGCGGCGCCGCGCCCGGTCCAGGTCGGCACGAACCTCACGTTCGACTACACGATCACGAACGTGCCCGAGATCCTCCCGGGCGCCGGGACCTACGTCACTGCGCTCGTGCTGGGGCTCACGCAGATCGGGGGCGGTGGCTTCGACCTCGGTTCGATCGGTGCCCCGGCGTGCATGCTGCACACCATGCCCGACCTGATCACGAGCACGCTGATCACCGTGGGGACGGAACCCTTCACGACCGTCACGCCGGTGCCGATCAGCTTCACGAACCTGCCGATCCCGCCGTACGACTTCTATGCCCAGGCGGTGGCGCTGGTCGTGCCGACCCCGTACTACCTGCCGCAATTCGGCAACACGGCGGGGCTGCTGACCAGCAACGGGGTGAAGAGCCACGTCGAGCTGCAGTGAAGCAGCGCCGCGTGCCGGACGGACTTCGCGCCGGCGCTGCCACACCGCGCGCCGCATCCGGATGACCAGGGGCGATGCTGCTGAAGATCCTGTTCTGGGCGTTCGTCGCGGTCGACGTGTGCGGCATCGGCCTGTTCTTCCTGCTCGGCCTGGCCGCTGCCGGGTCGACCAAGGACTCGCCACTGGCGGTGCTGGGGGTGATGGTCGTGCTGCCCGGGACGTTGCTGGTCGGCGCGATCTGGCTCTGGCAGCGCGCCGACTCGACGCTGCTGCGGGTCCTGGCCTACCTGCTGGTCAGCGCGCCGATCATGACGCTCGTGATCGGCCGCCTCGTCGCCGAGATCTGGGTGCGTGCCAACCCGAACGCGGTCTGGGGCGAGACGGAACTGACGCGCGCGCTGCAGGAGCTGGAGACCGATCCGAGCCGCCTGCAGACGCTGCGCGAGCTGCTCGCCGCCGGCGCCGATCCGAACGAGGCCGGCAACGACCTGCCGCTGGTGCTCGCCATCCGTCTCGTGCGCCAGGTCGGTGACGAACCGCTGCGGCTGCTGCTCGACGCCGGCGCGGATCCGAACCAGGCCACCGAGTTCGGTCGGCCAGCGTTCTTCGCCGCCTGTGGCTCGGCGGACGACGTCGCGGTGATGCGTCTGCTGCTCGAGCGCGGCGCCGATCCGAAGCGCGTCGAGCGCGACGGGCGCAGCGCCGTGTGGACGGCGGTCAACACGCGGAACTGGGCGGTCGCGCGCCTGCTGGTCGACCGCGGCGCCGGCGTGCACGGCATCTCGCCGATGGGGCTGCCGCTGGTGGCCGTGCTCGAGGGCGAACAGCGCGAGCTCGGCGGCGGCGGCGGGCTCGCCGAACTGCTCGCCGCGGTGCGCGCGCGTTCGAAGTGAGCCGCGCGCTGCCGCGCCCGACTCAGCGCACGACGCCGCCCGCGACCGGGCCGGCCTGCAGCGGCAGCGAGTAGCCGCTGAGGCCCTGCAGCCACAGCGTGCGGTCCACCAGCGCGGTCGAAGCCGGCAGCGTCCAGGTGCGCGCCGCGTCGCCCTGGGCGCCGGCCAGCAGCAGGTCGGCCACGAACAGGCCGCCGAAATCGAGCTGCACGTCCTGTTCGATCCAGGCCACCGGCGTGGTCGTGAGGCCGGTGCTGGCAAGCACCGCGACCAGGTGGAACGGTGCGGTGGCGAACGCGAACGTGACCGGCGCACCGGTCTGCAGCGGCTGCGCCTGGCTGGTGCCGAGCACGAGGCCGTTCGGCGTCGACGGGCAGGCAGGCGTCACCGTGCTGCGGAAGGTGCGGGCGTCGGCGATCTGCAGCGCGCAGTCGAACGCGGTGCCGGTGGCACTCGCGTCCACCAGCCACAGCGTGCTGGCCGCGTCGCCGACCACGGCCGCGGCGCCGTCCGCGCCCGCGAACAACCCGCTGCCGCTCACGTGCAGCGTGCTGCCGGTCATGCGGATCGCCGATCCGGCGCCGGCACCACGGACCTCCGAGTCGATCATCGTCGCCTGCGAGTTCTGCAGGCCCAACGCCGGCAGCACGATCGGGAACGGAGTCGCCTGCAGGGTGCACTGCCGCAGATGGCAGATGCAATCGGTCAGCAGCAGGCCGTTGCTGGCGTTCGTGGTGCACTGCTCGAGCGTCAGCCGCACGTTGTTGCCGTTCAGGCTGCGCAGGTCGATGCCGACCAGGTGCACGGTGCGCGGCGTGTCGGTCGCGACCACGAGGTTGCCGAAGCCGCCGGCCGTGTTGACGCTGCCGGGAACCAGCGCCCGCACGGTCAGCGACTTGTTGACGAGGATGATCGACTGGTAGGCGCCGGGCTCGACCAGGATCACGTCGCCGTCGCTGGCGAGCGCGATCGCGTCGCCGATCTGGGGCAGGCCGTTCGGGCCGACCAGGAACGTGGTCTGGGCGGGCAGCACGGACAGCGTGCCGAGGGTGCAGAGGACGAGCGGGAGCAGGGCTTGCATCGTGGGTGGGGCCGGCATCGAGCCACCATGGACGACTGCCGGTCGCGGCTACTAGCCCGGGTCGAATGCGTCGGTAACCGCGCCGCGCGAAGTCGCTCAGTCGGTGAACTCGTACAGCCGGAAGCCGGGCTCGAGCGTCGCGTGCCGTGGCGGCGACGGGACGTCGCGCGACTGCACCGCGACGCCGCGCTGCGCCAGCGCGCCGAACGTCTGCCAGACCTGCACCGCGGTCTCGCCGGCCGGTCGCCCGGGCGCCGCGTCGGCGAAGCCGATCACGGCGAAGCGCGCGCCGAACCGTTCGCGGATCGTGCGCGCGGCCTCGGGGTCGGCCGCCGATTTGATGCGCCACCAGGCCGCGAACGCGTCCGGTGCCGCGCGCAGCATCAGGACCGGATCGGTGATGCCGGTGAAGCGCAGCGGCACGTCGCGCGTGAACCAGGTCAGCGGCGAACTGACGCCCCAGTCGGTCACGAACACGACGTCGCCGGGCCGCGCGCGCTGGCGCAGGTCGTCGCCGACGTCGGCCAGCGCGACCAGCCGGTTGGCGTCGAGGCTCGGCTGCGCGTGGTGGTGGGCGAGGCCCAGCAGACCGATCGCGACCGCGGCCGCCGCGAGTTCGCCGCGCCAGGTGCCGCCGAGCCGCGTCGCAGCGAGCTGCACCAGCACCGCGAGCGTCAGGCAAGGCGCTGCCAGTTCGACCAGGCGGGCGCCGAAGACGGTGCCGATCGCCAGCAGCACCGCCGGCAGCACGAGCCGCCAGTCGGCGCGGCGTCGCCACGCGGTCGCCAAGGACAGGCCCGCCGCCAGCAGCAGCGGCCACGAGTGGGCCAGCAGCAGGTCGAACGGCGGCGCCGCGAACTCGGTCGGGTGCAGCGGCAGCGCGCCGGTCGCGCTGGCCCACGGCAGGAACACGTTCAGCGTCCACAGCAGCTCGAGGCAGCCGAGCGGGTTCGGCCGCGCCAGCAGTCCCAGCAGCACGCCGGCGCCGATCGGCAGCAGCGTGCGGAAGCCGCAGCGGCCGGTGTCGAGGCGGCGGCCGGCACCGACCACGACCGCCAGCGCGAGCGGCAGCACCGGCGCGCCGTGCGACCACGTGAACACCAGCGCCGCGCCCGCGAGCCACGCCTGGTCGTTCCGCTTCGGTCGGGCGTCGCAGCGCGCGAGGCGCGCCAGCAGCACCAGCAGCGGCAGGATCGCCAGCAGCATGTCGCGCAGCGCGGCGGCGCGGAACAGCGCCGACGCCGACAGGCCGAACGCCAGCAGCACCGGCGTCGCGAGCAGCCGCGGGCCGACGAGCCAGCGCGCGCACGCCAGCAGCACCGCGAGCTTGGCCAGCGCGAAACCGAGCACCAGCGGCGGCACGTGTTCGAGGCCGAGGTCGCGGCCGCCGTACGCGGCCAGCACGAGGCTGAACAGCCATTGCCGGTCGGCATGGTCGACCGCGAGCTGCGTGAACGCGGCCTGCGGCACGGCGGCCGGCAGACCCTGCTCGGCGATCGTGCGCGCGACGTGCAGGTTCCAGAACACGTCCCAGCCGACCGGGAACGAGCCCGGCGGCAGCAGGTCGCGGAACAGCCAAACGGTGGTCGCCAGCGCCGCGAGCGTGCCGAGCAGGAGGCGGAGGCGCGGCGCCGTGCGCATGCCGCGCACAGTAGTGCCGTGCGCGGCGCGAATCACCGCATCGGCGCCGGGCGGCGACCTTGCATCGACCGCCGCTTCCTCTACCGTCGCCGGCCTGTGCTGCGCCCGGATCCCGCTCCGACCGAACCCGAATCGCTGCGCGATCGCGCGGTGCTGGTGACCGGTTCGACGCGCGGCATCGGCTGGGCGGTCGCGCGCGAAGTCGCGGCGCGCGGCGCGACCGTCGGCCTGCACGGCCGCGACGCCGAACGCACGGCCGCCGCGGCCGCCGCCCTGCGCGACCAGGTGCCCGGTGCGCGCGTCGTCGCCTGCCCGGCCGACCTCGCCGAGCCGGCGCGTGCGACCGAGCTCGTGCGCGCGTTTGTCGCCGCCGCGGGCCGCATCGACGGGCTGGTCAACAACGCCGGCGGCGGCAAGGCAGTGCCGTTCCGTGGTCTGTCGTTGGACGGCTGGCGCGCGACGTTCGCGCTGAACCTCGAAGCGGCGATGCTCGCCGCGCAGGCGGCCTACGTCGCGATGCGCACGCAGCGCAGCGGCGCGATCGTCAACGTCGCGTCGGTCGCCGCGCACGGTCCCGGGCGCTGGATGGGGGCCGACTACGCGGCCAGCAAGGCCGGCCTGGTCAGCATGACGCAGAGCCTCGCGCTCGAGGCGGGCCGGCTCGGCATCCGCGTCAACGCGGTGTCGCCGGGCATGATCGAGACCGACATGACGGCGGTGCTGACCGACGAGCAGCGGCAGGCGGTCGGGGTGCCGCTCGGCCGCTTCGGCCGGCCCGACGAGGTCGCCGGCGCGGTTGCGTTCCTGCTGTCGGACGCGGCCGCCTACGTGACCGGCCAGGTGCTGCACGTCGACGGCGGTCTGTTCACGAAGGGTTGACCGATGGACCAACCACAGCGCGTCGTCGTGACCGGCATCGGCCTCCTGTCGCCGCTCGGCGCCGACGAGGCGTCGCTGCGCGAACGGCTGTTCGCGGGCCGCAGCGCGATCGGCCCGCTGCGTTCACTCGACGCCTCTGCGTACCGGTCGCGGCACGCCGCCGAAGTCGATCCGGCGCTGCTCGCCGCGGCGCTGACCGAAGCGAAGCTGCGGCCCGGCGACCGCACGACCGACATGGCGATGCTGACCGCCGGCGCGGCGCTGGCTCAGGCGGGCCTGCTGCCGACCGCGCCGGGTTCCGACGGCAAGGACACCGCGGTGCTGTTCGGCACCGGCTCGGGGCCGTCGCACGCGCTGCAGGAGTCGTGGGACGCGTGGGTCGCCAACGGCGGGCGCGGCCTGCGGCCGACCACGGTGCCGCGCTGCATGCTGAACGTCGTCAGCTCGGCCGTGTCGATCCGGTTCGGGCTCGAGGGCTCGAACTACACGCTGGTGTCGGCCTGTTCGTCGTCGACGATCGCGATCGGCGCCGCCTACCGCATGGTCCGCCACGGCTACGCGCGCCGCGTGCTGTGCGGCGGCAGCGAGTCGATGTTCACGCCGGCGCTCTACGCGAGCTGGGACTGCCTCGGCGTGATGTCGCGCGCGGCCGAAGCCGAACGCGCGTGCCGGCCGTTCGACCTCGATCGCGACGGCTTCGTGCTCGGCGAGGGCGCCGGCGCGCTGGTGCTCGAATCGCTGGACGAGGCGCGACGGCGCGGCGCCACGATCCGCGCCGAGGTGCTGGGCTTCGGCGAGTCGTCGGACGGCACGCACATCACGCGACCGAGCGTCGACGGCCAGGCGGCGGCGATGCGCAGCGCGCTGCAGTCGGCCGGGCTCGGCCCGGCGGCGATCGACTTCGTCAGCGCGCACGGCACCGCGACCAAGGCCAACGACGCCTGCGAGGCCGAGGCGATCCGCCGCGTGTTCGCGGCCGAAGCCGACCGCGTACCGGTGCTGTCGACGAAGTCCTACTTCGGCCACCTGCTCGGCGCCGCCGGCGTCGTCGAGACGATCGCCGCGATCGCGTGCCTCGACGCCGGCCGCCTGCACGCGAACCTCAACCTTGATCGGCCCGACCCGGCGTGCGAGATTCGCACCGCTGGCGTCTCTGCGCTGGCGGTGCCGCTGCGCACCTTCATGAAGAACAGCTTCGGGTTCGGTGGCAGCAACTCGACCCTGATCGTGCGCAAGTACGAGGAACGTTGAGCGTGGCGCGCAAGGACATCGTGCAGCGGTTGCGGGGCATCATCGAACGCACCGGCCGCGACCTGGTCGATCGCACGGCCGTGACCGAGCAGGACACGATCGCGTCGCTCGGCATCGACTCGCTGGCGATGCTCGACTTCCTCTACGACGTGCAGCAGGAGTTCCGCATCGAGTTCGAGCCGCAGGAGCTCGTCGCGGTGAAGACGCTCGGCGAGCTGGCGACGTTCGTCGAGCAGCGGCTCGCGGCGTGAAGCGGATCCGGCACCTCGTCGAGTACGCGCTGGTGCGCGTGCTGCTGCTCGTGGTCGACCTGCTGCCGGTGCGTGCCTGCATCTTCCTGGCGCACGCGATCGGCGACGTGATCTGGCTGGTGCTGCCGGGCCGCCGCCGCATCGCGGTCGACAACATCCTCGCTGCCGGCATCACCACGGAGCCGAAGGCGGCGCGGCGGCTCGCGCGCGCCGTGTTCCGCCAGTTCGCGCGCGTCGTCGTCGAGTCGCTGAAATCGGACGCGTGGTTCCGCAAGCACCCGATGCAGGAATGCGTCGCGTGGCACGTGCCGCCGGAGGTCGACGCGCTGCTGGCCGATCCGCAGGCCGGCGTGATCCTCGCGTCGGGCCACCTCGGCAACTGGGAGATCGCGGCGCAGGTGCTGTCGCACAAGAAGCCCGTGGTCGGCATCACGCGGCGCATGAACAACCCGTACGTCGATCGCCTGATGCTGTCGCGCAAGCCGCGCCACCGCTTCGAGCTGACGCCCAAACGCGACGCCAACCTGGGCCGGCTGATGGGGGCGCTGCGCGACGGCAAGGTGCTGGCGATCATGATCGACCAGAACGCGAAGGAGCGCGGCATGCTGGTCGACTTCTTCGGCCGCCCGGCCTCGAGCCACACCGCGATCGCGCTGCTGCACCTCTTGACCAAGGCGCCGCTGGTGTTCGGCTACTGCACCGAGACCGCGCCGATGCGGTTCGAGTTCCGCGCGACCGGCCCGTTCCGCTTCCGCCCGACCGGCGACAAGGAGCGCGACGTGCGCGCGATCCTCGACTGCCTGAACCGCGAACTCGAAGCCGCGGTGCGCGCGTGCCCCGACGAGTACATGTGGGGCCACCGGCGCTGGCGCCTGCCCGAGGGCCACGGCGGCGGCACCGCTACGCGCGGTTGACGGCGCCGCGCGCGCCGGCGATCGTGCGGCTGTGATGAGCTGGTCCGCGCTGTCGGCCGCCACGGCCCTGGGCTTCGCGCTGGCCGCCGATGCGTTCGCGGCGGCGTTGTGCCAGGGCACGACCGCGCGCGACCGCCACCATGCCCGCGCGCTCTGCATCGGCGCGGCGTTCGGCGCTGCGCAGGCGATCGGGCCGCTGCTCGGCTGGGCGCTCGGCGTCGCCTGCGCGAGCCTGATCGAGGCGATCGACCACTGGATCGCGTTCGCGATCCTGCTGGTGCTCGGCGTGCGCCTGTTGCGCGCCGGCCTCGCCGGCGGCACCGAGTGTGGGCCACCGGCACGCGGCTGGTTGCTGGTCGGCCTCGCGGTCGGCACCAGCGTCGACGCGGTCGCGGCCGGCTTCGCGCTGCCGACGCTCGAGCTGGCGCCGGTGGTGACCGCCGCGATCGTCGGCGCGGTCACGTTCGTGCTGTCGGCGGCCGGCGTCTACCTCGGCCGCGCGGCCGGTGCCGCGCTCGGCGGCAAGGCCGAGGTGCTGGGCGGCGTCGTGCTGGTGGCGATCGGCGTGCGGATCCTGTTCGACCACGGCGTGTTCCGCTGAGGCGCTACGCTGCCGCCCGTGTCCGCGAACCCGCCCGAGCTCGCGCCCGCGACGACGCGGCTCGGCCTGTTGCAGCGCGGCCGCGGCGCTGGCTTCGTGGCCGCGCAGCAGGCCGCTGCCGAAGCACACGACGACCTGCTGGCGTGCGTGTTGGTCGATCCGCGGCGCGACCGCACGGTCGAACGCCGCGCCCGCTACTACGGCGAGCTACTGGTCGCGACCGGGCTGCCGCTCGAACCGCTGCTGGCCGCGCTGCCGGCCGGCGCGGCGGCGGTGCTCGCGCACGACGTGCTGGCGGCCGCCTGGGTGCTCGGCCATGCGCCCACACGCGAACTGCTGGCCGCCGCCGGCACCGACGACGCGCTGCTCGCCGGCATCACGGCCTGCCTGTGGAGCGAGCGCTGGGCCACCCCGGTGCAGCTGCCGCCGCGCGCCGCGGCCGCGTGGCTGCGGCTCGACCTGCAGGACGCCGATTCGGCGCGCGCGCAGCGCCGGCCGCTGCCGCCGACGCCGCTGGCGACGCTGTCGCTCGACGCGGTGCTCGAACTCGCGCGCGGCCCGCAGCCGGTGCGCCGCGACCGGCTGCTCGGCGAACTGTGTGCGCGCGGCGACGAGGCGACGCGGCAGCGGCTCGCCGAAGTCGTCGCCGACGATCCGCTGTTCGAACGCGTGCGGCTGGCGGCGCGTGCGCTGGGCCTGCTCGGCGACGAACGGCTGCTGCCGCTGGCCGAGGACCTGTTCGGCCGCGAGGACGTGTTCGCCGAGCGCGCGCGGCGGTTGCCGGGCGAACTGCGCATGCGGCGCGCCTGCCTCGCCGACTACGCCTGCCACCTGCCTGGCGCACTGGCACTGCCGCTGGCGCGCGCGTGGCACGCCCGCGGCGGCCACTTCGGTGTCGTCGCCGGCCAGCTGTTCGAGCAGCACGCGACCGCGGCCGATCGCGCGGCGCTGGAAGCGTTCGTCGGCGCGCGCGCCGCGGACGGCGGCGCCGGCATCGTGCACGAACTCGACGCGCTCGGCCGGCTCGCCGATCCGGCGTCGCTGCCGCTCCTGGTCGAAGTGGCGTGCACGGCCGCCGACAGCCTGGCGCGGCGCCATGCGGTGCATGCGCTGACCGGGCTGGCGGCGCTGCCGGCGGCGCAGGCCGTGCTGCGCGAGGCACTGTGGGACGCCGAGGACGACGCGGTCGCCGCTGCCTGCGCGTTCGTCGCCGAACCGGACGCCGCAGCGCGGCAGCGGCTGGCGCAGTTGGCGGTCCATCCGCTGGTCGACGGCGAGGTCGCCGCGCGCGCGGCGCGCTGACGCCGGGTGCCGCCGCGTTCTGCTCGCCGGCTCCGAGTCGCTCGACGGGCACGGGCCGCTGCCGTACGGTCGTGGTGATGTCGCCGTCGCTGCGCCACCGTTCCGGGCTCCTTCCCGTCGTTGCCGCGGCTGCCTTCGCGGGTTGCAGATCGACCCCGAACGGAGCGTTCGGCGCCGATCTGGCGGGGGACCTGGCGGCGCTCGAGCGCGGCGGCCGGCTCGGCGTCGCGGTGCTCGACACCGGCGACGGCTCGGTGCGCGGGCATCGGCTCGACGAGCGGTTCGCGATGTGTTCGACGTTCAAGCTGGCGCTCGCCGCGATGGTGCTGGACCGTGCCGCCGCCGGCGGGCTGGCGCTCGAGGAACGGCTGCGCGTCGAGCCCGGCGACCTGCTGGCGCACGCGCCGGTCGCGAAGGCGGCCGTCGACGCGGCGCTGGCGCGCGGGGCGGCGGCGACCGAACTGACGCGCGCGCAGCTCGCCGAGGCGGCGCAGACCACCAGTGACAACACCGCCGCGAACGTGCTGCTGCGCGACGTCGGCGGGCCTGGGGCGTTCACGGCCTGGTGCCGGGCGCACGGTGACGCGGTCACGCGGCTCGACCGCTACGAGCCGCAGATGAACGCCGTGCGGCCGGGCGACGAGCGCGACACGACGACGCCGCGCGCGATGGCGCAGCTGGTGGCGCGGCTCTTCGGCGGCGCGCTGGCGGTGCCGGCGCGGCAGACGCTGCGGCAGTGGATGATCGCCACCGGGACCGGTGCCGCACGCGTGCGCCGCGGCCTGCCGGCCGACTGGACCGCCGGCGACAAGACCGGCACCGGCGGCGGCGAGGGCTTCACCGTGAAGTGCAACGACGTGGTCTGGGTCGAACCGCCGGGCCGCGCGCCGCTGGTCGTGGTCGTCTACTACGACACCGGTCGGCCCGGCGAGTGGCCCAGCGACGCCGACGAAGCCGTGCTCGCCGAAGTGGGCCGTCTCGTCGCGCGCGCCCGCTGAGCCGCGGCGCCGGGCTCAGTCCTCGTCGTCGTCGCTGTCGCCGGGGGCGCACGGCATGCCACCGCGCGGCTTCGTGCCGGCGTCCTTGCTGTGCACGTAGGTCGGGTCGCCGCGGCGGCCGCGCCCGTTCGCGGCATCGCGGCGCGCCGCGACGGCGGCCTTCGGCGGGTTGGCGGGGATCAGGCACTGCGGGCCCGATCCGATCAGGTCCTTGCGGCCTGCTTCGACCAACGCCTTGTGCACGACGAACCAGTTCTCCGGCTTGAAGAACTGCATCAGCGCGCGCTGCACCTCGCGGTCCTTCAGCTTCTTGACGGTCTCGACCGGCTGCATCGTCATCGGGTCGAGGCCGGTCCAGTACATGCACGTCGCGATGTCCATCGGCGCCGGGATGAAGTCCTGCACCTGCCGCGGCCGGTAGCCGCGCGCCTTCAGGAACACCGCCAGTTCGATCATCTCGTGCACGCCCGAGCCGGGATGCGACGCGATGAAGTAGGGGATCAGGTACTGCTCCTTGCCGGCGCGCTGGCTCGCGGCGGCGAACTTCTCGGCGAACTCGTCGAACGTCGTCGTCGCCGGCTTCTTCATCAGCGACAGCACCTTGTCGCTGGTGTGCTCGGGGGCCACCTTGAGCTGGCCGCCGACGTGGTGCCGCGCCATGTCCTCGAGGTACTCGTCGTCGAACCGCGCGAGGTCCATGCGGATGCCCGACGCGACGCGCACGCTGGTCACGCCGGGTGTCTCGCGCACCTGCTGCAGCAGCTGCTTCGTCGGGCCGTGGTCGACCCCGAGCAGCTTGCACACCGTCGGGTGGATGCACGACAGGCGCCGGCACTTCGCTTCGACGTCGGGGCGCGAGCAGCGCATCTGGTACATGTTCGCGGTCGGCCCGCCGACGTCGCTGATCGCGCCGGCGAAGTCCGGGTCGGCGGCCATGCGCTGCACTTCGCGGAGGATCGACTGCTGGCTGCGGCTCTGGATCGCGCGGCCCTGGTGCATCGTGATCGAACAGAACGTGCAGCCGCCGAAGCAGCCGCGCATCGTCGTCACGCTGTCCTTGATCATCGTGTGCGCCGGGATCGGCTCGCGGTAGCGCGGGTGCGGCCGGCGCGTGTAGGGCAGGTCGTAGACGCGGTCCAGCTCGCGCTCGTCGAGCGCGAGCGCCGGCGGGTTGACGACCAGCAGCCGGTCGCCGTGGCGCTGCGTGAGCCGGCGGCCGTTCTGCGGGTTGGTCTCGTGGTGCAGCAGGCGCGTCGCGGTCGCGAACGCGACCTTGTCGCCGCCGACCGCCTCGAAGCTCGGCAGCTCGACGGTCCGGTTGTCGCACGCCGCGTCGTGCCACTCGTGCGCGGGCAGCGCTTCCTTGGCGCCGAGCAGGTAGGCGACGCCGCGCAGATCGCGGCAGGCAGTGATCGGCTTGCCGTCGCGCAGGCGCCGGCAGACTTCGACCAGCACGCGTTCGCCCATGCCGAAGCCGAGCAGGTCGGCCTTCGACGTGACGAGGATCGACGGCCGCACGGTCTCCGACCAGTAGTCGAAGTGGGCGATGCGACGCAGCGACGCTTCGACGCCGCCGGCGACCACCGGCACGCCGGGGAACGCTTCGCGGCACCGCTGCGCGTAGACGTTCGTCGCGCGGTCGGGCCGCAGCTCGATGCGACCACCGGGCGAGTAGGCGTCGTCGTTGCGCCGCTTCTTGTTCGCCGTGTAGTGGTTGATCATCGAGTCCATGTTGCCGGCGCTGACCGCGAAGCAGAGCCGCGGCCGACCGAACTGGCGGAACTCGTCGGCGGTGGTCCAAGCCGGCTGCGGCAGGATCGCGACGCGGAACCCCTCGGCTTCGAGCACGCGGCCGAGCAGCGCGGCGGCGAACGACGGGTGGTCGACGTAGGCGTCGCCCGACACGAACACGACGTCGACCTCGTCCCAGCCGCGCGCCTTGCACTCCGCCATCGTGGTGGGGAGGAAGGCGCTCGCGGGCGGTGGGCTGCAGGGGGTGGGCGCTGAGGGGGCCATCGGGGGCGAGGATGGTAGCCGGGCGGCGGCCGCGGCGGTGGGGGCAGGTGGGTTCGTGATGGGTGGGGAGGTCCATTCCGGCGATGCGCTGCCACCGCGCAGCACGTTCGTGCCACAGAGCCGGCGGCGACGTGGCGAAGTCCGGAGGTCGGTTCGGTTGCAGGTGTTCGCGAGCACGGAGCCAGGCGGACGACGAGCCGCCGTCCCCGACACTCAACTCGCCGGCAGCCGATCGAACAGCGCGACCAGCGCGAACGACGACGGCCGTGCAGGCTATCAAGAAGCGACTTGCGGCCCCGTCGTCGTGAAGCGTCCGGGCGCTCACCGAACGGCGTGTCGGTAGACGGTGTGCTTCCTGTTCGGCATCCCGCGCGTGTGGTCTCGACGGAATGCCGGTCCGATCACTTGCCCTTCTCGGCGGCGAGAGCGGCCTGGCAGCGGGCGAGGGCGTCGCGGTAGTCCTGCAGGCGCGGGCTCGTCGGCGACAGCTGCTCGGTCGCGAGCTGGATGCTCTCCTCGATCTCGGGCAGTGCCCCGGCGAAGTCCTTGGCATCCATCCTGGCTGACGCCGAGCGCGGCAGGATGTCGAGCAACGGAGCTGCGCCGTTGGGCAGTCGGCGCAGCATCGCCACGGCGAGATCGAAGTTCTGCCGCGCGTCGTCGTACTTCTTCAGCTTCTGCTGCACGCGCGCCAGATTGGCGAAGCTGATCGCGACCCCGATGTGATCGAACGTGTACAGCCGTCGGTACATCTCCAACGCTTCGATGCACGCTTGCTCGGCGATGTCGGGCGGGTCCTTCCGCATTCGCAGTGCCGCCAGCGTGAACAGCATGTGCGCCGTACGCGGATGGTCGCCGGGAACGAGGCGCCGCTGCATCGCGAGCGCTTCCGCGATCAACGGCTCGGCTTCGTCGCCGCGGCCGAGTTCGTTGCGCAGGTACGCGAGGTTGGTGAGCGCCTCCGCGATGGTCGGGTGATCGCCGCGATACAGGCGCCGCCCCATCTCGAGTGCTTCGACGAACAGCGGCTCGGCCTCCTCGCGGCGCCCGTTGTGCACGCGTGAGGTCGCGAGGTTGTTGAGCCCGACCGAGAGGTCCGGATGGTCGCCCGTGTAGAGGCGCCGCCGCATCGCGAGGGCCTGTTCGTACAGTGCCTCCGCCTCGTCCGCGTGGCCCATTGCCGAGCGCACGCTGCCCAGGTTGTCGAGGATCTTCGACTTCGCCGAGGTGTCACCCGGCGCGAGTCGTTCGAACATCGCCAGCGCGTCGCGCAACAACGGCTCCGCGGCGGCGGGTTGGCCGAGGTCGGTGCGCAGGTCGCCGAGATTGTTGAGCAGCGTCGCGACGTGCGAGTTGTCACCCGTCGCAAGTCGTTGGTAGATCGCCAGTGCGCGCGTCATCAGCGGCTCGGCGTCGCGGCCCCGGCCGAGTTTGATCAGCACCAAGGCGACGTCGTTGAGGCACGAGGCCACGATGCCGTGATCGCCGGGGTGCAGCCGTTCGTAGATGGCCAGCGCCTCGGTCGCGAGCGCGTATGCCTCCTCGGGTTGGCCGTTGTTGTTGAACACGACCGAGACCGTCTTCTTCAGCGCCGCTTCGGTCTCCGGGTCGTCGTCGAAGCGACCCGCCTCGATGTCGGCCAGCGCCTTCTTCATGGCGTCGACGACCGTGACGTCCTGACCACCGCCTTGGTACGCGTCGCCTTCGCGCAGCGCCATGACCACGAAGTCGCGGATCGTCTCGGCGCGTTGACGAGCCTTCGCCTCTTCCTGCTGCGCCGCTTCGGCACGTCGCGCTTCTGCGGTGGCCTTCTTCTCGTTCTCCTCCGCGGCCAAGCGTGCCTTGCTCTCCGACTCCTGCAGCGTGACGGCGCGATCGCGTTGTGTGGCTGCGACACTCGCCTGCCACGCGAACGCGACGATGCCGAGCAGCAGCGCCAGTGTCACCGCGGCGGCCGCTGCGAACAGCGCGCGATGGCGGCGCACCACTTTGCGCAAGCGGTATCCGGCACTCGGCGGTGCGGCGGCGACCGCGTCGCCGGCGAGGTAGCGGCGGATGTCGAGCGCGAGGCCGTTGGCCGTGTCGTAACGGCGCGCGCGGTCCTTCTCGAGCGCCTTCATCACGATCCAATCGAGCTCGCCGCGCAGCATCGGCACGAGTCGAGTCGGCTCGATGCGACGGTGCGCTGCGATCCTGGCAAGCGTGTCGCGCGACTCGTGCAGGCGCGTCGACGGGCGCGGCGGATCCACTTCGCGGATCATCCGCTGGATCTCGCCGAGCATCGCGTCGTGCAGGGTCTTCTTGTCGAACGGCGTGCTGCCCGTCAACAGTTCGTAGAGCAGGATGCCGAGCGAATAGACGTCGGTGCGCGTGTCGATGTCTGCCGAGCCGGCCGCCTGCTCCGGGCTCATGTACTGCAGCGTGCCGATCACCTGCTGGTGTTCGGTGAGCAGCGTCCTGTCCGTGAGCGCTTGGCCGGTCGCTTTCGCGATGCCGAAGTCGATGACCTTCGCCATCGGGCGCCCGTCCTGCGTGGTGACCAGCACGTTCGACGGCTTCAGGTCGCGATGGATGATGCCCTTGCCGTGCGCGTGCTGCACCGCGGCGCAGACCTGCGCGAGGATCTCGAGGCGATCGGCGATCGGCAGCTCGTGCTGGTCGCAGTACTCGACGATCGGTGACCCCTGCACGAGGTCCATCACGAAGTACGGGCGCCCGGCGGTGGTGGCGCCGGCATCGAGCACCCGCGCGATGTGCGCGTGGTCCATCAACGCGAGCGCCTGGCGTTCCTGTTCGAAGCGGGCGACCACCTGCTTCGTATCCATGCCGAGCTTGATGATCTTCAGCGCGACTTTGCGTGCGACCGGCTGCTGTTGCTCGGCGAGGAACACGACGCCGAAGCCACCTTCACCCAGTTGCTGCAGCAGCGTGTAGGGCCCGATGCGCGAGCCCGGGCCCTCGCCCAGGGGTTCGACGATGCGGCTGCTCGGTGTGGTCGGCGGTGTCACCGCGGTCGGGCTGCCGAGGAACTGCTCGTCGTCGGCCACCGCCAGCATCGCCAGCAGACGCTGCTGCAGCGCGTCGTCGCCCGCGCATTCCTGCCGGAGGAACGTCGTTCGCGCCGATTTCGGCAACTCGAACGCGAGAGCGAACAGCTCCCGCAGCCGGGCATGGTGGGGGTCGGTCATCGGGGTGGACGAGAGAGGCGTCGCGATGATCACACGCGGCGCCGAGGTGGCAAGCCGACAAGGCGAAGATCGCGGCGCCTACCAGGCCGGGTGTTCCTCGTCGACGTGCTGGTCTGCCCGCACTGCCGCGGGGTGCTTTGGCTGTCGGCGGCGATCCACGATCCGTCGTCAGTCGAACGAGTGCTGCGGGCGATGGGGCTGCCGACCTTGGCGCCGGCACTCGCGGCAGCGCGGTCGCCGCCGGTGCAGGCGGACTTGCCCTGGTAGGTCGGCTGGTTGGCTCGGCTCGGCGTGTCGCGATGGTGGCGAATGGGTCGCCGCGGGCTACTGGTGTGCGCCGAGGACGGAATCTCGGGCGAAACGCTGCGCCGCGGAGGGGTCGGCTGCGGTGTCGACCGGTGGCGGGCGAGGCGGGTCGTGGGGGAGTGGGTTCCGGGTGGTCCGGGACCGCTGCTTGTTTCACCTACGCGCGCACCTGTCCGAGCCTCCCCGACTTCTCGTTCACGAACGCGCTGCGTTTCACGATCGGCGAGTGGAGCAGGAAAACCGCGAACGCGGCGTGCGGCTACTTCGCTGCCTCTGGGGGCGCTCGCCCCCGAAGGCACTCATGATCCCGATTCCCCGCGCCGCCCTCCTCCTCCTGCTCGCTGCACCCCTGGTTGCGCAGCACGAGTCCGTGATCCGCAGCAGCTGCAGCGTCGTTGCCGTCGACGGGGTCGTGCGCGCTGGCGGGCCGAACTGGGGTGCCCGTTTCGACGAGCGCGGCGTCGAGTTCATGCCGGCCCTCGCGCAGCGAACGGAGTGGCCGATGCCGGTGCGGTTCACGCTCGAGTCGGTGCGCCGCGGCGATGTCGCGGCCTTCGTGCGAACTGCGAACGTCGCGCCGGTCGTGGTCGGTGACCAAGTTCGTTATGCACACCTGCCCGACCTGGCCGAGGTCTACGAAGTGCGGGCCGAAGGCGTCGAGCAGAGCTTCGTGTTCGCGTCGAAGCCCGCGGGAACGGGCGATCTGGTCGTGCGTGGCGCGATCACTACCGAGTTGCCGTTCGTCGCGGCGAGCGACGACGGTGTGCGCTTCGAACGGGAAGGCCTCGGCGGCGTGACCTTCGGTGCTGTGACCGGCATCGACGCGAGCGGTGCTGCCGCGCGCGGCTCGATCCGCGTCGTCGGTGACGGCACTCACGTCGAATGGGTGCTGCCGGCATCGTTCGTCGAGCATGCCGCGTATCCGCTGGTGCTCGATCCACTGATCGGCAGTGCGATCGCGATCGGCGACATCGCCGGCGGCATCGACGAGACCCCGAGTGTGGCGTTCGACGAGTCGACCGGCCGCTATCTCGTCGTGTGGAGCGCCTACCTCGGTGGAGCCGGGGCCGACCTCCGGGGGCAGTTCGTCACGGCGACCGGCTCGCCGCTCGGCGGCGGGTTCTTGTTCGGGTCAGGATCCCTGACGAGGCAAGCGGTCGCGAACATCGCCGGAACGAACCGGTTCCTCGTCGCCTACACGAAGAACACGCCGTCGATCTTCGGCCAGACGTCGCATGCGCTGGTGGTGAGATCCGTCAGCGCCGCCACGGGCACGTTGTCGAACGAAGTCGTCGTCGACGCCGACAGCTCGCTCGCGACCGTGTCCTCCCTGGTCGTCGGTGGTGACTCGCGCTCGTCGAGCAGCGCGCACACGGCAATGGTGATGTACCGGACGGCCCCCCTCGGGATCGCCCTTCCGTCCATGCACTGCCGGCCCGTCGACGTTCCGGCGAGCGGTGATCCGGTCCTCGTCGGTTCGTTCCCGCAAGGGATCGGAGCGGGCACCGGTGGATCCATCACCGCGCACGGTGGCTCCTCGCCCCGCTGGCTCGTCACGTGGCTTCACGTCTCCGGACTCGGCGCCACACCGGAGTTGACGGCGACCGTGGTCGATGCCACGGGCAATCCTTGCGGCTCGTCGGTCACGCTCGCCACGCCGGCCGCGGGCAATTCCATCGGGCCCCGCGCGGCGGCGACGCCGGACGGAACGACGTTCCTGGTCGCCTGGAGCGATTCGAATGGCGGTGCGGAGGACGTGCACGCGATGCGCCTCGTGTGGTCCGGCTCCTGCGGTTCGGGAACGCTGACGCCGGGACCGTTGCTGGCGCCGATCACGGTGCCCGGGCTGCAGGATCAGCCGGCGCTGGCGTTCGCGAAGACCAAGTTCGTGCTCGCGTGGCGCAACCGCGCGAACGCGTCCGCGACGAGCCGCGTGTACGTGAAGGGCCTCGATCCGGTGACTTGTGAGTCCTGTGGTGCCGAGCACTCCGTCGAGAACACGGTGCTCGGGCTCGAGACACCGGCGATCGCGTCGCGCTACACCGCGGGTGACGTCGCGAGCGACGAGACGCTCGTCGTGTGGTCGAACAGCACGATCCGCGGCCGGCGCTTCGAAGCAAACGGCACGCACGCCGTCGCGAGCATGGGCGGCGGCTGCGTGAGCGGCTTGAGTGACTTCGCGACCTACAGCGGTGACGCGGTGCTCGGCAACACGGACTTCCAGCTGTCGATCGCGGGTTCGGTGTCGTTGCCGCTCGTGCTGATCGTCGGCTTCTCCGCGGTGTCGGCGCCGTGCGGCAACTGCACGATCGTCCCGTCGCCCGACATCCTGTTCCCGGCGACG
>JAEUHR010000053.1 GCA_016794425.1 Planctomycetota bacterium
GGCGCAGTTCGGTCGGGTCGGTCGGGTAACCAGCCGAGCCGGCGTGCCGCGCCGGCCGCGCCGGCAGCCCGGCGAACGCCGCGGCAGCGGCGCGCACGGCCGCGGTGAACCGCGGGCCGAGCAACAGGCCCCGCTCGGCCAGCTGGCCGACCACTTCGCGCACATCGGCCAGCGTCAGCCCGTTGCCGAGCTGGGCCGCGGCCTCGGCGCGGATCCGGGCGAGGCTCCGGGTGCCGTCGCAGCGGCCGACGATCGTCAGCAGCGCGGCCGGCACGAAGGTCGGTTCGCTGACGCCGAGCCGGTCGGTCAGCACGATGCCGGCGCCGCCTTGGCCGTCGACGTGCTGCACGTCGAGCGCGCGCACGGCGGGGTGGTCGAACTCGGCGTCCGGGGGCATCGGCGGGGGCGGCGCGTTTCGCCGCGCGGCGGGTAGCATGCGAGCAGGCGTCGGTGGCGGCTCGCGTTACGACGGGCGACGCCGAGCCTATCCGCAGTGGTACCTGCCCGCATGTCCCAAGGCCCCTTCCTGCTCGTCGTCACCTGCGACGGCAAGTCCGAGACCCACGCGTTCCACCAGGACGTCGTGTCGATCGGCCGTTCGCGCGAGTGCGACCTGTTCCTGCCCGACCGCCTGATCTCGCGCATCCACTGCCGGGTCGAGCGGGTCGACGGGGTGTTCGCGCTGGTCGACGCCGGCGCGCAGAACCCGGCCAAGCTGCGTGGTCGGCCGGTACTGCGCGCCGAACTGAAGGTCGGCGAGTCGTTCACGCTCGGCAACTACTCGATCGAACTGGCGATGCCGGCGGTCGAGAACGCCTCGGTCGACGAGACCCGGCCCGGCGAGCACCCGCGCGGCGGCCACGACCTGGTCGCGTTCCTGCAGATCGCGCGGGCGCTGAACGAGGAGCAGGACCTGACCCGGCTGCTGACGCAGATCGTCGACGCCGCGATCCGCATGTGCGGCGCCGAGCGCGGCTTCCTGATGCTCGGCAAGTCCGGCGAACACTCGGTCGAGGTGGCGCGCAACTTCGCGCAGGAAGAGGTGCTGTCGCCGGAGTTCAAGATCTCGCGCACGATCGCCAACCGCGTCTCCGCGACCGGCGTGCCGGAGCTGACCACGAACGCGCAGGAGGACGACCGCTTCCGCGACCTGCAGTCGGTCACGGACCTGCGGCTGCGGTCGGTGCTGTGCATCCCGATCCGGATCCAGAGCGAGATCGGCGGCGTGCTCTACGTCGACAACCGGCTCCAGCAGCAGGTGTTCCAGGAGCGCGAGAAGCAGCTCCTGCTGTCGTTGGCCGACCACGCCGGCACCGCGATCCACAACGCGCGCAGCGTCGAGCAGCTGCGCGGCAAGCAGCTCGAACTGCAGGCCGCGCTCGACCGCGTCGACCAGCTGAACGCGGCGCTGAAGGGCCAGCTGCAGGAGCGCACCAACGAACTGACGCAGATCCGCGAGGAACTGAGTCCGGCCAGCCTCGGCCTGCGCAGCAAGTACGACTACAAGCAGATCGTCGGCCAGAGCCGCGCGATGCGCGCCGTGTTCGCGCTGCTCGACAAGTACATCGAAGCCGACGATCCGGTGCTGATCACCGGCGATTCGGGCACCGGCAAGGAGCTGGTCGCACGGGCGATCCACGTGCACAGCCGCCGCAGCCAGTGTCCGTTCATCAGCGAGAACTGCGCCGCGCTGCCCGAGGCGCTGCTCGAGAGCGAGCTGTTCGGTTACGTGAAGGGCGCCTTCACCGGTGCGACGAGCAACAAGAAGGGCCTGCTCGAGAGTGCACACGGCGGCGTGCTGTTCCTCGACGAGGTCGGCGACATGCCGCTCGACCTGCAGAAGAAGCTGCTGCGCGTGCTGCAGGAAGGCGAGGTGCGACCGCTCGGCGGCCGCGAGACCGTGCGCGTCGACGTGCGGCTGATCTGCGCCACGAACCGCAACCTGGAGCTGATGGTCCGCGACGGCGACTTCCGCGAGGACCTCTACTACCGGCTGGCGGTGCTGCCGGTGCACCTGCCGCCGCTGCGCGACCGCCGCGAGGACATCCCGCTGCTGGTGAAGCGCTTCCTCGGCGACCTCGGCCGCGACCAGCACGCGCGCGTGCGGGTGAGCCCCGACGCGATGGAGCGGCTCACGCACTACGACTGGCCCGGCAACGTGCGCGAACTGCAGAACGAGGTCCGCCGCGCGGCGATCCTCGGCGACGGCGTGATCCTCGAGGCGCACCTCAGCGAACACGTGCGCGAAGGACGCCGCGGCCCGGGATCGACGTTCGCCGACGACGGGCTGGTGCCGGCCGAACGCGGCACGACGCTGCCCGACATGGTGCGCGAACTCGAGATCCGCGAGATCCAGAAGGCGTTCGACCGCGCGCAGGCCAACAAGAGTCGGGCCGCCGATCTGCTCGGGTTGTCGCGGTTCGCCCTGCAGCGCAAACTCGACAAGTACGCGCTCGACGCGACCGGTCGGCCGACCGGCGCACCGGTGCGCGACGACGAGACCGCGTGACCTTCGCCCAGCCGTTCACGGACTACGAGATCCTCGATCGCGTCGGGGCCGGCGCGATGGGGACCGTCTTCAAGGCGCGGCACAAGCGACTGAACCGCATCGTCGCGCTGAAGGTGTTGAAGCCGTCGCTGGCGCGCGACGGCCGCTACGTCGACCGGCTGCGGCGCGAGGCGCGCATCGTCGCGTCGCTGAACCACCCGAACATCGTCACCGGTTACGACCTCGGCGAAGAAGGCGGCTACCACTTCTTCGTGATGGAGTTCGTCGAGGGCAAGTCGCTGCGTGCGCTGCTCGTCGAGTGGGGCATGTTCGCCGAGGAATACGTGCGCCGCGTCGCGCGCCAGGTCGCGCAGGCACTCGATCACGCCTACCAGCGCGGCGTGATCCACCGCGACATCAAGCCCGGCAACATCCTGATCGACGAGCGCGGCGAGGTGAAGCTGACCGACATGGGCCTCGCCAAGGGGCCCGCGGACCTGACGCTGACGCGCGACGGCGCGACCGTCGGCACGCCGCAGTACATCTCGCCGGAGCAGGCGCGCAACCCGCAGGACGTCGACGTGCGCAGCGACCTCTACTCGCTCGGCGCGACGCTCTACCACATGGCCACCGGCGTGCCGCCGTTCCGCGGCGACACGATGGCGCAGCTGATCACCAAGGTGCTGAACGAGGCGCCGACGCCGCCCAACGAGGTCAATCCGGCGCTGTCCGAGGGCCTGTCGCTGGTGGTGCGCAAGCTGCTCGCCAAGGACCTGCGGGTGCGCTACCAGACACCGGGCGAACTGCTCGACGACCTCGACCGTGTCGAGCAGTCGCTGCCGCCGGCGGTCGACGTGTCGCGGCTCGACGCCGACGAAGGCAGCCGGTTCGGGGCGTGGTGGAAGTTCGGTGGCGTGCTGCTGGTCGCGGGGCTGCTCGGGCTCGCGCTGTGGATCGGCATGCAGCTGCGCGACGACGCGCCGGCGCCGCCGACCGCCGAGGAGTTCCTGGCGCGGCTCGATGCCGAGCTGGCGACGCAGCCGTCGCCCGCCGCCCGGCTGCGTGTGCTGCGCGTGCCGACCACGCCGCCACCCGGCTGCGAGGCCGAACTGCTGCAGCGCGAACGCCGTGTCGCCGCCGAGCTGCAGGCGGCGTTCGACGGCGTCGCCGCGGCGCTGCAGGGCGCCGACTGGCCGGACCTCGCCGGCTGGCTGCGCGATCCGCTGGTGTGGCCCGACCGCGCCCGCGTCGAACGGGAACGCGTGCAGCCGCGCCTGGCCGCCGCCACCGGGATCGCGCCCGGGCAGGTGCCGCCGCAGGTGCGCACGCTGCGGCTCGACGAGCTGCTGGGCCGCATCGAGCGCGAGCTGGTCGAACGCGACCAGGAGCTGCTGCGGCGGTTCGAGCTGCATCTGACCTCGCCGTTGCCGGCGCGCGCCGACGAACGCGTGCGCGCCGGCGACTTCGTGACCGCCGAACGGCTCTGGCGCGACGCCGTGCCCGGGTTCTTCGACGGCGTGCGCCAGCCGCTGCCCGAGCGGCTGGCCGCGGCGACGGCGCAGCGCATGGGCGACCTGTACGAGCGCGCGCGCCGCGGTGCGGTCGCGGCGATCGACGCCGCCGAGACCGCGGTCACGGCGGCGTTCGTCGCCGAGGTCGAAGAGGTGGCCGGCTCGCTGGCGGAACGGCTGCGCGACGGCGAGCCCGCCGACCTGGTCGCCGCGTCGCTGCAGCAGTTCCGACAGGACCTGCAGCAGGTGTGGCCGCCGCACGGCCAGTTCCGCTCGGGCCGCGACCCGTGGCCCGATGCCGAGCGCCGCCTCGGCGTCGTGCAGCAGGCGGTCGCGGCGGCGGTGGTGCGTGAGGCGGCACAGCGGTTCGAGCGCCGCTGCGATCTCGCCTGGCGCACGTTCTGCCACGGCGGTGCGACCGACGCGCTCGCGGTGCTGGCCGGCGCGGCACCGACGACCCCGCAGCAGGCCGAGCGGCAGCAGCGCCACGCGCAGGCGCTGGCGGCGGCGCACGCGGTCGAGCTGGCGGTGGTGCGCACGATCGCACGGTCGACGACGCCCGTGGTGGCGTTCCCGCGCAGCGGGCCGGTGCAGGCCGTCGAACTGCGCGCCGAAGCGACCGCCGACGGCGGCTTGCGGCTGGTGAGCCAGCGCGTCGGCCAGCCGCCGCGCGCGGCGCGGCTCGGCGAGTTCCGGTTCTCGGACCTGCTGGCCTGGCTGCGCCAGCAAGGGCTCGATCCGCTGCGCGACGTGCCCGCGGCGCAGCGGCTGCTCGGTTCGGTCACGGTCGCGCTGGCCGGCGACGATCTCAACGGCATCGGCGCGCGGCTGGCAGAGCTCGAAGCCGACGGCGATCGGTTCCTCGGTGACGACGTGTGGCCGCGCATCGTCGCGGTGCGCGGCGAGGATCCCGAAGGCGAGGTCGACCGCGCTTCGCTGCTGGCGGGCCTGCGGCGCGCGCGCGAGGCGGCGGCCGCCGCCGGTTCGCTGAACGAACTCGAGGCCGCGATCCTGACCTTCCAGGCGCGCGTGTCGACGGCCGAGATGGCGGACCAGGAACGCCACGAACTGCGCGCGGCGCAGCAGTGGCTGCGGCTCGAACGCCGCCGCCGTGACCTGCTCGACGAACTGCGCGGCGCCGCGCCGGCCGGGGCCGAGGCGCGCGTCGTCATCGCCGGCGACCAGCTCGACGTCGAGGTCGCGTTCGGCGGCGGCGCCCTGCTGCGCGGCGCCGCGGAGGGCTGGCAGCAGCGGCAGGGCGCGCTCGAGTTCGCCGGCGGCGAGCGGCCGTGGCCCGAGCTGCCGCAGCAGCTGCTGCGCTGCACGACCGGGCTCGACGGCAGCGCCGTGCGGGCCCAGGCCGAACTCGACCTGGTGCTGCCGCCGGCCGCGGTCGGCCGCCGGCTCTACGTGGTCGAGTTCCGCGGCATCGCGGTGCTGCTGACGGTGTCCGCCAACGACGTCGCCTACGCGGCGCTGGTCGACGGCGATCCGCGCCGCGAGGAGCTGGCGCAACGCGCGTTCACGCGGGCGATGCAGGGCGCGCTGCAGCCGGCGCGCGCGCTGGTGGTGCCCGGCGGCGTGCACCGGCTGCGCATCGACGTCACGGCGTCGGTGACGCGCCGGCGTGCCACGGTCGCGGTCGACCTCGACGGCGCCGTGCTGATCGACCGCGAACTGCACGAGCTGCAGGCGAGCCAGCCGCTCGACGTCGTCGTGCTGCCGCAGCAGGAGATCGCGCTGCGTCGCGTCGCGGTGCGCGCGCTCGGGCTCTGACCGCGCGCGGCGAGCCGGTCACGGGCCGGGGGCCGCGGCCGGCTGCGTGGTGCCGTCGTCGGCGAGCCCGGCCGCGACCGGTTCGATGCCGCGTACGACAGTGCGCAGGAAGTCGTCGAGGCCGCGGTGTGCCAACGGGCTGCCGGCCAGTGCGGTCGCCGCGGCGTGTTCGCGCGCCAGCAGCGCGCAGGCCAGCGACGCCAGCTCGTCGTCGTTCTGGCGGTGCAACCGCCCTGCCAGCAGGTAGTCGAGGTCCGGCGCCGGCGCCAGCCGCCGTGCGGTGTGCAGCCGCGCCGAGGTCGCGGCGCGGTCGGCGGCGCTGCCCGGGCGCCACTCGGCGCGGTGGTGCGTCGCCTGCTCGTGCACGCTGGCGCCGAGTTCGTGCAGGCGGGCGGCGATGCACGCGCGCGTGCACGGGTCGTCGCTGCGCAGCAGCGCGCCGGCCAGCCGTTCGCGCGCCAGTTCGGTGTCGCCGCGATGCGCCGCCAGTTCGCCGAGCTGCCGATGGCCGCCCGGCGACAGCGCGTCGAGCCGCAGCGCCTGCAGCAGCAGCTCCTCGGCGCGCGCCGGTTCGCCGTGCGCGAGCCGGACCTGCGCCGCGGCGACCGCACGCGTACCGGTGAGCCGCGCCAGGTTGGGTTCGGTGAGGCCGGCGCGATGCGCGTCGGGATCGGCCGCCAGCGCGAACGCGCGGTCCAGCACCTGCGCGGCGTCGGCGGCGACGCCGGGCGGCAGGTCGGCGACGACGCTGGCGCCGCGTGGCCCGGCCTGCACCTGCACGGTCAGCCGCTCGGTCGCCGCACCGCGGAAGCCGGGCAGCGCCAGCGCGCCGCGCTGCGGCACCGCCGTCAGGTGGCCGGCCGCGTCCCAGTGCAGGCGATGGCTCGCGCGCGGCACCCAGGGGCCGTCCCCGCAGCGTTCGTAGACGATCGCGAACGCGCCGTCGGCGAGCGGCGACGCCGGTGCGCCGGCCGCCTGCGGCACCGGATCGGCGAACGGCAGCAGGTGGCGGATCGCACCGGCGGTCACCATCGCGGCGGTGTCGGCCGGCAGCGGCAGGCAGCGTTCGTAGGCGACGGTGCCCGTCGGTCGCGGCGCGCCGGCGCACGCCGCGGCGAACGCGGCGGCGACCATGGCGGCAGTGCGGCGGATGGCGGGCAGCGGCATGGGACCCGGTCCGCGTTTCGGCTGACAACGCCCGCCGCTGCACGCGCGTGGCCGCCGGCGTCCCGGATCGGGACCGGGCCGTGGGGCGCGGCCGGATCAGTGCTCGGCGACGACGAACGCGGTCGCGGTGTCGGCCGTGTGCGTGACGCTGGCGTGCCACCGGCGGATGCCCAGCGCGGCGGCGCGCGCCGCCGCGGCGCCGTCGAGGGCGACCTGCAGGGCGCCCGCCGGGTCGCGCAACAGCTCGATCTGCAGGAAGCCGATGCCGTGCGCCCAGCCGGTGCCGAGGCACTTCATCACCGCCTCCTTGGCGCAGAACCGCGCCGCGATCGACTCGGCCGGCAGCGCGCGTGCCTCGCAGTAGGCGCGTTCGCGCGGCGTCAGCACGCGCGCCGTGAACCGCGCGCCGCCGCGCCGCCACAGGCCGTCGATGCGCGCGATCGCGACCGAATCGACGCCGACCGCGACGATCACGCCGGCACCTCGCCGGCCGCGATCGCGTACGGCACGATCGCGTACGGCAGCGGCCGCACCGACTCGCGGTCGCGCCAGAAGGCGCCGACGGTCCAGGCGTCCGGCGCCGCGGCGCCGAGGATCAGTTGCACGCAGTCGGGCCACAGCTCGGCGCGGTCGCGCAGCGACGGCGCGGCGCTGGCGCGCGGATGGCTGTGCGCGAACCCGACGCAGGCGAGGCCGCGGTCGCGCAGTGCCGCCTCGGCGGCGAGAAACCAGGTCGGCGCGACGGCGAAGTGGTCGCCGGCGCCGGCGTCGGGGCACGGCAGGCAGGTGGCCACGTGCACGGTGTCGCCGGCATGGCGGCCGCCGAGCACGGCGGCCACTTCGCGCGGCCAGGCGGCAGCGGCGGCACGCCGCAGCGCGTGGTCGGCGGCGGCGGCGGCGAGCACACGGGCGGGGATCAAGGTCGGCGAGCCTACGCGACCGGCCGGGCGTTGTCCCGGTCCGCTCGTGCGTGCCTTTCCGCGGACCCTCTGCTAGCCTGCCCGCACCGCCCGGTGGGGCGGCGAAGGTCCTGCATGTCGACGCTGCATCGTTCGTGGGTCGCGGCCTGTGCCGCGCTGTCGTTGGCCACGCTCCCGGTCGCTCTGCGCGGCCAGGACGACGGCAAGCCGAAACCGGTGGCGCCGCAGACGCTGGTCGTCGGCACGGTCGACTTCGACAAGGCGTTCAACGCCTACCCGCGCACGGCGAAGGAGCACGAGCGGCTGCAGAAGATCGCCGACGGCTCGAAGAAGCAGGTCGAGCAGCTCACCGCGCGCATCGAGGAGCTGAAGGCGTCGATCGCGACGCTGGCCGAGGGTTCGTTCGAGCGCGAGGCCAAGCAGTTCGACCTGGAAATGGCGATGCAGCAGCGCCAGGGTCTGGCCAAGCTGCTCGGCGACCAGCTCGACGCCGAGCGCATGCGCGTGCAACTGGCGATCTACGAAGACCTCGACGCCGCCATCCAGCGGCTGGCGCAGGACCGCGGCGTGCAACTGGTGCTGCGCGCCGAACCGATGCCGCCCGCACCGGGCGCCGACAAGGCCTCGCTGCGCGACGTGCGCGAGCGCGTGATCACGTTCGAGCGGCGCCAGGTGTGGTTCGCCGCCCAGCAGCTCGACCTGACGGCCGACCTGATCAAGCTGCTGCAGGTGTGGCCGCTCGACGACGGCAAGGACAAGCCGAAGGCGCCGGCGGCGCCGGCCGGCGGCAACGGCGGAGGCCTGTAGCCGAGTGGTCGCGAACGCCAACCCGTCGCCGGCGGCGCGCCCGCAGCGCACGCTGAGGAACCCGGTCGAGTACCGCGGCATCGGCCTGCACTCCGGCAAGGAGATCCGCATCGTCGTGCGGCCGGCCGAAGCCGGCACCGGCGTGACCTTCGTGCGCACCGACATCGAGGACCATCCGGTCGTGCGCGCGCACGGCGCGAACATGAAGGCGCGGCAGCGCCGCACCTGCATCCAGGACGGCCGCGCCGAGGTCTACACCTGCGAACACCTGCTGGCCGCGCTGTACGCGCTCGGCATCGACAACGCGATCGTCGAGATCGACGGCGAGGAGGTGCCGGGGCTCGACGGCTCGGCGTCCGAGTTCCTGCGCGGCCTGCGCGAGAGCGGCAGCGTCGAGATGCGCGCCACGCGGCCGGTCTACTCGGTCAAACAGCCGATCTACGTGCGCGAGGGTTCGGCGAGCCTGGTCGCGCTGCCGGGCTCCGGCAAGCTGACGATCGAGTACCACCTCGACTACCCGGCCAAGAAGAACGGCGAGGCGAACGGGTCGCTGCCGGGCGCCAAGCAGATCGTCGGCTTCGAGCTGTCGCCCGACAACTTCGAGCGCGAGATCGCGCCGGCGCGCACGTTCGTGTTCGCGCACGAGGTCGAGGCGCTGCGCGCGGCCGGGCTCGGCAAGGGCGCCAACCCGCAGAACACGCTGGTCGTGGGGCCGAACGGTCCCGAGGCGAACACGCTGCGCTGGGACGACGAACTGGCGCGGCACAAGATCCTCGATCTGATCGGCGACCTCGCCAACGCCGGCGTCGACCTCGATGCGCACATCATCGCGACGCGCAGCGGCCACGGTCTCAACATGGCGCTGGTGCAGCGCATCCTCGAGGAGCGCGAACGCGAGCAGGAGCAGGGCGAAGCGCCGAGCGACAGCGGCCTCGACATCCGGCAGATTCTCAACCTGCTGCCGCACCGCTATCCGTTCCTGCTGATCGACCGCGTGATCGAGCTCGACGGCTTCCAGCGCGCGGTCGCGATCAAGAACGTCACGATCAACGAGCCGTTCTTCCAGGGCCACTGGCCCGAGCAGCCGATCATGCCCGGCGTGTTGCAGCTCGAAGCGATGGCGCAGCTCGCCGGCGTGCTGCTGCTGCGCAAGCTCGAGAACACCGGCAAGCTCGCGGTGCTGTGGAGCATCGACAAGGTCAAGCTGCGCGGCGCCGTCGTGCCCGGCGACCAGCTGCGCATCGAGGTCGAGACGATCCGCGCCAAGCCCCAGGTCGGCCATGTGCGCGCGCGCTGCAAGGTCGCGGGCCGGCTGGTCGCCGAGGCCGAGCTGAAGTTCACGCTGGTCGACGCGTGAGCTCGCCGGCGAAGAACGTGCGCGTCGCGGTGGTCGGTGTCGGCCACCTGGGCAAACACCACGCGCGGCTGTTCCAAGCGCTGCAGAAAGGCGGCGCCGGCTGCGAGCTGGTCGCGGTCGCCGACCCGAGCGAGCAGGCGCGCAAGGTCGCCGAGGCGACCTACGAAGTGCCGGCGTTCGCCGACTTCCGCGACCTGCTGCCGCGGCCCGGCTTCGCCGGCGTCGACGCGGTCTCGGTGGTGGTGCCGACGCGGCTGCACCGCGAGGTCGCCAGCGTGTTCCTCGAACACGGCGTCGACGTGCTGGTCGAGAAGCCGATCGCGCGCACGGTCGCCGACGGCCAGGCGCTGGTCGAGCTGGCCGAGCGCCACGGCCGCATCCTGCAGGTCGGCCACGTCGAGCGCTTCAACCCGGCGTTGCGCGGCATCGAGGCGGTCGCGCGCAGCGCGCGCTACATCGAGTCGCACCGGCTGGCGCCGTTCACGTTCCGCAGCACGGACATCGGTGTCGTGCTCGACCTGATGATCCACGACCTGGACCTGGTGCTGGCGCTGGTGCAGAGCCCGATCCGGTCGGTCGAGGCGTTCGGCGGCGCGGTGTTCACGCCGGCCGAGGACATGGCGTCGGCGATCATCAAGTTCGAGAACGGCGCGGTCGCGCACCTGACCGCCAACCGCGTGGCGCTGAAGCCGCTGCGGCGCATGCGCGTGTTCTCGCGCGACGGCTACGCGAGCCTCGACTTCCAGACCGCGCAGGGCATGCTGGTCACGAAGGCGCCCGGCTGGGACTTCCGCCAGCTCGACGTCGAGAAGCTCGACCGCGCACAGATGGGGGACCTGTGGAAGTTCGTGTTCGACGGCCTGCTGCAGGTCAAGCAGCTCGAACTGAACGAAGGCAACCCGCTGCAGGAGGAACTGCAGGCGTTCCTGCAGTGCGTGCGCGACCGCAGCCAGCCGCGGGTCAGCGGCCGCGACGGCGTCGCGGCGGTCGCCGCTGCCGAGATGGTGCTGGCCGCGATCGCGAAGAACCGTTGGGAGTGACCGCCGCAAGGTGCGTGGTGGCGCCGCGCGCCGCCGCGGCTACACTGCTCCGCCATCCTTCGGGATGCTCCGCTCTGCGGCTCAGGTGCTGCACGCGGGCCACAAAGTTGAACCGATGACCATTCTCCGGGCTCCGACCCTGGCGACCGGCGGGAGCGGGAGGCGTGCCGTCACGGCACGACCGGCCCGCACCCAAAGATCGCGGGGGGAGCCCACCTGAACCCAAGGGTTCAACCGGCCCCCGTCCACGGTGCAGGTGGAGCGGAGCCTCTCGATTTCCCGGACCGAGCCGCTACCTTCGTCGCTTCGGCGCCGCGCTGTCTGGTCGGCGCGGCATGGATCACGGCGTGCCCGGTCAGGGGACGCCGCGGCGGTAGGCGCCCGTGAGGGCGGCAACTGGAGGTGGTGTGATGCGACAGTTCCTGTTCGGACTGTTGGTGGCGGGTCTCGGCTGGTGGATCTACTCGACGTGGAGCGCGACCGACGCCGCGGGCGCGGCGCCGCAGCCCGCCGGACCGGCGCCGTCGGTGGCACTCGACCAGCTGTTGACGCCGGCGAACGGCAAGGTGGCCGGAGCCACGCCCTCGGCGCCACCGGTGCCCCCGACCACCGCGCTCGAAGCGGGGCCGCGGGCCAGCGGCGACGCGGGCGGCATCGCCGGCATCGACGCGCTGCTGGCCGGCGTCGCGCAGCGCGATCCGGCGGCGGTCTCGTCGGCCTGGTCCGCGATCGCCGGCGGCCGCGGCGGTGCCGACCGCAAGCGTGTCGTCGACGCGTTGGCAGCGCCGACCGACGACTTCGCGGCGATGCTGTCGCTGCTCGGCTCGAACAACGCGTTCCTGCACTCGGCCGAAGGGCGCGCCGCCGCCGAACGCGTGCTGGCCGCGGCGCTGGCGATGCCGGACGCGGCCGCCTGCACCGGCGGTTCGCTGCTGCTCGCGCTGTCGCTGCGCGGCCGCATCGAGCGGCCGGACCACGAGGCCCGCGGTTTCGTCGAGCAGGCCTATCGCCAGCACCGGGTCCGCGTCGACCGCTGGCTGTGCGATCCGGCCAACGTCGCCGGTGCCCGCAGCTACACGATCGAGAAGGGCGACTCGCTGGCGCGCGTCGCGGCCAAGTTCCGCCGCGAAGGCGTGGTCGTCGAGGACGGCACGCTGGCGGTGCTGAACCGGATCCACAACCCGAACGCGATCCAGGTCGGTCAGAAGCTGAAGATCCCGGTCGAGCCGATCTTCGCGGTGGTCGAGAAGCGCAGCTACTCGCTGGCGGTCTACGTCGGCGAGCACCTGCTGCGGCTCTACTGGGTGGGTCACGGCGAGAACGACAAGACGCCGGTCACCGAGTTCACGATCGCCGAGAAGCAGCCGCAGCCCGAGTGGACGGCGCCGGACGGCCAGCGCTATCCGTACGGCCATCCCAAGAACATCCTGGGCGAGTACTTCCTGAAGTTCCGCCACGACCGCTACACCGGCTTCGGTGCGCACGGCACGCCGATGCCCGACACGATCGGCACGATGTCCTCGATGGGCTGCATCCGCATGCTGGCGCCCGACATCGCCGAGCTGTTCCGGCTGCTGCCGCGCGGCGCGTCGGTGCGGGTGCTCGCCACCGAATCGGTGCTGTGATCTCGCCGGTGTGGGTCCCCGGCACGGCCCGAGGTGGCGTGCCGATGGCGGGATGGTAGGTTTTCTTGCCACGCCGCCATGTCTCCGTCCCTGGTAGCCCTGAGTGCGATCGGCCTGTTCGGGCTGGTCTACGTGGTGGTACCACGGGTGGCGCTGCTCGCGAACCGCTGGTGGCTCGCAGCCGAGTGCCGGCGGCGACGCCGCATCGCGGTCACGTTCGACGATGGTCCCGGCCCGGCGATGACACCGCTGGTGTTGGAGCGGCTGACCGCTGCCGGCGTACCGGCGACGTTCTTCGTGCTCGGCCACAACGTGGCCGGCAACGAGGCGCTGCTGGCCCAGCTGCATCGCGCGGGGCACGAGGTCGGTTCGCACGGCAACCTGCACGCACACCACGTCTGGTCCCTGCCGTGGGTCGGTGTGCTCGACACCAGGGAGGGTTGGCGCCGACTCGGTGACGTGCTGCCGAGTACGACGCGGCCGATCTCGTTCCGGCCGCCGTACGGCAAGTTGAACCTGATCTCGTGGTGGTGGGCGCGCCGGCGCCGCGCTGCGATCGCGATGTGGACGCACGACAGCCAGGACACTCGCGTCGGCCGTCGTTGCCCGCCCGCGGCGGTGGCGGCGGCGGTGCGCCGCAGCGGCGGCGGTGTGGTGCTGCTGCACGACTTCGATCGCGACGGCGCCGCCGGCACCGACGACGTGCTGGCCCGGCTCGACGCCGTGCTGGCGCTGCGCCACGAGGGCTACGAGTTCGTGCGGGTCAGCGCGCTGCTGGCGTCGGAACCGAAGGCCGCGTCGGTCACCGCGGTCAGCGCCGGCGAATGTCGGTGATCCACCAGCGCCGCGTCAGCGCGACGTGGTCGATCGCCTCGAGCGGCACTTCGGTGACTGCGTCGTGCACGAACTCGAACGGCGCCAGCATCACGCGCGAGGTCGGGTCCATGCGATCCTCGAGCACCACCACCTGGGCCCGGTCGGCGAACGACCGCAGGGTGCCGCTCTGGTCGCCGGCCGGCGTGCCGGGCACCGTGTAGCGCAGCTCCCAGACCGCGAAGCGCTGCAGGTCGATCGCGACCGGTTCGCCCATCACGTCGACATCGACCGTGGCGTGGTCCGGGTCCAGCAACTTCGGCTCGGGCACCTCGGTGTAGCCGGCGGCGTGCAGGTACGGGTTCGTCTCGCGGAAGCGCGGCCAGAACACGCTGAGCACCAGCGAGTCGCCGATGCCGAGGCGCCGTCGGTAGGCGGGGGCGAGGCACAGGAACACCGCCTCTGGCGCGTCGCGGCGCAGCGCTTCGAACAGCGTTGCGGCCGTGTGGCGGGGGGAGTCGAACCGCTGCGAGACCCAGGGGCTCGTATCGGGACCGCAGAACAGGCGCGCCAGCGAGCAGCAGCCGCCGAGCGGCAGCAGGCTGGCGAGCCAGAACGGGAGCAGCGAGAGTCGCATCGGCGCAACGCCCATCGTGCCGGCGGGTCGCGCGGCGGGAAAGCGTCGAGCGGCGTCACTGCGACAGGACGGGAGTTTTCGCGCCCCAGCATGGCTATACTGCTGCGCCCCGATTGCCCATCGGCGGCCCGTCCCCGAACTTCAGAGCCGACCATGACGTTTTCGAACCTCGGTCTCACTGCCGCCGTCGTCCTGCTGCTGGCTGCGCCTGCCCTGGCCCAGGACCACAAGGCCCCCGAAGCGCCGGCGGGTGAACCCAAGCAGGCCGAGCCGGTCAAGCGCATCACCCCGCCGCCGAGCCAGATGAACGGCACCCAGCTGCCGCGCATGCCGAGCAACAGCTGGTTCGAGGTCACCGACCAGGACCTGGGCACGTTCTTCGGGGAGGGCGAGGCGAACGGCAAGTTCGTGTGGACCAACCCGACCGACCAGGCCGTCGACTGGAGCAACCTCCAGGGCAGCTGCCAGTGCATCCGCGCCGTGATCCGCGCCGGTGACCGCGAGTACCAGCTGCGGCCGAAGCACGCGACGCCGCTGGTCCGGGTCAGCCGGGATGCGCAGGGCCGCGAGCAGACCGAAGCGGTCGCCGCGATCTCGATCCAGCCGCGCGAGACCGGCTCGATCGAGGTGTTCCTCGACATGCACGGCATCACCGGTCCGAAGATGGCGACGCTGGACGTGCACACGACCGATCCGGGCCTGCAGCACTTCAAGCTGCGCTGGACCGCGACCGGCGCGCAGTTGTTCGCGATCGCGCCGGCCGAAGTGCAGCTGAACAAGATGACCTGGAACGAGGTCAAGGAGTTCACGGTCACGGTCACGTCGCCGCTGAAGAAGGACTTCGAGATCACCCGCATGGAGAACGCCAAGGCGTTCGACGTGAAGTGGGAGAAGAAGCTGAACGGCGAGCTCGCGGTCTGGACGATCTCGGGCAAGTACGGCCCGGTCGGCGAGGACATCGCCGGCGGTGGCGTGCTGAAGTTCTGGACCGACGTCAACGGCGGCGCGTCGTTCACGATCCGCGTGATGGCGTTCGTGCAGGGCCCGCTCGAGGTCAAGCCCGGCGGCTTCCTGACGCTCGGCATGATCAAGCACGGCAGCGCGCTGCACAAAGAGATCGTGTTCGAGCCCAACGACGGCACCGACCTGCAGCTCGCCGGCTTCCGGTTCGAGAAGCTGCGCGGCGCCGAGCAGAGCCTGAAGGTCTCGTCGACCAAGGACGGCAACAAGCTCGTGCTGTCGTTCGACGTGCTCGACAGTGCGCCGAAGGGTCTGCTGAAGGGCGACCTCGTCGTCGAGTTGAACCACCCGCTCGTGAAGGAGAAGCGGATCCTGTTCAACGGCTACGTCCGCTGACACCGGCGCGAACGGCATGCCTCCGCTGCGCACCGCGCGCGGCGTGAGAGCGATGCGCGGCGCGCGCCGCGGCGAGCGGGATCCCACTCGCCGCGAGCGCAGCGGTCGCGAGCTTGGTATGGTTCCGGCCACCTCCGACCGGAACCTCCATGGGGCGACACGATCTCCCGAGCGGCTTCACCGACGACCAGCTGCGCGCGTTCATGAAGGCCATCCTGGCCGACGTGCACGCCCTGGAGCGCATGCTCGCCGGCGAGGTGTTCGAGACCGGCGTGCGGCGCATCGGCGCCGAACAGGAGATGTTCCTGGTCGATCGCAGCGGCCGCGCGTGGCGCGGGGTCGACGCGATGATGCAGAAGCTCGCGCACCCGCAGTTCACCTACGAGCTGGCGCAGTTCAACCTCGAGTGCAACCTGCTGCCGCAGGTGTTCGGCGGCAAGTGCCTGTCGACGATGGAACGCGAGCTCGAGGGCCTGCTGCAGAAGGCCCGCAGCGCGGCGCGGGATCTGGGCGGCGAGATCGTGCTGACCGGCATCCTGCCGACGCTGCGCCGCTCCGACCTGTCGCTCGACTCGATGGTGCAGAACCCGCGGTTCCTGGCGCTGAACCGCGCGATCTCGCAGCTGCGCGGCGGCGAGTTCCAGTTCCGCATCAAAGGGGTCGACGAGTTCGAGATGACGCACGACAACGTCATGCTCGAGTCGTGCAACACGAGCTTCCAGGTCCACTTCCAGGTCGGGCCGCGCGAATTCGCGAAGCTCTACAACGTCGCGCAGGCGATCACCGCACCGGTGCTCGCGGCATCGACGAACTCGCCGGTGCTGCTCGGGCGGCGGCTGTGGCGCGAGACGCGCGTCGCGCTGTTCCAGCAGTCGGTCGATGCCCGCTCCGCGGCGCACCAGCTGCGCGGCCGACGGCCACGCGTCAACTTCGGCGACGGCTGGGTCAAGGACTCGGTGCTCGAGATCTTCCGCGAGGACATCGCGCGCTTCCGCGTCGTGCTGGCGACCGACATCGACGAGAACCCGGAGGCGGTGCTCGACCGCGGCGGCGTGCCGGCGCTGACCGCACTGCGGCTGCACAACGGCACCGTCTACCGCTGGAACCGCGCTTGCTACGGCATCAGCGAAGGCAAGCCGCACCTGCGCATCGAAGCGCGCGCGTTCCCGGCCGGACCGAGCGTGGTCGACGAGATCGCGACCGGCGCGTTCTTCTTCGGGCTGATGGCCGCGGTGTCGAACGAGTTCGACGACGTCGGCAAGGTGATGTCGTTCGACGACGCCAAGGGCAACTTCGTCGCCGCGGCGCGCCTCGGCCTGCAGGCCAATCTGACCTGGTTCCACGGCCGCGAGTACACGGCCCAGCAGCTGGTGCAGGACGTGCTGCTGCCGATGGCGCGCGCCGGCCTCGAGAACGCGAAGGTCGACGCCGGCGACATCGACCGCTACCTCGGCGTGATCGCCGAACGCTGCCGCCGCGGCCGCACCGGCGCGCGTTGGGCGCTCGACTCGCTGACCGCGATGGGCGAGAAGGGCACCAAGGACCAGCGCATGACTGCGCTGGTGCGCGCGATGATGGCACGGCAGGCGACCGGTGACCCGGTGCACACGTGGGAGCTGGCCGACACCGGCGAGTTCGAGGGCTGGAAGGAGAGCTACGTGCAGGTCGGTCAGTTCATGACGACCGACCTGTTCACGGTGCACCCCGAAGACGTGGTCGACCTCGCCGCGAGCCTGATGGACTGGCGCCACATCCGCCACGTGCCGGTCGAGGACAACGAGGGCAAGCTGGTCGGCCTCGTGTCGCACCGCATGCTGCTGCGGCTGGTAGGCCAGGGCATGCGCGGCGCCGAGCGCACGCCGGTCGCGGTCAAGGACATCATGCGCACCGACCCGATCACGGTGTCGCCGAGCACGCCGACGCTGGAAGCCATCGAACTGATGCGCCGCCACCGCGTCGGCAGCCTGCCGGTCGTCGAAGAAGGTCGCCAGCTGGTCGGCATCATCACCGAACGCGACCTGATCCGCGTCGCGGCGATGCTGTTCGAGAAGCACCTGCGCGAGACCAACGCGGAATGACCGGTTTGCTGTCCGCCCCGGAACTGCGGCGCGAACTCGGCACCTGGGACCTCGGGCGGCCCGGCCCGACGCTGCTGGTGCTGGCCGGCGTGCACGGCAACGAGCCCGCAGGCGTGCAGGCGGTGCGCCGCGTGCTGGCCACGCTGCAGGAGCGTGAACTGCCGATCGCCGGCCGCCTGGTGGCCCTGGCCGGCAATCTGCCGGCGCTGGCGGCTGCGCGGCGGTTCCTGGACCGCGACCTGAACCGCGGCTGGAGCGAGCCGGCGCTGGCGTCGCTGCAGCTGCGGCCGGTGGACGCACGTTCGCCCGAAGACCAGCAGCAGCTCGAGTTGCTGGCCGCGTTCGAGCGCGTGCTCGCCACCGCGTCGGGTCCGGTCGTGTTCGTCGACCTGCACACGAGTTCGGCCCCCGGGGCGCCGTTCCTGTGCCTGGCCGACACGATCGACAACCGCCGCCTGGGCCTCGCCACCGGCGTGCCGATCATCCTCGGCATCGAAGAGGCGATCGACGGCGCGTCACTGGAGTGGTTCGCGCAGCGCGGCATCGCCGCGCTTGCGGTCGAAGGCGGCCAGCACGACGCGCCGGAGACCGTCGCCAACCACGAGGCCGTGTTGTGGACGATGCTCGACCGGCTGCGCCTGCTGCCGGCCGGCGCGGTCGACCTCGCGCCGCATCGGGCCCAGCTGGCGCGGGCCGCGGCCGGCGTGCCGGCGATCGTCGAGATCGTGCTGCGCCACGTGATCAGCGCCGCCGACCAGTTCCGCATGGTGCCCGGCTTCGTCAACTTCGCGGCGGTGCGCCGCGGCGACCTGCTGGCGCACGACCGCCGCGGCGAGATCCGCGCACCGTATCCGGCGCACGTGATGCTGCCGCTCTACCAGGCGCTCGGCGACGACGGCTTCTTCCTGGCGCGGCGCGTGCGGCCGGTCTGGCTGACGGTCGCGCGCTGGCTGCGCACGCTGCGCGCCGATGCGCTGGTGCCCTGGCTGCCGGGCGTGCGGCGCGATCCGACCACGGCGGACACGATCCTGGTCGATCCGCGCATCGCGCGCTGGTTCGTCACCGAGCTGTTCCACCTGCTCGGGTTCCGCAAGGAGCGGCGCCGCGGCGATCGGCTCGCGTTCACGCGGCGGCGGTCGCGGCGCGAGAACGCGCGCTTGTGAGCGCCGCCGCCGGCGGCGTCACTCGTGCACGAGACCGTAGAACGCGCGGTCGGCGACCGGCGGGCACAGGTCGGGCGGCAGCAGCAGCGTGCGCGCGGCCCAGATCTCGGTGAACACGCGGTACTTCAGCGCCGTCTGGTCGAGGTAGGCGACGCCGTCGCTGCCGCCGGTGCCGACGCGGCGGCCGATCACGCGTTCGACCATGCGCGCGTGGCGCTGGCGGAACGCGAGCATCGCCTGTTCGCACTCGATCAGGCCGTCGATGATCTGGCCCGGCCAGCTCAGCAGCGGCAGCATGCGGTTGCTGTCGACGAACAGGATCGCCGCGCGCAGCCGCGCGACGAACTCGCGCCGCTCCGCCGGCACGTCCTCGCCGCGCAGGTGCCGGATCGCTCCCTGCAGCTGGCCGCGGTAGCGCGCGCGCAGGCGGTCCTGGTCGGCCGGCGTCAGCGCCTGCACGGCGACTGCGTGGTCGAGCGCGCGCTGGTAGAGACGTTCGTGGCCCGCGAGGTAGGCGTCGACGAACTGCTGCACGACGCGGGCGTCGCCGGCGTCGCCGGGCTTGCTGCCGTGGATCGGCGTGCGGTGCAGCCACGCGTCCACCGCGGCCTTCAGCGTCGGCCGGTCCTGCAGGCGGCGCTGCACGCGCGCCAGCGCCGGCGACGGCGACCCGTCGTGGCTCTTCAGCGCTTCGACGTAGCTGCCCTCGTTGCCCAGCGGGATGCGGTCTTCGTCCGGCAGGCCGAGCAGGATCTCGATCTCGCGCATCTGCGCCGATTGGAAGCCGCTGGCCGGGTTCAGCTTGTCGCGGAAGGTCAGGTAGTCCTGCGTCCGCATCGTCTCCATCAGCCGGAAGTGCTGCGATGCGAGGTCGAAGCAGATCGTGATGCGGCGCAGGCTCTGCACTGCCCCGGCCAAGGCGCTCTCGGGCACGCGCGGCTGCGCGAACAGGTTGCGCGCGGCGGTCAGCTCGCGCAGCACGACCTTGAACCACAGCTCGTCGATCTGGTGCACGACGATGAAGCGGACCTCGTCGTCGCCGAGTTCTGCCTCGTCGCGGGCGGTGCCGTTCTGCAGGCGCAGCAGGTCTTCGACCCGGATGTAGTCCCAGTAGCTGGTCGGCTTCGGGGTGTCGGCCATGCCGCGCAATCTACGGCACCGGGGGCACCGAGCGATGGGCTGTTGTGCCCCGCGGCGCCGCCGGGCGCGGGGCCGAGCGGCGCGCCCCTCAGCGGGGGCTCAGATTGAAGTTGATCTCGATCCGGTCCTGACCCGGCGCGACCACCAGCTGCTGCTCGGTCTCCTTCATGTCGAGCATGCCGAAGAACGGGTTGTCGCCGCCCTGCCGGCTGGCGTTGATCTTGTAGGTGCCGGGCGGCACGCGCTTCAGCAGGCGGTAGTTGCCGTCGCCGTCGCTGACGGCGCGGCTGTGGAACATGACCTGCATCGGTTTGCCGCTGGCGTCCTTCTGCTGCAGGCGTTCGTCGAACGGGGTCGACACCGTGACCTGGATCTGGCCGGTCGGCGCACCGGCCACGGTCGTGCGGCCTTCGACGAGCGCGCCCATGGACAGCGTGATCACGCCGCAGTCGGCGACCTGACCTTCGGTCTCGAGCTTGATGTTCTGCGCCGTGCCCTCGCAGTAGTTCGAGTGCGAGACGCGGACCATGTAGTCGGCGAAGGCGAGCTTGTTGATGCGGAAGCGCCCCTGCGCGTCGGTGCGCGTCTGCGACTTGGTGTGCTTCTCGGGCATCATCGAGCGGAAGATGTCGAGGAAGCCGAGGTCGGCCGCCGGCCCGCTGTTCATGTCGGTCGTGACGGTCGCGTCGACGACCGGCTTGCCGCGATCGTCGACGACCGTGCCGACGATCGTGGCGCCGAGCGTCAGCTGCACCGTGACCTCCGGCGTGGCGCCGCCTTCGACGACCGTGAACGGCATCGACAGCGTCTTCGCGTGCGCCTTGTCCTCGACCTGCATCCGGAAGTCGCCGGGCGGCAGGCCGCGCACCACGGCCCATTCGCCGTTGTACTCGGACGGGTAGTCGCCGGGGTTCACGTTGCGGTCCGGGAAGTCCATCACCTTGCCGACGCCGGCCGGGTTGTTCGGGAAGTAGCGGGTCAGGCTGACGCGGTACGACTTGACCGGCGAGCCGTTGCTGGCGAGCACGCGGAGCTTCATGAAGCCGCGCTGGCCCAGCACCAGCTTGACCGTGGTTTCACCGGTCATCACCATCGGTTCGCGCGCGTCGAGGTAGCCGGCCATCGACGTCTGCAGGTGGTAGGGGCCGACGCGCAGGCTCGGGAACGAGAACACGCCGTCGGCGCCGGAGGTGGCGGTGGCGTTCTGCGGCGTCTTCGTGCTGAGGCCGGTTGCGGTGACCGTGGCGCCGGCGATCGGCTTGCCGTCCGGGTCGACCACGACGCCGGCGATCGGCTCGCCGCGCACGACCTGCAGCAGGAACTCGTTCGGCACCTGCGGCTTCAGCGGCTGGTTCAACACCGGCGAAGCGGCGTAGCCCAGCGCCTCGACGGTCAGGTTGACCAGGCCCTGCGCCGGCGCGTTCTCGAAGCGGAAGAACCCGGAGGCGTCGGTCTGTGCGGCGATGCCGCGCTCGCGCCCCGGCGTGGCCAGCATCGCGTGTGCCTGCGTGGCATTGGCGAGGTAGACGGTGGCGCCGGCGATGCCGAGCTGGGTGCCCTCCTCGACGACCCGGCCCTGCACCAGCGAGCCGAACTCGAGGCGGATCTCGCCGGCGTCGAACCAGTCGCCCTCGCGCACCGACAGCCGGCCGATGCTCTTCTCCGGGAACCGGTCGCTGACGACGCGCAGGTCGCACATCTGGCCGGCGCGCAGCAGGCCGAGTTCGAAGCTGCCGTCCTCGCGCGTCTTCGACGAGGCGAGTGGCGGTGCCGACTGCGCCATCTTGGCGCGCAGGAACAGCTCGGCGGCGTTGCGCGAGACGTTCTCGACCAGCAGCACTTCGACGCCGGGGGCCGGTTGGCCGTCGGGCGTGAATACGCGGCCGCGCACGCCCTGCGGCGCGTCGCCGTGCGAGGTCGCGTCGGCCTCGACTTCGGTGCGCAGCGGTTCCTGGGTGACCGGCGGCGTGGTGACGACCGGCGCCGGCGGCGGGGTCGGGTCGACCTGTTTCGGCGGCGTGGGCTCGGCGGACACGGGCCGCGGTGCGGGGTGTTCCTGACCCAGCATCAGGTAGGCACCGCCGCCGACCAGGGCGGCGAGCAGGAGCAGAGGAACGGCGATCTTGGCTGTGGTCACGTTCGAAACCGGAGGTGGGTCAGCGGGCGTCGGGAATGTCGATGTCCTGTTCGACCAGGTCGGCGCCACTCGGCACCGTCACCGTGGTCGAAGAACGCTGTAGCTGCAAGAGTTGTCGGAGGAACTGCGCGTCGGGCTCGGCGCTGCCGACGACCGCGGCGCGCAGTTCGTAGCTGCCGGGGGGGACGCGCCGGGGCAGCCGGAACGCGCCGTTGGCGTCGGTCACCGTTTCGAGCCGCGTCGTTGGACCGGGCACCGACCCGGGAGCTTCCGTCAAGACGACCTTGATTTGTCCGGCGAGGCGGCCGCCGATCGTGGCGCGGCCGGTCACGATGGCGCCGCGCTGGGCCACGACCGGTGGCACGGTGAGGTCCTGTTCGGCCACGAGCTCGATGCCTCGGACGATGGTCCGGCAGACCTCGGGGTGCCGCACTTCGAGCTGGTAGGCGCCGTCCATCAGATGCGGCAGGGCGAACGAGCCGTCCAGGGCCGTGGTGGCCTTCGCCTGCGTGACCCGCGACGGCACGCTGCCGACCACAAGCTTCCAGAACGGGCTGTCCGGATCGGCGCCGTCGGTGCCGGTGACCACTTCGGCGCCCGCCAGCGGGGCGCCGTCGTCGCGCAACACGCGGCCGCGCAGCGTGGCGCCGCGGTGCACGACCACGTCGATCGCCTGCGCCTGTGGGCCGGGGTCGCCCGCGACCTCGAACGGTGGGGAAAGGCTGCGCGCGAAGCCGTCGGCAGCGACTTCGCAGACGAACCTGCCGTTCGGCAAGCCGTCGAGCACGCTGCGATCGGTGAACCCGTCGAGCCGCACGCTCTGCTCGGGCACGTCCGGCACGAGCCCGAGCTGGCCGCCGCGGTCGTCGAACCAGCGGCGCACGTGCAGCTGGTAGGTGCGCAGCACGGTGCCGTCGGCCGTGGTCGCTCGCACCGCGACGCGGCCCCGCCGCGGCAGCACCAGGACCAGATCGCTGCGACCGGCCGCGACGTCGGTGACCTCGTAGGATTGGAAGCCCCGCGCGATCGCCCGGACCCGGTGTGGGCCGGCTGACAGCCCCTGCACCTCGAAGGAGCCGGCATGGTCGCTGGTTGCGACCAGGGCTGGACTGGCGGCGAGATTGGGCCAGGCTTCGATGCGCGCCTGGGATACCGGTGCGCCGGCGGCGTCGCGGACGACGCCGCGCAGGGTCCAGCCGGGCGCCAGCGCGAAGTCCAGCTCGACGACTTCGGCGCCGAGTTCGATGTCCTTGTGCACGACGCGGGCGAAACCTGCCGCGACCGCCGAGATCCGCACGGCGCCCCGGGCCGGCGCGTGGGGCAGTTCGTAGCGACCGGTGGCGTCGGTGGTCGCGACGAGGCCATGGTGCCCCTCCGGCAGGCTGCGGCGGTGCACGTCGTCGAATGCGGTGCCGGGTTCGACCACGACGACGGCGTTCGGCACCGGCGTGGACAGCCCTTCCACCGTGACCCGGCCGCGCAGCGTGGTGCCCGGCACCAGCGTGATCGCGCCGAGGTCGTGCCACTGGTCGGCGAGCAGGCGCAGTTCGGCGATTCGCACCGTCGCGTGCGCGGGCGAAAGCAGATAGAGCTCGTAGATCCGATCCTGCACGCGCGGCAGGCCGATCGCGAACGTGCCGTCGGCCGCAGACTGCGTCGATGCCATCGGGCTGGCCGGCAGCCGCTGCTGCAGGATCAGGGGAACCGACAGCGGGTCGTTGGCGGCGCTCTCGAGCAGGTGTACCTGGACACCGCCAAGCGGTCGCTGGCTGTCGTCGAGGACGAGGCCGCGCAAGCCTTGGGGCGTGGACGGTTTGGCGGTGTCGGGGGCCTCGGTGCGGAGGGCCTCCGAGGCGGCGGGGGTGTCGGGGGTGCTCGCGCGGACGGGTGGTGCGTCCGTCGCCGCGGCATCGCCTCCCGGAGCTGACGGCGAGAGTGGGGTTCCGCCGGGCGCCGCAACCTCACGGCTGGCGGTAGACCACCACCAGAACAGACCGGCTGCAAGCACGACGATGCCCAACATGGGCACGGCAGCGGACCGGTTCATCGATACCTCATCGATCGTCGGCCGCCTTCACTCCAGCGCGCCGGTGTCCATTGACGGGCAACAGCGGCCTGGGCTTCCGGAAGTCCGGCAGGTCCAACCCCGCGCGGGCCATGGCATCGGCAGTTCGTCGGTGGGGGGATGGCACGTGGAGAGCCGAATGGGCTCACGCCCATGCTCAGCTGGGGTGGCGCAACGTGCAACGATGACTGACGGCAAGCTTGGACCCGGGGCGTTCCGGACCGCGGGGTCGGAGAAGGGCGTCCCCTCGGTTATCGTCCGAGGTGTGTTGGTTCGGGATTGGAGGAGGTGCACCCGCGTGTCGTTGTTCGTGTGCTCCGGGTACGGTGTCCGCGCCGTCCGTCTCTCGATGGCAGCGCTGCCGCAGACGGCGGTTCCCTTCTCCAGCATGGCGCCGAGACTCGCATCGCATCTGCGTGGCAGGCGACAGGCGTCCCTTGCCCGCAGCAGGTCACGTCTGGAAGCCCGGTTCAGGTCGCCGAAACACGTGGTGGGTTGGTGCCTGGCATGGCGCCGCCGCGGCACGGACCCGCTGACCGGATCGGGGTGTCGCATCGTGGCTTGCCTTGCTGGGATCGCGATCCTCGATCGCGGCGCCTTCGCGCCACCCCTGCGTGGCTGCGCCGGTCGCGGCCTGCTCGGTGCGCCAGCAGAGCCTGACTACGGACCGCGGCTGCTCGCGGATGCGCTGGTGCAGGAACGGCTGGCCCTCGGCCTGAGGCTCGGATGAACCTGCCGCCCCGACAGCGTGGTGGCGGTGTGCTGGCCCTGGCAGCCGCGGCGCTCGCTGCCTGGGTGGGCCTCCGGTTCCATCTGCACCTGGCGCCGGACCTGTCGAACCGCCTGCGCGACGACGCGTACTACGAGTTCACTTGGGCTTGGAACGTGGCCCGCGGCCTCGGTCCGGTGGTCAGCGACGGCATCACGACGAGCGGTGTCCAGCTGCTCTGGAGCGTGATGTTGGTACCAGTGGTGCTGCTGGTCGGGCCGATGGCGTTGCCGCCGGTCGCGTCCTGGCTCGGCTTCGCTCTGCATGTTGCCACCGCCGGCCTGTGGTGCTTCAGCACCCGCGACAGGCTCGCCGGTGCTTGCCTCGCGGCATGTTGGCTCGGACACCCGCTGCTGGTTCGGGAGAGCCAGAACGGTCAGGAGACGGCGTTGGCGTGCTTCTGCCTCAGCGCCCTCTGGCTCTTGCGCACGCGGGGCCTCGTTGCAACGACCGTTTTGGCGGTGCTGGCAGGGCTTGCTCGCAGTGAACTCATCGTCGTGGCGGCAGGAGTGACGTTCGGCCGCCATGGTCCGTTCCGAGTGGCTGCATGGCTGCCGCCCGTGGCTGCGTTCGTGGTTGTGGCAGCAGCGAATCGCCTGCTTGGCGGCGGCTGGCTTCCGGATTCCGCGCTTCCCATGGCGTGGTTGTGGCATGCGAACCACGACTCGCTAGAGGCGACGACGAAGCAGATCCTGCAGCAGTGGTGGTGGTTCACTCGCCCCATCTTGCTGGGCGGCCCGTGGGCGCTGGTTTCGGCGATGGGAACTGGGTTGGCCGTTTTCTTGGCGATTCGACGAATGTGGCCCAGCAGCCTGCGAGCAATGCCAGCTCTGGCCGTGGGAGCGGCCAGCGCGATTGGTGTCTCGGACCTGGTGCCGGCAGGTTGGGTTGCGGCGCTACTGGTCCTGTTTCCGTGTGTTCACTGGCGGCGGACGGCGGGTGTGGTGCTCCCGGCGTCTGCGGCTGACGTTCCGGTGACCTCGCGGTCCGGCTCAGGCCCGTCGCGTCGGCGCACCCCACGCTTGCCGTCAGTCTCGCTGCCGCAACGACGATGGTGCTGGCTGTTGCTGGGGGCTGCGAGCGTCGTGGTCCTGCACTGGGCTGTGCGCTGGTATCCACGCGACTACTACCTCGCCCCGCTGGTCGTGATCGCGTTCGCGGCCGTGCGCGCCATGGCACGTTGGCGCCTGCTCCTGCTGGTCTTCGCGCTGGCCCAGATCGCGGACTTCCGACGGGTGGGTGAAGAGCACCTGGCAGGTCAGAAAGAGCAGGCGCTGGCGGGAAACTGGTTGGCTTCGTTGGTGCCACCCGGAGCGAGGGTGGGTTGCTTCAATGCCGGCCTCGTGGCGTGGATGTCGGTGACCCGACCCGAGGGTGCTGCCCCGGGTGCCAGGATCGTGAACCTCGATGGTGTCGTCGACTCGCGAGCTTTCGCCGCGCTGCGTGCCGGGAGGCTCGCTGCCTGGCTCGATGAGCAGGGCGTCGCATACGTGCTGGACAACCCGGTGCAGTTCTCTCGTGATCCGAGGCTGCCACATGCCTGCGGGCACTGGTTCGGTGACGGGTTCGATCCAGCTCGGGATCTGGTCGAGTTGGCGCGCTTCGATGTGCTGGGCGTCGACAACGGGCGGCCCGGCGGCGATGGAGTCAGGCTCTACGGTCGCAGCCCCGCATTCCCGGTCCACTCCCCGGACGAGGTGGCGGTCGAACTGGCTCAGGCCGCGGCAGATTGGCGGATCGTACGTTGGCGCGCTCTCTCGGGTCAGGTTCTCGAATTCGAGCGGGTAGCAGGCCACCGTGAGACGTTGCTGGCTGTCGATGCAGACACGGTGGCTTTCGTCGCCATTCCCAGGGGGCTGCTGGGCACCGGGAGGCTCTTCGTGCGAGGGCGGGCGGAGCCCGTGTTGGAGCTGCGAGTGTTGTGACCCGGCCAGGGTCCGGCTCCAATGCCCCCACCTCAAGATCGACCGCATGACTCGCCACACACTCAGCGAACAGTTCTTCCGCGACCAAGCCCAGCACAGCGCCAGCGGCGGCTTGTCGTCCGTCCTCAACCGAATCAGCCTGGTTGGTCGGATGCTGGCGGCCGAGATCATGCGCGCCGGCTTCGTCGGCAAGCTCGGCTACACCGGCACCACCAACGTGCAGGACGAGAACGTTCGCGCGCTCGACGTCATCAGCAACGACATCGTGCTCCAAGTGTTCGAGAGCATGCCGATGATGGCAGGGATCGCGAGCGAGGAGATGGAGGACATCCACCTGCTGCCGGAAGGGGAGAACGGCAAGTACTTGCTGACGGTCGACCCCCTCGACGGCAGCGGCAACGTCGACGTGGCCGGCCAGATGGGCACGATCTTCGGCATCTACCGCCGCCAGAGCAGTGGCAAGGCGACACTCGCCGACTTCCTGCAGGCTGGCACGAACCTGGTAGCGGCGGGCTACGTACTGTACGGGCCCTGCACGATGCTGGTCTACTCGGCTGGTGGTCCGGTCAACGGATTCACGCTCGACCGGTCGATCGGCACGTTCTTCCTCACGCATCCGAACCTGCGGATCCCGGAGGGGGAAGGGTCCTACTCGGTCAACGAAGCCAATGAGGGCAAGTGGGACGCCCGGACCCAAGCGATGGTGCGCACGTTTCGTACCCAGCAGACCCGCTGCGGCAAGCGGTCTGCGCGCTACGCGGGTGCTCTGGTCGGCGACTTCCACCGGACCTTGCTGAAGGGTGGCATCTACATGTACCCCGGTGAGGCGAAGAAGCCCGAAGGCAAGCTCCGGTTGCTGTACGAGAATGCGCCGCTGGCCTTCGTGTGCGAGAAGGCAGGCGGTGCCGCAACCGACGGCAAGCAGCGGATCCTGGCCATCACGCCACAGAAGCTCCATCAGCGGACTCCGCTCTACATCGGTAGCAAGGGGGACGTCGAGGAGGTCCACTCCCTCCTGCACGACTGACGGCATGCGTGGGGCGCGTCGCGGCCGGCGCCGCGGCCAGCGGTTCGGATTTCCTGCTACCGCTGGCGGTTTCTTCGCACATAGCCCTGCCGCGGATCCAGGTCGGATGCGGCAGGAGAGTGCGTTTGGAGTTCCTTCCGCCTCGGTGTCCCAATCCAGGTTGCGATCGCCACCGGCAGCCAACGGCTGGATTCTATCGCAGGCACGGGAGCTACTTCCCGGCCTGCCGCCCGGAAGGGGTGCCGCGATTCGTTTGCAAGACATGCAAGCGTGGCTTCTCGCGACAGACCTTCCGGCACGACCGCTACGACAAGCGCCCGCACGAGAACGCGGAGGTCTTCTTCCAGCTGGTCAGTGGAGTCGGAATGAGGCAGGTGGCCCGCGCGCGGCAGTTGAGCCCCAAGAGCGTCCAACGCAAGCTGCGGAAGTTGGCTCGCACGCTGTGGGCGCTGCACGACAACCTGACGCAGAAGCTCCCCGAGGGGCGGACTTGGCTGCTCGACGAGGAGGAGACGTTCGAAGCTGCTTCGATCCGTGCGTTGACCATGCCAGTCCTGATCGAACGTGAGACGTGGCTGGTCGTCGCGGCGGCAGTCGGCAGCATCCGTCGCCTCGCGCCGCCCGGCACTGCCCGACGCGCGCGCCAGGATGCGGAAGAAGCCGAGCATGGTCAGAGGCCCGACACCAGCAGCCAGGTGGTTCGGGCGGTCCTGCAGCGATTGCACGAGAAGGTGCCCACCGGGAGAATCGTGCTGCGGACCGACCAGAAGCCGAGCTACGGACCGATCGCTCGCGAGGTGTTCGGTGATCGTCTCATCCATGAAACGACCGCCGGAAGCCGAGCTCGGGACACGAGCAACCCGCTGTTCGCGATCAACACGACCATGGCCATGACGCGCGACAACTGCGGTCGGTTGCGACGTCGCTCGTGGCTGGTGAGCAAGTGCGGCACGTGGCTGCAAGACCACATGGGTCTGTTCACCGCCTACCGGAACTACGTGCGCCGGCGCTTCAACTACGACGAGGCGAGCATCTCAGCGGCCGTGCTGGTCGGGCTGCTGCCGCGGCGGCTGACCCGCGACGAGGCTCTCGCCTGGCGTCAAGACTGGGCGGAACGCAGCATCCACCCAATGAGCCGTTGTGGTGCGGAGTGCGTGGGGGATGCCATGGCCGCCTAGGGCCGAGCTCGGGCCCCATCGGTTCCACTTCGGCCGGCGCACCCCATTCTCGCCGTCAGTTGCCGATGAGGCTGCGCGCGCCGATGCTGGCGCCGCCGTTCGCGTTCGGCGCCAGCGCGTCCGGAATCAGGATCTGCGAGTAGATCGATGTGTTCACGAACGCGGTGACGTTCGGCAGTACCAGCGACGTGTTCACGACACCGCCGGTAGCGGTCTCGATGCCGACGAGGTCGGCCGAGACCAGCAGATCGCAGCCGGGCAGGCCGATGATGGCCAGGTCGAGTGGCAGCGGGATGCCGGCATAGCTGACTCGCGAGACGCCATGCACCGAGATCACCGCTGGTGTCGTCGCGGGCAGGTTCGACCACTCGATCGTGTAGGTCGTGTTGATGGCCGGCGGCACGGCGGCCGACGGCACGGCGATGCCGGTGGACGTCGGGCAGCCGGTGCCGAACGTGCCGAGCACGCCGGTCGTGGCACCGGTGAACTCCCAGGTCTCGTCGTTGAACACCGCGCCGACGCCGCCGTAGTTGACGAACTTGCGCCGCTGCGGGTCATAGCCGGCGTGCACTTCGGTCGCATCCTGGGTCCCCGTGTTGGCACCGCTGGCCACGACGTTCCACGCGCCGCTCGCGTACTCCCACGTTTCGGTGCTGATGTCGGTGCCGTCGAAGCCGCCGTACATCACGAGGCGCTGGCGCGTCGTGTCGAACGCCGCCGCCGCGCGGTAGCGGGCGGTCGGCGACGTCACCGGCGTGCGCTCGGTCCAGGTGTTGCCGTCCCACTCCCACGTGTCGCCGAGCAGGCTGTTGGTGTCCGGATCGAAGCCGCCGAACACGATGGTCACGCCCATGCTGGCGTCGTAGGCCATCACGAAGTCCTCCCGCGGCGGCGGCTGGGTCGCCGGCGCACGCTGCGTCCACGTGACGCCGTCGAACTCCCACGTGTCGTCGAGCACCTGCGACACGCCGCGGCCGCCGAACAGCACCATGACGTTGCGCTGCGAGTCGAACGCGAGCCCGTGCCGGTAGCGCGCCTGCGGCGCGGTCGGAGTCGGCACCGCCACCCAGTTCGTGCCGGTCCACTCGATCGTGTCGTTGGCGAGCGCCGCGATCGTCGGCGAGCGACCGCCGAACGCGACCACGCGGTTGGTCGCCGTGTTGCGCACCATCTGGTGGCCCCAGCGCGGCAGCGACGTGGCCGGGTTCAGCTTGGTCCAGGTGCCGTTGTAGGCCCACGTCTCGCTGAGGATCACGGCCGGTGTCGGTTGGGCGCCGCCGTAGAGCAGCAGGCGGTTCGCCGTGCTGTCGAATGCCATCGCGGCACCGCGGCGGGTCGACGGGAACGTCGTCGGAGTGATCTCCTGCCAGGTCTGGCTGGCGAGGGACGCGGCGCTGGCGGCGAAGGCGATCGGGAGGAACGTGCGTCGCATGGTGGTAGGGCGATTCGAAGGGGACTGGGCTCGATCTGGGACAGTAAACCAGCGCTGGCCATCGTGCCCACGTGGTCTGCACAATGTAGTCATGCCGACCCCGCCGGTTCGCGTCACTCTGCGCTGCTTCGCCGCGATCCGAGAGGCCCTTGGCGTCGAGTCCTTGCTCGTCGAGGTTCCGGGCGGCACCACGATCGAGGGCCTGCGCCAAAAACTCGGCGCCGAGCGTCCGGCCCTGCTGCGGATCCCCGTGGCCTACGCCGTCAACCGTGATTACGCCCGTGCGGAGAGCGTGCTGCGCGACGGCGACGAGGTCGCCTTCATCCCGCCGATCAGCGGCGGTTCGGGCGCGCGCGACCTGTACCGCTTCGATCTGGTGCACGGTCCGATCGATCCGCGCGCGCTCGAAGTCGAGTGCCGCACCGATGCCGACGGCGCGGTCGTGACGTTCCTCGGCACGACGCGCGACCACAACGACGGCGCCGCGGTCGTGCACCTCGAATACGAGGCCTACCCGGAGATGGCACAACGGATCCTCTGTGCCCTGTTCGAGGAGGCGATCAAGCGCTACCCGATCACGCGCGCGCGTGTCGTGCACCGGCTCGGCGTCGTGCCGATCGGCGAAGCCTCGGTCGCGATCGTCGTCGCGTCCCCGCACCGCGGACCGGCGTTCGACGCCTGCCGCTTCCTGATCGATCGCTTGAAGACCGAGGTGCCGATCTGGAAGCGCGAACGGCTGCGCGCGGCCGACGGTGAGCGCTGGATCGGCGATCTGCCGCGGCCCGGCGTTTGACGCCGCGCGACGCCGCAGCGTGGTGCCGCCGCGGTCGGCGGGCTACAACGAGCCCCGAATGAAGATCCGCTCCGTGCCTCTCGCCGCGCACACGCGCGGTGCTCTCGTGCTGGTGTTCGCGACCGATGGCAGCGTGCCGGACGCCGGCCCGGGTCTGCGCGCCGCCTTGGCGGCCGCGCACGCCACCGGTGACCTCGCCACCGGCGTGCGCAAGGTCGGTCTGTTCCACCAGCCGGCGAAGGCGGGTCTGCGGCGGCTCGGCTGTGTCGGGCTCGGTGACGCGCAGAAACTCAGCACCGAAGCGCTGCGGCGCGCCGCCGCGGTCGCACAGGCCGCCGCCGAGAAGGCCGGGGTCGACGACTTCGGGCTCGTGGTGCCGGCCGCCGCGCTGGGCCCCGTCGACGCCGAAGCCGCCGGCATGGCGATCGCGGAAGGGCTGGTGCTGGGTGCCTACGCCTACGAGCCGCCGCGGCAGCAGAAGCCGAAGCCGCGCCGGGGCCAGTCGTGCCGGATCGCGGTCGCCGGCTTCGGCAAGCGCGACGAGCGTGCCTTTGCCGACGGGCTCGAACTCGGCCGCATCGGCGCCGAGGCGACCGTGTTCGCGCGCGACCTCGAGAACCAGCCGTCGAACCTGTGCACGCCGACGGCGCTGGCGCAGGCGGCGCGCCGGCTCGCGGGCGGCCGGATCCGCGCCAAGGTGCTCGACAAGAAGGCGATGGAACGGCTCGGCATGGGCGCTCTGCTCGGCGTCGCGCGCGGCAGCGACGAACCGCCGCGCTTCCTGGTGCTCGAGTATCGGGCCCGCGGTGCCCGCAAGACCGCCTGCGTGATCGGCAAGGGGCTGACGTTCGACACCGGCGGCATCAGCATCAAGCCGGCGTCGAAGATGGACGAGATGCGCTACGACATGTGCGGCGCGGGCGCGGTGCTCGGCTTCTTCCACGCGCTCAAGCACGGCGGCCTCGGCGGCCACGAGCCCAGGCACCACCTCGTCGGTCTGGTGGCCGCGACCGAGAACATGCCCGGCCCCAACGCGCAGAAGCCCGGCGACGTCGTGCGGGCCATGGACGGGCACACGATCGAGGTGCTGAACACCGACGCCGAAGGGCGGCTCGTGCTCGCCGACGCGATCGCCTACGCCAAGCGCTTCCACGACCCGGCGGTGATGGTCGACCTGGCGACGCTGACCGGTGCGGTCGTGACCGCGCTCGGCCACGAGATGGCCGGCATCATGGGCAACGACCAGAAGACGATCGACGCGCTGATCGCCGCCGGCAAGGCGGCCGACGAACCGCTGTGGCAGCTGCCGCTGTGGGACTGCCACAAGGACCAGATGCGGAGCAAGTTCGCCGACCTCGCGAACATCAACAGTCCGGCGCACGGCAACGGTTCGACCGCGGGCGCCGCGTTCCTGTCGTTCTTCGCCGGCGACACGCCGTGGGCGCACCTGGACATTGCCGGCGCCGCGTACGGCGGTCTGGCGAAGGACTACTACAAGGGTGGCGCCGCCGGCACGGCCGTGCGCACGCTGCTGCACTGGGCCCGCACGTTGTGACCGCGAGGTGAGACCGTGAGCGACCGCATCGTCCCGACGAAGCCGCAGATCGCGCGCCGCGCGCATGTCGCGTCGTTCGCGCACTACCAGCGTCTCTACCACGAATCGCTGGCCGACCCGTCGGGCTTCTGGCGGCGCCAGGCCGAACGCATCGACTGGTTCCACCCGTTCGCGCGCGCCTGCGAGCAGGACTTCCACAAGGCCGAGATCGCGTGGTACCTCGGCGGCCAGCTGAACGCCGCCTACAACTGCATCGACCGCCATCTGGTCGAGCGCGGCGAGCAGACCGCGATCCTGTGGGTCGGCGACGAACCGGGCCAGTACCGGCCCGTCAGCTACCGCGAACTGCACGAGCAGGTCGGCCGGCTCGCGAACGTGCTGAAGCGCCACGGCGTGCAGAAGGGCGACCGCGTCTGCATCTACCTGCCGATGATCCCGGAGGCCGTGTTCGCGATGCTGGCCTGCGCGCGGATCGGCGCGGTGCACTCGGTCGTGTTCGCCGGCTTCTCGGCCGAATCGCTGCGCGACCGCATCGTCGACGCGGACTGCCGCGTCGTGCTGACCGCCAACGAAGGGCTGCGCGGCGGCAAGACGATCCCGCTGAAGCGGACCGTCGACCAGGCGATCGAGGAACTGCCGGTGCGCACGGTGCTGGTGGCGCGCCGCACCGACACGACGGTGCCGATGCAGAAGGGCCGCGATCTGTGGCTCGCCGACGAGATGGCGCGGCAGCGTTCGCACTGTCCGGTGCAGTGGATGGACAGCGAGGACCCGCTGTTCGTGCTCTACACGTCCGGCTCGACCGGCAAACCGAAGGGGCAGCTGCACACGACCGGTGGCTACCTGGTCTACGCCAGCTACACGCACGAGCTGGTGTTCGACTGGCATCCCGGGGACGTGCACTTCTGCGCCGCCGACGTCGGCTGGGTCACCGGCCACAGCTACATCGTCTACGGCCCGCTGGCCAACGGTGCGACGACGGTGCTGTTCGAGTCGACGCCGGTCTACCCCGACGCGAGCCGCTACTGGCAGGTCTGCGACGACGTCCAGGCATCGATCTTCTACACGGCGCCGACCGCGCTGCGCGCGCTGCTGCGGTTCGGCGACGAGCCGGTCAAGAAGCACCGCCGCGACAGCATCCGCGTGCTCGGCAGCGTCGGCGAACCGATCAACCCGGAGGTCTGGCAGTGGTACCACGACGTCGTCGGCGAGGGCCGCTGCGCCGTCGTCGACACCTGGTGGCAGACCGAGACCGGCGGCATCCTGATCGCGCCGTTGCCCGGCGCGACGCCGTGCAAGCCGGGTTCGGCGACGCTGCCGCTGCCGGGCGTGCGGCCGGTGCTGGTCGACGAGAAGGGCGAGGTCCTGCACGGCAACGGGGTGTCCGGCAACCTGTGCCTCGCCGGCAGCTGGCCCGGCCAGGCGCGCACGATCTGGAACGACCACGAGCGGTTTCGCCAGACCTACTTCACGACCTACCCTGGCCTCTACTTCACCGGCGACGGCTGCCGGCGCGACGAGGACGGCTACCACTGGATCACGGGCCGCGTCGACGACGTGCTGAACGTGTCCGGCCACCGGCTCGGTACCGCCGAGATCGAGAGCGCGCTGGTCGCGCACGAGTTCTGCGCCGAAGCGGCCGTGGTCGGGTTCCCGCACGACCTGAAGGGCACCGGCATCCTGGCGTTCGTGATCCCCGGCAAGGCTGCCGACGGCGTGCCGGCGACCGAAGTCGAAGCGGTGCTGAAGCAGCAGGTGCGCAAGGCGATCGGCGCGATCGCGGTGCCGGACCGGGTGCAGGTCGTGCCCGGGCTGCCGAAGACGCGCAGCGGCAAGATCATGCGCCGCATCCTGCGCAAGATCGGTGAGGGCAACTACCAGGACCTCGGCGACATCACGACGCTGGCCGAACCGGACGTCGTCGAGCGGATCGTGCAGGGCCACAGGGCCGCGCGGTGAATCCGCCCGCGGTGCCACCGCGCCCGATCGAGCTGCGGCTGCGGGAACTGAACCAGCTGTTCGATTCGTTCGATCCGGCGCCGTTCCACGAGAAGGACCTCGACCGCGACGCCGAGGAGTTCATCGTCAGCTGGGCGCGCGAGTACCCGCCGGACGCGCCGCTGCTGTTCCGGTTGCACCTGCCGGCTGACCAGCGTCGGTTCGAACCCGAGCAGACCGTGCGCAGCGCGGTGCAGAACTACTTCACCTACCGCTCGGAGCTGGCGCGGCTCGACGTGCGCCGCACGCTGCAGCAGGGGCGGTCGAGCCTGCTGGTGGGACTGTTGTTCCTGGCGGCCTGCATGGGGGCGCGGCAGCTGCTGCACCAGGTGTCGACGGCGGAGTGGGTGCGTGTCGTCGAGGAGGGCCTGCTGATCATCGGCTGGGTCGCGATGTGGCGGCCGGTCGAACTGCTGCTCTACGACTGGTGGCCGCTGCTGCGGCGCAAGCGCACGTTCGACAACCTGTCGCGCATGCAGGTCGAGGTGCGGTTCGACGACGACCTGGCGCGGCGGCCGGCGCCCTGAGGGCGCGCGGCCGCACCGGCGGCGGGCTCAGAAGAAGGTGCTGGCACCGAACTGGAACACCAGTTCGCTCGAGTCGCCGACGTTGCGCGCCTCGTTGTTGTCGCCGAGCAGCAGGAAGTGCAGCGCCGCGAACCCTTCCCACGGCCCCATGCCGTCCGGCAGGAAGCCGAGCGCCGCCGACAGCTCGGCGCCGACCGAGAAGTAACCGAAGAAGTCGTCGTCGCCGCCGTTGAAGTCCTCGTAGTAGTCGCCGAGGCTGAGGCCGAGCTTGGTCGGCACCGACAGCAGCAGCGGGTCGTCGCCGAGTTTGCCGATCTCGAACGTCGGTTCGACGCCGAGTTCGAGGTAGGTGCCGACGTGGCCGTTGACGGCGACGTCGCGCTGGCCGTCGACTTCGATCGCCAGCAGGACCCAGGGCCGCAGGCCGCCGCTGACCGATTCGCCCATTTCCTCGCGGTCGTCGTAGTCGACGCGGAACACGAGTTCTTCGACCGGCGTGCCGCCCTTCGAGAACGACGGCGTCGCGTTGGGCGTCTGGTAGGTCCAGTAGGCCGCCGACACGCCGAGCTTCTGGCCGAGCTTGCTGCTGATCTCGATGTAGAAGTCGCTCTCGTACCAGATGCCGCCGGTGTCGTCGCCGGGGCCGTCCTGCAGGCTGTTCCACAGCCCGAAGCGCAGGTCCAGCGACTGCAGCGTGCCCTCACCCTGGGCCTGGTAGAGGTCGTAGCCGAGCTCGATGCGCGGCTGCACGATCACGCCCTGGTTCTCCTGCAGGATGCCGCGGAAGAAGTACTGCGACGTCACGTCGACGCCGAGTTCGCCGCTGACGACCTTCTGCGGCGGTTCCTGGGCCAGGACGACGGGGGAGAGCACGAGGCAGGCGGCGAGCGTTCGGCGCATGGATGATCGGTGGGGGTGTGGCGCCCGGAGCGGGGCGTGCGCGCTGGCCGGAACCAGCGGATCCAGGCTACCGAACCCGACGTCGCGGCGACAGTTCGCGTCCGCGTTCTGCGTCAGCTGCGCCGCCAGTCGATCGGCCGGTCGTCGGTGTGGTAGTCGTTGCCGACCGACTTCAGCACGCGGAAGCGCGGCGCCTGGTCGTTGCCCTGCCGCGCGAAGTACAGGTGCAGCACGTTGTCGAAGCCGACCAGGTACGGCGACGGATCGAAGTCGCTGCCGCCGCCGTTGGTGCCCGGCGGCACCATGTCGACGAACAGCGGCGTGATGCCTTCGTAGCGCAGCATGTCGAGCATCGCCGCGATCAGGAACCGCTGTTCGACGATCAGCGGGAAGCGGTCCTGCAGCCGGAAAAGGTTGTCGAACGCCATGCGCGCGACGGGGCGCGGCTGGCCGCGGTCGTGGCCGCCCTGGCACAGGCGCATCAGGTCCCAGGTGAACTTGCCCGGCGCGATGAACTCGGGGTGCAGGTAGACGACGCGGAAGTCCGGCGCGAAGCGGCCGTCGGGGCCGAGGCACACGTCGCGCAGCACCGGTTCGCGTTGGCAGATGCGCCGGATCGCGTCGCGGTCCTCGCGCGTCGACACGAACAGCACGCGTTCGCCCTGCCGCAGGCCCGCGGCCAGGAAGCGCAGCGCCAGGAACGTCGCGCGCGTGCCCGGTTCGGCCAGCAGCACCGTCGACGACCGCAGCGCCGGCCCGGTGTCGCGCAGGAACGCCGCGTCGAGGTCTGGATGGCCGAGGTCGATCGCGTGGTCGCCGCGTGCCGGCACCGTGAACTGTGCCTGGTCGCGCGCCATCGACAGCTGCGCCGCGACCGACGGGTAGATGTGGATGCCGGGGCCACGCTCGTTGCGCGCGCCCAGGTAGACGTCGCGCGTGATGCCGCGGCCGGCGATCGAGAAGTGGTGCACGCCGCGGTAGTAGTACTGGTGCCGGGCCTTGCTGATCTCGATCGCGCGGGCCTTGAAGTCGGTCGCCTCTTCGCGGAACGACAGGTGGATCATCAGGTCGGTCGAGAACTCCTCGGCCGACGGCAGGCGCAAGTCGCGCGGGTGCGCCTCCTCCATGACGAAGATGCCGTGGATGCGGCTCTCGAGCAGCCGGCGCCGGACTTCCAGCAGCGCGGCGCGCTTCTCGAAGTACTCGAGGTCGGTCAGCAGCAGGCCGACGTTGTCGATCACGACCAGCTGCACCGGGTCGACCAGCCGGTGGTTCTCGATCTCGGCCAGGATCCACTCGATGTCGATCGTGGTGCCGCGCGCGCTCTTCTGCTGCATCGACGCCGGGCGGGCCTGCGTCGTCACCAGCTTGGTCGTGCCGTGCGGCGATTCGGCCAGCAGCACCTGCTTGCCGGGCACCTCGCGCGGCTGCGTGGCGATGCGCGCCCCGGAGCGGAACCAGTCGAAGTCGGAGGCGAGCTTCTTGTGGATGCTCTCCGGCGTGTGCTCGACCGAGTAGTAGAGGAACGTCGCGCCGTCCGCGCCGTCGAGCCACGCGCGCACGATCAGCTCGAGCGCGAGCAGCGTCTTGCCGGTGCCGGGGCCGCCGGCCAGGCAGACGAACGCGGCGCCGTCGTCCGGGTAGCGGATGCCGCCGCCGAGGATTCCGTCGAGACCGTCGATGCCGGTCTTCAGCGTCGCGAAGCTCACCGCGGCAGGCTACTGGCGTCGGCGCCGCGAGGCCACGATGGACCCGCGCCCGCGCGTTCGCCAAGATTCGCGCCGTGATCGAGGAGCCGACCGACTTCTGCCGTCTGTGGTTGTTCCGCCACCCGGAACTGGACCCGGCCCACGCCGCGTGCGCGGTCGGCGCCGGCCCGGCGGAGCTGAGCCGCCGCGGTCGCGCGCAGGTGCTGCGCTGGCTCGACCGGTTGAAGCCGGTCACGATCGCGGCCGTGTACGCGAGCTCGCAGCCGCAGTGTCTGGGCCCGGCGCGCGCGCTCGCCGAGGGGCGCGGGCAGGAGGCGCGAGCCGACGACCGGCTGCGCGACCAGGAGATGGGCCGCTGGCAGGGCCGCGCGTGGCAGGACGTCATGCGCGACGAGGACTCAGCCGTGCGCACGTTCTTCGCGGAGTTCGGCGAGGCGAAGGCGCCGGGCGGCGAGAGCCTCGGCGAGGCGGTCGAACGCGTGCTGTCGTGGTGGACCGAGACGATGCCGGCGGTTGCGGGCCGCTCGCTCGCGGTCGTGCTGCCAGGTTCGCTGCTGAGCGGGTTCACGGCGGCGATGCTCGGCATGCGGTTGTCGCGCTGCTTCTCGCTGCAGCTGCCGCACGGCGGTCTCGGCGTGCTGGACGTGTTCCAGAACGGTGCCCGCATCACGGCCTGGAACCCCGACGCGCTGGCGGCGGAGTGACCGATGCAGCTCGCCGACGTGCTGCCCTGGGCCTGGGGTGCGACCGCCGCGCTGGCGGCCTGGCGCACACGCGGTGCCGGCGGCCGGTCGTGGTGGTGGCCGTGTGCCGGGGCGCTGCTGCTGCTGAGCCTGTACGCGCTCGGCTGGAACAAGCCGATCTACCTGGCCGGCAAGAACGCGCTGATCTGGCTCGGCGTCTACGAGGCCCGGTTGTGGTTCAAGGTCGCGATCGGGCTGGTCGTGTTCCCGCTGCTGCTGTGGGCCGCGCGGCAGGCGTTCGTCTGGTCGCGGCGTCTGTCGGCGCTGCAGCGCGCGGCGCTGGCGGTGATGGCCGTCAACGTGTTCTACATCACGGTGCGCACGCTGTCGGTCGACGGCTGGATGCCGCTCTGCATCGGCGTCGAGCCCGGCAAGAGTCTGCTCGGCGCCGCGCTGGCCCTTGGTGCGCTGCTGTGCACCGCGTTGGCGCGGCCTCGACCCGCGCCGGAGGAACATGGTCTGGACCGACGGTGACGGCTTCGACGCCCCGCTGCTCGAGGGCGTCGTGTGGGGGCTCGCGGCGGCTGGGGCGATCGTGCGCTGCCGGCGCGCGCCGGCGCCGGTGCGGCCCGGCTGGCTGCTGATCGCCGCGGCACTGCTGCTGATCGTGGTCGACAAGGCGTTCGACGTGCACGCGCTGGCGCACGCGGTCGGCGCCTGGTGCGCTGCCGCGCTCGACCCCGAACACCACCTGCGCGGGCCGAACGCGGCCTACCGCCACGTGGCGCTCGCGCTCGGTGCCGTCGGTGCCGTCGGCGCGGCCGCGTGGTGGCTGCGGCGGGACGCGAGCTTCGGCCGCGGCAAGGTCCTCTGTTGCGCCGGTCTCGGGTTGGTCGTCGCGCTGCTCGCGGCGCGCCTGGCGCCGGGGCTCGAGGCGTTCTTGCCCGACTGGATCACGAAGGCGGTCGAACTCGCGGCGTGGCTGCTGGTCGTCACCGGGCTGCGCCGCGGCGACGACGGCGCGGCGCCGGGGCGGCCACCGGGCGGCGTCGTCGACGGCTTCGTGTGAGCCGCGGCGCCGCGGGCTGCTACGACTTCGCGTCGCTGTCCTTCTTGGTCATCTTGCAGCCGGCCGGCGCATCGCCGGTGCCGCACGCGGGCGTGCAGCCGCCGCCGGCGTCCTTCTTCGCGTCGCTCGAGTAGGAGCTGCCGCGGTAGTCGGTTTCGTAGAAGCCGGAACCCTTGAAGATCACGCCGGCGCCGGCGCCGATCAGCCGCTCGAGCGCGCTCTTCTTGCACGCCGGGCACTTGCGCAGCGCCTTCGCGGACATCGACTGGAACTCCTCGAAGCGATGGCCACAGGCCGAGCACAGGTAGTCGTAGGTGGGCATGGTCGGTCCTCCAGGTGCAGTGGGTCGGTTCGGGGTCAGGTCGCGGCGGGGCCGGCGACGACGACGCGGCTGTGCCGCACGACGCGATCGCCGAGCTGGTAGCCGGTCTGCAGCACGCGCAGGATGCGGCCTTCCGGCACGCCGGGCGTCGGTTCGACGGCCACGGCCTCGTGCCGCAACGGATCGAAGTTCTGGCCCTGCGCCGGGATCTCGACCAGGCCGTGGTGTTCGAGCACCGACGCCAGCATCGAGCGCACCATGCGCACGCCTTCCAGCAGCACCTTCGGGTCCTGGTCGGCCGCGGCCAGCGCCATGCCGAACGTGTCGAGCACCGGCAGCAGTTCCTGCGTCAGGCCCTCGAGCACGCGCCGGCGGCCGTCGTCGAGTTCCTGCTTCTGGCGCCGCCGCATGTTGGCCAGGTCGGCCATCGTGCGCGCCAGCTGCTGCTCGAAGTTGTCGCGTTCTTCCTTGAGGCGCACCAGTTCCTGCTCGTGGGCCGGAATCTCGACCACGGGCTCGTCCTGCGGCGCGTCCGGGGTGTCGTTGGTCTCGTGCACGGTTGGTTCCGTTCGGGGAATGGGTCGCAAGCGGGGCGGGAGCAGGGTCAGGAGAAGATGTCCTTCACCTTCTCGAAGATGGTCTTCTTGGCGTTCTTCTTGCCCTTGCGGCCACCGTCGAGCTCGTCGAACCGCCGCAGCAGTTCTTCCTGTTCGCCGGTGATCTTGCGGGGCACGTCGACCTGCACCTGTACGACGAGGTTGCCGCGGCCATAGCCGTCGGCTCGCGGCAGGCCGTGGTTGCGCACGCGCAGCTTCTCGCCGGGCTGGGTGCCGGCCGGGATCTTCATGGCGACGGTCTCGCCGGTGATGGTCGGGATCTCGATCTCGTCGCCCATGACCGCCTGCCGGAACGAGATGCGCGACTGCATCAGCAGGTCGTCGCCGAACCGCGTGTAGACGTCGTGCTCCTTGACGTGCAGCACGACCACCAGGTCGCCGGCCGGGCCGCCGCCGTCACCGGGCTCGCCGTGGCCGACGATGCGCTCGGTGTGGCCGGACTCGATGCCGGCCGGGATCGTGATCGTGATCGGCGCGTCCTTCGGCACGGCACCGCGGCCTTCGCACTTCGGGCACGGATCCTCGACCAGTTCACCCTGGCCGGCGCAGGTCGGGCAGACCTGGCGCAGCTGGAAGAAGCCCTGCGACCGCACCACCTGACCGTGGCCGCCGCAGGTGCCGCAGCGCTTCTTCTTGGTGCCGGCGCGAGCGCCGGAGCCGCTGCACGCGTCGCAGCGCTCGGCGCGCTTCAGTTCGATCGTCTTCTTGACGCCGGTCGCGACCTCTTCGAGCGTCAGCTCGAGGTCGACCTTGAGGCTCGCGCCGCGCCGGCCGCGGCCGCGGCGGCCGCCACCGCCGAAGAACTGTTCGAAGAACCCGCCGTTGCCGCCGAACAGGTCGCCGAACGCAGCGAACACGTCCTCGGCCGACGCGAAGCCCTGGCCGCCCTGCGGTCCGTCGACGCCGGCGTGGCCGTACTGGTCGTAGCGCTGGCGCTTCTGGGCGTCGCCGAGCACCGCATAGGCCTCGGCGGCTTCCTTGAAGCGCCGCTCGGCGTCGGCGTTGCCTGGGTTGCGATCCGGGTGGTTCTCGAGCGCGAGCTTGCGGTAGGCCCGCTTGATCGTGTCGTCGTCGGCCGACCGGGCGACGCCGAGCACTTCGTAGTAGTCGCGCTTCTGGGTCATCTCGAGAACGGAACTGCCGATGCCAACGCGGGGATGGGGGCCCAATCGGCCGCCCATCCCCGCCGACTGAGTCCGGGGAACAGGTTCAGCGCCCGCCGGGGCCGGGATCAACTGGTGCTGCCCTCGACGGCCTTCTTGTCCTCCTGGATCGAGGTGACCATCGTGTTCGTGGTCAGCATCAGGCCGGCGATGCTGGCTGCGTTCTGCAGCGCGCAGCGCACGACCTTGGTCGGATCGACGATGCCGGCCTGGAACATGTCGACCCACTCGCCGGTCAGCGCGTTGAAGCCCTCGTTCGGCTTCTTCGACAGCGCTTCGTCGACGACGACCGAGCCGTCCTCGCCGGCGTTCTCGGCGATCTGGCGCATCGGCGCTTCGCAGGCGCGCTTCAGGATCTCGACGCCGAACTGCTGGTCGCCCTTGACCTTCAGCGTGTCGAGCACCTTGCTGGCGCGCAGCAGCGCGACACCGCCGCCGGGCACGATGCCCTCTTCGACGGCGGCCCGGGTCGCGTTCAACGCGTCCTCGATGCGCTGCTTCTTCTGCTTCATGTCGGCCTCGGTCATCGCGCCGGAACGGATGATCGCGACGCCGCCGGTCAGCTTCGCGAGCCGCTCCTGCAGCTTCTCGCGGTCGTAGTCCGACGTCGTGCGCTCGATCTGGCTGCGGATGCTGTCGGCGCGGGCCGTGATCTCGGCCTTCTTGCCGGCGCCGCCGATGATCGTCGTCGCGTCCTTGCTGATGCGCACCTTCTGCGCCGTGCCGAGCTGCTCGAGCGTGACGTTCTCCAGCTTCAGACCGAGGTCCTCGCTGATGAACTGGCCGCCGCACAGGGTCGCGATGTCCTGCAGCATGGCCTTGCGGCGGTCGCCGAAGCCAGGCGCCTTGACCGCGACGACCTGCAGCACGCCCTTCAGGCGGTTGACGACCAGCGCCGCGAGCGCCTCGGACTCGATGTCCTCGGCGACGATCACCAGCGGCTTGCCGGCGCGCGAGACCTGCTCGAGCAGCGGGATCATCTCGCGCACGCTCGAGATCTTCTTCTCGTGCACGAGGATCACGGCGTTCTCGAACGACGACTCCATCGTCTTCGGGTCGGTGATGAAGTACGGCGACACGTAGCCCTTGTCGAACTGCATGCCGTCGACGTGCTCGAGCTCGACGTTGGCGCTCTTGCCCTCTTCGACCGTCACGACGCCTTCGGCGCCGACCTTCATCATCGCCTCGGCGAGCAGCTTGCCGATCTCGGTGTCGTTGTTGGCCGAGATCGCGCCGACTTGCGCGATCTGCTCGCGGCTCTTGTTGTCGATCTTCTTCGCCATGCCGGCGAGCTTCTCGACGATCGCGGCGACGGCGGCGTCGATGCCGGCGCGCAGGTGGTTCGGGTCGACGCCCGAGGTCAGGTAGCGCTGGCCGATCGTCAGGATCGCCTCGGCGAGCACGGTCGCGGTCGTCGTGCCGTCACCGGCGACGTCGTTGGTCTTGCTGGCGACCTCGCGCACGAGCTTCGCGCCCATGTTCTCGAACGGGTCCTCGAGCTCGACCTCCTTGGCGACCGTGACACCGTCCTTGGTGACCTGCGGGCCGCCGAACGACTTCTCGATGATGACGTTCTTGCCGGCCGGGCCGAGCGTGACCTTGACGGCTCTGGCGAGCTTCTGGACGCCTTCGACTGCCTTACGGCGTGCGACGTCGTCGTACATGATCTGCTTGCCCATCGGTTCAGCCCTCCACCTTGGCGAGGATCTCGTTCTCGCGCAGGATCTTGTAGTCCTCGCCGTCGACCTTGACGTCGCTGCCGGCGTACTTGCCGAACAGCACGATGTCGCCCTTCTTGACGTCGAGCTGCAGCCGCTTGCCGTCCTTGCCGAGGCGGCCGTTGCCGACCGCGGTCACCTTGCCGCGCTGCGGCTTCTCCTTCGCGGTGTCGGGCAGCAGGATGCCGCCGGCGGTCTTCTCTTCGGCGTCGAGCACCTTCAGCACGACGCGATCGTCCAGGGGTCGCAGGGATGCCATGTTCTTCTACTCCGGATGAATGGGGTTCTGGTGTGGGGTGGGGTCGTGCGCCGCGTCACATGCCGGGCATGGCCGGCGCGGCCTTGTCGTCGTCCTTCTTGCCCTCGGTGATCACGCAGTCGGTCGTCAGCAGCAGTGCCGCGACCGAGACCGCGTTCTGCAGCGCCGAGCGCGTGACCTTGGTCGGGTCGACGATGCCGAACTCGAACATGTCGCCGTACTCGCGGGTCAGCGCGTTGAAGCCGTGCGTGGCGCTCTTCTCGTTCAGCACGCGGCGGGCGACGACGGCGCCGTCGACACCGGCGTTCTGCGCGATCGTGCGCACCGGCTTCTGCGCGACGGCCTGCATCAGGTCGACGCCGAACTGCTGGTCGCCGCCGAGCTCGAGCTTGTCGAGCACCTTGCTGGCCTTCAGCAGCGCCGTGCCGCCGCCCGGCAGGACGCCTTCGGCGATCGCGGCGCGCGTGGCGTGCAGCGCGTCCTCGACCAGCGCCTTGCGCTCCTTCATCTCGGTCTCGGTGTGGGCGCCGACGCGGACCTCGGCGATGCCGCCGGTCAGCTTCGCGAGCCGCTCCTGCAGCTTCTCGCGGTCGTAGTCGGACGTCGTCGCCTCGATCTCGCGGCGGATCTGCTCGGCGCGCGCCTTGATGTCGGCGGTCTTGCCCTTGCCCTCGACGATCGTCGTGTTGTCGCCGTCGATCAGCACCTTCTTGGCCACGCCGAGCTGGCGCAGCTGCACCTTCTCGAGGTCGAGGCCGAGATCCTTGAAGATCGCTTCGCCGCCGCACAGGATCGCGATGTCCTGCAGCATGGCCTTGCGGCGGTCGCCGTAGCCCGGCGCCTTGACCGCGCAGACCTTCAGCACGCCGCGCAGCTTGTTGACGACCAGCGTCGCCAGCGCTTCGCCCTCGATGTCCTCGGCGATGATCAGCAGCGGCTTGTTGCTCTCCTTCAGCTTCTCGAGCAGCGGCAGCAGCGGGCGCACGTTCGACAGCTTGTCCTCGTGCACCAGCACGTAGCAGTCGCGCAGGTCGACGGTCATCGTCTCCGCATCGGTGACGAAGTGCGGCGACAGGTAGCCGCGGTCGAACTGCATGCCTTCGACGACCTTGACTTCGGTCTCGAGGCCCTTGCCTTCCTCGACCGTGATCACGCCGTCCTGGCCGACCTTCTTCATCGCGTCGGCGATGATCTTGCCGATCTCCGGGTCGTTGTTCGCGGCGATCGCGGCGACCTGCATGATCGCCTTCTGGTCGTTGCCCGGCACCGCCTTCTTCATGCGGTGCAGCTCGGCGACCACGGCGTCGGCGGCGGCACGGATGCCCTTGATCAGCTCGGCGTGGTTGGCGCCGGCCGTCAGGTACTTCATGCCCTCTTCGCAGATCGACTGCGCCAGCAGCGTCGCGGTCGTGGTGCCGTCACCGGCGACGTCGGACGTCTTGCTGGCCGCTTCCTTGACCAGCTTGGCGCCCATGTTCTCGTAGCGATCTTCGAGCTCGATCTCCTCGGCGACGGTGACGCCGTCCTTGGTCACCGTCGGCCCGCCCCAGCCCTTGTCGAGCACGGCGTTGCGGCCCCGGGGGCCCAGCGTGGAGACGACGGCCTTCGCCAGCTTGGTGACACCGCGCAGCACTGCTTCGCGCGCGTCGTTTTCGAACACGAGTTGTTTGACCATCACAACCTCAGGGGGAATCCTGGATACTTCTTTCGTGGTGGGTGGCGGCCCGGGCCACCGCGTGGGCGGCACCGGCGGCCGGGCGGCCCGCGAATGGCGAGGCCCGGCAGTGGGCGCGCCGCAAAGCAACAGTGGTGCCGATTGCGACCGGCTCGCGATCGGCCGCGGTGGTGACGATGCAACCCGAGTCTGACAACAAACTTGAAGCGCGTTTGCGGCAGCGGTCGGAGCCTGCGTTCCGCACCGATGAACGCCAAACTGGCAGTCCGACCCGATTCCGGCGCGGGCCTGGCCGCCATTCTGGCATGGCGATGCAGGTGGCGCTGGGGGCGCTGGTTGCGCTGGCTGGCGCGGTTGCGCCCGCAGCCCAGACGAACCCGTTCGAGCTCTCGCTGCGTGATGGCCGCACCGTGCTGGCCAGCAGCCTGCGCGGCGACCCGCAGCGCGGCTTCGAGGCCGTGGTCGACGGCGCGCCGCGGCGCATCGGTGCCGACGAACTGGTCGCCGTGCACGGGGCCGCGGCGAAGGTCGTCGAACTGCCTGCGCTGCACGCGCCCGACGGCGACGTGGTCTACGGGCAGCTGGTCGGCGGCGACGCGAACGGCGACACGGTCGAACTGCAGTCGCCGGTGCTCGGTCGCCAGGAGTTCCGCATCGACCGCGTCGCCGCGATCGCGGCCGCCGGAGTGCGCGACCCGCTGCGCCTGCACCTGCCGGATGGTGTCGCCGAAGCGATCTTCCTGCGCGCGGGAGTCGGCCACGACATGCTCGCCGGCGCCCTGCACCGCTGCGGTGACACCGGCGTGCTGTTCGCGCCGGACGGCGCCGACGCGCCGCGCTGGTTCGCGCCGCAGTCGTTCGTCGCGCTGCGGATCGCCGACCCGACCGAACGGCGCGCGGCGCCGGCGGCCTGGTTGACCACGCGCACCGGCGACCGGCTCGCGGTTGCGCTGCGGCGCTGGACCGAAGCGGCCGTGCAGCTCGAACTCGACGGTGGTGCGGTCGTCGACCTGCGGGTGGCCGACCTCGCCTGCCTGTGCTTCACCGCCGCCGGCACGTTCGCTTCCGACCTCGTGCCGACCGAGGTGACCGAGAGCGGTATCGATGCCGAGGTGCTCTACCCGTGGCAACGCGATCGTTCGGTGCTCGGCGATCCGCTGGTCGTCGGCGGCCGTAGCCACGCCAAGGGGCTCGGCGTGCACAGCCGCAGCCGGCTCGTGTTCGCGGTGCCGGCCGACGCGGCGTTCGTCTGGACGCGCGTCGGCCTCGACGACGCGGGGCTCGCTGCCGGCGTCGCGGCCGAGGTCGACGTGCGCGTGCTGGTCGACGGCGCCGTGAAGTTCGAGCAGCGCGGCCTGCGCGCCGGCCGTCCGCGCGACAGCGGCCTGCTGCCGGTCCGCGCCGGGCAGACGGTCGCGTTCGAGGTCGACTGCGGGCGGGGCCGCGACGTCGGCGACCGCGTCGACTGGTTGTCGCCGGTGTTCCTGCCGGCGGCGGGTCGCCGGCCGTGATCGTGGTCGCGGCCCTGCTGCTGCTGGCCGCGCTCGGCTTCGCCGCCGTGCGCACGGCGCCGCCGCTGGCGCGGTTCGCCGCCTGGCTGGCGGTGCTCGGCTTCGCGCTGGCCGCGGCGCAGCCCGCGGTGGTGCAGTTCGAACCCGTGCCGCCGCGCACCGCCGCAGTCGATCTGCCGACCGGGTCGACCGAACTGCTGGCGGCCGCGGCCGCGGCCGGCCCACGGGCGGGCGATCTGGTGCTGGACTGGCGCGCGCCGTTGCCGGCTGCACCGGGCAGCGGCGTGCTCGGCGCCGCGCCGCACCTGCCGGCGGCGCCGTGGTCGGTCGATCCGCGGCGCGTGCAGCTGCGCGCCACCGACGGCGCGCTCGGGCGGCCGTGGCTGGCCGAGATCGAGGTGCCGGGCCTCGCCGGTCCGGCTGCGGGCGAACTCCTGCTGCAGCGCGCCGGTCGCGACGTCGCGCGGTTGCCGTTGGCGATCGCTGCCGGCGGCAGCGCGGTCTGCGAGTGGCTGCCCGATGCGGTCGGCGACCTCGTCTGCACGCTTTCCGTGCGCGCTGGCGACCGCCGGCTCGTCGGCACCGGCGCGTTGCGCATCGCGGCGCCGCCGCGCGTCCTGGTGCTCGATCCGAGCGGCGTCGCCGCCGCGGCGCTGCGCGCGCAGGGACTCGCGGTCGAAGCGGTCGACGCGCTGCCGGCCGACTGGCGTGCCGCGCAGGCGCTGGTGCTCGGCGCGCCACTGCCCGCCAGCGACCAGCTCGCGGTCGTCGCCGCCGCGATCGACGGCCTCGGCCTGTTCGTGCTGGCGCCGGCCTTCGGCGGCGAGGGGGCGGCGCTGCGCGCGCTGCTGCCGCTGCGACCGCAGCCGCAACCCGAAGATCCGGCGGGTGCCGGTGGGCCGGCCGCGGCGCCGACGCCCGCGACCACGCCGCCGGCGGCCGAAACTCCGCCGCCGACGCCGCCCGCAGGCGACGCGACCGGCGCCGGTCCGGTCGGCGGCGAGCCGATCGAGGTCGACAAGCGTGCGATCGCGCTGGTGCTGGTCGTCGACCGGTCGGGCAGCATGGGTATCACGCTGCCGAATGGCCGCACCAAGATGAGCTACGCCAAGACCAGTGCGCTGCGCACGGCACAGGCGCTCGGTGCCGGCGACCAGGTCGGCGTGGTCACGTTCGGCAACAAGGACGCGGGCCGGGTCGAGCTGCCGCTGCACGACGCCAACGACCTCGCGGTCGTGCAGCAGGGCATCGAACGACTCGCGCACGGCAACGAGTACACCTACCTGCTCGGCGGTCTGCGCGCCGCGGCGGGCATGCTGGCGCCGAGCGCTGCGGCCGTGAAGCACGTCGTCGTCGTCACCGACGGCGAGTTCGACACCGGCGAGGCGGTGGCGCTGCAGGACCTGGCGCTGCGCCTGCGCCGTGACGCCGGCACCACGGTGTCGGTGATCTCGATCGTCGACCGCGAGACCGATCCGAGCTTCACGCGCGAGGCCGAACGGCTGACCCAGGCCGGTGGCGGTCAGTTCCTGCCGATCGAGGATCCGACGTTCGTGCCGGTGCTGGTCAGCGCCGAGGTGACCCGCGCGCTGCAGCGCGTCGGCCGCGAACCGCGCGACGCCGGCGCCGACCCGACCGGGCCGCCGCCGCCCGAGCCGCCCGCCGTGCCGCCGCCGGCGCCGCTGCCGGTGGCGCCGCGCGATCGCCTGGTCGTGCGCGCGGTGCAGGCGTCGCCGCTGCTGCTGCCGGCCACCGAGGTGTGGCCGTCGCTCGGCGGGGCCACAGCGGGCACCGCGCCGCTCGACGCCCAGGTGCTGCTGGTCGCCGGTCCGGCCGGCTGGCCGCTGCTCGCGTTCGGCCACCGCGGCCTCGGCCGCATCGGCGCGTTCGCGGCCGACCTCGGCGGCGCGCACGGCGCCGAGTTCCGTGCCGATCCCGCGTTCCCGGGCCGGTTCGCGCAGTGGGTGCAGGCGGTGCTGCCGCCGGCGCCGGTGCGCGCCGCGCGGCCGCTGCTGACCGAAGTGCGCGTCGAGCCCGCACTGCCCACCGCCCGCGACGTCGACTGGCTGACGGCGCTGGCCGGCGCGGCGCCCAGCGAGCGCGCGATGCCGCCGGCGCCGGCGCTGGTGCGCACGTCGACCGACCAGCTGCCGCAGTGGGCGCTGGTGCTGCTGCTGGCGCTGGTCGCGCTGGCGCTGGTCGAACGCTACGCCGGACTGTGGTCGCTGCGGCGCGGCAGCGGCCGCCCGTGACGCCTCACAGCGAGCGCAGGAACGCCGCCAGCGCGCGGCGTTCGGCGTCGCTGAGCTCGATCGCGTGCAGCCGCGGGTCGAGCCCCGGGTTGGCGTTGCCGCCGCGTTCGTAGAACTCGACCACGCCCTCGATCGTCGCCACCGAACCGTCGTGCAGGTACGGCGCCGACCAGCGCAGCCCGCGCAGTGTCGGCGTCTTCCAGCGGCCGCGATCGTCGTCGCGGCCGGTCGCGAGCGCGTGGCCCGGCTCCGGCACGCCGTCGCGCACGCCGACGCCGGTGTTGTGGAAGCCCTCGTCGGTGAACAGCGGCGGCGGGTGGCACAGCCAGCAGCGCCCCTTGCTCTCGAACACCCAGAGGCCGGTGCGCTGCTCCTGCGTCAGCGCGGCGGCGTCGCCGGCGACGAACCGGTCGTACGGCGCGTCGCCGAGCGCGATGCCGCGCACGAAGGTCGCGAGCGCGCGCTGCAGCGTGGTCGCCGACGGCGGCGCGCCGAATGCGGCCGCGAACTCGGCCGCGTACGCCGCGTCGGCGGCCAGGCGCTGCAGCGCGCTGTCGAGCGGCAGGTCCATCTCGTTCGGATCGGCGATCGGTTCGAGCACGAACGTCTCCAGGTCCGGACTGCGCCCATCCCAGCGCTGGCGCGTGCCGTAGCCGCGGTTCCACAGCACCGGTGCGTGCCGGGCCGCGGTGCGGCCGTCGACGCCCGACGGCCGCGGCAGCGGGCTGGCGAAGCCGTTCGCCGCCGGATGGCAGCTGCTGCAGGTCACGCTGCGGTCGCGGCTCAGGATGCCGTCGTGGAACAAGCGCCGGCCGAGGTCGAACACCGCCGCGGTCGGTTCGTAGCCGACCGGGGCCGGCATCGGCGGCAGGCCGCGCGGCGGGCGGGCCAGATGGGCGAACGACGGCGTCGGCGGCGTCGGCGGCGTGGGCGTCGGGTCCTGCGCCGGCAGCGCGGTCGTGGCCAGCAGCAAGAGGGGCAGGGCGCGCGCCATCGCCGCAGCATAGCGGCGCCCGGCGGCGCGGCCGGGGCGCGATTCGTGCCGCTGGGCCTTGCCCCGTCGGTGCCTGGCACTGACGCTGTCGGTCGCGCCGTGCGCGCGAGGAGCCCGTGGAAGGACCCGCCGAACCAGTGTCCGTGCTGCATCTGGTGGACGACCCCAGCGACACGCACCTGCTGCAGCAGGAGCTGCGGGCCGCCGGCCTCCGGGCGACCGTGGCGCGCGTGACCACGGCCGCGACGCTGCGCGAGGCCCTGGCCGCGGGTTCGTTCCAGGTGCTGGTCGTCGACCTGCCGCTGGCGGCCGACGTCGGGCCGGCGTTGCTCGACGAGGTCGCGACGTCGTGGCCCCAGCTCGCGGTCGTCTACCGGTGGGGAGGCGCCGGCGACCGCATCGCCGAGGAACCCGGCACGCTCGTGCGTCAGGTGCGCGCCGCGTTGGCGTCGAACCCCGAACGGCCGCAGGACCGCCGGGACCGCCAGCGGTTGCTGGCCGAGGCGGTCCGGTTCCGGCACGCGCACCTCGAACTCGTGCGCGACGACCTCGGCGATTTCGCCGCGGCGTTGCGCAAGATCACCGCGACGATGGCCGACCTGCTGCGCGTCGAACGGGTCGGCTACTGGGAGTTCCGCGGCGACCCGCCGGCGCTGCACTGCATCGGCGGGTTCACGCGGTCGATGGGCCGCCACGAACAGGGTGCCGTGTTGACCGCCGGCGTCGACTACTTCCGTTCGCTCGCAGCGTCGCTGTCGCTGGCGACGGCCGACGCGGAGCACGACCCCCGAACGCACGCGCTGGTCGCCGACTACCTGCGCCCGCTCGGCATCACGGCGCTGCTCGACGCGCCGGTGCGCCGCGACGGTCGTGTCGTCGGCGTGCTGTGCCACGAGCACACCGGTGTCGAGCCGCGGGTTTGGTCGCTGCTCGAGGAGTGCGCGGCGACCCGCGCCGCGGGCCTGGTCGCGCGCGCGCTCGAGGTGCGGGACCGCCGCGACCTGCAGCAGCGCATCGTGCGGCTCGAGCAACTGGACGCGATCGGCGACGTCGCGCGCGGTGTCGCGCACGACATGAACAACGCGCTGACGGTGCTGCAGGGCAACCTCGACGAACTGCAGGCGGGCACCGATCCCGCACACGGCGAGGCGTTGTCGGCGACGCGGCACGCGACCGCGGCGCTGCGCGACCTGGTGCGGGCGCTCGGCACGGTCGGCCGCTGCGATGCGCTGGTGCTGGCGCCGGTCGATCTGGCCGCCTGGCTGCCGGCCGAACTGGCGGTGATCGAGAACGGCCTCGGCGTGCGCGGCGGCGTGCGCGCGACGGTGCCGGCGGTGCCGGTGCCGGTGCAGGCCGACCGTGCCGCGCTGGCGCGCGTGCTGCTGAACCTGGTCAAGAACGCCGTCGAGAGCACCCCGGCCGGTGCGGCGCCGCGCATCGAGGTGGCGCTGACGGTGGCGCGCGGCGAGGCCGCCGTGCCCGGTCTCGACGGCCGCTCCTGTGCGCGGCTAGAGGTGCGCGACCACGGCACCGGCATCGCGCCCGCGATCCGCGCTCGGCTGTTCCAGCCGATGGTGTCGACCAAGGCGGTCGGCGCCGGGCCGCGCGGCATGGGGCTGGCGACGTCGTTCGCGCTGGTGCGGCAGCACGGCGGCACGATCACTGCCGACAGCGACGGGCGCGGCAGCACGTTCCGCGTCTGGCTGCCGCTCGCGGTGGCCGCGTCGCCGACCCGCTGATCGTCAGTCCAGCATCGCCACCGCTTCGAGGTGGCAGGTCTGCGGGAACATGTCGAGTGGCTGCACGCGCCGCGTCGTGAAGCCGCGCTCGTGCAGCGCGCGCAGGTCGCGCGCCAGCGCGGCCGTGTCGCAGGCGACGTAGGCCAGCCGGCGCGGGCGCAGCGCCGCGAGTTCGGCGATGACCGCCGCGGAGACGCCGGCGCGCGGCGGGTCCAGCGCGACCACGTGCGGGCGCGGCAGGTCGCCGCGGCGGCAGGCCGCGAGCCAGTGTTCGACGTGGCCGGCGCGGAACGTCACGTTGCCGAGCCCGTTGTGGCGCGCCGCGGCCTCGGCGTCGTGGATCGCGCCGCGGCCGAGCTCGATGCCGAACGCGGTGCGGGCGCGCCGCGCCAGCGGCAGCGTCAGCAGGCCGCCGCCGCAGTAGAGGTCGCCGGCGACTTCGTCGCGCCCGGGGTCGAGCCACTCGGTCACCAGCTGCACGAGCCGGCCGGCCAGCCGCGGCGCGGTCTGGAAGAACGCGTCCGGCGACAGCAGGTAGTCGACGTCGAGCAGCCGTTCGCGGATCCGCGGCGGGCCCGACACGAGCCGCGTCTCGGGCCCGAGCAGCTGCGAGAACTCGCCGGCGTTGCCGTTGACGGCGATCGTCGTCGCGCCGGCGCGGTGCAGCGCGTCGACGATGCGTTCGAGCCCCGGCACGTGTGCTCGGCGCGCCACGACCAGCACCAGCGCTTCGCCGAGCGTCGTGCGGCGCACCAGCACCGAACGCAGCAGCCCGTCGGGCGCGAAGTCCGGATCCCAGGCGAGGTGCCGCAGCGTGGCCAGTTCGCGCACCGCTGCCCGCGCCAGCCGCCAGGCCGCCGGATCGCTGGCCGGGCACTCGTGCACGGCGACGAGTTCGGGACTGCGCGGGCGGTGGAAGCAGGTCTCGAGCGGTGCGTCGCCGCCGCCGCGCAGATGCAGCACGATCTTGTGCCGCTCACCGAACGGCGCGCCGGCCAGCGGCAGCGGCACCGTCGGCGCGGCGGTGCCGAGCGCATGGGCCAGCAGGCGCTGCAGGCGGTCCTGCTTGTCGGCCAGCTGCGCGCCGTAGCGCTGGTGCTGGCGGTGGCAGCCGCCGCAGGCCAGGAAGTGGGCGCAGCGCGCGGCCACGCGGTCGGCCGCCGCGGTGCGCACCGACAGCAGCTCGCCGCGGCCGAACTTGCGCGCCGCGGACGTGATCTCGACCAGCACCTCCTCGCCGGGCAGCACGCCGGGCACGAACACCACGTAGTCGCCGACGCGCGCGATGCCGTCCGGACCGTCGCCGAGGTCGGACACGTGCAGCGTCAGGCGGTCGCCGCGGGCGACCGGGATCGTGCGGGGGCGGGGCATCGGCGGGTGAAGCGTGCCGGGCCCGGGGGCGAACGCAATGGCCGGGTGTGGCGCGGGCGTTCGTGCGGTGTGGCGGCGGGGATTCGCGTGCGTCAAGTGGCGTGGTGAGGTACCACGCAGGCATGAAAGATCGGTTCGAACGGCACCGGCAGGCGTGGACTCCGAACGAGATCGCCAAGCTGCATCAGTTGGTGGCGAAGGGCATGAGCCTGAAGGCGATCAGCAAGTCGCTGACGCGCAGTGAGGAGTCGATCCTGATCCGGGCGAAGTTGGACAAGTTGGTGATCGCGAAGAAGCGGTAGGTGCGGTGGGGTGATGGCCCCACGGCGCGTGGACAACGGCGCCGGCGCTCGCCACCATGGGCGGCCGGAAGGAGGTCGCCAGTGCCTCCTGACGGGTTTTGGTCGCGGGCTGTGAGGCCGCGGAGGAAACATGAAGACGGGTGCCGCTGTCGTGTGGTTCGTCGTGTTGTTGGCGGTGTCGGTGCGGGCGCAGACCGGGGTCATCGCGCAACTCACCGCGAACACTCCCATGGTCGTGACCAGGACGGACACGACGGGCACGACGGCGGCCGCGCAGCCCGCCGGTCCGCTGCTGCAGAACGGATCCATCGCGCTGCCCACGGCGCAGGTGGATCTCGAGTGGACCGTGCCGACGCCGGGCGACGCGCGCTGCCGCTTCCACAGCGAGGCATATCCCTACGGCTTCAGCACGACGCAGGTGTTCCTCGACTGCACGCTGGGGCTTGTCGGCACGAACGTGCGCGGCCACCTGCAGATCGACATGGACAACTTCGGTGACTTCCCGGCGCACCTGGAAGTCGACGTGTTCGACGACGGCGTTGTCGAGGTCGACAGCAACGAGTTCCAGTGGTTGTCCTGGCCGCCGTTGCTCGTGAACCTGCACATGCCGTTGGTGCTGACGGGATCCGTGCCGGTCCGCATCCGCATGCAGGGCTGGACGCTCGCGCCGGTCGGGCACTCGATCGAGGTGCGTTTCCTGCCGTGGGCCTCTGGCACCGAAGACCTAGGTTCGTCGTGCGCAGCCAACCTGGTCGGCTACATCGGCAACCAGGATTCGCACGACTACTTCCTCGCCGCATTGCCGGGCGTCGGCGCGGAGGCGCTGCGCTTCGTCGCCGATGGCTACGGTCCACTGGCGACGTTCGTCGTGAGCCTGCAGTCCGCGCGGCTGCCGGTCGGCGCGATCGGCCTCGGCCTCGGCTGTGACGACCTGCTCGCCGTGCCGCTGCTCGATGGGCCGGGCCTCCAGCTCGAGTCGGGACGGTGGGCGCTGCCGGTGCCGCCGTTGCCGGCGGGGCTCGAGTTCTTCGTGCAGCACGTGAGCCTCGGCAACTGGGGGAGTTCGCCGCGGTTCGGGGTCACGAACGTCGTGCGCTATCAGACCTGAGGCAGTGGCGCCCGGTAGCGGCCTGCGACGCGGCGGCACCGTGCGCGCCTCGTAGTTTCAGTGGACGAGCCCGCCGAACGTCGGCCCGACCTGGAACGTCGCGCCGTCCCAGAACAGCGCATGCAGCCAGAACTGTTCGCCGAACAGGCTCGGCGGCAGCGAGACCGTCTGCCAGACGTAGATGCCGGTGCCCGGCCACAGCGTGCCGCTCGGAACGCCCCAGGCATGGATGGTCGCTGCGACCGGGTCGAAGTGCACCGGCTGCGCGGCGAAGGGGACCGTGGTCGCTGGGGCGCGATCGAAGGACAGGACCATCAGCACGATGCCCTCGTCCGGGCCCACGACCGAACCGCTGTAGCTGGTGCCGACCCGCGGACCCGAGGGGATGCCGACCCCGCCGAGCAAGGTCGCCGTCTGCGCCGGGCCAGCGAACGCCGGCCCCGGGCCCGAGATCGGTGGGTACAGCAGCAGCAGGCCGGTGCCGCCGAGGATCGTGGAGCGCGCATGCAGAACGGGGTGGATCGAGCCGTTGTCGATCGCCGTCGAGGCCCAGGTCGCCGATACGCCGCCGAAGATCGTGCTGTCGGCGATCGCGAGCCGCGCCGAGCCGCTGAGGCGGATGGCGGGCGAGCCGATGTAGCTGCCGGCGGTCAGCGCGCTCGAGCCCGTCAGTTCGCAGAAGTGGAGCCGCAGCTCGCCGCCCGACGCGAGGATGCAGGTCGGGTCGCTGGCGGCCCAGCCGGTGCGATGGCCCTGGAACGTGCAGGCATTGGCGACGACGCGGCCGCCGGTGACCCACATGCAATCCCAGACGCTGTTCCACTCGCAACGGTCGAACTGCACGTCGCCGCCGTTGCAGTAGACGGATTTGAAGCCGTAGTCGGCCCAGTTGTAGAAGAGGCAGTCCGCGAACACGACGTTGCCATCGACGCGCAGGCTCACCGGCGGTTCGGGCGGCGGGTAGGCGGGGTTGTTGCGGAACGTCAGCCCGACGAGTGTGGCTTGCTGACCGACGGGCGGTTGGATGTCGTAGTAGATGGGCATGCCGCCGCCGCCGACTGGCGTCGTCACCGTGGCGCCATCCGGTGCGACGATGCGCAGGCCGATCGACAGGTCGAACGGCAGATAGGTGCCCGCCTGCACGACGATCAGGTCACCCGGCTGCGCGGCGGCGACGGCATCAGCGATCTGTGGGTAGCCACCGGGGCCGACCGTCAGGGTCGCCTGTGCGGTGAGGGTCGTGGTGAACAGCGCCGCTAGCGACGCCGCGAACAGCGAACGACGGACTCTCGACTCCATGCTGACACGCTAGCGCCGCGGTTCCGCAATCGGAGGTGGTCGTTGTCCGTGGGCGGGACCAGGACGCGGTGCTTGACCACGGCGTCGCTTCCTGGCCAAGCAGGTGGTCGCGCGCGGCTGGGCGCGGCGCTGTCTCGTGCCGACGGCGAATGCGATCGGGGTGGCGGAGCCTGCTACGACCGATCTACTACCCGACGGCGGCGTACGGGCACTTCGGGCGTGACGATCTGGAGTTGCCGTGGGAGGCCGTGCTGCCGCACGCGAACGCGCCACGCTGACCGTTGGCCATGGCGGCTGTCCGACGCCACACTGCCGGCACCAACGGCGGTCCGTTGCCCTGAGCCGCGACAGGAAAATCGCTGTCACCAACGGGAGCCCCCACCCGTGGAGCCCACGAACCCGGAACCCAAAGGACTCCACGCCATGACCTCGACCCAGCTCCCGACCACGACCCACACCGGCGCCCGCCTCGTCGCGACCGACGGCCGCGACCTGCCGCTCCGCAGCACCGACCTGACCGTGACGGCCGGCGCCGGGCTTGCGCGCACGCGGCTCGTGCAGCGCTTCCACAACCCGCACGCGGAGCCCCTGACCGTCGACTACCTGCTGCCGCTGCCGGCCGACGGCACGGTGGCCGCGTTTGCATTCGTGCTCGGCGAACGCCGCATCCAGGGTGTGATCGAAGGCCGCAGCGCGGCGCGGGAACGCTTCGAACGTGCCCTCGCCGAGGGCCGCAGCGGTGCCTTGCTCGAGCAGGAGCGCAGCGCCCTGTTCGCGCAGACGATCGGCAACCTGCCGCCCGGGGCCGAGGTCGTGGTGGAGATCGAGGTCGACCAGCCGCTGCTGTGGTGCCGCGACGGGGAGTGGGAGTACCGCTTCCCGACCACGGTCGCGCCGCGCTACCTCGGCGGTGCGGGCCGGGTGCCGGATGCGGGGCGGGTCACCGTCGACGTCGGCACGACGGCGCTGGCGCCGCGGCTGACGCTGGCGCTCGCGATCGGCGATGGGCTGCGCGCGCCGCCGACGTCGCCGTCGCACGCACTGTTGCACGACGGCGACCGCGTGGCATTGCCGCGCGAGGGGGTGCCGCTCGATCGCGATCTCGTGGTGCGCTGGCGCACGGCCGGTCCCGAAGTCGGCATCGCGCTGGTGACGGCGCGGCCGAGCGCCGGCACGGCGCACGGCGACGTCGGTTACGGGCTCCTCTCGCTGGTGCCGCCGCGCGACGGTGGTCCGGTGCTCGCGCGCGACCTGACGGTGCTGCTCGACACGAGCGGCTCGATGCAGGGCGAACCGCTCGCGCAGGCGAAGGCGGTGGTGCGTGCGCTGCTCGCGGGGCTCACGGAACGCGACCAGCTGCAGATGGTCGAATTCTCGGACCGCGCGCGGCGCTGGCAGCGGCGGCCGACGGTGATGACGGCGCGCGGCAAGAAGCTGGCGCTGGCGTGGCTCGACGGGCTCGTCGCGTCGGGCGGCACGGAGATGGTGACCGGCGTGCGCGAGTCGCTGCGGTCGCTGCGCGCCGAAGCGCAGGGCCAGGTGCTGCTGGTCACCGACGGGCTCGTCGGTTTCGAGCGCGAGATCGTGCAGGCGCTGGTGGCGTCGCTGCCGGACAGCTGCCGCTTCCACGTGCTCGGCGTCGGTTCGGCGAGCAACCGTTCGCTGTCGCACGCGGTGGCGCGTGCGGGCCGCGGCGTCGAGGCGATCGTCGCGCTGGGCGAAGCGCCAACTCGCGCGGCCGAACGGCTCGACGCGGCGATGCGCGCGCCGGTCGTGGTCGAGCTGGTGCTGGCGGGCAGTGCGCTGTTGGACGCGGCGCCGGCGCGGCTGCCGGACCTGTTCGCCGGCGAGCCGGCGCGGATCTCGCTGCGGCTGCGGCCGGAGGGCGGCACGCTGCTGGTGCGCGGACGGGGCGCGGACGGACCGTTCGTGCAGCGCATCGAGGTGGCGCCGATCGGCAGTGGCAGCGGCCGACCGGAGGTGGTGACGCGGTGCGGGCGCGAGCTGGTCGACGATCTCGAGCTGGCGGCGGTGCGCGGCGATGCCGACGTGGACGCGCGCATCGAAGCGCTCGGGTTGTCGTTCGGGTTCGCGACGCGCTGCACGTCGTGGGTGGCGATCGGGGACGAGGTGGTGGTGGATCCGACGGCGGCGACGCGGCGGGAGCGGATGCCGCACGAGTTGGCGTACGGGTTGTCGGCGGAAGGGGTCGGCCTGCGGGCGCCGGCGGAGGCGTGGGGGGCGGTGGCGACGGGGATGCTGTCGAGGTTGATGCCGCCGGCGCCCAAGGCGCAGCCGGGCGGTGCGGCGCGGTCGCGCAAGGCGAGAGAACAGGCGACCCCGGAGTTGCGCGACGACGAGCTGGCGGCGCCGGCGCGGCAACAGCCGCAGCTGCCGTTCGTGGCCGGGTCGTGGTTGCGCGGACCGGCGGTGCTGCGCTGGCGCACGGGCGGCGAGCTCGCACTCGAACTGGTCGTCGCGGGAGGCGCGTGGCAGTTGCCCGAAGCGGTGGAACTGCGGTGGGCGGACGGTACGACGTGCTCGGTGTCGATCGACATCTCCCGCAGCACCGGGTCCGCTCTGCTCGGCGACGGCACGGTCGTTCGCCTCGTGCTGCGGCTGCCCGAGGGCGTGCCCGCGGCAGCGCCGGGGGAAGTGCGACTCGACGGGGTGCCGTTCGAGGTGCTCGCCGCATGACCGACGCGGCCTCGGACCTCGACGTGCACCTCGCGGCGATCGTCGCCGGCGACACGGCTGCGTTCGCGGCCTTCGTCGCCGGCGTCGAACCGCTGCTGCGCCGCGCGCTGCGGGCGTTCGCGGCGGCGGTGGACGGCGAGTCGGTGGTGCAGGAGACGCTGCTGCGCGCCTGGCAAGTGGCGCCGCGCGTGGTGGCGGACGGCCGGCCCAACGGGCTCCTGCGGTGGTCCTTGGTGTGCGCGCGGAATCTGGCGATCGACGAACTGCGGCGTGCGCGGGTCGCGGCCGCGGCCGAGGCGGAGCTGTTGGCGCGCAGCGAGCGGGACGTGGCGGCGTGGGTGCCGCCGGATCCGTTGTTGCGCGAACGGATCGGCGAGTGCCGCAAGAAGCTGCCGCGTCAGCCAGCGCGGGCGCTGGCGGCTCGGCTCGAGGACACAGATGGGGTCGCGGACCGGGTGCTGGCGGAGCGCGTGGGGATGGCGTGGAACACGTTCTTGCAGAACATCACGCGCGCGCGGCGGCTCCTGGCGGCGTGTCTGCGGCGGGTGGGGGTTGTGGTCGGTGAGGAGGTAGTATGAAGCGGGATCCGGAGTGGACGTTGGTGGCGGCGGCGAGTTCGGCGTGGCGGCCGCGGGATCGCGCAGGGCAGGTGGCGGCGCATCCGGCGTTCCTGGATCTGGATGCAGCGGGGCGGGAGCGGCTGCATCGGGTGGTCGAGGAGTTGCGCGTGATGGAGGCGGGCTTGGATGCGGCGGGGTTGTCGGCGACGGGGCGGGTGGTGTTGGGGCGGATCCGTGGCGGAGGGCGCGCATGATCGTCGCCGGTGTCGACCGGGTCGTCCGCTACCCGGGGGCTGGTTCCACCACGGCGGCCACCGCCCCCCGGCACCCTCAGCTCCGCTCCGCCGGCCGCAGATGCCGACCGAGCCAGTCGCGCAGCAGCAGCAGGAAGTGCGCGCGGTCCTGGCCCTGCAGCGCGTGCTTCTGGCGCGGGTACGGCAGGTAGTCGACGAACTTGCCGGCGTCGATGCAGGCGTCGACGAACTGCAGCGTGTGCGCCCACACCACGGTTTCGTCGGCGGTGCCGTGCACGACCAGCAGCGGCCGCTGCAGTTGGCCGACGAACGGCAGGCAGCTGGCCAGCCGGTAGCCGTCCTGGTTCTCGCCGGGCAGGTCGAGGTAGCGTTCGGTGTAGCCGGTCTCGTAGAGGCCCCAGTCGGTCACCGGCGCGCCGCTGACGCCGCACGCGAACGTGTCGCCGGCGGCCAGCAGCAGCCGCAGCGTCATGTAGCCGCCGTACGACCAGCCGTGCACGCCGATGCGCGCCGCATCGACGAACGGCTGCTGCTTCAGCCATTCGACCGCGCGCAGCTGGTCCTGCACCTCGAGCACGCCGAGCCGGCGGTGCAGGCACTGTTCGAAGTCGATGCCGCGGTGCGGCGTGCCGCGGTTGTCGAGCCGGCACACGACGTAGCCCTCGGCGGCCAGCGCCTGCAGCCACAGCGGTGCGCCGCCGAGCCACGCGTCGGTGACCAGCTGCACGTGGGGGCCACCGTAGACGTAGAGCAGCACGGGACAGCGCTGGCCCTCCTGCAGGTCCGGCGGCAGCGCCACGTGGCCGTACAAGACGACGTCGCCGTCGGTCTTGACCGTGAACATGCGCTGCGTCGGCAGCGCGAACCCGGCCAGCGCGTCGTCCGGCGCCGGCAGTGCGGTCACCTGCGCGGTGCGCAGGTCGAGCAGGCGCGCGGTCGGCGGCGTCTCGAGGTTCGACCAGACGACGCGCGCCGTGACGCCGTCGGGCGCCAGTTCGGCCTGGTGCGTGCCGCGTTCGCGCGTCAGCTGGCGCACTTCGTCGTGGTCGAGGCCGGCCGCGAACAGGTGGCGCTGGCGCGGATCCTCGCCGGACGCCGCAAACCAGACGGTCTTGCCGTCGGCAGAGATGCCGAGCAGTTCCTGCACGTCGAACGCGCCCATGGTGACCTGGCGCAGCAGCGTGCCGTCGGCGGCGTGCAGCCACAGGTGCCAGTGCCCGGCGCGCGGCGACCACCACAGGAACCGCCCGTCCGGCAGGAACGTCGGCGGGTGCTGCGGCTCGACCCACTCGGGGTCGCGTTCTTCGAGCAGCACCGCGGCGCGCTTGCCGGTGGCGGCGTCGTAGGCGACCAGTTCACAGTGGTCCTGGCCGCGGTTCACGCGCGCGGCGACCAGCCGGCCCCGGCCGTCGAACGTCAGGTTGGTCCAGTAGACGTCCTCGTCGGGGTCGGCATCGAGCCAGCGCACCGAGCCGTCGGTCGTGTCGGCGATGCCGACGCGCACGCGCGAGTGCACGCTGCCGGCCATCGGGTAGCGGCCCGCTTCGGCGCGTGGCGGCTGCGCGGTCTCGTCCTGGTACGGATACGGCGCGATCGGCCGCAGGTCCTCGCGCGTGAACGCGAGCCAGCGCCCGTCGGCGCTCCAGAACAGCCCGCCGGCGATGCCGAACTCCGAGCGGTGTACGGCGGTGCCGTAGGCGATGTCGGCGCTGCCGTCGAACGTCAGCTGCCGTTCGCGGCCGTCGGCGCCGGCGAGCCACAGCTGGTGCGCGCGCACGTGCGCGACGTGGCGGTCGTCGGGCGCCAGCGCCAGCGGCGCGTCGGGCGCCGCAGCATCGACCTGCCACTGCAGCACGGCCACCGGCGGTGCGCTGGCACCGGGCTGCACGTGCAGCACGCGGTCGCCGGTCACCACGCGCAGCGTGTCGGCTGCGACCCAGCGCAGTTCGGGGAACCGCGCCGGCCCCGTGCCCGCGTCGCCGAGCGCCTGCCGCAGCGCGGCGGCGGTCCACAGTGGCTCCTGGCGGACGGCGCCGTCCTGCAGCGCGTGCAGCGTCTGGCTGCCGTCGGCGGCGGTCATCACGACGGTGGCCGAACCGTCGGGCCGCCAGACCACGCGGGGCAGTTCGCGGGCCAGCGCACGGCCGCGCTGCAGCAGCAGCGGCAGCGTCAGCTTCGGCGGCGCGGCCGGCGCCTCGGCCTGCGCGGCGACCGGCAGCAGCAGCAGCAGCGAGCAGATCGGGGTGAGGCCACGGAGCCGCGTCGTCATGTGCGGGGGATCATGCGGTCGATACCGGCCCCATGCCACGGTTGCGCGGCCGCGACCGGGACCGCAACATCCGCAGCGACCGGACCGTGAGCCTCCTCCGTTGAACCCGAACGCGCCCGAGCCACGCCGTCCGATCGGCCGGGCGACCCGCCTCGGGCTGGTCGGGGCCGGCTTCATCGCCGACGTGCACCTGCAGGTGCTGCGCGCCGTGGCCGGCGTCGAGGTCGTGGCGCTGTGCGACGCGGTGCGTTCGCGCGCCGAGCGGCTGGCCCGCCGCCACGGCGTGCCGCGCGTCTGCGGCGACGTCGCCGAGCTGCTGGCCCTCGGCACTGTCGATGCCGTGCACGTGCTGGTGCCGCCGGCGGCGCACGCCGCGGTCGTGCGCCAGTGCCTGGAGCGCTCCGTGCACGTGCTGGTCGAGAAGCCGATGGTGCTGCGCGCCGCCGAGGTCGCCGAACTGGCCGCACTGGCGCGCGCGCACGGCTGCGTGCTGGCGGTCAACCACAACCAGGCGTTCCATCCGGCGATCGCGCTGCTGCAGCGGCACCTCGCCGGCAACCGGCTCGGCCGCCTCGAACACCTCGCGCTGCAGCACCACGTGCCGTTGCGCCAGCTGCAGACCGGCGACGTCGGCCACTTCATGTTCCAGACCGAGGCGAACATCCTCTGGGAGCAGGGGGTGCACTTGTTCTCGATGGTCTGGGCGCTGCTGGGGCCGTGCCGGCGCGTGCAGGCGGTGCTCGGGCCGCGGCGGCCGCTGCCGAACGGCGTCGCGTTCGCGGTCGACTGGCACCTGCAGCTCGAATGCGAGCGCGGCACCGCCGGCATCCGCATGGCGTTCGGCCGGCCGTGGCTCGAGACCACGGTGCAGGCGATCGGCAGCGACGGCTCGGCCTGGCTCGACCTGCAGCGCGGCGCCTGCTGGCTGCGGCGCAAGACGCGCTGGCTTGACTTCCTGGACCACGGCCGCAACCTCGCGGCGGGTGCGTGGCACCTGGCCGGCCGCAGCATCGCCGCGGTCGCCGGCTACGGCCTGTCGTTGTTCGGCCTCGGCTTTCCGGACGATCCGTTCCTGCGCGGCATGCGCGGGTCGCTGCGCGGGTTCCACGCCGCCGTGCGCGGCGAACGCGAACTGCCGCCGGCGGCCAGTGCCGAGGCGGCGCGCGACGTGCTGCAGCTGTGCGAGGACGCGGCGCGCGCGGCCGGCGTCGCGCTGGCGCCGCCGCTGCCGCCGGCACCGCTGCCGGCGCCCGGTCCGGCACGGCCGGGCGAGGTCGTCGTGCTCGGCGGCACCGGTTTCCTCGGCCGCCGCTGCGTGCAGCGGCTGCGCGCCGCGGGTCGGCCGCTGACGCTGGTCGTGCGTCGGCCGCAGCTGCTGCCGCCGGAACTGCGCGACGGCAGCGTGCGCGTGTTCGCCGGCGACGCCGCCGATCCGGCGGTGCTGGCGGCGGCGTTCGTGGGCGCCGACGCCGTGCTGCACCTGGCGACCGCGGCCGGCGACGATGCCGGGGCGGTCGAGGCGGCGATGGCGGCGGCCGTGCGCGCGGCGGGGGCCGCGGCGCTGGCCGCGCGCGTGCGGCGGTTCGTCTACACCAGCAGCACCGCAGCGCTGTGGCTCGGTGCCGGCGGGCGCATCGACGGCAGCACGGGCCCCGATCCGCGGCCGGCCGGTCGCGCCGCCTACGCGCGCGGCAAGATCGCCGCCGAACGCGAACTCGCCGCGCTCGCGGCGCAGGGCCTGCCGCTCGTGGTGGTGCGGCCGGCGATCGTCGTCGGCCACGACGGCGTGCCCGAACATTCGGGCGTCGGCCTGTGGGTGCGCGACAACCACTGCGTCGGCTGGGGCCGCGGCGCGCACCCGCTGCCGTTCGTGCTGGCAGACGACTGCGCGCAGGCGCTGGTCGCGGCGCTCGACGCGGCGGCGGCGGCCGGCCGCGCCTACAACCTCGCCGGCGACGTGCGGCTGTCGGCGCGCGAGTGGGTGGCCGAACTGGCGCACCGCACCGGCCGCGACCACCACTTCCACCCGACCTCGTTGTGGTGGATGTGGCTGCAGGAGTTCGCGAAGTACCTGGTCAAGGTCGCGGCGCGGCGGCCGCGCCAGTGGCCGGCCTACCGCGACCTCGCGTCGCGCAGCTTCCGCACCGAACTCGACTGCAGCGACGCCAGGCGCGACCTCGGCTTCGCGCCCGAGGCCGACCGCGCGCGGTTCCTGCAGCGCGTGTTCGATCCGCAGCGATGAGCGGCGGGCCGCGGCATTTTGTGCACGTGTTCGCCACGTTCGGCGCCGGCGGGCCGCAGGTGCGCGCGGTGCAGCTGATCGAACGGCTCGGCGCCGCGGCCGTGCACACGGTGCGCGCGCTGGACGGCAACACCGACGCCCTGGCGATGCTGTCGCCGGCGGCGCGCGTGACGCTGGCGCCACCGGCACCGCGGCGCGGCCTGCTCGGCAGCGTGGCGGCGGCACGCACGTGGCTGCGGGCACAGCGGCCGGACCTGGTGCTGACCTACAACTGGGGCGCGATCGAGAGCGCGATCGCGGCGCGGTCGCTGGGCCTGCCGCTGGTGCACCACGAGGACGGCTTCCTGCCCGACGAGGCCGTGCGGCGGCTGCGGCGGCGCACGCTGCTGCGGCGGTTCGCGCTGCGCTCGGTGCCGGTCGTGGTGCCGTCGGCGGTGCTGCAGCGCATCGCCACCGCCGAATGGCGGCTGCCGGCGGCGCAGGTGCACCATCTGCCGAACGGCGTCGACCTGCAGCGCTTCCGCGCCGCCGCCGGTGCGGGTGCCGAGACCGCGGGGGTCGTCGGCACGGTCGGTGGCCTGCGCGGCGAGAAGGACCACGCGACGCTGCTGCGCGCGTTCGCGGCGCTCGAACCGGGTGTGGCGCGGCGGCTCGACCTGGTCGGCGGCGGCCCGCTGGACGGCGAACTGCGCGCGCTGGCGCAACAGCTCGGCCTCGGCGCGCGGGTGCGCTTCACGGGTCCGGTGCGCGACACCGCGCCGTGTTACGCCGAGCTCGGCGTGTTCGTGCTGTCGTCGCGCACCGAGCAGATGCCGCTGGCGCTGCTCGAGGCGATGGCCTGCGGCCTGCCGGTGGTCGCGACCGACGTCGGCGACGTGCGCGCGATGCTGCCGCCGTCGGCGCAGGACCTGATCGTGCCGCGCGAGGACCCGGCGGCGCTGGCGGCGGCGCTGCGGCGCGTGCTGGCCGATGCGGAGCTGCGGCGCCGGCTCGGCGCCGACAACCGGCGCCGCGTCGAACAGCACTACGAGGCCGGCACCTGCCTCGACCGCTTCGTCGCGCTCTACGACCGCGCGGCTGCGGCGCCGCGGTAGCCGGAACGGCAGGCCTTCGTGGCCCGGCCGGGCGACGGCGGCTATCGTGCCCGCCCGCCGAATGTCCCTCAACGACCTCAACATCGCCCGTTCGATCCCCCTGCGCCCGCTGACCGAAGTCGCGCGCGTGATGGGGCTCACCGCCGACGACCTCGAGCCCTACGGCCACAGCAAGGCCAAGGTGAAGCTCGACCTGCTGCGGCAGCCGGCCACGCGCAAGCCGGGCAAGTACGTCGTCGTCACCGCGATCACGCCGACGCCGCTCGGCGAGGGCAAGACCGTGCACACGGTCGGCATCTCGCAGGCGCTGAACCGGATTGGCCAGCGCGCCTGCTGCGTGATCCGCCAGCCGTCGATGGGGCCGGTGTTCGGCATCAAGGGCGGCGCCGCCGGCGGCGGCTACTCGCAGGTCGTGCCCCCCGAGGAGCTGAACCTGCACCTGACCGGCGACTTCCACGCCGTCACCGCGGCGCACAACCTCTGCGCCGCGTTCCTCGACGCCCACCTGTTCCACGGCAACGAGCTCGGGCTCGACCTCGAGCAGATCAGCTGGCGGCGCGTGCTCGACATGAACGACCGCGCGCTGCGCGAGATCGAGGTCGCGCACGGCGACAAGAACGGTTCGCCGCGCCGCACCGGCTTCGACATCACGTCGGCCAGCGAGATCATGGCGATCCTCGGCCTCGCCAAGGACATCCACGACCTGCGCCGCCGGCTCGGCGCGATGGTCGTCGGCTACACGAAGGACGGCCGGCCGGTCACGGCCGAGGACCTGAAGGCCGCCGGCGCGATGACCGCGATCCTGAAGGACGCCCTGAAGCCGACGCTGATGCAGACGCTGGAGGGCACGCCGGCGCTGGTGCACACCGGTCCGTTCGCGAACATCGCGCACGGCAACAGCTCGATCGTCGCCGACCTGGTCGCCCTGCGCGGTCTCGACTTCGTCGTCACCGAGGCCGGCTTCGGCGCCGACATGGGCGCCGAGAAGTTCTTCGACATCAAGTGCCGCGCGTCGGGGCTGAAGCCGGACGCGGCGCTCCTGGTCGCGACCGTGCGCGCGCTGAAGATGCACAGCGGCCGGTTCGAGATCAAAGCCGGCAAGCCGCTGCCCGACGGCCTGCAGAAGGAGGATCTCGACGCGCTCGCGGCCGGCATCGGCAACCTCGAGAAGCAGATCGAGAACGTGCGCCTGTTCGGCATCCCGGTGGTCGTCGCGATCAACAAGTTCCCGACCGACACCGAGGCGGAGATCCACTTCGTGCAGGAGGCGGCACTGCAGGCCGGCGCGTCGGCCGCGCACGTCTCGACGTTGTTCACGGACGGCGGCAAGGGCGGCGAGGCGCTGGCGCACGCGCTGGTCAAGGCCTGCGACGAGCCGAGCTCGTTCCGACTGCTGTATCCGAGCGAGCTGCCGCTGAAGCAGAAGATCGAGACGCTGGCGACCAGGATCTACGGCGCCGACGGCGTCGACTTCGAGCCGGCGGCCGAACGGCAGCTCGGGTTGTTCGAGGAGCGCGGCTACGGCCACTTCCCGATCTGCATGGCGAAGACGCAGTACTCGCTGAGCCACGACCCGAACCTGAAGGGCCGGCCGCGCGGCTTCCGGTTCAAGGTCCGCGACGCGCGCGTCTCGGTCGGTGCCGGCTTCGTCTACCCGCTGGCCGGCGAGATCATGACGATGCCGGGCCTCGGCAAGGTGCCGGGCGGCGCGCGCATGGACATCGACCAGGACGGCAACGTCACCGGCATGCTGTAGGCGCCTCGGGCTGGCGCGCGCCGCGGACCGCCGTAGCGTTGCGCCCCATGAGCGACAGCTACTGGGTCCGCCACCGTTCGCTGCGCGGGTTCGTCGGTCCACTGGCGAAGGGCGTGCTGCACGGCGCCGTCGCCGCCGGTTCGCTGCCGGCCGACTGCGAAGTGCGGCTCGCGGTGCCCGGTGCCGGCGCCGAGAAGCTCGACGACTCCGGCTGGAGCAAGGCCTACGAACTGCTCGGGCTGCCGGCGCCGAAGCCAGAGCCAGCGGCGGCGGGGCCGGCGTCGGCCGGCAGCGATGCGGACGGTCCGTGCCGACGACTGCGCGAGCGGTCCCAGTACCGCAAAGTGCGTACGGTGGTGAAGGTGCTCGCGATCGTGCAGGCCATCGTGCTGGTCATCCTCGGACTGACCCCTTCGGTCATGGCCATGATGTTCGGTGGCAGCGGGGACGCGAAGATTCCCTACCGGCTCAATGCGTGGCTCGCTCTGCCGACGATGGTCGAGCAGCTCGCCATCCTGTGGGTTGTCTACCAGGGCTTTCAGATGCTCGCCGACATCGCCGACTGCGCGCTCCGCCGCGAGACCGACGCGGCCGCGCAGCGGCTGGCCGACGGCCGCTGACGCTACAGCGCGGCCTTGACGCGTGCCGCGACCTTCGCCGCCGTGAAGCCGAAGTGCTCGGCCACCACCTTCGCCGGCGCGCTGGCGCCGAACGTGCTCTGGCCGATGCACCGGTCGAGGCGGCCCGTCAGCTGGCACCAGCCTTCGGGGCGGCCCATCTCGAGCGTGAACAGCGCGGCCGAGCCGAGCACCTGGTCGCGGTAGCCGCGGTCCTGCTGCAGGAACAGTTCGAGGCACGGCATCGACACGACGCGCACCGGCACGCCGTCCTTGGCCAGCAGCGCAGCGGCCTGCACGGCCAGCGACACTTCGGCGCCGGTCGCGACGAGGGTCGCCCTGGCCGCGGCCGCGTCCTGCAGCAGGTAGCCGCCGCGCAGCGCTTCGCGCGCGCTCCAGCCGGTCGCGTGCGGCAGCTTGTCGAGGTTCTGCCGCGTCAGGGCCAGCACCGTCGGGCCGTCGCGGCGCGACAGCGCGTGCGTCCAGGCCGCCGCGGTCTCGGCGCCGTCGGCGGGCCGGAACACGTGCAGGTTCGGGATCGCGCGCAGCGTCGCCAGATGTTCCACCGGCTGGTGCGTGGGCCCGTCCTCGCCGACCATCAGGCTGTCGTGCGTGAACACGAACGTCGACGGCAGCTTCATCAGCGCCGCGAGCCGGATCGGCGTGCGCATGTAGTCGGCGAACACCAGGAACGTGCTGCCCGAGGCCAGGAAGCCGCTGTGCAGCGTGATGCCGTTCACGACCGCGCCCATCGCGTGCTCGCGGATGCCGAAGTGCAGCGTGCGGCCGGTGCGGTCTTTGGCCGTGAACGAGCCGCCCTTCTTGATGCGCGTCTTCGTCGACGGATCGAGGTCGGCGCTGCCGCTGGTGAAGCCGGGCACCAGTTCGGCGGCCTTCTGGATCACGTTGCCCGACAGCGCGCGCGTCGCGGCCGGCTCGGCGCCGGCAGCGGCATGGAGCTGCTCGATCAGGTCGACCGGCAGCGTGCGGGCGCGGAACGCACGCCAGGCCTTCGCGGCGTCGGGCGCCTTCGCTTCCCAGCCCTGCATCGCGGCCTGCCAGGCGAGGCGGTCCTTCTCGTTCTGCGCCGCGGCCCGCTGGAACACCGCGCGCGCCTTCGGGTCGACGAAGAAGTCGTCGGCCGGCATGCCGAGCGCCTTCTTGGTCAGCGCGACCTCGTCCTTGCCGAGCGGCGCGCCGTGCACGTCGTGCGTGTTGGCCTTGTTCGGGCTGCCCTTGCCGATCGTGGTCTTGCAGCAGATCAGCTGCGGCTTGCCTGCGGCCGTGGTGGAACGGCGCAGCGCGTCGCGCACCTGGTCGTGGTCGTGGCCGTCGATGCTGGCGACGTCCCAGCCCTGCGCGCGGAACCGCGCCGCGACGTCTTCGCTGGTCGCGAGGTCGGTGTGGCCCTCGATCGTGATCGTGTTGTCGTCGAACAGGCAGATCAGGTTGTCGAGCTGCAGGTGGCCGGCGAGACCGGCGGCCTCGTAGGCGATGCCTTCCATCAGGTCGCCGTCGCCGACGGTGACGAACACGCGGCTCTTCAGCAGCGGGTTCTGGAAGCGCGCCGCTTCCATCTGCGCCGCGATCGCCATGCCCACCGCGTTCGCGAAGCCCTGGCCGAGTGGGCCGGTCGTGGTCTCGACGCCGACGGTGTCGCCGTACTCGGGGTGGCCGGGTGTCTTGCTGTGCAGCTGGCGGAACTGCTTCAGGTCGTCGATCGTGACCGGGAAGCCGGCGAGGTGCAGCAGCGAGTAGAGCAGCATCGAGCCGTGGCCGCCGGACAGCACGAAGCGGTCGCGGCCCGGCCAGCCCGGGTCCTGCGGCGACCAGCGCAGGAACTCGGTCCACAACACGGCGGCGGCGTCGGCCATGCCCATCGGCATGCCCGGGTGGCCGGATTCGGCCTTCTGCACCGCGTCCATCGCGAGACCGCGGATCGTGTTGGCGACGAGCGAGAGTTCTTGCGTGGCGACCGGCATGGCGCGGACTCTAGATGCGCGTGCGGTGCCAGGGAAGCGCGCCGCGGCGGCGTCGGCCGGGGCGGCCCGGGCCTCGGCCTGGACAATTCCGGGCAATCTCTCCACAGCCTGTCGGCGGCGGCGCGATTCGCGAGAATCCTGCATCAGCGGCCGGCCTTCGTGCCACGGTGCCGGCGTGGCGACCAGCGACAGCCCCGAACCCCGCATGGACGACCTGCTGCGGCAGACGCGCTGGCTGCACCGGCTGGCGCGCGCGCTCGGCGCCGACGAGGCGCTGGCGCACGACCTCGTGCAGGACACGTTCCAGCAGGCGCTGCGGGACCGGCGCGGCGGCTGGCGCGACGTGCGCGCCGTGCTGGCGACGATGCTGCGGCGGCGGGCGCGCCGCTGGCTGCGCCGCGAACGGGAGCGGCCCGCGGTCGAAGCGCGTGCGGGTGCGGTGGCGGCGGCGCCGGCGACCGACGAAGTGGTGGTGCAGGCGACCGTGCACCGCGACGTCGTCGACGCCGTGCTCGCTCTGGGCGAGCCGTACCGCACGACGATCCTGCTGCGGTTCCTGCAGGACCTGTCGATCCACGACGTCGCGCACCGCACCGGCGTGCCACTCGCGACGGCGCGGTCGCGTGTGCAGCGCGGCCTCGGGCAGCTGCGCGAACGGCTCGACCGCTGCTACGGCCGCCGCGATGCGTGGCTGGCGCCGATCCTCGGTGGCGCCGCCGCGCGGCCGCTGCTGCTCTCGATGGTGTTCTGGATGAACAGCAAGCTGATCGTGGCCGCGGCAGCGGCCGTCCTCACCGCCGGCGTCGTGCTGTGGTCGTCGTCGCCGGAGCCGGTCGCGCCTGCACCCGGGCCGGTGGCCGCCGGTGGATCGTCGGCCGCGGTGCAGGGCAGTGCACCGAGCGGCCTGCCGGCGGCCGGCGAACGCGAGGCCGTGGCCGCGGCCGCGGCGGCTCCGGCGCCTGCCGCGCCGGTGCTCGCCGTGGCGTTCGGCACCGTCGTCGACGAGGAAACGCGGTTGCCGCTGCCCGGCGTCGAGATCACGTGGAGCGCGCGGTACCACTTCCTGGCCCAGGCGATGCCCGCGGTCGTCAGCGACCACGCGGGGCGCTTCGAACTGCCGAGCACGGTCGCGGCGCCGCACGAGACCGGCGATCTGCTGTTGCGCCGAGCTGGCTACGCGTGGTTGCGGCACCCGCTGGCAGCGGCGCCGACCGGGGCGCCGCGGCGCTACGACGCGGGCGTGGTCGCGCTGCCGCCGGGCACCGGGGTCGCCGGCATCGTCGTCGATCCGGCGGGAGCGCCGGTCGCGGGCGCCGACCTGTTGTTCTTCGACACCACGTACTGGGTCGAGGACGGCCGCAGCGTGATGCTCGACTGGCCGCTGGTGGCCGGTCGCAGCGGCGCGGACGGCACGTTCCGGCCGCCGGAACGGTTGTTCAGCGTGCAGGACGCCGTGCTGCTCGCCGCGTCGCCGCGCGGCATCGGCTGGCTGCCGGTGCCGCAGCTGACGCGGACGCGCAGCGAGGCCGAAGGGCTGCGCATCGAACTGCGTCCGACGGCGACGCTGACCGTGCGCGTCGAAGGCACCGACGGCGCGCCGATCGAAGGCGCCGACGTCGTCGTGCTGCCGCGGTTCACGCCGCTCGGCCATGGCAACGGCGGGCGGGCGACGGGGCCGCTGCCGCCGGCGCTGGCGGCGGTGTTCGCGGCGCGCACCGCCGCCGACGGCCTCGCTGCCTTCGCGGCGCTGCCGCTGGCTGCGGCCGCCGCGCCGTACCGGATCAGCGTGCGGGCTCCGGACCACATCGAGGCGGAGGTGCCGATCGAACTCGGCGCCGAGCCGCGCCGGCAGACCGTGGTGCTGGGGCGACCGCGGCGCGTCACCGTGGTCGGCAGCGTGCGCGACGCGCGCGGCGCGCCGATCGTCGGCGCGGCCGTTCGGTTCGGCCGGCCCGAGCGCGACCGCGACGTCGACGCGGTCAGCGACGCCGAGGGCGCGTTCGCCGGCACCGTCGAACTCAGCGGTCCGGTGCTGCGCGCGACGGTGCAGGCGAACGGGTGGCGCCGGACGGCCAACGAGACCGGCGTGCCGGCGACCGCCGATCGCGTCGAGGTCGCGTTCGTGCTCGAACCGGCCGCCGTGATCCGGGGCCGCGTCGTCGACGACCGCGACGTCGGCATCGAAGCCGCGACCGTGATCGCGGTCGGCGAGCACACGTCGTGCACGACCGATGCCCAGGGGCAGTTCGAGCTGCACGAGGCGCCCGCGGACCGGGCGGTCGAGATCTCGGTGATGCCACCCGGCAACGAACTCGACTGGGTCGGCACGGCCGGCCAGTCGGTGCCGCCCGGCAGCGGGCCGGTGACGCTGCGCCTGCTGCGTGCCGGCACGTGCCGGCTCGCGGTCGAACTCCTGGCCGCCGACGGCTCGCGCCTCGAGGCGCGGCGGCACCAGCTCGAGTACGGCGACGGCACGTGGTTCCCGTCCGAGGCGACGCTGGGGCAGGTGGTGGCCGAACGGCTGCGGCCCGGCCGCTGGACCCTGTTCGTCGAGCCGGTGCGCGGTGCTTCGCTGGTCGCCGAGTTCACGATCGCGCCCGGGGACGTGGCGCACGAACAGACGCTGCAGCAGGCGCCGTCGGCGACCGTCGTCGGCGTCGTCGAACCGGTGCCCGCGGACCTGGCGCTGCCGTCGACCCTGCGCGTGGCCTGCGGCTACCGCAACCGCGGCCGCTTCGTGCCGGATGCGCACCAGAGCCTCGATGACGACGCGCTGCGGCTCGACTCCGCGCACGGACGCGGCTTCCGCCTCGAAGACGTCGATCCGACGCGGCCGCTGGTCCTGTTCGTCAGCGGCGGCGACCTGCTCGGCCGCGCCGAGGTCGCGCTGCGCTCCGCTGGCGAGACCACGGTGCGGGTCCGCGTCGCCCGCGCCGGCTCGGTGCGCTTCGTCAGCGACGCGCCGTGGCCGCAGGACGAGCTGCGGTTCTGGCTGCATGCCGACGGTGCCGCCGCCGGCAACGGCGACCACGCCACCGGGCTGCTCGGCCGCACCGAGCTGCTCGAACTGCCGTTCGCGGCCGGGTCGTGGCGCTGGCGCGTCGAGTTGCCGGCACCCGCCGGCACCGCGCCGATCGTGCGCGAGGGCGTGCTCGAGGTGCGGCCGGGGGAACGCTGCGACGTGCACCTCGTGGTGCCGCGCTAGCGCTTCGCGCGGGCCGGTCTCGCCGCGAGACGGCGACGCTGCTCCGGGGTCGGCGGCAGGCGGGCGCGCGCCGATGAGGGCGCGATGCCGCTATTGCTGCTGGTCGCCATGGTCGCGCTCGTCGGCTGGGTCGACGGCGGTCCGTTGCCGGGCCTACTGGCGGCCGCACTGGCGCTGGCGATCGTGGTGCGGACGGTGCGGCGCGCGATCGACCGCAGCCTGCCGCGCGAACCGTCGGTCGAGCCGCTCGCCGAGGTCGACCTGCTGCCGGCGACCGCGGCGCGGATCCGCGACCTGCGTGCGCTCGGCTTCGAACCGCTCGGCGGGCCGCACGTGGCGAACCTGTCACCGGCACCGGTCGTGGTGCCGTTCGTGCACCGCTCGGCCGGCGTGCTGGCCGCGGTCTACCAGGTGCAGAACCCGGTCGAACGCAGCGTGCTGGACTTCGTGACCACGTTCGCGTCGGGGGCGATGCTGACGACGGCGAGTTCGCGCGAGGCGGCGACGCTGCCGCTGCCGCCGCGTTGCTTCCTGCAGACGGTGCACGACGCCGACACCGCGGCGCTGCTCGAGCGGCACCGACAGGGCATGGCGACCCTGCAACACCGGGGCGAACGGCCGCGCGCGACGGCGGCGACGACGCTGGCCGAGTACCTGCAGCGCCTCGTGGCGTGCCTGCGCGACCAGCGGGCGGCGTTCGAACGTGCGCCGCTGCGGACCACGCTGACGGCGCTGCTGCGTTCGCTGCTGCGGCTCGATCCGGCTCGGGGACCGCTGCAGCCGCGGCAGGTCTGACGCCGTGCGGACGGCGCCGGCTGGCGCAGCTCAGGTGCGGTAGGCAACCAGGTTCGTGGCGCCGAGGTAGCCCGGGCCCAGGCTCACGTGCTGCACGTAGAACAACAGGCCCGTTGGCAGGGTGGGCACCGACAGCTGCCAGCGCCCGGCGCCGAGCGGGTTGCCGGGCGTGTCGAGCAGCGGTGCGAGCAGCAGATCGTCGCAGCCGTAGCCGAGCCCGAGCAGTCCCGGGGCGAGCCGCGTCGGATCCGTGGCGACGACGAACGTGGCCAGCGTGCCGCGGCCGTCGGCGACGAAGTCGACGGCGTTGCCGCCCGTGCCTGGCAGCGCGGCGAGGAAGTAGTCCTCGAGACTGTGTGCCGGGTAGATCCGATTGGGCGTGCAGGCAGAGCCGAAGTCCTTGGCGGAAGGGTGCCAAGGCTCCCAGGCGATGTCCGCATGCATGTAGAGCGGTGCCGGAACCGACGCGAAGAGGCGGATGCGCACCGGGATCGGCGCGGCCGTCAGGTGGAGTGGAACATGCACGTCGACGGCCATGTCCCAGCTGCTGCCCATCGTCGACAGCACGGCGTCGACGGTGCCGTCGTCGAAGACATCGACCGTCGGGTTGCCGGGGAAGTCACCGGTCGAGAACAACTCGATACGCAGGTGGCCTCGTGTCGGCGGTGCCGACAACCACAGGGTGGTGTCGAGGAACGCGACCGACGGGATCGGATAGGTCGCGTACATGTTGTTCCAGAACCGCCAGCGCCGTCCCGTGGGTGAGGTCGTCCATCCGATCGCGCCGGCGTACGGTTCCGGCGCCGGCAACGTCAGCGTACCGTTGGCGGGAATCGGACCTGCCGGGCCGCTGGCGCTGTAGGTGCCGCTCGGAACGGTGGCACTGACCACGAACGGTGTGTTGGCGACGAGGCTCGTCCGTACGTCCTGTGCGGCGAGCGAGGCGATCGAGGCTGCGACCACGAACGGGATGGCGGCGTGCGACATGGAGTTCTCCGATGAGCCGACACCGTAGCGTCCGGCGGCGTGCGGGGGGATGCGCACGTCGACGGGCTTCGGCTGCGCTCAGTGCCCGGCGCCCTCGCGCACCGCGTTGACGTTCCAGGTCGGGATCGAGATCTCGACCTGGCCACCGCTCGGCGCGCGCAGCAGCTTCGCCTGGCAGCCGAGCCGCGAGTCGAGGCCGACGCCGCGCGCCTCGTCGAGCTGGTCGAGTTCGTCCTCACTCGGTGCCGAGAAGCAGTCGCCGCCCTGCGTGATCTTCACGTGGCAGGTCGAACAGGCGCAGACGCCGCCGCAGGCGTGGTCGAGCGCCAGGCCCTGCTGCATCGCCGCCTGCAGGATGGTCTGGCCGATCGCCAGCGTGAACACGCGGTCGTCGCCGTGCACGCACAGGCGGGCAGCGGTCATCGTCGTTCCTCCTCGCGCAGTGCCTTCGTCACCGCGGAACTGATCACGTCGTCGGCGATCGTCGCGGTGACCTCGGTCAGCGCATCGCACCCGGCCTTCAGCGCCGCCGTGTCGGCGGCGCCGGCGAGCAGCGCTTCGAGTGCCTTCACGGCCTTGTGCACGGCCCAGGTCTGGTCCGGCGGCAGTTCGGCCAGCGCCAGCGCCTTGCGGGTGCCGCGCACCATCGCTTCGGCCTTGTTGCGCAGGTCGATCGCCTCGCGCGCGACGTAGTCGGTCTGCGCGTGTTCGATCGAGTCCAGCATCATGCGGCGCACCTCGTCGCGCGACAGGCCGAACGTCGGCACGACCTGGATCCCGGCTTCGACGCCGGTGCGATGTTCGCGCGCCGTGACGCGCAGCACACCGTCGGCGTCGACCAGGAACGTGACGGCGATGCGCGGCAGGCCGGCCGGCATCGGCGGGATGCCGCGCAGCTGGAACCGGCCGAGCAGCCGGCAGTCGGCGGCGAGTTCGCGTTCGCCCTGGTGGATCGACAGGTCGACCGAGGTCTGGCCGTCGACGCCGGTCGAGAACTCCTCGGTGACGCTGGTGGGGATCGTGCTGTTGCGCAGGATCAGCTTCTGCACGGCGCCGCCCAGCGTCTCGATGCCGAGCGACAGCGGGATCACGTCGAGCAGCAGCAGCGAACGGTCGTTGCCGGCCAGCACGTCGGCCTGGATCGCCGCGCCGAGCGCGACCGCGAGGTCGGGGTCGACGTCGGTGTGCGGCGCCTTGCCGACCAGGTTGCGCAGCCGTTCGCGCACCAGCGGCACGCGCGTGCTGCCGCCGACCAGCACGACGTCGTCGATCGCCGGCAGCCGCAGTCCGGCGTCCTTGACCGCACGCTGCACGCAGTCCAGCGTGCGCTGCACCAGCGGCGCGATCGCGGCTTCGAACTCGGCGCGCGTCACCGTCAGCCGCGCCGTGCCGCGCGGGCCGAGGTCGAGCGCCAGTTCGGCTTCGTTCGCCGAGCTGAGGCGGATCTTCAGGCCTTCGGCGGCCGCGCGCACGGCCTGCAGCACGAACGGGTCGCTCTGGCGCGTGGCCGGCACGGCGCCCGGCAGCGCGGCGAGGATCCGGTCGGCCAGCAACTGGTCGAAGTCGTCGCCGCCGAGGTGCGTGTCGCCGGCGGTCGCCAGCACGCGGAACACGCCGTCCTCGATGCGCAGGATCGAGACGTCGAACGTGCCGCCGCCGAGGTCGTAGACCAGCACGGTGCCGTCCTTCTTGCCGTCGATGCCGTACGCGAGCGCGGCTGCGGTCGGTTCGTTCAGGATCCGCAGGCAGTCGATGCCGGCCAGCGCGGCGGCGTCCTTGGTCGCCTGACGTTGCGCGTCGTCGAACCAGGCCGGCACCGTGATCACGGCGGCCTGCACCGGCTGCGCGAGCGCCTCCTCGGCGATCGCCTTGACGCGCTGCAGGATCCGCGCCGAGACCGCCTCGGGCGAGTGGCGGGCGTCGCCGATCGCGATGCGCGGCAGACCACGTTCGCCGGCGACGACGCGGTAGGGCAGCCGCGTGGCCTCGGCCTCGACCTCGCGCGCTGACCGGCCGACCAGGCGCTTGACCGAGAACACGGTGCGGTCCGGCAGTTCGAGCCGCAGCGCCTTGGCTTCGCGGCCGACCAGCACGCGTCCGTCCGGGTGGTAGCAGACCACCGACGGCACCAGCGGCTGGCCGTCGCGGTCGCGCAGCACGTGCGGCAGCTTGCCGGCGCGCACGGCGGCGAGGCTGTTCGTCGTGCCGAGGTCGATGCCGACGACCAGGCGCGGGGACGGTGGCGGCGGCGGGGCGGCGGTCACGATTTGGCGTCCAGGTCGTGCAGGGCCTTGGTGTGGTAGTGCGACTCGTGCACCGCCCGGGCGGCGGCGTCGAGTTCGCCGCGCAGCACGTGCCCACGCAGCCGGTCCCAGTCGGCGGCCAGTGCCGCGGTCAGCTGCGCGCGCAGCGGCGCGGTCGCGGCGCCGCGCGCGTCGGCGACCGCTTCGGCGAGGTCCAGTGCCGAGGCCAGGAAGCCCGGATCGAGGCGCTTGTTGCGCTCCAGCACGCCGGGCCGCTCGGCCTCGAGCAGCGCCCGCGCGCGGCGCCACGGATCGCGCAGCACCTGCCAGGCGTCGTTGATCTCCGCCGCGCGCTGCAGCACGGCGATGCAGTCGCCGGCGTCGGTGGCGCGCAACCGATCCGGGTGGCACTCGCGCGACAGGCGCAGGTAGCGCTGCTCGAGCGCGCGTTCGTCGAGGTCCAGCGCGCGCGGCAGACCGAACACCGTGAACGGATCGGGTGCGGGGACGTGGATCACGTCGGTGCGCTACGCGGAGAACGAGGTGCCGCAGCCGCAGGTGCCGCTGGCCTGCGGGTTCTTGAACACGAAGCCGCGGTCCAGCAGGCCGTCGTTGAAGTCCAGCGTGGTGCCGCCGATGAAGAACTCGCTCTTCTTGTCGACCACGACGTTGACGCCGTGCTGCGGGAACGCGAGGTCGAACTCGGTCGGGCCGTTCTGGTCGAAGTCGAGCACGTAGGTGAAGCCCGAGCAGCCGCCGCCCTTGGCGCCGATGCGGACCCAGGTCGTGGCCGGGAACTTCTGCTCCGCGATCACGCGCCGGATCTCGTTGGCGGCGCGCTCGGTCAGCACCACGCCGCGCTGCGGCTTGGTGGCCGGAGCCGACGTGGTCGTGGTCGGGGTGTCGGCGCTCATGCTCCGGCTCCCGCGCCGTCCTCGCGCGCCGACTGCTTGCGCCGCCAGTCCTCGATCGCGGCCTTGATCGCGTCCTCGGCCAGCACCGAGCAGTGGATCTTGACCGGCGGCAGCGACAGCTCCTCGACGATCTGCGTGTTCTTGATCTGCGCCGCGGAGTCGACGCTGGCGCCCTTCAGCCATTCGGTCGCCAGCGACGACGACGCGATCGCCGAGCCGCAGCCGTAGGTCTTGAACTTCGCGTCGACGATCTTGCCGTCGTCGCCGACCTTGATTTGCAGCTTCATCACGTCGCCGCACTCCGGTGCACCGACGACGCCGGTGCCGACGTTCGGGTCGTCCTTGTCGAGCGAGCCGACGTTGCGCGGGTTCTGGTAGTGATCGAGCACCTTGTCGCTGTAGGCCATCTTGGTAGTTCCTGGATCTAGTGCACGGTCCACTTGACCTTGCTGAGGTCGACGCCCTCCTGGACCATTTCCCAGAGCGGCGACATCTCGCGCAGGCGCTTCACCTCCTGCACGACGCGGTCGACGGCGAAGTCGACCTCGGCTTCGGTCGTGAAGCGGCCGAGCGAGAATCGGATCGAGCTGTGCGCCAGCTCGTCGCCGAGGCCGAGGCTCTTCAGCACGTAACTCGGTTCGAGGCTCGCCGACGTGCAGGCGGAGCCGGACGACACCGCCAGCTCCTTGACGCCCATGATCAGCGATTCGCCTTCGACGTAGGGGAACGACAGGTTCGCCAGGTGCGGCAGCCGCGCGTCGGGGTCGCCGTTCCGCACCGCATCGGGCAACTGCGCGAGGATGCGCTGTTCGAGCCGGTCGCGCAGTGCGCGCAGCTTCGGCACCTCGGTCGCCATCTCGGTGCGGCAGATCCGCGCGGCCTCGCCCATGCCGACGATGCCGGTCACGTTCAGCGTGCCCGAACGCATGCCGCGCTCGTGGCCGCCGCCGTCCATCTGCGCGACCAGCCGCACGCGCGGGTTCTTGCGCCGCACATAGAGGCAGCCGACGCCCTTCGGGCCGTACATCTTGTGTGCCGACAGCGACAGCAGATCGATGTGCTGCGCCTCGACGTCGAGCGGGATCTTGCCGGCGGCCTGCGTCGCGTCGGTGTGGAACAGCGTGCCCTTCTGCTTGCACAGCGCGCCGATCTCGGCGAGCGGGTGCAGCGTGCCGATCTCGTTGTTCGCCGCCATCAGCGACACCAGGATCGTGCGGTCGGTGATCGCCGCCGCCAGCTCGGCCAGATCGACGTGGCCGCGGCCGTCGACCCGCAGCCAGGTGACCTCGAAGCCCTGCGCCTCGAGGTGCTTCATCGGATCGAGCACGGCCTTGTGCTCGGTGGCGGCGGTGATCAGGTGGTTGCCCTTCGGCCGGTACATCTCGGCCACGCCCTTGATCGCGAGGTTGTTGGCCTCGGTCGAGCCGCTGGTCCAGAGGATCTCCTTCGGGTGCGCGCCGAGCAGCTGCGCGACCTGGTCGCGGGCTTCGTCGACGGCGGCTTCGGCGGTCCAGCCGAACGCGTGGCTGCGGCTGGCCGCGTTGCCGAACGTCTCGCTGAAGAACGGCAGCATGCGCTGCACGACGCGCGGGTCGCACGGCGTGGTCGCGCTGTAGTCCAGGTAGACGGGGGTCTTCATCGGCGGGCAGCGGTGGGGGTGGCGTCGGCCAACGAGCACAGCTCGTCGAGCCGGATCCGGTGGAACAGGTCGGCGATGCGCTGGTGCACGATGCGCATCGGGTTCTTGCTGGGACAGAAGCCGATCAGCTGGCAGTCGTGGGCCGGGTGGTCGGCGGAGCGCGCCAGCGGCAGCAGGCCCGAGGACTTGCCGTCCAGCGTGTGCTCGACGCAGTCGACCAGCGTGAACGGCCCCTCGACGACCTCGAGGATCTCGCCGAGCGAGATCGCGCTCGGCGGCTTCACCAGCCGGTACCCGCCGCGCAGGCCGCGCACGGATTCGAGCAGGTTGCGGCGCGCGAACTCCTTCAGCAGGTTGGCGACGACCGACTTGTTGAGTCCCGCCAGCTTCGCGATCTCGTGGGCGCTGACCACCGAGTCGCCGGCCGCGCCGCCCGGGTAGGCGCCCTGGCGGGCGATCGCGCCCAGCAGGAACACGGCGTAGTCGGCCTTCTTGGAGATGCGCAGCATGACGGTCGCGGGAGGTCGGTCGACCCCGGCGGGGCGACAAAGTAGACCTGGATTGGGGCTCTTTACAACGATCGGCTCGAAAAAGCCCCGGATGAAGGCACATTCTGTGGTCGTGACGAACCCGACCGCCGAAGACCTGCGCAGACACCTCGTTGGCACCGGCCCCTGCGTGCGCGACCCGGCACCGTACCGGCTGGTCGCAGTCGAGGGCCTCGACGCCGGTGAGTTCCTGCATCGACTCTGTGCGCAGGACGTGCAGGGCCTCGCCGACGGGGTCGTGGCGCCGGCGGCGTTCCTCGACGCGAAGGGCAAGGTGCAGGTGACGTGCCTCGTGGCCCGGCTCGGCGGCGTGCACTGGCTCGAAGTGCAGGCCGAACAGGAGCCGCGGCTGCTGGCGCTACTCGAGCGCTACCACTTCACCGAGAAGCTGCGGTTCGCCGGCCGCCCGTCGGTCTGCCACGAGCGCATCGACGCCGGCGAGCCCGCCGCGGTGGTGGGCCGCGGCGTCGCGGCGGCCGACGCGGCGGGACTGCGGCTCGAGTTCACGCGGCGCTCGGTGCGCAGTGAACGGCGCCACACGTTCGCGGCGGCGGCCGTGCCGGTCGCGCCGGCGGACGACTGCGCTGAGTGCCTGCGCATGCTGGCCGGGCTCGTCCGCGTCGGCGTCGAGACCGAACCGAACACGCTGGCGCTCGAGGCGGACCTCGACGACCACTGCTCGACGACCAAGGGCTGCTACACCGGCCAGGAGATCGTCGCGCGCATCCACACCTACGGCCACGTCAACCGGCGGCTGTGCCTGCTGCAGCTCGGGCCCGGCGAACGCATCGCGGCGCCGGTGGCGCTGCTCGAGCCGGGCGACGGCATCGCGGTCGGCCGCGTGCTGCACGCGGTGCCGGTGCCCGGCCGCACCGCGCGCCTCGGCCTCGGCTACCTGCCGAAGGACTTCCAGGCGTTCGGGACCCAGCTGACGCTCGACGGTGGCGGCGCCGCGACCGTGATCGGCTACGAGCCTTTGCCGGCGTAGGCGAGCACGACGTAGCGCGGCGCGGCGCCTGCCGCGATGCAGACGCCGTCGACATCGCCGTGCAGCGCGGCGGTGTCGCCGTCCTCGCCGCGCGTGAACACGATCACTTCGTCGGCGCGCGGGCGGCCCGGAATCTCGGCGATGCGCAGCGTGCCACCGGCCGGCACGACCACCTCGTCGACCGACAGCGTGGCGGCCTTGTAGTCGGGCGCGAGCACGCGTTCGACCGTCAACGCGCCGACGGACAGGCGCTGCATGCGCCGCGGCGGCAGCGACTCGGGCGCGGTCGGGAACGTCTCCGCCGGCCGCCATTCGCCGGCCGTCGGGTCGAACGACTTGCCGCTGCCGGCCAGCGGCAGCAGCGGCTTCTGTGCCATCGCCTCGCGGCCGTGCACCTCGCGCGGCGGCGCCGGCTGCCGTGCCGCCAGCAGCAGGATCTCGCCGTGGCCGTTCTGGGCGCAGAACTCCGTGTGCGGCGGCAGGAACACTGCCATCGGCCGGCCCGCGAACGGCGTCGTGCGCGCGCCGCGCGCCGGCCACGCGGTGCCGCCGCCGATCAGGTCGAACGTGCCGGCCAGCAGCAGCGCCGCGGTCTCGCCGGCGCCGGTGACGAGGCGGTCGCTGCCGACGGGGCGCCACAGCTGCACCGACTCGGCCCAGCGCGCGTGCGGCAAGCCGAACGTGCGCAGCCGCGCGTCGCCGCTCCAAGGCGCGGTCGTCACTTCGGCCCCGCCGGCGGTGCCGTCACCAGCTCGATCTGCGCGTCGCGTAGCACCTGCTGCTGCAATTCGAGCGCCTTGTAGCGGCGCAACTGTTCGACCAGCCGCACGTCGGACGGGTCCGGGTCGACCTCGAGCACCTTGACCAGCCAGACGCCTTCCTCGCTGCGCACCGGCGCCGACACTTCGCCGGCGGGCAGGGCGAACGCGGCGGCCAGCACCGGTTCGGGCAGCTGGCCGGACTTGCGGCGGTGCCAGCCGGTGTCGCCGCCGCGCGGTTTGGTGGCGTTGTCCTCGCTCTCGATCGCCGCGACGTTGGCGAACGTCTCGCGGTCGAGCCGCTCGCGGACCTGCTGCAGGTGCGCCGTGGCCGCGGCGAAGTCGCGCGGCACGAGGTCGTTCGGATCGACGAGGGCGCGCACGAAGATCACGCCGAGGTGCCGGCGGGGGCCGACCAGGTCGAGCACGGTCTGGCGATCGCGGCGCAGTTCGGCCTGCAGGTCCGCGTCGGGCCACAGCACCAGCGCGAGTTTGTCCAGCAGCACCTGGGCGCGGAACACGCGCAGCTCGCGCAGCGCCGCGACCGTCATGCCCTGGCCCTGCAGCAGCTGCTCGAACGTCGCGCCGGCGTAGCGCGGGTCGCGCGCCGCCTCGGCGCGCCGCGCCGCGATCGACGCCTCGAGGTCGGCCTCGCCGACCTGGACGCCGCGCGCGCGCCCCAACGCTTCGATCGCCTGCAGGTAGACCACCTGGCGCACGAACCGTTCGCGTTCGGCGTCCTCGGCGGTGCGCAGCAGCAACAGGCCGAGGTCGGCCAGCGGCAGCGTCGTGTCGTCGACCTGCGCGCAGGCGCCGAGCGGCAGTGCATCCTGGTCGACCACGACGCGGCGCAGGCGGCGTTGCTCCTGCAGCCAGAGCTTCAGCATGTCCGGGCCGACCGCCTCCTCCTTGCCGAGGCCCAGTTCGGCTCGCACCAGCCGTTCCTGCGCCATCTGCACCGCGAGGTCGGCGAGCCACTGGTCGGGGTTCGTGTTGCGCACCGCTGCGAAGCTGGCCGGGTTCTGGCCGGCCGCACGCAGCTGGTCCTGCAGCGTGTGCCAGAACTGCTCGACTTCGGGCCGCGTCGGCATCAGGCCCTTCTGCTCGGCCGCGCGGCGCGTCAGCGTCGCGTCGACGAGCAGCGCGATCGCCTCCTGGCCGCGGTCGCGGCGGCGCAGGTGGAAGGCCATCTCGAGCGCGACGTCGGTGCGCGTCACGGCGGCGGGCTTGCCGTCGAGCACGTAGCGCGCGAGCACGTCGTCGGGCGACTGGCCGCGCGCCGACGGGGCCAGCGACGCCAGCAGCAGGGGGGCGTACACGGACGATCGGGTCATGCGCGGCGGACGATACCAGAACGCATGGCCGCTGCCGCAGCGTCAGCCGAACCGGCCCTCGATGTAGTCCGCGGTCTCCTGGCGCGCCGGCGCGACGAACATCCGTTCGGTCGGCGTGTGCTCGACGACGCGGCCCATCAGCATGAACACGCACTCGTCGCTGGCGCGCCGTGCCTGCGCCATGTTGTGCGTGACGATCAGGATCGAGTAGCGGCCGCGCAGGCTCCAGATCAGTTCCTCGACCGCGGTCGTCGCCGCCGGGTCGAGCGCCGAGCACGGTTCGTCCATCAGCAGCACGGTCGGCTTGGTCGGCAGCAGCCGCGCGATGCACAGCTTCTGCTGCTCCTCGAGCGACAGGCTGGTCGCGCGCTCGTGCAGCCGGTCCTTGACGCGGTCCCACAGCAGCACCTCGCGCAGCGCCTGTTCGACCGTGGCGTCCTGTTCGCTGCGCGACCGCCGGTTCGGCTCGTGCAGTCGCTGCGCGAACAGCACGTTGTCGCGGATCGACAGCGGCAGCGGGTTCGGCCGCTGGAACACCATGCCGACGTGGCGCCGCACCTGGATCGGCGATGCGTCGGTCGCGTGGATGTCGTGGCCGAGCACCTTGATGCTGCCGGTCGTCGACACGTAGCCGAGCCGTTCGACGATCCGGTTGCAGCTGCGCAGCAGCGTCGACTTGCCGCAGCCCGACGGGCCGATCAGCGCGGTGACCACGCCGCTGGCGACGTCGAGGTCGATCTCGAACAGCGCCTGGAACGTGCCGTACCAGAGGTTCAGATCGCGCACCTCGACGGCCGGCGCCGGGCGGGAACGAGCGGGCTCAGCCAAAGCGGCCCTCCAGGTAGTCGTTGGTGCGCTGGTCGCGCGCGCCGCCGCCGAACAGCGCGTCGGTTGCGGCGCACTCGACGCAGCGACCACCGAGGAAGAACGCGGTGCGGTCGGCGAGCCGCCGCGCCTGCTGCACGAGGTTCGTCACCAGCACGATCGTCAGCTCGCGGCGCAGTTCCTTCAGCACTTCCTCGATGCGCATCGTCGTCACCGGATCGACCGCGATCGAGAACTCGTCGAGCAGCAGCAGCGACGGGTCCTGCGACAGCGCGCGCGCGATCGTCAGCCGTTGCTGCTGGCCGCCGCTCAGCAGCGAACCGAGGCCGTCGAGCCGGTCCTTGACCTCGTCCCACAGCGCGGCGCGGCGCAGGCAGCGCTCGACGATCTCGTCCAGCGCGGCGCGCCCCGTGGTACCGGCCAGCCGCGGGCCCAGCGCGACGTTGTCGTAGATCGACAGCGGCAGGCCGACCGGCAGCGGGAACACGACGCCGATCTGGCGCCGCAGCGCGTAGAGGTTGCGGACCGAGCGCACGTCGCGGCCCGCGAACGTCACGTTGCCGTCGACCCGCATGCGCGGCACGAACTCGTCCATCCGGTTCAGCGCGCGCAGGAACGAGGTCTTGCCGGCATTGGCCGGGCCGATGATGCCGAAGATCTCGTGTTCGCGGACGTCGAGGTCGACGCCCTGCAGGGCGACGTGGTCGCCGTAGCGCACGGACAGGCCGCGCACCGTGACGAGGTTCGCCGGTCCGGTCGCCGGGGCGGGGGCGGTCACCACTTCTTCCTCCCGCGCAGCCGCATGCGGAACCAGATCGCGATCGAGTTCATCGCCAGCACGACCAGGATCAGCGTCAGCGCGACCGCGAACGGCACTGCGCGCGGCACGTCGGTGACCTGCGTCGACACCGTGTAGAGGTGGAACGACAGTGCCATCGTGCGGTCGAACACGGTCTCCGGCGTGACCAGACGCAGGAACACGGCGCCGGTGAACATGATCGGCGCGGTCTCGCCGACCGCGCGGCACACGACCAGGATCACGCCGGTCAGGATGCCGCTGACCGAGTTCGGCAGCACGATGCGCCAGATCGTCTGCCAGCGCGTGGCGCCCATGTTCCAGCAGGCTTCGCGGAACGCCTTCGGCACGGCCTTCAGCGATTCGCGCGTCGCGACGATCACGACCGGCATCGTCATCACCGCCAGCGTGCAGCCGGCGGCCAGGATCGACTCGCCGAAGTGCAGGAAGTGCACGAACGCGCCGACGCCGAACAGCGCGTGCACGATCGACGGCACGCCGGCCAGATTGACGATCGCGAGGTTGATCAGCCGCGTCAGCCGGTTGTCGCGCGCGTACTCGCTGAGGTAGATCGCGGCCGCGACGCCGAGCGGCAGCGCGACGGCCAGCGCGGTGGCGGTCAGCCAGATCGTGCCGACCAGCGCCGGCCAGATGCCGCCGGCGGCGCCGAGCCGCTGCGGCTTGTCGAACAGGAACGACCACGACAGGGCCGGTGCGCCTTCGAACACCAGCACGCCGAGGATGCCCAGCACCGGCACCAGCAGCAGCAGCGTGACGCACAGCAGCAGCATGCGCACCAGCCGCTGCACGAGCTGGCGGCGCTGCTCGAGCGGCGTGGCGTGGAACGGGGTCTCGCCCGGGTTCATGCGCGCCCCCGACCGCCGCGGACCAGCCAGTCCGCGAGCAGGTTGATCGTGAACGTGATGCAGAACAGCACGAGGCCCAGCACGAACAGCGCCTGGTAGTGGTCGCTGTCGACCGCCGCTTCACCGAGTTCGGCCGCGATCGTCGCGGTGATCGTCGCCGCCGAGTCGAACACGCTGCTCGGCGGCAGCAGCCGGTGGCCGCTGGCCATCAGCACCGCGATCGTCTCGCCGAACGCGCGGCCGATGCCGAGCAGCACCGCGGCCGACAGGCCGGGCCGCGCGTGCGGCAGCACGACCTTGCGGATCGTCTGCCAGCGCGTGGCGCCGAGTGCTTCGGCCGCCTCGCGGTGCGCGTCCGGCACGGCCTTCAGCGCATCCTCGGCCAGCGTCGTCATGATCGGCGCCGCCATCAGGCCGAGGATGATGCCGGCGTTCAGCACGTTGAGTCCGACCGGCGTGTCGAACAGCCGCTGGATCAGCGGGTTCATGACCTGCAGGCCGACCACGCCCCAGACCACCGACGGGATCGCGGCCAGCGTCTCGATGACGATCTTCAGCCACTCGCGGCGGCGGCCGGTCGCGAACTCGCCGACGTAGATCGCGGCCGCGAACGACAGCGGGACCGCCACCGCCATCGCGACCGCCGTGATCCACGCGGTGCCGGCGATCAGCGGCCAGGCGCCGTAGCTCGGCGGCTTCGCGGTGGGTTCCCAGCGCGCGCCGGTCAGCAGTTCGGACCACGACAGCCGGTGCCACGCGAACTCGAAGCCCTGCGAGGCGATGAACACGATGATCGCCGCGATGAACAGCACGGCGCTGATGCCGCCCAGGCCGACGACGGCGCGCGCGAGCAGGTCCTGCCACCAGGCGCGGTCGCGGCGGTCGAGGGCCTGCGCGGCGCTGCGCGATCGGGCGCCGGCGCTCGGGGCAACGGTGGGGGGCGTCACGGATCAGCTCGCCTGTTCGCCGCGGAGCAGCTCCATCAGTTCGCGCACGCGCGGCGCCAGCTGGCGGTAGACCGCTTCGGGGCCGGCGGCGGCGTCGATCGGCCACACCAGCACGGTCGTGTGGAACGGCACCTTGCCGATCTGTTCGCGCGCACCGTCGCCGATGCCGATCACGAGCTGGTAGTCGTCGAGCTGGTCGATCAGCGTCGCCAGCGGCGTCGGCCACGCCTTCGACAGGTCGAGGCCGACCGTGGCCGCGAAGTGGCGGTAGGCCCCGTCGACATCCTCGGCTGCGGCCCAGCCGGCGCTGCGGTAGCGACCGCTCTGCGGGAACGCCTTGCGCGTGAAGTGCTCGGCCAGCTGGCTCGGTCCGTTGTTCTGCGCGTCGACGAACAGGATCTGGAACGTCTTCTCGCCCTTGGTCTTGCCGGTGGCGACGAACACGGTCTCTTCGCAGATGTTCTTCGCCTGGTGGATCACGCGTTCGAGCCGGTTGAACGTCGCCATCAGCGAGAACAGGTCCGGCACCGGCCGCGAGTGGGTCTCGCCCTCCTTGACCAGGTCGGCGAACACGCGGTCGAAGTACTGCGCGAACTGCGCGGCCGTGGTCAGCGTCGCCTGCGCGATCGCGACGTCGCGCTGCTGGAAGCTGCGCAGCGAGTCGTTCAGCATGCGCCGCGCGTGTTCGGACATCATCTCGATGTCGCGCGCGACGACCGGCGGCGGCGCCGCCGACAGCTGCCCCGCGGTGCGGGCGATCGTCGCCGCGTAGTCGCCGATGCGTTCCAGCCCGATGTCGAGCCGCAGCACCGCCGAGACGTAGCGCAGGTGGCCGGCGCTCGGCAGGTGGCGCGCGACGAACGCGTGGCACAGCCGGTCCAGCTCGCGCGTCTGCCGGTTGATCGTGTAGTCGCCGATCACCGTCATCGCGGCGAGGTCCTTGTCGAGCTTCAGCACCGACGTGACCGCATCGTCGATCGCCTTCGTGATCGCCTGGCCGACGACGGCCACCAGGTCCTGGATCCAGGTCAGGTCCTTCTGCAGACGCTCTTCGTAGTGGGCAGGCATCGGAAGTTCCGGGCGGCGGATGGCGGGATCAGAGCGGGCGCAGCGGCGGGTAGCCGTGCTCCATCAGCACGCGCTGGCCGGCGTCCGAGAGGATCCAGTCGAGGTATTCCTTGGTCGCGCCCTGCGGCGCGCCGTTGGTGTACATGAACAGCGGGCGGGCGATCGGGTAGCTGCCGTCGATGATCGAGGCGTTGTTCGGCGCCACCGGGCCGCGCTCGGCGCCGGTCGTGACCGGCACCACGCGCACGCCTTCGTTGGCGTAGGCGAGGCCGCTGTAACCGATCGCGCTCTTCGCCTTGCCACAGAAGTCGACGACGTCCTTGCTGCCGTTCAGGTTCATGCACTCGAGCTTGAACCGACCGGTCGAACCGCCGAGCACGGCCTCGCGGAAGTACTCGTAGGTGCCGCTGTTGTTCTGGCGGCTGACCAGCACGATCGGGTCGAGCTTCGGATCGCCGAGGTCGACGCCGAGCTGCGACCAGCGCGTCACCTCGCCGCCGTCGCCGAACAGCGCCTTCAGCTGCGCCATCGAGATCGACGGCAGCGGGTTGTCCCGGTGCACGAAGATCGCGATGCCGTCGTAGCCGACCTTGTGCTCGACCGGGTGCTGGCCGCGCTTCTCGGCGCGCGCCAGCTCCTCCTTCTTCAGCTTCCGCGAGCTGTTCGCGAGGTCGATCTTGCCGACGATCAGCGCCGCGATGCCGGTGCCCGACCCGCCGCCCGAGACCGACACGACGATGTGGTCGGTGACCTTGTCGTAGGCCTCCGCCCACGCGCCGGCCACTTCGAGCATCGTGTCGGAGCCGAGGTTGCGCACCTCCGTGTATCGCGCCGTGCCGCGCACACAGGCGGCGCCCCACGGCAGCAGCACGGCGAGCACGGCGAGCGGGGTTCGCATGGGCGCGCAGAGCGTCGCGAGCGCACCGCGCCGGTTCAAGATGCCGTGTGCGGAAGATCAGGGGTTCGTGAAGGAGCCGTGAAGAGCGGCGGCAGGCCGTCGGCGTCCGGCTGTTCGCCGGTGGGGCGGTGGCGGAAGCGCCGGCTCTGCCAGAACCACTGTTCCGGCGCTTCGGCGATGCCGCGGCCGAGCGCGTCGTTGATGCGCGCCGTGATCGCGAGCAGGTCGCGCTCGCGGTCGCCGGTCGCTGCGTCGCGGACCACGTCGTAGATGCGCAGCCGGTAGCGCATGCGGCCGGTGCGCAGCACGGCGACCACCGCGATCGGCGCGCCGGTGGCGAGGTGCAGCAGCGCCGGGCTCGCGACCGTGCGCGCGACGGTGCCGAGGAACGGCGCCTCGACGGCGCTGTGCTTGCCGCCGCCGTCGGCGAGGATGCCGGTGACCTTGTGCTCGCCGAGCACGCGCAGCAGCGTGCGCAACACGTTCTTGCGCGCGACGACGGTCTGGCCGCTGCCGGTGCGCAGCCGTTCGATCAGCCGGTTCAGCGCCGGCAGCGGGCTCGGTCGGAACACCGACCACAGCGGCAGCCCCAGCAGGCCGGCGACGTGGCCGGAGACGTCCCAGACGCCGATGTGGCCGGTGGCGAAGATCAGGCCCTTGCCCTCGTCGAACAGCGCCTGCAGCCGCGGGTACTCGGCGAGGTCGCAGTGCGTGGCCGCGTTCGCGCGCGTGATGCGGTGCATGCGGCAGAAGTCGATCGCGAGCCAGGCGATGTGGCGCGACCAGCGCCACAGGTGGCCACGCGGCCGGTGCGGGCCGAGCGGCGCGCCGGCGCGGAAGGCGATGCGGCAGTTGCGCCAGTAGCCGCTGCTGCGCCGGCCGCGCCGGTCGCGCAGCGACCAGTAGGCGAACCACGGCAGCGCCAGCAGGTCGCCGAGCGCGTAGGCGAGCCGCGTCGGCAGCGCGCCGACCAGCCGGATCAGCAGCGCGAACGCACCGACCAGCACGCGCTGCCACAGCGGGTCGCGCGCGCGCGGGCTCGGGCGGTCGTCGTCGTCGTCGGTCATGGCCGGGTCGCCGCGCCGGATCGCGGCATGCGCACCATCGCCAGGCAGGCGATGCCGAGCAACAGCGGAGCGCACTGCGCGAGCAGGGCGGTGCGGCTGCCCCAGTGGTCCGCGATCACGCCGTAGACCGCGCTGCCGACCACCGAGACCTTCACCGTGATGCCGTACAGGCCGAAGAACTCGCCGATGCGTTCGCGCGGCGCCAGTTGCAGCAGCAGCTTGCGGCCGGCGGTCCAGACGCCGGCCATGCCCAGTGCGCCGCCGAGCACCAGCGTGCCGGTGAACGCCGCGGTGTCGCCGCCGCCGAACCACGCGCCGCCGGCCAGCGCCAGACCGAGCGCCAGCGCCGACGCACGCAGCACGGCCAGCGCGTGCCGGTCGGTCCAGCGTGCGACCAGCACACCGAAGCCGAACGCGAGGCCGCTGAACACCAGTCCCAGCAGGCCCAGGAACGCGACCATGCTGCGCGCGCCGGGGCCGAACTCGAGGCCGAACCAGCGCAGCGAGCCGGCCGCGAACGGCGCCGCGAACGCGTCCTTGACGTAGTCGCCGAAGAACTGCACCGCGGTGTTCATCACGTCGACGACGCAGAAGTTGCCGAGCAGGAACCACAGCAGCGCGCGGTGCCGCGGCAGTTCGCGCAGCGTCGTGCCGAGGCCGCGCCAGCTCGCGCGCAGCGCCGGTCCGAGCGGGCCCGGTTCGATCGGCCGTCGGTCGCGCACCAGCACGAGGCACGGCAGCGCGAACAGCAGGAACGCGGCGCCGCCGAATGCGAGGTAGGCCGGCGCTTCGCCGAAGCCGGCCGGCGGCACCAGCAGCAGGGCCACCAGCACGACGATGTTGCCGAAGTAGCCGACGCCGGTGCCGATGCCGCTGAGCCAGCCCTGGCGCGCCGGCGGCGCGACCGACGGCAACAGCACATTGTAGAACGTCAGTGCCGACTGGTAGGTGACGTTGGCGACGAACAGTCCGGCCAGCAACTGCGCCGCGCTGCCGCCGAGGCCCCAGGCCAGCATCATGGCGACGTTGCCGAGCGTCGCCAGCGTCAGCAGCGTGCGGGTGCGGCCGGTGCGGTCGGCCAGCGCGCCGAGCAGCGGACTCAGCAGTCCGGCCAGCAGCATCGACACCGTCGTCGTGACGCCGAGGCTGGTGCGCGCATCGAGCGTGCCGGCGAAGGTCTCGGTGAAGTACGGCGTGAACAGGTAGGTCACGGCCGCCGCGTAGATCGTGTTGGCCAGGTCGTAGACGACCCAGCTGGCCGCGCGCAGCGACGTACCGGCGTCGCTCGGCGGGGGCGGCGGGGCGGTGGCCGGGGCCATCGGCGCAGTGTGCCGGTTGGCGGCCGGGCCGCAAGCGCGCGGCCGGCGCCGGAATCCTCGTGCGCGCAGCCGTCGCCTCGGGCAGGATCGCGGCATGCACGTGCACGAACTGATGAGCCGGGAGCCGCGTGCGGCTCGTCTCGGGGAGCGTCTCGACGCGGCGGCGCGGATCCTGTGGGAGGCCGACTGCGGCTTCGTGCCCGTCGTCGACGCGGCTGGCGCCGTGGTCGGGGTCGTCACCGACCGCGACCTCTGCATGGCCGTCTACACGCAGGGCCGTTCGCTGGGCGAGATCCCGGTTGCCGCCGTGATGGCGCGCGAGGTCCGCACCTGCCGCGCCGACGACACCGTCGCCGCCGCGCTGCAGACGATGCAGGCGGCGCAGGTGCACCGCCTGCCGGTCGTCGATGCCCGCAACGTGCTGGTCGGCGTGCTGTCGACCAACGACCTCGTGCGCGCGGCCGCACAGCGGCCGGCCGCGGTCGACGCGCAGGGCGTGTTGCGCTGCCTGGCCGGGGTCGGTGCGCCGCGCCGCACGCCGGCAGCGCCCGCCGCACCGGCGGCGGCGCGCCCGGCGGCGAAGCCGGCGGCGCCGGTGCCGACCACGGCGGCGGCCGAGGCGGCGACGCCGGTGCCCGAGGCGAAGCCGAAGGCGCGGCCGAAGGGCAAGGGCAAGAAGGCCTGAACGACGGTGCCGGCCGCCGGCATGCACGGTCGCGGCTCGCGTTCGGCGGCCGGGCGTGCCCGCCGCGGGCGGCTGGCTGCGTGAGTGCACGGCGATGGACCCGTCCTTCACGTTGACGCGCGAACCGGCGGCCGATGGCCGCCTGCGCCTGCGCCTGCAGGGTTCGCTGACGCTGCGCGACGGCGCGCGGTTGTGGCGCGACCTCGCCGCCGCCTGCGCCGGCTACGCCGAGGTCGAGGTCGACCTCGCTGCGGTCGAGCGGCTCGACGGCGGCGCGGCCGCGTTGCTCGCCGGCAGCGCGCTGCGCCAGGGCGAACGCGGCGGCCGCATCGTCTGGGTCGGCGCGACCGGCGACACGGCGAAGCTGCTCGACCTCTACGACTGCGGGCCCGGCGCCCCGTGCGAACGCACCGAGCCGCGCCAGCCGGGCCTGCTGGCCGACATCGGCACGTTCGCGATCGCCGCGGTCGACACCACGCGGCAGATCCTCGCGTTCGTCGGCGACCTCGTGACCGGCGTGCTGCTGGCGGTGCGGCGGCCGCGCAGCGTGCACACGGCCGACCTCGGCGTGCTGCTCGAGCGCGCCGGCACCGACGGCATGCCGATCGTGCTGCTGATCAACTTCCTGGTCGGCGCGATCCTCGGCCTGCAGGGCGCCATCCAGCTGCACCGGTTCGGCGGCGATCCGTTCCTCGCCAACCTGGTCGGGCTGTCGGTGGTGCGCGAACTGGGCCCGCTGATGACCGCGATCCTGGTCACCGGCCGGTCCGGCGCCGCCTACGCGGCCGAGCTCGGCACGATGACGGTCAACGAGGAGATCGACGCGCTGCGCACGCTCGGCCAGGATCCGCAGCGGTTCCTGGTGTTCCCGCGCGTCGTCACGCTGCTGCTGGTGCTGCCGGTGCTGACCCTGGTCGGCGACCTGGTCGGCTCGTTCGGCGGCCTCGTGATCGCGATGGTCTATCTCGACCAGCCGGCGGTCGTCTACCTGCAGTCGTTCCAGCAGGCCGTGTCGTTCGGCGACGTCGGCACCGGGCTGCTGAAGAGCGTCGCGTTCGCGATCGCGATCGGTCTGATCGCCTGCCAGCGCGGGCTCGCGACGCGCGGCGGTGCGGTCGGCGTCGGCCGCGCGACGACGTCGGCGGTGGTGGTGGTGCTGTTCAGCCTGGTGGCGCTCGACGCGGCGTTCACCTGGGTGTTCTCGCTGCTGGACTGGTGACATGGCCCGCGTGCTCGCAGTCCGCGACCTCAGCATCGGCTACGGCGGCGAAGCGCTGCTCGAGGAGATCGCGTTCGACGTGCAGCGCGGCGAGGTGTTCGCGATCCTCGGCGGGTCCGGCTCGGGCAAGTCGACGCTGCTGCGCACGCTGATCGGCCTGCAGCCGCCGCTGCAGGGCCGCGTGCACTTCACCGGCATCGGCCCACCCGAACGCGCGATGACGCCGCCGCGGTTCGGCGTCGTGTTCCAGTCGGCGGCACTGTTCGGTTCGTCGACGCTGCTGCAGAACGTGCTGTTGCCGCTGCAGAAGTGGACCGACCTGCCGCCCGACGCGGCGACCGCGGTGGCGATGGGGCGCCTGCGGCTGGTCGGCCTCGAACGGTTCGCGCACCACCTGCCGTCCGAGGTGTCCGGCGGCATGAAGAAGCGCTGCGGCATCGCGCGCGCGCTGGCGCTCGATCCGCCGATCCTGTTCCTCGACGAGCCGTCGGCCGGGCTCGATCCGATCACGAGTGCCGACCTGGACCGACTGATCCTGACGCTGGCGCGGCGCCTCGCCGTTACCATCGTGCTGGTGACCCACGAGCTGCCGTCGATCTTGCACACCGCCGACCAGTGCATCCTGCTCGATTCCCGCGCCCGCGGCGTGATCGCCCGCGGCGCGCCGCGCGAGCTGGCCGAGCGTTCGACCGACGTCCGCGTGCAGGCCTTCTTCCAGCGGCGCGAGGCTGGCCACGCATGACCGCGCCGGCCAACCGCTGGAAGCTCGGCCTGTTCGTCGTCGGCGGCCTAGCCGCGCTCGGCCTCGGCGCGACCTGGCTCGGCATGCGCGAGTTCCAACGCGCCTACCACACCGCGTTCGCCTACTTCGACGAGGCGCTGACCGGGCTCGAGGAAGGATCACCGGTGAAGTTCCGCGGCGTCACGATCGGCACCGTGAAGCGGATCCGCGTCGGGCCGGACAAGAAGCACCTGATGGTCGAGGCGTCGCTGTACGACGACTACCTGATCGACCTCGGCCTCGACGTCGCGCGGCTCGAGGGCGACTGCCCGCTGCCGGAGAACCTGCGCGCGCAGGTCGTGATGTCGTGGGTCACCAGCACCTCGTTCGTGCAGGTCGACTACTTCCCCGATCCGCCGTCGGGTGCGCAGCAGCTGCCGTTCCCGGTCGGCACCAGCACGATCCGCACCGTGCCGAGCACCGCCAAGGGCCTCGAGGACGCGAGCCGCGAGGTGCTGCGCGAACTGCCGGCGATGGCCGCGGCGGCGCGCGAGCTGATCGTGATGCTGCGCAGCGACCTGACCGCGCTGCGGCTGCCGGAGATCGGCCGACGCCTCGAGGGCGTGCTCGACCTCGCCGAACGCGAACTGCAGAACGTGCGCGAGCGCGGCACCGTCGCGGCGGCGAGCCGCGCGTTCACCGAGGTCGCCGAGCTCGCGGCGGCGTATCGGGCCGACGGCAACCCGCTGGCGGTGGCGCTGCAGCAGGTGCAGGCGACCGCGGCGACGTTGCAGAGCGAGCTGACGGCGCTCGAACTGCCGGCGACCGGCGGCAGCGTGCGCGCGGCCGGCGACGCGGTGGCCGCGGCCGGGCAGGACCTGCGCGCCGAACTCGCGCAGCTGCACCGAACGCTGGCGGCGCTCGAACGGCTCGCGGCGCTGCTCGAACGCGACCCGGGTGCGTTGCTGTACGGCCGCGGCGCCGCCGCACGGTCCCCGTTGGAGTCCCGATGAAGCGTCGTCTGCGCCTGCTGCCTCTCTCGTGGTTGCCGTTCGCCGGCTGCCTGTCCTCGGCGCCGCCGTTGCCGCCCGTGCGCTGGTTCGACCCGTCGCCGCCGGCGGCTGCCGCCGACCTGCCGCGCGCCAGTGCCGACCTGCGCGTCACCGCCGCCGGGCACCTCGGCCGCGAGTTCGTGATCCGCACCGGGCCGCGCGAGATCGTGTTCGACGACCGCCACGGCTGGATCGACGAGCCGCAGCACCTGGTCGCGGCGGCGCTGCGCCAGCGCATCGATGCCGGCGCCGAACCGCTCGCGGTGCTGGTCGAGACCTTCGAACTCGACCTGCAGACCGGCCCCCGCGCCGTGGTGCGCTGCGTCGTGCAGGGGAGTGATCGCCGCCAGCTGGTGACGATCGCCGAACCCGCCTCGGCGGCGGATGCGCCCGCGTTCGCCGACGCGATGGCGCGGGCGCTGGCGCGGCTGTCCAACGAGGTCGCGCTGCTCGTGCGGGGTGCCTGAGCGTTCGACCCGGTGGTCGAGGTTGCAATGTTCGGCGGTGGACGCCATCCTGCGGCGGGAACGGGCGCGAGTGTTGGCCCGCTGGCTGCCATCGCATGGAACGAGAGTCCGACATGCTGATTCGCCCGGCACGGTTCCATACCGGCCGCGTGGGACTGTTGCTGTTGTCGCTGGCAGCCTGCGCGACCCAGGACGAGTCGGCGCTCGTCGACGGCCGCCACGTGCGGGACGTCGCCTCTGTGCCGATGCACGTCGCGCTGCGCTCCGTTCGCATCGCGGATCCGCCGGCATCGGTGGCGGGAGCCGCGGACACCGTCTTGCTGCGACCGGAAGCGGGGGTGGTGAGCGCATGGACCACGGAACTCGCGGAGCGCCTGCGGGCGCTGAACATGAGCGCGGTCGCCGTGGACGCGAACGACGATCCTCTGGTCGATTCGCCCTACGACTTGGGCGTGGAGGTCTCGCTGCTGTGGGCGGGGGATCTGCAATCGAGTTCCCATGACTTCATAGGCTCGTTCCTTGCGTGGGGTTTCCTCTGGCCGCTCTCGGTGACCGAGGTCGCGGCAGTCGAGGACCGGAGTTACCAGGCTCGGATCGGCCTGCACATCCGCTTGCGGTGGCTCGATGCCGAGCGCGAAGTCCAGGTCGAGGAACTCGGGCCACTGCGTCTGTCCTTTCCCCAGCGCCAGGACGGCTTCTGGTGGAAGGTGGCTGCTTTCACGCCGGTGTACTTCGTGGCCCCCGATGCCGTCGCCCACCGTGACCGCAACCTCTACCGGAGCATCCTCGACCGCGTGGCGCTGCACGTTGCGCGAGTCGTCAAGCTGGACCCGCGCCACGCCTCCGGCATGCATCGGTGGGTCGGTGACTACGTCGAGTTCGTGCTGCCGGCTGGCATGGCGGTGCAGGTCGCCGGCGGCATGCGCGAACGCGGCACCGATCCGGTCCGGTTCCTGGTGCCGAGAGAGACCACGACGGTCCGAGCGACCTTCGAACGCGAGGCATCGGGTGTGCGGGAGCGCTGGACGCAGACCCTGACGCGGCGGCCGTGAAGGCCGCTCCGCCGCCATCAACGGAAGTGAAAGACCGCGCCGTTGCCCAGCACGATGCCACTCTCCAACGGGCCGCCGACGAGCAACGATCTCTCGTCCAGTGCCAGGGTGGAGCCGAACTGCAGGCCGAGTGCGTTGGTGGCTGCCTTGATGTAGGCAGTGGGTTGCCAGGCGCCGCCGACGAGTGAGTACAGATACACCGCACCCGAGTCCGGTACGCCGCTGACCTGCACGGATGTGTTGGCGGCTGCGGTCACCCCTGCGAAGCCGCCGTCTTCCTTCGGCGCACCCACGGCGAGCATTTCGTCGTGGAGTGCGACCGAGAAGCCGAAGTCGGCGGACGCTGCCGGGTTGGTCGCCTTCACGTACGCTTCCTCGACCCAGTTCGAACCCTCGCGCCGGAACACATAGGCGGCACCGGCGTCGAACAAGCTGTCGTTGCTGCTGTCACCGCCGACACCTGCCGCCGAACCGTCCTCGGTCGCTGCCCCGGCGGCGATGCGACCGCCGCGCAGGTCGAGTGCACGGCCGAAGAAGTCGCCGGCATCAGGTTGCGTGGCGCGCAGGCGAGCCGATCGCAGCCAGTCGGTGCCAGAGCGATCGAACACGTAGACCGCTCCCGATCCCGCATCCTCGTTGGGTGCCGACACGGCGATCGTGTCGGCATCGATGTCGACACTCTCGCCGAACGCGGCGCCAGCCGGCGACGGCGTGGCTGCCTTCAGGTACGCGGTCTGGACCCAGTCTGCGCCGTTGCGTTCGAACACATAGGCCGCACCGGCATTCACGTCCGATCCGGCTGGATCGTTGTTCTGTGAGCCGTCGGTGTTGTCCTCCTGCGGCGCGCCGACCACGAGCCGGTCCTGCTGCAGCGCCACCGAATAGCCGAACAGGTCGCTGCTGTCCGGATTGGAGGCCTTCAGGTATGCCTCCGGCGTCCAGGTGGAGCCCGTGCGCCGGAACACGTAGACCGCGCCGGCAGCCGATGCGTCGTCATCGCTCGCGGGCGTTCCTGGGCCTGCTGCCGCCGAATCCTCGTTCGGCGCCCCGACGACCAGCGTGTCGCCGCCCAGGGCCAGGGTGTGCCCGAAGGTGTCACCGCCATCGACCGCGCCCGGCAGGTTGTTGGGTGCCTTCAGATAGGCCTCGAGCGTCCACGCGGACGTCGGTGAGCTGCGACGGAAGACGTGCACTGCTCCGCTGTCGGCGGTCGCGGCGGACAGGTCAGACGGATCGCCCGCGCTGCCCTGTCCTGTGCCGTCCTCGAAAGGTGCGCCGACTGCCATGGTGTCGCCGTCGATGGCGACCTTCCATCCGAAGACGTCCAGCTGGCCGGCCACCTGGGCGCGGATCGCGGGTTCCCGCTGGATGAACCCGGTCAGTGTGGTTCGCTGCACGTTGACGAGGTAGGTCGTCGAGAGGCTGCCGTTCTCAACCGTCACGCCGATGGTCTGGATCGGCGCCAGCAGAGCCACCGGTTGGCTCGTCTGCCCGTTGGCCACGGCATCCCCGGCGACACGGATCGTGTTGCTGCCGCCCGTGGTTGCAGTCACGGAGATCCGCGTGGTCAGGAAGTCAACCGATGCGGAGTACGAGGTCGTCGCCGGGTCGAATGCCGGCACCAGTTCTCCCACGGAGAGGCTCAGTGTCTCGAGGGCGGGCGGACTCGAGGCGCCGGTTTCGGCGCTGCCGCCGCCGCCGCCGCCGCCACCCGCCGCGACGGCTCCGATCGTCGAGGGAATGCAGCCGGCCAGCGCGGCGAGCAACACGGCCAGGACCACTCGGTGGCCTGAGAGACAGCTTCGAATCGCGGCTGGCATTCCTTCGTCGGGCTCACTCGAGCCGGCGGGATGTTCGCGCAGTTGGCGCGAGTCGGCAAGAGGGGCGCGTTTTCGTCGGACGGCCTTCGATCGAGGCCTTGGCGTCGCTAGTTTGGATCGCCGGCGAATGGTCACTCAAGGTGAGTCGTTGGATCAGGACCCGCTGCTCGCCCGAGCGCCGGTGATCGAGGGGTTCAAGGTGCTCGACCCCGCCGTGCTCTACGCCAAGGTCGGGACCGGTGGCATGGGCTCCGTCTACCGCGGACGGCATCTGAACCTGGGGTGCGATGTCGCCGTGAAGGTGCTGCGCCAGGATCTCGCGGCCGACGAGCAGTACGTGCAGCGATTCCAGCGCGAAGCACGCCTGGCGGTACGGATCCGCAACGACAACGTCGTCAATGTGCTCGATGTCCGCAGCCGCAATGGCATCCACTACCTGGTCATGGAGTTCGTGGATGGCGAGACCGCGCTGCAGCGAGTCGTGCGCAAGGGCGGTCTGCCCGAGGCCGAAGCGCTGGCGATCATCGCCGGCGCGGTCCGCGGACTGCGTCCGGCGCACTCGGCTGGCATCGTGCATCGTGACATCAAGCCCGACAACATCCTGATCTCGTCCAGCGGTGCCGTGAAGCTCGCCGATCTCGGGCTGGCGAAGCAGCGGCACGGGCTCGTCGACCAGAGCCACGCCACGTTGCAGACCGGGATCCTCGGTACGCCGCGCTACATGCCACCCGAGCAATGGCGTTCGACCGACGTGAGCACCTCGGCGGACGTCTGGGCCATCGGTGCGACGCTGTGGTTTCTGTTGGCGGGACGGCATGCCATCGAGGAACGCGACCTGATCGCGATCGCCGATCGCATCCGGGACCAGGACTTCCCGGACCTGGCGACGGTGCGTCCTGGCCTGGACGCCGGCGTGTTGGCGTTGGTCGCCCGGTGCACGTTGCGTGACCCCGATTCGCGCTATCCCGACGCCCGGGAACTCTGGCGTGCGCTGCAGCCGTTGCTCGGCACGGACGAAGAGGCCCTGGTCGACCTCGCAGCGGGCGTCACGCCGTCGTCGACTGCGGTCGCGACGCCGCCGCCTCGCGCAGCCTTGGCGAGAATCGGCGTCCGTGTGGGCGACGACCCAGGACAGACGCGCCAGTTGCCTGGACCGTTGCTGCGACCGGAGTCATCGGACTTGCGGTTGGGTGCTCGTCGCCGTCGTTGGCCGGTCATCGTTGGGCTGCTGGTTCTGGCGTCGGCACTGGCTGGTGCGTTCCTGGTGAAGTGGCCGGCGTCAGATTCTGCGGGCGCAGTGCCGGCGAACGTCGAGGATCCGTTGGCGGAGCTGCGGCGGCAGGTCGATCGAGCGGAGGACCTCGATCACGCGATCGAACGCCTGCAGTCGATGGCGCCGGTGGGCACGCTGGGTCAGGAGATCGTTCCTTTGATGGTCAGCGCCCTGCGCCGCCGCGCGGGACAGCTCGCCGCGGCCGAGCCGACGCGGGCACTGCAACTGATACAGCAGTCGCTGGAACTCGACGCCGGGGATCCGGCCGCGAGCGCGACCGAAGCCGAGCTGCGGCGCGTCGTCGCCGAACGCCTCGCCAACGAGGTCGATTGGCGTCAGCCCGCCGGCGACAGTCTGCAAGCAGGTCGGGAGGTTCGAGTTGCGGGGCTGTTCGCGCGGCAGGCGGACTGCTCGCTTCGAGTCGCGCTGGTTCGGGCCGAAGCAGACAGCAGCACGTTCCCGACCGGCAGTGACCTCGTCGCCGTGCGCGAAGGTGCGTTCGCACACGATCTCGTGGCGCCTGGGGACGGCAATTGGCGCCTGCGCCTGCAGGTGGCGGGGCCGGCTGGCGTGAGCACGGAGTTGCCGCCGCGGCGAATCACGATCGACAGTGTGCCGCCGAGCATCGTGGTGCAGCAGCCTGCGCAACGCCGTGTGCGCAATCCGGTCCGGTTCGAGGGCTCCGTGGACGACACCGAGGCACGGCTGACCGTCGGCGGGCGCAGCGTGACCCCGGACCCGCAGGGGCAATGGTCGGTCCAGATCGAGCTGCCTGCAGGCGAGCAGGAGGTGCAACTGGTGGCCGTCGACCGCCTCGCACGGCGCAGCACGCAGTCGTGCCGGGTCGCGGTCGCGCCGGCGACGCCGATCGTCGAGATCGTCGAGGCACCGCCGTCGACGACTTCGGCACGCGTCGTCCGAGTGCGGGGGAGAGTCGAGGATCCGGCGCACGTCGAACTGCGCCTCGACGATGCGATCGTGCCCGTCGGAGTCGACGGCAGTTTCGAGCAGGAGTGGAATCTGCCGGGCGATGGGGAGCATCGGTTCCGGCTCGTCGCTACCGATGAACTGCGCAAGGAGACGAGCCGCGAGTTCGTCGTGCGGTGCGATGCGACGCCGCCGGTCCTCGAAGTGCGGCAACCGCCACCGCTCGTGGTGGCCGGCCAGGTCACCTTGTCCGGCACCGTGCGGGACTCGAGTGCCTGTCAGGTGACGGTCGGTGAGGCCGTGGCAGAAGTCGTCGGGGAGGAGTGGCGGGTGGGCGTGGACGTTGCATCCCCGGGTACCGAGTTCGTCGTCACGGCCCGCGACGCGTTGGGCAACGAGGCTGCACCGGTGCACATCGCGCTTCGTACCGAAGTGCCGGATGCCGAACTCGAATGGGCCACCCGCGAGCCGGATGCAGTCCCGGTGGAAATCGAGGGCCGTGCGTACCCCAGCGTCGTACGCGTGCGAGGCACGGATCTGCGACTGCGCTTGATCCGACCTTCCGCCCACGGGTTCGAGATGGGCGCCGGTGAGGAGGACCTCGACGCGGAGGGCGACGAACGCCGCCACGTGCGCCGCATGCGCAAGCCCTACTGGCTCGGGGAGACCGAGGTCACGCAGCAGCAGTGGTACGCGGTGCTCGGCGAGCGTCCGAGCCTGCACACGGGCGATTCGCTGCCGGTCGATTCCGTCAGTTGGCGCGATGGCCAGCGGTTCGTTCGCGCGTTGGCAGAGCGATGCGGCGATCGCGAGTTCCGTTTCCGACTGCCCAGCGAGGCAGAATGGGAGTACGCGTGCCGGGCGGGAGGATCGGCAGCCTTCCTCGTCGACGTGGCTTCGATCCACCACGGGGCCGAGGCTCCGCGTGAGGCTGGCGCATCGGCCGCGAACGCGTGGGGCTTCCGCGACATGCACGGCAACGTCTGGGAATGGTGCGCGGACGCCTGGGCCGAGTACCCGCTGGAAGGGACCGAGGATCCGGCGGTCGGCGTCGGTCCGCGCGTACTCCGCGGCGGCAGTTGGCAATCGCCGCTGCCGCACTGCCGCGCATCCAACCGGTTCCCGGCGGAGGAGTGGTCGAAGCGCCCCGATGCCGGTCTGCGCGTCGCGCGTACCCTGTGATCGCTAGTCGCCGAGTGCCGCGCGCAGCGTCGCCGGCGGCTCGCCGACGACCGGCAGCGGCAGCGACAGCACGCGGGCGCGGCGCCAAGCCTGCAGCGCGAGGCCCTGTGCCGCGGCGTCGCCGCGTGGCTCCAGCGTGGCCAGCAGCTGGCGCACGGCGGCCGGGTGTTCGACCGCGAGCAGCGCCTGCCACTGCGCCGGGTGGTGGACCAGGTCGCACGGACCGTGCAGCAGCTTCTCGAGCGGCGGCGGTTCGCCGCCCTGCGCCAGCAGCGCGGCGAGCTGGGGCAGCGACTCGGTGCGTGTGGTGGCGCGGAACAGGTCGCGCAGCAGCGGCGCGGCGCGGGCCGGGTCGCTGCGCGCGACCAGCACGGCACCGGCGGTCCGCACGTCGAACGGCTGGCCGCCATCGGCTGCCAGCGCGGCGGCATGGGCCAGCAGTTCGGTCGACGGCGGGGCGGCGAAGTTCGTCAGCAGCGCGGTCTTGCGGACCGGATCGTCCTCCGCGATCAGGTGCCGTTCGAGCGCGCGGCGCATGCCGGCACCGCCGATCGCGAGCACCGAACGCAGCCCCTGGCCACATTCGACGGCGTCGCTGCTGCGCATCGCGCGCGCGGCGATCTCGAGCGCCGGCAGGTGGCGCCGGCGGGTCAGCGTCGCGAGCGCGGCCGCGCGTTCGCCGGCGCCGCCCTGCCGCGCCAGGCGTTCGACGACCGGCAGCAGGTCGTCGGCGACCACCGCGTCGCCGTCGGCGAACCAGCGCAGCAGGGCCGTGCGTTCGTCGGCGCTGCTGCGTTCGAGCAGACGGCGCAGTTGCCGCAGGTCGAACGTGTGGCCCGCACGCAGCAACAGGTGCAGCAGCTGCGCGCGGATCCGCGCGTCGCGCAGCGAGTCGTCGTCGTAGACGCGCAGCAGCGACGCGGCGTGCGCCTGCGGGTCGCGCTGGGCGAGCCCCAGCAGCAGCGCCAGCAGCGGATCCTGTTCGCGGCGCAGGTTGCCGCGCAGGAAGCCGGTCAGCACGCTGCTGGTCAGCGTGCCGGCCAGGTCCGGTGCCAGCAGCCCGACCGCGAACGCGGCCGCGGTGCGGTCGGTGCTGGTGTGGCCGCGGCCTTCGTCGAGCAGGTCCGCGAGCAGCAGCGGGCTGCCGGGGGCCGACTGCAGACCGACCGCGACGATCGCGCGCGCGCGCGCGGCCGGGTCGGGGTCGGTGGTCAGTTCGGCGATGCGGCCGTGCCAGGCGTTGGCGCCGCCGGCCGACACGACCAGCGCCGCCTCGCCGCGCACCAGTGGATCGGGGCTGTGCAGCAACCGCGCCGCGTCGGCCGTGACCAGCCGCGCCAGACCGTCGTCCTGTGCCTGCGCGAACCCGCACAGCAGCAGCGTCAGAGCCGCACCGAGTCGGTGCGCGGCACCTGGGTGGCGCGCGCGGTCGCGGCGGGGGCGGCGGGGGTCTTGTTCGGGGCGGACGTTCACAAACTGGCCGGAGAGCGCGTAGTATGGCAGATTGCGGTGCCGCGGGTAGTGGTCGGTCGGTCCGGCCACCAAGCGCGCCCGGCTGCCAAGAGGCAAAGGTCGTTCCCACGTGCGAGTCGCCGTTCTCGATGCCTGGTCCGGGGTTGCCGGCGACATGTGGGTCGGCGCGATGCTCGACGCCGGGCTGCCGCTGGCTCCGCTGGTCGCGGCGGTCGACTCGCTGCGGCTGCCGGGCGTCCGCCTGCAGGCGGCGAAGGTGCTGCGCGGCGGGCTCGCCGGCACACACTTCACGGTCGCGGTCGACCGCGCCGGGGCGCCGGGGGTGTTCACTGAAGTCACGGCGCCGCGGCTGGCGGTGCGGCTCGGTGTGGTCGGCGACGGCGACGCGGCGCACGTGCACCGCGGCCTGCGCGAGATCGAGGCGATCGTCGGCCGCGGCGACCTGCCGGCGCCGGTGCGCGACCGCTGCCTCGCGGTCTACCGCGCGATCGGCGCGGTCGAAGCCGCCGCGCATGGTTGCGCGATCGACGACGTGCACTTCCACGAAGTCGGCGCCGAGGACACCATCGTCGACGTCGTCTGCGTCTGCCTCGGCATGCACCTGTTCGGCGTCGAAGCCGCGTGGTGCAACGGGCTCGAGGTCGGCTCCGGCACGGTGCGCGCGGCGCACGGCGAACTGCCGGTGCCGGCGCCGGCCACGGCGGCGCTGCTGCGCGGCATCCCGCACCGCAGCGGCGGGCTCACCGGCGAACGCACGACGCCGACCGGCGCCGCGCTGCTGCGCACGCTGGTGCAGCAGTTCGACCGGCCGCTGACCTGGACCACCGACGCGATCGGCTACGGCGCCGGCACGCGCGACTTCGCCGACACGCCGAACCTGCTGCGGCTCGCGCTCGGCCACACGGTCGCGCCGACGTCGCCTGTCGACCTGGTCGAACTGGCGTGCCAGGTCGACACCGCGACCGGCGAACAGATCGGCTGGCTGCTCGACGAACTCGCGCGCCGCGGCGCGGTCGACGCGTTCGCGACGCCGGTGCAGATGAAGAAGGGGCGGCCGGGCTGGCTGCTGACGGTGCTGGCCGACGCCGCGCACGCGGCGGCGCTGAGCGACCTGCTGCTGGCCGAATCGTCGTCGCTCGGCGTGCGATCCCACCGCGTGCAGCGCAGCGTGCTCGAGCGCTGGCAGGAGACGCGCGACACGGCGTTCGGGCCGGTCGTCTGGAAGTGCGCGCGGCTGCCGAACGGTCAGGTCGTCGCGCGCCCCGAAGACGACGAGCTGCGCCGGCTGTGTGCCGCGCACGGACTCGGCCGCGCCGAACTGCTGCAGCGGCTCACGCCCGGCCCATGAACTCGCCGGTCTCGGTGCTGACGCGCACCTTCTCGCCCTTCTTGATGTGGGCCGGGACCTTGATCATCAGGCCGGTGTTGCACCTGGCCGGCTTCTGCACGCTGCTGACCGTGTCGCCGCGCGCGGCGTCTTCGGTCTCGACGATCTCCAGTTCGACCGCCGGCGGCAGCTGCACGGTCAGCGCTTCGCTTTCGCAGAACACGACCGTGACGCTGCTGTTCTCGGTGATGAACTGCATCGACTCGCCGACGACGTCCGCGCTGAGCACGAACTGCTCGTAGTTCTCGTTGTCCATGAACGTGTAGCCGAGCGAGTCCTTGAACAGGTACTGCGCTTCGCGCGGATCGAGGAACACGAGGTCGAGCTGGTCGCTGGTCTTCATGCGCACCTCCTTCTGCCGCCCGTGCTTCAGGTGCTTCATGTAGACGTGGTGGATGGCGCGCAGATTGCCGGGAGTCAGGTGGTCGTAGCGGGTGATCTGGTAGAGCTCACCCTCGAAGCGGATGACCATGCCCTTCTTGGCTTCGGTGACGCGGATCGCCATGGCTGTGCGGAGGTGTCGGTGGACGGGTTCGGAGGGCGAGCAGGATAGCGCGCGGCGATTGCGGCGGCGAGGGTTGCCTCGCTGGTGGGGCGCTCCTCCAATGCCACCGCCATGAACGGAACCACCTCCGGCGTCGACCGCCGCCGCTTCCTCGGCGCCGCGGCGGCCGCCCTCGGCGCCGCTGCGCTGCCCGCCTGGTCGCGGCCGCGGCGCACCGAACCGCTGTTCTCGATCAGCCTCGCGCAGTGGTCGCTGCACCGCACGCTCCGCGCCGGCGGACTGACGACGCTGGACTTCCCGCGCGTGGCCCGGCGCTTCGGCGTCAGCGCGGTCGAGTACGTCAACACGTTCTGGCAGGACAAGGCCGCCGACGCCGAGTTCCTGCGCGAGCTGAAGCAGCGCTGCGACGGCGAAGGCGTGCGCAGCCTCTTGATCATGTGCGACGCCGAAGGCGCGCTCGGCGACCCGAACGAGAAGGCCCGCGCCAAGGCGGTCGCCAACCACCATCGCTGGGTCGAGGCCGCCAAGGCGCTCGGTTGCCACGCGATCCGCGTCAACGCGCAGAGTGCGGGCACCGCCGAGGAGCAGCGCAAGCTGGCCGCCGACGGCCTGCGCGCGTTGTGCGAGTTCGCCGACCCGCTCGGCATCGACGTGCTGGTCGAGAACCACGGCGGCCTGTCGTCGAACGGCGCCTGGCTGCGCGACACGCTGCGCGCGGTCGAGCACCGTCGCATCGGTTCGCTGCCGGACTTCGGCAACTTCCGGATCGCGGACGGCGAGGACTACGACCGCTACCGGGGCGTCGACGAGCTGATGCCGCTGGCGCGCGCGGTCAGCGCGAAGTCGCACGACTTCGACGACCAGGGCTTCGAGGTGCACACCGACTACCGCCGCATGCTGGAGCTGGTGGTGGTGCGGCACGGCTACCACGGCCACATCGGCATCGAGTACGAGGGCGACAAGCTGCCGGAGCCGGCGGGCATCGCGGCGACGCGCACGCTGCTCGAGCGCGTGCGCGACGAACTGGCGGCACGGCCCGCGCCGAAGGCGGACACCGGCGAGGCACCGCGATGAACGAACGTCTGCGCAAGCTGCCGACCTATCCGATGGAGCAACTCGCGGGCTGGAAGCGCGAGCTCGAAGCGCGCGGCCAGCGCGTGTTCGACTTCGGCACCGGCGATCCGCGCGAGCCGACGCCGGCGATCCTGCGCCGCGCGCTGCACGACGGCCTCGCCGACGTCAGCCAGTACCCGCCGACCGCCGGCACGCCGGCGCTGCGGCAGGCGGTCGCCGGCTACCTGCGGCGCCGCTTCGCGGTCGAGGTCGACGCGGACCGCGAAGTGCTGGCGACGTTCGGCAGCAAGGAGTGTCTGTTCCACCTGCCGATGACGTTCGTGCAGGTGCCGAGCGACAAGGACCTGGTGCTGTACGGCGAGCCCGCCTACCCGGTCTACGAGATCGGCGCGCTGTTCGCCGAGGCCTGGACCTACGCGGTGCCGCTCGGCGTGCAGAACGGCTACGCGCTGGACCCGGACCTGGTGCCGGCCCCGGTGCTGCAGCGCGCGGCGGTGGTGTTCCTGAACTACCCGCACAACCCGACCGGCTTCACGCTGCCCGACGCGCTGTTCCGGCGCTGGGTCGAGGTGCGCGAGGAGTACGGCTTCGTGCTGGTCAGCGACGAGTGTTACGTCGACCTGCACTACACCGGCGAACGGCCGAAGAGCCTGCTGCAGTTCGGCCGCAAGGGTTGCCTCGCGGTGCACTCGCTGAGCAAGCGCTCGGGCATGACCGGCTACCGCAGCGGCTTCGTCGCCGGCGATCCGGAGCTGATCGCGACCTACCGGCGGGTCCGCGCCAGCATGGGCACGGCGCCGCAGGAGTTCGTGCAGGCCGCGGCGGCGCTGGCCTGGACCGACGACGCCCACGTCGTCGACCGCGTCGGCGTGTTCGCCGAGAAGCGGCGCATCCTGCTCGAGCTGTGCCAGCGGCGCGGCCTGCGCGTGCACGGCAGCACGGCCGGGCTCTACTTGTGGGTCGAGGTGCCCGACGGCGTGCGCGACGTCACCTACGCGGCGCGGCTGCGCGAGGTCGGCATCCTGGTCGCGCCGGGCAGCTTCTTCGGCAAGGGGCAGGAGCGCTACGTGCGCCTGGCACTGGTGCCGACCGCCGACGAGTGCCGTGCCGCCGCGGCGGCGTGGCCGGCCTGAGCGACGCTCGCGTTCAGCCGCGGCGCGGGCCGGTCTCGAGCGGCAGGCCGCAGCCGGCCCACCAGGCGAGGCCGCCGCTGAGGTTCGCCAGCCGCGCGAAGCCCGCCTGGGCCAGGATCTCGCAGGCCCAGACGCTGCGGCGGCCGTGCTCGCAGTGCACGAGCCAGTTGGCGTCGCGGTCGAGTTCGCCGAGCCGCGCCTCGAGTTCCTGCACCGGGATCAGCGTCGACTGCGGCAGTCGATGGCTCGCGTGTTCGCCTTCGGTGCGCACGTCGAGGATGCGCAGCGTCGGGTCGGCATGCAGCTCGCGCTGTGCGGTCGCGGGGTCGAGGTCGCGGTAGCTCATCGGCGGGATCGGATCGGAACCGCGCGCAGCCGTCAACGGCGCCGCGTCAGTCCAGGTGGCCGCGGCTGCTGTCGCCCATGGCCACGTCGCCGCGCGGGAAGTACTCGCGCCAGCGGCGGTCGACGCACCGCGCCGTTCGGTCGTCGCAGAACAACTCGGCCGGATAGCCGGGCTTCATGCGCGCGTCGATCACGACCGGCGGCGTCCAGCTCGGCTGCCCGCGTACGAGGCGCAGGTCGCGGCCGTGCAGGTCGGCCGCGGGTTCGAAGCGCGTGAACGTCGTCCACAGGAAGTTCACGCTGGAGCGCGCCGCGCGCGCGGCGTCGTCGACCAGCACGACCAGCGGCCAGTCGGCGAGCGCCGGCAGCTGCGCCAGTGCTGCGGCGGCGCCGCGGTCCTGCGCCGCGCCCGGCCCGTCGACGACGAGGCAGCCGGCGCAGAACGGCACCGCCGAGCGGAACGGCGGCGGCAGCGCGCCGGTGAACTCGGTCGGCAGGCGCCGCACCGGGTCGCCGAGGCCGAGCAGCACGCCCTTGCTGCCCTTGTTGACCTCGGGGCCGGCGTAGTCGAGCGTGTCCATCGACAGGCTGCCGAACACGTAGAGGTCGGTCGCGAACCGGCAGCGCGCCAGCACGTGTTCGAGCACGGCGCGGAAGTCGCGCAGGTCGACCGGCCGGTCGGTCAGCAGCAGGAACTTCGTCAGGCTCAGCTGGCCTTCGCCGAGGATGCGGAACGCGCCCTGCATCGCCTCGCGGCCGTAGCGTTCGCGCACCACGGCGGCGGCCAGCGAGTGGTAGCCGGTCTCGCCGTACGACCACAGGTCGCGCACTTGCGGCATCGCCACCTTCGCCAGCGGCAGCAGCAGCTCCTGCAGCCAGTCGCCGAGGAAGAAGTCCTCCTGGCGCGGTTTGCCGACCACGGTCGCACACAGGATCGGGTCCTGGCGGTGCAGCAGCGCCGAGACGCGCAGCAGCGGGTAGTCGTGGCGCAGCGAGTAGTAGCCGTAGTGGTCGCCGAACGGCCCCTCGGGGTGGCGTTCGCCGGGGCGCACCTCGCCGCAGAGCGTGAACTCCGCGTCGGCGAACAGCGGCAGCGGCGTGTGCGGCGAGCGCGCGGTGCGCAGCCGCCGGCCCAGCAGCAGCGAGGCCAGCAGCACCTCGGGCACGTTCTCGGGCAGCGGTGCGATCGCCGACAGGATCAGCGCCGGCGGGCCGCCGATCGTCACGGTCACCGGCATCGGCCGGCCGAGCCGTTCGTACTCGGCCAGGTGGAAGCCGGAGCCCTTGCCGATCTGCAGGTGCAGGCCGGTCGTGTCGTCGCTGTGGCGCTGGATCCGGTACATGCCGAGGTTGCTGCCCAGGCCCTCGGGGTGCTCGGTGTAGACCAGCGGCAGCGTCACGAACGGCCCGCCGTCCTCGGCCCACGTGCGCAGCAGCGGCAGGCGCGACAGGCGCGGCGGCGTGTCCTGGTGCTGCAGGATCGGCGCGCCGCGCACGCGGCTGCGGCCGACGCGCGCCAGCGCACCGAGCAGGTCGCGGTGCTGCCACAGCTTGCCGAGGCTCGGCGGCAACAGCGTGTGCGGCAGGTCGGCGAGCCGCTGCACGAGGTCGAGTGGACGCCGGCCGAACGCCAGTTCGACGCGCCGCGCGGTGCCGAACAGGTTGGTCACCACCGGCCACGGCGAGCCCTTGACGCGGCGGAACAGCAGCGCCGGCCCGCCGGCGGCGATCACGCGGCGGTGCACCTCGGCGGCTTCCAGGTCGGGGTCGACCTCGGCGTCGATCTCGACCAGTTCGGCTTCGCGGCGCAGCAGCGCCAGCAGCGCGCGCAGGTCCAGCAGCGGGGAGGTCATGGCGGGGCTCCGTTCAGGAAGCGGCGCACGATCGCGGCCGTGCGTTCGGTGGCACCCGGGGCGCCGAGCCGCGCCCGCACGTCGGCGAGGCCACGCTCGACCTCGGCGCGCGCGGCGTCGTCGGTCCACAGCTGCAGCGCGGCCTGCTCGACGCGGCGCCAGCCGGGTTCGCCGTGGAAGCAGAACTCCGGCACGACCTGCCGACCGGCGATCAGGTTCGCGGCCGCGATCCACGGCACGCTGAGGATGTTGTGGTAGCCGAGCGTGCTCAGCACGCCGCGCAGCTGGTAGACGACCAGCGTCGGGTTGCCCGACAGGCACGCGAGCAGCGAGCCGGTGCCGGACTTGGCGAGGATCAGCCGCGCGCCGAACAGCCACGCGGCCAGCGGTCCTTCGTGGTGCTCGATCCAGTCGGCGCCGAGCGCCGCCAGCCGTTCGCGCAGCAGTGTGGTGCGGCGCGGGTTCTCGTGCGGCAGCACGCAGCGCAGCGCCGGGTCGTGCGCGCGCAGCGCCGCGGCCGTGCGCACGAGCCCGGGCAGGTTCGCCTCGATCTCGGCGCGCCGGCTGCCCGGCAGCAGCACCAGCGTGCGGCGAGCCCGCACCGCGGCGACGGCCGCCGCATCGGGCGGGTGTTCGGCCAGCGCGTCGAGCAGCGGGTGGCCGATGTAGAGCGCCGGCACGCGGCAGCGGCGGAAGAACGAGGTCTCGAACGGCAGGATCGTCAGCGTCGCCGAGACCGCGCGGCGGTAGCGGCGCATGCGCCACGGGCCCCAGGCCCAGTACTGCGGTGCGACGTAGTGCAACACCGGCACCTTGCGGCGCCGCGCGGCCTTGGCCATCACGAGGTGCAGGCCCGGGTAGTCGACCAGCACGACCAGGTCCGGCGGATCGTCGCGCAAGAGCCGCAGGTAGGCGGCGAACGCGCGCAGGATCAGCGGCAGCTGCCGCAGCACGCCGGCGATGCCCATCACCGCGTGTTCGCTGAGCTGGAACCGCACGTCGGCGCCGGCGGCGGCGAGCGGCTGGCCGCCGAACGCGGTCACGCGCAGCGAGCCGCCGAGCGCCCGCACGAGCCGCGCCGCGTGCGCTTCGCCGCTGGCCTCGCCGGCCGAGACGAACAGGTGCGGGCGGGCGCCGCGGTCGGGCCGGCGCGACGCGAAGAACTCCTGCAGCGCGGTCTCGGCTGCCGGCGGCGGTTCGTGCGCGGCCGCGTCGAGCACCTCGCGCGCGACGCGGCGCCAGCGGTGGCGTGTCGGCAGGTAGGCGCCGAGCCGCAGCGGCACCAGCAGCGTGCGCAGCACCTCGCGCACGAGCGTCAGCAGCACTTCGAGCGCGATCACGGTTCGGCGCGCCGCAGGTCGCGCCAGGCGAGGCCGTAGAACAGCGCGACGCCGGCCAGCACCCAGGTCGTGAAGCCGGGGCCGCCGAACGGGTCGAACATCTGCGCCGCGCGCACGTTGCCGGCCAGCAGCGGTCCGTACCAGTCGAAGTCGGCTAGTCGGAACAGGCTGTAGGGCCGGATCCGCTGCGTCAGGTAGATGCCGATCTGCACGACCGCGACGGCGCCGGTGATCGCGGCCACGTGCGCCTGCACGCGGCAGCGCAGCGACACCCAGGTCGTGAAGGTCAGGAACAGCAGCACGAAGCAGGCCGCGTGCAGCGAGGCCAGCAACAGCGGCTCGAGCGGCAGGTCGAGGTCGATGCGTCGGCTCCAGGGGATCGCCGACAGGTTGACGACGAAGATCGGCAGCGTCGCGCACAGCGCGCACGGCCACCACTTCGCCCACAAGAGCCGTCCGCGCGACACCGGCTTCGCCAGCAGGAACTCGAACGTCTGCGCCTCGCGCTCGCGCGCGAACAGGCCGGTGCCGAACAGCACCGCGGCGGCGATGCCGACCAGGTTGGTGCTGCGGAAGAACAGCATCAGCGCGCAGTAGCTCGTGTAGGCGATCTCCTCGTTGCGGTCGGACACGGCGACGCCGACGCGCTGCAGCCAGTCGATGTCGATGCCGCGCAGCAGCGTCGAGCGCTGCAGGTCCGGGTAGAAGTCCGGCCACAGCAGGATCACCGGCACCGCCAGCAGTTCGAGGATCAGCAGGTAGGCCAGCGCCATCCAGCGGATCTCGCGGAACGTCTTGCCGGCGATCACCGGTGCCCTCCGTCGGCCTGCTGCTGCAACAGCAGTTCGTAGAGGTCCTCGAGCCGCGGGATGCCGACCTCGGCGCTGTCGATCGCGCCGGCCGGTGCCTGGCGCAGCCACGCCATCGGGTCGCCGTCGGTCTCCACGACCAGCGTGCCGTCCGGTTCGCGCCGCTGTTCGCGCGCGCCGGCCGGCAGCGGCTGGCCTGGCGCGAGCCGCACGCGCGGGCTCTGGCGCAGGCGCTGCCGCGCCGCGGCGAGCCGTTCGTCGGCCACGAAGCGGCCGTCGAGCAGGAACACCAGCCGTTCCGCCAGCGCCTCGACCTCGCCGAGGTGGTGCGAGCTCAGCACGATCGTGCGGCCCGCGGCCCGCAGGTCGCGCAGCACGTCGCGCAGGAAGAACCGCACGCTGGCGTCGAGCGCGCGGTCCGGCTCGTCGAGCAGGTACAGCTCGACGTCGGGCGCCAGCGCGGCGACCAGCGCGAGCTTCTGTTTCATGCCGGCGCTGTAGCTGCGCACCTTCTGCCGCAGCGGCAGCCGGAAGCCGTCCAGCAGGCGGTCGCGCAGCTCCGGCTGCTGGCGGGCGTGGAAGCTCGCCGCGAAGCGCAGGAACTGCGCGCCGGTCAGGTTCGTGTAGACGCCGGCCTCGCCGGGCAGGTAGCTGGTGCGCTGCCGCACCGCCAGCGCATCGCGCTGCGGATCGAGGCCGAGCACGCGGGCGGCGCCGCTGGTCGGCGGCAACAGGCCGACCAGGGTGCGCAGCAGCGTCGACTTGCCGGCGCCGTTCGGACCGACGAGTCCGAGCAGCTCGCCGGCGGCCACGTCGAGGTCGACGCCGTGCAGCACCGCGCGGGCGCCGAACGACTTGCCGAGCCCGCGCACCGCGATCGCCGGCGTCACGCGACCTCCCGCAGGAAATTCGCCAGCAGCCGCGGGCCGTGCGGCGTGCGGAACGACTCCGGATGGAACTGCACGCCGAACGTCGCATGCTCGCGGTGCTGCACGGCCATCACTTCGCCGGCTTCGGTGTGCGCGGTTGCACGCAACACGGCCGGCACCGGCGCCGCGACGTACAGCGAGTGGTAGCGGCAGGCCGGCAGCGGGTCCGGCAGGCCTGCGAACAGGCCGCGGCCGTCGTGCCGCACCGGCCGCGCGCGGCCGTGCACGGGCTCGCCGCGCACGATCGTGCCGCCGAACGCGAGGCCGATCGCCTGGTGGCCGAGGCAGACGCCGAGGATCGGCAGCGTGCCGGACCAGCGCCGGATCGCCGCCACCGAGTGGCCGGCGTGTTCGGGCCGCCCCGGCCCCGGCGACACGACCAGCGCGCGGCACGAGCCGAGCCGCTCGACGTCGACGCGATCGCTGCGTTCGACCCGGACCGGTGCACCGAGCGCCTGCAGCGCCTGCGCGAGGTTCCAGACGAACGAGTCCTTGTTGTCGAGAAGGAGGATCAAACCGCGCGCGCACAGTATCGTGCCGCCGCAGACGATGAACATCCTGATCGTCGGACTCGGCGAGGTCGGTTCGTACCTCGCCAAGGTGCTGTCCACCGAGGGCCACTCGATCACGGTGGTGGACCCCGATCTGCAGCGCATGCGGCGCATCGCCGATCTGCTCGACGTGCAGGCGGTGCACGGCGACGGCTCGCGGCCCGACGTGCTCGACCGGGCCGACGCGCACCAGATGGACCTCGTGCTCGCGGTGTCGAACGACGACAAGGTCAACATGCTGACCTGTCTGTTCGGCAAGCGCATGGGCGCCAAGAAGACCGTGCTGCGGCTGCGCGACACGTCGGCGTTCCGGCGCAGCAAGACGTTCTTCCGCCGCAACCTGCAGCACGACCTGCTGCTGTCGCTCGACGACCTGGCGGCCGGCGAGATCGTGCGCACGGTGCGGCAGGCCCAGGGCTTCGCGGTCGAGAACTTCGCCGACGGCCGCGTGCAGATGCGGCGCTTCGTGCTGGCCGGCGACGGGCCGCTGACCGGCAAGCCGCTGAAGGACCTGAAGATCCCGGCCGGCACGCTGATCACCGCGATCGACCGCGACCACGAGGTGCTGGTGCCGGGCGGCGACGACGACCTGCGCGCCGGCGACGAGGTGTTCGTGCTCGGCGAGCCGAAGCCCCTGGCGCAACTCGAGAAGAAGCTCGGCGGCCGCGTGCAGCAGGCGCGCAACGTCGTCGTCTACGGCGCCGGCGGCGTCGCGGTGCAGGTGTGCCAGGCGCTGCAGCGCGAACACGTCGACGTGCGCGTGCTGGTCGAGGACCGCGGCGACGCCGAACGGCTGTCCGAGGTGCTGAAGGGCGTCGTCGTGCTGCACGCCGACCCGACCGATCTGGCGTTCCTGCGCGAGGAGCACGTCGGTTCGGCCGACGCGTTCCTCGGCATCTCGAGCGAGGACGAACGCAACCTGATGTCGTGCCAGCTGAGCCGCAGCCTCGGCGTGCAGCGCACCGTGGCGCTGGTGCAGAAGCCCGACTACGTCGCGCTCTACCAGCAGCTCGGCATCGACGTCGCCGTGTCGCCGCGGCTCCTGTGCGCGAACCGGATCCTGGCGTTCGTGCGCAGCCGCAGCATCTCGACGATCGCGACGATCGAGGAGGGCAAGGCCGAGGTGATCGAACTCGAGGTGCAACCCGGCAGTTCCCTGGTCGGCAAGGCGCTGAAGGACGCGGGCTTCCCGCGCGGCTGCGTCGTCGCCGCGATCACGCGTGAGGACGGCCAGGTGCTGATCCCGCGCGGCGACGACGAGCTGCAGGCGTACGACCAGATGGTCATCTTCGTGCTCGACAAGGTCGTCGGCGAGGTGCTCGAGCGAGTCGGCGTCGTGCGCGAGTGACGGCGCGGCAGGCTAGTGCAGGTGCAGCGGCACCGCGTTGCTGACGGCCAGTACTTCCATCCCGTCGCCGAGCACCAGGAAGGCGTGGTGCAGCAGCGCTCGACTGCCCGGCAGTCCGCCCGGCGGCACGGGCAGGACGGCGCGCGCCCGGCCGTGTTCGTCCAGTCTGCCGCGCACCGCCCCGGGCCCGCCGTTCGTGTTCGCGAGCAGCGTGGCGGCGAGGTGGTCAGATGCGTTGAGCGGGACCGGGACCTCGAGCTGCGTCGATCCGGGCCAGGTGCCGGCGTCGGAGCCGATCACCCAGTAGTCCCGGTGCGCGAACTCGACGCCGGCATCCAGCCGGAACACGATGTCGCCGCCTTCGGCGCGCGGCAACGACACGACGTCGCTGGTGAGCATGCGTCCGGGCGGCGGGTTGTCGAGGTCGAGCAGGTCGACCGCGCCCCAGTAGCTCCAGTCCATGCTCCCGCTCGGGCCCGGCAGCGTGCTCAGCACCACTGTCGAGCCGGGGGGCAGGGTCGCTGCCAACGCGAACTCCTGGGTGCCGCGGTCCGCCGGCTCGCGCACGGGCTCGAGCCGGCGTTCGAACAACGTCGACCGCGTACCGTCCGCGGCTAGGCCCTCGATGCGGAACGTGACGCCGTCGGTCGCGGGTTCGCCCGCGTAGGCCTCGGGCCGGATGCCGAAGACGCCGCTGATCGAGACTCGTCCCGCCGCGTCGAACAGCATCTCGCTCGGCGGCTGGGCGATGAGCACGTCCCGGCCGCGTTCGCGGTGGGAGACGAAGTTCGACCGCGGCCGCGTCTCCCGCGGTCCGCTCGACAGCATCGGGAAATGGAGTCGGGCCGCGCGTGCCGTCGCCTCGTCGATCGGCGGAGGCAGGTCCGACCGCCAGAAGGTGCAGCGGTACGTTGGCCGGTAGAAGTGCTCGCGGCCGGCGCGCGACCGCAGGCGGAACGCGACGACGCGCTGCAGGTCGTTGCCGCCGGTGTAGAGGCGCGTGAACGCGCCCAGATCGACGATCAGCGGGTCGACGACGAACGGCAGCTGCATCAGGCCGCGCGAGGTCACCCAGCTGCCGCGCTCGCTCCCGTTGGCCAGTCGCACGTCGATGTAGAGCCGCGGGCCGCGGAACGCCGCGTTCCACAGCGCGCCCGTCGTCGAATAGTGCAGGTCGACCGCCAGCTCGCCGAGTCCCTCACCGGGCTCGAGCGTCACCCACTCGTCGAGCCGCGCCTCCCGCTCGAACACCTGACGCTGGCCGGGGCGACCGGTGACCGGCGGCTGCGGCGCTGCAGTCGCCTGGCGTTCGAGCAGCAGGTAGCCGCCCTCGACCAGGCGCGGCCGATAGTGCCGCAACAGGGCGCGGTAGACCTGGCTGTCGGCCACGGTGGGGTACTGGCCGTCGGTCGACTCGATCCGCAGCAGCACGAACGACGGTGCGCGCGCCGGATCCTCGTAGAAATCGCCGTTGAGGCGCTGCAAGTACGGCGAGTAGGCCGAGTAGCTCTGGAACACCGGTCGGTGGTGCACCGTGAGGTCGTTCAGGAACAGGATGTTCTGGCCGTGCGGAACCTCGTCGACGGTGGCGTCGCCGACCGCGGCCCGCACCGCGCCGAGGCGGTTGGCCACTGCGACCCGCCGCCGTCGGGTCTCGAGGTCGCGCTGCAGCCCGGCCGGCTCGGTCACGAAGCGCCAGTGCGCCTTCGCGGTCGCGGTGACCAGCCGCGGCAGTGTGCCGGGCCGGTAGTCGAGCCCACCCTCGAGGCGGAACGCGCCGAGGAACGCGATCGCCGAGGCCGCCGCCGCCATCGCGTCGACGAGCCAGCCGCCGCGAGCGGGCCGCGGCAGGCACCAGAGCCACGACGCGGCGACGGCGACGCAGCAGTAGCAGATCATCACATGGCCCGCGTCCTGCCGCACGAATCCGGCCTTCCAGCCGAGGAACAGCGTCGCGGCCACGACACCGGCGGCGAGCGGCGCCACGAGCGAGCGCGGACGTCGCACGCAGGCGAGCAGCGCGCCGATGGCGAGGATCGCGATCGGCACCAGCGCGAACACCAGCTCGTGGACGTGGGGGCGACGGCCGTCCTGCGTCACCCAGCGCATCGACTGGTTGTAGCCCGACGCGATCTCGGCGGAGCCCTTCAGGAAGGCGGGCAGGCCGAGTGGTGACTGGCCGAGCGCGGTCCATGTCACGGCGACGACGAGCGCGAACACGGCCGGCACGGCAAGGGCCTTGCGGAGCCCCTGCTTGTGCCAGGACGACAGCGTCAGCAGCCCGACGCAGCCGAAGCCCAGCACGAAGAACGTGAACTTGCCGAACCCGAGCGCGGTGAACATCACCAGCGCTGGCACGGTCGCCAGCGGCCGGCCGCTGCCGAACAGCAGGAACAGCGTGCTGCCCGAGATCGCCAGCAGCGCGAAGGCGTTGTCGGCGATCGGGGTCGTTGCGAACACGACCAGCAGGTAGGCGAGTCGCTGCCAGGTGCGGTGCATGCGCAGCACCGGCAGGACGACCGCGACCGCGACCATCGCATTCAGCGTCAGGCTGAGCACCCAGTGCGTCCAGAAGACGTCGCTGGTGTAGGTGGGATACCCGGAGACGAAGTAGCCGAGCGGACCGTACGTGAACACGAAGTCGACGCCGGCCTGCAGGCGGTGCCGGAAGTCGAACGCGACGAGTTCGTTCCACGACGCGTCCAGCTCGACTCTGGGCGGCACCGACGGCGGTCGCACGGTCAGCAGCCACACCAACGCCGCGACGGCGACGTAGAGCGGGGCCAGCAACCAATCGGCGATGCCGTAGCGCCGCGGCGCCGCCGGATTCCCGCGGCCCGGGTCCGGCGGGGCCGGCTGCCCGGACGTCATCGCGGCCACACCTGCAACTGCGTCTCCCGGATCTCCGGCTTGTCGCGGTAGTCGTTGCGCGACAGCACCTTCTCGAGGAAGCAGTAGAGGATGATGAACAGGTACCGCGAGCCCATCTCGCGGATCTTGAACTTCGAGACGCCTTCCTTGCGGTTGCGCCAGGTGTTGGGCACGACCGCGTACTTGTAGCCGCGCACGATCGACTTCAGCGGCAGTTCGACCGTGAGGTTGAAGTGGTAGGCGAGCAGCGGCTGCAGGCCCGCGATGACTGAGCGCCGGTACATCTTGAACGCGTTCGTGATGTCGTTGTAGCGCATCCAGAACAGCGTCTTGATGAACAGGTTGCCCATCCGGTTCATCATCAGCTTCGGGAACGGGTAGTCGATCACCTTGCCGCCGCGGACGAAGCGCGAGCCGAAGGCGCAATCGTGGCCGTCCTGGATCTTGCGATAGAACGCGACGACGTCGTCCGGCGAGTCGGACAGGTCGGCCATGACGATCGCGACGGTGTCGCCGCGGAAGTTCGACAGGCCGCACCGCACCGCGAAGCCGAAGCCGTTCGGCGGCTGGTTGTTGACGTAGCGCACCTGCGGGATCCGCGCCGCGAGCTGCTGCAGGATCGACTCGGTGGCGTCCTTGCTGTTGTCGTTGACGACCAGGATCTCGTGCTCGATGGCCGCCTTCTGTAGCGCTTCGTGCAGCGTCGTGACGGTCTCCTCGATGTGCCCGGCCTCGTTGTGGGCGGGGATCACGACCGACAGCATGTTCGGGATGCCGGCGGCTTCCCACTCGGCGAGCGACTTGACCTCCATGCTCATCGGCTCGCCGACCGTGCCTGCAGTCCGCCGTGGATCTCGGCCAGGATCCGGCGGATGTCGTACTCGAGGCGGTAGCCCGGGTAGTGCGCCTGGAACTTGCGGATGTCGCTGATCCACCAGATGTGGTCGCCGGCGCGGTTGGTCGCGTTGTAGCTCCACTGCATCGGTCGTCCCGTCAGTTCCTCGCACATCGCGATCGCCTCGCGCATCGAGCAGTTCGAGTGCCGCCCGCCGCCGATGTTGTAGACCTCGCCGCTGCGCGGCTTCTGGAAGAAGTGCCAGAAGGCAGCGACCAGGTCGTGGCTGTGGATGTTGTCGCGGACCTGCTTGCCGCCGTAGCCGAACACCGTGTAGGGCGCGCCGGTGATCGCGCACTTCACCAGGTAGGCGAGGAACCCGTGCAGTTGGGTGCCCGAGTGGCCGGGACCCGTCAGGCAGCCGCCGCGGAAGCAGGCGGTCTTCATGCCGAAGTAGCGGCCGTATTCCTGGACCAGCACGTCGGCGGCGACCTTCGAGGCGCCGAACAGGCTGTGCATCGTGCCGTCGATGCTCATCGTCTCGTCGATGCCGTGTTCGGCGAACGCGTGCTGGCGCAGCTCCCAGCGCGTCGCTTCCTCGACCAGCGGCAGGCGATTGGGCGTGTCGCCGTAGACCTTGTTGGTGCTCGTGAACACGAACACGGCGTCCGGACAGTGCTGCCGCGTCAGCTCGAGCAGGTTCAGCGTGCCGTTGGCGTTGATCGTGAAGTCGGTGTGCGGCTCGCGCGCGGCCCAGTCGTGCGAGGGCTGCGCCGCCGTGTGCACGATCACCGCGATCGACTTGCCGTAGCGCGTGAAGATCCGCTTCAGATCGGGTTCACTGCGGATGTCGCAGGCCTCGTGCACGTACTTCGGCAGCTGCTTCTGCAGCTCGGCGCGGCTCCAGGCCGTGCTGGCCTCATCGCCGAAGAAGTAGCGGCGCATGTCGTTGTCGATGCCGACGACGTCGAGGCCGCGGGAGGAGAATTCGCGGACGGTCTCGGCGCCGATGAGGCCTGCGGAACCGGTGATCAGGGCTACGGCCATGGGTTGCTGCTGTGGGTGCGGGGCGTGCCGACGCGGCGCGGCGTCTAGGCGAGGATGGGTTCGAGGGCGGCGCGGTGGTCGACGAGCCAGCGGAAGACGTCGTCGAGCACGAAGTCGACGCTGCGCTGCGGCCGCCAGCCGGTCCGTTCCGTCACCAGGGTGTTGTCGGTCACGTAGTACGGGATGTCGGCGGCGCGCGTCTGCGGATCCGCCTCGATCGCCGGCGACCGGCCGCCGGTGCGGGCCGCACACCGCGCCGTCAGTTCGGCCAGCGAGACGCTGCGGTCGAGTCCGCCGCCGACGTTGTAGACCTGGCCGCGGTGGCGGTCGATGTCGCGCACCTGGAGCCGGACCAGGTCGTAGAGGTCGGCGGCGTGCAGGAGGTCGCGCACCTGATGGCCGTGACCGCCGAAGCCCATGTAGGCGAGCGGCTTGCCGAACAGGTGGCGCGATGCCCACAGGACCAGGAAGCCCTGGTCGACCTTGCCCATCTGCCAGGGTCCGGTCAGCACACCGCAGCGGTTGACGACGGCGCGCATGCCATAGGCGGCCGCGTACTCCTCGATCAGGTGCTCGGAGCAGAGTTTGGTCGCGCCGTAGAGCGAACGGTGTCCGTTCAGCGTGAAGTCGGTGCTGATGCCCGCGGCCGAGAAGCCGGCGGGCAGCGCCGCGCCGCGCTTCGGCGCCAGCCGGCTGCCGGCGACCTCGAGCGGCAGCGCGCGCAGTGGGTCGATCGGGTAGACGCGGCTGGTCGACAGGAACACCGTGTCGGCGCGATGGCGGCGCGCGGCTTCGAGGCAGTTCTTGGTGCCGACGAGGTTGGTGTGGATCAGGTAGTCGGGGCTGCCGTCGTAGCCCGCGTGCACCGAGGGCTCGGCCGAGCACTCGAGCAGCAGATCGAACGCGCCGACTTCGGCGAGGTCCTCGGGGTTGCGGATGTCGCCGTGCCGGAACTCGACGCCGCCGGCGCGCAGACGTGGCAACGCGAGCTCGCTGCCGCGCCGGCGCAGGTTGTCGAGGGCGACGACCCGCCGCTGGGGTTCGTCGCGCTTCCACATCAGCGCCAGGTTGGAACCGACGAATCCGGCGCCGCCGGTGACGAGCAAGGTCAAGTGGCCGCTCCGGGTATGGTCTGGGTCCCGGCTATGCCAGGGGGCGGCATGGTAGCACGCTGCGGCGCGGCGGCCAGCACTCGGCGACGCGGTGGTCCGGCACCGATTGCCAGCTAGGAGCCTGGCAGCGGTGGCAGGGGCTGTTGCTGGTCCGCGTGCTGGTCGGTCCAACCTGCGGCTACCTGGCCGACAGCTGCCAGGCCGCGTCACTTCGGCTGCAGCAGCGGCGGCAGCGGCGACGGTGCGGTCGTCGGCTGCGGCGGCGGTTCCGCGGGTTCCCGCGGCTTCAGCACCGAGATGTCGTCGGTGCGGTACTTCGGCACCATGTCGACCGGGTGGCGGGTCGGGATCGCCAGCATCTCGCGCAGCCGGTCGGGGCCGGCGAACACGTAGAAGCGCGCGCCGTCCAGCGTCGCCTCGGCGGCGACGAGGCCGACGAACAAGAGGCCGTCCTCTTCGGTGGTGGTGAACAACGCCGCTCCGGGCGGCAGCGTGCGGCCGGGGTGTTCGAGCACGTCGCCGTGCACGCGGTCGCGCTGCGCCAGCCGCACGGCGACCGTTTCGACCGCGGTGCCCTCGGCGGTCCACATCGCCAGCAGTTCGTCGCGCGGTGTGGGCGAACGGTCGAGGCAGCGCACGGCCTGCGTCTTCAGGTCGATCTCGGCGCGCACGAACGTCGGTGACAGGCGCAGCAGCGCGCCGTCGTCGACCATCGGTGTCGGGCCGAGGAAATAGCGCACGCGGCACGGCCCCTCGTCGGCGGTGCCGCCGAGCGTCAGCACGCCGAACTCGGTGGTGGCGCCGAGCTCGACACCGCCGGTGGTCTCGACCAGCGCCACCGGCCGCGAGCGGTCGTAGTAGTGTTCGCCGGAGAAGAACCAGACGCTGCAGCTCGTGAGCGCGGGCAGCAGCAGGATCGTGATCGCTCGGAGTCGCATGGGGGCGCAGCGGGTCAGATCGGCAGGCGCTTCCGTTCGGGCGTGCCGTCCGGGCCCGGAACCATACGCACCAGGTGGCCGCCGCGGCAGAGCGGTGAGTGCTTCAGCAGCGGCAGCAGCACGGCCAGCAGCCGGTCGACGTCGGGGCCGCAGAAGAACAGGGTGCACTCGCCGCCGCCGATCTCGTCGCCGTCGTACTCGCCGACGCCGGCGGCCTGCACCGCCGCCTCGAGTTCGTCGGCGAAGGCCTCGAGCTCCTGGCGTTCGCGGCCGGTGCCCATCTGTCGGTTGCTGAGCCGCAACACGACCAGCAGGTCCTGCTCGGCGCCGTCGGCGGAGTCGTCGTCGTCATCGGCCGGTGCCGGTCGCATGCGGGGGACGGTAGGGGCGCGCGCCGACCGTGCAACGGGGCGCTCGTTCCGTCGGCGTCGGCTGGCCAACCGGACCCCCGTCGTTATGCTGCGGGGTTCGTCGCTTGGCCACCAACTCGCGCAAGAAGGCCCGCACGGGCGCTGCTCCGGCCACCCAGGCCGAACCCGACGCGACCGGACCGTCATGGGTGGTGGTCAAGGGGGCGCGGGAGCACAACTTGAAGGGGGTCGACCTGCGCTTCCCGCGCGACGCGCTGGTCACGTTCACCGGCGTCTCGGGCTCCGGCAAGTCGAGCCTGGCGCACCACACGATCTACCAGGAAGGCCAGCGGCGGTTCGTCGAGAGCCTCAGTTCGTACGCGCGGCAGTTCCTCGGCCGCATGGAGAAGCCGAAGGTCGACCTGGTCGAGGGCCTGTCGCCGACCGTGTCGATCGACCAGAAGTCGACCAGCCACTCGGCGCGGTCGACGGTCGGCACCCTGACCGAGGTCATGGACTTCCTGCGCCTCTTGTGGTCGCGCCTGGGCGAACCGAGCTGCCCCGAGTGCGGCGCGGCGATCGAAGCGTGGTCGCCGGACCGCGTCGTCGACGCGATCGTCGCCGACCACCAGGGCCAGGCGGTGCTGGTGCTGGCGCCGGTCGTGCGCGAACGCAAGGGCGAGTACCGCAAGGAACTCGCCGAGTGGGCGCAGAAGGGCTTCGTGCGCGCGCGCATCGACGGCGCGGTGCGGCGGCTCGACGAGGACATCCGGCTCGAGCGCTACGTCTACCACACGATCGAACTGGTCACCGACCGGCTGACCGTGGCCGCCGAGGCGCGGTCGCGCCTCGCCGAGGCGGTCGAGCAGGCGCTGCCGCTCGGCGGCGGTTCGTGCGCGATCGCGTACGGCGACGACGGCTACCGGCTGTTCTCGACGCTGCGCGCGTGCCCGAACGGCCACGGCGCGCTGCCGGAGATGGAGCCGCGGCTGTTCTCGTTCAACAGCCCGATCGGCGCCTGCGCGCGCTGCGACGGCCAGGGTGAGACGTTCGGCTTCGATCCGGAGCTGCTGGTCGCCGACCGCACCAAGACGCTGCGCGAGGGCGCGCTGCACGCGTTCACCGACGAGGGCAAGCTGGTCTACGGCCGGCTGACGCTGGACCACCTGGCCGAGGTCGGTCGCAGCTTCGGCTTCGACCTCGACACGCCGTGGCAGAAGCTGTCGGCGAAGGCGAAGAAGGTCGTGCTGCACGGCTCGGGCAGCCAGAAGTTCGAGTTCCGCTGGCGGCGCCAGGGCGCGTCGTTCACGACCAGCGGCAGCGACCGGATCGCGTTCCCCGGCATCGTGCGGCACCTCGAGCAGGTCTACCGGCCGTCCCGCGCGCGGCACCTGGACCGCTTCCGCGCCGCGGTGGTCTGCGACGAGTGCGGCGGCGAACGGCTGTCGGCGGCCGCGCGCGCGGTGCGCTTCCTGGGCCAGCGGCTGCCCGAGGTGCTGCGGCTGTCGATCGACGATGCGCTGCGCTGGGTCGACGGCGTGCGGCTCGCCGGCAACGCGGCGCGCATCGGCCAGGAGATCCTGCCGGAGATCCGCCGGCGCCTGCAGTTCCTCGCCGACGTCGGGCTCGGCTACCTGACGCTCGAGCGCCGCGCGCCGACGCTGTCGGGCGGTGAATCGCAGCGCATCCGGCTCGCGGCGCAGGTCGGCGCCGGCCTGCGCGGCATCCTCTACGTGCTCGACGAACCGTCGATCGGCCTGCACACGCGCGACCAGGAACGGCTGCTGCGCACGCTCGAGGCGCTGCGCGACCGCGGCAACACGGTCGTCGTGGTCGAGCACGACGAGGAGACGATGCTGCGCAGCGACTTCCTGGTCGACGTCGGGCCCGGCGCCGGCGTGCACGGCGGCGAGATCGTCGCGGCCGGCACTCCCGAGCAGGTGCGGGCCTCGCCGCGGTCGCTGACCGGCATGTACCTGCGCGGCGAACGCACGGTGCCGATGCCGTCGGTGCGGCGCAGCGCGGAGCGCTCGGCGCTGCAGATCCGCGGCGCGCGGCACCACAACCTGCAGGGCATCGACGTCGACCTGCCGCTGGGCCGGCTGGTCGCGGTCACCGGCGTCTCGGGTTCCGGCAAGTCGACGCTGGTGCACCACGTGCTGGTGCCGGCGCTGAAGGCCGCGCTGTCGCGCACCGGCGGCGCGCCGGTGCACTGCGATGCCGTGCTCGGCATCGAGCAGCTCGACAAGGTGGTGGAGATCGACCAGGCGCCGATCGGCCGCACGCCGCGCAGCAACCCGGCGACCTACACCGACGTCTGGACCCACGTGCGCGACCTGTTCGCGCTGCTGCCGGAGTCGAAGCTGCGCCAGTACGAGAAGGGCCGCTTCTCGTTCAACGTGCCCGGCGGCCGCTGCGAGGCCTGCGGCGGCGCCGGCGTGACCACGCTGGAGATGAACTTCCTGGCGCCGGTCGAGGTCGTCTGCGACGAGTGCGGCGGCGCGCGCTTCCACAGCGAGACGCTGTCGATCCGCTGGCAGGACAAGAGCGTGCACGACGTGCTCGAGATGACCGTCGACGACGCGGCGGCGTTCTTCCGCGACCTGCCGAAGATCGCGCGCGGCCTGCGCGCGTTGCAGGACACCGGGCTCGGCTACCTGAAGCTCGGCCAGCCGTCGACGACGCTGTCGGGCGGCGAGGCGCAGCGCGTCAAGCTGGCGACCGAGCTGCAGCGGCCGGCGACCGGCCGCACGTTCTACGTGCTCGACGAACCGACCACCGGCCTGCACTTCGAGGACGTCGCGAAGCTGCTGCAGTCGCTGCAGCGACTGGTCGACGCCGGCAACACGGTGCTGGTGATCGAACACAACCTCGACGTCGTGCGCGCCGCCGACTGGATCGTCGACCTCGGGCCCGAAGGCGGCAGCGGCGGCGGCCGGCTGGTCGCTGCCGGCACGCCCGAACAGGTCGCCGCAGTCGACGCGTCGCCCACCGGCGCGGCGCTGCGCGCGATCGGCATCGGTGCGCCGCGGCGGCGGCCCGTCGCCGCGCAGGCGGCGGGGAAGGCGAAGGTGCCGGCCGCGCCGGTGCGGCGGCCGACGCACATCGAGGTGCGCGGCGCCCGCACGCACAACCTGCAGGGTGTCTCGGTCGACGTGCCGCTCGGCAAGTTCACGGTGGTGACCGGCCCGTCCGGCTCGGGCAAGTCGAGCCTCGCGTTCGACACGATCTTCCAGGAGGGGCAGCGCCGCTTCCTCGAGAGCATGTCGACCTACGCGCGGCGCTTCCTCGGCCGCCTCGACCGCGCGCCGGTGGACCGGCTCGACGGCCTCGGGCCGGCGATCGCGATCGACCAGAAGCGCACCACGCGCAGCCCGCGGTCGACCGTCGCGACGACGACCGAGATCCACGACTACCTGCGCCTGTTGTTCGCGCGCGTCGGCCGGCACCACTGCCCGACGCACGGGCAGGAGCTGATCGCGTGGTCGCCGAGCAAGGCCGCCGCCGACCTGGTCGCGACCTGGTCGGGCCGGCGCGCGCACGTGTTGGCGCCGATCGCGGTGCCGGCCGACACAGCCGCGGCGCCGAAGCAGTTCGCTGGCTGGCTCGCGGCGCTGCAGCAGCAGTGGCGGCAGGACGGTTTCGTGCGCGCGATCGTCGACGGCCAGGAACTGCGGCTCGACGCGGCCTGGCCGGCGACCGTGCGCGAACTGTTGCTGGTGATCGACCGCACGACGCTGGCCGACCGCGCGCGGCTCGCCGACGCGATCGAGCAGGCGCAGGCGGCGGCGGCCGAGCACGGCGGCGCGGCCGCCGCGGTCGTGCAGCTCGCCGACGGCGCCGAGGCCGGGCAACGGCTCTGGTACCGCGCCGATCAGGGCTGCCACCTGTGTGACTACCGTGCGCCGGCCGAAGTGCACCCGCGCTGGTTCTCGTTCAACCACCACACCGCCGCCTGCACGAGCTGCCTCGGCCTCGGCGAGGTCGTCGTCTGCGCCGAGGACCTGCTGGTCAACCATCCGGACAAGCCGGTGTTCGGCGGCGCGATCCGCCACCAGGGCGCGGCGTTCACGTTCCTGACCGGGCGCGAGGGCTGGTACGCCGAGGTCGCGGCCGCGGTGGCCGAACGGCACGGCTTCGACCTGTCGCTGCCGTGGCGCAAGCAGCCGGCGAAGGTCCGGCAGCTGCTGCTGCGCGGCTGCGGCGACGAACGCTTCGAGGTCACGTTCAAGAAGGTCGAAGCCGGCCGGCGGCGCGAGTGGCGCATGCAGGTGCCGTGGAAGGGCCTCGCGCGGCAGGTCGAGGAGTGGTTCCACGGCAAGGACGAGGAGCACGGCGGCGACGAGCGGTTCCGCGCCGTGATGCGCTCGCAGTCGTGCCCGGCCTGCGAGGGCGAACGGTTGCAGCCGGGGCCGCGGCACGTGCGCGTCGGCGGCGTGCGGCTGCCCGAACTGCTGGCGCGCACCGTCGACGACGCGGCGGCGCAGCTCGACGCGCTGCAGCTCGACGCGACGCAGCAGCGCATCGCCGCCGACGTGCGCAAGGAACTGCACCACCGGCTGTCGTTCCTGCGCGCGACCGGCCTCGGCTACCTGACGCTGGATCGGTCCGCGGCGACGCTGTCGGGCGGCGAGGCGCAGCGGATCCGGCTCGCGGTGCAGCTCGGCAACAAGCTCTGCGGCGTGTTGTACGTGCTCGACGAGCCGACCGTCGGGCTGCACCCGCGCGACACCGAACGGCTGCTGCGCACGCTGCTCGACCTGCGCGACCTCGGCAACACCGTGATCGCGGTCGAACACGACGAGACGATGGTGCGCGCCGCCGACTGGGTGCTCGACCTCGGTCCGGGTTCGGGTTCGCGGGGTGGGCGGATCGTCGCCGCCGGCGCGCCGGCCGCGGTCGCCGCGGCCGACAGCCTGACCGGCGCCTGGCTGCGCGGCGAACTGCTGGTCGCGGCGCCCGGCGCGCGGCGCCCGCCGGCCGGCCACGTCGCGCTGCGCGGCGTCGCGGTGCACAACCTGCGCCAGCTCGACGTCGACCTGCCGCTCGGCTGCATGCTGGCGGTCACCGGCGTGTCGGGCTCGGGCAAGTCGTCGCTGGTCATGGACGCGCTGGTGCCCGCGCTGCGCGACGGCACCGCGCCGGTGCACTGGCTGGACGGTGCGGCGCGCGAACTGCAGCTGGTGGTCGTCGACCAGAGCGCGATCGGCAGCTCGCCGGCCAGCAATCCGGCGACCTACACCGGTGTGTTCACGAAGGTCCGCGAGCTGTTCGCGCAGGTGCCGCTCAGCAAGCAGAAGGGCTTCGGCCCGGGCCGGTTCTCGTTCCACGTTGCCGAGGGCCGCTGTGGCCACTGCGAAGGCAAGGGGCAGATCCAGGTCGAGATGCACTTCCTGGCCGACGTCTGGGTCACCTGCGAAGTGTGCCGCGGCCGCCGCTACGACCAGGAGACGCTCGGCGTCGAGTACCGCGGCCGCAACATCGCGCAGGTGTTGGCGATGGAGGTCGACGAGGCGCTGCAGTTCTTCGGCAACCACCCGCAGATCGTGCGGCCGCTGCAGCTGCTGCACGACGTCGGGCTCGGCTACCTGCAGCTCGGCCAGCCGGCGAACACGTTCTCGGGCGGCGAGGCGCAGCGCATCAAGCTGTGCGCCGAGCTGGCGACGCGGCCGCGCGCGCACATGGTCTACGTGCTCGACGAACCGACCACCGGCCTGCACGCCGACGACGTGCGCAAGCTGCTGGCGGTCGTGTCGCGGCTGCTCGACCGCGGCGACAGCGTGGTCGTGATCGAACACAACCTCGACGTGATCGCGGCCGCCGACCGCGTGCTCGAACTCGGGCCCGAAGCCGGTGACGGCGGCGGACGCGTGGTCGCGCTCGGCACGCCGGAGGACGTCGCCGCGGTGCGCGGCAGCCACACGGGTCGCTTCCTGGCCGCTCGCTTCGCGGCGGCTGCCGGCAGCGGCGAGGGACGGCAGGGGACTGCGCGGCGGCGGCGCCCGACGCCGCGCACACTGGCGGCGCGACGCCGCGCCGAGGGAGACGCGTGACCGAACCGCCGCTGATCGTGCAGACGGACCGCACCGTGCTGCTGGAGACCTGGCATCCGGGCTACGAAGCCGCGCGCGACCGGCTGGCGCGCTTCGCCGAGCTGTGGAAGTCGCCCGAGTACGTGCACTTCTACCGCATCACGCCGGTCAGCATCTGGAACGCCGCCGCGCTCGGCGAACGCGTCGACGACCTGATCGCGTGGCTGTGCGCGAACTCGCGGTTCCCGATCGTGCCGGCCGTGCTGGCGCAGATCCGCGAGTGGTTCCGGCGCTACGGGCTGCTGCGGCTGCAGCCGGGCCGCGGCGGCCGGCTGGCGCTGGTCTGCGACGACGCCGAGGTGCTGGCGCAACTGACCGCGCACAAGGCGCTGGCGGGCCTGATCGAAGTCGCGGACGACGGCAACGTCGCGGTCGCGGCCGAGCGCCGCGGCGACCTGAAGCAGGCGCTGGTGAAGCTCGGCTATCCGGTCGACGACCGGGCCGGTTACCGCAGCGGCGACCGGCTCGGGTTCACGCTGCGCACCGACGGTGCCGGCGGCCGGCCGTTCGCACTGCGCGACTACCAGCGCGCGGCAGCGGCAGCGTTCTGGGCCGGCGGCAGCGAACGCGGCGGCTGCGGCATCGTCGTGCTGCCGTGCGGCGCCGGCAAGACCGTCGTCGGCATCGCGGCGATGCAGCTGCTGCAGACCAACACGCTGGTGCTGACGACCAACACCGTCGCCGTGCGGCAGTGGTGCCGCGAACTGCTGGAGAAGACCGACCTGCGCGACGACCAGGTCGGCGAGTACACCGGCGACCAGAAGCAGATCCGACCGGTCACGGTCGCGACCTACCAGATCCTGACGCACCGCAAGGGCAAGCTCGACGGCTTCACGCACCTCGACCTGTTCGACCGCGGCGAGTTCGGCCTGATCGTCTACGACGAGGTGCACCTGCTGCCGGCACCGGTGTTCCGCGCCACCGCCGGCATCCAGGCGCGCCGCCGGCTCGGTCTGACGGCGACGCTGGTGCGCGAGGACGGCCGCCAGGACGAGGTGTTCTCGCTGATCGGGCCCAAGCGCTACGAGCTGCCGTGGAAGCAGCTCGAGCGGCAGGGCTTCCTGGCGCCGGCGCAGTGCAGCGAGGTGCGCGTCGCGATGAGCGAGGCGCGAGCGCAGCGCTACGCCAATGCCGGCGCGCGGCAGCAGATCCGCATCGCGGCCGACAACGAACGCAAGCTCGAGGTCCTCGGCGCGCTGCTGGCCGTGCACGACCGCGACCGCGTGCTGGTGATCGGGCAGTACCTCGAACAGCTGCAGCAGATCGCGGCCGTGTTCCGGTTGCCGCTGATCACCGGCCAGACGCCGAACCCGGAGCGCGAACGGCTCTACGCGGCGTTCCGGCGCGGCGAGCTGCCGCGGCTGTGCGTCAGCAAGGTCGGCAACTTCGCGATCGACCTGCCCGACGCGAACGTCGCGGTGCAGGTGTCGGGCACGTTCGGCAGCCGGCAGGAGGAGGCACAGCGGCTCGGCCGCGTGCTGCGGCCCAAGCCGGACGGCGCCGCAGCGCGGTTCTACACGCTGGTTTCGGCCGACACGCGCGAGCAGGAGTTCGCGCAGAAGCGGCAGCTGTTCCTGACCGAGCAGGGTTACGCCTACGACATCGTCGCCGGCGACGCGGTGCTCGCCGACGCCGCGCGGCGGGAGGAACGCGCATGACCCGGCTCAGTCTGCGCACGCTGCTGCAGGGCGCCGGGGACGAGGTGCTGCGCGAGTGCTTGCTGCGCTGGTGCGGCGACGGCCAGGACTGCGGCAAGCGCGCGCTGGCCAAGGTCGCGGCGGCGATGGAGCAGGAGCAGCTCGTGTTCCAGCGCATCGCCGGCCTGCCGCGCAAGCTGCAGGATCTGCTCGAGGTGTTCTTCGCCGACGGCGGCGCGGTGCGTTCGGTGCAGGACCTGTTCGGCGAGTTCGGCCGCAGTTTCCGCAGCCGGTTCGACCTGGAGGCGTCGTTGGCCGCGCTGCACCGCGAGGCGTTCGTCTGGGTGGTCAAGGACCGCCGCTGGGCGTCGTTCGACAGCCCGTGCTGGGCCGTGCCCAGCGAGCTGGTCGAATGCGTGCAGGTGCACCGCAAGAAGCGCCAGCGGCAGCTGCAGGACGTGCTGACGCTGCAGGGTTTCCTCGACGCGCGGTTCTTCCGCGAGCGCGGCGACGGCGACCAGCAGAAGGCCGCCGACCACGCGCGCAAGATCTACAAGCTCTACACGCTCGAGAGTTCGATCACGCAGCGCCTGCAGCGGCTGCCGAAGCCAGTCGCGGGGCTGGTCGACATCGCGCTGCAGCGGCACGGCGGCATCGCGCCGCTGGCGGACCTGCTGGCCGAACAGGAGTCCGACGCGCCGGTCGACCTCGGCTTCGTCGGCAAGAGCCTCGAGGAGGCGATGCTCGGCACGACCGGCACGCTGGACCTCGCGCGGATCGGCATCCGGCCGGCCGAGGACGCGGTCGTGCTGTTCCACGAGGTCGCGCTGCTGGCGATCCGCCGCCGCGGCGAACAGGTGACGCCGACGGTCGACCAGGAACTGGTCTGCGGCGGCGACCTGGCGACCAACGTCGGCCGCTTCCTGCGCGAGCTGCAGCAGAGCAAGGTGCTGTTCACGGCCGATGGCGACCTGTTCAAGGCGTCGCAGAAGCGCATCGCCGGCCTGCTGCTGCCGGCGCCGGGCGGCTTCGTCGACGAGGAGCAGATGCTCGACCTGGTCTACCGCTTCTGCCTGCAGCGGCGGCTGATCGACCGGCGCGGCGAACGGTCGCTGCGGCCGACGCCGGCCGGCCTCGAGTTCGACCGCGCCGGGTTGCAGGAGCAGGTGCGCATGCTGCTGGCGCACTTCGTCGAGGACCGCACGCTGCCCGGCGAGCCGTTCCACCAGACGCGCATGCGCCGCGTGCTGCTGCGCCTGCTGCGCCGCGCCGAACCGCTGCAGTGGCAGGAGGTGTCGGTGCTGCCGTTCCTGTCGCGCAACGCCTATCTGGCGCAGCTCGATGCGCCGAAGACCGAGGAGTTCTTCGCGGCGCGGTTCCAGGGCGGCGCCTACACGCCGAGCGAGACGCTGCAGCAGATGTGCTGGAACCTGCTGGTCTGGGTCAAGAAGCGGCTGTTCCCGCTCGGCCTGGTCGACGTCGGTCTGCACGGCGGCCGCGTGACCGCGCTGCGGCTGTCGCAGGTCGGTGCCGACCTGCTCGACGCGGAGCCGGCGGCGAAGGTCGGCGGCACGCGCTGCGCGGTGATCGTGCAGCCCGACTTCGAGATCCTGGTGTTCCCCGGCGACGACGTGCACGAGGTCGTGCACCTGTTCGACCGCTTCGCACGGCGCACCAAGAGCGACCACGTGCACCAGTTCAAGCTCGAGCAGGCGACCGTCGTGCGCGGCATCGAGGACGGTCTGTCGGCAGCGCAGATCCTGCAGGAGCTGACCGACCGCGCGCGGGTGCCGATCCCGCAGAACGTGCTCTACAGCCTCGAGGAGTGGGCCCGGCGCGCGTGAGCGGCGCGTCCGGTGCCACCGTGAAGGCGATGCCAAGGGCTGCAGAAGCACGGCAAGGATCTTCTCCAACCGCGGTGCGCAACGGACGATGCTCGGCGTCCGCCGCCACGCCCGGTCCGACCCTCGTATGCAGAGCCCTCGTCTCGATCCGAACCCCAAGATCCTGATCCTCGGTGCCGGACCGGCCGGATTGGCGTGCGCGATGGAACTGTCGCGCAAGGGCATCCACAGCACGATCGTCGAGCGCGACGAGCAGATCGGCGGCCTCGCCAAGACGCTGCGCTTCGTCGAGGGCGAGCACGTGTTCCTGACCGACATCGGGCCGCACCGGTTCTTCTCGAAGAACCAGTACCTGTACGACTTCATCGAGGACCTGCTGCACGAGGAGTGGCGCAAGGTGCCGCGCCTGACGCGGCAGTGGATCGGCGGCAAGTTCTTCGACTACCCGGTCAACGTGCGGCAGGTGGTGCGCAACCTGGGCCTGTGGAAGAGCTGCCGGATCGGCGTCGACTACTTCCTGGCGCGGGTCGTGTACGGGCTGTTCCAGAAGCCGATGCGGACCTTCGAGGACTACGTGGTCGCGAACTTCGGTCGCACGCTGGCCGAGTTCAGCATGATCAACTACACGGAGAAGATCTGGGGCATCCCGGTCGCCGACATCCACCCGGACTGGGCCAAGCAGCGCATCAGCGGCCTGAACCTCTGGAGCGTGTTCAAGAACGCGATCGGGCTCGGCCGCAAGAAGGGCAAGGGCTCGCCGAAGTCGCTGGTCGACGAGTTCTACTATCCGCAGTTCGGCACCGGCCGCATCTACGAGGAGATCGGCAAGCACCTGCGCGCCGAGGGCACGACGATCGCGTGCGGCAGCGAACCGGTCGCCGTGCGGCACGACGGCAAGCGCATCACCGCGGTCGACGTGCGCACGCCCGACGGGATCCAGACCGTACATCCCGAGCGCATCGTCGAGTCGGTGCCGATCACGCGCTTCCTCGAGCTGCTGGACCCGCCGCCGCCGCCCGAGGTGCAGGCGGCCGCGAAGGCGCTGAAGTGGCGCGCGCAGGTCTACCTGTTCCTGACGCTCGACAAGGACTCGGTCACGAAGGACAACTGGATCTACTTCCCGAGCAAGGACATCCCGTTCGGCCGCACGAGCGAGATGAAGAACTTCAGCGCCGACATGTGCCCGCCGGGCAAGACGTCGTTCTTCATCGAGTTCTTCGCGTTCGAGACCGACCCGATCTGGTCGATGTCGAAGGAGCAGGTGCTCGAACTGGTGCTGCCGTGGTTCGAGTCGTGGGGCTTCTTCACGCGCAAGGACGTGCGGCAGTGCTATCTGCTGAAGCGCCCGAACGTCTATCCGGTCTACGACAGCCACTACCGCGAGCGGCTCGACGTGATCAAGGGCTGGCTCGACCGGCTCGAGAACCTGATCTACGTGGGGCGGCCCGGCCGCTTCAAGTACACCAACCAGGACCACAGCCTCGAGATGGGCATCGTCGCGAGCCGCATCATCCTCGAAGGGCGCACCTACGACATGGAGCCGATCGGTGCCGAGAACGAGTACTTCGAGAAGGGTGTGATCTACGAGAAGAGGATTTGACGCGCACGATGGCGGCCGGGAAGGTCGCGGACGCATGGCCGCCGTTCCGCGCCGCGTCGACCTGACCCTGCTGAAGCTCGTCGTGATCAGCGACGGCCGCGGCGACCTCGCGCGGCTCGAACGCACGGTCGCCGCGGCGGTCGACGCCGGCGCACGCTGCGTGCAGCTGCGCGAACCGAACTGGTCGGCGCGGCACTACCTCGAGGCCTGCGAACGGCTGCTGCCGCGGCTCGACCGCGTGCGCGGCCTGTTGCTGGTCAACGACCGTCTCGACGTGGCGGCCGCACGGCTGTGCCACGGCGCGCAGATCGGCCACCGTTCGCTGCCGCCCGAGATCGCGCGCGACGTGGTCGGCCCACACGCGGTGCTCGGCTACTCGGCGCACGACCTCGGCGAACTCGACCTGGCGGCGGCCGGCGGCTGCGACTTCGCGCTGCTGTCGCCGGTCTGGCCGACCGCGAGCAAGCCGGGCCTGCCGCACCTCGGGCCCGATCGCGCCGGCCAGTTGACGGGCGGCGCACGGCTGCCGGTGGTCTGGCTCGGCGGCATCGACGCAGCGCACGCCGCGGCGATCGCACCGCTGCAGCCGCCGCGGCGCCCGGTCGGCATCGCGGTGCGCGGCGCCGTGATGGCTGCCGACGATCCGGCAGCGGCGGTGCGGGCGCTGCTGCGCGCGTTCGACGGTCTAGCCGAACCGGCCTGACACGTAGTCCTCGGTCTCGCCGGTCTGCGGGTTGGTGAAGATGGCCTCGGTCGGTCCGTGTTCGATCAGGCGCCCGAGATACAGGAACGCCGTGTAGTCACTGCAGCGCGCTGCCTGCTGCATGTTGTGCGTGACGATCATCACCGAGTAGCTGCCCTTCAGCTGCCAGATCAGGTCCTCGATCTTGCCGGTGGCGATCGGGTCGAGCGCCGAGCACGGCTCGTCCATCAGCAGCACCTCGGGCTCGGCTGCGATCGCGCGCGCGATGCAGAGCCGCTGCTGCTGGCCGCCGGACAGCCGCAGCGCCGACTGGTGCAGGCGGTCCTTGACCTCGTCCCACAGCGCCGCGCCGCGCAGGCTCTTCTCGCAGATCTCGTCGAGCACGCGGCGGTCGCGCACGCCGTCGATGCGCAGCGCGTAGACCACGTTCTCGTAGATGCTCATCGGGAACGGGTTCGACTTCTGGAACACCATGCCCATGCGCTTGCGCAGCTCGATCACGTCGACGCGGGGGCCGTAGATCGAGTCGCCGTTCAGCTTCATGTCGCCGGCGATGCGAACGCTGTCGATCAGGTCGTTCAGCCGGTTGACCGAGCGCAGCAGCGTCGACTTGCCGCAGCCGGACGGACCGATCAGCGCCGTGACCTTGCCGCGCGGCACCACCAGGTGGATGTCGTGCAGCGCCTTCGACGGGCCGTAGAACAGGCTGAAGTTCTCGACCGCCAGCACCGGATCCTCGTGCGCCAGCTGGTTGTGGATCCGCGACTCGATGCGTTCGCCGCGCGCGATCGCTTCGAGCACGCCGGTGCGCGAAGCGCGTTCGCCGGTGGATGCCGCGGCGGCAGGACCCTGGGGGCGCGGGTGGGGCAGCATCGACTTGGCCTTCGGTCCGGGTAGGGGTTGCGGAAGCGTCATGGGGATCAGAACTGGGCGGCGACGAAACGGCGGCGCAGCCGGCTGCGCAGCATGACGGCGGCGACGTTCAGCAGCGTGATCACACCGATCAGCAGCAGCGTGGTCGTGAACACCATCGGCTTCGCCGCTTCGCTGTTCTGGCTCTGGAAGCCGAGGTCGTAGATGTGGAAGCCGAGGTGCATGAAGCTGCGCGACGGGTGCAGGTACGGCGCCTGGCCGTCGAGCGGCAGTTCGGGCACCCACTTGGCCGCGCCGACCAGCATCAGCGGTGCGACTTCGCCGGCGCCGCGCGCCATCGCCAGGATCGCGCCGGTCAGGATGCCGGGCATCGCCCGCGGCAACACGATGCGGCGGATCGTCTGCCACTTGCCGGCGCCGCAGGCGTAGCTGCCTTCGCGCATCGAGCTCGGCACCGCCGCCAGTGCCTCCTCGGTCGCGACGATCACGACCGGCAGCGTCAGCAGCGCCAGCGTCAGCGATGCCCAGACCAGCGCGCCCTTGCCGAACGTCGGGCTCGGCAGCCGCTCGGGGTAGAACAGCGCGTCGATCGAGCCGCCGACGATGTAGCAGAAGAAGCCGAGGCCGAACACGCCGAACACGATGCTCGGCACGCCGGCGAGGTTGTTGACCGCGACGCGCACCGCGCTGATCACGAGGCCGGCCTTCGCATACTCGCGGATGTAGAGCGCGGCCAGCACGCCGAACGGCACCACCAGCAGCGTCATGATCAGCGTCATCAGCACGGTGCCGAAGATCGCCGGCCAGACGCCGCCTTCCTGGTTCGATTCGCGCGGGTTCGCGGTCAGGAACTCGAGCCAGCGGTCCCAGAACACCGCGACGCGGTCGCCGAACGACTGCTGGTTCGGCGCGTAGGCGCGCACGATGTCGGCGAGGAACAGGTCCTGCTGGCCGCCGTCGGCGGTCGCGAAGCGGAGCTGGTAGCGGCGGTTCTCCGCCTCGAGGCGCGCGATCTCGGCGTTCAGCTCGGTGTGGCGCGCGGCGTGTGCGGCCGTCAGGCGGTCGAGTTCGGCCAGTGCTTCGACGTGCGGGGCGGAGCCTTCGCCGTGGTCGAGCGCCATGCGCCGGGCGTGCAGGCGCAGGTCTTCCTCGTCGTCGCTGAGGGTGCCGATCTCGTGTTCGCGGATCACCTGCGTGCGCCGGAAGCGGTCGCGGCTGGCCGCGTGTTCGACGGCGAACCGAGCCAGCACGGCCGGCGGCCCTTCGGCCACGGTCGCGCCGTCGATGCGCAGCGCGACCGGGAAGCCGTAGAACCGGCCCCATGCTTCGCGGTCCAGCGTCGCTTCGCGTTCGACCACCATGGCCCACGGCGGGCGGGTCTCCTCGGCGACCAGGTGGTCGGGCACCCAGTGGAAGTGCTCGCCGGTGTTGCCGGTGCGTACGAGCCGGCGCGTGGCGACGCCGCCGGACGCAGCGAGCCGCGGCAGCGCGTGATCGCGTTCGGCCGGCGCCAGCTGCGCGAGCTGGTCCGCGCTCGGCACGTACGAGCTGCTGCGCGTGACTTCGCCGAGCCGCACGGTGCCGTTCGGCAGCCGCAACTGCACGACGTCGGTCGGCCAGAACGTCGCGAAGCCCTGCACCGCGACGAACGTCAGCAGGCCGAGCACCATCAGCAGGCACAACGCCAGTGCGCCGCCGCAGAGCCACAGCATCGGTTCGCCGCGCGCGCGCACGGCCTGCTGCGGGTCGGCGACGCGGCGCAGCGGCGACCGCGGTGGTGCGGGTGTCGGGCGAGGCAACGGCGTCGCGGTCACAGCTGGAACGCCCTCCGGCGGAAGCGCTGGCGCACGACCTCGGCGGCCGTGTTCAGCACGAAGGTCATCGCGAACAGGCACAACGCCGCCAGGTACAGCATCCGGTAGTGCGAGCTGTCGCGCACGGCTTCGGGCAGTTCGGTCGCGATGTTCGCCGACAGCGTGCGGAAGCCGTTGAACACGCTGATGTCGAGGATCGGCGTGCCGCCGACCGCCATCACGACGATCATCGTCTCACCGACCGCGCGGCCGAGGCCGATCATCACGGCGCTGAACACGCCGCTCATCGCGGTCGGCAGGATCACGCGCACCGCGGTCTGCCACGGCGTCGCACCGGCGCCGAGCGAGGCGGCGCGCAGGTGCTCGGGGACTGCTGACAGCGCGTCCTCGGCGATGGTGTAGACGATCGGCACGACCGCGAAGCCCATCGCGATGCCGACGACCAGCGAGTTGCGCTGGTCGAAGGTGCCGAACAGGTTGCCGCGCAGGTCGAGGCCGGCCGCGGTCAGCAGCGCCGCGAGGCCGCAGCCGAGCGCGACGGCGGCCACGGCGCCGAAACCGAACCGCCGCAGGTTGGCGGCGGGCCCGCGCCAGCCACCGGCGACGCGTCCGACCAACAGCGCCGCGGCGAAGGCCGCCAACGGCAGGCCCAGCAGGAGCCAGCCACCGAACGCGGAACCGCGTGCCGGGTCGTCGGCGGCGCGCGTCGCGACCGCGAGCCAGCCCTGGAAGTCGCCGGTGAACAGCAGCGTCTCGACGGCCGGCGCCACGGCGGTGGCGAGCCATGCGCCGAGCGGCACCGCCAGCAGCGCCGCGGGCACGCGCAGCCGTTCCAGCGTCGGGCGCAGCCACGGTGGCGCCTGCTGCCAGACCTGCGCGCCCAGCAGCAGCACGCACGGGATCGCGGGCACGGCCAGCAACACGGCCATCAGGTGCTGCGCGACCCACGGCGCGAACACGATGCCGGCCAGGAAGCCGAGCACGACGCTCGGCAGGCTCGCCATCAGTTCGATCAGCGGCTTGATGCGCGCGCGCGACCGCGGATGCAGGAACTCGCTGGTGTAGATCGCCGCCAGCAGCGCCAGCGGCACGCCGAACAAGAGGCAGTAGAACGTCGCCTTCAGCGTGCCGAAGACCAGCGGCCACAACCCGAGCTTCGGTTCGAAGTCGTCGCTGCCACCGGTCGACTGCCAGACGTGCTCGGGAGCGTTGCCGCCTTCGTACCAGACCGGCAGGAACGTCGTCGCCAGCGTGACTTCGTGGTGGCCCGGCTGCACGTCGTAGCGGTGCAGCCGGCGGGACCCCGCGACCAGCAGCCCGTCGTCCTTCGGTGCCAGCGCGACCGCCTGCAGCGGTTCGCCGTCGGGCAGGCGGACCGCGGTGACCAGCGCCTGGGTGGTCGCCTGCCACAGCCGCACCTCGCCGTCGGCGTGGCCGGCGACGAACAGCCGGCTGCGGCTCGACGCGTGCAGCGCCACGACCGGCGCGGCGGCACCGGCCGCGAACTCGTGCGCGCGCTGCAGCGTCGCGCCGTCGACGGTGGCGACGTCGGCTGGGCGGGTCAGGAACCACGCGCCGATCGCGCCCTGGTCGTCGCCGACCAGCAGCGTGGTCTTGCCGTTGTGGAACGCGGCGGCCGTCACGGTGCGGCCCGCCGGCACCGCGCGCAGCGTCTCGGCGAGCTGCGGTGCGTCGCGGTCGCGGGTGTCGAGGCGCACCAGGCGGCCGTCGCGCCACAGCAGCAGCAGGCTGTTGCCGGTGCCGTTCAGCAGCACGTGGTCGGGCGGCGTGCTGGCGAAGTCGGGCAGCAGCGTGGCCAGCGGCGTGCTCGAACCAGCGAGTTCGGTGACCTCCTCGCCGGTCATGAAGTCCAGGCGCGTGGTGCGCTGCTTCAGGTGCAGGATGCCGTCGGCGGTGACCGCGGCGACGCGCATGGCGTCCGGCGCGTCGCTGAAGTCGACGTGCTCGATCGCTGCACCACCGAGTGCGAGCGGCGCTTCGTGGTGCAGTTCGAGCCGCTGTCGGCGCCACTGGCCTTCGGGGGTGCGTTCGAACAGGTCGCTGCCGTCGACGACGACGGCGCCCGGCGCCAGTGCGCGCGCGGCCGCCGAGGTCGTGTCGCGGGTGACGTCGTTGGCGAAGGCGACCCGCGCGAACGCGACCGAGCCGTCGGCGCGGCCGAGCAGCACCCGGTCGCCGTGCCGCGCCACGCAGCGCACCGAGGCGCGCTCGAACATCGGTGTCCGGGCCAGCACGGCGCCGTCGCCGGTCGTGAAGCCGACCACGGTGCCGTCGTCCTGCAGCAGCCAGCCGAGATGCCGGTACGGATCCTCGGCCAGTACCAGCGGCAACGTCGTGCCCGGCCGGGGGATCGGGGCGTGGGCGTCGGTGTCGCCCGAGCGCAGCAGCGGCAGCACGACCCAGACCAGGAACAGGCAGACCGTGGCCACCGCGACGATGGTCGCGATGCCGCCCGACGTGATCAGGGCACGCGCGAACCGATCCGCGAACGCGACCGAACGCGAGGTGCGGTGCGCGCGGCGCAGACCGGTGAACGTCGGCATGGTCAGGCGAGGTCGCGGCGGCCGTTCCGGATCACTTCAGGCCGAGCTTCGTGCGCTGCGCTTCGGCGAGCTTGGCGGTCAGCGGGTAGTAACCGTCCTTGACCACGTCCATCTGCCCTTCCTTGCTCAGCACGTAGCGCAGGAACTCGCGGCGCAGCGGGTCGAGTTCGGTGTCGGGCTTGTGGTTGACGTAGAGGATCAGGAAGCGCGACAGCGTGTACTCGCCGCGGTAGGCGTTCTCCGGCGTCGCCTCGACCGGCTTGCTCTTCGTGTCCTTGGCCAGCGGAATCGCGCGCACGTCGGCGGTCTTGTAGCCGATGCCCGAGTAGCCGATCGCGTACTTGTCGGTGGCGACACCCTGCACGACCGCGGAGCTGCCGGGCTGCTCCTTCACGCTGTCCTTGAAGTCGCCCTTGTAGAGCGCGTGCTCCTTGAAGTAGCCGTAGGTGCCGGAGGCCGAGTTGCGGCCGTAGAGGCTGATCGGCTTGTCGGCCCACTCGCCGGTCAGGCCGAGGTCACCCCAGGTGGTGATGTCCTTCTCGAGGCCGCCCTTGCGCGTCTTGCCGAAGATCGCGTCGACCTGCGGCAGCGTCAGCGAGGCCAGCGGGTTGTCCTTGTGGACGTAGACCGCCAGCATGTCGATGCTGGTGAAGACCGCGGTCGGCTTGTAGCCGAACTTCTTCTCGAAGTCGTCGATCTCCTTCTCCTTCATCGGCCGGCTCATCGGGCCGAAGTGTGCGGTGCCCTCGATCAGCGCCGGCGGTGCGGTCGACGAACCCTTGCCTTCGACCTCGATCTTCACGTTGGGGTAGAACTTGGCGAAGCCCTCGGCCCAGAGGGTCATCTCGTTGTTCATCGTGTCGGAGCCGACGCTCTTCAGGTTGCCGGACACGCCGGCGACCGGCACGTAGCCCGGCAGGGACCGGTCGACCTTGGCGGCGGCGTCGACATGGTCCTGGGCAACGAGGCAGACGGAGGCGGCGGCGCCCAGCAGGGCGGTGCGGCCGAGACGGACGATCGGGTTCGACATCGAGTGCGTTCCTCGCGTGGGGGGTTCGCGCGGCCGATCCGGCATCGCGCGAGCAGGACCCTAGGGACGCTCCGTTAGGAAATGGTCAAGACACCGTGAGGCTTGGCGGTGACTCGTCGAAGGCTCGATGAGGAAACGACGCCGCGCGGCGCTGGACTTCGGCCCGCCGCCGCCGATGCTGGCGCCGGCCATGGTTGTGTCTGGCACCGTTCCGGCCCGCGCGCCGCGGCGCATCGACCCCTACCGGCTCGCGGTGTGGGTGCGACGGGTGACCCTGCTCGGCACGGTTGCGATCGGGCTCTGGTGCTGGTTCACGCTGGGCACCGAGTGGGTGCCGGCCGGCATGCGAACGGTGCCCGACATCCAGCCAGGGTCGCTGTGTGTCGTCGACCGCCGCGCCAGCGCCGCGACGGTCGGTCGCGACGTCTTCGTGCGGGTCGACGGCGTGTTGCTGTTGTCGCGAGTCGCCGCCGTCGACGGTGCCGCGCTGACGTTGGCCAACCCGGACCAGCAGGCGCCGTGGCCGGACAGCCGTGCGTTCGGCCCGGTGCCGAGGCGCCAGGTCGTCGGTACGGTGCTGTTCGCGATCACCCACGGCGTCGAGGCGCGGCGCCGTGGATGAACGGAGCTTCACCGCCGGGCTGGCGCGGTTCTTCGCGGCCGCGGCGAACGTGCGCGTCGGCATCGGCGACGACGCGGCGGTCGTGCGCAACCCGGCGCGCGACGCGGTGCTGTGCTGCGATCCGGTGGTGGAAGGCGTGCACTTCACCGCCGCCACGCCGCCGCGGCTGGTCGGGCGCAAGGTCGTGAACCGCAACCTGTCGGACCTGGCCGCGATGGGCGCCACGCCCGACTGGCTGCTGGTGTCGCTGGTGCTGCCGCGCGGCTACGCGGCGCGGCAACGGCGCGAACTGCTGCTCGGCATCCGCGCGGCGGCCCGCGCCGGCGGCGCCCGGGTGGTCGGCGGCGACGTCGCGACGCATGCCGGCCCGCTGGTCGTCACGGTCACCGCGATCGGCCACCCGGCGGCGCGCGTGCTGACGCGGCGCGGCGCGCGCGTCGGCGACACGCTGCACGTCAGCGGTTCGCTCGGCGGCGCGATCGCCGGCCACCACCTGCGCTTCCGGCCCGCCCTGGCCGAAGGCGCCTGGCTCGCGCGGCAGCCCGCCGTGCGCGCCGCGATCGACGTCAGCGACGGCCTGCTGCTCGACCTGCAGACCCTGCTGCGCGCGAGCGGCGGCCACGGTGCCGAACTCGACGCGGCGGCGATCCCGATCCGGCCGGCGGCGCGGCGGCTCGCCGGCGGGGACGCCGACCGCGCGCTGCGCCGAGCGCTGGGCGACGGCGAAGACCACGTGCTGCTGTGGAGCCAGGCCGCGCGCCGGTCGTTGGCGGCTGGCGGCCCGTTGCCGGCGCGCGCGCGGCGACCGATCGGCCGCGTGGTCGCGCGGCCCGGCCTCTGGCTGTTGCGTGACGGTCGCCGCGAACGGCTCGAACCCACCGGTTACCTGCATGCGCTCGGTGGTCGCTGAGTTCCGCCTGCCCGCCGACCCCGAGGCGACGCAGCGGTTTGGCCGCTGGCTCGGCGCGCACTTGCGGGCCGGCGACGTGGTCGGCCTCGTCGGCCAACTGGGCGCGGGCAAGACCACGCTGGTGCGCGGGCTCGCCGCCGGGCTCGGCTGCGAGGATGCCGACGCGGTCGCGAGTCCGACCTACCTGCTGGTCGTCGAGCATCCGGGGCCGGTGCCGCTGCTGCACGCCGACGCCTACCTGCCCGACAAACTGCGTGGCTTCCTCGACGACGGTGGCCTCGACTACCTGCTGGACGCCCGTGCGGTGACCGTGGTCGAGTGGGCGGACCTCGTCCACAAGTATCTGCCAGAAAGCACCTTGTGGATCCACTTGCACCTCGAGCCCGACGCTGGGCGCCGGGTGCTGGTGCAGCGGACCGAGGGGGACGGCTTCGCTTGGATCGACGCTGCGCCGAAGATGGGTTTCGGCGACTGAACCTCTTGCCGTTCCGCCCGTTGGCAGCGCATCCCCTCGGATCGCACGTGAGCCCGAAGCCCGAACCCGATGGCAGTGTGGACCTGCTGGCGTCCTACCGCGCTGGCGATCCGACCGCCTTCAAGCAGCTGGTCGACCAGTATCGCGACCGCATGCTGCAGTTCTTCTACCGCCTGTGCTGGGACCGCGATCGGGCCGAAGACCTGGCGCAGGAGCTGTTCCTGAAGCTGCTGCTCGGCAGCCGGCGCTACCGCCCCGAGGGCCGGTTGTCGACCTACGTCTACCGCGTCGCGAAGAACCTCTGGATCGACCACTACCGGCAGATGAAGCCGCGGCCGCGCTTCTACTCGTACGACCAGGCCACGCTGCCGGGCGCGGATCACGACGCGCCGCGCGAATACGCGGGTCCGGGGCCGACGCCGATCAAGGCGCTGGCCGAGGACGAAGAGAAGGCGGCGATGCGCCGCGCGCTCGAGAGCCTGACCGAGCCGCATCGCATCGTGTTCGAACTGGCGGTCTATCAGGAGCTGCCGTACCAGGAGATCAGCGACCTGCTCGAGATCCCGGTCGGCACCGTGAAGTCGCGCATGCACAACACGGTGCTGGCGCTGAAGCGCCTGCTCGGCGACGCCGCGGCGCGCGCGACCGAAGCCGAGGCGCCGCGGCGCGGCACGGGGGGCGCGTGATGGCTGCCGACGACGGTGCGATCGTCGACCTGCTGCTCGGCGAAGGTGAAGCGGCCGAACGGCAGGCGCTGCGCGAAGCGATCGGGCGCGACCCGCTGCGCACGCTCGAGATGGCGGAGACCGTGGCGCTGTTCGAGGGCCTGCGCGAGCTGCGCACCGAGCCGAGCCCGCTCTACGGCTGCCGGCTGCACGACGTCGTGCGCCGCGCCGAGCGCGCCGCGCCGGCGGCGCCGCGGCCGCACTGGCTGGTCGGCGTGGCCTGGGCCGCGGCCGCTGCGGCCGTGGTGTTCGCGCTGTTGTGGTCGTGGGATCCGCTCGGCCGCCGCGCGCCGGCGCGGCGCGGCGACCCGGTCGCGGTGCCGTCGGTGCCGCGCAGTCGCGGGCCGGTGGCGACGAACCCGACGGCGGACCGCGAGGCAGAAGCCTGGCGGCTGGCGAGCGAGCAGATGCGGCAGCGCCTGAGCCGGGAGCCTTCGCCGCGGCTCGGTGAGGCGTTCGAACTGGCGCTGGTGCCGCCGGCCGACCCGATCGAACGGTGGCTCGACCCACACAACGCGCTGGCGTCGCTGCGCGCCGACCACGAACAGCGTGGCCGCGCGGAGTTCCGGCTGGCGGCGTTGCAACACCAGGGTGGCCTCGCCGCCGTCGATGCGCGCGTGCAGGAACTGACCGGGCGCGTGGCCGACGAACTGGTCCGGCTGCGCGGCGGCTTCGTGCCGGCCGAAGCGGCCGACGTCGCGCTCGGCGTGCGCGCGTTGATCGCGGCCGGCACGGTCGATCCGGCGCGTGAGGATGCGCTGGCCGTAGCGGCCACCTGGCTCGAGGTCCGGCTGCCGCACTGCACCGGCGCTTCGCTGGTCGCGGCGCTGACCGCGCTGGTGGAGGTCGCGGCGGTGTCCGATCGCGGCGGTGATCTGGTGGCGCAGCACGGACGGCGGCTCGTCGACGAAGTGCTGCGCGCCGATGCCGACACGTGGGGCCGCCGGCGGCCGGAACTGCTGGCAGGCGGCGTCGCGACGGCGGTGCTCGGCGATGCCGCGCGCGTGCTGCGGCTGTTGCCGGGGTTCGGGGTCGACGCGGCGCGCTGCCTCGCGGTGCGCCAGCTGGTGCTCGGTCGGCTGCGCGAGCAGCGCGACGCCGGCGACGACGGCCCCGAAGTGCCGACGGCGATGCTCTACGGCTGCAGCGATCTGCTCGCCGCGGCCGAACGCGACGAGATCGAGCGCCAGCTGCACCGCTGGACGCCGCTGCGGCTCGCGCCCGACTTCGTGACCGTGCAGCAGTACGCGTGGGGGTTCGAGCCCGGCCGCATCGGTTTCGCGCGGCTGCAGCTCGCGCTGCGGCGTCTCGCCGTGCTGCCGGACCCGGGGCGGCTCGCGGCGCGTGCCGCCTACAGCCTGTGCCTCGCCGCGCCTTACGCAGCATGGCCCAGCGCGGCCGCGCACCTCGCCGCCGGCGATTGACGCGGCGCCGCGTTTTCCCTGGGCTTCCCCACGGCCGTCGGGTACCTACGCCGGACCGGCACGGCATGGTCATGGCGCGAGTGGCATTGCGGGCAATCTGCTTCCTGTTCGGCGGCGTCGTCGCGGCGCAGGCGCCGGTACCCGAACCGCAGGCGCCGGTGCCGGTCGATGTCGATGCCGACCGGCTCGGGGCGCCGGTGCGGTTGCTGTCCCTGGCCGAAGTGCTGCAGCTGGGCCGTCTGCACAACGTGTCGCTGCGGGCGGCCGAACTGCTGCCACAGCAGGCGCGGCTCGACCTAGTGTTCGCCGAGGCGGGCTTCGAACCCGAACTCTACGGCTCGGTGGGCTATGCCGACGCCGAGTCGCCGCAGCGCAACCTGTTCCAGCCGTCGGTCTCGCAGCAGACGATCGACGCCACGGTTGGCTGGCGGCAGCGCGTCGTCACCGGCGGCTTGTTCGACCTCGCGTTCCAGCCGGCGCGCTACGAAACCTCCGGTTCGGCGGCGTTCCCGACCAAGCAGTACGCGGCGGCGTGGACGGTGAGCTTCCGGCAGCCGCTGCTGCGCGGCGCCTGGACCGACTACAACCTGGCGCCGATCGCGGCGGCCCGCTACCGCGAACGGCAGGCCGGCCACGAGTTCGACCGCGCCGTGCAGGACACCCTGCTGGCGATCGTGCAGGCCTACTGGGAACTCGTGTTCGCGCGCGAGAACTGGCGCGTCGTCGGTTCGGCGCTGGCCGTCGCGCAGGAACAGCTGCGCATCACCGAGGAACGGATCCGCGTGCGCGAACTGGCGCCGCGCGACCGGGTCGCCGACGAGAGCGAAGTCGCCCGCCGGCGCGAGGAGCTGATCGTCGCCGAGAACGCGATCCGGGCCCGGGAAGACGCCCTGCGCGAGCTGCTGTTCGACGGCGCCGACGCGCAGTTGTGGCGCTACAACCTGCGGCCGACCGAGCCGCTCGACGTGCAACCGAGCCTCGAGCCAGTGGCCTTCGAACCGCTGGTCGACGTGGCGCTGCTGCAGCGGCCGGAACTGCGCAGCCAGCGCAGTGCGGTCGCCGCGGCCGAGGTCGCGCTGACCGAGGCGGAGCGCGACACGCTGCCCGGCCTCGACCTGATCGGCGGTTGGTCCAGCGACGGCGTGCGCGACGACGGTTTCGCCGATGCGTTCGCCGACGCGGTCGACCAGCAGTATCCGGACTGGTCGGTGCGGCTCGAGTTCTCGCTGCCGATCGGCAACCACGCCGCGCGGTCGCAGCGCCAGCGCGCCGCACTGGAGGTCGAGCGCCAGCGCCGCGAACTGCACGCGGCGACGCTGCGCGTGACCAACGAGGTGCGCGACGCCGCCCGCAACCTGCAGAGCTTCGCGCAGAGCATCGCTGCCAGCGGCGAATCGGTGCGCCTGGCGACGACGAACCTCGAGACCGAGCAGGTCAAGCTGCGGGTCGGCGCGTCGACGGCGTTCGAGGTGCAGCGGCGGATCCAGGAGCTTCGTGAAGCCCGCAGCCGTCATCTGCGCAACCAACTGGACTACCGGATCGCCGAGAGCCGATTGCTGCACGCGCAGGGCCTGCTGGAGGTGCCGGCCCCGCGGTGACCGCGTGACCGGCCGCCGCGCGCCTGCTACCTACCCCGCACATGCCCAAGACCTTCGCTCGGCGGCCCGTGGCTGCGTTCGTGCTGTTCAGTGCCGCCGTGGCTGCGGCGCCGGCGGGGGCCCAGGCGGATCCGGCACCGGCCGCACCGGCGGCCAGCGCCGACAACCCGTACCGCATCGAGCCGTGGCACGCGGACTTCCCGGTCGAACTGCAGTGGCCGAACCGCAGCGCCAGCTTCTACGACCGCACGCGGCGGCAGGTGCTGGAGCAGCTGTGCGCCAACCTGCAGGGCAACGTGCGCAAGGAGGCCTGGCACCTCGCCACGGAGTTCTTCCAGCGCGCGCCGGACGACGCGGTCGAGCCGCTGGTGGCCGCGATGGACCGGGCGTTCGCGAATCCGGCGTTGTCCGACGTGGTCCGCAACTGCGTCGAGGCGATGGGGCGCATGGGCAATCCGCGGTTCGAGCCGGCGCTGCGGCGGGCGGCCGAGCACGGCAACCCGAAGGTGCACCAGGCCGCGTTCCTGTCGTTGGCGACCAGCTCGACGCCGGCGACGCTGCGGACGATGCGCGGCTGGTTCGATCGCATGGACGGGCGGGCCCGCAACGCGTGGCTGCGTGCGGTGCGCGAGCGGCTCGGCGCCGACGCCGTGCCGCTGCTGCGCGACGTGATGATGGCGCCGTATCCGATCGACATCCGCGACCAGGTGCTGCGCGAGGTCGTGCAGATGCCGGCGGCGGCAGCGGCCGAAGTGCTGCGCGGGCGCTGGGAAGAGGCGCTCGGCGAGTTCAAGGCGATCATCGCCGGCGTGCTGCACCAGGCCGGTGATCCGGCCGGCACGGCGTGGCTGCTCGAGTCGCTGCGCAGCGAAGACCCGAACCGCGTGCTGCTGGCGACCCGCTACGGCACCTACGGCGACGTCGGTCCACTGCGCGAGTACCTGCTGCGGCTGTCGACGCACGAACGCACCGACGTCCGCTACGAGCTGGCGCGCGCGCTGGTGCGCGTCGACGGCGACGACGTGGCCGACGTCTACGAACTGCTGACGACGCCCGACGAGCAGCGCGAGACCCGCCTGCTGGCGCTGCGCGAGCTGACGCGGCGTGGCCGCGATCGCGTCGTCACCGCGATGCTGGAAGAGGTGGCGACCGCCTCCGGTACGCGGCTCGAGCTGCTGCTCGGGCAGGTGGCGGCGAGCGGCGATCCGCGCTGCGTGCCGGACCTGGTGGCGCGGTTTCGCAAGGCACCGGAGGGCGAAGGGCGCACGTTCCTGCAAGCCCTGGCGCACAACGGCTCGGCGGCAGCGGCGGCGGCGCTGCTGGAGCTGTTCCGCGGTCCGACGCTGGTGGTGCAGCGCGGCAACAACGGCGCGTTCACGACCGGCAACTACGTGCCGACGCTGCTGCTGAACCTGCGCGGTGTCGAGACGCAGGTGTTCGACGCGTGGGACGCGCTGCCGCGCGACGACTGGTGGCACCGCGCTGCGCTGCTGCCGACGCTGGTCGGCCTCGCGGCCGATCGCAAGGACCCGGCGCTGCGCCAACGCGCCGAGACGGTGCTGCGCACGTTGCTGTTCGATCGCAACGAACTGCCGCAGATGCGCGTGCTGGCGCTGAACCTGTGGACGCGCCAGTTCTCGGTCGTCGACGACGTGCTGCGGCTGAAGAACGCGCTGCGCGAGGAAGCGCCCGGCCTGCGCGCCGTGTTCAACGACTGGCTGCTCGACTACTTCTGACCGGCATCCGCCGCCAGGTCCGGGTGGCCGGGCGGCAGCAGGTCGATCAGCGCGTCGTCGTGGAACAGGTTCGGCAGCGGATACAGGTCGCCGACCAGCGCTGCGTCTGCGTCGGCTTCTTCCAGCGCCCGCACGAACCAGCTGCGCGCCACCGCGGCGTCGCCGAGGCGCAGGTGCACGTCGGCCAGCCGCAGCAGCAGCGCCGCCAGCATGCGCCGGCCCAGTTCGACCTGCCCGAGGTTCTGCTGCGCGATCGGCAGGGCCTCGGTCCAGCACCGGATCGCCTCCGCGTGCCGGTCCTGCACGACCAGCGTCGTGCCGCAGTTGAGGCCCGCGATCGTGCGCAGCAGGCGGCGCTGCGGGTCGTCCGGCCGCTGCGCGAGGAAGTCGGCCGACTGCGTCCATGCCATCTCGACCCACGAGAGGGCGCGTTCGGCGTCCCCGGCGCGCCCCGCCATGTCGCTGCCCTGCAGCAGCAGTTGGATCCGCGGTTCGACGGCGCCCTGGTCTGCCAGCGTTGCGACGATGGCCAACGCGTATTCGAAGCGGGTGAGCGCAGTCTCGTAGTCGCCGTTCGCGGCGAGGCACTCGGCGTGGTTGGCCAGGGCGCGCAGGCGGTTGTTCTGCGTCGGCGTGTCGCTGGGCACGGCGGCCACCGCGGCAGCGAACTCCTGTTCGGCCAGCTCGAAGTCGCGGTTCGCCGCCGCGGCGTCGCCGGTCTCGGCGGCGCTGTCGGCACGTTCGGCGAGGGCGATCGCCAGCGAACGACGGAACGGCTGGTGGGTTGGCGCGATCCGTACCGCGTCCTGCAGCAGCATCACGGCACGGTCGTGGTCGGCGGCCGCGGCGGCGAGGTCGCCGATCCGGCGGCGGTTGGTGGCGCGGGTGCCGAGCACGATGGCCAGCCGAGCACTCCAGCCCGGCACTTCGGGTTCGGCCGCGCGCAGCCGTTCGTACTCGGCGCAGGTGCGGTCCAGCCACGGTGCGGCGGCCTGCCACTGCCACCGCTGGTGCAGGATCAGGCCCAATCGCTCGAGCAGGCCCAGGCGCAGCACGCTGGCCGAAGGGACCGCCGCGAGTTCGGCCGGCCCGTCGTCGAGCAGCCGCAGCGCGCGTTCGAACTCGTGCGTCGCCTCGGTTGCGGCACCGGTGCGGGCGAGCAGGATGCCGCGCGTGTTGGCGGTCTCGGCGCGCAGCAGCTGCCGCCGCACTGCGGGCAGCGCCTCGTGCCACGGCCCCGACGTGGTCGTGAGATCGCGATCGAGTGCGTCGAGTCCTGCCTTCGCCGCCGCGACGTCGCCGGTGTCGGCGAGGGCGCTCGCGAGATCGAGCTGCGCGCGGGCGCTGCGCTCGACGTCCTGGCCGCGGCCGCGACGCTGCACCAGCAGGCTGCAGACCTCGACGGCGCGTCGGCGTACCGCGAGCCACGCCGCGACCTGCTCGGTGGCGCCGAGCACGTCGCCGTGGACCTCCAGGGCCTGCGTGAGGTCGTGGCGCAGCGCGTCGTCGACGTCGTCCGCCGCCAGCAGCGCCTCGAGGTCAGCGACGGCCTGCGTGGCCAGCTCCAGGGCGCGCGGCAGGTCGCCGAGGTCGCCCTGCAGCCGCGCCAGCCGGGTCTGCGTGCGGGCGCGCTCGAGCCGCACGCGATCGTTGGCGGCGCCCTCGCCGGCGCTGGCCAGCAGGCGTTCGTGGAACTCGGCCGCGTCCTGCAGCAATTCGCGCCGCAGCTGGGCCGTGCGCGGAATCTCCGCGAGCCGAGCGGTCGCGGTGCGCGTCAGCATGCGGTCGACGGCCTCCAGTGCCTGGTCGAGCCGCAGCTCGGCGCGCTGTCGCTCCTGGTTGGCGGTGACGAGGTTGCGTTCGGCCGCCCGGCGCTGCGCATCGGCCTCGTCGAGGGCTTGCTGGATCCGGTCCGCGGCCCGGTTCTGCTGCACCGCGAGCGCCAGCGGACCGGGCACCAGCACCACGAACAGCACCGCCGCGACGGCTGCGCGCACCGGATTGCGGCGTGCCCAACGGCGCGCCCGCAACCATGGGGAGGGTCGGCGCGCCCGCACGCTGCGGTGTTCAAGGAACGCGCGCAGATCGGCGGCCAGCGCCCCGGCGTCCGGGTAGCGCCGCGCCGGGTCGAGGTCCATCGCCATCAGGCAGACGGCCTCGACGTCGGCGTGCACCAGCGGATTCAGGCGCGAGGGCGGCTCGACGTGGCCGGCGAGGATGCGTTCGCGCGTGGCGCCACCGCCGTCGCCGTGCGGCAACGCCAACGTCAGCAGTTCGTACAGCGTGACGCCGAGCGCGTAGACGTCGGTGCGGGAGTCGATCTGCGCGGTGTCGCCGCGGAGCTGCTCCGGGGCCATGTACGGCACCGAACCGAACGTGGCGCCCGAACGCGTGATCCGCTGTTCCCCTTCGGCGGACGCGAGACCGAAGTCGATCACGCGCACGCGGCCGTTCGCGGCCAGCAGCAGGTTGCTCGGCTTGACGTCGCGGTGCAGCACGCCGTGTTCGTGGGCGTGCTGCAGCGCTTCTGCCGCATCGAGCACGAGCCGGCAGCAGGTGTTGGCCCACGCGCCGTGGAACAGCGGCGCGTCGGTGATCGCCGTCAGGTCCTGCTTGGCGGCCAGGGCGCGCTGCAGCGCCGCGCGCAGCGCCGGACCGTCGAGCGCGCGCGGCGCCGTGCCGGCCAGCTCACCGAGCACCTCGGCCAGGCTCGCCCCGGCGACGAGGTCCATCGCGTAGAACGGGATGCCGTCGGCCTCGCCGCAGGTCAGGATCGGCACGATGCCGGGATGCTGCAGGCGCGCGACGGCCAGCACTTCGCGGCGGAAGCGTTCGCGGGCGCCGCGGAAGAACAGCTGCTCGGGGTGCACCAGTTTCAGGGCCACCTCGCGCTGCAGCGTCGTCTGCTCGGCGCGGTAGACGATGCCCATGCCGCCGCGCCCGATCGGGCGCAGCAGACGGAAGTCGCCGAGCCGTTCCGGCAGCGGCGGCGGCTTGCGCGGCGGTTGCAGCATGCCGAGCGCCGCGAGCTGCTGCAGCCGTTCGCGCAGCACCGGCGCGAGGTCGGGGTGCTGTCCGAGCAGCGCGTCGATCGCCGGCTGGTCGCCGGTCTCGGCCAGCAGGATGCACTGCTCGAGCAAGGCGTCGACTTGCGAAGGAAAGGGCTCAGGCATGGCGCGACGGGGTGGTCCCGGATGCGGACGGGCAGGATACTGCGGCCCGTGCGCTCGTCGATGTCCCACGCGCTGGTGCGGTCCGTGCGCGCGGCGGCCGCCGCGGCGGCGCTGCTCGGAGCAGCGTGCCAGGCCACGGCCGACGGGCCCTGGTGCCCGGTGCCGGTTCCTGCTGCGGCGAGCCTGCGTGGCCTCGCCGTCACCGCCGACGGCGCGGTCTGGGTCGGTGGTGCCGGCGCGTTGTGGACCAGCCGCGACGGCGGCGCGACCTGGCGCGACGTGCGCCCACAGGACTGTCGCGATGGCGACTTCCGCGACCTGGCGGCGTGGGACTGCCGCCGCGCGCTGGCGATGGTTGCCGGCCAACCGGCGCGCGTCTACCTGACCGAGGACGGTGGCGCCAGCTGGCGCATCGTGCTGACGGATCCGCGTCCCGCGGCCTTCTTCGACGCGGTCGCGTTTGCCGGCGCCGTCGGGGTCCTGTTCGGCGATCCGGTCGACGGGCGCGCGTGCGTGTGGCGCAGCGGCGACGGCGGTGCCACGTGGCAGCCGTTGGCGCCGCCGCAGCTGCCGACGCCGCTGCCCGGCGAAGCCGGCTTCGCGGCGAGCGGCGCGTGCGCCACGGTGGTCGAGGGCCGGCCGCCGCATGCGTGGATCGTCACCGGTGGGGCGGCGGCGCGCATGTGGAACCTGCCGTGGGACGGCGGTGCCGCGCGCGCGGTGCCGCTGCCGGTGGTGCAGGGACAGCCGTCGCAGGGCGCGTTCGCCGTCGCGGTGCGCGGGCGCCGCGCCGTGGTGGTCGGCGGTGACTACCGGCGTCCCGAGCTCGGTGCGGGCAGTGCGGCGTGGAGCGACGACGGCGGCGCGACGTGGCACGCGGCCTCCGCGGGCGGCTACCGGTCGGCAGTGGTCTGGCTCGACGACGAACGGCTGCTCGCGGTCGGTTCGCACGGTGCCAGCGAATCGTCCGACGGCGGTCGCACGTGGCGGCCGTTCGCCGGCGTCGGTCTGCACGCGCTGGCGATGGCTGCCGATGGCGCGGTCTGGGCCTGTGGTGACGCCGGCCGCGTCGAGCGCCTGCCGCGCGCCGCGCGCTGATTCCGGCGCGCCCGGTTGTCGCGGTCGACGCGGGTTCGCTAGGCTCTCGTGCGCATGGACGAGATTGCGCTGCACCCGTCGTTCCGGCTCGCCGCGCCCGGTGGGTTCGCGTTGGGACCTCGCGAGGTGCACGTCTGGGCCGTGTCGCTGCTCGGTGGCGCGTCGCCGTGGGAGGGGCTGCTCGCGGCCAGCGAACGGGAGCGCGCGGCGAAGTTCCGGTTCGCGGAACACCAGCGCCGCTACCAGATCGGCCACGGTGCGCTGCGGGCGATCCTCGCGGGCTACCTGGGCACGGATCCGCGCGCGATCGAGTTCGCGCATGGGCCGCGCGGCAAGCCGCACCTCGCCGGCGCCGGTCCGAGCTTCAACTTGTCGCACTCCGGCAAACTGGCCCTGATCGCCGTGGCCACGGCGGAGATCGGCGTCGACCTCGAGAAGGTGCGCCACCTCGAGAGCCTGACGCCGATCGCGCGGCGCCACTTCTCGCCCGCCGAGTTCGCGGCTCTGGATGCGCTGCCGGAGGCGGCCCGGCCGCTCGCGTTCTACCGCTGCTGGACCCGCAAGGAGGCGTACATCAAGGCGCTCGGGGTCGGCCTGGCGATGCCGCTGGACACGTTCGACGTCAGCCTCGGCGAACAGCCGGCGTTCCTGGCCTGCCACGATGGACGCGAGCGTCCCGAGGAGTGGGCGCTGCTGGATGTTTCGCCCGGGCCGGAGTTCGTGGCCGCCGCTGCGCTGCGGGTCCACGAACCGACGGTGCGCTGCTTCCGCCTGGAAATGGCCTGAGCCCGAGTCTCCACCGGACTTTCCACGGCAGACACGGTTGTCAGCCGTTGTCCACGTGTGAAGTGGTTCCTGGGCCGGTGGTTGGAGAAGATTCCCCAAGGCGCCGGATCCGGCCTCCGGACGGAGGGCGGACCTGGATCCCTGCTCGCGTACGGGTCCGGAGCAGCGGGATCCTCCGGGGCCGGTCGGGAGATGGTGGGTGCAGGCTGGATCGAGCCATCTGCCACCAGTGACGCGAGGTTCGTCGTTTGTTAGGTTCGTGGCATGCTGCGCCGCATCCTGCACCTCGACATCGACGCCTTCCTCGCTTCGGTCGAACAGCTGCGGGATCCGGTGCTGATCGGCAAGCCGGTGGCGGTCGGCACCGGCGTGGTCGCGTCGCGGTCGTACGAGGCCAAGGCGCGCGGCGTGCAGACGGCGATGCCGTTGCACGAGGCCCTGCGCCGCTGCCCCGAACTGATCGTCCGGGCCGGTGATTCGCGGCTGGCGGAACGCTACCGGCAGGCCGTGGCCGAGGTGATGCGTCGCTTCTCGCCAGTGGTCGAGGTCTGTTCGCTCGACGACTTCTACGCCGACCTCACCGGCGTGCCGCTGCGCGTCGAGCAGGCGCTCGCCGGTTCCACGCGCAGTGAAGCCGAGCAGACGCTGGCCGGGTTGTGCCGGGAGCTGCGCGCGCAGGTGCGTGCCGAGACCGGGCTGTCGGTCGCGCAAGGCCTCGGCAGCACCCGCACGGTCGCGCGTCTGGCGACGACCCGCGCGAAGCCCGGCGGCATCTGCGAAGTGGCGGCCGGCGGCGAGCTCGAGTTCCTGGCCGGGTTCGCGGTCGAGCAGGTGCCCGGCATCGGCCCCAAGACCGCCGCGATCCTGCACCAGGTCGGCGTGCGCACGGTGCGCGAGCTGTGGGCGCTCGACCGCGAGCTGTTGCGCCAGAGTTTCGGCACCCGCGGCGACGAGTTGTGGCGGCGTTGCCGCGGTCTCGACGACGCGCCGGTCGAGGCGACGCCGACACTGCGCAGCATCTCGCGCGAGACGTCGTTCGAGCCGCGCCACGACGCGGGTTCGCAGCAGCGCGACTTCCTGCGCGCGATGTTGTCCTACCTGCTCGACCGGGCTGCCAGCGAACTGCGGCAGCAGCGGCTGAGCACGCGCACGGTGCAGGTTCGGCTCGGCCACGTCGACGGTGTGCAGCAGCAACGCGCACGGTCGCTGCCGAGTGCCGTCGAGCGCACCGACGTGCTGATGGGAGTTGCCAGCGCGCTGCTCGACGAACTGCTGCTGCGGCGCGTGTTGGTGCGACTGGTCGGCGTGACGCTGACGTCGCTGGTGGCCGAGGCGCCGGTGCAGGGCCGACTGTTCGACGATGGTGGAGCGGCGCGGAAGCGGCTGTTCGCCGCCGTCGACGCGGTGCGGCAGCGGCACGGTTTCGGCGCGGTCGTCGTCGGCGCATCGGCCGAACTGCTGGGGCAGCTGCCGCGCGGTCCGCACGGCTTCCAGCTGCGGACGCCTTCGCTGACCAAATGACCGGGCGCGTGCCGGCGCGGCGCGATCGGGCGCAGCGATCTCCCGGCGCTACTGGCTTCCGGTGCTACTGGCTTCCGGTGCTACTGGCGCGGCAGGTCGTGCGCGTTCACCAGCAGCGTCAGGTCCAGCGACAGTGCGAGCAGCACGAAGAACGCGAGGATGCCGAGGCCGAGCACGAAGCCCAGCGCGGCAGGCAGCAGGTCCTTGGGGTCGATCGGCAGCGACTTCTTGTCACTCATGGCGGGCGCCGACGATAGCGCCGCGTTGCCGCCGAAGCGAGGGCGCGGCGGTCACGGCGAGTAACCGAGCATCGCGTCGAGCGTGCGCTGGGACACCGCGTGGTAGCGCGGCCGAGCCTTGCGGTAGATCGCCAGCGCGCGGTCCTTGCCGCCCTCGGTGGCGAGCAGGGCCTCGTAGATCGGCTTCAGGAACTTGCGCCTCCCGACCGTCATCAGGAACAGCTCGCGCCGCCGGTCGATCGCCGGGTAGCCGTGTCGGGTCGCCAGCACCAGCCATGCTGCCAGGATCTCGCTGTTGCCGCTGCGCGTGAACTCGAACGCGTGGTCGAGCGCGGCGAGCTGGTCTGTGCGCGGCGCGCTGGCAGTCTCGAGGCCGGCGAGGAAGCGCAGCCACTGCTGCGTGACCCAGCCATCGGTCGCCAGTTGCGCCGGTTCGGTGCCGCCACGCCAGCGGCCGAGTTCGCGGTCGACCGCGGCGAACAGCACGCTGTCGGGCACCGGTGCGTCGGTCGGCAGACCGGCCGCCGTGACCCAGCGGGCGACGTCGACCTGGTCGCGGTCCGGACGGCCCCGCAGCAGCCGTTCGTCGAGGAAGGCCAGGAAGGTGGCCGTGGTCACGCTCCGGAACGCGTGTTCGTCGAACCACTGCCGCAGGAACGCATCCATCGCCGGACGACCGACCAGCTGCTCGAGCCGCCGCAGGAACGCGGCACCCTTCTGGTACGGCACGCCGGTCATGCCGTCGTCGGGGTTGCGGCCGCTGAGGTCGACGTGCAGCACCTGGTCCGCGGCCGGCAACGTGCGCAACTCGCTGGCGAGTTCGTGCATGCCGAGCGCGACCTCCATGGCCGCGCGATCCGGGCCGTAGACGTGCTCCATGATCCGGTTCTCCAGGTGGACCGTGAAGCCCTCGTTGAGCCAGAAGTCGCGCCACGTCGCGTTGGTGACGAGGTTGCCGGACCAGCTGTGGGCCAGCTCGTGCGCGATCAGCGAGACCAGCGAGCGATCGCCGGCGAGGATCGTCGGCGTCGCGAACGTCAGGCACGGGTTCTCCATGCCGCCGAACGGGAAGCTCGGCGGCAGCACCAGCACGTCGTAGCGGCCCCAGCGGTACGGCCCGAACAGCTGTTCGCACGCCTGCACCATCGCTTCCATGTCGGCGAGTTCGCTGGCGGCGAGGTCGATGGTCTTCGGTTCCGCCCACACCGCGCAGCGCGCACTGATGTCGCGCGACACGAGGTCGCCGCAGGCCAGCGCGATCAGGTACGGGGGGACCGGCTTGTCCATCGCGAACGTGTGCACCGGGCCGTCGTGCCCGCGCTGCGTCGCGCTCATCACCGGCACCAGTCCCGGCGGTGCCTGCACGCGCGCGGTCCACGTCACGCGCACGGCCGGCGAGTCCTGCAGCGGGATCCAGCTGCGGGTCAGGATCGCCTGCCCCTGCGTGAACAAGAACGGCTGCGTGCCGCCGTTCGTCTGTTCGGGCGCCAGCCACTGCATCGCCTCGGCGTCGGGCGCGGTCCGGTAGGCGATGCGCACCCGGGTCGTGGTCGGCAGCAGGCGGATCGAGCGTTCCGTGCCGAGCACCGGATCCGGCTGCGTCGGCCAGGTGGCATGCAGCTCGTTGCCGTCCTGGTCCACGATCGCGGTGATCTCGAGTCCGGCGGAATCGACCACGAACGGTGCCGCGGGGTCGAGCCGCTGCAGCGTGTGCGTGACCGTGCCCTCGGCGATGTGCCGCTCGAAGTCGAGCCGCAGGTCGAGGTCGAGGTGCGTCGAGTGCACCTCGTGCGGGCGCGCGTAGCTGTGCGGGTCGGCGACGGGGACGGGGGCGGTCGGGTGCATCGTGGACTCCGTGGCGCAGGCCGCCAGCAAGAGGCACGGCAGGGATGGGCGCATCGCCGCGTTGTAGCCGTGGACCGCGGGCCGTGCCATCGGTGCGCAACCGCGCTGCGGAGGCATGCGCCGCATGCGTTGCGGCCGTCGCCCGCAGGTGGCCGCTCTCGCCCTTGCCGCGGCCGCTCACGATCGCGACAATCCTCGCCCCATGTCCTCGACCGCCACCACGATCCGGCTCACCCTTCCCGATGGCTCCGTGCGCGAATACGCGGCGGGCACGACGGGCATGCAGGTCGCGGAGTCGATCGGCAAGGGACTCGCGAAGGCCGCGGTCGGCATCGAGCTCGACGGCGACGTGCAGAGCCTGCAATTGCCGATCGAGCGGTCGGCGAAGATCAAGATCCACACGCGCGACAGCAAGGAAGGCCTCGAGGTGCTGCGGCACTCGGCGGCGCACGTGCTGGCCGACGCCGTCAAGCGCATCCGCCCGCAGGCCAAGTTGTGGAAGGGGCCGCCGGTCGAGGATCCGCGCTACGGCTTCTACTACGACATCGATTTCGGCGACCAGCCGATCACGCACGAGGACCTGCCGAAGCTCGAGCAGCTGATGCACGAGATCGTGCAGCGCGACGTGCCGTTCGTGCTGGAGTCGCTGCCGCGTGACGAAGCGCGCAAGCTGATGGTCGCGCACGGCGAGGACTACAAGGTCGCGACGATCGACAAGATCCCGGCCGACCAGCGCATCACGTTCTATCGCAGCGGCGAGTTCGTCGACCTGTGCAAGGGGCCGCACGTGCCGACGACGGGCCGCATCGGCCAGGGCATCGCGGTGCTGGCGCTGGCGGGTGCGTACTTCGGTGACGACGCCGGCAACAAGATGCTGACGCGCATCTACGGCCACGCCTTCGCGGACAAGAAGGCGATGGACACGCACCGCAGCAACCTCGAGGAAGCCGCCAAGCGCGACCACCGCCGCCTCGGCACCGACCTCGACCTGTTCTCGTCGATGGGCGACCTCGGCGCGGGCCTGATCCTGTGGCACCCGAAGGGCGGCTTCGTGCGCCACAAGGTGGAGGAGTACTGGCGCCAGGCGCACCTGCGTGGCGGCTACGACATCGTCTACTCGCCGCACATCGCGAAGGCCGACCTGTGGCAGACGTCGGGCCACCTCGACTTCTACAAGGACTCGATGTACTCGGGCATCGACATCGACGGCGCCGAGTACCGGTTGAAGCCGATGAACTGCCCGTTCCACGTGCAGATCTTCAAGTCCAGGCGCCGCAGCTACCGCGAGCTGCCGTTCCGCTGGGCCGAGCTCGGCACCGTCTACCGCTACGAGAACCAGGGTTCGCTGCACGGCCTGCTGCGAGTGCGCGGCTTCACGCAGGACGATGCCCACCTGTTCTTGCGCGAGGACCAGGTCGAAGGCGAGATCGAGCGCTGCCTGAAGTTCGTGATCGAGATGCTGCGCGCGTTCGGGTTCCACGAGTACGCGATGAACCTCAGCACGCGGCCGGCCAAGAGCGTCGGCGCCGACGCGAGCTGGGAGAAGGCGACCGCGGCGTTGCGGCACGCGCTCGAGAGCGTCGGGCTGCCGTACCAGATCGACGAAGGCGGCGGCGCGTTCTACGGGCCGAAGATCGACGTCAAGATCAAGGACACGCTGGGCCGCACGTGGCAGTGCTCGACGATCCAGTGCGACTTCAACCTGCCCGAGCGCTTCGACATGAGCTACATCGACGCGACCGGCAACAAGGCGCGGCCGGTGATGGTGCACCGTGCGCTGCTCGGCTCCCTGGAGCGGTTCTTCGGCGTGCTGGTCGAGCACCACGCCGGTGCGTTCCCGGTCTGGCTGGCCCCGGTGCAGGCCGTGCTGCTGTCGGTCGGTGAGCGGCATGCCGAAGCGGTGCAGAACCTGGCCGCCGAATGCCGTGCGCAGGAGCTGCGCGTGCAGGCCGACGATTCGAACGAGAAGATCGGCCAGAAGATCCGGCACCACCTGTTCCAGGAGAAGGTGCCGTTCGTCGGCGTGATCGGCGATCAGGAACTGCAGAACGGCACCGTCACCGTGCGGTCGCGCAAGGACGGCGATCTGGGCGCGATGCGGGTCGGTGAGTTCCGCGAGTTGCTGGCGAATCTCGACCGCGAACGCGCCTGACGCGGCTGGCCTGGGTTGCCCGGCCGGCGCCGCTACCAGCGCGGCCACACGGGTTCGCTGAGCTGCCCCGTGCGCGACACGGCGTAGACCACGACGGCCTTGGTGTCGGCGGGCAGCGCTTCGGCGCCATTGTGCGCGCCGAGCACGGCGTGCGTGCGCCAGCCGCCGTCGCTGCGCACCTGCACGGCGACGAACCGCGCCTCGCCGTCGGCCGTCCAGCGCAGCGTGTGGTGGCGGTCGCCGAGTTCGATCCGGGCCACCGGTGGTGGTGGCGGCACCGTCCCCAGCCAGGGCGTAGCCGGCGCCAGCGCCGGGCCGCGCAGTTCGCGGCGCAGCGTGGTGCCGACGTGCGGCGCGTCGTCGCGCAGCGCGCGGAAGCTGTAGAGCACGAACCCCGGGTCGCGCGGCAGCGCGGCCCGCAGCAGTCCGAGCTGGTCGGCGAGTTCGTCGCGGCGGCTCGGCGGCTTGCGTTCGAGCATGCGGCCGGCGTCGAGGCCCGGCCAGACGTGGCGTCGCCGCGGGTTCTGTTCGAGCCACCACGGCAGCAGCACGGCGAAGCTCTGCGGTCGCTGGTCGATCGGCCAGTAGAGCTGCGGCGACAGGTAGTCGACCCAGCCTTCACGCAGCCAACGCAGCACGTCGGCGCCGAGCTGCTCGTACTGGTCGATGCCGGCCTCGATGCCCTTGGGCACCCCCGGTCGGGCGATGCCGAACGGACTGATGCCGAACTGCACCCAGGGCTTGATCTCGTGCACCGCGGTGTGCACTCGCTGCACGAAGCGATCGACGTTCGCGCGCCGCCAGTCGCTGCGGCCGAGTTTGCCGCCCCGCGCGCGGTAGCGGCCGTAGCTGGCGTCGTCGGCGAACGACGCCCCCTGTTCCGGGTACGGATAGAAGTAGTCGTCGAGGTGCAGGCCGTCGACGTCGTAGCGCGCGACGATGTCGCTGAGCACGGCCAGCGTCCACTCGACGGCGCGTTCGTCGCCGGGGTCCATCCAGCGCAGCGAACCGAACCGCACGCACGCATCGGGCAGCCGCGCCAGCACGTGGTCGGGGCTAGGCTTCGACTTCGCCGACGGGTGCCAGGCCCGGTAGGGGTTGCACCACGCGTGCAGCTGCAGGCCGCGGCGGTGGCAGCGTTCGATCGCGAACGCGAGCGGATCCCAATCGTCGTCCGGCGCGCGGCCCTGCGCTCCGGTCAGCCACTCGCTCCAGGGTTCCAGCTCGCTGCGATAGAACGCATCGCCGGCGGGCCGCACCTGGAACACCAGGGCGTTGAGCCCGAGCTCGGCCGCGCGCGCGACGATCGCGTCGAGCTCGGCGCGCGCCTGTGCGCCCGACAGTCCCGGTCGGCTCGGCCAGTCGATGTTGTTGACGGTCGCGACCCAGGCCGCGCGGAACTCGCGCGCGATCGGCGGCGGCGCCGCGCGGTCCTGGCCCCGTGCCGTCACGGCACACGACGCGAGCCAGAGGCACAGGCCGGCGACGAGGGCGAGAGGTCGGGCGCGCATGAAGGGCCCATATCATGCCGACTTGCCCGCCGCGGGCCACTTCGGCACCGCGCGGAGCCCTCGCGGCACGGTGCACGGGCGCGATTGCCGGGTGCTGCGAGCGACTCGCAGGCGGCGTGCAGAGCTCGTCCTGCACGGCTACCTTGCCGGGCCCGTCCGCGGCGAAATGGTTCGCCCGGGCGTCCGTCATCCTTCGATGCGCCACCTCGCCCCTGCCGCGTTCGCGGCGTTGTTCCTGCCCTCCCTGTCGACGGCGCAGGCCGACCGCCGGCCCGAAGCGTTCCAGATCGGGCTCGGACTGCAGCAACGTGGCCTGCACGACGAGGCGGCGCGCTACTTCGAACAGTTCCTCGCCCAGCAGCCCGAGCACGCGCTGGCCGCCGAAGCGCACTACCGGCTCGGCACCAGCCGCGCCGAACGCGGGGCGGCCGAACCGGCGATCGAAGCGCTGCAGAATGCCCTGCAGAAGGCCGGCGCGGACTTCGCGCTGCGCCCCGAGTGCCGCTACCGGCTCGGCAACCTGCTCGAGGCGCGCGGCGAACACCGCCTCGCGGTGGCGCAGTTCACGGCGCTCGCCAAGGAGGTCGCGCCCGACCACTATCTGCTGGCGGCCGCGCGGTTCGCCGAGGGTGAGGCGATGCGCGAGCTCGGCGACGACGCGCGCGCGGCGGAGGCCTTCCTCGCCGCCGCGGTCGCGGCCACCGGCGAACGCGCGTCGTTCCGGTTCCCGGCCTTGTACCAGCTGGGCTTCGCGCAGCTGCGGCAGAACCAGCTCGGCGAGGCGGCGGCGACGTTCGCGGTCGCTGCCGACGCGGCGACCGACGACGCCGGCCGCGGCGAGTGCCGCCACCTCGCCGGCGACCTGCTGCTGCGCCGCGGCGACGTCGCGGCGGCGCGCGCGGCGTTCACGGCGGCGGTGCAGCTCGGCGGCGAGTTCGCGGACGACGCCCAGCTCGGGCTCGGCTTCGCCGCGCTGCAGGCGGGCGACGGTGCCGGGGCGCGGCGGGAGTTCGAGCGCGTCGTCGCCGAGCATCCGCAGTCGCCGCTGGTGCCGAAGGCGATGCTGGAGATCGCGCGTTCGCTGTACACGCAGGGCTCGCACGGCGAAGCGGCCACGCGGCTGCAACCGCTGCTGCTCGACGGCGCGCCGGACGACGTGCGGCAGCAGGCGCGTGAGCTGCTCGGGCTCTGCGAGCTCGCCGGCGGCAAGGGCGAAGCCGCGGTGGCGGCGCTGCAGCAGGCGCTGTCGGCGGCCGCCGCCCCCGATCGGCCGCGGCTGTCGTTCGCGCTCGGCGAGGCGTTCGCGAACCTGTCGCGCTGGGACGATGCGCTCGCCGCCTACGACGCGGTGCCCGCCGAGGCGCCGAGCGAACTGCGCGGCGAGGCGCTCTACGGCGCGTGCTTCGCGTTGCACTCGCTGGGTCGCCACGCCGACTCGACCGCGCGCGCCCGCGCCCTGCTGGCGCTCGAACCGCCGCACCGGTTGCGGCCGCAGGCGGTGTTCGCGATCGCCGAGAACCTGTTCGCCGACCGCGACTACGCCGGCGCGGAGCGGCAGTACGAGATGCTGGCCGACGACACCGCGCACCGCGAACGTGCGGCGTGGAAGCTCGCCTGGTGCCGCTACCTGCAGGGGGACGCCAAGGCCGCCGCGGCGCGCTTCGCGGCGCTCGCGGAGCAGGCGGATGCGGCGGTCGCCGAGGAGGCGCTGTCGATGCAGGCGCTGGCGCTGTGCGAGAGTGGGGAAGGCGACGGCGCGCTGGCCCTCGCCGACCGCTACCGCGTGCGCTACCCGAGCGGCGCGTTCCTCGATCGCACCGAACGCATCGCCGCGCGCGTGCTGCGACAGCGCGGCGACCTGGCCGCGGCGCAGAAGCGACTGGCGCGCGCGGCGCAGGCAGCGGCTGCGACTCAGGCGCTGGCAGACCAGGCCGAACAGGCCGAGCTGGCGTACCTGCAGGGCGACTTCGCGGCCGCCGACGCGTTGTTCGAAGCGCTGTGCCGCGACCAGGGCGCCGTCGGCGCACGCGCCGCCGCCGGGCGCGCCTGGTGTGCCTTCGAGCTCGGCGACGACGCCGGCTGTGCGCAGCGGCTCGGCGAGGCGTTCGCACACGGCGCTGCCGAGGCCGAACTGCCGGGCCTGTTCGAGCTGCGCTCGGCGCTCGCGCACCGCCGCCAGGACTGGGCCAATGCGATCGCGGCCGGCCGCGAGTTCCTGCAGCGCTTCCCGAGCCACGGCAAGGCGGCGGCGATGCGCTACGCGCTCGGCACCGCCGAGGCGCGCAGCGGCGACAGCGCGGCGGCGCGGCGCACGCTCGGCGAACTGGTGCAGGCCGGCGGGTTCGACCGCATGGACCGCGTGCACTACGAGCTGGCCTGGGCCTGTCGGCGCGACGCGGACGAGGCGGCGGCGCTGCGTGCGTTCGCCGACGTCGCCGCGGCGACCACCGACGAGGAACTGGCCGGCGAAGCGCGGTTGCACCTCGGCACCGCGGCGTTGGCGCAGGACGACGTGGTCGCGGCGCGCGCCCACCTGGCATCGGTGCGCGGCAGCCACCGCGCCACGGCGCTGTACCGGCTCGCATTCGCCGAGTTCGAGCGCAGCGCCGGCGACCTGCAGCAGCTGGCGGTCGCGCGCGACCTGTGCGCGGAGATCGTCGCCCTGCCCGACACCCCGCTGCGCGGCGAAGCGCTCTACCTCGGCGCCGAGTGTTGCCATCGCCTCGGCGACGAGCGCGGCGCCTGCGAACGGCTGGTGCGGCTGTTGACCGACGCGCCGCAACACGAGCGCGCGCCGCGGGCCCAGCTGCTGCTCGGTGAATGCGCGGTGCTCGCCGGCGACGGTGCGATCGCGGTGCCGCCGCTCGAGGCGTTCCTGCGCGGCGCCGGCATCGAGACGCTCGACCAGGCTCGCGCGCACCTGTGGCTCGGCCGGGCGCGGGCGCTGCGCGGCGAGCACGACAAGGCCGAGGCGAGCCTGCAGCGCGTGACCGAACTGACCGACACCGCGCTGGCGGCCGAGGCGCAGTTCCGCATCGGCGAGGTGCGGCTCGCGCGCGGCGACCTGAACGGGGCCGCCGACGCGTTCGTGAAGCTGCCGATCCTCTACGGCCACGCCGAGTGGGTACGGCGCGGGCTGCTGCAGGCCGCACTCGCCTACGAGCAGCTGCAGCAGCCGGCCAAGGCCAGGCGCTTCTTCCGCGAGCTGCTGCAGCAGCACGCGGACTCCGAGGAAGCCAAGGCCGCCCGCGCCCACGTGAAGGACGACTGACCCGAGCACCGACGACGATGAGCCTCTCCCTGCAAGCGACCGACGTCTCGCGCACGATCGGCGACTTCTTCGCCGACGGCGGCATCCTGATGTGGCCGATCCTCGGCTGTTCCGTGGTCGTGGTCGGCCTCGCGGTCGACCGCTACCTGTCGCTGCGCCGCGCACGCGTGCTGCCGCAGGTCGTGCTCGACGCGGTCGAGCAGATCGTCGGCGGGCGTGTCGAGGTGATCCAGGACGGCATCGCGGCCGCCGACGCGCCGGCGGCGCGCGTGCTGGCCGCCGGGCTGCGGCGGCGTGGTCACCTGCTCGCCGACGTCGAGAAGGCGATGGAGGACCGGCTGCAGCAGGAGGCGGCGCGGCTGCGCGCCAACGTGCGCGGCATCACGCTGATCGCGGCGGTCGCGCCGCTGCTGGGGCTGCTGGGCACCGTGCTCGGCATCGCCGACGCGTTCGCGGCGGTCGAACAGTCGGGACTCGGCCGCGGTGACAACAGCGAAGCGCTGGCCGCCGGCATCAAGGTTGCGCTCTACACGACGATCTTCGGCCTGTTCGTCGCGATCCCGGCGACGCTGGTCGCGGCGCACCTGCACGCGCGCGCGCGGCGGCTGGCGGCGCTGGTCGCCCACGAACTCGAACCGGCGGTCGCGGCGCTCGCAGCGCGGCCGCCGGGCGGCACGCCGGAGGCGGTGCATGCGGCTTGACGACGGCGACGACAGCGGCAGCGACGAAGGCCTGAACCTGACGCCGCTGGTCGACGTCGTGTTCCTGCTGCTCGTGTTCTTCCTCGCCGCGACGACGCTGGCGCGCGAGGAGGTCGAGCTGGACCTGCGCCTGCCCGAAGCGCGCTCCGGCGCCGCGCCCGGCGCCGACCGGGCGCTGGTCGTCAACGTGTTCGCCGACGGCCGCATCGTCGTCGACGGCCGCGAACTGACGCTGGAAGCGCTGCGGCAGCGGCTCGCGGCAGCCTGGCAGCGCGACCGCGACCAGGCGGTGCTGGTGCGCGGTGACCATGCCGCGCAGTTCGGCATCGGCCTGCAGGTGCTCGATGCGTGCCGCCTGGCGCGGATCCAGAAGGTCGACTTCGCGGCGCTGCCGCAGAAGAACTGACGCGATGCGCTTCTCGGAGCGGACCCGTCGGCTGGTGATGCGGCTCGCCTGGGCCGGACTCGTCATCGCGGCGTCGCTGCTGGTCGGGTTGCGGCTCGGGCGACCGCTCTACTACACCGACGGCGCCAGTGTGGTCGCCGCCGACCGGCTCGGTGGTGGCGGCATGGTGCGTTGGAACACGCCCGAAGTCGTCGCCGAGCTGCCGGGACCCGTGCAGGGGCGCATCGCCGTGCTGCCGGACGGCCGGCTCGTCTACGGCCGCACCACCGACGCCGGCACGACCGACCTAGTCAGCTTCGACCCGCAGCGGCCGGCGGTGCCGCCGGAGCCGGTCTACGGCCTCAACACCGCACACAACGAACTGGCGCCCGCGGTCGGCGCCGACGGGCGGCTCTACTTCGCGTCGGATCGGCCGGCGGGCCGCGGCGGCTACGACCTGTGGGTGGCGAGCCCGACCGGCCTCGGCTTCGCGGCGCCGCTGCCGCTGTTGCCGTGCAACACCGCGCTCGACGAGACCGACCCGGCACCGCATGCCGACGGCAGCACGCTGGTGTTCGCCCGCATCGATCCGGCGGACCGCGAGCAGCGCGCGGCCTCCTTGTGGCTCGTGCACACGGACCGCGAACTCGACCCCGAGCCGCTGTTCACGGCGGGGCGCCCGCGGGCGCCGTGGCGCGCCGACCGCGATCCGGTCTGGGCGCCCGGCGGCAACGCGCTGTGGTTCGTGCGGCAGCAACCGGGGGCGCCGCTGCAGCTGCTGCGCGCGAGCTGGTTGGCCGGCAGCTTCGACGAACCGCTGCGCATCGACGCGGCCTGGGGCACCCGCGACCTGCGCGCGCCGATGCCGGCTGCGGACGGCCGTTCGCTCGGACTCTGGCAGCCGCGGCGGGCCGCCGGCGACGTCGACCTGTGGTTCCGCAGCGAGGCCGAGGAACTGCTGCCGTGGTGGCCCGGCCAGCGCTGGCTCGAGCACCTGCTGCTCGGCACGGTCGCGGTCTGCGCGCTGCTGCTGGTGCTGCTGCACCTCGGTCGGCGTTGGCAGGCGATGGACCTCGTCGCGCAGTGCCTGCTGCTGTCGCTGCTGCTGCACGTGCTGCTGCTGCTGTGGCTCTACGGGGTCGAAGTGCCGGGCTCGCCGCTGCCGGGCAGCGACGACGAGGGGCGCATCGAAGTGGCGCTGGTCGCGGCGGCGAGCCCGTCGACGGCGGCCGCTGCGGCGCCACAGGCCGCCGACGTGGTGGCGCGCGCGACGTTCGCCGTGGCGCCGCGGCCGCTCGCGGTCGAGGCGCCCGCGGCGGCGGTCGACGACGCGGCGCGCCAGCGGCAGCTGGCGACACCGAGGGCCGAGTGGCAGCGCGAACTGCAGGCGGCGCCGGTCGAAGCGGCGGCGGGCCTGCAGGACCACGGGGCCGAACCCGAACGCCGGGCGGCGGTGGCCGAGGTCGTGCCGCCGACGGCGGCCGAACTGCCGGCGGTCCAGCGCGGCGCGGCCGTGGCGCCGGCGTCGGCGCTGGCCGCGGCGGCAGCCGCGCCGGTGGTGGTCGCGATGCCCGGCGCCGCAGTCGCGCCCGGGACGGCGCCCCGGGCGCTGCTGACGAGCCCGACGCCGGTTGCGGTCGCGACGGCGCGTTCCGCCGAGGTGGCGCCGGCGGCGGTGGTCGACGCGGCGCCGGTGACGGCCGTACGCGCCGCCGCGGCCGGACCGTCCGCCGTGGCGCCGGCCAACCTGCAGGTCGCGGCGGCGGCGGCGGCGGCACCGGCGGTGGCTCGGGCGGCGGTGGCTGCGGCCGAGCCGGCCCCGGTCGCCGCGCCGACGGGGGCGTTGGCGCGCGGCACTGCCGGGCTCGCCGCGCCAGCGGCCGCACCGCCGATGGCCGCCACCGCGCGCGAACTCGCCGCGGTCGCCGAGCTGCGCGACGCCGACGCGGCGACCGGCGCGGCCGTGACCCCGAGTGCGGCGCCGACGCCGGCACCCGCGGCGGTGCAGGCGGCAGCGGTCGCGGTGGCTGCCGCCGCAGCGACCGTGCGCGGCGCCCGCGAAGCCGAGCGTGCGCGGCCGCTGGCGGCGCCGGCCGCGCCGGGCACCGGCCTCGAACGGATCGGGGTGGCGGCACCGCCGGTGGCGGCGGCACCGCTGCCGACCGCTGTGCGCGACGCACCTGCGCACGGCGCGGTCGCGCTGCGCGACCCGGCGGCGGCCCCGGCCGCGCCGACGCCGCTGGCTGCCGCGGCGCCGACGCCCGCGCCCGCGCCGGTGGCGCGGGCCGCGGTGCCGGCGGCCGCACCCAGCGCCAGTGCCGTCGCCGCCCCGGCGCGTGCTGCGGCGGTGCCGCGGGACCGCGAGGCGGTGCTGCCGCCCGCGTCGGCGCTGGGTCGGGCCGAGGCGCGAGAGGCGCGGGTCGGTGGCGCGCCGCGGCCGCTGCCGACCGCGCGCCGCGCCACGGCGCCGACCGAGCGCGCGCCGGCGCTGCGCGACGTGGCCCCGGTGGCAGCCACCGGCGCTGGCG
>JAEUHR010000046.1 GCA_016794425.1 Planctomycetota bacterium
CCGCGTGGTAGCGGTTCTCGCCGGTCATCGCCAGGCAGGTCGGGCCGCGGCCGCCGTGCAGGCAGCGGAACGCCTCGCTGCGCACGTACCAGCAGCGCGTGAACTGCAGGATGTTGCCGGCGACGGTGGCGCGGTGGCGGACCTGCGGCGACGCGGTCGCGGCCGCGGCCTCGCGCAGGCCTTGCAGCGCTTCGGCGGCGAGCGCCGGGTGCTGTTCGAGCTGCGTCAGCGTGGTCAGCGCGCCGATGCGCAGCGCGCCGCCTTCCGCAGCGGCGATGCCGGCCAGCTCGGCCTTCAGCGGCAGCAGGTTGACGACGCGCGCCGGCGTCTGCAGCCGCTCCTTCATGCGGTCGACGAGGTCGATGCCGGCGCCCTTCAGCACCGTGTCCGGCGCCGCGGCGGCGTCCTGCGCCTGCGCCAGGGTCTCGGGAACGACGTAGGTGAACGGCTTCATCTCACTGCCTCCGGGCCGCGAGCGCGGCGAGGACCTTGTCGGGCGTGATCGGCAGGTGGCGCACCGGTGCACCCAGCGCGTGGAACACCGCGTTGGCGACCGCGGCCGGCGCCGCGACCGACGGCGGCTCGCCGAGGCCGGCGGCCGGCGTGCTGGTGTGACCGTTGTGCACGGTCATCAGGTGGCAGCCGAGTTCCGGGACGTCCTCGCTGCCGAGGATCTTGTAGCGCAGGAAGTCGCCGTTCAGCATGCGGCCGGTCGTGCGGTCGAGGATGCGCTGTTCGTGCAGCGCGTAGCTGATGCCCTGCAGCATCGCGCCGAGCACCTGGCTCTCGGCGAGCTTCTTCGCGATCACGAGGCCGCAGTCCTGCACGCCGAACATGCGCACGACGCGCACGAGGCCGGTCCAGGTGTCGACCTCGACCTCGGCGAACTGGCAGCCGCAGACGACTGCCGAGAACGGTTCGCTGTCGTAGTTCGGGAACCGCTTGCCGCGCACGTCGATCGGGTTCGGGCCGATGCGCTTGCAGGCGTCGGCCCAGCTCAGCGCGCGGCCGCCGACCGTCACGGTGCCGTCGCCGAACGCGACCTGCGCCGCGTCGGCGCCGAGGTCCTTGGCGAGCAGCGCCGCCAGTTCCTGCCGCGCGAGGAACGCCGCGTGGCGCACGGCCGGCGCGAGGCTCGGCGTCGTCGTGCTGCCGCCCGAACCGGGACCCGACGGGTCGCCGGTGTGGCCGGTGACGGCGGTCACGCGGGCGGGCGGGATCGCCAGTTCGTCGGCCGTGATCAGCACCATCACGGTCTTCAGGCCGGTGCCGATGTCCTGCGCGCCGCTGCGCACCTCGACCGAACCGTCCTGGTGGATGCGGCACTGGATGCCGTGCGGCTGCCGCCCCGGGTTGCCGAGCTGGCCCCAGCGCGCGCTGGCCAGGCCGACGCCGCGCACGAGCCGCGCCCCGGGCTCGTTGCGGCGCGCGCGCGCCTCGGCCCAGCCGAAGCGCTCGGCGCCGAACCGCCACTGGTCCAGCCGCATCGTGTCGCGGTCGTTGCGCAGCCGGAACTCGAGCGGGTCGATGCCGGCCTTGGCCGCCAGTTCGTCGAGGAACAGTTCGGCGCCGAACCAGCCCTGCGGGTAGCCGGGCGCCCGCATCGGCCGCGCCGGATCGGTGTCGGTCGCGAGGTCGAGGTGCTTCCTGCGCGTCTTGGCGCCCTTGGTGTAGTAGTCGGGCACGGCGACGTTGCCGCCGCCTTCGCCCTTCTCGACGTTGAAGCCGCAGCCGCCGAAGCTGCGCACGTCCCACGCGGTCAGCTTGCCATCGGCGTCGACGCCGGCGCGCAGCTGCAGCAGCGCGGCGGGGCGGTTGCCGGTGGTGGTGTGCTCCTCGAACCGGTCCAGCATCAGCTTGACCGGCGCCTTCGCCTCGCGCGCCAGCAGGCAGCAGGCGAGGCCCTCGATGCCGGCGCCGAACTTGCTGCCGAAGCCGCCGCCGACGAACTCGGCGTGCACCGTCAGGGTGCCCACGTCGATGCGCTGGCCGCGCAGCGCGCGCGCCAGTTCGCCGCGTACGCCGAACGTCGCCTGCGTGCTGCACCAGACCTCGAGGTCGTCGCCGTTCCACTTCGCGACCGCGCCGTGCGATTCGAGCGAACTGTGCGTCTGCACCTCGGTGCGGTAGGTGGCTTCGTGCGTCTGCGCGGCCGCGGCGAGCGCCTGTTCGACCGACGCCGACGATGGCCACGCGTCGGCGATCGACCCGTCGGCCGCCAGCGCCGGCGCGTCCTCGTGCTGCAGGTAGTCGACCGTGTGCGGCTCGGCCGCGTAGTCGGCGCGGATCGCCTCGAGTGCATCGCGCACGCGGTGCAGGTCGGTGCCGGCGACGGCGGCGATCGCATCGCCGACGAACCGCACGCGCTGACCCGGCTGCTTCAGCGCGATCACCGCGGCGATGCCGGGCAGCGCGCGCGCCGCGTCGAGTTCGAGCGTGGTCAGCGTGCCGCGCGCCACCGGCGAGCGCAGGATCCGCGCCTGCAGCAGGCCCGGGAACGTCACGTCCGAGGTGTACTTCGCGCGGCCCGACGCCTTCGCCAGGCCGTCGACGCGGTCGTGGTCGCTGCCGACCGCGCGCAGCGGCGTGTTGGCGTCCCACGGCGGCGCATCGCCGGCCGCGGGTGCGACGGTCCGCTGCTCGAGCCGGTCGGGCTGCGTGCCGAGGCCGCGGTAGCCGACCGTGATCTCGACGCCGTCGCGGTGGCCGGGGGCGGTCACTTGCCACCTCCCTGCGCGGTGCGCTCGATCGCTTCCATGACGCGGCCGTAGGTGGCGCAGCGGCACAGGTTGCCCGACAGGTCGCGGCGCATCTGGTCGCGGGTCGGCTTGCCGTGCTGCTGCAGGCAGGCCAGCGAACTCATCACCATGCCCGGCGTGCAGTAGCCGCACTGCAGCGCGTCGCAGTGCACGAACGACTGCAGCAGTGGGTGCGGTTCGGTCCCGTCGCTGAGGCTCTCGACCGTCGTGACCGCGCCGCCGACCGCGTCGAGCGCCAGCAACAGGCAGCTGTTGACCGGCTGGCCGTCGAGCAGCACCGTGCAGCCGCCGCACGCACCGCGGTCGCAGACCTGCTTGCAGCCGGTCAGGTCGAGCCCGTCGCGCAGCGCTTCGAGCAGCGTCGTGCGCGTCTCGACGGTGACCTGGCGCGGCTTGCCGTTGACCAGCAGCGTGACCTCGTGGGCGCCGGGGCCGAACGTCTGCGGCTCGCGCGGCGGCGCGACGGCGCCGGTCAGGCCGGTGGTCGCGACGCCGGCGATCGCGGATCCCTTGAGGAACGAACGGCGGCTGAAACCGCGGTCGGATGGGCTTTGCATGGCACTCGCGGGACGGGGCGGAGGCGCAGAGCTTAGCGGCCGGCGCGCCCACCGGTAGTTCGCAGCCGCGGACCGGGGCGCTGCCGGCACGCGGCGGGCGGGTGCTTCTCCGGTGCAGCAGCTGGGGCTGTGCGGGAGCGCGCTGACGCTCGGCAGCACGATCGTGCCGAGCCCGAGCGCGAACGTGCAGACCGCGCCGTCGATCGACTTCGCCGGCGGCAAGTACGTGCTGGCGTGGACCGAGTTCGTACCGGGCACCGGCCTGCGCACGTTCGCCAAGGGCCTCGATCCGGCGACGTGCGCGGCGTGTGGCGCCGTGCTCGAACTCGAGGCCTCGAGCACGCCGCAGGACCAGCCGGCGGTCGCGGCGCGGCGCAGCGGCGGTGACACGACGAGCGACGAAGCGCTGGTGGTCTGGTCGAACGGCTCGATCCGCGGCCGGCGCTTCGAAGCGGTGGGCAGCGACACCGTCGCCAGCATGGGCGGCGCCTGCGGCATCGCGGCGTTCGAGAACTACGCCACCTACGACGGCGACGCGGTGCTCGGCAACCTCGACTTCGAACTGGTGCTGGCGAACCCGACGCTGCCCGTGCTGGCGCTCGTGATCGGCCTGTCGCCGGTGTCGCTCGGCTGCGGCCCGTGCACGCTGGTGCCGGCGCTCGACATCCTGGTGCCGTTCGCGACGCAGCACCCGGTGCCGATCCCGTGCGACCTCAGCTACCTCGACGTCGACTTCTACGCGCAGTGGCTGCTGCTGGCGCCGGGCGGCTGCCCGCTCCTGCCGGACTTCGCGCTGTCGAACGCGCTGCGGTTCACGATCGGCGAGTAGTGCGGGGTTCCGCGGACGGGGCGGCGGGGACTGCCCAGGAACTGATGGCTTGCGTGGATCACGCGCCGAAGGCTCATGGCCAGAACGGTTTGGCGCCAGTCTGACCGACGAGGCCGGGGCACTGGGGCCGTGATCCACGCAAGTCATCAGTCCCCGTCACGGGTCGCGGGCGGCGGGGTTCGTTCCCCTGGAGCGGCGCTCGCCATGCGGTGAGCCGCACCGAACCTGCCATGCGCACCCTCGCCCTCACCTTCGTGTTCCTGCCGCTCGCCACTGCCGCGGCCCAGACCGCCGACGTCCCCGAGCGGGCCTTCGGCGTGTCGGCACCGGACGGCGTGCTGCGCGGCGTCGGCCCGGACTACTCGGCCCGGTTCCTGCCCGAAGCCGTCGAGTTCGTGCCGGCGCTCGGTCCTCGGACCGGGGCCGTGCAGTCGCTGCGGTTCACGCTGCGCGCCGTGCGCCGCGGCGCGACCCTGGTCTGGTCGGGCGCGGGTTCCGACGTGGCACCGCGCGCCGAGGGTTCGGCCGTCGTCTACGAGAGGTCGTCGCAGCTGCGCGAACGCTACGACGTGCGCGTCGACGGCATCGAGCAGAGCTTCGTGTTCGGTGAACGGCCGCCCGGGCACGGCGACCTCGTCGTCGAAGGCGAACTAGGCGGTACGCTGCCGTTCGAGGGGGCGGCAAACGACGGCTCGCTGCAGTTCCTGGCCGCGGGCTCTGGCGTGTCGTTCGGCGCGGTGACCGGGGTCGCGGCGGACGGCGCGCGCGTGGCTGGCGCCACCTGGTGCGACGGCCGCACCGTGCGGCTGTCGCTGCCCGCCGCGTTCGTCGATGCGGCGGCCTACCCGCTGGTGCTCGATCCGCTGCTCGGGACCGCGTTCACCGTCGCCGACCATCCGTCCGCTCCCGATCGCCGTCCGGCGGCCGCGTTCGACGTCAGCAGCGGCCGCTACTACGTCGTCTGGGAGGTCGACCTCGGCGGCGGCGACGGCGAGATCCGCGGCCAGATCGTCGCGGCCAGTGGCGCGCTGGTGGGGGCGCCGGTCGTCTTGGGCACCAGCGAACGGGAACTCGGCCCCGTCGTGGCGAACGTGAACGCCTCGAACCGCTTCCTGGTGGTCTGGCGCCACTTCGTACCGTCGGTGTCCTTCCCGCCGTCGCCGGCGTCCTCGCAGATCCTCTGCCGCGCGGTCGACGCCGCGACGGGGGCGCTGTCGCCGGCCGTCGCGCTCGAGGAGGGCAGTCCCAGCCTGAACTGGTCCAAGTTCGCGATCGGGGGCGATTCGCGCCCGTTCCAGCTGCTGGCGACCAGGGACCGCGCATTGCTCGTCTACCAGCGGTCCGCGTTCTCCTTGCTCGGCACCTACAACTTCCTGCAGGGGCTCACGGTGCGCGTGCCCGCGGCCGGCGATCCGGTGCTGCTCGACTCGGCCACGCTCGAGGCCTACATGACCGCCGGCGCCACGCCGCCGTTCCTCTACCTCGAGCAGCCTTCGCTGACGAGCCACGCCGGCAGCACGGGCACGTGGGGTCTCGCCTACCTGCGCGGCGATGCCCCCGGCGGGCCGTCTTCGGTCGTGCTGCGGCGCATCGATTCGACGCTGGCCGTGTGCGGCACCGAAGTCGTGGTCGCGCCGCCGACCACCGGCGTGATGCTGCTGACGCCGACCGTGGCGACGCGCGACGGCAACGAGTTCGTCGTCGCCTGGGAAGACTCGGCGGGGAACGCGATCGGCGCGCGCCGCGTGGTCTGGAGCGGCACGTGCGCCGGCGGCGGCTGGACGCTCGACCCGATTGCGACGCCGGTGGTGTCGTCGACTGCAGTCCACACGCCGGACGTGGACTGTGCCGGCGATCGCTACGTGCTCGCCTGGCAGCAGACCTCCGTCTCGCTGCAGCCGCCGCGCATCCTGGTGAAGACGCTGGATCCGGCCACGTGCCTGCCCTGCAGCGGCACGTACGCCGCCGACAGTTCGAGTGGCATCAGCTTCGCGAGCCTGCCGTGCGTCGTGACGCGGTGGAGCGGCGGCGACACCAGCGACGAGGCGATGGTGGTCTGGACCGACGGCTCGATCCGCGCGCGCCGCCTCGAGGCGACCGGCAGCGGCGCGGTGGCGGCGCTCGGCGGCGGCTGCGGCGCCGGCGGCACGCCGGGCCACCAGGGCCAGTCGGTGCTCGGCGACCCGACGTTCGCGCTGACGCTCGGTGCGCCGACGGCGCCGGCGCTGGCGGCGATCGTGGGGTTGTCGAACGTGTCGCTGCCGTGCGGCCCGTGCGTGCTGGTGCCGAACACCGACATCGTGATGGCGGGCCCGGGCCCGCACCCGATCCCGATCCCGTGCGACACGACGTGGCTCGGCGTGCAGTTCTGGGCCCAGTGGCTGCTGTTCGCGCCGGGCGGCTGCGCGATCCTGCCGGACTTCGCGCTGTCGGACGCGCAGCGGTTCACGATCGGCGATTGAGCGGCGCGCGGTATCGTCGCGCACGATGGCCGACCCGCTGCTCGACGTGCCGCTGACCACCGCCGACGGTTCCACCACGACGCTGCGCGCCGGGCTCGGCCCGGCGGCGACGGTCGTGGTGTTCCTGCGCCATTTCGGTTGACTGTTCTGCCGCGAACGGGCGGCGCAGTTGCGCCGCCGCGACGACGAACTGACGGCCGCCGGCGCCAAGCTGGTCTTCGTCGGCACCGGTTCGCCTCTGATGGCGGCCGCGTTCGCGCGCGAACACGCGGGGCCGCACCCGGTGCTCAGCGACGCGGCGCGGCGCACGTTCGCGGCGGCGGGCATGCGACGGTCCTTGTGGGCGACGCTGCACTGGCGGCTGCTGAAGAACCTCTGGCGCGCGCTGCGGGCCGGCTTCCGGCAGTCGGGCGTGCAGGGTGATGCGTGGCAGCAGGGCGGCGTCGTCGTGCTCGGCCCCGACGGCCGGCAACGGCACCGCCAGGTCGACCGCGCCGGCGGCGATCCGCTCGACCTCGACGCAGTTGTCGCGGCGGCGCGCTATCCTGCCGGCCATGGTGCAGGAGCCGACGTCGCCGGCCGCTGACGCAGAGGGATGGGATGGGCCGCGCAGCATCGGCCCGTTCCGGCTGCTCGAGCCCATCGGCGCCGGCGGCATGGGCGTCGTGTATCTGGCCGAACGCCGGGAACCCGTCGAACAGCGCGTCGCGCTGAAGGTGATCCGCACCGACCGGCTCGACCGCACCTACCGCGCGCGCTTCGCGATGGAACAGCAGGCACTGGCGCGCATGGACCATCCGAACATCGCGCGGCTGCTCGACGCCGGTGTCGCCGACGGTCAGTCGTGGTTCGCGATGGAATACGTGCCGGGCCAGACGCTCGACGACTACTGCCGCGAGCACCGCCTGTCGCTCGAGCAGCGGCTGCGCCTGTTCGTGCAGGTCTGCGACGCCGTCCAGCACGCGCACATCAAGGGCATCCTGCACCGCGACCTGAAGCCCGCGAACGTGCTGGTGCGCGAGGTCGACGGCCGGCCGGTCGCGAAGATCATCGACTTCGGGCTCGCCCAGCCGGTCGACCCGCTGCAGATCCGCGCGACGCTGCACGAGGCCGTGAAGCAGGTGGTCGGCACGATCGCCTACATGAGCCCCGAGCAGGCCGAGCGCACCGAGGGCGACCTCGACACCCGTACCGACGTCTACTCGCTCGGCGCCGTGCTCTACGAGCTGCTGACCGGTGAAGTGCCGCTCGACGTCGACGACGTGCAGCGGCGCGGGCTCGCCTGGTTCGGCACGTTCCTGCGCGAACACGAACCGCCGCGGCCGAGCACGCGGTTGTCGAGCCTCGGCGAGCGGCTGTCGACGACGGCGGCCGAGCGCGGCACGACGCCGCAGCGGCTGCGCAGCGCCGTGCGCGGCGACCTCGACTGGGTCACGATGAAGGCGCTCGCGCGCGATCGGCAGCACCGGTATCCGACCGTGCGGGATCTCGGGCGCGAGATCGAGCGCGTGCTGGCGCACCGGCCGGTGGAGGCCGGGCCGCCGAGTGCGTGGTATGTCGCGCGCAAGTGGGTGCGGCGGCATGCGGTCGGGGTCGCGGTGGGGAGCCTCGTGGTGACCGCTGCGGTCGCGATCACTGCGGTCAGTGAGACCATGTCTCGGCGGGCGCGCGCGGCCGAGGTGCGGCGCGACCTCGTGTCACGTGGGCTGCTCGCGGTGGAGCACCTTCGCTGTGCCGAGGAAGACCTGTGGCCGGCCGACGGGACGCGCGTCGTCGAGATGACGGCGTGGCTCGAAGAACTGCCGGCGGTGGTGGGGATCGCCGCCGAACTCCGGGCCTACGAACTGGAACTCGAGGCGGCAGTCGGCGAGGGATCTGCCATTAAGGCGCAGCTCGACTTCGTCCGACGCGGTTGCAGGGCAATTTCGGACCTCGCCGCGATGCGCGACCGCGTCGTCGCGCGTCGGGAGCGTGCGAGCACCCTTGCGCAGCGTACCGTCGACGCGCACGAATCTGCCTGGCGCGCGGCCGAGGCTGGACTCGCTGCCGATGTGCGTTTCGCGGGCTTCCGGCTGGAACGCCGCGAAGGGCTCGTGCCGCTCGGGAGAAACGAGCGCACAGGGTTGCAGGAGTTCTACCTCCTGGACAGTGCTGCGGATTCTGTGCTGCCGGAGCGCCGCTTCGACCAGGGCTTCGACGTCGGTCCTCGAACCGGAATCGTGCTCGTGCTCGTTCCGGGCACGGCCGGTTCGCTGCCGACTGCGACCGAGCCGATCGCGCCGTTCCTGCTGGCGCGATACGAACTGACGCAGGCGCAGTGGGCGCGGTTGTGCAGCGAGGGCGTTGACGACGCTCCCGGCCTGTTCTGCCGCAATCCCAGCAACCAACCGGCCGGCCTACAGCGACTCGCCTTCGGTGCCGGTGAGCCGTCCGCGGATCACGACCAGGTCAGCTGGGACGCGACGATGTGGACGCACCCTGTGCAGCAGGTTTCTTGGCTGCTCGCAACGACCGTGCTCGCCCGCTGGTCCCTTCGGCTGCCTGCGCCTGGCGAATGGCAGCGCGCTGCCATGGCAGGCAGTGCAGACTTCGGATGGGTCCGCGCGGAGCCTCGCGCGTTCGCCAACCTGCGCGAAGGTGTCTCGGCCGCGGACCAGGATGGCTTCCAATTCTCGTCACCGGTCGGTGCACTGGCAGCGAATCCGTTCGGCTTACACGACATCCTGGGCAACGTCGCGGAGCTCTTGCTCGACGGCTACGACGAACACGCCCCGCCCGGACTCGCAGTGGCTGCCATGCGCAGCGGTCGCGCGGTCTACATCGGGCAGCACTTCACGACGCCTACGCTGCCGGACGACTTGACCACACGACGGCAGACGCCGATTGGCAACATCCACGAGTTCGTCGGCGTGCGTCCGGTGTTCCAGCTTCGTTGAGGGGATCGTTCAGTGCATTCCCCACAGGCACAGGGTGCTGTGGCCGTCCGCCAGCTTGGCAGTGAACACCGCTTTGCCGCCGAACGACCACATGCTGGGGACTGGCATGTCGGCGAGGTTCGGCGGCACGACGCCATTGTGGTCGTCCGTACTCAGCTTCAGCCAGAGTGACTTCGTGCTGGTCACGAAGCACAGTGCGCCATCGATCGGCGTGAGCAGCCGAGGTTCGACGACCGAGCCGAGTCTCTCGACCAGTGCGAGCCTGCCCCACGCGACGCGCCACAGCGACGTGCCCGTGGCCTGCGAGGCTAGCAACCACTCGCTGCCATGCCAAGTCGCACATGCATGCACGGCAACCAGCGGGGCCTGTTGGATGTCCTCGAACTCGATCTGGTCGACGTTCGTCGCCGAAGCGACGAAACTCAAGCGCGCGTGACCGCCTGTGGTCGCTGAGACAAGCAGGCCGCCCGGGGTTTCGTGCACCAACGTCAGGTCTTTCACGGGCACGCGCTGCGGCGCGCCCTGCCCTGGCCAAGCCCACAATGACCGATCCGCGCCGTTTGCCGCCACGAAGCTGCGCAGCAGACTCGGGGCCACGCAGGCATGGAATGCGGTCGCCCTATCGCCCTCGACGACAGCGCCGGGGACCGCCCGGTAGGTCCGCCCGACGAGGTCGACTTCGTAGACCTGCACGCGGCCAGCCGTAGGGGCGCCCAGCATGAACGTGCCGGCCGAATCCGCGCGAAGTCCGAAGATTGCCGAGAGTGGCCCATCGGTGGCTGGCCTGACCTCGGTGCAAGGTCCATCGGCGAGCAGCAGCGTCGCGCCGACGGCAAATAGCAGTGCTTCCCCGGTACTCTGCGATGGCACGACTGTCAGCTGCGAAGGCTTGGTGGCGAGGGGGCCGACGTCGTGGCGTTGCACCATGTGGCTGTGTCGGCGCAACATGAAGATGCCGGGCGTAGCCGAGGGCTCATGTACGCCCGTCGAGTTCAGCGTGCCGTTCGCGGCAAAGTAGGCCCGATCCAGGCCGACCACGAGGGACTCCGGGTCGGCGTCGCCGATCTGGTTGATGTCGGAGACCGGGACGGGGTTGTGTGTCTTGACCTCGACGTCGCGGAGGATGGCCAGGCTGCCGGTGGCGAGGCCGAACAGCACGAAGCCAACACCGGCAGTGCGCGCGCCGGCCCAGGTCGGTGCTTTCCAGACCAACGTCACACCGACGATCAGCGCCACCGACGCGAGTCCGATCAACCACCAGTCCATGCGTGCCTCCGAGCTACTTCGACGCGTCGGCCTGCGGTTCGAACCTCCGACGGGTCACGCGCGGATCCGACATCAGAATGCCGCCACGGTGTCGTTCGGTGAGCGGACAGTCCGCACCCCCGTTACCGCGGTGGGCAGAGCATACTGTTCGCCGACCCAGCTGCTGACGAATCTGCCACCGCGCACCTCGCCACGCAGCTCGAGGCTACGAAGCGACCGGAGCAGGAGCCGCCAGGGCACCGGCACCTTGTGGTCGAGCAGCACGTTGTGCGACACCACGCCGAACCGCGCCAGCAGCGACCGCGCGCACAGTTCGATCGCCGCTTCGCCGGCGCGCGTGCCGGCCGGCGGCAGCGGCAGCAGGCTCCAGCGGCCGACCGCGCAGACCGGGAACGCGCGCTGGCTCGCCGGCACCGCGAGCTGCCGCATCGCTGCGAACGAGTCGCAGGTCGCGAGGCCGGCGCCGACCAGTTCGCCGAGCCCTTCCTCGAGCTGGCTCGGCAGCAGGCGGCTCTGTGCCTGCAGGTCGGTCGGGAACAGCGCGCCGCGGCTCGCCAGCAGCTCGTGCAGCGTGCGGGCGTTGGCGCCGAGCTGCTCCGGGTCCTGGCGTTCGAGCGGCAGTTCGAGCCACAGCGGCAGCTCGGCGCGCGGCACCAGCGACAGCGGCAGCTTGCTCAGCGGCCCGCGCCACGGTCCCCAGAGCCGCAACCACGCGAACTCGCCGGCCAGCGTGACCTGATCGAGCGCGTCGCGGCGGTGGTCGGTCAGGTGGCGCGGCAGCACCTCGTGCTCCCACACCGAAGCCGGGAACACGGCCGTCGCGAGCTGCTGCAGCGTGTCGACGAGGCCGCGCGGGCCGCTGCGCCGCGTCGTCGCGGTCGCGTGCTGCCACGCCGGCAGGAACGCTTCGAAGTCGGCCGGGCTGACCGGCCGCACCGATGCGCGCAGCCGTTCGAGCATCGCCGACCGCACGCGCGCGAGCAGGCGGCGGTGCGCCCAGAGCACGCGCCCGTCGCAGCGCGCGCGCATCGCGGTGCCTTCGGCTTCGAGCGCCCGCAGCGTCTCCTGGTCTGCATCGTCGAGCTGGTCGTGCCAGATCGGGATCACGGCCTCGAGCCGGCCGCGCCACGCGGCCAGCGGTTCGCGGCTCGCCTCGGCGGCGAACCAGCGGCGGTCGGTGCGCTGCGCGCGGCCGTCGGCCGCCAGTTCGTCGAGCCACGGGCGCCACGCCGCGCTGACCTCGGTCTCGTCGAGCCAGCCCATCCAGCCGAGCGCCTCGTGCAGCTCCGCCGCCGAGCGCGGCTCGGGCCAGCACTGCTGCTGCACCTCGGCCAGCGCCGCCGGGTCGAGTTCGCCGTCGGCGTCGCGTGTCGGTGCCCGCCGCGCGCCGCGCTGCGCCGACGTCACGGCCTGCGTGCGGCGTTCCTCGAGCGGCGCGTCGTCGAGGAACGAGTACGGCATCGCGTGCAGGATGCTCTCGGCGAACGGCGACGGCCCGCTCGCGTCGACCTCGCGGCGGCCGATCGTGCCGTCGCGCAGGCTTTGCAGCACCCGCAAGAGACCGTCGAAGTCCATCGCCTCGTGCAGGCAGTCGTGCACGGTCTGGTCGACGACCGGGTGCTCGCGCGGCACCGGGATCGGGCCCGGCGGCAGCGTCTCCGGGCACGCCTGCGCCTGCGGGAACGCGGCGGCCAGCGCGTCGTCGGCGCGGAAGCGCAGCAGCGGCGCCGGCACGCGTTTGCCGGCGCGCGAACGTTCGACCAGCAGCGAGCGCGCGGCGTTCCAGCGCCAGCGCGCCTGGAACATCGGCGCCGGCAGCATCGCCTGCACCAGCACGTCCTCGACCGTGCGCGGGTGCAGGTAGTCCCACACGTCCGCCAGGTCGAAGCTGTGTTTGGGCCCGAGCGAGATCAGCAGCGCCTCCTCGTTGGCGGCCGCCTGCAGTTCGTAGCCGAAGCCTGTACAGAAGCGCTTGCGCAGCGCCAGGCCGAACGCGCGGTTGATGCGGCTGCCGAACGGACTGTGCAGGATCAGCTGCTGGCCGCCGGTCTCGTCGAAGAAGCGTTCGAGTACGAGCTGTCGCTGCGTCGGCATCGCACCGAGCGCGGCGGCGCCGGCCTGCAGGTAGGCGGCGAGCGGTTCGGCGGCCGCGTCGCCGAGCCCGCACTCGCGGCGCAGCCAGTCGGCGTCGGTGCCGCGTTCGCGCACGGTCGCGCAGGCAGAGCACAGCTCGTCGGAGCGCGACGGGCCTTCGGCGATCCAGAACGGCAGGCTCGGCGGCACGCCGTGCGCGTCGGCGACGCGCAGCTGGCCCGAGCCGATGCGGCGGATCTGCCAGCTCGTGTTGCCGAGCTGGAACACGTCGCCGACACTCGACTCGATCGCGAAGTCCTCGTGCACGGTGCCGACCGACGTGTCGTCGTGGTCCAGCACGACCTGCCAGTCAGCGGTGTCGGGGATCGCGCCGCCGCAGGTCACCGCCGTGAGCCGCGCGCGGCGCGTCGCGCGCACGGTGCCGTGCACGGAGTCGCGGTGCAGCAGCGCGGTGCGGCCCGTCGCGTGCAGCGCCAGCACCGCGTCGAAGCGTTCGCGCGGCAGGTCCGCGTACGGCGCCGCCGCGGTCACCAGCGCGAACAGCGCGTCCTCGGCGAACGTCTCGTCGCAGCACGCGGCGACGATCTGCTGCGCCAGCACGTCGAGCGGGTGGCGCGGCTGGTGCGTTACGTCGAGCTGGCCCTGGCGCACCGCGAACAGGATCGCCGCGCACGCCGCGAGCTCGTCGCGCGTCAGCGGGAACAGCCGTGCCTTCGGCGTCTTCGCCAGCGAGTGGCCGGCGCGGCCGGCGCGCTGCAGGAACGCGGCGATCGTCGGCACCGGCCCGATCTGCAGCACCAGGTCGACGTCGCCGATGTCGATGCCGAGCTCGAGCGAACTGGTCGCGACCAGCGCCTTCAGTTCGCCGCGCTTGAGCCGCTGTTCGGCGTCGAGCCGGCGCGCCTTCGACAACGAGCCGTGGTGGCTGGTCACGAACTCCTTGCCGAGCCGTTCGCCGAGCCGCGCGGCCACGCGCTCGGCCATCTTGCGCGTGTTCGCGAACACCAGCGTCGTGCGGTGCGTCTCGATCAGCGCCTGCATGCGCGCGAACACCTCGGCCCAGACCTCGCCGCTGCAGATCACGTCGAGCGGCGCGCCCGGCACCTCGAGCGCGAGGTCGAGTTCGCGGCGGTGGCCGATGTCGACGGTCGCGCACGGGCGCGCGGCGCCGGCCAGCAGCCGCGCGGTGCCTTCGATCGGGCGTTGCGTCGCCGACAGGCCGATGCGCTGCAGCGCGCCGCCGCGGCCCGCGACCAGCCGGTCGAGCCGTTCGAGCGACAGCGCCAGGTGGCTGCCGCGTTTGCCGGCCGCCAGCGCGTGGATCTCGTCGACGATCAGCGTGCGCGTGGTGCCGAGCATCGCGCGGCCGCGCACGGTCGTCAGCAGGATGTAGAGCGATTCCGGCGTCGTCACCAGGATGTGCGGCGGCGTCTTCGTCATCGCCGACCGTTCGCTGGCCTTGGTGTCGCCGCTGCGGACCAGCACGCGCACCTCGGGCAGCGTCGGGTCGAGCGCGCGCAGTTCGGCGAGCGGCTGCTGCAGGTTCTTCTGCACGTCGTTGGCCAGCGCGCGCAGCGGCGACACGTAGACCACTTGCAGTTCGTCGCGCAGCGCCGCGCCCTGCTGCAGGAGGCCGTCGAGCGCGTGCAAGAACGCCGCCAGCGTCTTGCCGGAGCCGGTCGGCGCCGCGATCAGCACGTGGTCGCCGGCGGCGATGCGCGGCCAGCCTTGCTGCTGCGGCGGCGACGGCTCGCCGAGGCGTTCGGCGAACCAGCGCGCGACGGTCGGGTGGAAGCGGTCCAGCACGGGCTGGGCAGCATAGCGAGTGGCGCCGCCGCGCCGCGCTCGCTACACCGCGGACATGGACCTCGGCTTCGAGACGATCGGCAACGCCTGCGTCATCGCGCACGACCGTGGACCGGTGCTGGCGACCGATCCGTGGCTGTTCGGCACCGCCTACTTCGGCTCGTGGCGGCTCAGCCACGAGGTGCCGGCCGAGCAGCAGGCGCACGTGCGCGCGTGCAAGTTCCTCTGGCTGTCGCACGGCCATCCGGACCATCTGTCGCTGCCGTCGCTGGAGACGCTGCGCGACAAGACGATCCTGCTGCCCGACCACTACGGCGGCCGCGTCGCGAAGGACCTCGGCGGCCTCGGCTTCACGGTGCGCACGCTGCGCTGCGGCGAGTGGTTCCCGATCAGCGAGCGCTGCCGCATCGCCTCGCTGGCGAACTACAACCAGGACGCCACGCTCTGCATCGACCTCGACGGCCACCTGGTCATCGACGCCAACGATGCCGGCAACCGCGGCAGCAGCCGGTTCCTGGATCGCGAGCGGCACCGCTTCACGAAGCGCACGGTGCTCGCCTGCCTGACCGGCTACGGCGACGCCGACATGATCCACTTCTTCGACGAGCAGGGCCGCCAGATCCCGCCGCTGGCGATGCAGCACACGCCGCAGGGCCCGGGCATCAAGGCGATGCTGGACCACTACGACCTCGACTACTTCGCGCCGTCGAGCTCGATGCACCGCTACAACCGCACCGACAGCGTCTGGGCCGACGCCTGCGCGACGCCGATCGACGCGCACCAGCACGGCTTCGACGGCGGCCGGCGCACGTGCCTGCCGGCGTTCGTGCAGTTCGACCTGCACACCGGGCAGTACGAACGCATCGACCCGAAGCCGAACGACGGGCCGCCCGAACCGCCGCAGGCCTTCGGCGACGACTGGAGCACGCCGCTCGAGCCGGACGACGTGGCGAAGCTGCGCGCCTACCTGCACCGCGTCGAACACCTGCGCTCGTTCCTCGGCCACGTGAACTTCCGCGTCGGCGGCAAGGACCACGTGATCGACATCGACCGCGCGCACCGGCGCGGCATCACGTTCGCGGTGCCGCGGCAGTCGCTGATGGCGGCGGTCGAGTGGCACGCGTTCGACGACGTGCTGATCGGCAACTTCGCGAAGACGACGCTGCACGGCGACTGGTGGGGCAAGCAGGGCGCCGCCGCGCTCTACCCGCACTTCACGCCGTTCGTGACCAAGTTCGGCGACAACGGCGGTGCCAGGACGGCCGCCGAGCTGCGCGCCTACTTCGCCGAGTACCTGCGGCGCGGCTACACGGAGTTCACGCCGGACCGCGAGGAACAGGAGATGCGCGCGGCGCTGCAGCCGTACCTGTGAACGCCGCGGTCGCGCCTCAGGCCGTCGCCGATTCGTCGGCCGCGACGCCCTTCTGGTAGGTCGTGTAGACGAACACCGGCACCTTCAGCGCGCCGAGCTGTGCGTGCACCAGCGGTTCGACGTGTTCCCAGGCGAGCCCGCCGACGCCGGTCGCGAGCCGCGGCAGTGCCAGGCTGCGCACCGCTTCGCGTTCGACCAGTTTCTTCAGTTCGTGCAGCGCGTGGTTGACGTGTTCGGTGTGGGCACGACCGGCGTGGCCGCCGGCGTGCGCCGGCGGGTCCTGTGTGAACAGGCAGACGATGCGGCGGTGGCGCCCGGTCTGGTCCACGCCGCGCCACTGCCACAGCGTGCCGGGCTTCGGCGACTGCTGCTTGCAGTAGTGGCGGAAGTCCTTGTAGAGCGCCGGGCACGCTTCGCGCAGCGCCAGGGCCAGGCCCTGCTTCCAGTCGTCGTGGGGAGCGATGCCGTGGGCGATCATGTCGGCGCCGCTGAGCAGCAGGTCGCCGGTGCGAGGGAGGATCATGCGGTCCAGTGGTACCGGGTGCGCCGGCTCGCGAACTGGTCCGATGGGCGCAGCTGCGGACGGAAACGGGACCAGGGCCGGCTCGCAATCGGGCGCACGGGCCCGTAAACAGCGGCCTCGTTCCCGGAGGTCCTGCATGAGTCCGCTGCGCCTGCTGCTGCCGCTGCTGTTCGTTCCCTGCTACGCCCTGGCCCAGGACGCACCGGTCGCGGTTGCGCCGCAGCCAGCTGCCGCGTCGGACCCGTTGCCCGGCGACCTCGCCGAACGGATCGTCGCCGAGGGCATGCAGCGCAGCCAGGTGATGCGGCTGCTCGGCGACCTGACCGGCAAGGTCGGCCAGCGGCTGACCGGCTCCGACAACTTCACGAAGGCCTGCGAATGGTCGGCGGCCGAGTTCGCGGCGATGGGCCTGTCGAACGTGCACCGCGAGAAGTGGGGCGAGTGGAAGCTGGTCTGGAACCGCGGGCCGTGGATCGGTCGCATCGTGCAGCCGATCCAGCTCGACATGTACGTCGCGACCGAGGCGTGGACCGCGGGCACCAAGGGCCTGCAGCGGGCCGCGATCATCGCCGCGCCGACCGCGGTGCCGAGCGGGGACGATCCGGCGACGGTGACCGAGGCGCAGCGCGCGGCCGATGCCGAGGCCGCGGCCGCGATCGCCGCGGTCGCCGGCAAGTGGGTGGTGAGCCGCCGGCTGCCGCGCAGTGCGGTGCGCAAGGCCTGCGAAGCCGCCGGCGTGCTGGGCTTCGTCTACCGCGCCGCCGACCCGGACGACGACTTCCCGACCCGCGTGCGCGTGTTCGGCAACCACCAGACCGCGATGAAGCCGATCGAGTCGGTGCCGACGGTGCCGCAGATCGCGGTGCGCGCCGACGACTTCGACCGGCTGTTCGAACAGGTCGAGTCCGGCAAGGAGGTGGTGGCCGAGTTCGACATCCAGAACTCGTTCCGCGACGGCCCGATCCAGCTCGACAACGTGATCGCCGAGATCCCGGGCACCGAGAAGCCCGACGAGGTCGTGATCGTCAGCGCGCACCTCGACAGCTGGCACCAGGCGCAGGGCTGCACCGACAACGGCACCGGCACGACGACGACGCTCGAGGCCGCGCGGATCCTGGCCGCGATCGGCGCCAAGCCCAAGCGCACGATCCGCTTCTGCCTGTGGGGCGGCGAGGAGCAGGGCCTGCTCGGCAGCCGCGGCTACGTGCAGAAGTACCGCACCGAGATGGGCAAGGTGTCGGCGGTGCTGAACCACGACACCGGCACCAACTGGGCGCAGTCGCTGTCGGTGACCGAGCCGATGCGGCAGCAGCTCGAACCGGTGTTCGCGCACGTGCGGCGGCTGTTGCAGGCGCCGGACGCCGACTGGCAGGAGCCGGTGTTCGAGCTGAAGGTCGTCGAGCGCGTCGCCGGCGGCGGCGGCAGCGACCACGCGTCGTTCCTGGCGGCCGGCGTGCCGGGCCTCGACTGGGGCCTCAAGGGCCGCAGCGACTACTTCCGCCACACCTGGCACACGCAGTGGGACACCTACGACGTCGCGATCGAGGAGTACCAGCGGCACACGTCGACCGTCGTCGCTCTGGCCGCGCTCGGCATCGCCAACCTGGACCAGATGCTCGACCGCGCCAATGTCGGCGGCGGCCGCGGGCCGGGCCAGTCGCAGCAGTTCGCCGAGGCGTTCTTCGAAGCCGAGCTCGACGGCCTCGCGATCAAGACCGTCAAGGACGGCGGCCGCGCCGCCAAGTGGGGCCTCGTCGCCGGCGACGTGCTGGTCAAGGTCGAAGGGCAGGAGATCGAGAGCGTGCGGCAGATCTTCCAGTTCGCGCGCGAGGCCGAGGGCGAGCAGGTGACGTTCACGTTCCGCCGCGGCGACCAGACGTTCGAGGCGAAGGCGCCGAAGGGCGACCTGCCGCAGCGCCGGCAGCGCCCGGCGCGCGCGCCCGGCGACACGGTGGCGCCCGGCGCGCCGGCAGACGGCGGCTCCGGCAGTGGCGGCGTGGTGCGCTGATCAGTCCAGCGCGCCGGCCATCGCGCGGCCGGTCACGAAGTCGGTGAAGCCGAGCGGTTCGCTGCCGGTGGCGCGGCCGAGCAACGCGAAGCACCGCTCGCGCGCCAGCGCGAAGATGCGCAGCGCCTCGGCGTCGGTCGTCGCGCGGTCGCGGTGGCCCAGTTCGCGCGCGAACGAGACCGCGCCGAGCCCTTCGGCGAACTGGCCGCGGTTGTTGCGTTCGTAGTCGCCGCGCGCGGTGACCGCGCGTTCGGTCGCCGCGAACAGCGCGCCGAAGCGCTCCAGCGCGCGGATCACGAACGGCTGCTGGCGCAGTTCCTGGCGCACGTGCTCGAGGTCGAGGTGCCGGTCCTGCAGCCACGCCTCGAGCCACAGGTTGTAGTAGCTGGCGACGTCGAAGTCCCAGCGCGCGCGCAGCAGGTCGTAGCTGCCGAACAGCTCGTACTGGTCGCGGTAGAGCGGCAGGTTGGCGGCGTAGCGGTACTGCAGGTAGCCGTCGTAGAGCCGCTGCCGCTCGGCGGTGTCTTCGCCTCTGCGGTCGCGCGCGATCAGGTCGGCGGTGCAGTCGTTGGCGAGCGTGATGAAGTCGCTGCCCGGGCTGTAGAACGGATCGCTGAACGCCGCGGCTTCGCCGACCACGGCCCAGCGGTCGCCGAACCACTGCCGCGTGCCGTAGGCGAGCTGGCCGTAGCCGCCGAAGTCGAGCCACTCGGCAGCGGCCAGCAGTTCGCCGAGCGCGCGGTGGCCGGCCAGGAACGTGCGCAGGCCGGTCGGCGTCAGCACGTCGCGCGACAGCCGCCGGTGGTCGCCGACGATGCCGACGCTGGTGACACCGCCGCGCAGCGGGATCAGCCAGATCCAGTAGCCGCGATGCACGAAGTGCACCGTCGACAGCCGGCGCGACGTGTGCCGCACGCGGTCGCGGAACGCCGCGTCGATGCCGTGGCCGTCGAGGTCGGTGACGGCGCGCAGCCGCGCCCACGCCGCGAGACAGCGGTGGTCGCGCACGGGCACGCGCAGGCCGAGCTGCTTCGCCAGCAGGCTGGTGCGGCCGCTCGCGTCGACGACCCAGTGCGCGCGCAGCGACCGTTCGCGTGCGCCGTCGGTGAAGGTCACGCGGTGCGGCGCGCCGAGCTCCACCGCAGTGACCTTGGCGCCCTCGAGCAGCTCGGCGCCGAGCCGCGTCGCGCCGTCGCGCAGTTCGCGTTCGAGCGTCTGCCGGTCGAGCTGGAAGCTCGGGTGGTAGGGCAGCGACTGGCTGCCGATCTCGCTCATCGCGACCAGCGGCGTGCGCTTCTGCGCGTCGTCGAAGAAGAACCGCAGGCCGTTCTTCGGCAGGTGGTGTTCGTAGAGGTAGGTCGACAGACCGAGCCGCCGCAGCAGGTAGTTCGAGAACAGCTCGACGGTCGCCTCGCCGACCTTCCAGTCGGTCGTGCGCGCGCGTTCGAGGCACGCCACGCGCAGCGCCGGGCTCTGCAGCCGCAGCTGGCGCACCAACAGGCCGCCGGCCAGTCCACCACCGAGCACCACGACGTCGAAGTCGGTCTGCATCACGGCACCTCCAGGATCGTCCAGGCCGCGGCGCCGCCCGCGGCGAGCGCGCTGCACAACACGCGGTGGGCCTGCACGCGGCCGTGCACCGGCACCACGCCGAGCGCCGGGTCCGGCTGGTCGCAGGCTGCCGGCCGCGCGACGTCGAGGCCGCCGAGTGCCAGCAGCGCGGTCGCCAGCGTGCCGCCGCCGTACTCGCCGTGCACGGCCTTCGGCACCAGCACCGGCGGCAGGGCGGCGAACGTGCGGCGCAGGATCCGCGCCTCGAGCGCGTCGCCGTGGCGCGCGCCGGACGCGGTGCTGACCACCGCGTCGACCTCGGCGAGCCACGGCGCGAGCCGCGCATGCAGCACCGCCGCCAGGCCCTGGTCGTCGCGGCCGAAGCTGGCGCGGCCCGCTCCCGGGTCGAACGCGCGCGCCGTCGCGCGCACGCGCGCCAGGATCCGCGCGCCGCGCGCTCGCGCCGCCGCCTCGTCCTCCAGCAGCAGCACGGTCGCGCCTTCGCCGGCCAGCACGCCGCGGCGGCGCCGGTCGAACGGCCGCGGCAGTTCGCCGGTGCCGTGCGCGTCGGGCCGTGCCAGCGCGCGGAAGCGGTCGAGGATCGCGTGCGACAGCGGCTTCATCTCGTCGACGGCACCGGCGAGGCAGAAGTCGGCGCGGCCGCTGGCGATCTCGGTCGCGCCCTGCTCGAGCGCCAGCAGCGGCCCGGCCTCGCGCTGGCACAGCGTCAGGTTCGCGCCGCGTGCGCCGAGGTCGATCGCGACCTGCCCCGCGGCGGCGTTGGCGACGCAGTCGGTGAACAGGAACGGCGACGCCGCCTTGCCGCCCTGCTCGAGGATCTGCCGCGCCAGCTGTTCGGTGAACCCACCGGGGCCGAACGCGGTCGCGAACGCCACCGCGGTGCGGTCGCCGGCGACCGAGTCGAGGCCGGCCTGCTGCAGCGCCATGCGCGCGGCCGCGACCGCGAACAGCGACAGGTCGCTCATGCGCCGCGCGGCCTGCGGCGACACCCACGGCGTGAGGTCGAGCGCGCCGCAGGCGGCGACCAGTTGCGCCGACGCGGCGCGGTGGTAGCCGGCCGTGCGGTCGATCGGCCGGGCCAGCGGTTCGCCGCGCCCGAGCGCGTGCGCCAGCGCGTCGCTGCCGATGCCCCACGGGCCGAGGCAGCCGCAGCCGGTCACGACGACGTCGCGGCCGTTCATGGCGCATGGCTCCGCAGCAGCACGACCGCGTTGTTGCCGCCGAACGCGAGGTTGGTCGACAGGCCGACGTTGCGCTCGGGCAGTGCGCGCGGCGCGCCGAGCACGACGTCGAGGCCGAGCGCCGGATCGGCCGGTTCCAGGCCGGCGAGCGGCGGCACCAGCCGGTGCACGATCGACAGCGCCGTGAACACCGCCTCGATGCCGCCGGCGGCGCCGAGCAGGTGGCCGACCAGGCTCTTCGACGACGTGACCGGCAGCGTCGCCGTGCGCGCGCCGAACACCGCCTGCAGCGCCTTCGCCTCGGCCGCGTCGTTGTGCGGCGTGCCGGTGCCGTGCGCGTTGACGAACGTGACCGCCGCCGGTTCGAGGCCGGCTTCGTGCAGCGCCGCGCGGATCGCCGCGGCGGCGCCGCGGCCGCCCGGTTCGGGCGCCGAGACGTGGTGGGCGTCGCACGAGCGGCCGGCGGCCGCCAGTTCGCACAGCACCGTGGCACCGCGCGCCCGCGCGTGGTCTCGCGTCTCGAGCAGCAGCACGCCGGCGCCTTCGCCCAGCGACAGGCCCGCGCGGCCGGCCCGGAACGGCCGCGTCGGCCGCGCATCGACGGCGCGCAGGCTGTTGAAGCCGGCGTAGGTGGTCTCGCACAGTTCGTCGGCGCCACCGGCGACCGCGACGTCGATCTCGCCGGTGCGCAGCGCGTCGAGTGCCGCGCCGAGCGCGACGTTCGCCGACGTGCACGCGGTCGACCAGGTCGCGACCGGTCCGCGCACGCCGAGGTGGCGCGCCACCGCGGTGCCGGGGCCGTCGTTCTGCTGCGCCGCCAGCGGCGCCAGCGCGCCTTCGTGGCCCGACAGCCGCGCGCTGAGCCAGCGTTCGGCCTCGAACAGCGCGCCGGTGCTGCTGCCGAAGAACACGCCCGCGCGCGCGCTGCGCAGCGCCGCGGCCGGCAGCGTGCGCACCGCCTCGGCGGCGGCCGTGCAGGCGAACCGCTCGGCGTTGGACCAGCCGCGGCCGGCGAGCAGCGGCGCGTCGGCCGGCACGGTCGCCGCCAGCGTCGTGCGGTGCGTGGTGGTCGCGAACAGGCCGATCGGCTCGATCGCGTGGCGGCCGGCCAGCGCGCGCTGCCACACCGCCGCGATGCCGGTGCCGAGACCGCAGACGGCGCCGAGGCCGGTGACGACGATCGGCCCGCGGTTCACGCGCCCGCGGAGCCGGCGGCGAGCCGCGCGTTGAGGAACTCGCAGAGCACGCGCGCCGATGCGAACGCCTCGCGGCCGACTTCGGCGTCCTGGATCTGGATGCCGTATTCGCTCTCGATCGCGAGCACCAGTTCGAGGGCGTCGACCGAATCGAGGCCGAGGCCCTGGCCGAACAACGGCTCGTCGTCGCCGAGCGCCTCGGCGCTGACGCCTTTCAGGTTCAGCTTCCGGACGATCATCGACTTCAGTTGGTCGACGGTCACCTGCGTGGTCATGTGGGGGAGGAGTGTAGCGGTGCTGCCGGAGGCCGGGAATGCCGCGCAGGGCGTATCGCGCGGCCCGCCGCTCGGCGCCTTGCGGCGTGCCGGGTCGCTTGTAGGCTTCGCCGCTTCCCGGGATGACGATGCAGCCGACGGTCGCCGAGTCCTTCGCAGCGCTGCTGCGCGCCGATCCCGCGGCCCCGGTCGCGTGGACCGCCGCCGGTGTGCGCACGCGCCGCGACCTCGACGCGCTGGCGGACGCCGCCGCGGTCGCGCTCGGCCAGGTGCCCGCCGGCAGCCGCGTCGCCGTGCAGGCGCGCTGCGGCTTCACGTTCCTGGCCGCGGTGCTGGCGGTCTGGCGCCGCGCCGGCTGCGCGGTGCTGTTCGACGCCGGCGATCCGCGCGCGCCGCGGCTCGACCTCGCGCGCCGCTGCGGTGCCGCGGCGGTGCTCGACGGCGACGCCGACTGGCGCGTCACGCCGCTCGACGGCGGCGCCCCGGCGGGGCGCTGGGCCGCGATCAAGCTGACGTCGGGCACCACTGCCGAACCGCGCGCGGTCGCGGTCGACGCGGCTGCGCTGGCCGCCGACGCGGCGGCGGTCGAGGCGGCGATGGGCATCGGCGACGGCGATCGCGTGCTGGCCGCGGTGCCGATGTCGTTCAGCTACGGCGTCGGCAACCTGCTGGTGCCGGCGCTGCAGCGCGGCCGCGTGCTGGTGCTGCCCGACGCACGCCACCCGCTCGGTCTGCTGCGGGCGCTGCGCGCCGGCGCGCCGACCGTGCTGCCGGCCGTGCCGGCGCTGGTGCGCGCGCTGCTGCAGCAGGCCGGGCCGCTGCCGGCGTCGCTGCGGCTGTGCGTGTCGGCCGGCGCACCGCTGGCACCGGCGGTCGCGGCGGCGTTCCGCGCGCGGTTCGGCCAGCCGGTGCACGTGTTCTACGGCGCGACCGAGGCCGGCGGCATCTGCTACGACCGCACCGGCACCGCGGCCGAGCGCGGCAGCGTCGGCGCTCCGATCGCCGGCGTCGACGTATGGCTCGACGCCGACGGCCGCGCCTGCGTGCGGTCGGCGGCGGTGGGGGTCGCACTCGAGGCCGACGCCGACCTGGAAGGCGGCACGTTCCGCACGGCGGACCTCGGCGAGTTCCGTGACGGCGAACTGGTGCTGCTCGGCCGCGCCAGCGACAGCTTCGACGTCGGCGGTCACAAGGTGCACCCGCACGAGGTCGAACGCGCGATCGCGGCGCTGCCCGGTGTGCGCGACGTCGCCGTCGTGCCGTGGCACGACGACGCCGGCCGGCGCAGCGCAGCGGCGCTGGTGGTCGGCCGCGGCATCGACGAACGCGCGGTGCGCAGCCAGTGCGCACGCGAGCTGCCGGCGGCCAAGGTGCCGCGCTGCATCGTGCTGGTCGACGAGCTGCCGCGCAGCGACCGCGGCAAGCTGACCCGCGACGCGGTCGAACGGCTGCTCGCGGCCGCACCGCGCCGCGGCGAGGCCGGGCGGTCGGCGTGAGTCCTGCCGCGCCGCGCGACGTGTGGTCGCTGCCGCTGCGGCGGCCGGCGCTGACGCTGGTCGCGATCGCGCTGCTGACAGCATGGGCCGGCCTGTTGTGGCCGCGCGTGCGGTTCGAGCCCGACGTGTCGCGCCTGCTGCCGGCGGACCACCCGCACGTGCGCATCGCCGAACTGCTCGACGACCGCGCGCGGCCGGCGCGGTCGCTGTGGCTCCTGCTGCGCGGCGACGGCGTGACGGCGCAGCTACCGGCGATCACGGCCGCGCTGCGCCGCTCGCCGCTGGTGGCCGCGGTCGACGCGACGCGCGACGAACTGTTCGGGGCGTGGCTGCAGCGCGGCGCCGCCGCGCCGCTGTGGTTCCTGACGCCGGAACGGCGCCAGGCCCTGGTCGCCGCGCTGCAGCCCGACGCGCGCCGCGCCGCGATCGAGCAGCTGCGGCTCGACCTCGCCGACGATCCGCTGGCCGCGCGCGAGCTGGCGCTGCGCGATCCGCTGGGCCTGCGCTGGCTGCTGGCGCAGGACGAGCCGGCGCAGCAACTGGGCCTCGATCCGGGCGGCCCCTGGGCGTCGTTCCGCGGCGGCACCGAGGTGCTGCTGCGGCTCGTCGGCACCACCGATGCCTACGACGCCGACCGTGCGGCCGAGCTGATGGCGCACGTCGATGCGGTGCTGCGCGGCCACGACGCGCTGGTGTTCGGCGGCTACGCGGTGGCGCGCGCCGACCAGGCGCGGATCCGCGGCGACTTCGAGACCGCCAGCCTGTGGGCGATGCTGGCCGTGTTCGCCTACCTGTGCTGGACCATGCGCGGCGTGCGGCTGCCGCTGCTGGTGCAGCTGCCGGCGATGCTGTCGATCACGTGGGCGATCCCGTTCGGCAGCGCGCTGTTCGGTCCGCTGCCGACCGTCGCCGTCGCGGCGGTCGCGGTGCTGTGCGGCCTCGGCGTCGACTTCGCGATCCACTACGCGGCGCGCTACCGCGACGAACGGCTGCGCCACGACCACCGCACCGCGGTCGGCAACGTGCAGCGCCGCACCGTGCCGGAGCTGGCGATCGACATGGCGACCACCGCGGTGACGTTCGTCGCGGTCGGCAGCGGCCAGCTCAGCGGCCTGCACGCGTTCGGCCTGCTGCTGGCGCTGGGGCTCGCCGCGAGCTTCCTGGTCACGGTCACCGCGCTGCCGGTGCTGCTGGTGACGGCGGGGCACCGCCGCGATCCGGAGCGCAGCTGGCTGTCGCGGCTCGCCGACCGCTGGCTGCGGCAGCGCGCGGCGCGGCCGGTCGCGCACGCCGTGGTCGCGGTCGCCGCCGTCGCGGCGCTGGCGGTCGTCTGGCACGGCGTGCCGTTGTCGGCCGATCCGGACGCGCTGCGGCCCGCCGGCGATCCGGTCGCGGCCGCGCGAACGGCGATCGAGCAGCGGCTCGGTTTCCAGACCGTGCCGGCGGTCGTGCTGCTGCCGCGCCTGGCCGACCTCGACGCGGCGCAGCGTGGGCTGACGGCGCTGCAGCAGGCGGGGCTGGTGCGGTTCTGGACCGGCCTCGATGCCGGCGAATCCGACGCGGCGCGGGCCGCGGTCGCGGCTGCGCGGGCGGCGATCGGCGACGTGGTCGCGCCGACGCTGCGCGAGATCGAGGCCGCGGGGCTGGTGGCCGCGCCGTTCCGGCCGGCGCTCGCCGAGCTCGCGCAACGCCTCGCCGCCGATCCGCCGCCGGCCGCGCCGACGCTGCTCGACGTCGGCGGGGTGCCGCACCGCGCGCTGCAGGTCTGGCCGGTGGCGCGGCTCGACGCGGCGGCGCTGCCGGCGTTCGCGGCCGCGGTGCGCCGCGAACTGTCGCCGCGCGCCGAGGTGCACGCCGGCGCGTCGGTCGCCGGCGAACTCGCGGCGGTGCTGGGCGCCGATCTGGTGCGCGCGCTGCTGCTGGCGGCGGGGCTCGCGTTCGCGATGGTGACGCTGTGGCTGCGCTCGTGGTGGCACGGCCTGCTGGCGCTGCTGCCGAGCTTCGTCGGCCTCGGGCTCGTGCTGGCGTCGCTGCTGCTGCTCGACGTGCCGCTGTCGCTGGTCAGCTTCGTGGCGGTGCCGTTCGTGCTCGGCATCGGCGTCGACGAGGGCGTGCACACGGTCGGCCACTTCCGCCACGGCGCCACCGGCACCGGCGCCACCGGCACCGGCGTCGTGCGCACCAGCCTCGGCACCGTGCTCGGCTTCGGCGCGCTGTTGTGGGCCGACAGTCCGGGCCTGCGCGACCTCGGCGGCATCGTCGCCGCCGGCTCACTGGCCAGCATGCTCGCGTGCCTGTTCGTGCTGGCGCCGCTGCTCGAGCGGCGTCACCAGAGCCGCGCCCAGCAGAACCAGTGATGCGGCCGTTCGCGGATCGCCTGCTCGCAGGCGGCCGCCATGCGATCGACCGCGCGCCCGATCGCCGCCGCCTTGTCGTCGCCCTGCTCGACCTCGATCGGCGTGCGCAGTTCGATCCGGTAGTGACGCCGGCCTTCGCGGAACACGAACACCGGCACCAGCGGCGCCCCGGCCGCGCGCGCCAGCGCCGCTGGCCCCGGCGGCAGCTGCATCGGCCGGCCGAACATCGTCGCGGTCGTGGTCGCCATGCCGGCACGCGGGCGGTCGCCGGGCATCGCGACGACGTCACCCTGGCGCAGCGCCATCAGCAGGCGGGCGCCGAGTGCCAGATCGGCGCCGGCGTAGTGCACGACGAACTGGTCGCGCCGCGGGTGGCGCTCGAACAGTTCGCCGACGAAGCGCTGGGCCGAGCGGCTCATCTCCGGCTCGCGCACGACGTGGATCTTGCGGCCGCGCGGCACGTCGCGCAGCAGCGGGCCCATCTCCCAGTTGCCGAAGTGCGCGGTGAAGAACACGTAGCCGCGCGGGTTGGCCTGCATGTCCGCGTAGACCGCCTCGCCGGCGAACTCGAAGCGCATGCGGTCCGCCTGGTGGAACTGCTCGTAGCGTTCGGTCAGGCACCACGCGTACTCGTGGAACGTGCGCCAGATGCGGCGCTGCCGCTCGAACCAGCTGCACGGGCCGAGCACCGCTTCGAGGTTGGCGGCCACCGCCGCGCGGATCTGCCACAGCACCGCCCAGAAGAACCAGGTCGACAGCCAGACCACGGTGACGACGAACCACTCCGGGAAGAACGTCGCCCAGTAGTGCAGCCGGTACCAGGCGATGCCGGTCACGTGCAGCGGGCCCAAGAGCCGCCGGCCGAGCGTGCGGGGCACGCCGTGCGGCTTGTCGCGGATCGGCTCGACGCTGTGCGCGGGGCTGGTCACGGGTAGGCTCGGGACCTTACCCGGTGCGCGCTTCCCGCCCCACGCTCTGCCTGTGCCTGCTCGGCGCCGCCTGCCAGGGCTTCGCGCCGCCGACGGCCGAGGTGCTGCAGCGCGTGCGGCCGATGCCGTGCGCGGCGCGCGTGCCGGCGCGGTTCGAACTCGAACTCGAGTCGCCGGCGCTGACCGGCGTGTTCGACGGCGTCTCTGCGGTCGGGCCGCAGCGGTTCGCGCTGCAGCTGTTTCCCGACGTCGGCGGCAAGGTGTTCGATCTGGTCGTCACCGCGGACCGGATCGCGGCGACGACGCCGGCCGGCGACTACGTGGCCACGGCGCCGCTCGACGGCGCGCCGCCGCACCTGGCGCTGGTGCTCGCGGCGGTGTTCGCCGAACTGCTGGCGCCGGTGCCGCCGGCGCGCGTGCTGGGCGAACGGCAGTGCGACGGCGTGGTCCAGCTGCGCCTCGCGCCGGCGCTGGGCAGCGGCGAGGTCGTCGCCGAACTGGCCGCCGACGGCACGATCGCGGCCTACCGGATCGCGCTCGGGCGGCTCGCGGTCACGCTGCGCGCCGACGGCACCGTGACGGGGTCGGGCTGCCGCGCCGCGCTGCGGTGGCCGGACGACGGTTGAGCGCACCGCCGCTTTGTGCTCGTCTGCCGGCCACCGAGCTGCCCCGATGCCCGCCGCCACCAACGAATCCTGGCCGACCCCGACGGTCGACACCGACGTCGTGGTCGTCGGTGGTGGCCCGGCCGGTGCCGCCGCCGCCGCGCGGCTGGCGCGGCGCGGCCACCGCGCGCTGGTGGTCGAGAGCGAACGGTTCCCGCGCTTCCACATCGGCGAGTCGCTGCTGCCGCTCGGCGACGCGGTGTTCACCGAGCTCGGCTGCCGCGACCGGCTCGCGGCGGCCGGTTTCGTGCAGAAGTTCGGCGCGCAACTGGTGTCGCCGTGCGGCCAGCACCGCGTGCTGTTCGACTTCGCGGCGTCGCGCTACGTCGACCCACCGTGGACGTTCCAGGTGCACCGCGCCGAGTTCGACGCGCTGATGCTCGAACACGCGGTCGCCTGCGGTGCGCGCACGGTGCAGGGCCGCGCGCGCGACTACACGATCGACCGCGACGGCGTCACGCTGGTCTACGAGGACGAACGCGCGGCGCCGGTGACGGTGCGCGCGCGGGCGCTGATCGACGCCAGCGGCCGCACCGGCTTCGTCGCCCGCCGCGAAGGCGTGCGGCAGCCCGACGCCGAACTGCGCAAGGCGGCGATCTACGCGCATTTCCGCGCCGTGCGCACCGACCCGGGCCGGCGCGCCGGCGACACGCGCATCGTGTCGCTGCCGCGGCTCGGCTGGATGTGGTTCATCCCGTTGAAGGACGGCTGCACCAGCGTCGGGGTCGTGCTCGACCTCGACGACTACCAGCAGCAGGAGAAGGGCGATCCGGCGGCGCTGTTCGCGCACGCGGTCGCTGGCGCCCCGGCCGCGGCCGAACTGCTCGCGGGCGCCGAACGGCTCGGCGAGTTCCGCGTCGAGAGCGGCTTCAGCTACCGTGCCGAGCGCTACCACGGCGACCGCTGGCTGCTGGCCGGCGACGCGGGCTCGTTCCTGGACCCGGTGTTCTCGACCGGCGTGCTGATGGCGCTGCGCTCGGGGCTCGAGGCCGCCGACGCGGCGAGCGCGGCCTGGCTCGGCGACGGCCGCGCCGGCGCGCGCGCGCTGGCGCGCTTCGACGCGCGGCTGCACGAGCGCTACCGGTTCGTGCGGCGGTTCGTGACCGGCTTCTACGACCCGCACACGCGCGACGTGTTCTTCGCGCCGCGGCCGCTGCTCGGCATGGCGCGCGCGGTCACGACCGTGCTGGCCGGCGGCTTCGACCTCGGCTGGCTCGACCGGCTGCGGCTGAGGTTGTTCTTCCTGGTCGGCCGGCTGCAGGCGCGCCACGACCTGGTGCCGCGCATCGCCGGCGCCGAACCGGCGGTCGCCGCCGAGGCGGCGCCGTGAGGTTCCGCCTCGCGCTCGTCTGGTGGTGCGGCGGTCTGGCGGCGCAGACGCCGCCACCCTCGCCGCCGGCGCCGCCGCCGGCCGCAGTCGTGGCGGCCGGCGAAGCGCTGCTGCGCGCGCACGGCGAACGCAGCCGCGGGCTGCGCGTGCTGGTGGCCGACTACGAACAGACCCGCACCACGGCGCTGGCGCGCGAACCGCTGCGCAGCCGCGGCCGGTTCCTGTTCGTGCGGCAACCGGCCTGCATCGTGTTCCACGCCACCGCGCCGCGCGCGTCGATCGTGCGGCTCACCGGGTCGGTCTACGAGGTGTTCCGGCCGCAGCAGCAGCGGCTCGAGCGCTTCCACCTCGACGGACCCGAGCTGGCGCAGGGCCTGTTCGCGGCGGTCGGCGGCGACACCGAGCGGCTGCTGGCCGAGTTCGCGGTGACCGCCTGTGGGCCGGACCCGGCCGACCCGCAGCGCACGCGCATCACGCTGCAGCCGCGCCGGCCGGCGGTGCGGGAACGCGTGCGCGAGCTGGCCGTGCTGCTGCGCCAGGACGGCGGCGCGCTGGCCGCGATCGCCTACCGCGATCCGGCCGGCGACCTGGTCGAGATCGAACTGCGCGCGCCGGTCGTCGATCCCGACCCGGCGCCGAGTGCCGAGTTCGAGGTGCCGGCGGGCACGCGAATCGTCGAGCACGCGGCGCCGCCGCGCCGCGACGGGTCGGCCGACGCGCAAGTTCGGTGAGCCGCAGGTGGCGCCGCAGGCGTAGTTGCTCTAGCATGCGCCGCGGCGCCGGGCGGTCATCCCGGCGTCGCACAGTCGGTGCGGGCCAGCGCGAACGGCGCAGGGCGGTCCCGCAACGGCCAGGCGCCGCGGTTCGCCGCGGCGTCAGCAAGGTCAGTCGCCAGCACGGTCAGGCTGGGAGGGTTTCATGAAGCAGAACGAGCGGTTGTTGGTCTACGCGGTGACCGGGTTCCTCGCGGTCATCCTGGTGATCGCAGTGTTGATCGGTCCGGGCGGCCGCGATGCGGCCGGTGCGACCAAGGCAGGCGCCGACGGCGCTGCCACGAACGCGCCCGCGAAGGCCCTCGGCGACCTGCTGCGGCAGGACGGCGGCGCGGCCGCGCCGGCCGTCGAACCGGCGAAGGTGGCCGAGGTGCTGCCGGCGCCCGGCGAAGTCACGAAGCAGCAGCCGCTGGTCGCGGTCGACCCGGCCGTGGTCGCGGCCGAACTGCTGGCGCAGCAGCTCGGGCCGAGCCGCCGCGACCGCAGCGTGCGCCTGGTGCGCGCGCGCGCCGGCGATTCGCTCGAGATGCTGGTGCGCCGCTGGTGCGGTGCGCGCGATCCGTTCCTCGACGAAGCGAAGGCGCTGAACGAGGACCTCGCGGTGCTGCGCGTCGGCCAGGAAGTGGCCGTGCCGTGGGTCGACGACGGCGACGTGCTGGCCGCGATCAAGGCCAGCAAGCCGCGCACGCTGACCGCCGAAGCGGACGGTGCCGCGCCGGCGCCGAGCGGCGGCAACGGCGCGATCCCGGGCGTCGGCTCGCTGGCCAGCGTGCTCGGTGGCACGCCGGCCGCGGCCAACCGCACGGGTGAACCGCAGCCGACGTTCGCGCAGCCGGGCGCCGGTGACCGCTCGGTTGCGGCTCCCGCGGTGCCGGCGCGCGGCGCGACCGAGTACACGATCAAGAGCGGCGACTCGCTGTGGAAGGTCGCCGACCGCACCTACGGCCGCAAGAACGCGGCGCGCATGGTGCGCGAGATCCTGGCCGCGAACCCGGGTCTCGACGAGAACCTGAAGGTCGGCCAGAAGATCGTGCTGCCGCAAGCGCCCTGAGCGGGCGCGCAGTCTCGACCGGCCGGGCCGCCGTCACTGCGGCTTCGGCACGTGCTGGTCGATCAGCACCGGATTGCCATCCGGATCGACCAGCGCCACGTAGGCGGGTCCGATGCCGGCGGCGTCGGTGCGCGCGGCGAGTTGCAGGCCTTGCGCCTCGAGCCGCTGCTGGATCGCGCGCACGTCCTCGAACCGCGGCAGCGGCTCGGCGGCCGCCGACCAGCCCGGGTTGAAGGTCAGGGTGTTCTTGTCGAACATGCCCTGGAACAGGCCGATCGTCGCCGTGCCGTTGCGCAGGATCAGCCAATGCTGCGCGGCATTGCCGCCAGCCTCGGTGAAACCGAGCCGACGGTAGAACTCGAGCGAGGCGGCGAGGTCCTTGACCGCGAGGCTGACCGAGAACGCGCCGAGGTCCGTTGCCGGGCCGGCGGTGGTTGCGGTGGTCGGGGTGGCCGCACAGGCGCCGAGCGCCGCGGCCAGGACGAGCGAAATGGTGCGCTTCATGGCGGCCCGCAGTGCTACCGCGTCGGCCTCGGCACCGCTTTCCGGAACTTGCACTTTCGCTCGCGGTGCCGATGCTCGGCGCGCCTTGGGTCGACGATCGGCCCGGGCGAGGAGGACGGTGGTGGACACGCCGAGGTTCGAGGACCAGATGCTGAGCCTGTCGCCGAAGGGCAAGATCGGCGTCGGCCTCGCGCTCACCGCGGCCGGGCTCGCGATGGGTGTGTTTGTGGGAGCGCGGTTGGATCGTGCTGTGGACGCCGGCCGTGTTCGGCTTCGCGCTCTCGCTGGTCGGCATCGCCGAACACCGTCGCGCGTTGGCGTTCGCCGCCGAAGTGCAGCGGGCGCGCGCAGAATGGCCGGAACTCGCGGACCGCATCCGGGCCCTGCGCCGCGATGGCGGCAACGTCGCTCGCTTCCTGCAGGACCGAGGCTACCGCGAGTTCGGCGTGCGGCGCTGGATCACCGCCGAACTGGATCCCGGCCAGCCGCCGCGCCAGCGCGCCGCTACTTGAGCCCGTAGCGCTCGAGCTTCTTGTAGAGGTTGCTGCGCTGCAGGTCGATGCGCTCGGCGGTGCGCTTGATGTTGCCGCCGAACTCGAGCAGCTTGCGGCGCAGGAACTCCTTCTCGGTCGCGGCGCGGAAGTCGTCGAGCTTCTCGAACGCGAACCAGTCGGTGCCGCCTTCGGCCAGCGCGCCCGGCGTCGGCACGCCGACCGCGGCGAACTCCTCGGCCGGGATCTCGGTGCCCGACGCCAGCACGGCCGCGCCTTCGACCACGTTCTTCAACTGGCGCACGTTGCCCGGCCACGGCTGCGCCGCGAGCCACGCCGCCGCGCCCTTGCCGAGCCGCCGCACCGGCAGGCCGTTGCGCGCGGTCGCCGCGGCCAGGAAATGCTGCGCCAGCGCCACCGCGTCGTCGGCGCGCTCGCGCAGCGGCGGCAGGTGGATGCGCACGACGTGCAGCCGGTAGAACAGGTCCTCGCGGAACGTCTTCTCGGCGACCATCGCCTGCAGATCCTGGTTGGTCGCCGCCAGCACGCGCACGTCGACGCTGCGCGGTTCGCGCGCGCCGAGCCGCTGCACGACGCGTTCCTGCAGCGTGCGCAGCAGCTTGCTCTGCAGCGGCAGCGGCATGTCGCCGATCTCGTCGAGGAACAGCGTGCCGCCGTGCGCCTGCTCGAACGAACCGGCGCGCGCCTGCAGCGCGCCGGTGAACGCGCCCTTCTCGTGGCCGAACAGTTCGCTCTCGGCGAGGTCGGCCGGGATCGCCGCGCAGTTGACCGCGACGAACGGGCCGGTGTTGCGGCGGCTCTTCTGGTGCAGCTGGCGCGCGACCAGTTCCTTGCCGGTGCCGTTCTCGCCGGTGATCAGCACCGGCACGTCGGTCGGCGCGACCTTGTCGACCAGCCCGCGCACCTGGCCGATCGCCGCGCTCTGGCCGAGCAGTTCGTGGTCGGCGAGAGCGCGCAGTGTCGCACAGTCGCGCTGCAGCCGCGACGTGCGCAGCGCGTTGCGGATCGACAGGGCGACGCGGTCGGCAGCGAACGGCTTCTGCAGGAAGTCGTAGGCGCCCTTGCGCACGGCCAGCACCGCGGTGTCGAGGTCGCCGTGGCCCGAGATCATCACGACCGGCAGTTCGGGGCGCGCTTCTTTGATGCGCGCCAGCACGTCGAGCCCGTCGAGGCCGGGCAGCTTGACGTCGAGCAGCACGAGGTCGACGTCGCCGGTCAGTGCGCGTTCGAGGCCGCTCGGGCCGTCGGCCGCTTCGGCGGTCGTGAACCCGTCGTAGCCGAGCGCGAACGCCAGCTCCTCGCGCACGGCACGGTGGTCGTCGACGATCAGGATCGTGGCGGGCTCGGCAACCATCGCTGTCCACCCTACGGGCACCGGCCCGGCGCCACAATTCACGCCGTCGCCGACGAATCACTGCGGCGGCAGCCGCGATGGCACCGGCGGCTCGCGGTGCCGCCGGGGCCGGGCGCGGCGCGGCGGGCCGAGTGGGGTATCCTTCGGCACCAAAACCGCTGCCCGCACGCGTCCACTTGACGGTCGCCGGTCGGAACATAGCATTCGACAGCCCTTTCCAGCCCGTCCCCGGCTGGGGGGAGTTCCGGCCCCGATCGTCCGAACGCCCGCGGAGTGCCGGCCCCCGGATCGCGCCCTCTTCCCAGACCCCTGACACCCTTCCTCGAGGAGTCCCTGTTCATGGCCCGCTCGTTCCCTCAGTCTCTCTTGGCGGCTGCCGTTGCCGTCGTCGTCGGCGGCTCGGCCCTGGCGCAGGACACCCCGCTGCAGGAAGCCGTCACGCTGCTGCGGTTGAACAAGCAGGACGAAGCGGTCGCGAAGCTGCGTGAGATCCTGACCGCGGACCCGTCGAACGAAGACGCGCTGCGGCTCTACCAGTCGGTCTCGCAGGACGAGTGGTACCTGCTGATGACCACGAAGGGCGAGATCCAGCAGATCGCGCAGTCGATCCTCGAGAAGGCGAAGGTCGAGTCGAAGCAGCGCTCGCGCGACGAGGCGGCGATCGCCGGCCTGGTCGCGACCGCGACCGCGAAGGACAGCGAATACGGCCCGCGCCAGTCGGCGATCAACTCGCTGATCGCCAACCACGGTGAGTTCGCGGTGCCGGCGCTGGTCGCCAAGCTCGGCGACCCGGACGACAACGAGGGCCAGATCCAGGCGATCTACACGCTGTCGCAGCTGCGTTCGGCCGCGGTGCTGCCGCTGCTCGAAGTGCTGAAGAGCAGCGACGCGCTGACCGTGCAGAACGCCGCCGCGGCGCTGCACCAGATCGGCGACCTGCGCGCGGCGCCGATGATGGCGTTCCTGGTCGGTGACGACCGTCCGAACGTCAGCGCGATCGCGAAGAAGTTCGTCGCCAAGCACGGTGTGCAGGGCAACGCGATCGACCTGATGCTGGGCCAGGCCCGCAGCTACCTGCAGGGCGAGATCCCGATCGGCGGCTTCAGCGAAGTCGTCTGGCAGCTCGAGGACGGCAAGCTGCTCGCGACCGACGTCGCGCCGCTGCTGTATCCGAGCGAGCTGGCCAAGTCGGTCGCCGCGACCGCCGTGCGCATCGCGCCGGCCAACGTCGACGCGCGCAGCATGCTGGCGCAGGCCAACCTCGGCCAGGCGAGCCTGATCGAGACCTCGCTGGCCAGCGGCGACGAGTCGCTGCGTGCGCTCGAGCCGGTGGCGGCCGAGCTGAAGATCGCCGCGCTGGCGACCGGCGTCGATTCGCTGCGCTCGGCCCTCGAAGCCGGCGTGCGCGACGGCATGGCGCCGGTGGCGATCGGCGCGATCCAGGCGCTCGAGCGCGCCGAGAGCGTCGACACGATCGGCCAGAGCACGCTGCTCGCGGCGTTGAACAGCAGCGACAAGCGGGTCAAGTACGCCGCCGCCGACGCGCTGGTCCGCGCCAGCGGCGGCGCCGCGGTGCCGCAGCAGTCGCAGGTCGTCGCGGTGCTGGCCGACGCGGTCGCCGAAGAGGCGGTGCGCACGATCCAGGTCATCGGCCCGACGATCGACACCGCCAACGCGGTGCAGGCGTCGTCCGGCGTGCGTGGCATCGCGGTCGATGCCAGCACCGGCGCGGTCGACGGCATGCGCACGCTGCTGATCAACCCGAACATCGATGTCGTGGTGATCAACGAGATCCTGCCGGATCGCCTGCCCGAGGACGTGATCGGCAACCTGAAGAAGGACCCGCGCCACGCCAACACCAAGGTCGTGATCGTCGCCAAGGACGTCGAGGCCGCGAAGACCCGCTTCGGCGAGTCGGTCGGCGTCGTGCAGGCGCCGCTGACCGGGGAAACGCTGATCGCCGCGGTCAACACCGCGCTCGAGGGTGTCACCAGCCCGGCCGGCGCCCGCGCCGAGGCCTACGCGCAGAAGGCCAGCGCCGCGCTGCTGGCGATTGCCGCGCAGAAGGGTGACATCGGCGGGGCGCTGCCGAGCCTGGCCAAGCAGCTCGACCGCGGTGACGCGGTCTCGGTGCCGGCCGCGCGCGCGCTGGGCCTGTCGGGTACGGCCGGCGAGCTGGCGAACCTGGCCGCGGCCCTGTCGGGCGGCGGCTCGGTCGAACTGAAGACCGCCGCGGCCGATGCGATCGGCAACATCCTGGCGCGCCTGGACAGCTGCCCGGCCGATGTCGCGGCCGCGCTGATCACGGCGGTCGAGGGTGGTGGCGACGTCGCGCTGCGCACGGCGGCAGCGGTCGCGCTCGGCAAGGGCAAGCTCGACCCGCAGCAGCGCGCGGAGCTGTCGAAGAAGCTGCGCAAGGTCGCGGGCTCGGCGCCGGCGGCCGGCGAAGGCTGATCGCGCGGTCGTTCCGCCTCCGCGCCGCGGTCCGCCGCGGCGCTCGCACGCGGCGCCTTCGGGGCGCCGCGGTCGTTTCGGCGCCGAACTCCCGCGCCGTTGGCCGTGGTGGCGCTGTAGCACGTCGAGACACGGCGCGGAATCGCGCTGGACCCCCGGCGATCGGCTCGCTACTCTCCCTCGCCCGCTGCGCCGATGTAGCTCAGCTGGTAGAGCAATGCTTTCGTAAAGCATAGGTCGCGGGTTCGAATCCCACCATCGGCTCCAGTTGCCCCGCTCGCGGTGAAGGCCGCGGGCGGGGCGTTCGTTTTCCGGCCCGAGCGGTCGGCGGCCCAGGCGAGGTGAACGCGATGGCGAGTCGGATCTGCGGTGTCCTGGTGGTCCTGGTCGGTCTGGCGGCGTGCGGCACGCCGCCGCCGCCGCGGCCGTGGTTGCGCTACCAGCAGGACGGGCCGACCACGTGGGGTACGAACCCGAACGGCCTGCACGCCGGCAACCTGCACGGCGCCGAGGTCACGATCGACCTCGGTCGGCAGCAGACGCGGGTCCAGATCACGATCGACAACCGCGGGCCGGCGCCGGTCGAGTTCCGCATCGGCCCCGAAGGGGGGGCGCCGCGCGTCGCGATCGGCGAAGTGCTGCTGCGCCAGCTCGACGCGCCGTCGGGCCTCGGCGGGCCGCCGATCCAGCCGTACACCGCGCAGCAGCCGCTGGCGGTCGAGTCGGGCTGGCGCGCGACGTTCTACCTCGACAGCCCGCTGGGCCGCGAACCGGTGCTGGGGCAGTACTTCGTGCTGTCGGTCGAGGCGCGTTCTGCCGCCGGCGCCAACGAGCGCCGCACGCTGCCGCTGCGCGCGATCCACGCCGGCACGATGCCCGCCGACGGCAGCGGCGGTTGAGCCGCGGTTGGTATCCTGCCCGGCGATGATCGCGCTCGCCGCCACCGAAGCCGCGCACCCGTGGATGGTGCTGGCGCTGGCGCTGGTCGGCGAACTGCTGGCGCTGGTGTTCGTCTACCGCGTGCTGGTCAGCGGTGGCTCGCCGTCGAGTTCGCTGCTGTGGGTGGTGGTGATCCTGGCGGCGCCGTGGATCGGCCTGACGCTCTACTACCTGATGCCGCGGCGGCTGCACCTGCGCCGCCTGCGCCGCGTGCGCGTGCGCGGCGAACGCGTGCGCGAAGGCCGCTCGCGCGGCGCCGCGGCGGCCGCGCGCCGCACCGGGCTGCGCGCGCTGCTCGCCGGCAGTGACGGCACCGGTCTCGTCGGTGGCACTTCGGTGCGCTGGCTGCCGTCCGGCAAGGACTTCGGCGACGCGGCCGAGGCCGCGATGGACGCCGCGCAGGGCTACGTGCACTGCGTGGTCTACATCTTCCGCCCGGACGCGGCCGGACAGCGCTTCCTCGCCACGCTGACGCGCGCGGCGGCGCGCGGCGTGCAGGTGCGGCTGTGCTACGACTCGTTCGGCAGCTGGGGGCTGAAGGCCTCGCACCTGGCCGCGCTGCGCGCCGCCGGCGGCCGCGCCGAGCCGTTCCTGCCGTTGTTGTGGAAGCGCCGGCCGTTCACGGTCAACCTGCGCAACCACCGCAAGCTGCTGGTCGTCGACGGCGCGATCGGCTTCGTCGGCGGCCGCAACGTCGGCGACGAGTACTTCACGGACCGGCTCGGGCGCACGCGCACCTGGCTCGACGCGATGCTCGAACTGCGCGGGCCGGCGGTGCAGCGCCTGCAGGACGTGTTCGCCGAGGACTGGTGCACGGCGACCGACGAGGTGCTGCGCGACCTGCCGGCCGTGCCGGCAGCGGCCGCCGCCACCGCCAGCGGGGCGATCGACGTCGGCGTGCTGTGCAGCGGTCCGGACCGCGAGGAGTCCGACCTCTGGTACGCGATGATCCAGGCGATCGGCGACGCGGCGCGCTCGGTCGAGCTGAGTTCGCCGTATCTGGTGCCCCCGCCGACGCTGCTGTTCGCGCTGAAGGTGGCGGCGGCGCGCGGCGTCACGGTGCGCATCTACACCAACGGACCGAAGGTCGAGGCGGCGGTGCTCTACCACGCGCAGCGGCACCACTATCGCCCGCTGCTGGCGGCCGGCGTCGAGCTGTACGAGACCGTGCAGGACTACAACCACGCCAAGCTGCTGGTCGTCGACGGCCGGCACGTGATGGTCGGCAGCGCGAACATGGACCTGCGCAGCGCGCACCTGAACTTCGAGCTGGCCGTGATGGCGGTCGACGCCGAGGGGCTCGCCGCCGAGGTGCAGCAGACGATCGAACGGCGCCGCGCGGGCTCACGCCGGCTGTCGACCGCCGACCTGCCGACCGATCCGTTCCGGCGCGGCATCGACGGCCTGTGCGGCATGCTGTCGCCGCTGCTGTGAGTCGAGGCGATCGGTCGCCGTCGGCTGCTCAGCCGCGCACGACGTTCCAGATCTCGGCGCCGAGGTAGTCCCACGGCAGGCGGCCCTCGTCGCATTCGCCGGGCGTGCCGGAGAAGTGCAGGTCCACCATGTAGATGATGCGGCCGGTGCGCTGGCCGATGTTGGCGGCGCCGTGCGCGACGCCGGGCGGGATCCGCACCAGCCGGTCCTTGCCGTCGCCGAGCACGAACCGCATCGTCGTGCCCTCGGTCTTCGAGCCCTTGCGGCAGTCGTGCAGCACCAGCAGCAGCTTGTCGCACGGCGGCACGTACCAGACGTCGGTCTGGCGGTGGTGCATGTGGAACGCCTTCACGGCGCCCGGCTCCATCTCCGAGTAGTTGACCTGCTTGCACTCGAAGCCGTCGAGCTGCGCGTGCATGCCGGCGGTCAGGCGGCCGAGTTCGGTGATCGCGCCGCCGTCGTCGTTGAAGCGCTTCAGCTCGACGATCTGTACGCCGTCGATGCGCGGGCTGGCGCCGTACTCCTGCACGAAGAAGGCGGCCTTCGCCTGGTCGTTGATGCGGGTCTTGGCGTCCTTGTGGTCGGCGGGGGCGGTCAAGGTCGGGCTCGAGCGTGGTGGTGGTGGTGGTGGTGGTGGTGGGTGGCAGGCGCTGGCGCCGTCAGTTCGTCGGCAGGCGCCAGTCGTCGTTCTGGCCGGCAGGGCGATCGAGCGTGACCGAGAACGGCACCGCGACGATGCGCTTCTGGTTCTGCTGGCTGATCGGCGCGCCGGTCACGATGTGCACGACCATGCGGTTCTTCGCGTCGGCGCCGAGTTCGAGCGTCGAAGCGAGGGCGGCACCGGCGACCAGTTTCTTGTGGCTCGGGATCGCGGCCACGACCTTGCCGTCGTTGCCGTGCAGCAGGTAGTTGCCGTGTTCGGTCGACACTTCGAAGCCGTCGACGCGCACGAACTTCAGGCCGTTGGCGGCCTCCTTCGGCGTGACGTCGGCCTCGGTGAGGCCGAAGCGCGCCAGCACGTCGCGCCACCCGGCCTTCTTCTTGTCGCCCTTGTCCGGCTTGTCGGCCGGCTTGTCGTCCTTCTCGCCGGCTTCGCCGTCTTCGCCCTCCTTGGCGTCTTCCTTCTTCGGCTTCTTGGCCAGCGCCTGCATCTCCTTGTGGCCGGCCTTGATCGCCTCGACCAGCTCGCGCGGCATGCCGGCGTCGCGGTACAGCACCGAGTAGTGGCCGGCCGGCACCGACGGCTCGGCCAGCGGCAGCGAGGTCGCCAGCGAGCCGACCAGCAGCGGCTCGACCTGCGTCTGGTCGAGGACCTTGCCGAGGTCGCTCTTGGGGTCCGTGGCGAGCCAGTTGACCGGCGCGAACGACACCGCCTGGTAGGCGGTCGGGAAGCCGTCGCTGCCGAGTTCGTAGCGCTCGATGCCGGCCTGCATCGCCAGGTCGATGTCCTGCCCGCGCACGAAGCGGCTGCGGTCGTAGGTGCCGCGCAGCAGCGAGTAGAGCATGTCGTAGCCGGGGCGCAGGCTCTTCGCGAGCCGCAGGCCGACCGACTCGAGCACGTCGATGGTCTGCATCGGGGCGCGGGCGTCGACCAGCAGCTGGATCGGCTCGCCGGCGGACAGGAACGAACCGCCCTTGGCCAGCGCGCGGTCGTCCTTCCACAGCGGCGGTGCGGTCAGCAGCGCGCCGACCTTGTCCTTCTGCAGCTGCTTCCAGGCGTCCTTGAACGGCTCCTCGCCGTTGATCGGCCGGTAGCTGGTGCCGGCGACGAGCTGCCAGACGTGGCCGAACATGTCGACGTGCCCGAACGGACCGCGGTTGCCGTCGACGCTGCCGACCGGCTTGCGCGCCTTGTCCTTGGTCTTCAGGATCCGCAACCCGTCGAGCACTTCTTCGGAGTAGACGTCGTTCTTCTGTTCGCCGGCGCCCCACGGCCACACGTTGGTGCCGTCGCCGCGCGCGGCGCGCGTCCATTCGGCTTCGGTGGGCAGGCGCATGCCGAGCCAGGCCGCGAAGTCGTTGGCGCTGCGGTAGTCGATGTAGGTGACCGGCTGGTCCGCGAACGACTTGCCGTCCTTGGTCTGCAGGCTGTAGGGCAGTTCGGCGCCGTGGCGCTCCCAGTAGAGCACCGGGCCGTCGGCGTCCTTCGGGAACTCCTTGCCGATTTCGGGCAGCGACTGGTTGTAGTGCTCCTCGGCGCCGTAGCGCCACCAGTCGAACGGCGGCCGCATCTTGCCGGTCCTGCGCTTCTCGATCAGGTAGCGTTCCCACTGGGCGCAGGTCACCGGCGCACGCGCCAGCAGGAACGCCGGCACGTCGACCTTCTTCGGGCCCAGCACCGACGCGCTCTGCTTCATCAGCAGTTCGATCTTGCTGGCGCTCAGTTTCGCCGCGGCGTCCGGGCGGCGCGGGCTCACGACCTGGCAAACCGCCAGCACGAGTTCTTCGGCGGAGAGGCCGACCTCGACGGCGCCGCCCGGCACCAGCAGCAGGAACTCCGGCAGGCCGGCGGTCAGCGAGCCGGGCTGCTTGCCGGGCGCTTCGGCGGGCGCGCTCTGTGACGGCAGCACGGCGGCCTGGGCGGCAGCACTGGCCAGCAACAGTCCGAGGGAGAACGTACCGCGGGTCACGGTGAGCAGCGAGTTCCGATGCATGAGGTGCATCCAGCGATGGGCAACAGGCACCACGCGGTCCGGGGGCGCGGACCACGCGGGAATCGGAGGGGTCTGGATCCTAGCCCGGTGCCCGGGTCTGTCGAGGGATTGTCGACCGGATGTCGCGGCTGCCAAGCCCCGGGCGCACTCGGGCCGGCGCGGCCGGAACGCCCCACAGCGCCGGCGCTGCAAGAGCGCAGCCGGTCAGAACAGCTGGCCCGGCGCCGCGGCGAAGAAGCGCTTGCCATCGCGCGCCAGTCCGTCGGCGACCAGGTGGGCGAGTTCCGGGTCGAACTGGCGGCCGGCCTGTTCGCGGAACAGGTCGACGATCTTCGGCACCGGCCAGGCCGGCTTGTAGCTGCGCTCCTCGACCAGCGCGTCGTAGACCTCGGCCAGCACCAGGATGCGGCCCGGCAGCGCGACCTCCTCGCCGGCGAGCCCCTGCGGGTAGCCCTTGCCGTCCCAGCGTTCGTGGTGCTGGTAGACCCAGTCGCGCACGTCACCGTGCTCGCGCAGCGGCGCCAGCACCTCGTAACCCATCGCCGGGTGGCGCTGGATCACCTCGAACTCGTCCGGCGTCAGCGGCCCGGGTTTGCGCAGGATGCTGTCGGGGATGCCGATCTTGCCGATGTCGTGCAGCAGGGCCGCGAGCCGCAGCGAGGCGCGCTGCTCGGCATCGACGCCGCAGCGCATCGCCAGCGAGTCCGTGTAGCCGACCACGCGGGCGGCATGGCCGCTGGTGGTGGGGTCCTTCATCTCGATCGTGCGCGGCAGCACCGAGGTCAGCACCGCGTTCGCCGATTCGAGCTCCTGGTTGCGGCGCGCCAGCTCGGTGTCGCGCAGCACCCGCGCGCAGGTCGCGACCAGGTGGTTGGCCTCGACCGGCTTGACGACGATGTCGTCGACGCGGTGCCGCAGCGCGCCCTGCGCGGCGTCGAACGTCGGCCGTCCGGTCATCACGACCACCGGCGTCGCCGGGCGCTGTTCGCGCGCCACTTCGGCGATCTCGTGGCCGAGGTCGGTGTCGCCGAGGTAGAGGTCCGTGACGATCAGTTCGAAGTGCGTGCTGGCCAGTGCGCCGACGGCCTGCCGCAGGCTGCCGACCCCGGTCACCTCGTAGCCGGCATGCTCGAGGATCGTGCGCACGCCCTGCAGCACGTCGGGTTCGTCGTCGACGAGCAGCACACGCGGAGGAACGGCGGCAGATGCGGAACCGGGACGCCGCGACGAAAACGCTGCGGAGAAGTGCATGGTCGCGAGAGGGCGGCGCGAAGGTCGCGCGCGATCTGCGCCCGGCCCCACGCCATGTGGAGAAGATTCCCATGCGATGGGCGCTACGCAAGCGGGGCGTGTGGAAAACTCTCGGCATGTTGGGGAGAACCGGCTGCGTCGGCACGGCAAGCGAGACAACCGCGCGCCGGTTCTGCATGATCGCCCGGCCGCATGACCGAGCCGCTCGTCCGCCCCGTGCCCCCAGCCGACGCCGGCATCCGGCTCGATGCGTTCCTGGCGCGCCTGCCCGAGGTGCGCGGCCGCACCAGCGCCCGGCGCCTGCTCGACCAGGGCCTGGTGCAGGTGCCGGGCCACGACGTGCGGCCGAGCCTGCTGCTGCCGGCCGGCGCCGAGGTGCGGTTCACGCTGCCGCCGGGCGCCGCCGACGACCCGCTGGCTCCCGACCTGCCGCTGCCCGAGGTGGCGGTGCTCTACGACGACGCCTGGATGTGCGTGATCGACAAGCCGCCGGGCCTCGCCGCGCATCCGCCCGAGGACCGGCGCTCGCGGGCGCACACGGTGGCCAGCTGGGCGGTGGCGCGCTTCGGCGACCTGCCGTCGCCGGACGCGACCGACCGGCCCGGCATCGTGCACCGCCTCGACCGCGACACGTCGGGAGTCATGGTGGTCGCCAAGACCCAGGCTGCGCTCGATGCGCTGCGCGCCCAGTGGAAGGCGCGCGCGGTCGAGAAGGTCTACCGCTGCCTCGTCTACGGCGTGCCGCGCTTCCAGAGCGACTGGATCGACCGCCCGATCGCGCCGGACCCGCGCCACCCCGACCGCATGACCGTCGTCGACGAAGGTGGGCGCGAGGCGGAGACGTTCTACGAGCTGGTCGAGCGCTTCGACGGCTTCGCCGACGTGCGCTGCCGGCCGCGCACCGGCCGCACGCACCAGATCCGCGTGCACATGACGGCGATCGGCCACTCGCTGGTCGGCGACAAGACCTACCGATCGCGCGCGCGCCAGCACGACCGGTTGCCGGCCGGCGCGCCCGATCCGGGGCGCCAGTGCCTGCACGCGCACCGGCTGTCGCTGCGGCATCCCCACACCGACGAGCCGCTGTGCTTCGAGGCGCCGTGGCCCGCCGACCTGCAGCGCCTCGCCGACTGGCTGCGCGCGCACCGGCCGCCGCGCTGATTCGACGCGCGCCGGCGGGCCCGGGTTCGGATACGTTCGCGCGCCCGCCGCGGGAGCCCGACCACCATGCAGAGCCGTTGGAACGATGCCACTGCCCGCGACTACGTCGCGCGCTACGCCGCGCACGGCGAGGCGCTGGCGCTGCGCCTCTACACGTGCCACCTGCTGGGGCAGGACCCGTCGCTGGTGCTGCACGGCGGCGGCAACACGTCGGTCAAGACGACGCGCACGGACCTGCTGGGCCGCGACGTGCCGGTGTTGTGCGTCAAGGGCAGCGGCAGCGATCTCGCCGAGGTCGGGCCGGAAGGCATGCCGGCGGTGCGCCTGCAGCCGCTGCTCGAGCTGCGCGCGCTCGACGCCCTCGGCGACCAGGCGATGGTCGACGCGGTGCGCGGCGCCCTGCTCGACAGCCGCGCGCCGAACCCGTCGGTCGAGACGCTGCTGCATGCGTTCCTGCCGCACGCCTACGTCGACCACACGCACGCCGACGCGATCCTCGCGTTGACCGACACCCCCGATCCGGCCGCGCGCGTGCGGGCGGCGCTCGGCGACGCGGTCGTGCTGCTGCCGTGGATCATGCCGGGCTTCCCGCTGGCGCAGGCGGTCGCGGCGGCGTTCGCGGCGGCGCCGCAGTGCCGCGGCATCGTGCTGGCCAAACACGGCCTGTTCACGTTCGGCGACTCGGCGCGGCAGAGCTACGAACGCACGATCGAACTGGTCGACCGCGCCGAGAAGTACCTCGCGCACAGCATCGGCGGGCGGCCGTCGATGTTGTGGGCCGAGGCGGCGCCGTGGTCGGCCGACGAGCGCCGCGCGCTGCTCGCGCGCGCGCTGCCGATCCTGCGCGGCGCGGTCGCGCGCAAGGTGGATTCGCCGGTCGGACCGGCGTGGCAGCGCGTCGTGGCCGACGCGCGCACGGCCGACGACCTGGCGGCGTTCGCGGCGCACGGCGCGGCGCGGCAGCTCTGCGCGACCGGGCCGATCACGCCCGACCACGTGATCCGCACCAAGGGCCATTACCTGTTCCTCGGCCGCGAGGAGGCGGTGGCCGGCGACCAGGTGCACGCCGCGGTCGCCGCCTACTGCGCGGCCTACCAGCGCTACTTCACCGCGCACCGGCCCGATCCGAAGGTGGCGATGCTGCCGCCGGAGCCGCGCATCGCGGTGGTCGCCGGCATCGGCCTCGTCGCGCTCGGTGCTGTGCCGTCGGCGGCGCGGATCGCCGCCGACATCGCCGAGCACACGCTGCGCACCAAGGCCATGGCGCACGACCTCGACCGCTTCGAGGCGCTGCCGGACCACGAACTGGCGCGCATGGAATACTGGCCGCTCGAGCTGGCCAAACTGTCGGCGCAGAAGCCGCCGCCGCTGCAGGGCCAGATCGCGTTCGTGACCGGCGCCGCCGGCGCGATCGGCAGCGGCATCGTCGAGGCGCTGCTCGAGGCCGGCGCCTGCGTGTTCGCGACCGACGTCGACGCGGCGCGGCTCGCGACCGCGATGCAGCGCTTCGCCGCGCACCACGACCGGCTCGCTTGCGGCAGCGTCGACCTGCGCGATGCCGAAGCGGTCGCGGCCGAGTTCACGCGCTGCGTGCTGCGCTTCGGCGGCGTCGACATCGTCGTGCCGAACGCCGGCATCGCGCACGTGGCGCGGCTGACCGAGCTGTCGCCGGCGCGGTTCGCCGAAGTGCAGGACGTCAACGTGCGCGGCACGCTGCACGTGCTGCAGGCCGCGGCGCCGATCCTGCGCGCGCAGGGCACCGGCGGCAGCGTCGTCGTGCAGGCCAGCAAGAACGCGTTCGCGCCCGGGGCCGGCTTCGGCGCCTACTCGGCCAGCAAGGCCGCCGCGCTGCAGCTGGCGCGCATCGCCGCGCTCGAGTTCGCCGAGTTCGGCGTGCGCGTCAACGCGATCAACGCCGACGCCGTGTTCGGCACCGACGCCCAGCCGAGCCAGCTGTGGCAGCAGGTGGGTCCCGACCGCATGCGCGCGCGTGGCCTCGACGAACAGGGGCTGCGGCAGTTCTACCGCGACCGCTCGCTGCTGAAGACCGAAGTGCTGCCGCGCCACGTCGGCGAAGCCGTGGTGTTCTTCGCCAGCTGCCGCACGCCGACCACCGGCGCCGTGCTGCCGGTCGACGGCGGCCTGCCCGAGGCGTTCCCGCGATGACTGGCGGCGATCTCGCGATCGAACTGCGCGGGCTGCGCAAGACCTGGCGCGGCGCCGGCTGGCGCGGCGGCGGCAAGGTCACGGTCGCGGTCGACGGGCTCGACCTCGACGTGCGGCGCGGCGAGGTGTTCGGGCTGCTCGGACCGAACGGCGCCGGCAAGACCACGACGGTCGAGATCTGCGAAGGTCTGACCGTGCCCGACGGCGGCAGCGTCACGGTGCTCGGCCGGCGCTGGGGGGGCGGCGACGACCAGGCGCTGCGCCAGCGGCTCGGCGTCTGCCTGCAGGAGTCGAAGTTCCACGAGAAGGCGACCGTGCGCGAGACGCTGCGGCTGTTCGCGTCGTTCTATCCGGGCGGCCGCGCGATCGACGAAGTGCTGGCGCTGGTGTCGCTGCAGGAGAAGGCCGATGCGCGCCAGTCGGCGCTGTCCGGCGGCCAGCGGCAGCGGCTCGCGGTCGCGACCGCGCTGCTCGGCCGGCCCGAACTGCTGTTCCTCGACGAACCGACCACCGGCCTCGACCCGCAGTCGCGGCGGCAGCTGTGGGACGTCGTGCGCGGCTTCCGGCGCGACGGCGGCACGGTCGTGCTGACGACCCACTACATGGACGAGGCGCAGCAGCTGTGCGACCGCGTGGCGATCGTCGACCACGGCAAGGTGATCGCGCTCGGCACGCCGGTGGAACTGATCCGTTCGCTCGGTGCCGAACACTGCATCGACGTCGACGTCGAGCCCGGTGCGCTCGGCGCGCGCGTGACGGCCGCCGACCTGCAGGCGCTGCCCGGTGTGCAGCAGTGCGAGTGCGACGGCGCCCGCGCGTCGCTGACGGTCGCGTCGGTGCACCGCGCGCTGCCGGCGATGCTCGAACTGCTGGCCGCGCGCGGCGTGCCGCTGCGCGGCCTGGCGACGCGCCACGCGACGCTCGAGGACGTGTTCGTGCGGCTGACCGGTCGCCACCTGCGCGACGAGGGCGCCCAGTGAACCTGCGCATCGTGCGCGCGATCGCCGCGGTGACGCTGCGCGAGTTCTGGCGCAGCCCCGACGCGGTGTTCTGGACCTACGGCTTCCCGCTACTGATGGCGGTCGTGCTCGGCTACGCGTTCCACGGCCAGGCGCCCGAACCGCTGCCGGTCGCGGTGGTCGACGGGCCCGCGGCCGAAGCGCTGGCCGAACGGCTGCGCGGCAGTGAACGGCTGCGCGTCGAAGTGCTGCCGGCCGAGGCGGCCGACCGCGCGCTGGCGCGCGGCCGCGTCGCGCTGCTGCTGCGCGGCGACGCCGCGGCGCCGGTGCTGCGCAACGACCCGTCGCGGCCCGACGCCGAGCTGGCGCGGCTGTTGGCCGAACGCGAACTGCGGCCGCCGGCCGAACGCGCGCCGCCGATCGCGGTCGAGGTCGAGGATCGCCCCGGCTCGCGCTACATCGACTGGCTGATTCCGGGCCTGATCGGGCTGAACCTGCTGGGCGCCGGCATGTGGGGCATCGGCTTCAACCTCGTGCACCTGCGCACGCAGCGTCTGCTGCGGCGGCTGATCGTCACGCCGATGCGGCCGCGCGAGTTCCTGCTCGGCTTCCTGCTCGGCCGCGGCATCCTGGTCGTGCCCGAAGCGACCGTGATCGCGCTGTTCGGCGTGCTGCTGTGGGGCGTGCCGTTCCGCGGCAGCGTGCTCGCGTTCGCGCTCCTGGTGCTGGTCGGCGGCTTCGCGTTCATGGGCCTCGGCTGCCTGCTGGCCGCGCGGCCGCGCACGATCGAGGCGATCGCCGGCCTGACCAACCTGTGCCAGCTGCCGATGTGGCTGCTCGGCGGCGTGTTCTTCAGCAACGAACGCTTCGACGGCTGGCTCGCCGGGCTGGTCGAGGCGGTGCCGCTGACGCACGTGAACCGCGCGCTGCGCGACGTGATGCTGGAGCCGGCCGGGGTCGCCGACGTGCTGCTGCCGCTCGGCCTGCTGGCGGCGTTCGGCGGCCTGTGCTTCGCGCTGGCGGTGCGCTGGTTCCGCTGGACGTAGCCGGTCATTGCAGGTCGAACGGCGAATAGACGACCGTGACGATCGCGGCCAGTGCGACCGGCAGCCAGCCGGTCACGGCGGTCGCCCGTTCGCACCATCGTTGCGGCAGCACGGCAGCGACGAGCAGGGCGATGCCGGTGCCGATCAGGAAGTTGGCGAGGCAGCCGAAGGCATCTTCGATGTGCGGGCCGGCGAAGTTTCCTTGGGCGGGCCCCATCTCGGCGATCACGGTCGGCCCGTGCGGCGGGATCACGAGGCGGCGTCCGATCCTCAGCTCGACCGGCCACCCGGCCATCAGGTGGTCGTAGGTCGGGTCGAGTGGGACCCGGTGCTGGGCCCAAGCCAGTCCGGCCAGCAGTCCGAGCAGGCCCACGGCCGTCGCCAGCGCGAGGCGGTGGCCGGTCGGGGACCAGGTGGCCCGGAATCGGCGGCGGTGGCCGACGAGCCACGTCGCCATCGCGAGCGGAACGCAGAGCATCATGCCGCCGGAAGGCAGCCAGAGCAGGCCGGCGACCACCGCCATACCCAGCAGCAGCGGTCCTCGCGCCGTGCGTCCGGCGGCCGGTCCGTCGCCGTCGATCACTGGACGAACTCCTGGGTCCAGAACGGCACGACGCAGTGTGCCATCGCTGCCGCTGCCGGCGCCGCGATGCGCGCGGTGGCCAGCGCGAGCGGCAGCCAGCGAGCCGGCAGGCACGTAGCGGCGAGTGCGCCGATGCTGCCCCAGAGCCACAGGTTGGTCGCGCACTCGTTCGAGGTGTAGATCCGTGGCGGACCGTGCGTCAGCAGCGGCGACCAGAGCCAGCGGAAGTTCGAACTGGCGGCGCTGCGACTACCGTCGAACACGCCGACGAACGCTTCGAACGGCCAGCCGGTGGTGACTGCGTGAGCATTCCCGCCAACGTCGGTGATGCGCACGGTCAACGTCATCGCGATGAACAGTGCCGTCCACGCGAACCCGACCGCCAGTGCCATCCGCCGTGCGGCCGGACTCCAGGTGGCGACGCGCTGCGGCGCGAGCGTTCCGACCCAGACGGCACACCAGACGGCGATCGATGCCTGCATCGTCGGGGCGTCGAACGCGATCACGGTGCCGAGCGTCAGCGCCGCCAGCGCGGTCGGCACCGCGAGGGACGCGGGCTTCGCTGCGCGGTCGTCGGTCACGAGCCCTCGACCACGCGCAGCACCGGGTAGTGCGTGTCGGTCTCGGCTTCGAAGAAGTTCCAGCTCGACAGCGAGTCCTCGCTCTCGGGCTCCAGCAGCACGGCGGCGAGGCGCGCGAGCCGCTGGCGCGCCGGCACCCAGAGCGCGCCGGCCGGCAGCGCTACCTCGGCCGCGGCCGACCAGCTGCCCTCGAGCACGAGTTCCTGGTGGCCCTGGTAGGGTCGCTTCGGCTTCTTCTTCTTGCCGACCGCGAACGACGCCGCGCGCACCGTGCGCGGCGCGGCCAGCTCTTCGAACTCGATGCCGTGCAGCGCCAGCCGGTCGCGCACCGCCGCGGTCGGGGCCGGGATCGCCCAGGCGGCGGGCAGCGGGCGCTGTTGCGCGGCGCGGAACGCGCGCACGACCGGCAGCCGTTCGGGCACGCCGTCGCCCTTGCGCACGAACCGCAGCGGCCGGCCGTCGGCGGGCTCCTTGCGCTCGACCTCGCCGACCAGCACGTCCATCGGCTCCGGCTCGGCGAACCCGGTCGCGTAGCCGAGCGCCAGCGGCGGTGTGCCGGCCAGCGCGCGCGCGTCGGCGGCAAGGGCGGCGCGCTGCACCGCGTCGCGCCGCGCCACCAGCGCCTGCAGCACGCAGACGACGAACGCGTGCGTCGCCGCGGTGCGCGTCGCGAAGTCGCAGTAGCTGTAGGCCTCGCTGAGCACCGCGAGCCGGTTGCGCAGGCCGAAGTAGTTGACGCCGTAGCGGGCCCGGTGGTCGAAGGTGTACCAGCCGCGCACGCCGGCCGCCGACTCGGGCGCGCCGCCGCCGTCCCAGTCGTGCGTCTCGAAGTTGCCGTAGTCGAAGGTCGCGAAGCCGAACCGCTCGCGCATCGCCGCCTGCGCCGCGTCGAGCAGCGCGCGGTTCTCGGCCGCCACGGCGGCGTCGACGTTCGGCGACAGGCTCGGTGCGAACGTCAGGTGGTAGCCGTGGTAGCTGCCGTTCGTCGTGTGCAGGTCGACGAACAGGTCCGGGTCGACCTCGGTGAACAGCCGCAGCAGCGCGCGGGTCTCCGGGGCGTCGGCCTTGACGAAGTCGCGGTTCAGGTCGAGGTCCTGGCCGTTCGTGCGCTGGCCGCAGGCATCGGGGCCGTTCTGGCCGGCGCGGTTGCCGACCGCGACCGCCTCGTTGCCGTCGACGTTGTAGATCGGCAGCAGCCACAGCTCGACGTGCGCCAGCAGATCTTCGTGGTCGCCGAGCGCGATCTCGCGCACCAGCTGCTGCAGCGCTTCCTTGCCCTCGATCTCACCGCCGTGGATCGCGCCGATCACCAGCGCGCGTTGCCGGCGCGGCGTCGGCGCCGGGCCCGGCAGGCGCGCCTGCACCAGCAGCAGCGGCCGATCGCCGTGGCTGCGGCCGGCTGCGTGCAGCGTCAGGCGGTCGCCGTGCGGCAGGTCGAGTGCCGAGCGACAGAAGCGTTCGACGTCGGCGAGGCGCGAGGTCGCCGTGAAGCCGCTGGCCTCGGCGGCGGTCGCCGGGGTCGGTGGCGACTGCGGTGCGATCAGGCCTACGGCGAGCAGCAGGGCCGGCAGCATCCCGGCCAGCATCGCCGAGCGCCCCCGGCGCGATCAACGGCTGGTCGGTACCAGTGTCGGTTCGGCGGTGGCGCGCGACAGCGTGCGGCCCGGCGTGGTGCCGGACCCGCTCGGGTGACGCAGCGCCGGGCCGTGGCGCGACGGCGTCTCGGGCACCGGCAGCTCCTTGTGGTCCAGCGCGTTGTCGCCGTCGCGGTCGAGCGCGCGCACCAGGTGCTCGGCCCAGCGCGCCAGCATCGGGTCGAGGCGGCGCAGCAGGTCGGCGAGTTCGGCCGCGTCGAGGCGCCCGTTGCCGTCCCGGTCGCCGGCCTGCCACGGCGCCGGCAGGCTGCCGCGCGCCGGATCGGCCGCGCCGACGGTGCCGGGCAGCATGCCGCGCAGCTGTTCGAACCACGGCGCCAGTTCGGCCTCGTCGATGCGCCCCGAACGGTCGCGGTCCTGCGCGCGCAGCTGCGTGCCGACGGTCGGCTGCAGGCCGGCGGTCGTCACGATCGCCTCGACCTCGTCCGGGTCGAGCGCGCCGTTGCCGTTCTTGTCGTGCATGCGCAGGAACGCCTGCAGCGGCGACAGCGTCTGCGCCTGCTGGCGTTCGACCGTCGACTCGCCGAGGTTGCGGCACGGGCGCACGCGGAACGTGCTGCCGCGCTGCGCGGTGTCCCAGAACTGCTGGTCGAACTCGAGCCACGACACGAAGCCGTCGCGGTCGGTGTCGTAGCGCTGGAAGCCGGCGCTGTCCTTCGGGCCCGCGATCGCGTCGAGCGCGTCGCTGGCCTCGAACACGTCGAGCCGGTCGTCGCTGTCGGCGTCGCAGGCGGTGAACAGGTCGCGGCTGATCGACTCCGAGTACGACTGCAGGCCGGTGCGCGTCACCGGCGGAGCCGCCGGGTCGGCGGGCTTCTGCGCCGTTGCCGCAGCGGCAAGGGCAGTGAGCAGCGCAGCGGTTCGCAGCCGGGAGGACATGTGCGGTTCCGGGCGCGCACGGGCGCCGTCCGACGGCGCGGTCATCGGCGCGACCGGAGCGCGACTATAGCGTCGGCCACGGCCGGATGCCGGCTCACGGGACGAACAGGCAGTCGCGGCCGAGCCGGCGCACCGGCTCGCCGGCGGCATCGGTCGGACCGAGCCCCGCGACTTCGATCGCGTGGCCGCCGCGGCGCAGCGCCGCCGCCAACGCGACGATCGGTGGCGTCGCCGGCGCCAGCACCAGCGGGCCGCCGCCGGCCAGCAGTTCGGCCGCCAGCGCCGCGAACCGCACGCCGGCCGCGAAGTCGGCGCCGGCCGGAGCGAGGTCGAAGCCGGTCGGAGCCGGCACGTTCGCCGGAGCGAACGCGACCGCGCGCGCCACCGGCCGGTGGTTGGCGATGCCGTTGCGCAGCTTGTGCTGCGCCAGTTCGGCGCCGAGTGCGCGCGCTTCGTCGCGCAGCGCCGCGAGGTCGATCAGCACCGCCAGCCGGCCGGCGTCGGCCGGCGCGGCGCGGTCGCGCGGCGCCGGGGTGGCAGCGACCGGCGGGCGCGGGTCCGGCGTCGGCGTGCGCGGCCGGTCGTCGGCGCGCGGTTCGTGGCGGTGCCCGCGGTTGTCGCGGTGGCGTTCGCCGCGGTCGTCGCGCCGGGGACGATCGTCGCGCCCGCCGCCCCGATCGCCGTCGTCGCGGCGCGGCCGTTCGTCGCGGCGTTCGTCGCGGCGGCTGTCGTGGTCGCGGCGGTCGTGCCGCGGGCGCTCGTCGCGCGGGTGCCGCTCGCGCGGCGGGGCGGGGCGCGGGTCGCGGTCGGCCGGCGGTGGCGGCGGTTCGGCCGGCGGTGGGACCTCGCGCGCGCGTTCGGGCGCGGGGGGCTTCGGCGCGCGGGGCGGCGTCGGGGGCACGTCGGGTCCGAAGATGTTGGCGCCGAAGTCGGTCATGCAGGCGGCAAGCTAGCAGAGGGGCTGCGGACCGGCCACGGCGCCGACTTTTTGGCCCTCCGCACTTGTCGCCAACGCCGCCGCCCGCTTGCATCTGCGAGCGACAGCCCCTTTCGAATCCGACCGCTGCGACGCCGGTCCGTCCCGGTTCCGCGCCGCGGTGGGTCAAGCCCGAGGAACCCCCGAGTGAACGCTCGTCAAGCTCTCCTGTCCCTCTCCGTTCTGGCCGCGACGACGCTGACGTCGTGCGGCACCCTGAATCGCGCCGGCAAGGATGCGTTCGTCGGCGTGCTGACCGTCGTGCCGGTGCTGCCGATCTACGGCGGCGCCACCGACGGCTACACGTCGGCCAAGGCCGTGCGAACCGGCCTCGAAAGTGGCTCGGCGGTCGAGGTGCTCGCGTTCCCGTTCACCTTCGCCTACCACACGTTCGAGCACTTCGTGTACGGCATCGTGCACATCGTCGACTTCCCGCTGTGCCTGTTCTACGGCGCCGCGGAGCTGCACCCCTACGGCCCCGAGATCAAGCCGCTCGACTTCTACCAGGGCACGTGGTTCGACCACGGCGGCAAGAGCGGCACCGACGCGCAGACCGGCGAGCCCCAGGCGCAGTGACGCGTCAGGCCGCGGCGCGGCCGCGGCATCCGGGACCGCGCGGCGGCTGCTTCAGCGGCCGGACGCGCGCGGTTCCTGCAGCAGGCGTTCGGCGTAGAGTGGCAGGCTCTGCACGAGCGCCAGCGCGTCCGCCGGATCGGCGGCTGCGCGTTCGTCGATCGCGGTGGTGAGCTGCCGCAGCAGCGAACCGGCGGCCGTGTCGGGCTCGGCCTCGGCGACCATCGCGGCCAGGTTGGCGCGCGCGCGCGCGACGAGCTCGGCCGCGGCGCCGGTGACCACCGGCGGCCGCCAGTCGGCGAAGTAGAGCGTGCGCAGCGATTGCGCCTGCGCGCGGTTGCCGTCGAGTTCGGCGCGCAGCACCTCGGCGGCGTAGAGCCGCTCGGTGGCGCGGGCTTCGTCGCCGCGGCCACGGTCGGCGATCGCGGCCATGCGCTGGCGCCAGCGGTCGCGCTGGCTCGGGCCGATCTGGTCGAGCCACCACGCCTGCGCGGTTGGCACCGCGGGACGCAGCGCCGGCAGCCGGCCGGCGTCGGTGTTCAGTGTGGCGAGCACGTCCTTCGGCGTGCCGCGCACGCGGGCCAGCAGTTCCTGGCTCGGCAGCGGTGTCGCCATCGCTGCGAACGCCGCGCGCAGCGGCGTCGGCGCGTCGGCCACCGGCGGCGCCTGGACACCCGGCACCTGCAGGCGCTGCAGTTCGAGCAGCCGCGCCGCCGCGATCCAGCGCTCGCCGTTGCCGGGCCGCGCCGTCGCCGCGAGCCGCTGGTAGGCCGCCGTCGCCGCCGCCACGTCGAGGTCGAGGATCTCGCCGAGCCAGGCCTCGTGCAGCGCGGTCTCCGTCTCGGGTTCTTGCGCGCGCGCCGGCGCGCCGGCGAGCGCCAGCGCGCCGCCGAGCAGCCAGGCCGCCGCGTTCCCGCGCCGCGCCGTCACGTGCCCTCCGTCGACTCGGTCTCGAACCGGTAGCCGAGTCCGTGCACGGTGACGACGTGCACCGGGTTCTCGACGTCGCGTTCGACCTTCTTGCGCAGCCGCGCGATGTGGTTGTCGACCGTGCGCGTCGTCGGCAGGTGCACGTAGCCCCAGACCTTGCGCAGCAGGTCCTGGCGGCTGACGACCTCGCCGCGGTGTTCGACCAGCATGCGCAGGATCTCGGCCTCGTAGCGCGACAGCTGGTGCTCCTGGCCGTCGCGCGCGACCGTGAAGCGGCGCCAGTCGATCGTCAGATCGGCGAACTGCATCACGCCGCCGAGCGCGGTCTTGTCGCCGGCGCCGGCCTTGGCGCCGGCCTGCGTGCGGCGCAGCACCGCGCGGATGCGGGCGGTCAGTTCGCTGAGGCCGAACGGCTTCGTCACGTAGTCGTCGGCGCCGAGCTCGAGGCCCTGCACCTTGTCGCCGTCCTGGCCGCGCGCCGACACGATGATCACCGGCGTCTCGCTGCCGGTGTCGCGCAGGTGGCGCAGCACCTCGGTGCCGGGCATGCCGGGCAGCATCAGGTCGAGCAGGATCAGCGCCGGCCGGCTGTCGCGCACGCGCCGCAGCCCTTCGGTGCCGTCGGCGGCGGTCTCGACCTTGTAGCCCTCGAGTTCGAGGTTGTGCTTCAGGCCGGCGCGCAGGTCGGGTTCGTCCTCGACGACGAGGATCAGGGTCTCGGAGAGCGTGCTCATGTTCGGACGGTGGTCGCGGGTCGGGACGGCGGCGTGTCGGCCGCGAGCGGCAACCACAGCCGCACCACGGTGCCGCCGCCGTCGCGGTGGTGGGCGCTGACGTCGCCGCCGTGCGCGCGCGCGAAGTGGCGCACGAGGCTGAGGCCGAGGCCGGCGCCGCGTACCTCGCCGGCGTTGCGGGCGCGGTGGAAGCCCTCGAACACGCGCTCGAGTTCGTCGTCGGGGATGCCGCGGCCGCGGTCGCGGACCTCGACGACGGCGCGATCGCCGACGCTCTGCAGCTCGAGTTCGATCTCGTGGTCGGTGTCGCCGTCGCGCGCGTACTTGGCCGCGTTCTCGAGCAGGTTGACGATCGCGCTCTCGCCGGCGTTGCGGTCGCAGCGCACGGTCACGCCGGCCGGCAGCGTCTCGACCAGGATCGCGCCGCGCGCTTCGAGGTGCGGCGTGTAGGCCTCGCAGACCGTGCGCAGCAGGTCGCCGAGGTCGATCGTGGTCGGCGTGTAGGACAGCGTGCCGACCTGCTGGCGCGAGAAGTCCAGGATGCGCTGGATCAGCAGCGTCAGCCGTTCGGACTCGCGCGCGATGATGCCGCCGAACTCGGCCGCCTGCCGTTCGTCGCGCGCGCGGCCCATGCCGAGCGTCTCGCCGTACATGCGGATCAGCGCCAGCGGCGTCTTCAGTTCGTGCGAGACGCGCGACACCAGGTCGATCTTCAGCGCCGCCAGTTCGGCTTCGCGCGACGCCGACCGCCACAGCCACAGCGCGCCGCCGACCGCGGTCGCGAACAGCGCCACCAGCAGCGCCGCCCGGTTCTGCGCCGCCGCGCGCGCGTCGGCGACGATGCGGTCGACGTCGGCCGGGTAGGCGTGCAGGTGCAGGCCGTGGCGCTGCAGCGACGGCGGCACGAAGTCGCCGGGCACCGATGCCGGCGGCGGCACCAGGGCGGCGCCGACCTCGTCGTGGATCGCCAGCGTGAAGGTGGCCTGCTGGCCGACGAACGGCTGCAGCGCCGGTCCGAGCAGCGTGTCGAGGTCGAGGTGCAGACCGACGTGCTGGCAGCGGAAGCGCTCCTGTTCGAGCACCGTCGCCGCGCGCACGGCCAGCAGCGTCGTGCGCCCCGACAGCGTCGACACGATGCGTTCGTCGGCCGACGCGGCGGTGGCGTCGGCGTCGGCCGGGGCGCGCATGCGCCGCAGCCGCAGGCCGAACTTCAGCACCAGGTCGTAGGCGCCGGCGAACGTGCGCGAGTGCGCGCGCTGCCGTTCTTCGGCCAGCAGGACCGTGGCTTCGGCGTGCTCGGCGGAGTCGGGGCCGATCGCGGTGCAGAGCCGCGCGGCGACCGCGCTCAGCAGGCCGTCGGCGAGGTGGTCGCGGCGGCTGCCGGCGATCGTGCGCAGCAGCTTGACGCGGTCGGCGTCGCTGCCGAGTTCGGCCAGCGCGGCTTCGGCCAGCAGCAGGAGCGGCCACGTGTCCGCGTCGAGCCGGCCGGCACGCGCGTTCTGGCCGAAGCGACCGATGCGTTCGAACTGCTCGCGCGCCGCCGCCGGATTGCCGAGCTTCTTCAGCACGGTGCCGAGACGGAAGCGCAGCGCGACCTCGGCGTCGTCGGCGTCGGCGCGGCGGCCGGTGCGCGACGCCGTCGGTGGCTCGGGCGGCTGCGCCAGCTGGTGTTCGAGCAGTGCCTGCGCCTGCGCGAGCTCGCCGTGGCTCAGCAGCAGGTCGACGGCCTGCAGCGTCGCCGCCGTCGTGCCGTCGCCGCCGCGGTGGCGCGCGTCGCGGCCGAACGGCAGGTGCAGGCTCGCCGGCGGCGGCACTGGCCACACCAGCGCCAGCTGCGCGTCCAGCAGCACGATGTCGAGCAGACTCGCGGTGGCCTCGTCGCGCTGCAGCTGCAGCACGGCGCGCACCGGCCCCTGCTCGGCGACCAGCCGTTCGGTTGCCGCCTGCAGCGCCGGCAGTTCCTGGTCGAAGCGGCGGTCGATCGCCTGGGCGGCGCTGTGCAGGAACTGGCGCGCTTCGCGCTCGAGCGCGGCCTGCGCCTCGGCGCCGCTGCGGCGCAGCTCGGTCCAGCCCAGCACCGCCAGCACGGCCAGCGGCACCAGGAACGTGCACAGCGCGAGCAGGTGGCGGCGGCTGAAGCGCGAGGGCTGGGACGGCATGGGGGCGCGGCCGGGCCGCAGGGCGCCGCAGCGTAGCGCGCGCGCCGGCCGCGAGACAGACGCGGCGCCGTACGTGCCGCGGGCCGCGCACCGGCGCGGCCCGCAGGCGGTCACCGTCGGACCGGGTCCGACGGCTCGACCCGATCGATCACTGCACGGTCATCGTCAGCGTGTCCGTCAGCGTCAGGTCGAGCAGGTCCGGGCACGGGCCGCCGGGCGGCGTGAACAGGTCCAGACCCTGCGCGACGATCGGCAGGCCCAGCGTCGCCCACGACGGGTTCAGGTCCAGCGTGAACGCCGGGCCGTTCGGCAGCAGCACCGGCGCCGGCGAGACGCCGAGCGTGCAGGCGCAGTTGGCGAACACGAAGCTCAGCGGGATGCCGCTGAACGTGACGTCCAGCGCGATCAGCGACGCGAAGCCGGTCGTGTTCCGCATCTCGAAGAACACCTTCGTGTTCTGCTCGCCGTTGCCGGTGCCGATCAGGCGCGCCGGGCCGCAGCTCGTCGCGACGCTCTGGATCGTCGACGGCTTGCCGATGAAGGCGATGCCGCGGAAGGCCGTGTTGGTCGGGGCGGTGCGCAGCGACGTCACGGTCGGCGCCGGGCCGACCGTGTTGGCGACGGTGTCGGTCGCGGTCACGATCTGCGTCGTCGAGCCGGAGTTCGCGATCGCCCACAGCTGGGCTTGGCCGCCGACCACGTGGCCGGTGACGCCACGGCAGCCGGAGGTCGCCGACAGCGCCATCGTGTAGACCTTGGTCCAGGTGCCGGCCACGTTGACCCACTTCTGGATGCCGCCAGCGCCGTTGACCGCGTCGTCGGCGACGTAGACGGTCTGCGGATCGGCCCAGAACATGTCGTAGTTCGAGGCCGAGTTCGCCACCGTCGGGAAGCCGTTCAGCAGCGTGATGCTCTCGGTGCTGATCGGCAGGCCGCTGGCGCCCACCTGCGCGACGCCCTGGACCGAGCCCGAAGCCTGGGTCACGTAGAGGTTGTCGTGGTAGATGTCGATGTGCCGGATGTTGCCGGCCGCGATCAGCGTCGAGGTCAGGTCGCCGAGGTTGGCGACGTAGCGCACGCCGCCGCCGGTGGTGCTGAACACCGGGCTCGTGGTCCAGAAGCGCGTGCCGTTGTCACTGACGACGCCGCGGATGTTGCCATTGGCCCCGCCGCTGGCCGAGTAGGCGTCGGTGATCGCCGTGGTGGTGTCGATCAAGCCGGTCAGGATGTCGAGCCGCGCGATCACGCGCGCCACCGGCGGATTGGCGCTCTGGGCGACGACCAGCGTGCCCGGTGCGGCGTCGTAGCCGCCCCAGGTCAGGTAGAAGCCGTTCGTCGACACGTTCAGCTGGCCTTCGCTGTTCGCGGTGCCCGAGCCGGTGCAGGCGAAGTTCGAACCCACGGCGCCGGTCGGCGCCGCGATGTCGGGTTGCACCGGCGTCGTGAAGGTGCCGTTCGGATCCCACTCTTCGAGGAACGCCGCGGCGGCGGCGTTCGACAGCGGCGCGACGCCGTCGCCGTAGCGCAGCACGGCGATGCTGCCGATCGTCAGCGGCGACTGCGCGAGCGAGAAGGAGGCGAGGAGGGTCGCTGCCAGGGGCAGCAGGGCAGGGCGGAGAGACTGGGTCATCGTGGGTTGGACGAAGTGGGAAGGCGGAACATCGAACACGATCGCGGCGCCGGAGTCGATTGCGTCACCGGGTGGTATGGACTGCTGCATCAATGCGCTGCGGCGTAGCCAGCGATGGCGGCCACGATGCCGGGCGCGTGTGCAGCCGGTGCCAACGCTGCGTGAAGCTACTCGCGCCGCAGCACGACGCGGCGCACGCGGATCGGTGCGGAGTTGTCCACAGCGCGTTCGAGCACCAGTCGAACTTCGCGTGGCGCCGTCAGTACGATCACCTCGTCCGGTGGAATCGCCGGTGGATCGACGGCCAGCGCACGAACCTCGCTCGGCGGCTCGACGGCGAGCCGCCAGCGGCCGGCCGGCACCGGCCACGCGAACTCCGCCCGCGCGCCGCGCAGTTCGAGTTCGGCGCCGCCGCCGGCTGCGGGCACGACGACCGCGTCGCTTCCGTTCCACCAGGCGCCGACCTGTTGCAGTCCGGCGGCGGTCGCGGCTGCCACTGGCGAGTCCGGCGGTGGCGGCAGTCGGTGGTGCAGCAGCGGCCCCGGATAGCGCAGCGAACCGAACAGCAGCGCCGGGATCTCGATGCGCTCGGCGGTCGCGGCCACGCCGAGCCGGCCGTGCACGGCAAACCACAGCGGTGCCGTGATCGCTTCGATGGCGCCGCGGCCGGGCGGGATCGCGTGCGAGCCGGCCGCGAAGCGCACGCAGCGATAGCCGGCGAGGAAGCGCGGGTCGTGCTCGAACTCGAGCGCGCTGACGAACACCGGCAGCGGCAGGCCCGGTGGTGGCCCCATCGAGATCAGGTCCGGCGCGCGGTCCATCACGTAGGCGCCGTTGCCGCGCAGGTGGCCCGGCGGCAGCGGCACGTCGCCGCGCGCCTTCACCGCGTGCAGCCAGTCGCGGTACGGCGTCGTCGCGATCGTGCGGTCGCACAGGCCGAGCATGTCGAGCGCCGGCAGCCGCGACCAGAACGGCACCGCGCCGGCGGCGTCGACGGCGAGCAGCGGCCGTTCGGCGGCGAATGCGCGCGCCAGCGCCGCGCCGACCGCCTGGCCGCGCCACTCCCAGACCTCGTGGCGCAGTTCGTGGCTCTGCGGATCGGTGCGCGCGGCGACCGTGCCCCACGCGGCGGTGGCGGCGCCGAGCCCCGCCAGCACCAGCGTGCGGCGCCACGCGGCGCCGGCGAACTCGCGCAGCGCGAGGCCGGCCAGCAGCGCCAGCGGCACCAGCGCGCCGTGCCAGAGCCGGCGGCCCGGAAAGTGGTCGCCGCCGATCGCCATCAGGTAGCCGCTCCACGCCAGCACCGGCAGCAGCAGCGCTGCCGCGAGCCAGCGCGTGCGCGGCCGCGCCAGCGCCACCAGCGCGCCGAGCAGCCCCGGCCACACCACGGCGGGCAACGCCGACGCTGCCGCCAGCACGTAGTCGACGCCGGCACCGCCGCGGCCGGGGTCGAACTCGGCCTTCACGTGCGCGGTGTTCGGCACCAGGTCGCCGTAGTAGGCGAGCCGGAACGCCAGCTGCGCTGCGACCGCCGCGAGCGGCAGCGCCGCCAGCAGAGCGACGCGCCGCAGTGCATTCGCCGCGCCGGTGCGCAGCCACGCGATGCCGAGCACGGCGCCGGCCACCGCGATCCACAGCGGGCTGTCCGGCCGCGTCCAGCACGCCAGCGCGAACGGCGCGCCGGCGGCGAACAGCGTGCGGCCGTTCGCCTGGTCGAGGTCGCGGCAGCGCAGCAGCGCGCCGAAGCCAGCGGCCAGGCACAAGAGCACCAGCGGGCCCTCGAGGCCGGCGAGCGTCCACGCCAGCACCGGCTGGCTCGCGGCGACCCACAGCGGCGGCAGCGCCGCCAGCACCGCGGTGCGGCGGTCGTGCGGCGCGAGCGCGCGCGCCAGCAGCAGCAGCGCGCCGGCGGTGCAGGCGGCGCCGAGCGCGCGCGCCGCGGTGACGAGGTCGATGCCGAGCGCGCCGAGGCCTGCACAGGCGAGCACCCACAGCAGGTTGCTGTAGCCCTCGACCCGTTCGCCGTCGGTCCAGGTCAGGCCCTGGCCGTGCAGCAGGCGATCGGCGTAGCGCAGCGACACGAACGCGTCGTCGCTGACGAACGGCCACGCGAACGTCGCCTGCCACGCGGCCAGCACCAGCGCCGGCACCGCGGCGGCGAGCCACCAGCGGGCGCGCGCCGGGCCTGGGGTCGCGGCGATGCCGTTCATTCGTAGAGCAGGAACGGCCGGCGCCGCATCCGGAACAGGTCGAGCTCGCGCTGCCAGCCGGCCGTGATCGCGTCGGCGTCGCGGCCTTCGCGCAGCGCAGCGAGGCTCGCCGGGTGCTTCCACAGCCAGTCGAGCTGCGCCGTGTCCCACTGCTGCGGGAACAGCCGGTGCAGCGCGACCGCGATCGCGGTGCCGGTGCGCACCGGGGCGAACGTGCGCCAGTCGGTGACCACGACGTCGACGCCGTCGCACGGCTCGCCGGCGCAGCGGCTCGCGGTCGGCGTGAACCGCACCGGCACGAACGCGACGCCGGGCAGCGCGGCCGCGCGCAGTGCCGCGGCGAGTGCCACGCCGTCGCACCACGGCGCGCCGATGCGTTCGAACGGCCGGTCGGTGCCGCGCCCGACCGACAGGTTGGTGCCCTCGAGCAGGCCGATGCCCGGATACAGCAGCGCCTGCGTCACGCTGCGCAGGTTCGGCGACGGGTCGGTCCAGCGCAGGCCGGTGTCGGCCCACAGGTCGGCGCGCTGCCAGCCGTCGCAGCGCACGACGTCGAGCTCGGCGCGCACGCCGTCCTCGCCGACGATCATGCGCGCCAGTTCGCCGGCGGTGAGGCCGTGGCGCAGCGGCACGCGGTGCGACGCGACGAAGTCGAGCCGGTCCGCCGGCGCGACCGGGCCTTCGAGCGCGATGCCGCCGAGCGGGTTCGGCCGGTCCAGCACGACGAAGCGCAGGCCGTGCGCGGCGGCCGCGACGAGCCCGTTCCGCATCGTCGCGAGATAGGTGTAGAAGCGGCAGCCGACGTCCTGCACGTCGAACACCAGCGTGTCGATGCCCTGCAGCATCGCCGCGGTCGGCGTGCGCGTCGCGCCGTAGAGCGAGAACACCGGCAGGCCGGTCGCGGCGTCGCGCGCGTCGGCGACCGCGGCGTCGAGCCGGCCGTCCGCGCCGTGTTCGGGCGCGAACAGCGCCACCAGCGTGACGCCTTCGGCGCCGTGCAGCAGGTCGGCGGTGCGGCGCCCGTCGGCGAGCACACCGGTGTGGTTCGTGATCAGACCGACCTTGCGGCCGCGCAGCCGTTCGCAGTGTTCGGCGGCCAGCACGTCGGCGCCGGTGCGCACCTGCGCCGTCGCGGCAGCGCCGAGCGCGAGGGCGGCGACGAACACGGACGGGCGCAGCGGCATCGCGGCGATGCTAGCCCGCGCCCGGCGTGCGCGCAGCAGCGCGCCCGGCGTCAACGCTGCGGCACTTCGACTTCGGTCGTGCCCTCGCGCTGCAGGTGGAGCACGACAGCTTTCGCGCCGGCGATCGGATCGACGATGCACGGGCCCGGCAACAGACCGGTGATGCAGAAGATGCCGTCGCGGTCGGCGGCCAGAACCGTCGATCGCTCGCTGCCGGCGAAGGTCTGTAGCCGCACTGCCGCGCCCGGCATCGCCGCACCGGTGGCGTCGCTGACGCGGCCGCGCAGCGAGCACGGGGCCGAGAGGCGCAGTTCGCCGAGGTCGGTGGTGGGGCCGTCGTCGGCGGTGTACTCCGACCGCAGGATGCCGGCGGGGTGCGCGATCTGCACGACGAACCCTTCGCCGGCGGCCAGGGCTGCGCGCGGCGGTTCCCAGGTGCCGTCGAGGTTGCTGTACGAACGGTGCCGAACGCGTTGGACCTCGTACTGGATGCCGTCGAGCCGGGGGCCGCCGCGTCCGACCCGTGTCCGACCGCGCTCGAGCAGCGTGACCTCGGCGCCGGGCAGTGGTGCCCCGGCGTCGTCGCGTACGACCGCGCGCACGCGGATCGCCGCCGTGGCCGTGATGCGCAGTGGTTCGAGGCCGGTCCCGTCGCCAGCGAGCCGCGGCCGGACGACCTGGCCCGGATCCGCGGTGGCGCCGCGCCACGGCGGTTCCTGCCCCGCGACGAACCAGTGCGCGTCGTCCAGGTGGAGCCAGAACTCGTCGCCGCGTTGCGTCGGCGCATGGAACGCGAAACTGCCGTCGGCGGCCGTCGTAGCGACGCGCCGGGCCGGCTCGTCGTGGAGGGCGTCCGTGCGCACGGCCAGCGCGACGCCGGCGACCGGAGTGCCGTCGGGGGCCACCAGCACGCCCCGCACTCGGGTGCGAGTCGTGTCGGCGAGCGAGAACGTGCGTGTGCGGCGGCGTGCGTCGGCGTCGATCTGGGCCTGCATCGGATCGACGGTGCCGTCGACCAGCCGCGGTTCGACCCGCAGCGTCGTCGGCCAGCCGCGCAGCAGCCAGCGCCCGGCGGCGGTCGGCGTCGGGTTGCGCAGCGCCGGCGGCAGCGCCAGCACGGCGTCGGCGGCGCAGGCCGTCACGTCGAGCGTCGCGCCGGCCAGCCGCGCCTCGGGCACGTCTTCGAACTGCACGACCACCGGGTCGGCGTCGTCGGTTGCGAGTTGCACCGCGAGGCGGCGGTCGTCGATGCCGTCGACCACGATCGTGGCACCGGCGTGCCCTTCGGCCCAGACCACGAGCGTGTTGGCGCCGAACAGCACGTGGCCGAACGCGAAGACGCCCTCGCGGTCGGTGGTCGTGTGGCTGCCGACGACGCCCAGTTCCCGCGCCGTCGCCGGCGCGATTGCGACCCACGCTCCGGCGACCGGGGTGCCGTTCGCGTCGCGCACCGTACCCGCCACGTGCCGGGCCGGCATCGTGCGCACGACCACGAACGCGCGTGCGGAAACGTCGACCGCGCTGGCGCCGACGTCGGGCGTGTCGGTCGTCGCGCGGACGACGCACGGGCCGACCGGGCAACGGCCGACCACGAACGTGCCTTCGCCGTCGGTGCGCGTGATGGCGACCCGGTCGCCGAGCACTTCGACGGCGACCGCCGCGTTGGCCACCGGCTGCGACCGTGGGTCAACGACCCGTCCTTCCAGCCGCGCGGTCGCCTGCGCGCCGAGTCCGATCGAGAGGAACGCCGTTGCGGCGCCGCGCGCGAGTTCCCGCATGGCGGCGCAGTCTACCGCGGTGCGACCGGCCGGGGTGCGAACCGGCCCGCCACCGCACCGCAGGCGAACGTGCCGAGCGCGCCGATCGCGCCGAACCACAGGCTCGCGATCGGCCACGGCGAGGCGGCCCACAGTCCGTCGGTGACCAGCGCGCCGCCGCACAGACCGCACAGCGCCATCGCCGGCGCCGCGGCCCGCAGGCGCGCGAGTGCGAACAGCCCCAGCAGGATGCCGGTCGTGAACGAGGCGATGCCGAACACCTGGTCGACGACGCTCTGCGTGCCGGACCAGGCGACCGCGACCGCGATCTGCAGGCCGCCGAACAACAGCGTCGCGCCGCGCGCGAGCCCGAACGCCGCTGCGTCGTCGGCCCGCCGGCGGCGCAGCGGCAGCAGGATGTCGTGCACCAGCGTCGCCGCCGAACTGTTCAGCGAGCCCGACAGCGTCGACATCGCGGCGGCGAACACGGCGCCGAGCACGAGCCCACGCAAGCCGTTCGGCATCTGGTGCACCAGGAAGTCGACGAACACCTCGTCGCCGTTCGCGAACGGCTGCGCCGGCGGGTGTTCGCGGTAGAAGCGCCACAGCAGGAGCCCGATGCCGAGGAACAGCGCGAACTGCAGCAGCACGACGACCCCGCTCAGCACCAGCGCGCGCTGTGCGTCGCGCGGCGAGCGCGCGCACAGGTAGCGCTGCACGACCAGCTGGTCGACGCCGTGCGTGCCGAGCGACAGGAACGCGCCGCCGAACAGGCCGGCCCAGAACGTGCGCCCGTTCGCGAGGTCGAACGAGAAGTCGAACACGCGCAGGTGCGCGGCGGTGTCGGCGGGCCAGGGTTCGGCGCCGAACGAGGCCAGCAGCATGCCGGCGGCGACCAGCGCGCCGAGCATGTAGATCGCGAACTGCAGCACGTCGGTCCAGACCACGGCGCGCACGCCGCCGAAGAACGTGTAGACCAGCGTCGACGCGCCGGTGACCACGACCGCGACGTCGCGCGGCATGCCGGCCAGTTGTTCGAGCACCAGCGCGGTCAGGTAGAGCCGCAGGCCGTCGGCGAACGTGCGCATGACCAGGAACAGGCCGCCGGCGATGCCGCGCACGAGGCCGCCGAAGCGCTGCTGCAGCGCCTCGTAGGCGGTGTGCAGTTCGCCGCGGAAGTAGAGCGGCAGCAGCCAGTGCGCCGCGATCACGCGGCCGACGACGAAGCCGAGCGGCAGCTGCAGGAAGCGCAGGTCGCCGGGGCTGCCGGCGAGGCCATCGCCGAACGGCTGGCCCGGCACGCTGAGGAACGTCACCGTGCTGGTCTCGGTCGCGACGATCGACACCAGCAGCGCCCACCACGGCAGATCGCGGCCGCCGAGCAGGTAGTCCTTCGCCGTACGCTGGCCGCGGCCGAGCCAGACGCCGAGCGCGATCATGCCCAGCAGGTAGGCGGCGACGAGTGCCAGGTCGAGCGGGCCGATGGGCATGACGGGCGGCGAACGCGCGCAGCTATACTGACGTGCCGCACGATGACCAAACCCGATCTGACGGCTCTGCAGACCGAGGCGCGGCACCCGCGCACCGCACGGCTCGACGCGCTGTCGCCGCTCGAACTGGTGACGCTGATCCACGAGGAGGATCGCACGGTCGCGACCGCGGTGCAGCAGGCGCTGCCGCGCATCGCCGAGGTCGTCGAGGCGATCGCGGCGCGGATGCGCAAGGGCGGCCGCCTGTTCTACTGCGGCGCCGGCACGTCGGGCCGGCTCGGTGTGCTGGACGCCGCCGAGTGCCCGCCGACGTTCTCGTCGCCGCCGGACCGCGTGATCGGCCTGTGCGCCGGCGGGCCGGCCGCGTTCGCGCAGTCGGTCGAGGGCGCCGAGGACGACGACGCCCAGGGCGCGACCGACCTGCGCGCGCGCGACGTCGGGCCGAAGGACACCGTCGTCGGCATCGCCGCCAGCGGCCGCACGCCGTACGTGCTCGGCGCGCTGCGCCACGCGACCGCGGCCGGGGCGCTGACGGCGGCGATCGTCTGCAACCCGGGTTCGCCGGTCGCGCAGGCCGCGGCGCTGCCGATCGAACTGGCGACCGGTCCCGAGGTGCTGACCGGCAGCACGCGGCTGAAGGCCGGCACCGCGACGAAGATGGTGCTGAACATGCTGAGCACCGGCGCGTTCGTGCTGCTCGGCAAGACCTACGGCAACCTGATGGTCGACCTGCAGGCGACCAACCGCAAGCTGGCCGCGCGCAGCGCGCGCATCGTCGCCGAGGCCACCGGCTGCGACGCTGCCACCGCCGAACGCACGCTCGCCGAATGCGACGGCGAGACCAAGGTCGCGATCGTCGTGCTGCGGCACCGCGTCGACCCGCCGACCGCGCGCACCGTGCTGCTGACGCACGACGGCAGCGTGCGCCGCGCGCTCGAGGCGCTCGACGCGTGAGCGCGCTGCGCGCGCAGATCGACGTGGTCGCCGACGCGGCCGCCGCGGTGCCGCTGTTGCTCGACGAGGTGCGCGGCGCGCTGGTGCCGGGCCAGCGGCCGCTGCTCGGCTTCGCGACCGGCGCGACGTTCGCGCCGTTCCTGGCCGCGCTCGGCGCGGCGATGGCGCGCGGCGAGCTCGGCGAGTTCACGGCGACGCACCTCGACGAGTATGAGGGCTTCGCGCCTGGGCAGCGCGGCGGCATGGTCGCGGAACTGTGCCGGACCTGTCCGCCGTTCCTGGCGATGCTGCAGCGCGGTGCGTTCCTGCCGGTGCCCGGTGACGGCGAGCCGCGCGCGCTCGGCGCGCACGTCGAGCGGTTGCGGGACGGCGGCGGCGTCGCGCTGTGGTTCCTCGGCATCGGCCGCAACGGTCATGTCGCGTTCAACGAGCCGGGCACGCCGTTCGAAGTCGGCTTCCACACCGCGACGCTGGCCGCGGCGACGCGCGACGACGCGCGCGCCCGCTTCGCGCCCGACGAGCCGCCGCGCCGTGCGGTGACCGCCGGGCCGGCGACGATCCTCGCCGCGCGCCGCGCCGTGCTGTGCGCGTTCGGCGCCGCGAAGGCACCGGCCGTGCGCGCCGCGCTGCACGGTCCGGTGACGCCTTCGTGCCCGGCGTCGGTGCTGCAGCGGCACCCGAACCTGCGCGTCGTGCTCGACCGCGCGGCGGCGGGCGAACTCGGGCGGGAGGCGCCGTGACGCGGAGCCTCGCTGCCGCGCTGGCGCTGGCGACCACGCTGCTGGCGCAGCAGACCGTCGACGACCGGCTCGCGGCGCTGTCGCTCGAACAGAAGGCCGGCCAGCTGTTCGTCGCCTGGACGCTGTCGCGCGCGGACGGCGACAACCACGCGCGGCTGCTGGCCGCGGTGCGCGACGCGGGGCTCGGCGGCGTGATCCTGAGCCTCGGCCGCGTCGACGACGCGGCCGCGCTGGTGCCGCGGCTGCAGGCCGCTGCCGCGGTGCCGCTGCTGGTCGCCGGCGACTTCGAAGGCGGCGTCTGGTTCCGACTCGACGGCGCGACCGAACTCGGCAACCAGATGCTGCTCGGCGCCACCGGTTCGGCCGCGCTGGCCGAACAGGCCGGCGCCGTGACCGCGCGCGAGGCCCGGGCGCTGGGCTGCCACTGGGTGTTCGCGCCGGTGCTCGACACCAACAGCAACCCGGACAACCCGATCATCAACACGCGCAGCTTCGGCGAGGACCCGGCGCTGGTCGCGCGGCTCGGCAGCGCGTTCGTGCGCGGCGTGCAGCGCGAAGGCCTGCTCGCGTGCGGCAAGCACTTCCCCGGCCACGGCGACGTCGACAGCGACTCGCACCTGGCGCTGCCGACCGTTCCCGGCGCCGGCGAACGGCTGCGGCGCATCGAGCTGCTGCCGTTCGCGGCGGCGATCCGCGCCGGCCTCGGTTCGGTGATGACCGGCCACCTCGCGGTGCCGGGGCTCGGCGAACGGCCGGACGTGCCGGCGACGCTGAGCCAGCGCATCCTCGGCGGCGTGCTGCGCGACGAGCTCGGCTTCGGCGGCCTGGTCGTCACCGACGCGCTCGACATGGGCGGCGTGCAGGGTGCGCTGCCGCCGGCCGAAGTCGCGGTGCGCGCGCTGGCGGCCGGCGCCGACGTGCTGTTGATGCCGCCCGATCCGCTGGCGGCGCGCGCCGCGGTGGTGGCGGCGGTGCAGTCGGGCCGCGTGCCGGTCGCGCGGCTCGACGCGGCGGTGCGGCGCATCCTGCAGGCGAAGGTGGACGCCGGCCTGTTCGCCGGCGGCGGGCGCACGGCCGCAGACTGGCGCGCGCAGCTGCGCACCGACGCCGCCGAACGGCTGGCCGACACGATCGCGGCGCGGGGTCTGGTGCTGGCGTTCGCGCACGCGGACGCCTGGCCGCTGCGGCCCGACGCGGCGCCGCTGGTGGTCACGCTGCTCGACCGCGACGAAGGCCAGCTGGCGTCGTTCGCGGCGCAGATCGCCGGCGACGCGGCGCTGCGGCTGCGCCTCGCCGGCGACAGCCCGCCGGCCGCGATCGCCGCCGCGGCCGAACAGGTTGCCGCGGCCACGAGTGTCGTGCTGGCGCTCGATGTGCGCGTGCGCGAGTTCGCCGGCGAACTGGGGCTGCCGCCGCAGCTGCAGCCGGTGCTCGGCGCGCTGCACGCCGAGCAGAACGTCGTCGCGGTGTCGTTCGGCGATCCCTACGTCGCGCGGCGCCTGCCGACGGTCGATGCGTACCTGTGCGCGTTCGTCGGCACCGAGCGCGCGCAGCGCACGGCGGCCGCAGCGCTGCACGGCGCCCGCGCGGTCACCGGCCGGCTGCCGGTCGGCATCCCGGGTGTCGCGGCCGTCGGCAGCGGTTCGACCTGGCTGCCCGGCAGCGACCTGCCGCGCGCGCGGCCCGAGGACCACGACCTCGCGCCGGACCTCGCCGAGCGGATCCGGGCGCGGCTCGAACGCGCGGTGGCCGAGCGCGTGTTCCCCGGCGGCGTCTGCCTGGTTGCGCGGCGCGGCGAACTGGTCGCCGAGGTCGCGGTCGGCCGCGAGAGCTACGACGCTGCGGCGGCGCCGGTCACGCCGACCTGCGTCTACGACCTCGCGTCGCTGACCAAGTGCTGCGCGACGCTGCCGGCGGTGCTGCAGCTCGCGGCGCGCGGCACGCTGTCGCTCGACGACCCGGTCGCGCGGTGGCTGCCGATGTTCCGCGGCTCGGGCAAGGACGCGGTCACGGTGCGCCAGCTGGTGTTCCATGCCGGCGGTCTGGCCGCGTGGGCACCGCTGTTCCGCCGCGCGACCGGGCGCGACGCGGTGCTGGCGGCGGCGATCGCCGAGCCGCGGCTGGCGGCCGTGGCCGCCGGCGAACGCGTCTACAGCGACCTCGGTTACCTGCTGCTCGGCGCCGTCGTGGAGGCCGCCAGCGGCGAATCGCTGGCCGCGGTCTCGGCGCGCGAGGTGTTCGCACCGCTCGGCATGCGCGGCGCGCGCTTCGCGCCGACCGCCGCACCGCCGCTGCCGGCCGCGCCGACCGAAGCCGATCCGGCGCGTGGCGGCGTCGTGCGCGGCCACGTGCACGACGAGAACGCGTTCGCGATGGGGGGCGTGGCCGGGCACGCCGGGCTGTTCGCGACCGCCGACGACGTGCTGCGGTTCGGCGTCGCGCTGCTGGCCGCCGGCCGCGGTGTGCTGCCCGCCACCTCGGTCGACCTCGTGTTCGCGGCCGGCGACGGCCGGCACTTCCGCCACACGGGCTTCACCGGCACCTCGCTGTGGTGCGACCGGGCGACCGACCTCTGCGTCGTGCTGCTGAGCAACCGCGTGCATCCACAGCGCGGCGACGCGGCCGCGATCGACGCGGTGCGCGGCGACCTGCAGCAACTCGCGATCGACGCGCTACGCTTGTGACCCCGAGGAAGACCATGCTGCGACTGCCCCTGTCGGTGTTGTCCCTGTTCGCGCTCGCCCTGCCGGCCCAGGATGCCGAGCCGCCGCCGAAGACGCTGCGCGTGCACGTGATCGGCGCCAGCGTCAGCGGCGGCTTCCGCGACGGTCCGACGACCGGGGCCGCCGAACCGGGCGATTCGGTGACGATGCAGCAGCTGCTGCGGCCGTGGGCCGGCGAACACGCGACCGTGACGACGCACAACACGGTCGCCATGACGATGTTGTTCATGGACCCGCTCGGCACCGGCAAGGAGCAGATCGACGGTGTCGCGAAGGCCCGGCCCGACGTCGTGGTCGCGATCGATTTCCTGTTCTGGTTCGCCTACGGCCATGTCGACCTCGCCGACGAGGCGGCCGCGCGCCAGGCGCAGTTCGCCAAGGGGCTCGAACTGCTCGGCACGCTGACGATGCCGGTCGTGGTCGGTGACCTGCCGGACATGACCGGCGCCGAGCGCCGCATGCTGAAGCCGAAGCAGATCCCGTCGGCCGAGGTGCTGAAGGCGCTGAACGCCGAGCTGGCGAAGTTCGTGCAGGCGCACCCGAACGTGCACCTGGTGCCGCTGGCCGAGACGGTGCGGCAGATGCGCACCGAAGGCGCGAAGCTGCCGCTGCAGGACGGCGTGCTGCAGACCGCGCCCGGTGCGCTGCAGCAGGCCGACAAGCTGCACGCGAACCGCCTCGGCATGGCGCTGCTCGGGCTGCGGCTGCAGGACGCGCTGCGCGCGTGCTTCCCGGCCGAACACCCGCTGGCGCGGCAGCAGTGGACGTTCGAGCAGTTCGTCGAGGCCGCCGGCGCCGAGGACGTGCTCGACCAACAGCGCGAGGTCGCCGCCGAGGCGGCGGCCGGCAAGTGACCACCGGCGACCTGCGGCTGGCGCCCGGCCTCGCGGTCGGCGCGCGCGCGGCGCTGGTGCTGTGGCTGCCGGTGCTGCTGCCGCTGGTGACCGGCATGCTGCACGAGGAAGCGCACGTCGCCTCGACCTACCTGCTCAGCGCGCCGCTGGTGCCCGGCATCCTGGTGCCGGTGCTGCTGCAACTGGACGGAGCCTGGTTCTTCGTTGTCGGCGGTCTCGTCACGGCGCTGCTGTTCGCGGCGCTGTGCTGGGGACTCGCGCGGCTGCCGCGGCCGTGGGCGCTGGCGCTGCAGGTCGCGATCGTGCTGCTGGTGGCGTTCGAGGCGGTCGGCTTCGCGAACGCGCTGCGGGCCTGATCAGCGGCCGACGATCGCCGCCCAGCTGTCGACGCGCTGCAGCGGCGCCAGCTTGTCGCCGAGCAGCGCGCGCTGCCACGGCAGCAGGCGCGCGCGGCTCTGCCGGGCCTGCGTGCCGAGCTGGATCGCGGTGTCCGGTTCGCCGAGGTCGAGCGCGTGCAGCGCCGACAGCACGTGGCCGCGCAGGTCGTCGCGCAGCCGGTCGGCCTGCTGCAGCGCGGCCAGCAGCGCGCGCACGTGGCCGCCGGCGGCGGCCAGCGCGGCCGGGCTCGGATCGCCGATCGCGTCGATGCCCTGCACGAAGTGCTGTTCGATCGTGAAGCGCGCGTCGCCGGCCGCATCGCCGCCGCGGCGGCACAGCTCGGCCAACGCGGCGAACGTCGTGCCGAGCTGCTCGCGCAGCCGCGGGTGCGGCGCCTCGACCAGCGCCGTCACGGCGGCGTCGTGTTCGCCCTGTTGCGCCAGCGCGGTGCCGAGCAGCACGCGCAGCTCCGGGTTCGGCGGGTCGAACACCAGCGCGTGCTGCGCGACCATCGCCGCGTCGGCGACGCGGTTCTGGCGCGCCAGCAGTTCGCCGAGCAGCACGTAGACCTGCGGGTCGTACGGCCGCAGCCGTTGCGCGCGGCTCGCCGACTCGGCGGCGGCGGCGAGCGCGCCGGCGAAGGCCTGCTCCTGCGCCAGCAGCTGGTGCCAGCGCGGCTCGAACGGCATCACCGCGATCGCTCGGCGCAGGTCGTCGGCGGCCGGCTGGGCGCCGCGCGCGCTGGCCGCGAGGTAGGGCACGACGAACGTGTTCGCCAGCAGCGGCAGCGCGCCGAGCGCGACCAGCACCGCGGCGAGGGCCAGCCGCGCGACCGTGCGCCAGCGCGCCGGCGGCGGCACGTGCAGCGCCAGCCGCCCGGCCGGCAGCAGCGCGACCGCGACCGCGGGCGCGTTCCACAGCGGCGAGCGTGCCAGCATCAGCAGCAGCAGTACGAACAGCGGCACCAGCCGCGCGCGGTCCGGCACGCCGCGCTGCAGCGTGAACAGGAGCCACGCGAACAGCACCAGCGCCGGCAGCCCGCCGTCGACCAGCAGCTCGAGCCAGTCGTCGTGCGCGGTGCGCACTTCGGTCGCGAACCGCCGGCCCTGGCTCGAGGCCTCGATCTCGTCCTGGCTGCGCACGCGCGGGTAGAGCACCTGGAACTGGCCCGGGCCGTGGCCGAACACCGGCGATTCGCCGAACAGCTGCGTGCTGCCCTTGGCGATCTCGAGCCGCACTGCCAGCGTCTTGACCGCGCGTTCGGCGGCGGCCTTCGCCGCGGCTGCGTCGGCCGGATCGGGGCGCGGCGCCGCGAGTTCGAGGCCGAGGCCGAGCAGCGTGCCGCCGGCGGCGAGGGCCAGCGGCAGCCAGCCCTGCTGGCGCCGGCGCAACAGCCACAGCAGCGCGAGCCCGAGCGGCAGCGCGACCAGGCCGGACCGCGACCCGTCGGCGACCAGGTAGGCGGCGGCGGCGACCAGCGCGGTCGGCTGCAGCCAGGCCGGGCGCGGCGCCAGCACCGCGACCGCCGCGGCGGCGACCGCGGTCCATTCGGCCGCCACGTTGAGGTTGCCGAACGTCGCCACCGGTTCGGCCGGCAGGCCGTAGCCGGCGACCGCGGCGAGGCCGAGCCGCTGCAGCAGGCCGTAGCCCGACGTCACCAGCAGCGTGGCGGCGATCGGCGTCGCGAAGCGCTGCGGGGCCGCGGCGCCGAGCCGCAGCACGACGCCGAGCGCGAGCCAGTGCGCGAGGCGGTAGAGCGCTTCCCACGGCTGGAACGACACCGGCGCTGTGTCGTCGGCGGCGATGCTCTGGCCGCCCCAGTTGATCGCCGCGCACACGGCCAGCAGCGCCACGAACCAGAGCCCGGCGCGTTCGCCGACCGCGGGGCAGAGCCGCGGCCAGCACAGACACAGGCCTGCCAGCACCAGCAGGAGCCCGCGCCGCACCTGCTCGAAGTCGAGCCAGAACGGGCAGAACGGCAGCGCCAGCAGCGCCACGAACGCCCACGGCAGCCAGCGCGGCAGCTCGGTGGGCGGCGCGGCGGCGGGTGTCGTCATGCCTTGGCGGTCTTCTCGCCGAAGTCGAGGATCGCGTCCACGAACGGTTCGACGCGGAACGGCTCGAGGTCGTCCAGACCTTCGCCGAGGCCGAGGAACTTGACCGGCACCGGCAGCACCGAGCGGATGCCGAACACCGCGCCGCCCTTGGCGGTGCCGTCCATCTTCGCCAGGATCAGGCCGGTGACCGGCGCGCTGCGCGCGAACTCGCTGGCCTGGCGGATCGCGTTCTGGCCCGTGGTCGCGTCGAGCACCAGCAGCGTCTCGTGCGGCGCCTCGGGCAGCTGCTTCTTGACGACGCGCACGATCTTCTCGAGCTCGGTCATCAGGTTCTTCTGCGTGTGCAGCCGGCCGGCGGTGTCGAGGATCAGGTAGTCGACCTTGCGCGCGACCGCGGCGCTGACCGCGTCGAACGCGACCGCCGCCGGATCGGCGCCGGTCGCCTGCTTGACGATCGGGATCTGCATGCGCTCGGCCCACAGCGTCAGCTGTTCGACCGCGGCGGCGCGGAACGTGTCGCCGGCGCCGAGCAGCACCGAGTGGCCCTGCTGCTGCAGGTGCCGCGCGAGCTTGGCGATCGACGTGGTCTTGCCGGCGCCGTTGACGCCGACGACCAGGATCACGGTCGGGGCGGTCGCGGCGCGCGCCAGCGCCGCTTCGCTGCCTTGCAGCCGTTCGAGCAGCACGCGGCGCAGGAACGCCGGTACTTCGGCGGTCTCCTTGACCTCACGCTTCTTCCAGGCTGCCTTCAGCTGCTCGACGACCTCGGTGCCGATCGGGCCGAGGTCGCCGTGGTAGAGCAGCTCCTCGAGTTCGTCGAGGAACGCCTCGTCGAGCTTGCGGCCGAACGAGAACAGCCGGCCGAGGCCGGCGGCCAGCTTCTCGCGCGTCTTCTTCAGCGCCCCGAACAGCTTGCCGAACACCATCGCTCCTCCGTTGTGGTGGGCTGGCCGCAGCCCGGCTACTCGGCGGCCTCTGCGGTCTTCGCGCCGCGTGCCGCCTCGAGGTCGATGCGGATGCGGTCGAGGATGCCGTTGACGAAGCCGCCCGAGTTCGCGGTCGAGAACTTCTTCGCCAGCTCGATCGCCTCGTTGATCGCGACCTTCGGCGGCACGTCGCTGCAGTGCATCAGTTCGTGCATCGCCATGCGCAGCACGTTGCGGTCGACGTTCGCCATGCGGCGCAGGTCCCAGTTGCGCGTGACGGCCTGCAGGCGCTGGTCGATCTCGTCGCGGTGGGCCAGCGTGCCGTCGACCAGCCGCACCGCGAACTCGACCACGTCGGCTTCGCCGTCACACTCCTCGGCGCACAGCTCCCGCGTCGTGCGGCCGAGCTCGCGCGCGTAGTCCGCACCGCGCAGATCGAACTGGAACAGGACCTGCAGAGCGACCTCGCGGGCGCGCGTGCGGCGGCGGATGGGGGCGGTCATCGAAGGAGCGGTTTCCGGGGGAAACGAGCCGAGCACGATAGCGGCTCCGGCCCGGCGATCAACCCGGGCCGAGCTGCCGCCGCAGGTCGCGCATCGCCAGCGCCGCCAGGGCGGCGTCGGCGCCCTTGTTGCCGGCGTCTCCGCCGGCGCGCGCCAGCGCCTGGTCCATCGTCGCGCAGGTCAGCACGCCGAAACCGAGCGGCACGCCGGTGTCGAGTTCGACGCGCATCGCGCCGTCGGTGACGCCCTGGCAGACGTAGTCGTAGTGGTCGGTGCCACCGCGCACGACCGCACCGAGCATCACGACGGCATCGCAGCGGCCCGAGCGGGCGAGCCACAGGCACGCCTGCGGCAGCTCGAACGCGCCCGGCACCCATACCACGGTGACGTCGGCGTCCTGGCAGCCGTGGTCGCGCAGCGCCTGCCGCGCGCCGTCGAGCAGCCGTTCGGTGACGACCTCGTTGAACCGCGCGACGGCGATCGCGATGCGGGCGCCGCGGCCGTCGGGGTTGCCGTGCAGGACGTTGGCCATCGGCCGCACCGTAGCGGCTCCGGCGCCGACGGGGAAGCGATCGACGTTGGCATCGCTGCCGCGCTGCTGCACGATGCCGGGGCCCATGCCTCCCACGCTGCCGTTCTGGATCGCGTTCGTCGCCACGGTGCTGCTGCTGGTCGCGTCGCTGGTGACCGGTTGGACCCGCCGCCGGCGCCTGCATCTGTGGCTCGGGCCGCTGACGATGGTGGCGCTGGGCTTCGCGGTGGTGTTCACCGAGGAGCTCGTGCGGCGCTACGAGTTCCCGCCCGACGTGCTGCGCACGCACCTGTGGTTCGCCAAGGCCGGCGGCGTGCTGGCGCTGCCGGTCGTCGTCACCGGCATCTGGTTGTGGCGGCAGCCGCGCGCGCGGCGCTGGCACAAGCTCGCCGTCTACGTCTGGCTGCTCGCCGTGCTGACGGCGACCGGCACCGGGCTGTGGATGTTCTCGCAGGGCACGCTGAAACCGGTCTGAGCGTTCGGGGCGCGTTCGCCGGCCGGCTACAAACGGGCCATGCCGCTGTCCTGTCGCATCGCCGGTTGCCTGTGGTGGATCGCTTCGCTGGCCGCGCAGTCCCCCGGCGTGGCAACGTCGCCGGCCGCGTCGCTGGCGTGGCTGCGGGCCCACGCGCCGGCCGGTGACGCGGACCTGCCGGCGGCGCTGCTCGAGGAGCACGTGCGGCTCGCGCACGCGGCGCGCGCGCAGGTGCCGTGGGGTGCGGCGTTGGCCGACGAACTGTTCGCGGCGCACGTGCTGCCGTACGCGATCGCCAACGAGACGCGCGAAGCCTGGCGCGCCGCGCTGGTGCCGCGCTGCCTGCCGCTGGTGGCCGGCTGCACGACGCCCGGTGAGGCCGCGCTGCGGCTCAATGCGGCGCTGTTCGACCTCCTAGGCGTGCACTACTCGACCGCGCGCCGCCGCGCCGACGCGTCGCCGCTCGAGTCGATCGCCGACGGCAAGGCCAGCTGCACCGGCCTGTCGATGCTGCTGGTCGCGGCCTGCCGCGCCTGCTGTGTGCCGGCGCGGCTGGTGTCGGTGCGGTGGCCGCACAAACCCGGCAACCACACGTGGGTCGAGGTCTGGGACGGTGCAGCCTGGCGCTTCGTCGGCGCCGACGAACCCGACCCGCAGGGCTTCGACCGCGCCTGGTTCACCGGTGACGCGGCGCGGTGCGCCACGGCGGCGCGCGAACACCGCATCTGGGCGGTCTCGTTCGTGCCGACCGGCGAACGGTTCGCGGCCGGCTGGGCCGATGGCGTCCTGCTGCACGGCGAGGACGTGACCGCGCGCTACGCCGCTGCCGGTGCACCCGCAGCGGCGCAGGAGCGCGGCGATGACGCGCTGCTGGCGCAGCTCGCGCGCTTCTTCGCCGCCGATGCCGAACGGCAGCGCGGGTTCGTGTTCGACCGCAACCTCGACACCGAGCTCGGCACCGCAGCCGGCGACGCGCGGTTGCGCGCGCTGGCCTGGCGCGCGCTGTGCGAACACGAGCGACCGGCGCTGGCGGCCGACCACGCGGCGCGCGTCGTGCGCGCCGGCGCGCACCAGAGCCCGTTCACGGTCGAGCAGGTCGGCAGCCGGCCGGCGTCGGGCTGGCCGCTGGTGATCGCGATGCACGGCGGCGGCGGCGTGCCGAAGGCGGTCAACGACGCGCAGTGGCGCCACATGCAGGTCTACTACCGCGCGCAGCCACAGGTCGGCGGCTACCTGTACTGTGCGCTGCGGGCGCCGACCGACGAGTGGAACGGCTTCTACACCGACTACGCGTACCCGCTGGTCGAGAAGCTGATCCGCCAGTTCGTCGTCTGCGACGGTGTCGACCCCGACCGCATCGTCGCGATCGGCTACAGCCACGGCGGCTACGGCGCGTTCGCGCTCGGGCCGAAGCTGCCGCACCGGTTCGCCGCGGTGCACGCCAGTGCCGCGGCGCCGACCGACGGCGAGACGTCGCCGGTGGGCCTGCACACGCTGCGGTTCTCGTCGATGGTCGGCGGCCGCGACACGGCCTACGGCCGCCGTGAGCGCTGCGAACGCTTCGCCGCCGAACTCGCGGCGCTGCAGGCGCAGCGGCCGGGGCACTACCCGGCGACGTTCACGCTGGTCGAGGGCAACGGCCACACCGGCCTGCCCGACCGCGACCTGCTGGCGACGCTGGTGCCGCTCGCGCGCACGGCGCTGCCGCGGGCGCTGTGGTGGCAGCCGACCGATGCGGTGGTGCAGGACCACTACTGGCTGCACGTGCCGGCGCCGCGCCGCGGCCTGCGGCTCGAAGCAGCGCTCGACGGGCAGCGGCTGACCGTCGCGACCGGCGGCGCCGCGGCGGTGTCGCTGCTGCTCGATGCGCGGCTCGTGGACCTCGGCGCGCCGCTCGAGCTGGTCGTCGACGGCGCCGCGCGCACCGTCGAGCCGGCGCCGTCGCTGCGTACGCTGTGTGCGACGATGCTGCAGCGCGGCGACCCGGTGCTGGCGGCGAGCGTGGTGGTGCCGCTGCCGTGAGCCGGGCCGGCGCCGTCAGCGCTGCTCAGGCGGCGGCACGACGATCGCGCCGGTCGTGACCGCCGATCGGGTTCGGTCGAAGCCACGAAACTGCTCAGCCGTCGCGGCGCAGGAACGCGACCACGCGGTCGAACGCGGCCGCGCTCTCGAGCAGCAGGCTGTGGCCGGCGTCCGCGAAGCACTCGTGTTCGGCGCCGGCGATGCGCGCCGCCGTCGCCGCGACCTCGCGCGGCAGCGTCAGAACGTCCTGCTGGCCGGCCAGGCACAGCGTCGGCCAGCGCACCGCTGCGCACAGCCGTTCGCCGTCGAACGCCTGCAGCGCCTGCGCCTGCGCCTTCATGAACGCGCGCTGCGGCTCGCCCGGCCGCGTGCTGCGCACGATGTCGTCGACGACGCCGGGCTTCGCGTTCAGGAACGTCTCGCCGAACAGGAACGGCGCCGTCAGTTCGCCGAGCAGGCGGCCGTCGACCTCGGTGCACAGCAGTTCGAACCAGCGGTAGACGCGGCGGCTGCGCGGGGTCTGCAGCGCCGAACTGCACAGCAGCACGAGCCGGTGCGCGTGCGGCGAGCCGGTTGCCGCCGCGCACAGCGCGACCTTGCCGCCGAGCGAGGTGCCGACCAGTGCGACCGGCGGCGGCAGCGCGGCCGCCACTGCGAGCACGTCGTGCGCCGCCTGCGCGAAGTCGTAGATGCCGCCCGGCAGCGGACCGGACGGTTCGAGGCCGACCGGATCGATCGCGGCGCAGGTGAAGCCTGCGCGCGCGAACCGCCGCGGCAGCGTGCCGAACAACCGCGCGCCGGCGCCGAGGCCCGGCACGAGCACGATGCCCGGACCGGTGCCTTCGACGGCGTAGTGGATGCGGCGGCCGTTGCGTTCGATCGTCGGCATGGCGGCGCAGTCTAGGCGGCCGCCGCTCAGCGCCGCACGGCGAACGTGTGCTCGCCGGCGACCGGCGGCAGGTCGTCGGCCGCGACGCGAATGACGCGCGCGAACCGCGGGCCGCTGCCGAGCCAGGCGGCGAACGCGGCGAGGCCGTCCGCCGGGCCCTGGGCTTCGCCCTCGACCGCGCCGTCGGCGCGGTTCCGCACGAAGCCGGTCAGGCCGAGCCGGCGGGCTTCGGCGTGGGCCGCGGCGCGGAAGCCGACACCCTGCACGCGGCCGTGCACCACGAAGGCGATGCGTCGCATCGGTGCATGCTGCGCCTGCGGCCGCGGCTTGTCACGTGCGACGGAAGTGCCGGCGCGGCCCGGCCGCGCGGTGACCGTCAGCCGTCGCCGAGCACGTAGAGGCGCTCGACCTCGGGCAGCATCGTCAGCACCACGTCGGCGACCTTCTGCAGGCTCGCCGGCGCCATGTTCTCGATCGTGTCGGTCGGCTTGTGCCAGTGCGGATTGCCGTTGAGGTCGATCAGGTCGACCGACGGGATGCCGACCTCGAGGAACGGCACGTGGTCGTCGCTGGCCGCCTCGGCGCGCTGGAAGAAGTGCTGCTGGTGGCCGCAGGCCACGGCGGCGGCCCAGGTCAGTTCGCGCAGCCGCCGCGTCGAGTAGAGCTCTTCCTGGATGTGCAGGTCGGTGCGGCCGACCATGTCGAGCAGGATCAGCGCCGCGATGCGCGGCTCTTCGCCGAGCAGCTGCGCGTCGCGGTGGCGCTTCACGAACCGGCGGCTGCCGAACAGCGCCCGGGCCGCGTCGTTCCACGCCCAGTCGAGGCTCTCCTCGCCGTCGAAGAACACCAGCTCGATCGTCGCGCGGTGCCGTGCGCGCTGCAGCACCGGCGCCAGTGCCAGCAGCAGCGCGACGCCGCTGGCGCCGTCGTTGGCGCCGACGAAGTGGAAGTTGTGCGCCGGGTCGGGGTGGCCCCGCGTGCACTTCGTGTCGTGGTGGCAGCCGAGCACGATGCGCTCGTCGCGGTCGCCGGGGATGCGCGCCGCGAGGTTCGTGAACGTCACCAGCTCCTTGCGGTCGGTCCAGGTGTCGCGCTGCACGGTGAGGCCGAGGCCCTCGAGGTGGCGCTGCACGTAGTCGAGCTGCTGCGTCCAGCCGGGCGAGCCCGGCGTGCGCGGCCCGAAGCCGGTCAGCGCGCGCACGTGTTCGAACGCTTCGGCGCCGAGGTCTGCCGGTGCGCGCACCGGTTCGAGCTGCGGCACCTTGCTGCGGTCGATCGTCGGCTGCTGCGGCGGTCGTTGCGGCGCCGCGGTCGCCAGGTGCTTGCCGGCCATGGCCGCGCCGATGCAGGCGACGAGGCCGATGCCACACAGCGACAGCGCCGTCGACGTGCGCACGACCGCTCTCACTTGCGTCCGAGCACGAACGCCTCGAGCTCGGGCCACGCCTGCAGCACCAGGTTGCCGGCGAACGCGAGGCCTTCGGGGTCGGTCGCGGCGAGGTCGTCGTCGGCGGTGTGCCACCAGCGCTCGTAGCGCGGGTCCTCGTAGCTGCCCGGGATGCGGCGGCTGAAGTCGATCAGCAGCACGCTCGGCACGCCGTAGCGGCTGAACGTCATGTGGTCGTCGATCGTGCCCCAGTTCTGGCCGCGCCGCTGCGCCTCCTGGACCTCCGCCTGGCTCGGGAACTCGAAGAAACGCGCGCCTTCTCCCATCGCCTTGCCGGCGCGCTCGAACAGCTCGAGCAGCCGCACGTCCGAGTTGCCGTCGCGGTCGATCTTGAAGTTCTTGCTGCCGATCAGGTCGAGCAGCACGAACGCCTTGACGCGCGGCAGCGTCTTCGACTCCGACAGCCACTTGCAGAATTCCTTGCTGCCGAGCAGCGCGCGCTCGTCGTTCCACGTCCAGTCGAGCGACTCCTCGGCGTCGATCCAGTAGAGCCAGACGTTGGCCTTCGGCTTGTGTTCGGGCGACGTCAGCACGCGCGCGAGCTCGAGCAGCACCGCCGGGCCGCCGCCGCCGTCGATCGCGCCGACGAAGCGGAAGTTGTGCGCCGCGTCGGCGTGGCCGTCGGCGAGTTTGGTGTCGTAGTGCGAGCCGATCATCAGGATCGGTCCGTTCTGCGGGTCCTGGCCGTCGATCTGCACCCACAGGTTGCGCAGCTGGCGCTTCTCCTTCGGGTGCATCAGCTCCTGGCGCTGCAGCTTCAGGCCGAGCTTGCCGACCTCCTTGTCGATGTAGTCGGCGGTCTTGCCGAGCGCGTCGCTGCCGAACGGCCGCGGGCCGAACCCGACCATCGCCTCGAGGTGCGCGTTGGCGCGGCTCGCCTCGACCGGGCCCGAGCTGCCGCCGCAGCCCGCGAACAGGAGTGCCGAGGCGGCGGCGAACGAAAGCGCCAGCGCAGAGCGGCGGCGGGCAGGTCCAGCGATCATCCGCGCACGTTAGACGGGTCCGTCGGCGCGGTCAAAAGCCTCATGCCACGGGCCGATCGCGTCGATACCATCGGCGGAGCCGCAACCGTCGGCTCCATGCTGGACCGGAGGCTCGCGAGGCGCACGCCATGACCGAACTCGACCTGAACGGACTGATCCGCGAATCCCTCGACCAGAAGCAGTACCAGGCGGAGCACTGGGAGGGCACGTTCGCGCAGTACCTCGAACTCGTGCAGCAGAACCCGCTGGTGGTGCGGACGGCGCACCAGCGGCTCTACGACATGGTGCTGTCGCACGGCGTCGACGAGATCGAGATCGACAAGGAGAAGGTGCAGCGCTTCCGCTTCTTCGCCGACGTGATCGAGGAGGGCAAGGACGGCGTGTTCGGGCTCGAGCGTTCGCTCGGCAACCTGATGGCCGTGTTCAAGTCCGCCGCCCACGGCTTCGGCAGCGAGCGCCGCGTGCTGCTGCTGCACGGGCCGGTCGGGTCGTCGAAGTCGACGATCGTGCGGCTCTTGAAGAAGGGGCTCGAGGCCTACTCGCACACGCCGCAGGGCGCGCTGTACACGTTCGCGTGGCAGATCGACGGCGAGGTCGTGCCGTCGCCGATGAACGAGGAGCCGCTGCTGCTGCTGCCGCGCGAGGTCCGCAACAAGGTGCTGGCGTCGCTGCAGAAGAAGGTGCGCACGTCGTACAAGCTGCGCCAGGACTTCGACCTGTCGCCGGTGTCGCGCTTCTACCAGGAGCAGCTGCTGAAGCGGCACGGCGGCGACTACCAGAAGGTGCTCGAGCACGTGGTCGTGCGGCGCCTGCTGATCTCCGAGAAGGACCGCGTCGGCATCGGCACGTTCATGCCGAAGGACGAGAAGAACCAGGACTCGACCGAGCTGACCGGTGACATCAACTACCGCCGCATCGCCGAGCTCGGCACCGACAGCGATCCGCGCGCGTTCAACTTCGACGGCGAGTTCTGCGTCGCCAACCGCGGCATCGTCGAGTTCATCGAGGTGCTGAAGCTCGACGTCGCGTTCCTCTACGACCTGCTGACGGCGTCACAGGAGCACAAGATCAAGCCGAAGAAGTTCGCGCAGACCGACATCGACGAGGTGATCATCGGGCACACCAACGAGCCCGAGTACAACCGGCTGCAGTCGAACGAGCTGATGGAGGCGTTCCGGGACCGCACGATCAAGATCGACATCCCGTACAACCTGCGGCTCGAGAACGAGATCAAGATCTACGAGAAGGACTTCGGGCGGAAGCACGTGCCGGGCAAGCACATCGCCCCGCACACGCTCGAGATCGCCGCGATGTGGGCGATCCTGACGCGGCTCGAGGAGCCGAAGAAGGCGAACCTGTCGTTGCTGCAGAAGCTGAAGCTCTACAACGGCAAGTCGCTGCCGGGGTACACGCGCGACAACATCCGCGAACTGCGCGAAGAGGCGTCGCGCGAGGGCATGGAGGGCATCTCGCCGCGCTACATCCAGGACAAGATCAGCAACGTGCTGGTGCGCGACCTGCCGTGCATCAACGCGTTCATGATCATGAACGAGCTCGAGGAGGGCCTCGACCACCACAGCCTGATCTCCGACCCCGAGACCAAGAAGCGCTACAAGGACCTGCTGCTGGTCGTGCGCGAGGAGTACGAGGAGATCATCAAGAACGAGGTCCAGCGCGCCATCTCGGCCGACGAGGAGGCGATCGCGCGGCTGTGCGGCAACTACATCGACAACGTCAAGGCCTACACGCAGAACGAGAAGGTCAAGAACCCGTACACGGGCCGCGACGAGGAGCCGGACGAGCGGCTGATGCGGTCGATCGAGGAGAAGATCAACATCCCCGACTCGCGCAAGGACGACTTCCGGCGCGAGATCATGAACTACATCGGCGCGCTCGCCGTCGAGGGCCGCACGTTCAACTACAAGACCAACGAGCGGCTGCACCGGGCACTCGAGCTGAAGCTGTTCGAGGACCAGAAGGACTCGATCAAGCTGACGAGCCTCGTGTCGACCGTCGTCGACAAGGACACGCAGGAGAAGATCGAGGTCGTCAAGGGCCGCCTGATGCGCGACTTCGGCTACGACGAGATCAGCGCCACCGACGTGCTGAACTACGTCGCGTCGATCTTCGCGCGCGGCGACACCAAGGGCGAGTGAGGCCAGCCGAGGGACTCCAGCGTGTCCGTTCGCCGGATCGACCAGGATCACACGCGGTTCCGCCAGATCGTGCGGGGCCGCATCAAGCGCGACCTGAAGCGCTTCGTCAGCTCCGGTGAGCTGATCGGCAAGCAGGGCCAGCGCTACGTCACGATCCCGCTGCCGCAGATCACGCTGCCGCGGTTCCGCTACGGCGAGAACCAGAAGCAGGGCGTCGGTCAGGGCGAGGGCGAGAACGGCCAGCCGGTGCCGGGCCAGGACGGCGACGGCCAGGGGCAGGCCGGCGAGGAGGCCGGCAAGCACTCGCTCGAGGTCGAGGTGTCGCTCGAGGACCTCGCGAAGATCCTCGGCGAGGAGCTCGAACTGCCGAACATCGAGCCGCGCGGCCGCAAGATGCTGCGCGCCTCCGCCGGCCGCTACACCGGCATCTCACGCTCGGGACCGATGTCGCTGCGCCACTTCAAGCGCACGTTCCGCGAAGCGCTGAAGCGGCAGATCGCATCGGGCACCTACGACCCGCGGAACCCGATCATCGTGCCGATCCGCGACGACCTGCGCTTCCGCTCGCTGCAGACGCGCGAGGTGCCGCAGGCGAGCGCGGCGATCGTCTACATGATGGACGTGTCCGGCTCGATGGGGCGCGAGCAGAAGGACATCGTGCGCATCGAGGCGTTCTGGATCGACACCTGGCTGCGGCACCAATACAAGAACCTGCAGGTGCACTACATCGTGCACGACGCGGTCGCGCACGAAGTCGACCAGCACACGTTCTTCCACCTGCGCGAGAGCGGCGGCACCAAGATCTCGTCGGCGTACGAGCTGTGTCTGCAGCTGGTGCGCGACAAGTACCCGGCGCAGGAGTGGAACGTGTATCCGTTCCACTTCAGCGACGGCGACAACTGGAGCACGCGCGACACCGAGCACTGCGTGTCGCTGCTGAAGGACTCGCTGCTGCCGGTCTGCAACCAGTTCTGCTACGGGCAGGTCAAGAGCGCCTACGGGTCGGGGCAGTTCAAGAAGGACCTGGACACCGCGTTCCGCGGCGACGACAAGGTCGTGACGACCGACATCCAGGACCGCGACGGCATCCTGCCGTCGATCAAGTCGTTCCTCGGCAAGGGGCGGTAGGCGGCGGGGCGCCGCGGAGCACACTTGCTGGTCATCGGACCGGCGCGTTCGGACTCGACGCACGCCCGCCGTTCGGTCCGAAGGAGGGGAAGCGGAACCACTGCGACGTGGGGCTCCTCGCGGGCCTCCGCGAGTACCGGAACGGCGCGGTGCTCGTCGGTCTCGACGTGCGCATGTCGAGGGGCAGGAGCCGGTCGACGCCGCCCGGCGGCTCGGCGAGCCGCTGCATCGACGCGCGGTAGCGCGCTGATTCGCTGCAGCCACGCTAGGATCCCGGTCGGTGTCGCACATGCAACGCGGAGAGTTGGAGAAGCGAGTCGCAGCCGTGCCGGTCTGGTACCACACGCTCGACCTCGGCGAAGGCGTGGTCACGCCGGGCTACTTCGACATGCGGCCGTTCGTCGGCCACTTCCGCTTCCCGACATCGATGGCCGGCCTGTCGGTCGTGGACGTCGGCACGTCCAATGGTCAGTTCGCGTTCCACTTCGAGCGTCTGGGTGCGGACCGAGTGATCGCGGTCGACCTCGCGCACGTGCTCGACCACGACTTCCCGGACTGGTACCGCCGTGAGCTGCAACAGCGGTACAGCGCTGCCGAACTGGCGCGGATCGACGAGGAAGAGCTGGAGGCCGGGTTCTCCCTGGCGCACGAGGTCTTCGCATCGAAGGTCGAAAAGCGCCGTTGCACCGTCTACGAACTCGGCGACCTGATGCAGGGGCAGTTCGACGTCGCCTACTGCTCGAATCTGGTGCAGCACCTGCGCGACCCCGTGCGTGCCCTGGAGAGCATCCGGCGCTCGCTGAAGCCATCGGGGCAGTTCGTCTTCGGCTGTTCGTGCGAACTGTCGGTGGAGAACGTCAGCTACGCGATCTTCGAAGGGAGGATAGACCCGCACATCACCTACTGGGTGCCGAGCCGGGAGGCAGCTCAGAGGTTGTGCCAGATGGCTGGTTTCGTCGACGTGCAGTGGGTCGGGGCGTTCCGCTTTGCACCGGTGCCGCATCCCGAGCGCGTCGGCACCCTGGCAGTGCTGCACGCACGCAATCGGCCGTGATCCGCGCCACCTCGGAACTGGCGGAACTCAAGCAGCGCAACAGCGAGTTGCTGCGCGAGGGCATCGCTCGCGGACACACCCGCCTCGAGGGGCTGCCGGAGATCGTGGCGCTGCACACGACCGAGCGCTGCAACCTGCGCTGCACCATGTGCGCCCGCAGCCTCGGACAGGGCAAACTGCAGCTCGCGCGCCACCGCCTGGCTGCGATCTGCGACGATCTGTTCCCCTCGGCGCGCAAGGTGGCGCTGTCGGCCGCGATGGGGGAGCCGCTGCTCGCCGACTTCGACCTGATCGCAGCCAAGGCCAAGTCGACGGGCGTTCGGATCGACCTGATCACGAACGGTACGGAGCTCGATGCAGCGACCTACGCGGATGTCGCCCCAGTGTTCGACCACGTGAACGTGTCCGTCGATGCTGCGGACGCCGCCACCTACGAGCGGATCCGGCAGGGGGCCCACTTCGATCGGTTGCTCGGCAACCTGCAGGGCATCCGCGAACACCGACGTCGGCACCCTGACGACGTGCTGCTGTCGCTGAGCGCAGTGGTGATGCGATCGACCTTGCCGCACCTCGAGCGCCTGATCCACCTGGCGGCGAGCCTCGAGTTCGCCGGCGTGATCCTGCAACCGCTGAGCCACGCCGGCAAGCCGAACCCCGACGAGGATCTGCTGCCGGCGATCGGGCGCGCGCAATTGCTCGCGCGCCTGGAAGCGCTGCGGCCGGTGGCGCGCGCCGCGGCGGTCCACCTGTTCTTCGCGAACTTCGCGTTGCCGCCAGAGATCGTCGGTCCGCTGCGCACGAAGGTCCCTGCCGAGATCTCCCACGCATCGGCGTGCGCCTACGTGCTTCAGCACTTCGGCGTGCAGCCGGATGGTCGGGTGTTCCCGTGCTACGTGCCGACCGACCACGTGCTCGGTGACACGAACGTCGACAGCGCCCGCCAGATCTGGAACGGGGCTCCCTTCCGACGCCTTCGCGCGGCCCACTATCGCGCCAGGGGCACCGTGTTCTGTGCCGGCTGCTTGCACGCGCCGGCGCTGCGAGCATGGCGCTGGCCCTGGCTGCAGGACCGGCTGCGGCGTGCGCGGCTGTGGTGGTCGGATCGAGCCGGGGCCGCGCGCTCGCGGCGGGGGCATTCGTGAGCGCGATCGTCGGGGCGAGCCTCGCGGCAGCCAAGGCCGACAACAGCCGGCTGTTGCGCGAGGACATCGCGGCGAGGCGGACGACGTATCGCGGGTTGCCCGAGGTCGTCACGCTGAACCACTCCGACATCTGCAACCTCCGCTGCGTGATGTGCCAGCGCAGCCTCGGGCAGGGAACGAACCGCCTTGACCGGCAGGTGCTCGACCACGTCGCGCACGAGCTGTTTCCGACCGCGTGGAAGGCCGTGCTGACCACAGCCGGCGGCGATCCGCTCGCCGTCGACTTCGACTTCTTGCTCGAGCACGCCCTGCGTTTCGGGGTCCGGCTCGACGTCGTCACGAACGGCATGCTGCTGACACGCGACGTCTATCTGCGGGCACGCGGCGCGATCGACCACCTGAACGTCTCGCTCGACAGCCACGTGCCCGAGGTCTACGAGCGCATCCGTGCCGGTTCGTCCCACGCGCGCGTGTGGCGCAACCTCGAGCACCTGGCCTGTGAGCGCCATCGCCAGCCCGATGGCGTGCTGTTCTCCCTCAGCGCAGTGGTGATGAAGTCGAACTTGCCACACCTGGCGGACTTCCTGCGCGCCGTCGCGCCGCTGCAGCCGGACGGGGTCGTGCTGCAGCAACTGCAACATGCCGAGAAGCCGACGCCGGAGGAGGAACCGACGGCTGCGTTCTCCGGCGAGCAGATCGAACGCCATCTGGTCGAGGCCGAACGCGCGGCGCGGACCCTAGGGCTGAACCTGTTCCTCAGCGAGTTCCGACGACCGAACATCATCTCGCACGCGCCGCGGCCGAAGGTGCCGATGACGATCGAGGGACACGGTCTGTGCTGGTTCCTCGCCCAGAACTTCAACGTCATGTACACGGGCGAGGTCTTCCCGTGCTGCATCCCCACCGACCTGTGTCTGGGCGATGTGCGCTACCAGGACCCGGTCGAGATCTGGAACGGCGAACCGTTCCGGCGGCTGCGCGAGCAACACCTGACAGGTGGCGGCAACCTGTTCTGCAGCGGTTGTCTGCACGCGCCGCACTTGCCGCCGCGACCCGACCACGAGCGGTTGCAGTCCGAACGCGAACGTCGCGCCAAGGCCTTCGAGGTGGCGAGTGGTCTGCGCCGCGCGCACGAGGACCGGACGCGGCGTCCGATCTTCGCGGCGGACCTGCCGCAGTTCGTCGCGTGTGACGGCGGCTTCGCCGATGCGGTCAGCGTCGCGACGGTGCAGCGACATGACGAGAGCGTCGAGGCTGCGGTCGCATCCGAGGGTGGCGTGTTGTCACTGCGCGAGGGGACCCTCGAGCGGCGCACGGCGGAGCTCGCCGTGACGCACCGTGTCGACCTGCGGGAGACCGCGGCCGGAGCGCGTGGTTCATGCGTGCACTGGCTGGGCGACGGCGTGGCCCTCGTGGGGTTCGAGGGTCGCGGTGCACTGTTCCGTGTCGACGCGACATCGTGCACGGCAGCGCTTCGACTCAGTGACCCTCGGTCCTTCGTGCGCACGAGCGGAGTCGCGGTCGCCAGTGACGGGGCGGTGTGGGTCGGTGAGTACGGAGTGTTCCCGGGGGCTCGCTGTGCGTGGGTCTATCGCAGCACCGACGGTGCGCGCACGTTCGAGCCCGTGACTCGATTCCAGAATGCCCGACACGTCCACCGAGTGCTCGCCACCGCGAACGGCGACGTGCTGGTGACGACCGGGGACCTCGCGGCCGAGCGCAGGCTGTATCGCTTGGATCGCAGGGGTTCGCCTCAGTGCCTCGGTACGGCATGGTCGGGCTTCGTCGCGGCGTGCGAGCATGCGGGCTCGCTGCACTTCGGGACCGAACTGCTGGTGCAGAACGGACTGGTTGCCTACCGGCAGGGTCTCGAGCAGCCGCCGGAGTTCCGTCCGTTGCCTGCGGCGCTGGACCTGAAGGTGCGCTCGATCGTGTCGCTCGCCGATGGCACACTGCTGGCTCTGCTGGGCATGGACGCGGACCTGCCGCGGCAACGCATTGGTCGCCAGCCGGCCGTGTTGGCATCCCGCGACCATGGTCGGAGCTGGTTCGTGGTGCACCGGTTCGCCGACTGGGACGAGGAACCCGACGACATGGTCGCGCTCGGCGGCTCGCGAGCCTGGGCGTTCGGTGGGCTTGCCCACCACGTGATCGGGGTCGAGTGGGGGCACTGATGCGGCACGGCTGCCGATGTGCGCTTCCGTCAATGCAACGCGAGCCCGAAGCGGCGCGCGGCCGCGACGGCAGTCGCGTAGAAGAGCACGTCGGCCAGCAGCGAACCGACCGCCACGGCCGCGACCGGCGGCAGCCACGGCAATGGCGCCACCATCGCGATCGGCCGCACCGCGAGGTCGACCAGTTCGGCCGGTCCGTACTCGCGCAGCAGCCGCGCCAGGCGCACGCCGTGGGTCGCCGCGGCCGGCGCACGCCAGAACGCCACCGCGTAGAACGCCAGGATCTCGGCGGCGGCGCTCGCCGTCGCGATCGAACCGGCAGTGCGCTCCGTGGCCGCGAGCAGCGCCGCCGTGGCCAGCGCGGCGAGCTTCGCGGTCAGGTCCTGGACCGCGTAGCGGCGGATCCAGAACCCGATCGCCGCGGTGCGCGGGCGGGGCGGTAGCGGCGGCAGGCAGGGCGGGAGCGGTGGCACGACCGCTCCACGTCGTCGCGCCAGCGCGGCCGTCAGGATTTCGCGGCGAGCCGCCACCGCCGGTCCGCGAACCGGCGTTTCCCTCTTGGCCTGCCGCGCGAACTGCCGATGCTATCGGCGACTCCACCGACTGCCGACATGGGCAACCTGACCCCCGAACTGGCGGCGCTGCGCGACGAGACGCGCGACCTCGCGAAGAGCTACGGCCTCGACTTCTACGAGGTCATCTTCGAGCTCGTCGACCACGACGAGCTCAACATGATCGCCAGCTACGGCGGCTTCCCGACCCGCTATCCGCACTGGCGGTTCGGCATGGAGTACGAGCACCTGTCGAAGTCGTACGCCTACGGCCTGTCGAAGATCTACGAGCTCGTCATCAACAACGACCCCTGCTACGCGTACCTGATGCGCAGCAACTCCATCACCGAGCAGAAGCTCGTGATGGCGCACGTCTACGGCCACTGCGACTTCTTCAAGAACAACGCGTGGTTCCGGCACACCTCGCGCAAGATGATGGACGTGCTGGCGAACCATGGCGCGCGCATCCGGCGCTACATGGACCGCCACGGGCAGGAGACGGTCGAGAACTTCATCGACGTCGTGCACTCGCTCGACAACCTGATCGATCCGTACTCGCCGTACATCGACCGCGGCACCGACGCGCGGCCCGACCGCAAGCGGCGCGGCGAGGACACGGGCCGCGAGGTGCGCAAGATCGCGGCCAAGGACTACATGGACCGCTACATCAACCCGCCGGAGTTCCTGCGGCGGGAGCGTGAGCGGCTCGATGCCGAGGACAAGCAGTCGCGCCACTTCCCGGCGCGGCCGGTGCGCGACGTGCTGAAGTTCGTGCTCGACCACGCGCCGCTCGAGACCTGGCAGCAGGACGTGCTCGCGATGCTGCGCGAAGAGGCCTACTACTTCGCGCCGCAGGGCATGACCAAGATCATGAACGAGGGCTGGGCCGTCTACTGGCACAGCAAGCTCATGACGCGGCACCTGTGCGAGGCCAGCGAGGTCGTGCAGTACTGCGACACGCACAGCGGCACGCTGTCGACGCGGCCCGGCCAGATCAACCCGTACAAGATGGGCGTCGAGCTGTTCCGCCACATCGAGGAGCGCTGGGACCTCGGGCGCTTCGGCGCCGAGTACCAGGCCTGCGACGACCCCGAGCAGCGGCGCAGCTGGCGGCGGCCGACGCAGCAGGGCCGGCAGAAGATCTTCGAGGTGCGGTCGATCTACAACGACGTCACGTTCATCGACGAGTTCGTGACGCCGGAGTTCGCCGAGGAGCAGAAGCTGTTCGTCTACGGCCAGGACCCGCAGACCGGCCAGCTGGTCGTCGTCGACCGCGACTACCGCAAGGTGAAGGACCAGCTGCTGGCCGCGCTGACGAACTTCGGCAACCCGATCATCAAGGTCGTCGACGGCAACTGGAAGAACCGCGGCGAGCTGTACCTGGTGCACGAGTGGGTCGGCGGCGACCTGCAGCTCGAACAGGCGCAGATGACGCTGCAGGGACTCTGGAAGCTCTGGCAGCGGCCCGTGCACATCGAGACCGTCGAGAGCGGCAAGGGTGTGCTGCTCGGCTACGACGGCGAGAACGCGAGTTCGACCGAGGTCACCGCCAGCCATCCGGCGGTGGGGCGCGTCGCCAGCGGGAAGGCCGCGCGCAAGTGAACCCGCGGCCGACGCTCGAGCGGGTCTGGTACGGGTACCTCGCGGCGGTCGCGTTCGCGGCGGTGGTCGGTGCCGACGCGACGCAGTCGGTCGGCGACCGGCTCGCGCACCTCGCGACGCACGCGGCGGTGCTGCTGGCGGTCGTGGTCGTGCACTGGCTCGCGGTGCGCCGGTCGCCGGCGGCGGCGCGACCGTGGCGCGCGGCGCTGGCGATCGTCGGGCTGCCGGTCGTGTTCTCGGCGATGGCGTGGCTGCTGCCGGCCGTGCACCCGGAGCCGTACGAGTGGCTGTGGCTCGCGGTCGACCGTGCCTGGTTCGGCGGCGACGTCGGCGCGCTGGTGATCCCGTGGCTGCGGCCGTGGTCCGTCGAACTGCTGCAGCTCGTCTACGCGGTGTTCTACTTCGTGCCGATCGCCGCCTGCGTCGGCGCCGGCTGGCGCTGCGGCGCCGCGGCGTTCGACCGCGCCTTGCTCGGCATCGTCGGCGGTTTCCTCGCCAGCTACCTCGGCTACCTGCTGGTGCCGACGCTCGGCCCGAAGGTCGTGCTGGCGTTCGCGCAGCCGCTCGAGGGGCTGTGGTGGACCGCGTCGCTGCGGGCCTCGATCGACGCGGCCGAGGCCAACCCGTGGGACTGCTTCCCGAGCGGCCACACGATGCTGACCGTGACCAGCCTGCTGCTGCTGTGGCGCTGGAACCGGCGCTGGTGCGCCTGGCTGTTGCTGCCGTCGCTGCTGCTGATCGCCAGCACGATGCTGCTGCGCTACCACTGGGCGGTCGACGTCGTCGTCGGTGCCGCGGCCGCGTGGCCGTGCCTGCGCATCTGCGACCGGCTCGCCGATCGCGACGGCTGGCCCGCGGTCGCTACACCAGCGTGAAGCGGTTGCCGTCCGGCGTCTGCAGCAGCGGATCGGTCGCGACCAGCTGGTGCAGGCAGCCCGCGAACTCGGCCAGCTCGGGCCGCGCCTGCAGGATCTCGTCGACGGTCAGCGGCACCTGCGCCTCGCGCAGCGCCTGCCGCACCGTGCGCAGCAGTTCGGCGCCGAGCCGCAGTTCGCGGCGGCAGACGACGTCGTCGCCGAGCACCTCGTACGGGCCGTGGCGGCGCAGCAGGTCGGCCAGCAGCAGCGGCGACAGCCAGCCGCCGCCGAGGTCGGTACCGTCGAACACCTGCTTGGCGGCGCGGATCGACAGCCGGCCGCCCTGCTGCTCGAGGTGGTGGCCGACCAGGTTCAGCAGCCGGCGCAGCCGTTCGGCGTTGAACGGATAGTTGCTGAGCACGTCGATGCGGTCCGCCGCGACCTGCACGAACAGGCGGTTGTGGCGCAGCAGCCGTTCGACGAGCCGCCGGCGCTCCGGCGGCTGGTTCTGCACGAACAGGCTGGTGACGACGTCGCTGCCGGCGCGGCGGAAGTCGGTCAGCAGCTGCGCCAGCACGCCGGACTGCTGGTGCGAAGCCGGGCAGACCTCGCCGCGGCCGAGCAGCCGCACGCGCGGATCGACCGCGAGGCGATCGAGCACCAGGTGCAGCGTGCGCACATCGACCGGCTCGCCGGCCAGCAGCGCCGCGACCGACTGGCGGCCCTGCCCGGCGGCGACGCGGCGCGCGACGCGGTCGACCAGCGGTTCGACCGCAGCCAGTTCGTCCTTGTGCCAGCGGCGCAGCGACCAGGTCGCGGGGCCGAGCTGCAGGAACATCGGGTTCTGGTGCAGCCGCTGCGCGATGCGCCGGCGCGAGGCCCGGCGGAAACGGTCGCGGTAGGCGTAGACCAGGTCGTCGAGCTGCGTCGGACCGCCGAGGTCCAGCATCAGGTCGACCAGGCGAGCCGCGAGGCCGCGCGGATCGGGCACGATCGTCGGTTCACCGTCGTCACCGTGGCCCAGTTCGAGCCGCAGTTCGGTGCGCAGCGCGTGCGCCACCAGGTTGCGCGGCACTTCGACCTGGTCGCTGGCCAGTTCGCGTTCGACGGTGGCCAGCGACAGCGGCAGGCGGTGCGGCTGCACGATGCGCGGCAGCGCGCGCAGCAGGCGGCGCAGCGTGCGGGTGCCGGTGGCGCAGAGGTGGTCGCGGTGCAGCGCCAGCTCGAGCGGAAAGCAGAACGTGGCCAGCCGCGCCGGGAGCAGCGCGTCGCCGCTGCCGCGCGCCAGCTGCTCGGCCAGCGTGCCGGTTGTGGTCCGGTCGGCCGGCGCGAGGCCGCCGGCCGCATCGAGGTCGCGGCCGAGTTCGTAGCGCAGGCGGCCCAGCAGCGCCGGCGCCGTCTGGTGCAGGTGCGCGCGCGCGCGTTCGGCGCGGTCGTCGAACGTCTGTGGCGACACGCCGAGCCGGCGCGCCGCTTCGATGCGCGACCGCGGCGGTGCCGCGAAGCCGACCAGGTCGACGACCAGCGCGCGTTCGTCGGGCTGCAGGCCGCCGAACAGTTCGTCCTGCAGTCCGCGGAAGGCGAACGCCTCGGCGGCCGCCTCGTCGGCGGCGGTGCCGTCGCGCACGACCGTCGCGAGCGCGTGCCGGATCGCCTCGGCGTCGTCGGCGGTGCACCAGCCACGTTTGCCGAACGCGCTGGCCGGCACGCGCAGGAGCTGCTCGAGGTCGGTGATGCCGCGCTGCGCGAGCTTCTGCGCGGTCGCCGTCGGCAACGCGAGCCGTTCGCAGCGCAGCTGCAGCAGGCTGGTCGGCAGCAGCCGCACGGCGCTCGGTACCGGCGCCTGGCGGCGGCGTGGCTGCGCGGGCTCGCTCATGGCCGGGTCCGCGGCAGCGACTGGAACGGCGCCGGTTCGCGGCCGCGGCGTTCGGCGAGTTCGAGCACCGGCGCCGGCACCACGCCGGCGAGTTCGGTGGTCCGCGCCCCGCCGAGCAGCAGCGCCCGGCTGGCGCACAGCTGCACGCGCGGGCACGTCGTGCGGGCCAGCAGCGACCGCAGCGCGGTGCCGGCCTGGGCGGCCGGCAGGTCGGCCAGCAGTTCGGCGCCGCGCAGCTGGCGGCCCGCGTCGCCGTCGAGCCGGTCCGACAGGCCCGAGAGCAGCGCATCGGGCGCCACGCGCCCGAGCCGGCGGCGCAGCAGCGTCGCCGCGTCGGCGAACGGAGCCGCGAGGTAGAGCGGCAGCAGGTGGTCGACGGCGACGTCGTCGCCCAGGCGCAGCGCGGCGTCCACCAGCGGCCCGAGCGTCGTGCGGCGGTGCTGCAGGGCGTCCTGCAGTTCGGCCAGCAGCACCGTGCGTTGCGACGCCGACAGCGCCAGCTGCGGCAGCACGGCCAGCGCCTGCGCGGCGTCGGCCGCCACGCGCGGATCGGCGTGGCCGAGCTGCGCGGTGAGCTTCGCGGCGCGCGCCGCGTCGTCGCCGGCGGCCAGCAGGTCGGTCACGGCCGCCGCCACGGCCGGGTCGTCCGCGAGCACGCCGCGCGCGCCGCCGAGCGGGTGCAGCGTGGCGCCGGTGCGCCGCAGGAACAGCAGCACGGCATCGCCGGGCTGCAGCGCGAACAGGCTGCGGCCGCAGCAGGCGCCGGCCGGTTCGAGCAGCGAGAAGGTCGCGCCGACGGTGCCCTTCAGCAGCGCGAGTGGCGCGAACTCGAGGCGGTGGAAGTCCGGCGACGGGTCGGTCGCGGCGACGACGCGCGCGCGCACGACGACGTCGGCGCGCGTCGCGTTCGCGAGCAGCGTCGTGGCCTGGTCCTGCGCCGCCACCGGGACGGCGAGCACCAACGCGAGAACGGAACGGCGGAGCGGACTCATCGGAGCAGCACCCTCTGGCGCAGGTAGGCCAGGTCGATGTCGCGGAAGTGGTAGTCGAGCGTCGTCATCGCCTCGTAGCCGACCGACGCGGCCATGACCTCGGCGGCACTCGAGAACGTGTCGTGCAGCGACGAGTCGCCGAACAGGCCGCCCGGTGCCGGGCCCGGCGCGACCAGGCCGACCGAATGGCCGACCTCGTGCGCGAGGATGATGCCGATCACGGTCGCCCAGTCGTCCGCCGCGGTCATGATCGTGGTCCAGCGGGCGCGCTGCGTGCTGTTCGCGGTCGCGTAGTCGAACTCCGGCGCCAGCACCACGGCGTCGAGTGCGTGCGCGCCGGCCGGCGTGCCGCCCATCGCCGGACACAGCGGCTTGAACTTCTGCGCGAACGTGGTCAGGAACGACGGATAGACCTGCAGGTGGATGCGGGTCTGGTAGAGCCACATCTCGGCCGGGAACACGCCGAGCCCGGGGCTCGTCGACGTGTTGCGTTCGAGCGGGCTGCTGTTGCGGTAGTCGTAGTAGGCCCGGCCGAGGATGCCGGTGCTCTCGTCGCCGTAGTCGCGGTCGCCGCTGCCTTCGGGGTCGAGGCCGCCGAGCGCCATCTGCATGTGCGGCAGCGCGATCGGCTGCCGGCGCGCGAAGCGCAGCGCGACCGAGCCGCTGTCCAGCGGTTCGCCGCGCGCGCCGCGGCCGTAGAGGTGGTTGGCCTGCGCCAGGATGCCGTCGAGCAGCAGCGTCCGCATCGCGGCGTTGCGGCCGATCGGGTCGCCGGCGGTCGCCAGACCGAGCCGCAGCAGGTCCTCGTCGAAGTCGGGCGTGCCGTTGCTGTCGCGGTCGAGGTCGGTGCGCACCCACACGACCTGCGTGCGCTCGAACGGCACCAGGTTGCCGATCGGCTCGGCGACCGTGAACGGCAGCGCCGCCGACGTGGCCGCGTTGCCGGACAGGTCGTAGGCGGTCACCGTCAGCGTCCAGTCGCCGGCGGTCAGCGGATCGGCGGCGGGCACGGTCGCGACGACGGTGCCGTAGTCGATCACAGCGGTGGCCAGCAGCGTCTGGCTGCCCGGCGCGCTGCCGGTGCCCGCGAACTGCACCTCGACGCGGCCGAGGTCGGGCCACTGGCTCTGGCTGTCGCCGACCGCGATGTCGATCGTGAAGCCCGCCGGCGGCACGACGAGGCCGGTGGTGCGCGCCGGCGGGATCTGGTTGATCGTCGCCGTGACCGACGGCGGCTGCGTGTCGGTCGCGGTGCCGGTGCGGAAGCGGACGTTCTGGTCCTGCGTGAACCAGTTGCCGCTGAGGCGCCGCGCGCCGGCGCTGCCGCCGACGACGCGCGTGCGGTAGTAGGTCGACGCCGACAGCGGCACCGCCGGCGTGAACGTCGCCACGCGGTTGCCCGCCGACAGCACGAGGTCGCCGGCCAGCGGCGTCCAGTCGTCGGCGCAGACGCGCAGCGTGGTCGAGGTCAGCGTCGCCGGGTCCATCGGCGCGTCGAACACGAACGTCACGTGCGACGACGGCGCGACGCCGGTCGCCCCGTCGGGCGGCAGCTGGATCACGCGCGGCAGCGCCGCGTCGGCCGAGGTCGTGAACGACACCTGCAGGTCCTGCGCCAGCACGTTGCCGGCCAGGTCGCGCACACCCTCGTGGCCGCCGCGCAGCGTGACGCGGCAGACGCTGTCGGTCGGCAGCAGCTCGACCGGCGTCACGCGCAGCGTGGTCGCCGTCGGCTGCTCGACGACCGCGACCCACGGCTCGCCGCCGACGGTCATCGTCACCAGATCCGTGTCGATCCAGTCGGCGTCGAGCGCTTCCGCGAACGTCAGCTGCACGATCGCGCCACCGGGCACGCGCGTCTCGCCGTTCGTCGGCGTGCTGCCGGCCAGCGCCGGCGGCGTGGCGTCGGCGCCGGTCGTGAACGACATCGCCTGCGTCGCCTGCAGCGTGTTGCCGCTGACGTCGGTCGCGGCGGCACCGCCGAGCAGGAACGCCAGCGTGTAGGTGCGGTTCGCGGCCAACGGCGCCTGCGGCTGCAGCCGCAGCGTGCGCTGGTCGGCGCTGCTGTCGATGCGGAACGGCACGACGCTGCCGAACTGGTCCTGGAACAACAGCGAAGCGGCCTCGACGGTCGCCGGGTCCATCGACTCGTCGAACGTGAACGTCGGCTGCACCAGCGGCGAGACGCCGGTGCGGCCGTTCGGCGGCCAGACCGTCGTCACGGCCGGCGACGCCGCGTCGACCGCGGTGCGGAACGTGCGCGTCTGCGTGGTGCCGAACAGGTTGCCGGCACGGTCGGCGACGGTCGCGCCGACCAGCAGCGTGAAGCGCCGGTCACCCGGCAGGTCCGCGCGCGGATCGAGCGTCACGGTCGCGCCCTGCACCGAGTAGGCGGCGGCGTAGCGGAAGCCGAAGATGTCGATCAGCTGCACCGAGTTCGCATGCACCGAAGCCGGCGCGATCGCCTCGTCGAACGTGGCCGTGAACGTGCGCGTGCGGCTCTGGCCGGTGCTCTGGTCGGTGACGTCGACGGTCAGCAGCTGCGGCGGGTTGGTGTCGATCGTGCGGAACGTGAACGTCTGCTCGAGATCCAGGATGCGGCCGGTCTCGTCGCAGGTCAGCGCCGACAGCTGGCAGACGTAGTCGGTCTCGCGCTGCAGCGGCGCGCTCGGCTGGAACGTCACCCGGCCGCCGCTGCCGCGCGACCAGGTGCCGGCGACGTTGCTCGTGCTGCCGACCGGGCGCAGCCAGGTGTCCTCGTCGCCGAAGCTGTCGAGCGCCATCGGCGCGTCGAACTCGAGCTGCAGCACCGCGTCGATCGCGACCTGCACCGCGCCGTCGGCCGGCACATGGGACAGCAGCTGCACGGCCGTGAACGCGCCGGCGGTCTGGCCGCCGCTGCCGGAGTTGCCGGATCCACCGCCGCCACCGCCGCCGCATGCGACGGTGAGACTCACCACGACGGCCATTGCGGCCGCCAGCTGCGTTCGTGTTGCCATTCCCCGATGTCTTCCCCGGTTGCGTCGGGCGAACGATCGACTGGAGTCGGCGTGCGTTTGAAGTCCCGAGCTGAGCCGTTCTTGGCGCCGGTGGCAGCGCCGCGAACGCGCCGCCGCGATGGCATCGCCCGCACTGTCGCGTTGTCCGGCAGCGCCGGTTTCAGCCGGCGTGCACCAGCACGCGCAGGTCGCGCACGTTGGTGCCGGTCGGGCCGGTGACGACGGTGTCACCGAGCGCGTGCAGCAGCGGGAACGCGTCGCAACGGCGCAGCGCGCCGGGCACGTCGAGTCCGAGCGCACGCGCGCGCGCCAGCGTCGAACCGTCGGCGACCGCGCCGGCGGCGGGGGAATTGCCGTCGATGCCGTCGCTGCCGCAGCTGAGCACCGTGATCGGCCGGCCGTCGATGCGCGTCGCGCACTGCAGCACGAACTGCTGGTTGCGGCCGCCGGTGCCCGCGTCCGCGGGCAGCGGCACCGACAGTTCGCCGGTCGCGACGACCGCGACCGCGCGGCCGGGGTTCGCACGGTGCAGTCCGTCGAGGCGCCGCAGCAGCCGGGTGGCCGCCGCTTCGCACGGCAGGTCGTCGGCGTCCTCGACGGCATCGCACGCGAGGCCGAGAGCGTGCAGGCGCGCCATCGCGGCGCGGCGCAGGTCGCCTTCGTCGAGCACGGTGATCCACGCCAAACGCGACCCCGGTTCCGGCAGCGCCGGCAGCGGCGGCACCTCGCCGCGTTCGACGCGGCCGCGCAGCGCTGCCGGCAGCGCCGCGAGGCAGCCGGCGTCGCGCAGGTCCTGCAGCAGCCGGTCCGGTTCGTCGGCGAAGTCGCCGGTCGGTCCCGACGCGACGTCTGCGACCGGGCCGGGCACGTCGCGGACGACGACGGTGGTCTGGCTGGCGGCCCGTGCGGCGGCCGCCGCGAGCCGCCCGCCCTTGACCGCCGACAGCCGGCGGCGGATCCGGTTGACGTGGTCGATCGGCGCGCCGCTGCCGACCAGCGCGCGGTAGAAGTGGCGCCACTCGGCCACCGTGATCGTCGGGTCGAGCGGCAGTTCGAGCATCGCCGAGCCGCCGCCGGAGACCAGGAACTGCACGTGGTCGCGGGCCGTGGCGCCGTGGCACAGCGCGAGCGCCCGCGCCGCGGCGGCGAAGCTGCCGTCGTCGGGCAGCGGGTGGCCGGCCGCGACGACTTCGAACGGCGGCAGCGGTGCCGCGTCGCCGGTCGCGGTGACGACGAGGCCGCGCTGGCGTTCGCGCGGCAGCGGCGCCGTCAGCCACGCGGTGGCCATCGTGCGCGCGGCCTTGCCGAACGCGACCAAGACCACGTCACCGCCGGCCGCGAGCCGGCGTTCGGCATCGCCGCGGCAGCGCGGCGTCCACCGGCGCAGCCGTTCGTCGAGCGCGCGCAGCGTCTCGTGCCACACGCCGCGCAGCTGCTGCCTCACCCCGGCACCCCGGCCTGGACCGGATGGTCGGGCCGTTCGCCGCGCAGCACGGCCATGCAGTTCTTGGCCGCCAGCGTGCACATCAGCGTGCGCACCGTCACCGTGGCGCTGCCGACGTGCGGCAGCAGCACGACGTTCGGCAGCGCCAGCAGGCCCGGGTGCACGGTCGGCTCGTGCTCGAACACGTCGAGGCCGGCGCCGGCGATCAGGCCTTCCTCGAGCGCCGCGACCAGCGCGGCTTCGTCGACGATCGGCCCGCGCGACGTGTTGATCAGGATCGCGTGCCGCCGCATGCGGCACAGCCGTTCGACCGCGATCAGGTGCCGCGTCTCGGCGCGCAGCGGCACGTGCAGCGACACGAAGTCGCTCTGCTGCAGCAGCGTGTCGAGCGGCAGGTGCACCGCCTGCAGTTCGGCGGCGGTGGCGTCGGGCGCCGGCCGCGGCGCGCTGTAGAGCACGCGCATGCCGAAGCCGCGCGCGCGGCGGGCGACCGCGCGGCCGATGCGGCCGAGGCCGACGATGCCGAGCGTGCGGCCGGCCACGTCGGTGCCGCACAGGAGGTCGACGTCCCAGCGGTGCCACTTGCCGTCGCGCAGGTGGCGTTCGGCCTCCGGCAGGCGGCGGGCGGTCGCCAGCAGCAGCGCGAACGTCAGGTCGGCGGTCGCCTCGGTCAGCACGCCAGGTGTGTTGGTCACGACGATGCCGCGTGCGGTCGCGGCGGCGACGTCGATGTTGTCGTAGCCGACGGCGACGTTGGCGATCACACGCAGCTGCGGCGCTGCCGCGATCACCTCGGCGTCGATGGTGTCGGTCAGCTGGCAGACGACGCCCTCGGCGTGCTGCAGCCGGCGCCGCAGCCGTTCCTTCGGCAGCACGTCGTGGCTGTCGTGGTAGTCGACCGTGCACTCCTCCTGCAGCATCGCGATCGCCGCCGGATAGACGTGCCGCGTGACCAGGACGCGCGGCTTCATCGCGCCGTCTCCGCCAGTTCGACGACGAACGCGTCGTTGACCTCGCCGCGCACGAACGCGGCCGGCACCGCGTCGAACCGCGCCAGCGCCGAGTCCAGCGTCGCGAACGTGCCGCCGCCGGCCGCGGTGGCGTCGGGCGTGAAGCCGACCAGCAGCCGGCTGTGGCCGGAGCCGGCGGCGACCGGCCAACCGCGCGCCAGCGTCGCGACGACGTCGTCGAACTGCGCCGGCGACAGGCCCGCGGTGCCGTCGTTCGGCCGGATCCAGCGCACGCGCAGCCGGGCGCCGCTGCCGGCCTGCCGGCGGCCACCGGCCACCAGCGCGTCGGGCGTCGGCATCGCCGCGACGTCGAAGCGTTCCGCGTACGGCCACGCCGCTTCGGGGCACAGGCCGAAGCGCTCGTAGCCGGTCAGCGCGTGGTGGAAGAAGTCGCCGTCGCAGGTGCGGCCGGTGGCGGCGTTCGCGGCCCAGTTCGCGTACTCGACGCTGAGCCGCTCGCCGCGGCCGGTCGCGCGCGCGCAGGCGAACTCGAACGCGGCGACGGTGGTGAAGATCGAGCAGGTCGGGCGGGGGCCTTGGCCGCGCGGGGCGAGGCCGTAGGCGGCGAACGCGGGGCGCAGGTCGCTCGGCGCCGGGGGCTCCGCGCCGGCGGGGGGCAGCGCGCAGGCCGCGGTCAGCAGCGGCAGCAGCGAACGGGGACGCAGCATGCGTGCAGGCTAGCCGCGCCCGACCGCCCGCCGCCAGCGTCCGGCGGTGCGGCACCGCCTTTGACCGTGGCGCCGCGGCGCGCGACAGTGCGGCGATGTCCGCTCGCCTCGGCGTCGTGTTCTGGCTCGGGTCGCTGGTGTGGCTGCCGGCGCAGGAAGACCTCGGCCCGCTGCTGGAGCCGCTGCGACAGCAGTACGGCGTGCCGGCGCTCGGCGCCGCCGTGCTGGTCGACGGCGAACTGCACGCGCTCGGCGCCGTCGGCGTGCGGCGTCGCGGCCACGAGGCCGCCGTCACGGTCGACGACCGCTGGCACCTCGGCTCGTGCACGAAGGCGATGACCGCGACGCTGCTGGCGCGGCAGGTCGAGGCCGGCAAGGTCGCGTGGACGACGACCCTGGCCGAAGCGCTGCCCGACCTGGCCGATCGGCTGCACGCAGGCGCGCGCGGCATCACGCTGGCGCAGCTGCTGCAGCACCGCGCCGGCCTGCCGGCGCAGCCGCCCGACGCCCTGTGGGGGGAGCTGTTCCGCTTCGCCGGCACCGACGCCGAAGCGCGCACCGAGGTCGCCACGGCGATGCTCGCGGTGGCGCCCGAAGCCGCACCGGGCACGCGGTTCCTGTACTCGAACGCCAGCTACATGCTGGCCGGCGCGATCAGCGAACGGCTCGGCGGCAGCGAGTGGAACACGCTGGTCGCGGCGCAGTTGTTCACGCCGCTCGGCATCACCAGCGCCGGCTTCGGCCCGCCGGGTACCGACGACGCCACCGACCAGCCGTGGGGCCACCGGCCGCAGCCGAAGGGGCCCGTGGCGGTGTTCGCCGACAACCCGCCGTCGCTCGGACCGGCCGGCACCGTGCACATGGCGCTGCGCGACTGGGCCCGCTTCGCCGCGCTGCACCTGGGTGTCGTGCCGGTGGTCGACGGCAAGCCGCTGCTGCAGCCGGACACCCTGCGCGCGCTGCACACGCCGCCCGAGGGCGCCGACTACGCGCTCGGCTGGCGCGTCGCGCGGCGCGACTGGGCGCCGGGTCCGATCCTGACGCACGCCGGCAGCAACACGATGTGGTTCTGTGTCGCCTGGCTCGCGCCCGAGGCGCGGTTCGGCGTGCTGGTCACCTGCAACCAGGGCGACGCGGCCGCGGCCTGCGACGCCGTGGCGGCGGCCTGCATCGCCCGCTACCGGCCGGCGGCCCGATAGCGCCGGCGTGCCGGCGACCGGCGCACTGGATTCGCCGCGGCGGCGCCGCGAAGCTGCGGCGATGCCGTTCGTGCACCAACCGATCTTCGAGCTCGGCGCCGATCCGACGCCGTACCGGCTGCTGACCGCGGACCACGTCGAGGTACGGACGCTGGCGGGCCGCCGGTTCCTGCACATAGCCGACGCGGCGCTCGAGCTGCTGGCATTCCACGCGATCCGCGACATCAGCCACCTGTTCCGGCCGGGCCACCTGCAGCAGCTGCGCGCGATCCTCGAGGATCCGGAGGCGTCGGCGAACGACCGGTTCGTCGCGCTGCAGCTGCTGAAGAACGCCAACGTCGCGGCCGGCATGGTGCTGCCGAGCTGCCAGGACACCGGCACGGCGATCGTGATCGGCAAGAAGGGGCAGCAGGTGTGGACCGACGGCGACGACGAGGCGGCGCTGAGCCGCGGCGTGGCGCGCACCTACACCGAGACCAACCTGCGCTACTCGCAGATGGCGCCACTCGACGTCTACACGGAGCAGAACACCGGCGACAACCTGCCGGCGCAGATCGAGCTCTACGCGGAGCCCGGCGACGACTACCGGTTCCTGTTCCTGACCAAGGGCGGCGGCTCGGCGAACAAGACGTTCCTGTACCAGGAGACCAAGGCGCTGCTGAACCCGAAGTCGCTGCTGGCCTTCGTCGACAAGGAGACGCGCAAGCTCGGCACCGCGGCGTGCCCGCCGTACCACCTCGCGATCGTGATCGGCGGCATGTCGGCGGAGTTCACGCTGAAGACCGTCAAGCTCGCCAGCGCGCGCTACCTCGACGCGCTGCCGACCAGCGGCAACGCGCGCGGCCGCGCGTTCCGCGACCTCGAACTCGAGCGGCAGGTGCTCGAGCTGACGCGCAAGAACGGCATCGGCGCGCAGTTCGGCGGCAAGTACTTCTGCCACGACGTGCGCGTGGTCCGGCTGCCGCGCCACGGCGCCAGCTGTCCGGTCGGCATCGGCGTCTCGTGCAGCGCCGACCGGCAGGCGAAGGCGAAGGTGACCGCCGACGGCGTGTTCCTCGAACAGCTCGAGACCAACCCGGCGCGGTTCCTGCCCGACGTCGACGAAGGCCAGCTGGCCGGGTCGGTGGTGCCGATCGACTTGTCACGGCCGATGGCGGAGATCCGCCGCGAGCTGTCGCGCCATCCGATCCGCACGCGCTTCTCGCTGAGCGGCCCGATGGTGGTGGCGCGCGACATCGCGCACGCGCGGCTGAAGGAACGGCTCGACCGCGGCGAAGGCCTGCCGCGCTACCTGCAGGACCACGTCGTCTACTACGCCGGCCCGGCGAAGACACCGGCCGGCATGGCGTCGGGCTCGTTCGGGCCGACGACCGCGGGCCGCATGGACGCCTACGTCGACGCATTCCAGGCCGCCGGCGGCAGCTTCGTGATGCTGGCGAAGGGCAACCGCAGCAAGGTGGTCACCGACGCGTGCAAGCAGCACGGCGGGTTCTACCTCGGCTCGATCGGCGGGCCGGCGGCGATCCTGGCGCAGGACTCGATCCGCAAGGTCGAGGTGCTCGACTTCGCCGACCTCGGCATGGAGGCCGTCTGGCGCATCGAGGTGCGCGACTTCCCGGCGTTCCTGGTCGTCGACGACAAGGGCAACGACTTCTTCGCCTGAGCCGCGCGCGGGCGGCAGCGCCAGGTCGGCGGCATGGGGTGCCGCCGACCGGCCCGGTCGACCTCAGTTGACCTGCGTCACACTGACGACGCCGTTGCTGACCGTCATGCCGAACGCGTTCTGCCCGTTCGGCAGCGAGTTCGGCACCACCAGCGACACGGCCTGCGCGCCGATCACGTTGCCCGGCGCGAACGCGATGTTGTTGAACAGCACGTTCCACGTCGCCGTAGGCGCGAACGTCAGCTGGCCGCCGAGGTCGAGGTCGAGCGACGCGATGTAGGCGTTGCACAACGGTGCCCCGATGAGGCCGAGGTCGAAGCCGCCCGGCAGCGGCAGCACGCTGAGGAACATCGTCGAGATGTAGATGCCGCTCGTCGGCAGGTACTCGGGGATGTTGTTCGCCGTGAACGTCACCATCGTGCTCGGGTTGATCACCGGGCGCGGTGCGGCCGACAGCGTCATCGGCTCGATGTCCGGCTGCGTCACGATCGGCAGCGCGGTGGCCAGCGTGATCGGCCCCGGGTCCAGCGACGGGCCGGCCGGCGAGTAGCCGACCAGGTGCCCCGAACCGAACGTGCTGGTGGTGTCGTTGTCGACGTCCTGCCAGACGATCACGACGCGGCCCGGCGTGGCCGAGGTCGCGAGGTGCATCTGGAACTGGATCGTGCTCGGGTTGTTGGCGACCGGAGTCGAGTAGTTCTCGACGCCGTCCCACGTGATGTAGAGCACGTCGAGTGCCGGGTCGTGGTGCCAGCGGATCGGCCCACCGGCGAGGTCCGCAGCATTGTAGTCGTGCCACGACCAGAACGCGGTCTCGAACGCGTTGCGGAACAGCGGCGTCGGCGTGTAGTCGTTCGGCGGCACGTTGAAGTTGCCGTTGTCGTTGGTGAGCCCCGTCGTCGAGACGAAGCCGTTCGTGTGCACGTAGAGTGCCGTCGACGCGCCGCCGGGCGCCGGGAACGCGGGCAGCGCGAGGGCCGTCAGGTCGATCAGCGCCTGGCCGTCGTCCGTCCGCGCGAGATCGGTCGGCAGAACCGGCGCGACGTAGCCGGAGGCACCGCCGGCGTTCCAGGCCACCGAGTAGCCGTTGGCGGTCGGGTTCATCGTCAGGCTGTTGCCCTGCAGCGCGGCCGAAGCGAGCGCCGAGTCGGCGAACAGCTGGTAGAACGACTCGCGCGCGATCGGGTAGCAGCCGGTGCCGACCGGGCTGTGCGACGCGCACGGGCCCTGCACGAACGGCGTCACCACCGACACCGTGTAGTTCTCGAAGCCGGGCGTCGGGTCCGGCGCGAAGAACACCGACTGGCCCGACAGGTCCCAGGTCGCCGCCGTGAAGGTCTCGTAGAGGATGCCCTCGGTCGCCGGCGAGGTCGGCAGCGTCGTCAGGTCCTGCGAGCCGCCGGTGCTCGGCTCGGCGTTGCCGACCGAGACGCCGACCCAGGTGTCGTCGGCGGGGATCGCCGCGTCGTAGTCCATGCGCAGCACGCCCGACGAGAACAGCGTCAGCTGGAAGCTGTAGCGATCGGTCAGGCTGCTCCAGCGCGCGAGGTCGGTCCAGATCACGCGCACTTCCCCGGCGAACGTCGTGTCGACCGTGACGCTCCAGTTGGCGCCGCTGACGAACGAACGGTCGTGGTCGCGCGAGCACACGGCGATGCGCGCCGAACCGCCGACCGCACCCTGCAGCTCGGCGAGCAGGATGATGCCGAAGATGATGCCGTCCACCGGTTCGGTCAGGCCCAGCGTCGAATCGGTCAGGTAGACCTCGCCGTTGCCGTGCACCCAGAGCTGGTCGAGCGTGCCGACCGCGCCGGGCATCGGGAACGCGAACGGCAGCGCGATCGGGCCGGCGCTGAGGCCTTCGTCTTCGACCGGGAAGGTCGACGCGTAGCCGAAGACGTTGTCCCAGGGGGCCAGGCCGGCGGAGACGCCCGGGCACTGGGCGGTGGCCGCCGCGGTGGCGAGCAATGCGGCCGAGAGGGTCGCGGAGATGCGATGCATGATGGGAGGAGGGGGAGAGGGTTGGGGTGGGAACGAACCCGGGTCGAACGCCGGTTCCGTGGCGTCGGACCCGGGCAAACCCTCGACGAGTGGCGCCGTGGCCAGGTTCCGTCGGGCTCGATTCTGCCCGCGGACCGGGGCGGGGCCCGGACGGGGCGGTCAGCGGCCCAGGCGCGCGAGCCGTTCGCGCAGGCGCGCCAGGGTCGGCTCGTGGTAGTCGTGCCGCTGTTGCCGCTCGGTCAAGAAGGCCTCTGCCGCCGCATCCGGTCCGAGGCACAGGAGCCCGAAGGCCGCCCCGACCCGAACGTCCATGGTCTCCTGGTCGTCCGCCAGCCGGCCGCGCAGCGCGGCCGCGCTGTCGTGGTCCTGCAGCAGGCCCAGGGCCTGCACGGCTTCACTGCGCTGGTCGATGTCGGTCGCGGTCACCAGGCGCCGCAGGTACGGAACGGCCTCGGTGGCGCCGATCGCGCCGAGGGCGCGCACCGCGTAGGCGCCGGTCAGCGGATCGGCGAGCAGCGCCAGCACCGCCGGCGCCGCGTCGCGCGCCGGTGCACCGATGTCGGTCAGCACCTGCAGCGCCATCGTGCGCAGGTAGGGTTCTTCGGCCGCCAGCGTGCGCACCAGCAGCGGCACCGGCAGGCGGCCGCAGCGCGTGGTCACGAACCGCGCATCGTCGACCGGACGCAGTTTGGTGCCCTGCGTCGTCTGCAGGTGGGCCGCGAAGCGCGCGTCGAGCTTCTGGCCGGCGGGCGCGGGCGCTCCGGGGCGCGAACTCGTGCCGGTGCGGTGCCAGCCGGCGAACAGCTGGCGCAGGTGCTGTTGCAGTTCGACGTAGGTCGGTGCCGCCGCCAGCGGCAGCGACCGTTCGCGGCAGATCTCGATCGCCATCTGGCCCGCGCGTTCGGCGGTGGCGGCGGTGCCCATCGCGCCGTCGAGGACGCCGAGTGCGCAGTCGTTGCCGAGCCGCTGCAGCGCGTCGGCGACCCACAACACGGCGTCGGGGTCGGCTTCGTACTTCAGTCGCAGCACCAGCGCCGCCTGCAGTTCCGCGGCGCCGGTCTGCCCGCACAGCCAGGCCGCGCGGCTGCGCACGCGCGCGTCCTCGTGCAGCAGTGCCGGCTCGAGCACCCACCAGGCGTCGGCGTGTTCGAGCAGCGCGCGTTCGGCGCGCGCCGCGGTGCGCGGGTCGGTCTCCGTGAGCTGCAGCGCGATGTCGGCGAGGTCGCGCAGTTCGCTCTGCACGGCTGCCGCCGGCGGCGGCAGCGTCGCCGCCAGCGCCATCAGGTCGCCGAGGAACGGCCGCAGCTGCAGCGGCGGCGCCTGCGTCGACGGTTCGGCGGCCGGGCCGGAACAACCGACCGCGAGCAGGCACCACCAGGGCATCGCGCGGCCGCCGGTCATCGCAGCTCCAGCCGCCGTTCTTCGAGCAGCGTGCTGCGCGGATCGTCGTCGCCGCAGAACGGCGTCAGCCGGTACCACAGGCGCGCCTCGACCGCCATGGCGTCGGCCGGGATCGGCACGCGCACGGTCTTCGCGGCGCCGGCCGGCAGCTGCGTGTTCTCGGACCGCGCGTTGCCGGGGTTGACCGGTTCCAGCTCGTCGAGGTACGGCTGGCGGAAGCGGTACGCACGCTGCCAGTCGCCGGGCTTGCTGCCGTCGGCCGGCACGAAGCGGTACATCATGTCGACCGCGCGGTGGCGTTCCTCGGTGGGGAAGTTGTGGCCGGCGCCGACGTTGGTCAACGTCAGCACGAGTTCGCGGTCGTCGCGCGTGACCTCGAACCGGCCGGCGCGGCGCAGCATCGCCGGGTCGTGGGCGCCCTCGAAGACGTGGCGTCGGCCGAGCCGGACGCTGCCGTCCGCGCGGTGCCGTTCGACGGCCGGCATGTGGCAGGCGGCGCAGTCGGTGCCCTGCTTGGCGTAGTGGCTCGCGCGCCACTGGTCGGTCGTGAAGTGCTGGTTGTGGCAGGCCGCGCAGGCGTCGACGGCCAGGAACTGCTCGTTCGCCTGCGGCTTGCACGGCACTTCGGGCCGGCTGTTGCGCGCCAGGATGCCGCCGTCGGGACCGAGGTGGCAAGTGATGCAGCTGACGCCCTCGTCGAAGTGCGTGCGCCGCGGCAGCGTGCGCTTGCCGAAGCCCGTGACGGCCACCGGCCGCGGCAGGTGGCAGTCCATGCACTCCTCCTTGCGGAAGTCGTCGCTGAGCGCGCGCACCTCGGGGTTCGAGAACGAGATCTGGTGGTGCGACCCGTGCCACTCGTCGAACACGTCCTGGTGGCACTGCTGGCACTGCGCGGCCGACTCCCAGCGCTGCGAGACCACTGCCGCGCGGTTGGGGCGACCGCTGGACAGGAACGCGATCACGCCGCCGACCGCAGCCAGCAGCGCTGCGGCGAGGCCGATGCGGGTGGTCGGTTTCATGGCGTCGGAGCGGGATGCCAGGGCAGGAAGCGGGGGGCGGCGCGCAGCGCCAGCGGCACTTCGGTGCCGACCGCCGGCGCCGTGTCGCTGGTGGTCTCGACGAGCTGGTCGGCGAACGCGACCCGCAGTCGGAAGCCGCGTTCGTCGGGCAGCACCGACAGGATGCGGCCGGTCGGCAGGTGGCCCGGCTTGCCGAGCTGCACGTCGCCGGGCAGCAGCACGAGCCGCAGGTCACCGTCGCCGCCCGGCGGCCGGTCGAACACGCCGAACGGCGTCGCCAGCCGGCCGCCGCCGGTCGCGGTCGTCGGCAGGCACGCGGCGCCGCGCAGGAACGCGGCGGTGAACGCGGTCCGGGGGCGCTGCAGCAGCTCGGCCGCCGGGCCCTGTTCGACCACCTTGCCGTCGCGCATCACGACCAGGTCGGTGGCCAACGCCAGCGCTTCGTCGCGGTCGTGGGTGACCAGGATCGTGGTCAGGTTGCGTTCGTCGGCCAGCGTGCGCAGCAGCAGCACGATGCCGTCGCGCTGGTGCACGTCGACCGAGCGCAGCGGCTCGTCGAGCAGCAGCACCTCGGGCGCCGGTGCCAGGGCCCGGCACAAGCCGAGCCGCTGCGCCTCGCCGCCCGACAGCGTCGCCGGCCGCGCGTCGGCCTTGTCACCGAGGCCTGTCCGCAGCAGCAGTTCGCGGGCGGCGGCGTGCGACAGGCCCGGCGCCGCGAACTGCAGATGCTGCCGCGCGGTCATCTGCGGCCACAGCGCGCCGTCCTGGAACACGAGGCCGAGGTGGCGGCGGTCGGGCGGCACGTGCAGTGCCGGACCGGCGACCGGTTCGCCGCCGATGTCGATCGTGCCGCTGCTGGCGCGTTCGAGGCCGGCCAGGCAACGCAGCAGCGAGGTCTTGCCCGAACCGGACGGGCCGACGATCGCGAGCCGGCCGCCGGCCGGCACCGTGAACGACACGGGGCCGAGGCGGAACGAGCCGCGCTGCAGCTCGAGGGCGTGGACGGTGACGGAACGGCTCACGAAAGGGACTGCAGCCTACGCCCTGCGAGCAGGGAGGGAAGCAGCGGCAGCAGGACGGCGATGCCGAGCACCAGCAGCGCGATCACACCGCACCAGTCCTCGTGCTGGAAGTGCACCGAGTTCGACAGCCGGCGCACCGCGGTCGCGTTCGCGGCCGGCAGCACGACGGCGAGGTCGAGCTCACGCAGCGCCAGCACGAACACCAGCACGCCGGCGGTCCACGCGGCCGGCAGCAGCGGCGGCAGGTGCAGGCGCAGCGCCCGCGCGGTCGCCGACCGCTGCACCAAGAGGCCCGCTTCTTCGGCGGCGAGCGGCTGCCGCCGCACCTGCGCCGACAGCGTCAGGGCCGCGAACGGCAGGAGGCGCGCCGCATAGCCGCAGACCGCGAAGCCCCAGCCGGCGTAGAAGTCGCCGCCGAACGCGCGCAGCAGCGCGCTGTCGTGGAACGACTGCACCAGCGCGATGCCGAGCAGGATCGCCGGGATCGCCGCCGGCAGCGCGCACAGCAGTTCGAGCAGCGGCCAGCGCCGCGCGGCGCCGCGCGCCAGCGGCAGCGCCAGCAGCACGACGAACACGGCGGTGCCGATCGCCAGCGCCACCGAGTTCAGCAGCGGCGTCAGCCCCTGGTCCATCGCCTTGGCCCAGCTCTGCTGCGCGAACTCCAGCGACATCGGCTCCAGCCGCTGCGCCGAGCCGAGCACCCAGCGTCCGAGCACGAACACCGGCAGGCCGATGCCGAAGCCGAGGTAGACGAGCGGCACCGCCAGCAGCGGCCAGCGCCAGGCCCCGAGCGGTCGCACCGGCAGCGGTCGCGCGACGCCGCGGTCCGGTGCGTTGCCGCGCAGCCGCAGCGCGAGCCACAACAGGCAGCCGAGGGCGACCAGGAACGGCAGCGCGGCGGTGATCGGGCTCTGCAGTTCGGCGAACGTGGTGCCGACGGTGCGGCGGTTCCAGCGCGCCAGCAGACCTTCGGCGTAGGTCAGCCAGGTCTTGCCCTTCACGGTCAGGAACTCCGGTACGCCGTAGTCGGCGAGCGCGAACAGGAACGCGAGCAGGCAGCCGGCCAGCAGTTCCGGCGCGATCGCGCGCACGAGCCACAGTTCGGCGCGGGCCCGGCCGCGCAGCAGCCACGCGGCCTCGTAGGCGCGGCCGTCGACCGAACGCAGGCCGCGCGCAGTCAGCACCGCGACGAACGGCGCGTGGGCGATGCCGAGCAGCAGCGCGCAGGGCCAGAAACCGGCGGCGTCGACGACGTCGGCGAGGCCCATCGCGACGAAGATCGGCGGCACCACCAGCGGCGCCACGCCGAGCGGGCCGAGCCAGCCGCCGCCCGGCAGGTCGCGGCCGGTCGTGACCCAGGCGTGCAGGCCGCCGAGCAGCAGCGACACGGCGGTCGCCGCGAGGCCGACCTGCAGCGAGGCCCACATCTGCCGCAGTGCGGCCCGGTCGGCGGCGAGCGCGGTCCACGCTTCGAGCGTGAAGCCGTCCGGGCCCTGGAACGTGCCGACCAGCACGCTGCCGAGCGGCAGCAGCACGAACGCGACCAGGAATGCGAAGGCCGCCAGCAGCGGCCACGATGCCGGCGTCAGCGATCGCGCCAGCGCCTTCACGACCCGAACCGCTGTTCCCACTCGATCAGGCAGCGCGACAGGTTCGCCGCCGTCCACTCGACGTCCCACTGCATCGCGCGGAACGTGCCGGCCGGCAGGATCGCCGGGTCGTCGGGTCCCTTGACGCCTTCACGCAGCGGGATCTGGGCGCCTTCGGCCGCGGCCAGCAGAGCCTCGGTCTCGCGCGCGAGGATCTTGTCGATCAGCTGCTTGCCGGCGGCCTGGTTCGGCCCGCCCTTGATCAGTGCGACCGAGTTCGGGATCAGCATCGTGCCGACGCCGCCGTCGTGCTGGTCCGGGAACACGCAGGCGACCGGGAAGCCCTTGCTCTTGGCGACGTGATAGTCGTCCGTGTCGGTGAACGCCCACGCCAGCTTGCCGTCGCGGACCTCGCGCAAGCTGGCGCCGTTGCCGGCCAGCAGCTTGACCTCGTTGGTGAACAGGCCGTCGAGGAAGCGCGTGAACGCTTCGTCGCCGAGCAGCTGGCGCAGCGCCGTGAAGTGGGTCAGCGTCGTGCCGGTCTTCGGCTTCGCCACGCCGCAGCGGCCCTTCCACTTCGGATCGACGAGGTCGGCGTAGCTGGTCGGCCAGGTCTTCGGATCCGGCAGCAGCTCGGTGTTGACGACCAGGATGCGCGCGCGCGCCGCGAATCCGGTCCACCGCTGCAGCGGGTCGCGCCAGGCCGCCGGCACGTCGCGCGCCACCGGCGAGTCGTACGGCTCGAGCAGGCCCGCCTGCGCCAGCCGCACGGTGTGCGCGAGCTCGTTGTTCCAGAACACGGTGCAGCGCGGGTTGCCGCGCTCCTCGAGCAGCGCGCTGACGAGGCCGACCGTCTTCGCGGCCTCGCTGTCGTGCCGCTGCACGAGGTCGATCTGCAGCTCCTGCGCGAAGCGGTTCAGCAGCGGTTCGCTGAACTGCTGGTCGAGGGCGACGTAGATCGTCGGTCGGGCCGCGGGTTCGAGGGCGTCGGCGCCGCAGGCGGCGAGCAGGGACAGCAACAACGGGGTTCGGCAGCGCATCAGTGGCTCGGGTCGGGGTTGGCAGAGGCAGGCCGCGGCGCTGCCGCCGGCGGAGTCAGTTGTCGCGGTAGCCCTTGTGGCAGTCCTTGCAGCCCTTCTCGATCGCGGTCATCAGTTCCGCGGCCTTTGCGGCGTTGCCGCCGGCGACCGCCGCATCGAGCTGTGCCGTCAGGTCGATCGAGTGCCGCAGCTGGGTCTGGTAGTCGGCCGGCAGTTTGACGCTGTCGGCGTCCTGCTGCAGGTTCGCGAACAGCCGCGCCAGGCGGCTCGCTTCCTTGGTGGCCACCAGGTCGGGGTGGTCCGCGGGCGCCTTCCAGCCCGCAGCCTTGGCCTGTTTGACCAGGTCCCACACCAGGTCGATCTCGGACATCGTCGCGACCATGCCGGACACCTTGCTGATGCTCGGGAAGCCCTGCGGATCGGCGTGCAGCTGGCCCGCGTCCATCGGCTTCGCTTCGCGCACCGCCTTCCAGAGACCCTTGTAGCTGGCCGAGGTGCCCGAGACCTCCATGCGGCTGCAGGCCTGCTCCGGCGTCAGCTTGCCGGCGAGCACGCTGGCGCTGCCCAGCGCCGCGGCGCTGCGGTGCTTGCCGTGATGGCAGTGCATGTAGACCGGGCCGGGCAGCGAGCTGATCGCCTGCGCGAGTTGCTGCTGCCGCTCCGGTGTCACGGTGTCGTAGCTGATCGGCAGGTGCACGTAGCGGATGCCGAGCTTCTCGGCCGTCGCGACGTCGGGCGTGGCGCCGTCGACCGAGATCACGGTCTTGATGCCCATCGCCGCCAGCGTGTGCAGCCCCTCTTCGCCCTCCGGCACGCCGCCGCTGATCAGGCCGGGCGCGTAGGCGACCACGTTGTGCAGGCCGGGCAGCGCGGCCGGCTTGGCGGCGTCGAGCGCCGGCGGGGCGACCGACGCGGTTTGCGGCGCGTGGCCGGAGGTCTGCTGGCAGGCGCCGAACAGCGCGGCCGCCAACAGCAGTTGCGCGATGCGGTGACGAGGAGAGGCGGGGGTCATAAGGCTCATGGGTGCGGGATCGAGGCAACCAGCGTGCCAGCTCACTCCGAACGACTGCCCGCGCGGAACCGATCGGCGTCGAGGTCGAGTTCGCGCAGCCGCCGGTGCAGGTGGCCGCGCGAGATGCCGGCGCTCGCCGCGGCCGCAGTGATGCTGCCGGCGTGCTGGCGCAGCAGGCCCTCGAAGTAGAGCCGGTCGAAGCGGCTGCGCGCCGCCTCGTAGCCTTCGGCGGCGGCCGCCGCCGGCGGCGCTTCGCCGACCACTTCGCCCGGCAGGTCACCGACGCCCAGTTCCGATCGTCCGCCGGCCAGCACGGCCATGCGCTCGACGACGTTCTCGAGTTCGCGCACGTTGCCGGGCCAGGCGTAGGCACACAGCGCCGCCAGCGCCTCGGGCGTCACCTGCAGGGCGGGCGCGCCGTGGCGCGCGAGCCGCTGCAGGTTGGTGGCCACCAGCAGCGGCACGTCCTCGCGCCGCTCGCGCAGCGGCGGCACGCGCAGGTTGACGACATCGAGCCGCCACAGCAGTTCGGGCCGGAACGCGCCGCTGCGCGCCAACGCCGGCAGGTCGCGGTTGGTCGCCGCCAGGATCCGCACGTCGACGTGCACCGGCTCGCTGCCACCGAGCGGCAGGAACTCGCGTTCCTGCAGGAACCGCTCGATCTTGGCCTGGGTGGCGAGGCTCATGTCGCCGATCTCGTCGAGGAACAGCGTGCCGCGGTGGGCCCGCAGCAGCAGGCCGGCCTTGGCGGTGCGGGCGCCGGTGAAGGCGCCGGCCTCGTGGCCGAACAGCTCGCTCTCGACCAGCGTCTCCGGCACGGCCGCGCAGTTCATCGCCACGAACGGCTGGTCGGCGCGCGCCGAGCCCAGGTGCAGCGCGCGCGCCACCAGGCCCTTGCCGGTGCCGGACTCCCCGGTCAGCAGCACCGTCGAAACGCTGTCGCGCAGCAGTTCGAGCTGGCGCACCAGTTCGCGCATCGCGCGGCTCTGCGCGCACAGGCCGACGCCACCGTCGGGCGGCGTCAGCATCGCCCGCAGCTGCTGGTTCTCGCGCGTCGTGGCGCGCAGCCGGCAGGCCCGGTCCAGGCGCAGCTGCAGTTCTTCGAGCGAGAACGGCTTCAGCACGTAGTCGGCGGCGCCGACCTGCATCGCCTCGACCGCCGTCGTGACCGTGCCGTGGGCGGTCATCAGCAGCACGACGGCTTCCGGATCGTGGGCCCGGATCCGGCACAGCGTCCGCAGCCCGTCGGTGCCGGGCATCATCAGGTCGATCACCGCCGTGTCGAACGGTTCGCGCTGCCACCGGTCGACGGCGGTGTCGCCGTTGTCGACCGCGGTGACCGTGTGGCCGAGCCGCTTCAGGCCCCGCTGCAGGAAGTGCCGCATGCTCTCCTCGTCGTCGGCGATCAGGATCCGCAGCGGGGTGGTCGCCGCGGCGGCGGGCGCGGGGGATGCGGTCACGGGCGGATGCTCGGGCATGGGGCCTGCGTCGGGCAAGTACCGATCCCGTCGGCCGGCGGCGGTCCTGCGGCCGGCTGGTGACAGCGGCATGACACCACGTTCCCGCGGCGTAACGAAACCGTTCGCGCGCGCCCGTGGGCTCGCGTGGTCCGGCGCCGTAGCCCGCGCCCTTCCGAGCCCCAGGAGCCCGACCATGCTGCGTTTCCTCATGCTGACCCTCTGCCTCTGTTCCTTGGCAACGGCCCAACGCGATCGCGACGGCCGCCCCGGCCCCGAGCCGGTGCGGCAACTGCGCCACCGCATCGAAGCCTTGCGCGAACGCGTGCGCGACCACCTGCAGCAGCAGGGCGACACGCCGCGCGAACGGCCCGCGGACGGCGCGGCCAGGGACCGGCGGCCGCGGGGCCAGCGCGACGCCGGAGCGGCGCGGTCCCGCTCGGGCCACCGACCGCCGCCGCGCCGCGGCCACGATGCCGGTCCGCGCGGTGCCGACCGGCGTCCGGACGCGGTGCTGCGCCAGCGCATCCAGCGGCTCGAGGGGCGGCTGCGGCACCTGCGCCAGCTGGCCGGCGAACGGCCGGAGCGGCACCGTCGCGGCGGCGACGGTTCGCGCGGTCCGCGGGGGCCGCGGCGGCCGGAGCGCTCGGTGGACGCCTGACCGGCCTCAGGCCGGCCGGCGCCGCGGCAGCCAGACCACGAACGTGGCGCCGGCGCCGGGTTCGGACGTGACGTCGATGCGCCCGCCGTGGGCGGTCACGATGCCGTAGGAGACCGAGAGCCCGAGGCCGGAGCCGCGGCGGGACGGGTCGCGATCGGCACCGCGGGTCGTGAAGAACGGCTCGAACAGGTGCGGCAGGTCGGCCGCGGCGATGCCGACGCCGGTGTCGGCCACGGTGATGCGCACGCCGTCGAAGGCCTCGGTCACGGTGGTCCGCAGCGTGCCGCCGTTCGGCATCGCCTGCAGCGCGTTCGTGCACAGGTTCACGACGACCTGGTGCAGGGCGTCCGCATCGGCGTGCACGATCGCCGGCGCCAGGGTGCGTTCGACTGCGACCGCCTGCCGCCGCGCCGCCGGTTCGCACAGCCGCAGGGCGTCCTCGACGACGGCTGCCACGTCGACATCGGCGCTGCGATCGACCGAGCGGCGCGCGAAGCGCAGCAGCTGCTGCACGATGCCGGTGGCGCGATCGGCGGCGCGCGTGATCACGCCCAGCGTCTCGCGCCGCTCCGCGTCGTCCTCGCCGGCCAGCAGTTCGGCCGCGCAGCCGCGGATGCCGCCGATCACGTTGTGGAACTCGTGCGCGATGCCGCCGGCCAGCGTGCCCAGCGCCGCGAGCCGTTCGGCCTGCGCCAGCTGCCGGTGCGACGTGTGCAGGTCGGCGAGGGCCTGCTGCAGGTCGGCGGTGCGGTGCTGGACCTCGACCTCGAGGCCGGCCGCGAGCTGTTGCAGCGACGCGCGCGACGTGCGCAGCTGCTCGGCCATGCGCTCGAAGTCGCGCGCCAGGTCACCCAGCTCGTCGGCCCGCGCCGGCGGCAGGTCGATCGCCAGGTCGCCGGCGGCGATGCGCTGCGTCGCGCGGCGCAACCGGGAGGTCGGCCGCACGACCAGCAGGTGCAGGCCGGCGCCGAGCACGGCCAGCAGCAGCAGCAGCGCGACGGCGACCAGCGTCACGTGCGTCGTGCGCAGTTCGCCGGCGAACGCCTCCGTGCGGCGTCCCTGCTCGGCGGTCCACGCGCGCAGCCGTTCGTCGATGCGCGCGCCGTTGCGCCGCTGCATCTCGTCGGCCAGCGCGCGCACGTTGCGCAGCTGCTGTTCGCCGCGCTTCTGGTCGTCGGCTTCGATCGCCGCGCGCACGGTGGCGACGTCGGCGCCCAGCAGCTCGAACGGCAGGTCGCGCAGCGCGCGCTGGCGCGCCGCAGTCGTGTGGGCGATCAGGTCGATCAGCACCTGGCGGCTCGCCGCGGTCTGCTGCTCGGCGAACGCGTGCATCGCCGCGGCGCCCTGCTGCAGCAGCGCTTCGCCGTGCCGCGCGAACGCCTGCGCGGTGCGCGGCACGACGAACGTCGTCAGCACCAGCGCGAACAGCAGCAGCAGCCCGCACAGCGCCGTGGCGAGGTGGGTGCCGAGCCGCGAGCCGAGCCGACCGCGCAGTGGCGGCGAGGCGGTCATCGGCCGACCTCGTCGTCGAGCAGTTCGTCGGCGACCGCCAGGATCGACAGCGGCAGTTCGATGCCGTCGCGGCGCGCCGCGCCGAGGTTGACCTTGACCAGCGTGCCCTGCATGCGATCGATCGGCAGGCTGCCCGGGGCCGCACCCTGCAGCACGCGCACGGCCAGGGCCGCCGCGCGCCGGCCGTGCACGCCGTAGTCGACCGTGACGCCGACATGGGCGCCGTCGGCGGGGCCGGTCGCGGCCGTGGTCAGCAGCGGCAGTCGGGCGGGGCCGAGGCCGCGCCGCACGGCGCCGAGGTCGCGGTAGACCGTCAGGTCGATCGGAATCCAGATCGCCTCGACGCCGGATGCCACCAGGGCGCGCACGGCGCGTTCGACGTCGTTGGTGTCGACCGCCACCGATTCGACCAGCGCGACCGCCGGCGCGCCTTCCTGCGCGAGGTGCCCGCGCATCGTCGCGACCTCGGCGCCGCTGACGACGCCGCTCGTGCGCGAACGGATCACGCCGAGCCGGCCCAGCTGCGGCACCGCCAGCCGGAACGCGTCCAGCACCGCCGCCGGCCCGATCCGGTTGCTGGCGCCGCACAGGTTGGTGCCGGAACCGTTCCAGTCGGCGACGACGCCGCTGGCCACCGCATCGCTGACCGCGGCGAACACGATCGGCACCGAGCGCAGGTGTTCCTTGGCCAGCAGCGCCGCCTGCGTGCCGAGCGCGAACACCAGATCGCAGCGCGCTTCGCGCAGCGCCGTCAGTGCGGCCGTGGCGCGCGCCGCATCGGCCGCGGCGTGCTGCTCGACGAAGGCCACCGCGACGCCGGCCTGCTGCAGGCCGGCGCGGATGCCGGCCAGCGTCGCCAGGTCGTTCGGCGACTCGTGCCACAGGAACACACCGCAGCGCCTCGGGACCGGCTGCTGGGCCGCTGCGGCGGCGGCGAGCCAGGCGCCGAGGAGGATCGCGAAGGGGCGCGCGTGCATGGGCGGGTGGCATACCAGAAGCCGCCGCGGTGCGCCGTGGGGCACCCGGTTGACGTTCCTGCCAAGAGCTTTACAGTGCAAAGCCAAGAGGCATGGCATGTTGATCCTGCGAGCAGACGAGATGGGCATGTGCTTCGGCGTGCGCGATGCGCTCGCGGCCCTCGATGCGATCGAAGTGCCGGCGGACGTCACGATCCACGGCGAACTCGTGCACAACCCCGACGTGTTGCGCGACCTGGACCGGCGCGGCTTCCGGCGGTCGCCCGAGCAGGCGCGCACGGTGCCGGCGACACCGTCGGTGCTGATCACCGCCCACGGCGTCAGCGACCGCGAGCGCCAGCGGCTGCACGCGGCCGGCAAGCGGGTGATCGACACGACCTGCCCGCTGGTGCACAAGGCGCACGCCGCGGCGCGCGCGCTGGCGGCGGCCGGGTGCCGCGTGGTCGTGATCGGCCGGCGCGACCACGTCGAGGTGCGCGGACTGACCGAAGACCTCGAGCGGCCGATCGTCGTCAGCGACGTCGACGACGTCGCCAGCTGGCCCGACCGGCGGCTCGGGGTGGTCTGCCAGACCACGACGCAGGTCGCCTTCGCCGAGCGCATCGTGGCCGCGATCCGGGCCGCCAACCCGGCGGCCGAAGTGCACGTCGCCGACACGATCTGCAGTCCGACCAAGGCGCGCATCGCGGCGATCGACGCGCTGCTGCCGCGCATCGACGCATTGGTCGTCGTCGGCGGCCGCGACTCGAACAACACCCGGCAGCTGGTCGAGCGCGCGCGGCGGGGCGGTGTGCCGACGCTGCACGCCACCGGCCCCGACGACGTGGCCGCCGGCTGGTTCGCCGGGTGCCGGGTGGTGGGGCTGACCGCCGGCACCTCGACCCCCGATGGCGTGATCGCCGCCGTGTACGCCCGGCTGGAAGCGATCGGCGCCGGGGCCGGCTAGGCCGGGGGGCCGGGGGCGCCGATCGGTCGCCCCGATGGCAGGAGTCTTGCGCAGCCGCGGCGCGCCCGCGACCATTCCGCCCGTGATCGTTCGTCCGAGATTCCCCGTCCGGCCCGACACCTGAGGCCGGCCTCGGCGCACCCGCGGAGCGAACTCCGTGGCGCCGAGGGACCGGGGCCGGTCGGCACCCACTTCCCCACCGCGCTGACGCGCCGTGGATCCCTCGCTGCGCTGTGGGCTCGCGACTCCGGGTGGTCCCGTCCAACCCTGAACCGAGAAGAACCGATGCAGCGCACTCTCTCCGCGACGGCCGTTGCCGCCGTCGTGCTCTCCCTGTCCGCGGGCGCCGTGGCGCAGAACTGCTACGAGTCCGGGCACCAGTGCTTCACGTTCGGACCGCCGCGTTCGGCCGCGGTCGGCAAGGTCGACACGGCCGGTCTGCTCGACCTGAAGTCGCAGAAGCTGACCATCGAAGGCGACATCCGGCTGCGCGTGCGCGTCGCCGAGACCCGGGCGCAGTACCCGTACGCCGAGGCCGACCAGCAGGCGACGCGGGCGCGCATCCGCATGCGCTACCAGGCCAACGACAAGGTGCACGCGCTCGGCGAGTTCAACCTGTCGGAGACGTGGGCCGGCTCGGAGGCCTACAGCGACGCGCTCGAGGGCGAGAACTTCAACGGCGTCTCGCAGTTCTACCTGCACGCCGACGACATGCTCGGCTTCGGCGACATCTGGCGCGTCGGCCGCAGCGAGTTCATCCTCGGCAACGGCCTGGTGCTGGGCTCGTGCGACTTCCTGCAGCGGCCGGGCACGTTCACCGGTGTCTGGGTGTCGCGCAAGTTCGGCGGTCACATGGTCGAGGGCTTCGTGTTCGACGACTACGGCCCGCTGCAGTCGATCCACGACGGCGTGCGCTACATCGGCGCGACCGCGAGCATCGCCGCCTGCGACTGGGTCGGCGACATCGTGCAGGCGATCAAGCCGTACTACATGGCCGGCACGCGCGACGGCGACTTCGTCAGCCCGACCACGAACCCGACCGAAGAGGACGCGTGGCTCGGCATCGACGGGGTCGGCCAGCTGCCCGGCAACTTCCGCTGGAACATCGAGTTCGCGAACCGCTTCGTCGACGGCGGCCAGGACCGCATGGCGTGGCGCGGCACGATCACGAAGCCGCTCGACCTGTTCGACGGGTTCTGGCGTTCGGTGTCGATCCAGATCACCGACGCCGAGGGCAAGATGGACGTCGGCAACCCGGCCGACTTCAACTCTGCCGGCCTGCTGCACCAGTACGGCGGCGCGTGGCGCAGCGACATGCAGACCGGCCAGCTCGGCTTCGGCTTCGCGCCGTGCGAGAACGTCACCCTGGACGTCAACCTGCTGACGCTCGACCGCCGCGGCACCGCGGCGCAGCTCGGCGACTTCGAGGCCGACGTGATCCTCGGCGCCAAGATGGCGAGCGGCGTCTACATCGCCGGCGGCTACGGCATCGACAACGATCGGCGCCAGGTCGGTTACATGCAGCTCACGATGAACTTCTGAGCTGCCGCGCCGCGGCGGCGAGGATCTCCATCTTGCGCACCGCGGCGGCTTCCCCGGCGACCGGCCGGTCGGCGAACGTGCCGAAGCCGCAGTCCGGGTTCAGCCAGATGCGCTCGTGGCCCAGCGTGGCCACGAGCCGCCGCACCCGCGCCGCGATCGCGGCCGGGTCCTCGTCGGGGTCGGTGCGCGGGTTGATCGCGCCGAAGCCGACCGTGCGCCCCGGCGGCAGCTGCTTCAGCAGCGTCTCGGAGCCGGCGCGCGGCGTCGCGTATTCGAGCACGAACTGGTCGATCCGCATCTGCGACAGGTACGGCAGCAGCGGGTCGTAGTCGCCGGCCAGCAGCACGTCCTCCTTGCGGCTCCAGTTGCCGCGGCAGACGTGCAGCGCGGTGCGCGTGCCCGCGATGCCGTCGACGACGCGGTTGATCAGTTCGACCGCGAGCCGCAGTTCGGCCGCCGGATCGGCGGCCGCCGCCAGCGCGGCGCACATGAACGTGCGCGTCGCCGCCTTGCCGGCGAACACCAGTTCGGTCAGCACCGGCTCGTCGAACTGCACGATCTCGACGCCGAGCGCCGCCAGTTCCTGCAGTTCGGCGCGCAGGATCGCCACCAGGTCGTCGCACAGCCGTTCGCGCGTCGGGTAGGCCTGCGCCGACAGCTTCTGCACCCACATCGAGCGCGACAGCAGGTACGGCCCCGGCAGCGTGATCTTGCAGGCGCGCGTCGTGTGCCGCCGCAGGAACTCGGCCTCGCGCACCGCCAGCGGCTGCCGCCGCGCGAGCCGGCCGGTGATGGTCGGGTTCTTGATCGCGAACGCGGGCACGTCGAGCGTCTGCAGCAGCGCCTCGAAGCCGGCCTTGTCCTCGACGTGGTCGAGCAGGTCGGCCATCGTCATCAGCGTGATGCCGTCGAGCTTCTCGGCCAGGAACGAGTAGAAGTTGTCGCGGCGTTGTTCGCCGTCGCTGAGCACGTCGACGCCGGCGTCCTCCTGCAGCTTGATCGCCAGCAGCGTCGCCTGGTCACGCAGGTGGTCGAGGTCCTTCGCGCGCTTCTGCTGCGCTTCGAGCAGCCAGCGCGGCCGCGGCCAGCTGCCGACGACGGAGACCGGGAAGCGGGGGATCGGGCGGGGTTCGCTCATGGTCACACCTTCTGCACACGCGCCAGGACGGCCACGGACTGCAGCAGCGACTGCGCGACCGGGCAGCGCCGCAGCGTCTCCGCGAACACCTCCTGCAACCGGTCGTCGTCGGCGTCGCTGGCGACGTAGACGGTCACTTCGATCGTGGCCAGCGCCGGGCTGCCCTGGTCCTCGACGCCGAGGAACACGAGGCTGTTCTGCGCCTTCGCCCGGGCGACGACCTCGAGGTTCTGCACCTGCTGGCCGAGCCGCGACAGCCGCCACTGCAGGCCCGTGCACAGCGCGCCGGCGACTGCCGCCAGCAGGAACTCGACCGCCGACGGCGCCGCGTCTTCGGTGTCGAAGCTCGCCGGCTGGCCGATCGCGAAGCCGTGGTTGCGCACCGACACCTTCGCCGACATGCCGCCGCTCCAGCGCGTGCGGACCTGCCACTGGTGCGCGCGGGCCTGCTCGAGGTCGCGCGCCAGCTTGTCGTCGTCGTCCTTCTTGCGCAGCAGGAAGTGCGTGTAGCCGTGTTCGGCCGCCGCCGTGTGCAGGATCGCGTGGCCGACCATGCGGCACCACGCCGGCAGGTCTTCGCGCACCGACAGTTCGCGGCTCTTGACCAGCAGCGTGCCGCCGGCCGGCAACGGCGCCATCGCCGATCGGATGATCAGCAGGAGGCCGCTGCCGCAGTCGAGGTCGCCGCCGTCGATCGCGGCATCGGCCGGCCGGTCCTGGTCGCCACGGTCGGTCGCCATGGTCCGGGTCGCCGGTCAGTAGCTGACGCAGGGCGCGCCCTGCGACAGGAACTCGACCAGCTTCGCGCCGCCGACGACGGTGGCGCCCGGGATCAGTTTGGCTTCGTCGAGCTTGCGCTTCTTGAAGCACGGCGAGCAGACCCAGATCGTGCCGCCGGCCTTGACGAAGTTGGCGATCAGCTCGCGCAGCGGCGCGAAGCCCTCCTCGTGCACGTCGTCGGCGTAGCCCTGCTGGCAGAGCCGCACGCCCTCGATGCTGAGGAACACGACGGTCTGCTTCTCGGACGCAGCGGCGGCGTTGGCGACGACGAAGGCGACGGTGGCCTTGTCGGTGTCGTTCTTCGCGTGGGTGAGGCTGACGCAGAACTGCTTGGTCATGGGCGTTCTCTCCGGCGGATCCAGTAGTGGGGGTGGCAGGCGTGGAGCAGCGTGTGGCCGACGAGCCCGCACCAGGCGGGCAGGTCGATCGGCGCTGCGGGGTCGGTGGCGCGCACTTCGAGCACGGCACCCGGCGCCATCGCGCCGAGCCGGAACTTCAGCTCGAGCACGAGGTCGCCGCAACCGAGGTCGCCGGCGTCGTGGCGGTCGTCGGCCGGCGGCGCCGACGTGGCCGTCGCCGCGGCGGCCGCGGCGGACGGCAGCGCCGCCCGCGTGCCCGCGAACAGGCAGTCCGGTTCGTCGCTGGCGCCGAACCCCTCGGCCGCGCTGGCCGCGCGCCAGGCGTCGTGGAAGCACTCGCGCCGGCGGATCCACTGCAGCGACCGCGCACACAGCGCGGGCGCCGGTTCGGCGTGTTCGCGGGCCGCACAGGCGGCGCAGCGCGGCGCGCCGCGGCTGCCGAGCAGTACGGCCAGCACGGCTTCGTGGCCGCACAGGCGGTGGCCGCAGACGCGGCAGGCGTCCCCGGTCAGCGCCTGCACTGCGGCGCGCAGCGCGGCCGTGCGCGCCGACGGATCGCCGTTCGGCAGCAGCTCGTCTTCGTCGGGCTCGTGCATCGCGGGCGGGGGTGTGCGGCGCGGCGGCGGGCGCACACGGGCCCGTTCACCGCGAACGGCGGCGCCAGCGGGATGCAGACCGCATCCCGGCCGGCGGTGCTCAGTGGGATCGGGTTCGGTGTCGCAACGTGGGGGCGGGACAGCGGGGACCGGCGTGCGAGTATCGCGGTCACGCCGGCCCGTGCAAGGGCGGCGCGGCCGGTGCGGCTCAATCGCCGCGGGCCCGCTGCCGCTGCGCGAGCTCGGCGCGCACCGCCGCGAACGCGGCCACGTCGGCGTGTGGTTCGAGCACCGCGGCGATCGTCGCCAGCAGGTCGCCCTCGGCGAACGCGTTGCCCGGGTGCAGCGTCCGCAGGAACTGCGCCAGGAACGCGCCGGCCGGTTCGCTGCGCTGCGCCGCGATCGCCTGCAGCCAGAACCGCAGCCGCGACGGGTTGTCGGACTCGAGGCGCCGGCGCGCCGCGTCCGCGAGGTCGACCAGTGCCGGCAGCAGGCTCGGATCGCGGTGTTCAGCCGCGGCCAGGAAGCCGACCGAGTCGTCGAATGGCCGCGGCTGCCGCAGCAGAGCGACGAGGATCGGCGCGTCGCCGGGCAGCCGGTAGCGCGCCAGCGCGATGGCGGCCACGGCCTCGCCGCTGCGCGCCAGCGCGCGGACCTCGTGCAGCATGCCGTCGCGCAGCCGCAGGTGGCGCAGCGCCCATTCGCGAGCGTAGAGCGGGCTGCGGCCGCGGATCGCCGCTTCGGCGAAGTCCTGCAGCTGGTCGTCGGTGAGGCGCGGCCGCACGGTCGTGAACACCACGTCGCCGACCGCTTCTTCCCGGCAGCAGCAGCCCGAGCGCGTGGTCACGACCGCGGTGTCGCGCAGGAACGGCCGCAGCGCCGCCGTCCAGTCGACGCGTTCTTCGCGTTCGACCAGCGCGCGGGCAGCGTAGGCGCGCACGGTCGGTGCCGCGTGCTGCAGCGCCGCCAGCAGGTCCGCAGTCGCGGCGCGGTCGCGCCAGCGTTCGTAGGTGCGGTAGGTCTCGGTGCGTTCGCCATCGTCGCCGACCATCGCCTCGTCGACGGTCGCGGCGCGCGCCAGCGCCGCGGTCCGTTCCGCCACCGATTGGCCGGGCACGGCGGTGGCTGTCGCCGCGGTCGCCAGTGCGAGCAGCCATCGTCCGGGCCGGGTTCGCATGCCGGCAGCGAAGCCGCGTGCGGCGGTGCGCGCAAGCGGTGCCGGCGGAACGCGGCGCTTCGCCCGGGCGCCGCGGTCGGGCCTGCGTATGCTGCGCGCGCCATGGCCAGCCCCACGCGCCACGTCACCCGTTGTCTGGTCGCCGGCATCGTCGCGCTGCTGCCGATGGGCGGCGCGGTGCTGACGGTCGTCTGGCTCGAGAGCGCGATCGCGTCGTCGTGGCGCGACACGATCGGCTGGTACTTCCCGGGCCTCGGCATCCTGCTCGCGCTCACCGCGGTCTACCTGGTCGGCCTCGGCGTCACGACGTTCGTCGGCCGCTGGATGTGGCGGCGCTGCGACCGGCTGCTCGAGAACCTGCCGCTGCTCGGCACGCTCTACCAGTCGCTGAAGGAAGTGCTCGGCTACGACACGGCGCGCGAACGCTTCTTCCAGGGCGTCGTCGCGGTCACCGCCGACGAGGGCTACGAGATCGGCTTCGTGACCGGCCAGTCGCCGGGGCCCGACGGCACACCGCACACGCTGGTGTTCGTGCCGAGCGCGCCGAATCCGACCAACGGCAAGCTGCTGCTGGTCGAACCGGCGCGGCTGAAGCACCTCGACGTGCGCACGGCCGACGCACTGCGCGCGCTGGTGTCGATGGGCAAGACCTCGCTGCGGCCCTGAGCCGGGCCCGCCGCACCGCGAATTGCAAGCGCGTGCTGCCGTCGGCACCGGCGCCGGCGACGCATCCGGCTGCGTGTTGCAATCGAAGCCGTCCCTGCCGATCCTTCGGCGCTCCCATGTCCTGGCTGTTCGACTTCTGGCGGTCGTCCATCGGCGGCAAGGTGACGATGGCGATCACCGGACTGCTGCTGTTCGGTTTCGTGCTCGCGCACCTGCTCGGCAACCTGCAACTGCTGGCGGGTCCCGAGAAGCTCAACGCCTACGCGAAGATGCTGGCGGACACCGGCGCGCTGCTGTGGGTGGCGCGCATCGGCCTCCTGGCCGTGTTCGTGCTGCACGTCGTCACCGCGATCCGGCTGGCGCGCGGCAACCGCGCCGCGCGGCCGGTCGCCTACGCGAAGGAAGCCACCGTGCAGGCGACGTTCGCGTCGCGGTCGATGGTGTTCAGCGGCCTGTCGCTGCTGGTGTTCGTCGTCTACCACCTGCTGCACTTCACGTTCGGCGTCACCAACCCCGAGCACTACGCGCGCAAGGGCGCCGGCGCCGGCGGCCACGACGTCTACGCGATGGTGACGCAGAGCTTCGCGGTGCCGGCGATCGCGATCGCCTACGCCGCGTTCCAGATCGTCCTGTTCCTGCACCTGCGGCACGGCATGCAGAGCCTGGCGCAGACGCTCGGCCTGAACCACGGCCGCTACACCCCGATGATCCGCACCCTGTCGTTCCTGCTCGCGGCGCTGATCGCCGGCGGCAACCTGCTGCTCGCCCTGTCCGTGCAGCTCGGCCTCGTGGAGGTGGCGCGATGAAGCTCGACGCGAGGATTCCGGGCGGCCCGATCCAGCAGAAGTGGGACACGCGCAAGTTCGAGCTGAAGCTCGTCAACCCGGCGAACAAGCGCAAGTACAAGGTGCTGGTCGTCGGCAGCGGGCTCGCCGGCGCGTCGGCGGCCGCGTCGCTGGCCGAACTCGGCTACCAGGTCGAGTGCTTCTGCTTCCAGGACAGCCCGCGGCGCGCGCACTCGATCGCGGCGCAGGGCGGCATCAACGCGGCCAAGAACTACCGCAACGACGGCGACTCGATCTGGCGGCTGTTCTACGACACCGTCAAGGGCGGCGACTTCCGCGCGCGCGAGGCGAACGTCTACCGCCTGGCGCAGCTCAGCGTGAACATCATCGACCAGGCCGTCGCGCAGGGCGTGCCGTTCGCGCGCGACTACGGCGGTCTGCTCGACAACCGCAGCTTCGGCGGCGCGCAGGTGTCGCGCACGTTCTACGCGCGCGGCCAGACCGGCCAGCAGCTGCTGCTCGGCGCCTACGCGGCGCTGTCGCGGCAGATCGGCCTCGGCGCGGTCAAGATGTTCCCGCGCACCGAGATGCTGGACCTGGTCGTCGTCGACGGCCACGCCAAGGGCATCGTCGTGCGCGACCTGGTGACCGGCGAAGTGCGTTCGCACGCCGGCGACGCGGTCGTGCTGGCGACCGGCGGCTACGGCAACGTGTTCTACCTGAGCACCAACGCGAAGGGCTGCAACGTGACCGCCACCTGGCGGGCGCACAAGCGCGGCGCCGGCTTCGCGAACCCGTGCTACACGCAGATCCACCCGACCTGCATCCCGGTCAGCGGCGACCACCAGTCGAAGCTGACGCTGATGTCGGAGTCGCTGCGCAACGACGGCCGCGTCTGGGTGCCGAAGAAGGCCGCCGACAAGCGGCCGCCGGCGCAGATCCCGGACGAGGAGCGCGACTACTACCTCGAGCGCAAGTACCCGAGCTTCGGCAACCTCGCGCCGCGCGACATCGCGTCGCGCGCCGCCAAGCAGGTCTGCGACGAGGGGCGCGGCATCGGCGACACCGGGCTCGGCGTCTACCTGGACTTCCGCGACTCGATCGCGCGCCTGGGCAAGGACGCGATCGCGGCGCGCTACGGCAACCTGTTCCACATGTACGCGAAGATCACGGCCGAGGATCCGTACTCGCAGCCGATGCGGATCTTCCCGGCCGTGCACTACACGATGGGCGGGTTGTGGGTCGACTACGACCTGCAGTCGACGATCCCGGGGCTGTTCGTGCTCGGCGAGGCGAACTTCAGCGACCACGGCGCCAACCGGCTCGGTGCGTCGGCGCTGATGCAGGGCCTCGCCGACGGCTACTTCGTGATCCCGTACACGATCGGCGGCTACCTCGCCGGCCAGAAGCCCGGCGCGGTCAAGGTCGACCACCCGCAGTTCGCGGCGGTCTCCGGCCAGGTCGCCGAGCTGACGCGGCGGCTCTTGTCGATCCAGGGCAAGCGCACGGTCGACGACTTCCACAAGGCGCTCGGCAAGATCATGTGGGGCAAGTGCGGCATGGCGCGCAACGAGCGCGGCCTGCAGGAGGCCCTGCGCGAGATCCCGGCGCTGCGCGAGCAGTTCTGGCGCGACGTGCGCGTGCTCGGCGCCGGCGAAGGCGTCAACCAGTCGCTCGAGAAGGCCGGCCGCGTGGCCGACTTCCTCGAGTTCGGCGAACTGATGTGCCGCGACGCGCTCGAGCGACGCGAGTCGTGCGGCGGCCACTTCCGCGAGGAGTGGCAGGACGACGGCGAGGCCCGGCGCGACGACGCCGCGTTCTGCCATGCCGCCGTCTGGGAGTACCGCGGTCCCGGCCAAGCGCCGGTGCGCCACGAGGAGCCGCTGGAGTTCGAGAACGTGCACCTGGCGGTGCGGAGCTACAAGTGAGCGGGGCTGCAACGATGAAGGTCGTCCTCCACATCTGGCGCCAGCAGAAGCGCGCCACGCCGCAGGATCCGAAGCAGGACGGGCGCATGGTCCGCTACGAGCTGGACCACGTGTCTCCGGACATGTCGTTCCTCGAGATGCTCGACGTGCTGAACGAGCGGCTGATCGGCAAGGGTGAGGATCCGGTCGCGTTCGACCACGACTGCCGCGAAGGCGTCTGCGGCTCGTGCGGTGTCGTGATCGACGGCGTGCCGCACGGACCCGAGCGCGGCACGACGACGTGCCAGCTGCACATGCGCAGCTTCCGCGACGGCGCGGAGATCTGGGTCGAGCCCTGGCGCGCGAAGGCGTTCCCGGTGCTGCGCGACCTCGTCGTCGACCGCAGCGCGTTCGACAAGGTCGTGCAGGCCGGCGCGTTCGTGTCGGTCAACACCGGCGCACCGCAGGACGCCAACGCGATCCCGGTGCCGAAGGCGGACGCCGACCGGGCGTTCGACGCCGCGACCTGCATCGGCTGCGGCGCCTGCGTCGCGGCGTGCAAGAACGCGTCCGCGATGCTGTTCGTCGGCGCCAAGGTGTCGCACTTCCTGCACCTGCCGCAGGGCCGCGTCGAGCGCGAGACGCGCGCGCGCAACCTGGTCGCGGCGATGGATGCGGCCGGCTTCGGCAACTGCACCAACCAGCTCGAGTGCGAAGCGGTCTGCCCGAAGGAGATCCCGGTGCGCGTGATCGCCGAGATGAACCGCGAGTTCGTGCGCGCGCGGCTGGTCGAGCAACCGGCCAGCGGCAAGCGGGTCGGCGGCGACGGCTAGTCCGAGCCGACGGCGGGTTCCGCCAGCGTGCTGGCGCTGGGGCGAGCAAGGCGCTACGGAACGCGCATGCAGCTGCCCTCGCGCCGGTCGTCTTGGTTGCCCTGCCTGTCGCTGCTCGCCGCCTGTGCGGCGCCGCCGAGAGGTTTGCAGCCGGTGGTCTCGGCGACCGAGCGCACGGCGTTCGCGGTCGACCTCGGCGGCTGGACCAGCCAGGCCGAACTGGTGCGACCGACGGCCGGCGGCGTGCACGGCGCCGGGCCGTGGCCGACCGTGCTGCTGATCCACGGCAACGGGCCGCACGACATGGACGTCACGCTGCGCGGGCCCGACGGCGAGACCCGGATGTTCGCGGCGATCGCCGAGCACCTGGCCGCGCGCGGCTTCGCGGTGGTGCGCTACCACAAGCGCTGGGTCAAGGCGCCGGGGCGCTTCGACGCGCGGTTCTGGCGCGAGCAGTCGACGTTCGTGTTCACCGACGATGCCGGCAAGGTGCTGGACGCGGCGCTGGCGCTGCCCGGTGCCGACCCGGCGCGGCTCGTGCTCTACGGCTGGAGCGAAGGCACCGCGGTCGCGGCGGCGCTGGCCGCGCGGCGCGGCGACATCGATGCGCTGGTTCTGCAGGGCGTCGTCGGTCTGCCGTGGCGCGAGATGGTGCGCGGCTGGATCCTCGACACCGGCCTGCCGTACGCGGCGTCGGCGGCCGGGCCGGTGACCGCGGACAGCCTCGGCGCGGCGCTGCGCGGCAACGGTGGCGTCGTCGCGAAGCTCGGCGCGTCGTTCTTCGCCGACCCCGCGGCGCGCCAGCGCGGCGAGGTGCGCGTCAGCCCGCTGCTCGACCGCGACGGCGACGGGGCACTCGACCCGGCGCAGGAGGTGCGGCCGGCGATCGAGGCGATGCTCGACTTCGCGTTCGGGCCGCAGGGCAATCTGTACGTCTACGCCCCGGACCGCGCGGTGCCGACCGTGACCGAGCAGGCGCCGGCACTGCACCGGCTGCCGCTGCTGGTGCTGCAGGGCCAGAACGACGCCAGCACGCCGCCGGCCGGCGCGCAGCGCGTCGCCGCCGCCTGGCGGGCGGCCGGCGGCACCGACATCACCGTGCTCGAACTCGGCGACCGCGGCCACATGCTCGGTCGGGCCGCGGCGCCGGTCGACGACCTCGCGCGGCCGATCGACCCCGGGGTGCTCGACGCCGCCGCGGTCTGGCTGCTGCGGGTCACTGCAGCAGCAAGGTGACGACGATCAGGAAGATCGACGCGCCGGTCAGGTCGGTCAGCGCCGTGACGGCCGGCGTGCTGATCAGCGCCGGGTCGATGCGCAACAGGCGCACCAGCGTCGGGATCGACGCGCCGAGTGCCGCCGCGAACACCACGTCGGCAGCCATCGCGATCGCGATCACGGTCGCGCTCCAGGCCGTCGACGACAGTTCGACGCCGTCGCCGCGCCACGCCTGCAGCAGCAGCGCGTTGCCGAACGCGACCGCGCCGAGCACGACCGCCAGCGTCAGGCTGACCAGCAGTTCCTTCGTCAGCAGGTCACGGAACGGCAGCTGCGTCTGCGTCGCCAGCGCGCGGATGATCAGCGTGCTGGCCTGGCTGCCGACCATGCCGCCGATCGCCATCACCATCGGCATCGTCGCGACCAGCAGCACGCTGCCGTGCAGCAGGCTCTCGAAGCCGGTGATCACCGACGCGGTCATCAGCCAGAACAGCGCCAGGATGCAGATCACGGGCGCGCGGCGCCGGAACTGCCGCAGCACCGGCTCGGCGAGGAAGTCGTCGCCCTCGCTCTCGCCGGTCACGCCGGCCATGCGTTCGAAGTCCTCCTGCGCCTCTTCTTCGACGATGTCGACCGCGTCGTCGTGCGTGACGATGCCGACCAGCCGCTGCGAGGTGTCGACGACCGGCAGCGCGATCAGGTCGTAGTCGCGGATCACGCGCGCGGCTTCTTCCTGGTCGGCCTCGGCCGAGATCGAGACCAGGTCGGTCTTCATGATCTCGCCGACCGCGGTCGTCTCGTTGGCCATGATCAGGTCGCGCAGCGACACGAACCCGACCAGCTTGCCGAAACGGTCGACGACGTAGCTGTAGTAGATCGTCTCCTTGCTCGGCGCCTGCCGGCGCAGCTCGGCGATCGCGCTGCGCGCGGTCAGCAGCGGATTCAGCACCGCGTAGTCGGTGCTGAGGAACGCGCCGACCTGGTCCTCGCGGAACGTGCCGCGGCGCAGCAGGTCCTCGCGCGCCGCGTTGGGCAGCATCGGGATCAGCTGGTCGCGCACGCGCGGCTCGAGCCGGTCCAGGAACTCGGCGCGGTCGTCGCTGAGCATCGCGTGCAGCACGTTCTTGACGCGCTCGCGGCCGACGCCGGCGACGTACTGTTCCTGCACCTCGGGCTCGAGGTAGCCGAACACGTCGCGCTCCTGGTCCTGCGGCAGCAGCGCCAGCACCTGCGCGATCTCCTCGACGGTCAGCGCGTTGAGGATCGACGCCGCGTCGGTCGGGTGCATCTCCTGCAGCACCGACAGCAGGTCCTCGCGCTTGCCCTCCTGGAGCAGTTCACGGACCTCGGGCGTGAGCAGGTGGAAGCGCATGCGGGCGACCGGCGACGTGCGGACCGTAGCAGCGGGCTCTCGGCCGCGCACCTGCGATACGCGCCCCGGCGCCCGCGCGGCCGGACCGGTGGGCGAGAAAGCGCGTGCGGTCGCGAGGCTCGTGCTTGACCGTGCCGGGGGCGGTCGCTACCGTCCTCCGCTCGATCTCCGGCCCGCGCGGAGGTCCGGTCGGGGCGTGGCTCAGCTTGGTAGAGCGTTGCGTTCGGGACGCAAAGGTCGGAGGTTCAAATCCTCTCGCCCCGACCAGTTTCTTCTCTGGACCTCCCAGGCACTTGGGCACTTCGCCCCTTCGAGGCGAACGCGGTCGAAACCCCTGTTGCTGCAGTATCGATACTGCAGCCCGGTTCGATGCAGCCCAACAAGCTCCGCGTTCCCTCCCTCACGCACCACGTCGCGAGCGGCCAGGACGTCGTCTACCTGCGTGACGCCAACGGCAAGCGGCGTCAGGTCTACTGCGGCCCGCACGACAGTGCCGAAGCCCAGCGCCGCTACCGCGAGGTCCTCGCCGAGCACCTGGCAGGCAAGGTCGTTTCAGCGGGTCGCCACCGTCCCAAGTCGGAAAGCAAGTGGCCCACCGTCGGTCAGCTCTGCGCGTTGTTCCTGCTGCACGCCGACAGCTACTACGTCGATGCGGACGGCAACCGAACGAACCAGTCCGTGCACTTCGAGCTGGCATTCGCTCCGCTGCTGGAGCTCTACCGCGACGTCCCGACCGACCAGTTCACCGTCGTGGAACTCGGTCGCGTCCGGCAGGCGATGGTCGATGCGCGCATCGACTACAAGGGGCACCGGGGTCGGACTCCCGTCGACGGTCGTTGGTGTCGCAAGTACATCAACGGCAACGTGCGCCGGATCCAGCAGGCGTTCCGCTGGGGCGTGACCCAGGGACACGTCCCTGGGTCGGTTTGGCACGGGCTGTCCGCGTTGAAGGGGCTGCCCGCGAAGCGCAGCGGAGTGCCGGACCGCAAGCCGGTCGAGGCCGTGCCGTGGAAGCTGGTCGAGGCCACATTGCCGTTCCTCGTGCCGACGGTGCAGGCGCTCGTGATGCTGCAGTGGCACACCGGCATGCGCCCGTCGGAGACTCTCTCGATGACCCGCGGGCAACTCACGCTCGCCGGCGAAAGTGAGCCGTGGATCTACCGACCGACGCGTCACAAGGGCGGTTGGCGTGGCAAGGAGCGCGTTGTCGTGCTGGGCCCGTCGGCGCTGGAGATCGTGCGGCCTCGTCTGAAGGCGGACCCCGAAGCGGCCTTGTTCGCACCGCAGGATGCATGGGCTGAGTTCGCGGCTGCGAAGCGGGCTGGCAGGAAGACGTCCAAGACCAAGCAGATGAGCCGGCGCGATGCCAGGGCGACCGAAGTTGCACGCCGACCGTTCATGGACGTGGACGCCTACCGGCGACACATCGAGCGGGCCTGCGACAAGGCTGGCGTGCCCCGGTGGTCGCCGCATCGACTGCGTCACGCCTGCGCGACGCGGCTCGTCCTCGAATCGGGCATCGAGGGAGCCCGGGCTGTGCTCGGCCACACCGACGAGCGCGTGACCCGTCGCTACAGCATTGGCGCCGACACGGCCCTGGCGGCTGCGGTCATGCGGAAGTACGGATGAGTCGGCAGCAGTAGCATTCGAACCGGGGCAACGGCGCGCCTCATGAACGCGTCGGGCCGTGCGTGCCTGCGCGGCTGCCCCGACCTTCACCTCGGGCACATGCGGAGGCACACGTGGCAACTGAGATCACGAGGGCGTGGCGACGCGCGCTGGACGAGTATCAACGGTCACCCTTGTTCGATGGCTGGGATGCGTGGGGTCTGACCGTGACGCCCTTTCCGCTCGGCGTGAAGTCGCGCCGAGCTGTAGAGGAGGTCATGTCTGCGCTGGCGACCCAGTCGCGCGAGCTCGCTGCGTCCTGTGCAGGCCAGTTCGATGTGCGTCCGCTCCTGCTTCTCGCGCGCAAGCTCGACGACGCGAAGGCTCTGACCGAAGTCGACCACGAGCAGTGCAACGTGGCTACCGCCGATGCCGAGGTGTTGGTGGAGCAGATCGAACTCCGCAGCCGTCGGAAGGGTGCCACGCCTGTGCTTGGTTCTGGCGGGCCTGGGAAGACGTTCGACGCCGTGTGCGAGGCGATCCTGGCGACGAAAAGCAGCAAGGACCGAACGCTCGTCGCTGGAGACGCGACAACGTTGGACGGCATCAAGGAGGAGCTGGACGGCCAGGACAAGAAGAAGGCTGCCGACTACCTGGCGCCCTCGGGCCGGTTGATCAGGGGTGGCTGGGTGCGCCGTGAGTCCGAACGTGTCGTCCTGACTGAGCAGGGTGCGAGGGAGTGGATGCAGCGACTCCGCGAACGCAAGGGACAGAAGCAGTAGCCGGTGAGGAACCGGCGGACATCAGCATGGTGTCGAGTCTGGCAAGCTGAGGCAGCTCATGGCTGGAGAGCGAGGCGTCCAGGCGCCTGAAAATGGCCGAACTCGCGTATTCCGAACGTGCGAGTTCGCCGCGCCATTCGCCATGCTCTGTTCGACCCGAACAACTGAAAGAGTTTCGTCCACGCGCGGCTCGCGGCTTCTATGGGGGACGCCGGTTGCCTCTCGCTCTTCGGGCGCGATCCGGACGGCCACCGTCTCCTCGCCGAGCACTTCACCTCCGAGTACTGCGTGAAGACCGAGGGGCGAGGTCGCGTCGTCGACGAGTGGAAGCTCCGGCCCGAGGCCGTCGACAACCACTGGCTCGACGGCGTCGTGGGGCTGCGCGGTCGCGGGCTCGATCCTCGGCGTGATCCTGCCCGGCACCGACGCGCGGCCGGCGTCGAACGCGCGGCGCGTGAAGCTCTCGGAGTTGCAGAGGGACGGACCTCGTGACCGACGCAGCGCTGCGAAAGGAGCCGGCAACCTCCGGCGCTACCGAAGCCCGCGGGATCGTGTGTCGGCGCTGTGGCTGCAAGCACTTGCGCGTGGTCTACACCCGGCGGACGGCCCGTGGCCGGATCATGCGCCGGCGGGAGTGTCGGCACTGCAGCAAGCGCATCACGACGTACCAGTCCGCGACCGCGTAGTCGGGGCAGACACGGTGCCCGAGATTGCTCTCTCGGATCTTGAATCCGTTTTCGCGCGACACTCTGATCTCAAGGCGATGAGGAGCATACGCCAAGCCTGCGGAGCTACGGCCATAATCGTCGCTAGCCTCTTGCTGGCGGTGGGCGTGGCTTACCTAGTCGCCAATCTATGCTTCTGGAACGGGTTGATCTGGCTGCTCGATCCCGGCAAGTACCTAATGCACTTGGTGCTCTGCCCCGCCGCGGCCTTGCTCATTGGGTACTGGTTCCGCAAAGTGCATTCAGACATTATATCCGCACCTGCGGCACGGACCCGGACGCTGCACATCACCGTAGCTACAGTGACACTAGTATCTTGCGCCACGGCGTGGGGCAATATTGGAGTCTACGGCGACGGAAGTGTTGGAACCATTGTCTATCCAACTGACCTGTGTGTGACTAGCGTTGACAATGAGCCTTCGTACTCCGATACTGGCCTTGCATACTTGGCGGAGCAGAAAGCCGCCGCTGAGCTCTTGCATAAGGAGCTCCTTGGCAAGATATGGCCCAAGGGGTTTCATGCGGGGGAGAGTTTGCCTCATGTGCATAATAAGGCATCCGAATGGTATCAGTCGATATGTCAAGCCAAGAAGGGTCGCAACCATGTCATGGCGGGAGAAGTAGCGCTTGCGGTATACGATGTCTGTAGAAAGAAAGTCCAAGGGGACGTCAGTGGCGTTGCCGTCCTTGGAATTCTCTCCATTACTGGGATTATGGGCATGACGTTGAACATGATCGGCGTGTCCATGTGTATTCTGCTACTTGCAGTCTGTATCAGGCACGCCTCGCTGCGCGGCACGATCCGCTCCGCAGAAGACTCGGCTAGGCCCGGAGCGCAGCCACTGGTTCGGAGCAAGGAAAGAGCGTCGCTGATCGCGTTGTTCGTGTGCACAGTCGTTCTGGCAGTATGGCTTCCGTGTATCATGATTACGGATCACTTCGTCGGCTTCGATACCGCTGTAAGCGCCTCTGAGTTCGGATTGCCGCTGGCGCTAGCGGCGACCTTCGCAGTAGCTACTCTATTGGTAACCACGCTTGACGACAAGACTACGGCCAAGGTGTGGAAGGCTGGTGCCCTACTCATTCCTGTAATCATATCATCCGTGACCGCATTGACGTGGCCGCACCGCCAATCGGCAGGAATCCAGTTCGGACTGCTGATTGTGATCATCGTTGTTGGGGCCGTGTTCGTTCCCATCCTGCTGCGTTGGGTAATGAAGACGAACCTGTCGAAGGTCTCTGCGTGAAAACCGGGGCCTAGAGGACGAAGGATGAAAGGCTCTCTGCGAGTGAGGCTCGGGCTGTTGGTTGTCGTCGTTCTCATGGTGGGTTCTGTTGTCCTTCTGATGCAGTCGTCGCCCGCCGCGATGGCCCAGGAGATCCAGCTGCCTGGCTCAGGCGGTCTGTTGCCAGCGCAGGTGGAATCAGCCTTGTCGGCGGTAGTCAAGGATCTCGCTCTTGGAAAAGAAATCGCCTATCCTCTGACCGCGGAGAACCTGGAGCCTGGATGTTCTTACCAGGACATTTCGGGCCGAGGCTATGTTGGAGGGTGTTGGCAGGTCGATATTCCCGTGGCCCCGTCCGTCGTGGCGGACGGAATCTGGTCACTTGCGATCGACAAGGAGTGCGGTGATGCCAAGAAGACCATCACCCGGGCTACGAACGACGCGCAATTGGTGCATGTCGTCCAGCCCGTGTTTAAAGGTGCGTATTCGTTTGAGTTCGACCTGCTCTATCAACGTCGGACGATCGGGAGTCGAATAGATATCACGTTCCAGCTTGTCGCCAAGGCCTCCGAAGTGGCGGCCGCATTTGGGCGGATATGCATCGACGAAATCGCTGGGGGATCTCGGCTGCGTCAGTGGGACTACTCGGTTCCAACGAGGATTGACTGGCTCTTCGTGGGTGCCGCGCTAGCGGGCGGCGTCAAGGACGCTCAGAAGGCCGCCGGTCCATGCGCGAAGCGCTTCTTCAGCAGATAGCGAGGAGGGAGGAGGGAGAGACGCGGGCGGCGTGATAGGTCCCGCTCGGGGCACGCAGGCACAGCTAGGCCAGGCTGATTCGCCCCCGAAGTGTACCGGTGAAACGAACTGCGCGACTTTCAGCAGTCGCGTCATCGTGCGGCAAAGAACGGTCAGAGGACACGCCGGCTTCACGGCACGCTGCTGACGATGCGCATGACCAAAGGCGTAGGACGGCGAGTCCTTCGCCGTGCTCACCAGCAACCCCGCCTGCGCTCACCGTAGCCGACCGATCACCCGCATCACCGGGTGAAGGCTGGTGATCGAGCGGCGAGCCGGTCTGGCTGAGTGTCTCCCTGGCGATTCCGCCGGAGGTAACGACTCGTGCCAGCCAAGCCGACAACTGCGTTCTCACCCCTTCCACCGATCTACCAAGCCATCGTCGACGCCTCTCCCGAGTGCCCGGAGCCAGTGACGAAAGTCGCGGGTCGATTCGGGTGGAAACTCCACGACAAGTCGGCGATCCGGCTCTGCAACCACGGCTCGCACGGGGTGCGCCTGCCGACGATCAAGGTCGGCGGTCGACGGATGACGACTGCCAGGGCTTTCGCTTGGTTCCTGGTTGAGCGTGAGGCCGCTGCGAAGCGGACCAAGGCGGCGGCCGGCCCCGTCGACCTCCTCCTGGATGCCGGGGCCGCGGACAAGGTGTTGGCTTCGCGCGGCCTGGGTCGGACCGGCGCCCGGCTTGCGCGCTCGCGAGAGGGGGAATCGTGAAGTCCCGGCATTGGCGTTCGGGGCCGTTCGACCATGGCTTGCTCGTTCAACGGCACCCGCTTGAGGTTGAGCGGTTCCGTTCGTTCCTGCGCAACCTGCATCGGTCCGGGAAGTCGGGGGATGTGGCCGTCTTAGACATCAGCCATTCGAACGCTTGTTGCGATCAAGAAGCATGGCCCCTGACGATGCTCGCGCTGCTGGTTGGCGGCACTCCGGCCAAGGGACTGCAGCAGGAGGGGCGTGGCCGTGGATAGCGCCGCCGCAGCGGAACGACGTTTCACTGACGTCGCACAACTGCTCTACCGACAGGTCGTCGGTTCGCGCTTCCTTCGTTGGAAGGGGGTGCCGGGCAAGAACGGGCGCCTGACCAAGAAGCCGAGCGGTTCGACGTTGCAGCCGGCCGACTGGGCCTCGTTCGACGATCTGGGCGACACCGTCCTGCGTCCGGACGCAGGCGTTGGCCTCGTGCTGAACGGAGGCATCACCCACGACGGCTACACTCTCGTCGTCGTCGACATGGATGCAGCGGTCGATCCGGTGACCGGATCCGTCCAGCCGTGGGCCCTGGAGGTCCTCGACCTGCTGGGCCAGTCGTTCACGACTGTGAGCGTGTCCGGAACGGGGCTGCACGCCTACCTGTTGGTGAAGACCCCGCCGACGGTCAACTCCAAGTTCGATTTGCCGAAGGAACTCGCTGCGCCGGGCGTGGACAAGACGCCGAACGTCCAGCTCTTCGCCCTCCGCGGTTTCGTGACGGTGAGCTGCAACCAGCTACCTGGAACTGGACCTGGCAACCTCGAGTACCTCGTTCGGCACGAGGATCTCCGGGCCATCTACGAGCGGTTCGGTCAGGAACTGCCGACTCCGGAGGACATGAAAGCAGGCCCTGTCGGTGAGGGGCCCGTTCCGACGGCCGAGGAGATTCGGACGAAGGTCATCGAGATGTTCCCGCGGTCCGAACTCCTCTTGGAGGAGAAGCTCGACGAGTGGCTTGAAGGCAAGACCGATGAAGAGAGCCGCGACAGGTCCACGTCGGCGCAGTTCTTCGTGCTTGCGCAGTACGTCCTGATCGCTGCACGTGGGCACCTCGATGCGGCGACTGACTTCCTGTGCGACGACACTCCTTGGGGAGTTCAGACGAGTTCCGACGACCTCGGTCAGAACAAGTATGACCGCAACTGGATCGAGCAGGATCTCCGCCGGGCGTGGGCACGGGGAAAGCTGGTGGCTGAGTGGAAGGGCCGCCGCGATTCCGCCAGCGTGTTCGACGTTCTTGAGGGTGACGAAGTAGTGTGGCCTGTCGCAGGCGCTGCCCCGGCGGCGGCAACACTGTTCGTCGACTTCGGGGAACGCTACCGACGGGTCCGTGAGGGCGACGGCGACGGCGTCCTGGTTCCGGGCCTGCTCGCGCGCGGGCGTATCACCAACGTGGCCGCCGCGCCCAAGGCTGGCAAGTCGACCTGGATCACGGCGGCGTTGGTCGGGTTTGCCTCTCGAACGCCGCGTAGTCTCGATGGCTTCGGCGGGCCGTCGCGGCCGTTGCGCACCCTCTACCTGAGCGAGAACCACCCCGACGATGATGCCGTGACCGTGTGTTCGTTCGGCCTCGCGGGGCTGGACGATCAGGCGGGCGGGCCGGGCTGCATCGTTGGCCTCGACCAAGCGGCTATCCCGAGTCGTGTCCAAGGGACGTGGTCGGCTTTCCTCGGCTGGGTGGCGGGCCTGGTTCGCGATAACGCCTTCGACGTCGTCGTGTTCGACACGCTTGAGAAGTGGATCCCCGACCTTGAGGACAGCAACGCCGCTGCTCAGACCGCGGCACGGTTCAACGAGTTGTCGCGGATCGTCGCGCAGGGCTGCAACGTTGCCGTCGTGTGCGTCCTGCACGTCAAGAAGCAGGGCGGTCCGACCCTCGATTTCGACGCCATGCTGGGCAGCACGAAGTTCCGAGCCAGTTCGGACATCAACCTGATGTTGGTGCGGCATCGCCCCGACGATCCCGAGGACCTGCGGATCGTGGTTCGGCGCGAGATGCGTGACCCGTGGAGCCTCGTCAAGAGTGCGTGTGGGCGCCTTCCTGACTCGGTCGCCACCGCCATCCGGCAACGCGGACAGGGTGGCCCCGCTCGGTTGTGCTACCGGGTCACCGGCGAGATCAAGACCGACGCGCAGGGGCAGGAGTTCCAGCACCTGACCTACAAGCGGGAAGAGGTTCCGGCAGAGTGGAGCACGCCGGTATCGCCCACCAAGCTGTCGCGCGCTGACCAGCAGAAGTGGGACGACCGCTTGGTGCTGCACGCGGCTTGGGTGCACTCCCAGGAGACCGATGGCAAGCCGATCAGCGCACGTCGGCTCATTGAGCCTGAGCGCCTGGGCAGGGTCCTGGAGAGTTTCGAACCGCTGCCGCCGGGCTACGAGATCCCGGGCGAGTCACGCGTGCGTTCGGCAACCAGCCGACTGATCGCGGCGAAGGCTCTCATCCAGCAGGTGAAGGGCGTGACGGTCGCGCCGAGTGGCATGTTCGACGAGACCGCGTCGGATGAACCTCTTGCCTAGAGCCATCCCTGCACCGGTGGATTGATCTCGCTGTGTCCGCACCGGCCTGGGTGGTTGGTCGTTTCCTAGGAGAATTGCGACCCACCCAACCCCAACGCCCCGCCGCCGGGGCCGCTTCGCGGCCCCCCGGCGGACTCAGGCTGTGCGTCATCGGCAATCTAACCAGGCACGTCGCCCAGGACGTAAGCCTCTTCTCTGCTGCTCCTTGCGTGCACACCTCGGGCGCCCTGGGCGACACCCAAGTCGTCACCCAGGCAGACGGCGGCTGGCAAGCTTGCTCACCCCGTCATGGCCGCAGGTCCGCGCTAGAGGCTACACGCGCGCCCGCGCAGCTGGCGCAACTCACCGCACCCGTGGCCTGGCATCACTCTGACTCGCGCGCGCACACGAAGTGCGCACAGTTCACGGCGGACCAGCGGTCCGAACAAACGGGTGCACCCTCTCGGCTGCGGCGCCGCAGGTAGAATTCGGTTGATGCAGACGTCGTGGCTCGCGGCGATGGGGATCGACTTAGCCAAACCGGAGGGTGACGGCACCCGCACGCTGCTCGGACACCGGCTGATTCTGGCGCTGCATACCGGGCCGAAGTCCATGAGTGAACTACACGCGGCTGCGGGCCGGCGCGAAGCCGCGAGAGCAATCCGGTCCGCGCTCGACGAACTCCGCGCGACCGGTCTGGCTGGTGTTCACGTTGCAGAGTGCGGGCGAGCCGGAGGACGTCCACGCGAGACCTGGCGGCTGCTCTACCCAGGTTCGGCCGCGGTGGCGATGGCTCGGCAGGCAGTCGGCGCGGCTCGGTTGCACTCGCGTCGGCGCGGCCTTCGCGCCACTGCTCGGCGGCGTAGTCGCTCACCTCGCGGATCCGAGGAGGTCCGCACTCCTCCAACTCGGCGCCGTCCAGTCCCACGCGCTCTCAGCGAAGCGATCTGTCGCTGGATCAGCCGCGGCCGCTACCTTCGGGACTTCTGCCGCGGGCCCGGCCGACCAAGCCCGCGAACCGTCTACGCGTGGACCGCGAAGGACCCGGACTTCCGGCGCCGCTTCGAGCGAGCTCGTGACCTTGGCGAGGAGTGGATCCGCGACGAGTATGCGGATCGCCTCCTGGCCCCCTCGACAATCGACGCGATGCTCACGCGCAGCGGGCGCCGCGAGTTCCACGGCCGGTTCATCCGCCCGATCCAACTTCGCCTCCAGCGCTGGCGGCGCCACCCGCGGCGATGACCCTTGACGCCTCTCCCGGTGAGCTGGACTCTCTGCCGGGAGCACAATCCGCGACGATCGCGGTCCACATCGGCTGGACGTTCGCGTTCGGAGCGGGTCGCTCGGGTGGTGCGGAGTAGAGGATGCTCGTGCCGTCGATCTCTCCCGCTTCATCGCCGAGTTCCTGGCGACGCCGCGCGGGGACGCCGGCGAGCCCGAAGTCCTCGACAGTGACGCTGTCGAAGGCGCCCACGCCGACGCCGTTGGGATCGCGAAACCGGCGTCCGCACCGCGCGACCGACGCGCGCTCCTGACCCGGATCCAGCAGCGTGCCGGCGTGGTCCGTGAACCGGAAGCACGTCATCCCGGGCGAGAAGAAGCGGATCGCGGGGCGGAAGCGCTCCAGCCACGGCCACCCCAGGCTCGGTGAGGCGATCCGCTCCGTGTGCCACGCGCCTGTGCAACAGACGGCGCTCGCGAGGAGGAGGAAAGCGAGGAGTGCTTCGCGGCGTGGCATGGCCGGAACCCGAAGCCTAACCGGGACGTGTCCTGTCGGTGGCGACCGACGGTGCTCCCCTTGGCCCGCTCTCCGACTGCTCACCAGATTCGCCGCTCTCCCGCCGTTCGCAGAGAGCGCCCGGCCTGGTGGCTTCTCGGAAAGATGCCTTCTGGCCGGAGGACCTGTGCAACCGGCTCAACGCCGGGAAGTGGCTCCCCAGAGGGGGTGTGGATGCGAAGTGCATCAGCCTCGCCAGGGTCCGTTTGCGCCGATCGCGATCGCGGGATCGTAGATGGTGCTGCGTCCGAAGCTGCCCGACCATCCGGCCTGGGTAAGGCGTGCCTTGACTGATTCCTCGTCCCTGGAGGAGATCCATGGGCACGCTGAGACTGACGTGATGATCGGCGCAATGTCTTGAAGTGATCCTGCCCCGGTTGCGTGGACACGGGGTTGAGTGAGATGGCAGGTGACCAGCGAAGCTGGTCCCAGTCAACGGGGTGATGGTACATGGTCGCGTCCTCGCCCGAGAGCTGGGGCGCCGCGCGCAGCGGAGCGCTCCG
>JAEUHR010000044.1 GCA_016794425.1 Planctomycetota bacterium
CCCCAGCTGACCCATGGCGAACCTCAAGGAACTCCGCGGCCGCATCAAGTCGGTGGCCAGCATCGCGCAGATCACCCGCGCGATGGAGATGGTCGCGTCGATGAAGCTGCGCAAGGTGCAGGCGAAGGCGCAGAGCTTCCATCCGTACGTCGACGAGATCCGGCACATGATCGAAGCGCTGGCCGGCAAGGTCGGCAGCGAGGGCGAAGTGCCGTTGTTCCAGGCGCGCGAGGTGAACACCGTCGGGCTCCTGGTGATCACCAGCGACCGCGGCCTGTGCGGTTCCTACAACAGCTACGTGCTGGCGCTGCTGCGCCGGACCATCGACGAGCTGAAGGCGCAGGGCAAGCAGATCAAGTTCTGGGTCTATGGCAGGAAGGGCTACGCCTGGCTGCAGCGCCGCGGCTTCGCCGTCGAGCGCTTCTTCGTCGAGCCGCCGCTCGACAAGGCCGACTTCGGCGCCGCCAAGCTGGTCGGCCAGGCGATGGTCGAAGCGTTCACCGGTGGCACGGTCGACCAGGTCCGCCTCGTCTACACGCGCTTCCAGTCGATGATCAAGTTCGTGCCGACGGACGCGCAGTTCCTGCCGATCCAGTCGATCGCCGTCGGAGAAAAGGCCAAGGCCGACAACTACGAACTCGACTTCCTGATGGAGCCGGACGCGACGACGATCTTCAACCGGTTGTTGCCGCGTTACCTCGAGACCGTGGTCTTCGACGCCATGTTGCAGTCGCTGACCAGCGAGCACGCCAGTCGCCGCATGGCGATGAAGGGCGCGACCGACGCCGCGGTGCGCATGAACAAGGGCCTGAAGAAGGTCTACAACCGCGCGCGCCAGGAGAACATCACCAAGGAGCTGCTCGACATCGTCGGCGGCGCCAGCGCCGTCAGCTGAACGGCAGAAACCCACAGAGAGCATCCGAACGAGGACATGACGTGACGACCGCCACCCAGATGGAAGGAAAGATCCTGCAGGTGTTCGGCCCCGTGGTGGACGTGCAGTTCCCCGAGGGCCACATGCCACGGCTGTACAACGCCATCACGGTGGTGGACAAGCAGCGCGGCATCGACCTCGTGCTCGAAGTCGCGCAGCAGCTCGGCAACAGCACGGCGCGCTGCGTCGCGATGTCGTCGACCGACGGCATGAGCCGCGGCATGGCCGCGACCGACACCGGCGCACCGATCTCGGTGCCGGTCGGCGACGCGACACGCGGCCGCCTGTTCGACGTGCTCGGGCGCGCGCTCGAGGTCAACGTCGCGCACCCGCGCACCGGCAAGCCGATGCCGCCGGTCGCCGCGAAGGGCACGCTGCCGATCCACCGCCAGGCGCCGACGTTCGACGAACAGCAGGCGATCAGCGAGGTGTTCGAGACCGGCATCAAGGTCGTCGACCTGCTGTGCCCGTTCGCGAAGGGCGGCAAGATCGGCCTGTTCGGCGGCGCCGGCGTCGGCAAGACGGTGTTGATCCAGGAGCTGATCCGGATCACCGCGGTCGAGAAGGGCGGCTTCTCGGTGTTCTGCGGCGTCGGCGAGCGCACGCGTGAGGGCAACGACCTCTGGCTCGAGATGGCCGAGGCCGAGTACACCGACGCGAAGGGCCAGAAGGCCTCGGTGCTCGACAACGCGGTGCTGGTGTTCGGCCAGATGAACGAACCGCCGGGCGCCCGCCTGCGCGTCGCGCTGACCGGCCTGACGATGGCCGAGTACTTCCGCGACCAGGAAGGCAAGGACGTGCTGCTGTTCGTCGACAACGTGTTCCGCTTCGTGCAGGCGGGCTCGGAAGTGTCGGCACTGCTCGGCCGTCTGCCGAGCGCCGTCGGCTACCAGCCGACGATGGCGTCCGAGATGGGTGCGCTGCAGGAGCGCATCACGTCGACCAAGAAGGGCTCGGTCACGTCGATGCAGGCCGTGTACGTGCCTGCGGACGACATCACCGATCCTGCGCCCGTGGCCACCTTCGCGCACCTGGACTCGACGATCATCCTCGAGCGCCAGATCGCCGAACTCGGCATCTATCCGGCCGTCGACCCGCTGAAGTCGACGTCGAAGATGCTGAGCCCGTCGGTCGTCGGCGAGGAGCACTACAAGGTCGCGCGCGACGTGCAGCGCACGCTGCAGCGCTACCAGGACCTGCGCGACATCATCGCGATCCTCGGCATCGAGGAACTCAGCGAAGAGGACAAGCTGGTGGTCGCGCGCGCCCGCCGCATCCAGCGCTTCTTGTCGCAGCCGTTCTTCGTCGCCGAAGCGTTCACCGGCACGCCCGGCAAGTTCGTCAAGCGCGAGGACACCGTGCGCTCGTTCAAGGAGATCCTCGAAGGCAAGCACGACTCGCTGCCCGAGTCGGCCTTCTACATGGTCGGTTCGATCGAAGAAGCCGTCGCGCGCGGCAAGAAGTAGGTCCACCCATGGCCCAGGACCTCCACCTCCGCATCGTCACGCCCGACCGCACGATCGTCGACCGCAAGGTCGCCGCGGTCGCGTTCCAGGGCGTCGACGGCGGCTACGGCATCCTGCCGCACCACGCGCCGCTGATGACCGCGATCGCCGCGACCGGCACCGCCGAAATCACCGAGCTGGACGGCAAGAAGAGCGAGCTGTTCGTCAGCGACGGTTTCGCCCAGATGCAGCACAACGTGCTGACGCTGGTCTGCGAAGCCGGTGAGTTCGCGCACGAGATCGACCTGGCGCGCGTCAAGGCGGCCGAACAGAAGGCGCGCGAGAAGATGGCCGGCCTGGACCGCCTCAGCGAGGACTTCCTGCGCGCCGAGGCGTCGCTGCGCAAGGCGCTGGCGCGCGAGATGATGGCGCGGCGCAGCACCGGCACCGGCAACCTGAGCTGAGGCGACAGCGGCGCCGGCGCCCGACCCGCCGGGCGGGTGGTGCCGTCGTGTCGAAGGTGCGTATTCAGGCTGCGGGCCCGCGCCTGCCGATCAGGGAAGACCCCGAGCCGGCACCCCGGCCGCGGGCGTCCGCAATGCGCATCCAGACTCGCTTGTCCCTCTCGGTGGTATGCACCCTCGGTGTGGTCCTGCTGGCCAGCGGCTACCTGACGGAACGGTCGATGCAGCAGGTCGCGCTCGACGAGGCGGTGGCGAAAGCGATCGCGGTGGTGGGCGCCGCCGACGCGGCGCGCGACCACGTCAGCCGCATGCACGACGAGCACGGCATCGACCTCGTGGCGTTGCTCGAAACCGCCCGGCAGCAGACCGCATCCACCGGCGGCGACTACCGTTCGACGGCGGCGTTCCGCGCGATTCCGGTGATCGCCGGCATCGAGGCCGCCAAGGGCGCCGCGAAGGCGGCGAACCTCGATCTGACGGTCACGGCGCACCATGCCCGCAATCCCGACTACGACCCCACGCGGGACGCTGAGCACGGCGCGTTCCGTAGTCGGCTGCTCAGCGACCTGACCGCGCAGGTCGAAGCAGGTGGCGGGCTCGACCTGCACCGCGTCGATGCCGCGCGCGACGTGCTGGTGTTCCAGCATGCGATCACGCTGTCGCAAGGCTGCCTGTTGTGCCACGGCAACCCGGCCGACTCCCAGACGCGCGACGGCAAGGACCCGTTGGGGTTCCGGATGGAGAACTGGCAGGCCGGCGACGTGCACGGCGCCTTCGAAGTGCGCACGCCGCTGGCGCCGATCCGGGCCGCGGCGCGCGCGCAGGCGTTCGGCGTCGTCGGCATCGGTGCGCTGATCGGCCTGGTCGGCATCGGCGCGCTGCTGTTCGTGCTGCGACGGTTCGTTGCGCGCCCGATCGCGCAGGCCGTGGCCACGCTGCGCGCCGGCGAAGGCGATCTTCGCACCAGGCTCGCGGCGGTGGGCAACGATGAACTCGGCGAACTCGGGCGGTGGTGCAATCGCTTCCTCGAGCAGGTGCAGGCCATCGTCATCGAGATCCAGGGCCACGCACGCAGCGTCGGCGCCGCCGCGGCCCAGCTCGCCGGCACCGCGCAGAGCCTCACGGTCGGGGCGCAGCGCACCGGCGCCCAGTCGACCCAGGTGGCCGCGGCCGCCGAGCAGATGACCGCGAACATCGGCAACGTCGGCAGCAGCAGCGAGTCGATGGCGGGCACGTTCCGCACCGTGGCGGCCGCGGTCGAGCAGATGACCGCCAGCATCGGCGAGGTCGCCAAGGCCGCCGGCGAAGCGGCGACGGTCGCGCTGCAGGCGGAGACCCTGGCACGGCAGAGCAGCGAGTGCATGGGCGGTCTCGGCGCCGCGGCGTCGGAGATCGGCCGCGTCGTCGAGACGATCCAGGACATCGCCGAGCAGACCAACCTGCTGGCGTTGAACGCGACGATCGAAGCGGCGCGCGCGGGGGAGGCCGGCAAGGGCTTCTCGGTCGTCGCGAACGAGGTCAAGGACCTCGCGCGGCAGACGGCCGAAGCGACGCAGGACATCCGGCGCCGGATCGAGCGCATCCAGGGCAGCACTGCGACCTCGGTCGACTCGATCACGCGGATCGACGGCGTCATCGCCAAGGTGAGCGCCAACAGCAAGCAGATCGCGACGGCCGTCACCGAGCAGCGCGCTGCGACCGAGGAGATCGCGCGCAACCTGGCCGCCAACGCCGACGCCGTCGAGGTCGTGGCCAAGAACGTCGGTGAGAGCGCGGTGGCGAGCCAGGAGATCACGCGCGGCATCGCCGAGGTCGATGCGATGGCGCGGCAGGCCTCGACCCACGCCGCCGAGTCGCGTTCCGCCTCGGCGGGACTACAACAGCTCGCCGAGGCGCTCGAGGCCAGCGTGCGCCGCTTCCGGGTCTGAGCCGCCGGGACGACAGCGGCGGTCGGGCGCCTGCGCCGGCCGCGGCGATTCTCCACCGTCGCCGCGGCGCGCCATGGATCGTCGCGGCCGCCCACGGATACACTGCCGCCCCCGGCCCGGCCGGGGTCATCCACATGAAGATCCTCTCTGTCTGTCTGCTGCTGCTCTCGTTGTGCCCGGCCCAGGACCCGCGGGGCGGCATTCCCCCGTGTGACGCGATGCAGAAGACCGCGTCCGGCCTCGAATGGGGCGTGCTGAAGAAGGGCACCGACCAGCCGCCGCCCGGCCCCGAAGACGTCGTCGAGGTGCACTACACGGGCTGGCTGACCGACGGCACCGAGTTCGACAGCTCGCGCAGCCGCGGCGAGCCGGCGAAGTTCCCGCTGAACGGCGTCATCAAGGGCTGGACCGAGGGTCTGCAGCTGATGTCGCCGGGTTCGCGGTGCAAGTTCGTGATCCCGGGCGCGCTCGCGTACGGTGAGCGCGGCTCGCCGCCGAAGATCGGCCCGAACGCGACGCTGGTGTTCGACGTCGAGCTGCTCAGTGTGGTGCGCATGCCGAAGCTGCGGGCCGCGAACCCGGCGGCGCAGAAGACCGGCGCCGACGGCCTCAAGTACGAAGTCGTGACCGCGGGCACCGGCGCGATGGTGGGCAAGACCGACGGACTGAACCTGCGCTTCGCGGTCTGGAAGGCCGACGGCTCGCTGTTCGACTGCTCGGAGCGCCACGACGGCATGACGCTGAGCGGCACGGCGGACTCGCTGCAGTTCGCGTTCCTGCAGCCGCTGGTGCTGGACCGCAAGGTCGGCGAGATCCTGCGCATCGAAGTGCCGCAGGGACTGTTCCCCAACGTCGGCGGCGACTCGATCTGGGAGATCGAGCTGACCGGCGTGACCAAGGTGCCGGAGTTCCGGCTGCCGGACCCGGCCAAGGTCGTGACCACCCAGAGCGGCCTCAAGTACGAGGTGCTCGAGCCGGGCACCGGCGAGTCGCCGAAGGCCACCGACACGGTCGTCGCGCTCTACACCGGCTGGCTGACCGACGGCAAGCTGTTCGACAGCGCGCACGTGCGCGGCAAGCCGGCCGAGTTCCCGCTGAACCGCGTGATCAAGGGCTGGACCGAAGGCCTGCAGCTGATGAAGCCGGGCGCCAAGTTCCTGTTCGCGATCCCCGGCGACCTCGCCTACGGCGCGCGCGGCCGCGAGCCGACGATCCCGCCGAACGCCGAGCTGGTGTTCCTGGTCGAACTGGTCCAGGTCAAGGCGCAGTAGCGGCCGCGGCAGCGCCGAGCTGGCCGCAGCCAGCCAGCACCGAGCGCCCCTTGGTGACGCGGCGCCGCACGGCGAGGCCGTGCGCGCGCAGGTGCGCGACGAAGCGCAGGACCTCCGCCTCGGTGGGAGCCGGTGCGATCGGTGCCGTGCCCGGGTTGTACGGGATCACGTGCACCAGCACGCGGCCCAGCGGCGCGCAGAACGCGGCGATCTCGGCCGCGTCCCGTTCGTGGTCGTTGGCGCCCGGCAGCAGGCACCAGTGGATGCCGAGCGCCAGGTTGGCGCGCTGCCGGTAGCGCACCAGCGCGGCCTGGATCTCGCGCAGCGGGTAGCGCACCGAGTTCGGCATCAGCCGCGCCCGGCGCGCGTCGTCGGCCGACGTCAGGCTCAGCGACAGCCCGAGCCGCTTCCAGCCGAGTTCGCGCAGCGCGTCGATGCCCGGCACGTGGCCGACCGTGCAGACCGTCAGCCGCTCCTGCGCGTAGGCGAGGCCGCGCCGGTCGGTCAGCACCGCCAACGCCTGCAGCAGACCATCGAGGTTGTCGAGCGGTTCGCCCATGCCCTGGAACACGATCGTGTCGGGGCGACGCCCGCGGTGCTGCAGCGTCACCTGCGCGACGATCTCGCCGGCGGTCAGGTTGCGCCGCAGGCCGAGTCGGCCGGTCTCGCAGAACGTGCAGGCCCGCGCGCAGCCGACCTGCGTCGACACGCACAGACTGGTGCGGTCGCGGCCCATCGGCAGGCGCACCGACTCGATCGTCTGGCCGTCGCGCAGGCGCAGCAGGCGCTTGTGCACGACGCCGTGGGGCAGCGCCTCCTGCTGCTCGCCTAACACTTCGGGCAGGTGCAGTGCCGCCAGCTCGCGCCAGACCGCGGCCGCGCGCGGCGACAGACCGGCCGCATCGGGCGCGAAGGTGCCGTCGCGCACCGCCGCCCGGTGCACGGCGGCCGCGGCGCCGGCGCCCTTGCGCTCGCCGAACGCCCGCACCGCGGCGGCGTGCAGTTCGGCGGCAGTCGTGCCCAGCAGGTCGAGCGGCATCGGCAGCACGGTAGCTTCGCCTGGCCCCGATGCGAGCAAGGCCGCCGCGGCCGGCGGGAGGTTGGCCGCGCAAAGTAATCGCCGATCCGAAGAGAAAACCCGTGCAGCAGGGGCCGACCCGAGCCATCATGCGCCGCCGATGACCAGCGTCTCCGCATCGCCGCCGCCGGACGCCGCCCCGGTGGTTCCCGTGCTCGAGGCCCGGGGGCTGTTCCGGTTCCGGCGCGACGAGGGCCGCGAGGTGCCGATCGTGCGCGACGTCTCGTTCGCGCTGGCGCCGCGTGAGTTCGCGACGATCATGGGGCCGTCGGGCTCCGGCAAGTCGACGCTGCTGCACCTGCTGGCCGGGCTCGACCGGCCGTCGGCAGGGCTCGTGCAGGTGGCCGGCGAAGACCTCGGTGCCGGCGACGAGGAACGGCGCGCCGCGATCCGGCGCCGGCGGATCGGCTTCGTGTTCCAGTTCTTCCACCTGCTGCCGGATCTGACCGTCGAGGAGAACGTCACGCTGCCGCTGCGCATCCTGGGCCAGAGCCCGCGCCAGCACCGGACGCGCACCGACAGCCTGCTCGAGCTGCTCGGCATCGCGCACCTGAAGCGGCGGCTGCCGGCCGCGCTGTCGGGCGGCGAGATGCAGCGGGCGTCGATCGCGCGCGCGCTGGCCGCGCAGCCGCCGCTGGTGCTCGCCGACGAACCGACCGGCAACCTGTCCAGCAAGGCCGGCGAGGAGGTCGTCTCGCTGCTGCGGTCGGTGCGCGACAACCTCGGCACCACGATCCTGCTGGTCACCCACAATCCGCGCGACGCCGCTGCCGGCGATCGCGTGTTGTTCCTGCACGATGGCGCGCTGCGCCCGGAAGCCGAACTGCGCGGGGGTCCCTTCGGTGTCGCTGACGTCTTTGCTCGTCTTCAGGAACTGGGCATCTAGCCGCCTGCGGCTGCTGCTCACGCTGTGCGGCATCGCGCTCGGCACGGCGATCGTCGTGGCCATCTACGTGATGGACCACAACACGATCCAGAGCCGGCTGCTGGCGCAGGACCCGCAGCGCGGCCGCGTCGACCTCGAAGTGCTGCCCAATGACCGCGGTCGGCCGGCCGCCGCCGTCGCCGACGACCTGCGGCAGCGCCCGAGCGTCGAAGCGGTCGCGGTCTGGCGCGAGGCCAGGGCGCTGGCGACCCAGGGGCCACACCGGCTCGACCTCGCGGTGTTCGGGCTCGACCCGCTGCCGGGCGGCGCGTTCGGCCACTACGCGCTGCACGCCGGCCGCGACCTCGACGCTGCCGACGGCGGGCTCGAGCGGCCGGGCATCCTGCTCGGTGGCGAGGCAGCGCGCATGCTCGGCGTCGACGTCGGCGCGCGGCTGCGGCTCGGCGAACCGCTGCAGGTGCAGCGTGTCGAGTGCCGCGACGGCCGCATGGTCGCGGTGCCCGAACCGCCCGGCGCGGTGCGGTTCGAAGTCGAGGTGGAGGTCCGCGGCGTGCTGGAGCCCGAGCGGCTCGGCAGGCGGAACTTCGGCATGATGGCCGTCTGCGGCCTCGAACTGGCGACGCGGCTGCAGACGCGCGGCGACAGCCTGTTCCACGTGCTGCGGCGCGAAGGCGCCGACCTCGACCGGCTGCGGCTCGAACTCGCGGCCGACTTCGCGGTGCAGGACCTGCGCAGCGCCTACCTCGGCGAGGGCGCCGACGAACGCGCGTTCCGCAACGGTCTGAAGGTGCTCGGCGGCCTGGCGCTGCTGCTCGGCATGTACGTGGTGTTCCAGACCCTGTCGCACTCGCTGGTCGCCCGCGTGCGGCAGCTCGGCCTGCTGCGGTGCCTCGGCGCCGGCACCGGCGCGATCACGCGGATCTTCCTGGTCGATGCGCTGCTGGTCGGCACGCTCGGCGCTCTGCTCGGCGTCGGGCTCGGCCTGTTGCTCGCGCGCTGGCTGCAGGCCAACCAGATCAGTTCGCTGGGCCTCGGCAAGGCGTGGTCGACGTTCGAGGTGCCGGTGTTCCCGGTCGCGTGGACCGCCGCACTCGGTGTCTTGTTCACGCTGGCCGGCGCGATGTTCCCGCTGGTGCGGGCGCGGCAGGTGCCGGCGCTGGAGATCCTGCGCGCGCGCGGCCTCGCGCCCGGCGCCGACGACGGCATCGACCTGCTGCGCGGCATCCACGTCTGGATGTTCGGCCTGTTGGTGCTGGCGCTGCCGCTCGCCTACCTGTCGATGACGCCGCTGGCGGCCGAGGAAGGCGCCGAGATGCGCGACGTGTTGCTGCAGCTGGCCGGCATGCTGGGGCTGTTCGGCGCCGTGCTGCTGCTGGCGCCGTGGAGCGTCGCGCTGCTCGGCCGGGCGCTGCTGCTGCCGCTGCGGCTCCTGCTGCCGATGGCGAGCTGGCTGGTCGGCAAGGTCGTCGCCCGCGCGCCGGGCCGCGTCGCGGCGGCGGTCTGCGGCCTGTCGGCGGTGCTGCTCGCGCTGCTCGGGTTGAAGTGCCTGACCTGGTCGCTGCGCGCCGAGGTCCGCCAGTTCGCGGCCGCTGCGCTCGACCAGCGGCTGCTGTTGCGCGCGGCGCCGGTGACGCCCGAGCTGGCCGCGCGGCTGGCGACGCTGCCGGGCGTCGCGCGGGCCGACCTGTTCGAAGGCGAAGAACGCGGCGGTGGGTTCCTGCTGCGCGGGCTCGCGGTCGAGAGCGCCAATGGGCGCGGCGGCGCGCTGGAAGGCGATCCGGAGCTCGCGCGCCGCTACGCCGACGAACGGGTGCGCACGCTGGTCGTCAGCCGCCGGCTGGCCAAAGTCCGCGGCTGGCGCGCCGGCGACCTGGTGCCGCTGCTCGACAAGAACCGCGTGCCGCAGGCCTACCAGGTGCTGCACGTCAGCGACCGGTCCGGCTTCGACGGCGACGAGCGCGCGTTCGCGATCGCAGCGCCGCACTGGCTGCGCCACGACTTCTGCATCGCCGCCACGTCGGTCGAGCACGTGACGCTCCACCTGCAACCGGGCGCCGACGCGGCCGCGATCACGGCCGCCGCGCGCAACACGCTGCCGGCGGTGCCGGTCGCGAAGCTCGGCGAGGACATCCGCGCCTACTTCCTGCGCGATGTCGGCCGCGACTTCCGGCTGTTCGACCTGCTGTTGTTCCTGATGCTGGTGCTGGCCGGCGTCGGTCTGTTGAACGGCATGACGATCGCGGCGATCGGCCGCGCGCGCGAACTCGGCGTGCTGCGCGCGCTCGGGCTCGGCCGCGGGCCCTTGGCCGGCAGCTTCCTGCTCGAAGGTGCTTTGACCGCGCTGCTGGCGAGCCTGTTGTCGCTGGGGCTCGCGGTGCCGCTCGGCTGGGTGCTGGTGCTCGGCATGAACCGCGTCGCGCGGCTCGATGCGCCGGTCGAACTGCCGCTGCCGTGGTTCGGCGTCGTGCCGCTGATCGCGCTCGGGATCGGCGTCGCGGCGGCGTCGGTGCCGGCGTGGCGCGCGTTGCGGCAGAGTCCCAGCGAGTCGGTGCGCTACGAGTAGTAGACTGCGCGGCCCATGCCGTGCCCGTTCCGCGCCGCACTGTCGGTCGTGCTGTGCCTCGCCGCGGTGGCGGCGCAGGACTTCGCGCCGAGCGTGCCAGCGCCGCCGGCAGCGGCCGAACTGGCGCTCGGGCCCGACGCCCGGCTCGAGCTGGCGGGCGGCGTGCTGCGGCTGCACGCCGGCGGCGCGGCCACGCCGGTGCCGTGCACGCAGGCCTCTGGCCCCGGCGCCGTGCGGGCGTTCGCGCGCGCCGCCAGCGGCGTCGTCTACGTCGCGGCCGAACGTGGGCTGTTCGTGCTCGACGCGGGCCATCCGGTGCTGGATCCAATGGACCTGCGCGACGGCGTGCCGCCCGGTGCGCCGACGGGGCTCGCGATCGACGCGCAGGACCGGCTCTGGCTGGCGACCGAGCAGGCGTTCGGCGTCGTCGACCCCCGGTTCGGCTTCGGCCGCACGTTCACGGCCGCCGACGGCCTGCCGGCCGGACCGTTCGGAGGTGTCGCGCTGGCCGCGGACGGCAGCGTGCTGCTGGCCGCGCGCGACGGCACGTTCGGCTACCGGCCCGATCAGGGTCCGCCGCCGCAGCGCACCGGCGGTGCGGCGGCGCCGAGCCTCACCGCGACCAGCGACGGCGAAGTGGCGCTCGATCTGCGCGCCAGCGGCCGCGGCGGCGCGACGCTGCGCCAGCGGCGCCGGCACGACCACCAGCTGCGCGCGATGGACGGCGCGGTGCTGCAGGGCCTGAAGCCCGGCCGGCACACCGTCGAAGTGCACGCGGTCGACCGCGACCTGCGGCGCGCCGTGGTCGCCGTCTGCGACGTGACGGTGCCGTTGCCGCCGCAGTTCCGCACGCGCTTCCTGCCGGTCGTCGCGTTCGGCGTGCTGCTGCTGCTCGCGGTGGGGGCGTTCGGCCGCGCCCGGCCCGGCGCGGCGCTGTGGCGCCGCACGCTGCGGGCGGCCGGCAACGCGCTGTTGGTGTTCGTCTGCGGCCTGCAGGTGCTGGCCGCGTGCCTCGGCTACGGCCGCAGCTGGCCGTTCGTCGGCTTCTCGATGTACACCGAGAACTGGCACGAGGGCTCGGTGCTCTACCGGCCCGAACTCGAAGGCCTGCTGGCCGACGGCACGCGTGTGCTCGGCGCCGGCGAGCAGACGGCGCTGCTGCAGGACGGCTACTGGCAGATGCTGGCCGAGGTCGTGTTCGGCGGCCCGGCCGCGCAGCAGGCGCTGCTCGAGCGCTGGAACGCGCACCGGCACGCCGGTCTGCCGCGCTTGCACGGCTTCCGGCTGCTCGACACGCGGATCCGGCTGACGGCCCGCGGCCCGGTCGACGTGGCGCCGAACGTCGTCGTGGAGTACCGCAGGCCATGAACGACACGCGCGGGTTCTGGGCCGCGGTCGAACGCTGGTTCCACGCGCCGGTGCCGGCCGTGCGGCTCGGTGCGTTCCGCGCGCTGGTCTGCGCCGTGGCGCTGTACGACGTGCTGCTCTACTCGGGCCTGGTGCTCGGCGACGCTGCCGCCGTCAGCGCCGGCGGGCCGCTGCGGCCGTGGACGCCGCTGTACGCGTTCCAGCTGCTCGGCCTCGGGCCGATCGACCTGCCGACCGCAGAGTGGGTGCAGGCCGGCACCGTGCTCGCGCTCACGGCGGGAGCGCTGGGCCTCGGCGCGCGGCTCAGCTGCGCGCTGGGGGCGCTCGGCTTCCTGTACTGGAGCGGCCTCGCCTACTCGTTCGGCAAGCCGCACCACGACAAGGTCGCGCTGGCGTTCGCGGTGTCGGTGCTGCCGTTCGCGCCGGTCGGCGCCGGCCTGTCGCTGGACGCACTGCTGCGGCGTTGGCGCGGCAAGCCGGCCCCAGCCGAGGTGCGCGGCACGCCGATCCGGTTCACCTGGTTCGCGCTGGCGGTCGGCTACTGCGGCGCCGGGTCGGCGAAGATCCTGCTCGGCGGGCCGGGCTGGTTCAACGGTTACACGCTGCAGGGCATCATGCTCGGCCACGACGGCAACTGGTCGCGCGTGTTCGCCGCCGACGTGCACCTGGCGCAGCTGCAGAGCATCGGCGTGGTCGCGGTGCAGGTGCTGTTCCCGCTGGTGCTGTTCTGGCCGCGCGCGCGCTGGTTCTTCCTGCCGGCGGCCACCGGGTTCCACCTGATGACGTGGCAGACGATGGACACCGGGCCCTACATGCGGCTGTGGCTCTTGCTGTGGGCATTCGTGCCGCTCGAACAGGTGCCGACGGCGCTGGCGCGCGGGCTGCGCCGCGGCGTCGTCGCGGCGGTGGCGATCGCGGTGCCGGTCGTGCTCTACGCGGCGCTGGTCGTGCACGTCGCCAGCGAAGTGGTGCCGGGCTGGGCGCTCGGGGCCCTGGTGGCGGCGCTGTTGGCGGCGCTGGTGCGCGCGCTGCGGCGGACTGGCGTCGAACGCGTCGCCGGAGTCGCCGATGCCGGCTGAGGCCGCGGCGCCACCGCACGGCGGCGCCGCGTCGCTCGTCGGTGCGACCGCGCTCGCGACGCTGCTGCTCGGGCTGGTCCTGCAGCGGCACGGGCTCGCCTTCGGCCCCGATGCGTGGACCAGCTGGACCGCGTCGGTGTCGCTGCTCGAGGGGCGCGGCTACTGCGACGCACACGGCCTCGTCGTGCACGAGTGGCCGCCGCTCTACTCGCTGTGGCTCGCGGCGGTGCAGGCCGTGGCCGGCGTGTCGGTCGCCAGCGTGCGGCTCGCCGATGCGATCGCGGCCGCCGTGTTCGCGGCACTGGCCTGCGCGGCCGCGTTGCGGCAGGTGCCGGAAGTGCGCGAGCGCTGGCCGGTCGCGCTGGCGGCGGCGACGCCGGCGCTGCTGGCGCTGCGCGGGCCAAGCTCCGAACACGTGATGCACGCGGCGCTGTTCGCGCTGCTGCTGGCCGTGCAGGGCTGGCAGGCCGCCGCGCGCCCGGGCCCGCGCGCCGTCGCGCTGGCCGCCGGTGCGCTCGCACTGGCCGCAGCGGTCGCGACGCGCCATGCGGCGCTGGTCTTCGTGCCGGCCGCCGTGCTGCTGCTGGCCTCGACCCGGTGCCGCCCGCGGCGCGAACGCGCCGTCGCCGCCGCGGTCATCGCGGGGCCGGCGCTGCTGCTCGCGGCGTGGATCCGCGCCGCGTTCGAGCAGGGGGCGGCCACAACGCTGTTCTCGAGCACGCGCGAACCGCTGGCGACCGCGGCGACGATGCTGCGCGCGGTCGGCGAGGATCTGGCGCCGTTCCCGTTCGGCATCGCGGCGTGGCTGTTCTCGGTGGTGTGGTTCGCGCGCGCCGCGCGGCATCCCGACACACCGGATCATCGCGGCGCCGTGGCCTTCGTGGTGGTCGCGCTGCTCGGCACGTTCGCGCTGTTCCAGCTCGTGCACGTGGCCGACGAGCCGAAGGGCCGGTTCGTGCGGTTCGCCGGTGTGATCGTGGGCACGCTGTTGGTCGCACGCGTCGCCGCACTGCCGCAGCCGCGGTGGCGCGTGGCGCTGTTGCTGGTGCTGCTGCTGCCGAACGTCCTGCGCGCCGGCAAGCACGTCGTGGTGGGGCGGCAGGGCTGCGACACGGTGACCGAACACGGCGGCGAGTCGTGGTTGCCGCTGCGCGCGACGTGGCGCCCCGGTCTCGCCGCCGGCACGGTGACGACCGACGGCTGCGTCGCCGTCGAGGCGCCGCTGTTCCGCTGGCAGCGCCAGCGCATGCAAGTCGAACGCCCGCGGTAGCGGCGACTGCCAACCGCGCCGCCCGTGTTGGCTGGAATAGCATCTGCATCGGCGGTACGACTGCCGGTTCGATGAAGCAGCGAGCACCCTGGCAGCGCACCCACACCTGCGGCGAGCTCTCGCTCGCCCAGAAGGACCGCGACGTGGTCCTGAACGGCTGGATCGAGAACCACCGCCACCACGGCCAGCTGATCTTCCTCGACCTGCGCGACCGCTACGGCGTCACGCAGATCGTCGTCGACCAGGAGGCCAAGGGGCTGGCGGCGGGCACGTTCGACACGGTGCGGCGGCTCGGCGCCGAGGACGTGATCGCGGTGCACGGGCGCGTGCGCGCGCGCGACGCCGACAAGCAGAACAAGAACCGCAGCACCGGCGAGATCGAGGTGCTGGCGACCGCGGTGACGGTGTTCACGGAGGCGGAGACGCCGCCGTTCGAGATCCTCGACAAGGCCGAGGCCAACGAGGAACTGCGCATGCAGTACCGCTACCTCGACCTGCGCCGGCGGCCGCTGCAGGAGGCGATGGCGAAGCGGGCACGGTTCGTCACGGCGATCCGCAACTACATGGCCGAGCACCGCTTCCTCGACCTCGAGACGCCGATCCTGACCAAGAGCACGCCGGAAGGCGCACGCGACTACCTGGTGCCGAGCCGCGTGCACCCGGGCAAGTTCTACGCGCTGCCGCAGAGCCCGCAGATCTTCAAGCAGCTGTGCATGGTCGCGGGCCTCGACCGCTACTACCAGATCGCGCGCTGCTTCCGCGACGAGGACCTGCGCGCCGACCGGCAGCCCGAGTTCACGCAGATCGATCTCGAGATGTCGTTCGTCGAGGAACACGACGTGCTCGACCTGGTCGAGGGCATGGTCGTGCACGGCATGCGCGAAGGCTTCGGCATCGAGCTGCCGCAGCCGTTCCCGCGCTTCGACTTCGAAGAGGCGATGGAGACCTACGGCTGCGACAAGCCGGACCTGCGCTTCGAGATGAAGCTGATCGACTGCACCGAACTGGCGCGGCGGTCGAGCTTCAAGGTGTTCGCCGGCGCGGTCGAGCTCGGCGGCATCGTCAAGGGCATCTGCGCCAAGGGTGCGGCCGAGAAGTTCTCGCGCAAGGGCATCGACGAGCTGACCGCGTTCGTCGCCGGTCTCGGCGCCAAGGGCCTGGCGTGGGCGAAGGTCACCGCGGCCGGCCTCGAGGGTTCGATCGCGAAGTTCTACGAGGGCGACAAGGCCAAGGAACTGTGCGCGCACATGGCGGCCGCGCCGGGCGACCTGCTGCTGTTCGTCGCCGACCAGAAGCGCGTCGTGCACAAGGCGCTCGGCGACCTGCGGCTCAAGGTCGGCGGCCAGCTCGGCCTGCGCGACCCCAAGCAGTTCCGCTGCTGCTGGGTGCTGAACTTCCCGATGTTCGAGTGGAACGACGAGAAGCAGCGCTGGCAGTTCGCACACAACCCGTTCAGCGCGCCGGTCGACTGGAGCGTGCAGGACTTCACGCGCGACACCGCGCAGATCCGCAGCCGCGCCTACGACTTCGTGATGAACGGCTGGGAGCTCGGCTCCGGCTCGATCCGCATCCACCGGCCGGCGCTGCAGGCCAAGGTGTTCGAGTTCCTCGGCATCTCGCCGGAGCAGCAGCGCGCGAACTTCGGCTTCCTGCTCGATGCCTACAAGTACGGCGCGCCGCCGCACGGCGGCATCGCGCTCGGCGTCGACCGGCTGGTCGCGCTCGCACTCGGCCGCGACGGCATCCGCGACGTGATCGCGTTCCCGAAGACGTCGATGGCGTTCGACCTGATGGCGGACGCGCCGGGCGGCGTGTCGCCGGAGCAGATGGCGGAGCTGCAGATCGCCAGCACCGCCAAGCGGCCGGGCTAGAGACCGCTGCGCGTGCTGCGCGCGGCGCCCGCGGCCGCGCCCTGCAGGAACACCGCGTCGAACTGCCGCATCACGACCGCGGGCGAGAACGGCGCCGAGTAGGCGTCGAAGTCGCCCTGCACCGGCCGGAACACGCGCAGGATGCGGCGCAGGTCGTTCGCGTCGCGGTAGTAGATGCCCTTCGGACCGAGCACCTCGAGGTGGTAGCGGTCGTGGCCGCCGAGCCAGGTGACGACCGGCTTGTCGTGGACCGAGAACTCGCCGACCGCGAGCCCGAACGACTCGCCGTCGGCCCGCGCGTGCAGCATCGCATCGCAGGTCTGCACGAACCGCGCCTTGGCGGCGAGGTCGGTCGTCTTGTCGAGGTGCACGATGCGCGGGTGCGGCGGCGCGAACGGGCGCGTGTTCAGGAACACGAACCACAGGTCGTCGCGCTGCTGCACGGCGTGCAGCACTTCCTGGTGCACGAACGGCAGGTCGAACGTGTCCGGCCCGCCGTGGCGGCCGAACACCGTCGCGCCAGCCGGGATGCCGAGCACCGCGCGCAGGTCGCCGTCGACGCGCGGCAGCTGCACGATGTGCGGCACGACCGGGCATGGCGGCTGCCCCGGCACGCCGCGGTGCCGCGCGACCCAGCTCGACACCGCCGCGTAGACGTCGCCGTGCGGTTCGTGCGCCGTGAACACGCAGTGCACGACCGTGCGGCCGTACGGCGGACGCGGCAGCGGCTCGGCCGGCCGCTGGCCGTGGTCGATGCGGTAGTAGACGTCGACGTCGGCGAGGCAGCGTTCGAGGTCGCTGCGGTCGCGGTACAGCAGCACCGAGAAGCGGGCGCGGAACTTGTCGAGTGCCGACAGGTCGGCCTGCGCCGGGCACAGGATCCGCGACCGGTTGCCGAGCTGTTCCTCGTTGCCGACCGCGTAGTCGTAGAGCGCCACGTCGGTGCCGCGCTCGAGCAGGTGGCCGGCGTCGAACGCGACCTGCAGCGACGCGCGTTCGGACCGGACGCCGGGGCGGGGGGCGGAAGGGGCGATGGCAGCGGGCATGGGGTGCCTCGGGGGAAGCCCCGAGGTCATCGGCGCCCACGATCGGCGACTTGAGGGCCGGGACGGCTCAGCCCTTGCGCTTCCACTCACCGAGCTTCTGCACCAGCTCGGTCGAGATCCGGGCGTAGTCGCCCTGCAGCAGGCTGCGCGCTTCCTCCTTCTTGCCGCCGACCGCGAGGCGCAGGATCCGCGCCGCCTCCTTGTGGAACCGCGCGTGCAGGTCCTTCACCTGCGTGAACTCGGGCCCGCCGCGCGACTCGGCACCGAGTCCCGTGTAGAGCCACTTGCCGAACTCACAGCGGTGGTCCGGCTCGACGTTCGCCGGGTCGTACTCGCTGTTGCCGTTGGCGATGGCGGCGATCAGACGGCCCTTCCACAGCGCGTGCGCGCCGATCGCAGCCGTGATCTGGTCCTTCAGGGTCGTGGTCATGGCGCGCGCAATCGGCACGGCCGCACTGCGGCTGCATACGAACTTCTGCGCAGGTGCTGGCGCCGACGGTCAGCCGCCGGCGCCGAAGTAGCCGTCCCAACGGCGGTCCAGCTCCTGCGGCGCCGCTGCCAGCGGCAGCGCGCTGAACGTCTCGCCGGCGCGCTGCGCGAGGCCGAGCCGCACCAGCTTCTGCACGGCGTCGCCGACTTCGAAGTCGACCGCGCGGCCGCAGCGCTGCTGCAGCCAGGCTTCGGCGGCGCGGTCCAGCGCGGCCTGGCTCTGCGGCCCGCCGGTGTGCAGCAGCCAGAAGGCGAGCAGCGCTTCCTTGCCGTCCTCCTCCTCGGCATCGTCGACGAGCCGATGCAGCACGCCGCGGTTGCTGTCGAGGTTCTTGAAGTAGAGGTTCTCGGTCAGGGCCTGCAGGAAGCGGATCTTGCGGCTCTTGAAGCGGGTCCACTGCTTCCAGACGAACGCGCCCAGCGTGCCGACCCCGACCACCAGCGCGACCAGCGCGGTCTGGTCCAGCACGACCGCCTCGTCGCGCAGGCCGAGCCAGAACGCGAACAGCGAGCCGAGCAGCAGCAGCGTGCCGAGCAGCTTGGTCGCCAGCACGACGACGCCGCCGACCGCGGCCGGTACGCCGAGCAGCAGCATGTCGATCGGCTTCATGCGCACCTCGGTGTTCGGGAACAGCATCTCGAGGTCGGCCGCGGGCACGTTGCGGAACAACTTCAGCACCGTCGTGTCGGGCACGAACGGCAGCTCGCGGCGGCCCTTGGCGTCGAACCAGGCGCGGTCGCGGAAGCGCACCAGCAGCGCGACGCGGTCGTAGTTGACGAACCGCAGTTCGCGGCGCGAGAGGCCGAACCAGGTGCGCAGCGTCACGGTGCGCTCGTCGTGGCCGCGGCGGAACAGCACCAGATCGGCGAAGTCGTCGAAGTCGACCGCCAGCCGGACGCGGAACAGCGATTCGCCGCGCAGCGACGCCAGCAGCGTCGCCGGCGCCACTTCCTCGTAGTTCGCCGCGCGCAGCAGCGCGCGCAGGCCGGCGACGAGGTCCTGCCGGCAGCGCTGCAGGTCGGCGGCCGCTGGCGGCAGCAGCGGCACCGTGTCGCGGTCGGGATCGAACGGCGCGTAGCAGCGCTTCAGCTGCTCGAGCTGCGCGTGGAACTCGAAGTGCAGCACGCTGGCCAGGAGGCGCGCCAGCTGCGCGAACGCCGGGCGGTCGGCCGGCGCGAGCCGCGGATCGTCCAGCAGCGCCGCGACCAGGTCCTGCTGCGACAGCGGCAGGAAGCGCTCGCGGCGAGCGGGCATCAGGCCCCGAACTGGCGCAGGTGGTGGTCCAGGTGCCGCCACTGCAGCGCCTGCCACTCGTCGGCGGTCAGCGGGCCGAAGAACGGGTGCGGGGCCTGAGTCAGGGCCGCGGGGCCGCCGCGGCCGAAGCGCTCGACCAGCGTGCGCAACGCCGCGTGTTCGCGCGCGAACTGGCGCACGTCGGCGATCCGGAACTCGGGCGCCGTCGGCATGCCCTGCGGCCAAGGCTTCGGCGCCAACAGCTTGCGTTTGGCCAGGCGGCCGAACAGGACGCCGACCAGCGAGCGCTTCAGCGGCAGTTCGCCGAGTGCGACCCGCAGCGGCTGCTGGCAGTGCGCCAGCATCTGCGGCAGGTCCATCTTGCCCCAGCGGCGCGGACTGTCGGGCCGCAGCGCGTCGACCCGCGCCAGCATCGTGGCCAGGCCCGCCGCGGTGAACAGCGACTCGTGCGGGCCGGAGCTCACAGGCGGAACGCTCCGTCGGTCGGCCGGCAGACGCGCTTCAGGTGCAGCGGGCGCCGCAACCGGCCCGGTCCGAAGCGGTCGGCCGGCCGCGTCTTGGCCAGCCACTCCTCGAACACCTGCTGCGACAGCGCGGTGTCGACGTAGACGTCGCCGTAGCGGTCGCCGGCCTCGGCCGGCGTGACGCGGACGCGCTGGTGCCAGCAGTGCATGCCGCTGACCGGATCGGGCTGCACCGGGAACGTCATGTTCTGGTGCACGCCGCCGCTGGACCACCAGACCTTCTCGCTGTCCTTGTCGCTGCTCGCGAACGCGCCCGTCGGCTTCGTGCGCCGCATCAGCCAGGCGGTCGGCGTGACCTTGCGCAGGTCGACGTCGTGCAGCTGCCAGTGGTTGCCCGACACCTGGTCGCCCTGCACGGTCCAACGGCCCATGTGGTGGCTGCAGGCGACCACGCCGGGCCGCACACCTTCGGTGACCCAGACCGCGTTGACGTAGTAGCCGATCCGTGTCGCGACGCGCACCAGGTCGCCCATCGCGATGCCGAGCCGCGCGGCGTCCTGCGGGTGCATCCAGACCGGGTTCGTGTTCGACAGCTCGGTCAGCCACTTGCTGTTGGCCGAGCGCGTGTGGATCAGCGTCGGCAGGCGGAACGTGGCGACCAGCACCATCTCGCCGGCGGTGCGATCGAGGCGCGCTTCGTCGACGTGGCTGTGCACGTAGACCGGCGCGGCGAGTTCGGGCCAGCCCCAGTCGACCATCGTCTGCGAGTGCAGCTCGAGCTTCTTCGACGGCGTCGGGAAGCCGGTGCGCGCCTTGCCGCCGGCCCAGACGCCGGCGACCTTGCCGTCCTTGGTGACGACGCCGCGCGCGGCGTCGACCTCGAAGTCGCCGGCCAGTTCGGTCTCGTGGGTGCGGTAGACGCGGTCCTGCACCAGGAAGCAGCCGTGCCGCTGCATGTACTCGAGCGGCGACAGCCCCTGCTGCGCGGCGGCCTCGGGCAGGCCGGGCACGCTGTGCTCGAAGATCCAGCGGTAGTACTCGGTGACGGTGACCCGTTCGCCGGGCCGGTACGGCGATTCGAAGTGCTGCCGGATGCCGAGCGAACCGTCGGGGTCGACCTGCCACGACAGCGCGATCCAGAACTCGTCCTCCTCCCAGACCTGGCCCGGGTTGACCTCCCAGGTCCACGTCACCTGCCGGCCCTGCCGTTCGGCCAGCACGCGGTGCACCGGCTGGCGGAAGCCGATCCACGTCGCCGCGTGGGTCTCCTGCGACATCAGGTCGTGGCGCTCGGTCGCGTGGCCCATCGGCAGCACGAAGTCGGCCCAGCGCGCGGTCTCGTTCCAGGTCGGCGACAGCATCACGTGGCAACCGACCGCCTGCTCGTCGGCCAGCATCTCGATCCACATCGCGCCGTCCGGATTGGTCCAGACCGGGTTGTAGACGCGCGCGAAGTAGGTGTCGATGCGGCCGCGGCCGCTCTTGACCAGGTGCGGCAGCAGGAAACTCAGTTCGTGGTGCGCCAGCGGCCACTCGCGCGGGTAGAGCAGTTCGCTCCAGACGTCCTGCGGCCGCGGGGCCGAGAACGGCTTCGGCACGAACTTGTTGGTGGCGGAGCCGGCGGTGCCGCCGATGGTGCCGACGGCGCCGACCAGCACCGACACGAACTGCAGGTTGCGCGCGACGGCCCAGCCGCCCTCGTTGCCGGCGGCGGTGTTGCGCCACACGTGCGACGCGAAGCGGCTCGCCGCCTGGCCGATCTCGCGGCCCACCTGTTCGACGGTCGCCGCGTCGAGGCCGCAGACCTCGGCGGTGCGCTGCGGCGTCGCGAACGCGTAGTCGGCGGCCAGGTCGCGGCGGAACGCGGCGAAGTCGGCGTCGGCGCGGCCCTTGGCGCGCTGGTAGGCACGCCAGTCGACCCAGTCGTGCACGAACTGCCAGTCGACCAGGTCGTCCCGCAGCAGCACGTGCGCGAAGCCGAGCAGCATCATCGCCTCGGTGCCCGGCCGCGGCGCGAGCCAGTAGTCGGCCATGCTGGCGGTGTTCGACAGCCGGATGTCGCAGACGGCGAGTTTGCCGCCCTTCATCTTGCCGTCGATGATGCGCTGCGCGTGCGGGTTGAAGTAGTGGCCGGTCTCGAGGTGGCTCGAGATCAGCAGCGTGAACTTCGCGTGTTCGTAGTCCGGCGACGGCCGGTCGTAGCCGCTCCACAGCGTGTAGCCGAGCCGCGCCGCGGCGCTGCAGACGTTGGTGTGCGAGTTGTGGCCGTCGACGCCCCAGGCCTGCAGCACGCGCTCGACGTAGCCGTCGTGGCCGGGCCGGCCGACGTGGTACATCACCTCGGTCTTGCGCCCCTCGACGATCGCGCGGCGGATCCGCGCGCCGAGCGTCTGCAGCACCTCGTCCCATGTCACACGCTCGAAGCGGCCGCTGCCGCGCGGACCGACGCGCTTCAGCGGGTAGAGGATGCGTTCGGGGTCGTGGACCTGGTTGATCGTCGCCGGGCCCTTGGCGCAGTTGCGGCCGCGCGAACCCGGGTGGAACGGATTGCCCTCGACCTTGCGGATCTTGCCGTCCTGCTGGTCGACGTAGGCGACCAGGCCGCACGCCGCCTCGCAGTTGAAGCAGATCGTCGGCACCAGCGAGTAGCGGCGTTCGACGCGGCGCGGCCACGCCTTCGCGTCGAGTTCGCGCCAGTCGTCCCAGCGCTCGGGCGGCGGGAAGTTCTCGAGCGGGGTCGTGCGCAGCGTGCTGTGGTCCATCGCGGCCGGCGACGATAGCCAGCGGCCGCGGGCAGGGCGAGCGCGCGACGCCGGTCAGAGCCCGTGGCGCAGGGCCATGTGCGCCTGCAGCCGCTCGTAGGCGCTCTGCTGGCGGTCGACGAACAGCTTCTGCAGCGCCTTCAGCACGTCGCCGCGCGAGACGATGCCGCGCAGGCGCCGCTCCGCGTCGACCACCGGCAGGCGCCGGATCGGGTGGTCGCGGAAGCACGACGCGACCTCGTACAGATCGGTCTGCGGCGCGACGACGCAGAACTCGCGGCGCATGTGCTGGGCGACGCTGCCGGGCGGTTCGTCCTCGTAGTGTGCGGCGGCGATCGCGGTCAGCGCGTCGCGTTCGCTGAACACACCGACCAGGCGTCCGTCCTCCACGACCGGCGCACCGGAGAAGCCCCGCTGCAGCAGTTCCCGCACGGCATCGAAGACCTGGGTGTCGGGGCGGAGCACGAAGACAGTCCGTTGCATGACGTGCCCTGCCGTGAGCACGGTTCGGTTCGTGTCCATGCCCGGCAGGTTACGCAAAACCGAGTCAGGGGGGCACCCCCGGCCAGAGCAGCGGGGACCGGCCCGTGCCACCGCGGTAAGGTGCGCGCCGATGTCCGTGCTCCACTCGCCCTCCCTCGTGCTGGCGGCGCTGCTGTCGGCGGTCGCTACCGCCCAGTCCCCAGGTCTCAGCGTCGAGCAGGCGTTGGCCCTGCGTTCGTGCCTGCAACCGCGGCTCGGCCAGGACTTCGCCGTGTTCACGCAACTGGTGCCGCGGCCGTTCGCCGACGGGCCCGGCAGCGCCTACCAGCACCTCGGCCTGGTCGACGGGCTCGGCCGCGCGGCGGCCGGCGAACGCACCGAGGTGCGGTGGCTGGTCGCCGGCACCGACAGCGCGCCGTCGCCGGCGGTGCGGCCCGACGCGCGCGAGGTGTCGTTCCTGCGCACCGGCGACGGCGGCGCGCAGCTCGTCGTGCTGCCGCTCGATGGCGGCCCGGCGCAGCCGTTCGCGGCGACGCCGCCGATCGTCGACTACCGCTGGCGGCCGGACGGCAAGGCGATCGCGTTCACGGCGCTGGACCCGCTGCCCGACGCGCGCGCGGCGGCGCGCGCGGCGGGGCTGCGGCCGATCGTCGTCGACGAGGACTGGCGCCACTTGTCGCTGTGGCTGTGCGAAGCCGGGGCGGCACCGCGCCGGCTGACCGAGGGCACGACGGTGTTCGCGTTCGAGTGGGCGCCGGACGGCACGCGGCTCGCGTGCGCGTGCGCGCCGCGCAACCTGGTCGACGACCGCTACATGTTCCAGCGGCTGCGGCTGTGCGACGCGGCGACCGGCGCGCTGACGAAGCTGGTCGACAACCCGGGCAAGCTCGGCCCGTTCGCGTGGAGTCCGGACGGCACGCGCATCGCGTACGTGTCGGCCGCCGACCGCAACGACCCGCACGCCGGTACCCTGTTCGAGGTCGAGATCGCAACCGGCGCGGTGCAGCCGCTGACCTACGGCCTGCGCGGCATGGTCGAGGACGTGCGCACGGCGCCGGACGGCCTGCTGGTGCGCGAGAGCATCGGCGTGCGCACGCAGGTGTCGCTGCGCGCGCTGGCGAAGGACGACGCGTGGCTCCTGCAGCGGCAGGCACACGGCCTCGCGGTCACCGACGCGGTCAGCGACGGACGCCACGTCGTGTTCACGGCCAGCGCGGCCGCGCACCCGGCCGAACTGTTCGTCGCCACGGTGCGGCGCGCGCCGGGCCAGGAGACGACCGTCACCGACGTGCGGCGGCTGACCGACAGCAACCGCGAACTCGACGGCGTCGTGCTGGGCCGGCAGACGGTCGTGAAGTTCCGCGCCCGCGACGGCCTGCCGATCGAAGGCGTGCTGATCGAACCGGTCGGCCACGTGCCGGGCACGCGGGTGCCGTTCGTGATCGTCGTGCACGGCGGTCCCGAGGCGCACTTCAGCGACGGCTGGCTGACCAGCTACGGCAACTGGGGGCAGCTGCTGGCCGCGCGCGGCTACGCGTCGTGGTATCCGAACTACCGCGCCTCGACCGGCTACGGCGTCGAGTTCTGCAAGCAGAACCACGGCGACCCGATGGGCCGGGAGTTCCTCGACCACCTGGACGCGATCGCGCACTTCGACGCCGCGGGTCTGATCGATCCGCAGCGCGTCGGCATCGGCGGCGGCAGCTACGGCGGCTACACGGCGGCCTGGGCCGCGACGCGCCACAGCGAGCACTTCGCGGCCGCGGTCAGCTTCGTGCCGTTCGTCGACCTGCGCACGAAGTGGCTGACCAGCGACATCCCGTACGAGTTCTACTACGTGCACTACCAGGAACAGTGGCCCTGGCAGCAGCCGGGCCTGATGGCCGACCGCAGCCCGCTGACCTGGGCCGAGCGCTGCCGCACGCCGCTGCTGCTGCTCGGCGGCACCGAGGACCCGCGCGTGCATCCGAGCCAGCCGTTCCTGCTCTACCGCGCGGTGAAGTTCGCGACCGCCACGCCGGTGCGCTACGTGCAGTACCCGGGGGAGGGCCACGGCAACCGCACCAACGTCTACCAGTACGACTACGCGGCGCGGTCGCTGCAGTGGTTCGACCACTACCTGCGCGGCGACGGCGAGCGGCGCACGCAGCCGCCGCCGGCGTTCGATCTGCCGCTGCCGGCGGCGCGCTAGAAGCCGCCGGCCGTGAGCTGCAGCGCGTTGGTCGCCGTGATCGCGGTCCAGCTGCCCTGCAGGTCGAGTTCGATGGTCACCACTTGGTGGTAGAACGTGACGCCGACCAGCGGCGGCGTGTCGGGCAGGAACAGCGTCGACGTGACCGTGCCGGTCAGCGTGACCAAGGTCTCCAGGATGTCCGGGGCGACCAGCAGGTCGCAGCCCGGCAGCGCCTGCGGGAACACGGTGCCGAGCGGCACGACGCCGGGTGGCACCGCGGTGACGCTGGTCAGCGCGACCGCGAAGCCGAACGTGGTCAGGCCGCTGGCGGTGGCGCGGAACGTGGCATCGACCCAGGGCAGGGTCAGCGGGACCAGCGTGTTGAGGCCGCCGCTGCCGGTGCAGCCGCTGCCGAACGGCGCGCTGGTGGGGGTGCACGAGCTGCCGACGCGGGCCACCCGGCCGGCGGCACTGCCACCGGCACTGGTGAAGTCGCCGGCGATCACGAGTTCGAGCGCGGGACCGAACGCCAGGGCCTGCACCGAGCCGTTGTCGGCGCCGCCGCCGAGGCCGTGCCACGCCGCGCCGTCCCACACCGCGACCCGCGGCGCGGCCACACCGCCGGCGTGCTGGAACGAACCGCCGGCGGCGAGCCAGCCGTTCGGCAACGCGAGCAGTTCGTTGCAAATGCCGTCGAGGCCGCTGCCGAGGGCATTCCACTGCGTGCCGTCCCAGCGCGCGACGCGGTTGGCCGGCACGCCGCCGGCCAGCGTGAACACCCCGCCGGCGACGACGTCGCCGTTCGGCAGCGCGGCCAGCGCGTTGGCGCCGAAGAAGCCGAGGCCGGTGCCGAGCCCCGACCACTGGCTGCCGTTCCAGCGCGCGACCCCGCTGGCGGCGACGCCGCCGGCAGTCGCGAACGAGCCGGCCACGAACACGTCTCCGTTCGGCGTCACCGCGACCGCGCGGACCGAGCCGTCGACGCCGGTGCCGAGCGCCTGCCACGTGGTGCCATTCCAGCGCGCGATGCGGTTGCACGGCACGCCGCCGGCCGACAGGAAGTCGCCGCCGACGAGCAGGTCGCCGTTCGGCGCCACGGCCAGCGCATGGGCGGCGGTGAACACCGGCAGCGGCGCGTCGATGCCGGCGCCGAGGGCCGACCACTGCGTGCCGTTCCAGCGGGCGACGCAGCGCGCGGTCACGCCGCCGGCGGTGTCGAAGTTGCCCGCCGCGATCACGTCGCCGTTCGGCATCGTGGTCAGCGCCTGCACGAGGAAGTTCACGCCGCTGCCGAGCGGCGCCCAGCCGGTGCCGTTCCAGGTGGCGACGAACGAGGTGGCCACGCCGCCGGCGTTCTGCAGGTAGCCGCCGACCACGAGGTCGCCGTTCGGACGCGTCGTGGCGGCGCGCACCTGCGCGTCGACGCCGGTGCCGAAGGCCGCCGTGGGCCAGGTGTAGGTGCACTGTGCCGATGCCGCCGCGCCGAGCGCGGCCAGCGCGACGGCGCCGGTGAGACGGGGGAAGTGGGCGGCGAGCGAGGTCATCGCGGCAGCGTAGCGAGGCGAGCGCGGGATCGGCGACGCGCCGCAACGCCGGCACCGCGGCCTCGTTGTAGCGGGGCTGCCCCACGCCGGGGCGGCCGCCGCATTGCGCGGCCGTCGGATCCTGCTCCAATCGCCACCGAGCCACATGTTCGAAGCCCTGAACGCCGCGTCGCCGTCCAACAAGTACCAGGTCGGATGGGTCGAGCTGGCCCCGGTGCAGTTCCAAGGGGAACTGCCCAAGTGGCTGACCCAGCTCGGCAAGAGCGCTCTGACCGGCGGGCCGCAGAAGGCGCAGCGCACGGCGCTGGTCGACGAGTTCCTGCGGCTGCTGCACATCCAGAAGCAGATCCTCACCAAGCAGTCCGGCCCGCAGGCGGCGATCGACGCCGCGCGCGCCGACGAGAACATCCGCTGGTTCACGGCCGCGTGCAGCAAGCAGTTCGGCGCGCCGCCGAAGCCGCCGGCACCGGAGGCCGGGCTGCAGCCGCTGCTCGACCGCAGCGAGCTGCTGAACGGCAAGCTGCTGCTGCTCGACGAGAAGCTGCAGCTGGTCAACTACTGGCTGCGCGGCGTGCGCACGCTGCCCGAGCACAAGGAAGGCCAGTCGCTGCTGTTCCAGTACCTCGGCAACGCGCCCAACACCAAGGTGCGCCTGTTCCTCGAAGTGCTGTGCGCCGACGCCGGCAAGGCCGTCTCGCTGAAGGACGGCGCCACGTTCAAGACCTCGTACGGGATCCAGAAGGGCCTGCAGACCACGCGCGAAGTCGCCTGGACCGACGAGCGCTTCAAGAAGGCGGTCAAGGCCGAGCTCGGCGCGTCGTACGGCGTCGGCGTCAAGGGCGAGTGCGAACTGGAGTTCAAGGGCTTCAAGGCCAAGCTCGAAGGCGAGGCGTGGGCCGGCATCCGCGCCAAGGCCGAGGGCTCGGCCGGCTACGGCGCCGGCAGCGGCGCGTTCGCGAAGGGCACCGTGGAGGCCGAGGTCGGCATCAAGCTGAAGGGCGCGGCCTCGATCGACTGCGGCGACATCTTCCTGTGCGAGGCCAGCGCGGAGGCGTTCGCCGGCGCGATGGCCAAGGCCGAGTGCGAGGTCACACTGACCGTCGGCCAGGTGACCGTGAAGGCGGGGGCCGAGGCGTTCGCGGGCGCGCGGCTGGTCGGCGAAGCAAAGGCGACGCTGCGGCTGCAGGGCTACGACCTGCTGAAGGCCGAGGCGAAGGGGTCCCTGAACGCCGGCATCGGCGGCAAGGCCGAGTTCGAGCTGCAGTGCTCGCTGTTCGGCGGCACCAGCCTGAAGGTCGAAGCCGGCGCGACGATGGGCGTCGGCGCGGACGCCAGCACCAAGTTCACGGTCTACGGCGGCAACGTCGCGCCGGCGCTGGCCGCGCTCTACTACTCGGTGCACCTCGGCCTGCTCGGCTCGAAGAAGGACAAGCACGCGTGGAAGAACTACTTCCGCGAGCTGGAGCAGAACGAGCGCTTGTTCACCAAGGCGCGCGGCGTGATCGAGGAGCAGATGAAGGAAGTGATCCTCGAGCGCAACCGGCTGTTCAGCGAGTTCTCGGCCTGGAAACAGCTCGAGGGCCTCGCCGCGTTCCGCGCCACCGGCGCCGTCTGAGCCGCCCTCAGGGCGCGAACTCGACCGTCGTCACGGCGCCGTCCGGCGCGTGCACGACCGCGCGCCGCGCGCCGGCCGGCCACCACGGCCGCGTCTGCGACAGGTAGCCGGAGCCGGCGTGCACCTCGACGGCGCGCCGCGAACTGTCGGCGAGTTCGAACACGACGCGCGTGCCGATCGCCTGCGGGTTGCCCTTGGTCGCCGGCAGCGCCAGCTTCGGCGGCCGGTGCGCCGGATCGCGCCAGGCGGTCAGCGGCGCGTCGTTGTGCGCGAACAGCAGCGTGCCGCCGTCGGTCACCACCAGTGCCTTGCGGTCGCCGAACTCGACGATGCCGTGCTCCCGGGGCGGCACGACGGTGAGGCCTTGCGCCGTGCCACGCAACACGAGGCCGGTGCCGCCGTCGAACCAGCCGGTCTCCGGTTCCGGCGCGTGGCTGTTCTCGGCCGCGACCAGGCGGTCGCCGAGCGCGACCAGGCCGAACAGCGGCGCCAGCTGCGCGCGGCGCGGCAGCGGTTCGACCGTGAAGCGCCCGGCACCGTCGTTGCGCAGCAGGCAGCTGGCCAGCGTGTTCGCTTCGAGCTGGCCGCAGCTGGCGAGCTTCGGCTGCGGGTAGATGTCCTGCAGCACCGAGCTCGCGAACGCGTCGTAGGTCTGGAACTTCTCGGCCAGGAACGGCATCGCCTGGCTGCTGCAGCTGCGGCCGCGCACCGGCAGCAGCTGGTCGCCTTCGTACTTCGCCTCGACCAGGTCGCGCGTGCCGCTGTCGTCGAAGTCGGCGAACAGGAGCCGCGCCGGATGCTCGGTGGTGGCCTTGTACTTGGTGTTCCAGCCCTGGTTGCCGGCGAGGTAGTCGAGGTCGCCGTCGGCGTCGCAGTCCCAGGCACACAGGCTGTTCCACCAGCCGGTGTGCGCCGCCAGGCCGGCGTCGGCGCTGGCGTCGCGGAAGCCGCGGCCCTGCTCGTTGCGCCAGAGGCGGACCGGCTGCCAGTGCGCCGCGACCAGCAGGTCGAGCCAGCCGTCGGCGTCGGCGTCGGTCCACAGCGCGCTGGTCACCATGCCGGCCTGCGCCAGCCCGGGCGCGAGCGCCGCGGTGCCGTCGACGAAGCGCCCGCCGTCGTTGCGGTAGAGGCGGCTCGGCGGCGCGTCGGGGTAGAGCCCGGGCACCAGGCGGCCGGCGACGAACAGATCGAGGTCGCCGTCGCGATCGAAGTCGGCGGCGCAGGCGTGGCCCGACGACTCGCGCACGTCCGGCAGCACGGCGTCGTCGCGCACGAAGGTGCCGCCGCCGTCGTTGCGGTAGAGCCGGTCGCGCAGCCGCGCGTCGCCGGCCGGCACCTCGGCGCCGCCGCTGGCGACGAACAGGTCGAGGTCGCCGTCGCCGTCGTGGTCGAGCCACAGCACCGCCAGATCCTCGGCGGCCGCGTCCTGCTGCCACGGCCCGGGTGCCTCGCGCCAGCCGTCGGCGCCGGCCAGCCACAGCGCGCCGGCCTGGCCACTGGCGCCGCCGACGAACAGGTCGTCGCGGCCGTCGCCGTCCGCGTCGCCGAGCGCCAGCCCCGGCCCGAGCCGCGACACGCCGGCCGGCAGCAGCGGCTGCGCCACGTACTCGTCGAACTCGTTCTCGCGGTGGCGGAACGGCGGCGCCACCGCGGCGGCGAACGTCGGTGCGCGGCGGTCGTCGACGCCGCTCGGCGGGCCGTCGGGTTCGGTGATCGTGTAGCGCCGGCCCGCCTGCAGGTTGCGGAACACCTGCTCGCGCTGCGACGGCCAGCGCACGGTCAGTTCGCGCACCTGCTCGGCCGCGCCGAGGCCGAAGTGCAGCTCCGGCGCCTGGCCCGACAGGTAGCCGCGCGACAGCCAGTTCTCGCGCAACAGCCGCGTGCCGTCCGGCAGCACCGCAGTGACGCGGGCGCCGAGCCCCGAACGCTCGCTCCACTGGCCGACCAGCTGCACGGTGATCGCACGGCCGTCGGTCGTGGTGTTCTCGTAGACCGCGGCCGGCTCGTTCCAGTTGTTGACCAGCACGTCGAGGTCGCCGTCGGCGTCGAGGTCGACCAGCGCCGCGCCGTGCGACACGGCTTCGAGATCGAGGCCCCAGTCGGCGCCGGTCCGGGCGAACTGCAGGTCGCCGGTCTGGCGCAGGGCGAGGTTGCGTTCCGGCAGCCGGCGCACGTTCTGGATCAACTCCAGCGCCGCCTGCCGGCGGTCCTGGCGCAGCAGTTCGTGCAGGCGCAGTTCGAGGTCCGGGTCGGTGTCGAAGCGCGCGATGCCGTTGGTGGCGAACAGGTCGAGCCGCGTGTCGTTGTCGAGGTCGCCGAACAGCACGCTCCAGGTCCAGTCGGTGCTGGCGACGCCGGCCAGCCGCGCAGCCTCCTGGAAGCGGCCGCGGCCGGTGTTCAGGAACAGCGAGTTGCGCATGTACTGCTGCGGCCGCGCGTGGATCAGCAGGTCGCGCACGCGGTTCATGTCGCCCATCAGGACCTTCGCCTTCTTGTGCGTGGTCATCGACATGTCGGCGACCAGGAAGTCGAGGTGGCCGTCGTTGTCGACGTCGGCGGCGTCGCTGCCCATGCCGTAGTAGGCGGTGTGCGGCAGCACGTCGGCGGTGGCGTCGCGGAACGTGCCGTTGCCGAGGTTCTCGTAGAGCACGTCCGGCGACTCGAGGTCGTTGGCGACGTAGAGGTCGGGGTCGCCGTCGTCGTCGTAGTCCCACCAGGTCGCCGACAGGCCCATGCCGTGGTCGCGCACGCCGGCGCTGGTGGTCACGTCGACGAACCGGCTGCCGACGCGGCGCAGCAACCGATCGGGCTGGCCGGCCGGGAACTCCTGGCCGCGGAACACCAGGAAGTGTTCGCGCAGCTCCGGCGGCACGTCGGCGTCGGTGCGCAACAGCCCCTGGCGCTTGCGATCGCCGAGCTGCTGCAGCTGCGCGAACGTCGGCACCATCGCCGTGACCGGCCGCACCGTGTCGGCCGGCGCGCGGATGCCGGCCAGCACCGGCGACGCCGTGGTCCAACCGGGCGCGAACGTCGCGGTCAGCGCGCGGTTGGTCAGCAGGTAGAGGTCGAGCTTGCCGTCGAGGTCGTAGTCGGCGAACGCGGCCATCATCGAGGCCGCGACGACGTCGAGGCCCCACGCGGCGGCGTTCTCGCGGAACGTGCCGTCGCCGCGGTTCTCGTACAGCAGGTTCTTCGCCTCGAGGTTGCAGACGTAGAGGTCGAGGTCGCCGTCGCCGTCGATGTCGGCGAACGTCGCGCCGGTGCCCCAGGCGGCGCCGCCGTCGACGCCGCCGGCCGCGGCGGTGACGTCCTCGAAGCGCAGCGGGGCGACCTGGCGGAACAGGCGGTTCGGCCCGTCCTGCGACACGAAGTAGACGTCGCAGCGCCCGTCGCCGTCGTAGTCGCCGACCGCGAGGCCGGCGCCGTTGGTCAGGTACTGGTAGCGGTTCTCGGGCCGCAGCTCGTTCAAGAAGTCGATGCCGCAGGCCGCTGCGTCGAGGCGCCGGAAGCGCGGGCCGTCGTGGCCGGCCGCGGGCCGGAACGGTGTGCCCGTGATGCCGCCGGGCACCAGCGTGCGCGCCGGCGTCGGTTCCTTGCTGCAGCCGGTGATGGCGGCCACGACGACGAATCCGAGCACGGGCAGGGGGCGCAGGAGCATCGCCGCATGATCGCACGGTGGGGGCGGCGGCGGCAGTCTCGCGTCGGACCCGTGCCATGCTTGCACTCGGCCGCGGCTCTGGCGATGACTGCGCGCGTGCGCTTCCGCCCCGCCTCGATCTATCCGCTCGCCGTGCTGACCGGCGCGGTCGCAGGTCTCGGTGCGGTCGGCTTCGAGCTGGCCGCGGCGTGGGTCGCCCGCCAGGCCCTGGTCGGCGTCGGCGGCTACGCCGCACCCGGCCCGCGCGGCGAAGTGCCGCTGTTCGCGACCGCCGGGCCGGTCGAACTGGTGCCGTGGGCGCTGCTGCTGCTGCCGGCACTGGGCTGCTGGCTCAGTTCGCTGCTGTCGCAGTGGTTCGCGCCCGAGGCCGGCGGCCACGGCACCGACGCCGCGATCGCGGCCTACCACCATCGGGGCGGGCGGATCCGCGGCCGCGTGCCGCTGGTCAAGGGCCTGTGCAGCGCGCTGACGCTCGGCTGTGGCGGCTCCGGCGGGCGCGAAGGGCCGATCGCGCAGATCGGCGGCGGTTTCGGCTCGTTCGTGGCCCAGCGGCTCGGTCTGTCGGACCGCGGCTGCCGCACGCTGCTCGCGGCCGGCATGGCCGGCGGCGTCGGCGCGATCTTCCGCGCGCCGTTCGCCGGCGCGCTGTTCGCAGCCGAGGTGCTCTACCGCGACGCCGAACTCGAGACCGAGGTGGTGATGCCGGCGTTCCTGTCGTCGGCGGTCGCCTACTGCGTGTTCTGCGCGACGTTCGGCGAGTGGGGGTCGCTGTTCGCACTCGGCCCCGGCTTCGAGTTCCACCGCGTCGTCGAACTGGTGCCGTACACGCTGCTGGCGCTGGCCTTGCTGCCGGCGATCGCGTTCTACACCCGCTTCTTCTACGCCTGCGAGCGGTGGTTCCGCGCGCTGCCCGGGCCGCGGCCGCTGGTCGCCGCGCTCGGCGGCCTGCTGACCGGTGCGCTGGCGCTGGCGCTGTGGACCGCGCTCGACGACCCACGCGCGCTGGCCGTGCTCGGCGGCGGCTACGGCATCCTGCAAGCGACGCTCGACGGCAGCGTGGTCGGCTGGTCCGGCGCCGCGCTGCTGCTGCTGGTCGCGATCGCGAAGATCACCGCCACCGCGTGCACGATCGGCGGCGGCGGCAGCGCCGGCGTGTTCGGTCCGAGCATGGTGATCGGCGGCTGCGTCGGGGGCGCCGTCGGCCTGTGCTGCCACCAGTGGGGGCTGGTGCAGAACCCGGCCGCGCTGTGCATCGTCGGCATGTGCGGCTTCTTCGCCGGCGCCGCGAAGACGCCGATCTCGACCATCGTGATGGTCACCGAGATGACCGGCAGTTACCGGCTGCTGCTGCCGGCGATGTGGGTCTGTGGGCTGACGTTCCTGCTGAGCCGCCGCTGCCAGCTCTACCGGGAGCAGGTGCCGAACCGGGCGCTGTCGCCGGCGCACCGCGGCGAACACCTGGTCGCCTTGCTCGAGCGCATGACCGTTGCCGACGTGTTCGAGCCGAGTGAGGTCGAGACGTTGCCGGCGGCGCTGCCGCTGCGCGAGATCCTGCAGCGCATCGCGCACAGCCGCGAGGACTACTTCCCGGTGCGCGACGAAGCGGGCCGGTTCGTCGGCATGCTGTCGGCGCACGACGTGCGGCAGTTCACGTTCGACCCGAGCGTCTACCAACTGGCGATCGCGGCCGACGTGATGGCGAGTCCGCCGGTGGTGGTGCGGCCGACCGACGACCTGCACCGCGCGCTCGAACTGTTCGACTCGGTGTGGCTCGACGAGCTGCCGGTGGTCGCCAGCGACGACCCCGACCGTTTGCTCGGCCGCCTGAAGCGCCGCTCGATCAACCGCGCCTACACGCGGCAGCTGAAGGCCCTGCAGCAGCAGCGCGACCAACAGCGGGGGCGGGCGTGAACGGAATTCCGGCTTGGCTGCGACCGCGCGCCGCCGCGGGGCCACTCTACGGTCCGCAGAGATTCTGTTTGGTTTCCGTTCGGGTCGTGGGTAGCCTGTGCCCTCGACCTCAAGTCAGCACAGCGATCCCAAGGGAGGGACCTCAGGATGAAAGCGAAGACCGGTGATACCAAGGCGCCGCTCAGCGGCCCGCTGCTCGATGCAATTGCTTCGATCCACAAGGACTACGGCGAAGGCTCGATCATGCGCATGGGCGACCGGGTCGAGACGCCGATCGACGGCATCTCCACCGGCTCGGTCGGCCTCGACCTGTCGATCGGCGGCAAGGGCCTGCCGCGCGGCCGGGTGATCGAGGTTTTCGGCCCCGAATCGTCGGGCAAGACGACCCTGACGCTGCACGTGGTCGCCAACGCCCAGAAGCAGGGCGGCGTGTGCGCGTTCATCGATGCAGAGCACGCGCTGGACCCGCAGTACGCCAAGCGGCTGGGCGTCGACCTCGACGCCCTGCTGATCTCGCAGCCCGACAACGGCGAGCAGGCGCTCGACATCTGCGAGACGCTGGCCAAGAGCGGCGCGATCGACGTGATCGTCATCGACTCGGTGGCGGCGCTGGTGCCGAAGGCCGAGATCGAAGGCGAGATGGGCGACAGCTTCGTCGGCCTGCAGGCCCGTTTGATGAGCCAGGCGCTGCGCAAGCTGACCGCGCTCACGGCCAAGACCAAGACCACGCTGATCTTCATCAACCAGATCCGCGAGAAGATCGGCGTGATGTTCGGCAGCCCCGAGACCACGACCGGTGGCCGGGCGCTGAAGTTCTACTCGTCGGTGCGCATCGACATCCGCCGCATCGGCCAGATCAAGGACGGTGAGCTGCCGATCGGCGCCCGCACCAAGGCGACGGTCGTCAAGAACAAGGTCGCCCCGCCGTTCAAGAAGTGCGAGTTCGACATCCTGTTCAGCGAGGGCATCAACCGGCTGGGCGAGATCCTCGACCTCGGCGTCGAGTCCGGCTTCCTGAAGCGCTCCGGCACGTGGATCAGCCACGGCGAGACGCGGCTCGGCCAGGGCCGCGAGAAGGCGCGCGACTTCCTGAAGGAGAACCCGGAGCTGGCGAAGGAGATCGAGGTGGCGCTGCTGCAGTTCCTGGCGCGCCGCAGCGGGCTGTTGACCGACGAGGCCGGCGAAGGCGCCAAGGCCGAAGGCCGTGCGCCCGAGGCCACCAAGGCAGCCGAGCCGCGCGCCGAGGGTCGGCCCGAGGGCGCCTCGCCGCGCCCGCCGGCCCGGCCGGCACCGCCGGTGCGGCAGCAGACCGGCGGCGCCTGACGCACCGACGGCCCGTCCGCAGCCGGTCGCGCGTTTCCCTTCGCGGGGGCGTTGGCTACAACCTTCGCCCCCGCCGCCGAGCCATCGCATGAAACCGCTGACCGCCGCCGAGATCCGCGCCCGCTACCTGAAGTTGTTCGAGCAGAACGGCCACAAGGTGATGGCCTCGGATTCGCTCGTGCCCGCCAACGACCCGACGCTGCTGTTCACCGGCGCCGGCATGAACCAGTTCAAGGACATGTTCCTCGGCAAGGGCACGCTGCCGTGGAAGCGCATCACGACGTCGCAGAAGTGCCTGCGCGTGCCGGACCTCGACAACGTGGGTTTCACGGCGCGGCACCACACGTTCTTCGAGATGCTCGGCAACTTCTCGTTCGGCGACTACTTCAAGCCGGAGTGCATCGCGTGGATCTGGTCCTTCTTCAAGGACGCCTGCGGCATCCCGGCCGAGCAGATGGTCGTCACGGTCTACCAGGACGATGACGAAGCGTTCGACATCTGGACCAAGCAGATCGGCCTGCCGCCCGAGAAGGTGTTCCGTTTCGGTGAGAAGGAGAACTTCTGGCCCGCCGAAGCGCCGAGCAAGGGGCCGAACGGTCCGTGCGGCCCGTGCAGCGAGATCTACTTCGACAGCAAGCCCGGCCAGCCCTACCCGGCGCAGAAGGGGCTGCAATCGCTGCCGGACGATCGCTTCACCGAGGTCGGCAACTGCGTGTTCACGCAGTTCGATCGCCAGTCCGACGGCTCGCTGAAGCCGCTGCCGCAGAAGAACATCGACGTCGGCCTCGGCCTCGAGCGCATCGCCGCGGTGCTGCAGGGCGCGCGCAACAACTTCGAGACCGAGTTGTTCCGGCCCTACCTCGAACACCTCGCCGCGCGCACTGGCATCGCCTACGGCACCGACGCGCAGCGCGACGTCCGGATGCGGCGCATCGCCGACCACATCCGCGCGATCACGTTCTGCATCGCCGATGGCGCGCTGCCGAGCAACGAAGGCCGCGGCTACGTCGTGCGCAAGATCCTGCGGCGCGCCGCGCGCGACGGCTACGAGCTCGGGCTGCAGAAGCCGTTCCTGTTCGAGATGGTCGACCTGGTCGGCCGCGTGATGGGCGACCAGTACCCCGAAGTGCGTGAGAACGCCGCGCAGTGCCGCGCCGTGATCCGCGGCGAGGAAGAGAGCTTCCTGACCGTCTACCGGCAGGGCATGGCGCGGCTCACCGAGTTCCTCGGCAAGGCCCCGCGCCCCGGCGCCAGCCGCGGCTCGCCGCAGCAGCCGACCGTCGGCAGCGGCGAGTTCGCGTTCCTGCTGCACGACACCTACGGCTTCCCGATCGACATCACGCAGAAGGTGATGGAGGAGCACGGCCACCGGCTCGACGAAGACGGCTTCGAAGCCGCCATGGAAGCGCAACGGCAGCGGGCGCGTGCCAGCCAGGCGACCGCCGACGCGGTGTTCACGGCCAGCATCGCCGTCAAGCTGCGCGACGCCGGCGTGCCGCCGTCGACGTTCGTCGGCTACCAGCAGCTGCACCAGGACACGCAGCTGCAGGCGCTGGTCGGCGACGGCGACGTGCTGCTGCGCACCGCCGAGCAGGGCCAGAAGGTCGTGCTGGTGGCGGCCGTGACGCCGTTCTACGCGCAGGGCGGTGGCCAGGTCGGCGACCGCGGCATCGTGCGCACGGCGACCGGCGAGGCGCGCATCGCCACGACGACGTCGCTCGACGGCTTCCACCTGCACCAGGCGATCGTCGAGCGCGGCCGGCTCGAGGTCGGCCAGGCCTGCCAGCTCGCCGTCGACGAGACGGCACGGCGCGCCACCGAGCGCAACCACACGGCGACGCACCTGCTGCACGCGGCACTGAAGAAGGTGCTCGGCAACCACGTCAGCCAGGCCGGCAGCGAGGTCGCGCCGGAGCGGTTGCGCTTCGACTACACGCAGCCCGAGAAGCCGACCGCCGAGCAGCTGCAGCGGGTCGAGGACGAGGTCAACCTGCAGATCCTGCAGGCCAACGACGTGCAAGCGGCCACACAGTCGCTCGACGCGGCGCGCGCGGCGGGCTTCGTCGCGCTGTTCGGCGAGAAGTACGGCGACCGCGTGCGCACGCTGCAGGTCGGCGAGTTCAGCCGCGAACTGTGCGGCGGCACGCACGTGCGCAACAGCGGCAACATCGGCTCGTTCCGCATCGTCAGCGAGACCGCGGTCGCCGCCGGCACACGCCGTCTCGAAGCCGTCACCGGGCTCGTGGCGCTCGACCTCGCGCGGCAGGAACGCACCTGGCTGCAGACGCTGGCAACCAGCCTGAAGGTGCCGGCCGCCAAGGTGGGGGACCGCGTGCGCGAACTGACCGACGAGCTGAAGCAGGTCCGGCGGGAACTCGAGAAGGCGCTGGCGCCCGACCTCGACGCCGAACTCGGCAAACTGCTGGCTGCGCTCAGCACCAAGGACGGCGTGCGCACCGTCGTGCACGAGCGGCCGGGGCTGCAGGCCAAGGATGCCCAGGAGCTGCTGAAGCGCGCGCAGAAGCAAGGCGAACCGTTCGCCGGCGTGCTGCTGAGTCCCGTCGACGGCGAAGTGCTGGTCGCCGCGGCAGTCAGCGCGGCGCTGCACGATCGGCTGAAGGCCGGTGACCTCGTGAAGCAACTGGCCGGCCTGCTGGGCGGCGGCGGCGGCGGCAAACCCGAGTTCGCACAGGGCAAGGGCAAGGCCGGCGACCGGATTGCCGACGCACGCGAGGCGGCTCTCGCCGCGCTGCGCGCCGCGGGCGTGCGCGCCTGAAATCGGCCGGCCGCAGCGGCCTCGGCGCGGCAGCCCGCGCGGCTCGTTGACTTCGCCGGTGCGCGCCGTAGGCTTCTCGCCCTTTCCCGTCGACAGAACCCCGGTCCGAGTCGGCTCGGACCCGGTCACGATCATGGCAAATCCGAAGCGTAAACTGAGCCGCGCGAGCAAGGGACACCGCCGTGCGCACCTCGCCCTGACCCGCGCCCAACTCGTGCGTTGCACGCACTGTGGCGCGATGATCCGCCCGCACACGGTCTGCAAGGCCTGCGGCCACTACCGCGGCCGGCAGATCCTGGTCGCCGAGAACGGCTGATCTCCCCGCCGCGGGCAGCAGCCACGCGGCGATTCTGCAGTGATTCCCGCTAGCGTCCACGGAGGAACTTCGTGAGCAAGGTCGTGCTCGATGCGCTCGGTGGCGATCACGCCCCGCAGGAGGTCGTGGCGGGCCTGGCGATGGCTTTGGAGCGCAAGTTCGCGCGTCCGGATCAGGTGCTCCTGACCGGCCCGCGCGACCGCGTGCTCCAGGAACTCGCCGCTCGCGGTCTCGGCGCCGCCGGCATCGAGGTGCACGACGCACCCGACGTGCTGAGCGGCGACGAGTCGCCGACCGACGCGATGCGGAAGAAGCCGAAGAACAGCATCGCGGTCGGCATCGGGCTCGTGAAGCAGGGGCTCGGCGGCGCGTTCATCAGCGCCGGGTCGACCGGCACGGTGGTGGCGGCGGCGACGCTCGGCCTCGGCTGCCTCGAAGGCATCCGCCGCCCGGCGATCGGCGCGATCATCCACGGCGAGAAGCATCCGTTCCTGGTGCTCGACGTCGGCGCCAACCCGATGCCGAAGGCACACCATCTGGCGCAGTACGCGCTGATGGGTTCGGCCTACTACCGCGGCACGTTCGACGTAGCGGAACCCAACGTCGGCATCCTGAACATCGGCAGCGAGGAGCTGAAGGGCAACCCGCTGGTGCGCGAGGCGCGCGCGATGATGAAGCAGCTGCCGATCCGCTTCACCGGCAACGTCGAAGGCGTCGAGGTCTTCTCGGGCGACTGCCACGTGATCGTCGCCGACGGTTTCACCGGCAACGTCCTGCTGAAGGTCTCCGAAGGTGTCGCCGAGTACCTGCTGCGGCAGATGTTCGGCCTGATGAAGCAGGCCGGCGTCGACGGCGCCGCGATGCAGAAGGTGCAGAAGGGCATCCTGCCGCGCGTCGACTTCTCCGAGTACGGTGGCGCGCTGCTGCTCGGCGTCGACGGCGTGGTGACGATCTGCCACGGCCGCTCGCGCGCGCCGGCGTTCGCGAACGCGATCCGCTTCGCGTTGCGCGCCCTCGATGCGGAGGTCAACCGCCACATCGTGCAGGTGGCCCGGACCGTCGCGCTGCCGTCCGCCGAGCCCAACGCGTGAGCGTCGCGCCGGCGGCTTCCCGATCCGCGTTTTCCCCAGCCCACGAATCCGAGTCGAAGGAGCGACGAACATGGCTTCCCTGATCCCCGTGGGCGTCGCCGGACTCGGTCGCTATGTGCCGGAGCAGCGGTTGACCAACCGCGATCTCGAGCAGATCGTCGACACGTCGGACGAATGGATCGTGCAGCGCACCGGCATCCGCGAGCGCCGCATCGTCGCCAAGGACGAGGTGACCAGCTCGCTGGCGCTGCGCGCCGCGCGCCAGGCGCTCGAGGACGCGAAGCTCGCGCCCGAGGACCTGGACCTGGTGATCTGCGCCACGGTCACCGGCGACCAGCCCTTCCCGGCCACCGCGTGCCGGGTCGGCTTCGACCTCGGCGCCAAGCGCGCCGGCGGCTTCGACGTCGCGGCTGCGTGCAGCGGCTTCGTGTTCGCGTCGCAGATCGCGGCGGGCTTCGTGCAGTCCGGCCAGTACCGCCACGTGCTGGTGGTCGGCGCCGAGACCCTGAGCCGCATCCTCGACTACGAGGATCGCAACACCTGCGTGCTGTTCGGCGACGGCGCCGGCGCCGCGCTGTTCACGCCGCTCGAGCGCGCTGGCCGCGGCGAGTTCCTCGGCGGCTCGATCAGCATGGAAGGCGGGGCCGAAGCGGTGCTGGCGCAGCCCGGCGGCGGCAGCCGGCACCCGTCGACGCACGCGACCGTCGACCAGCGGCTGCACTACATGAAGATGGGCGGCACGAAGGTGTTCCGCTTCGCAGTGCGCGTGTTCGCCGAGCTGGTGCAGAAGGTCGTCGACCGCCACGGCCGCGACGCGATCGGCCTGATCGTGCCGCACCAGGTCAACCAGCGCATCATCGAGGCCGCCATGGAACAGGTCGGGCTGCCGATGGACCTCGTGTTCACCAACATCGACCGCTACGGCAACACGTCGGCGGCTTCGGTGCCGATCGCACTGCGCGAGGCCTACGACGCGGGGCGGCTCACGAAGGGCAAGCTCGTCGTGATGCCCGCGTTCGGCGCTGGCATGGCGTGGGGCCACCTGCTGCTGCGCTGGTGATGCGCTCCGCGTCCCGTTCCCGCCGCCCGTCCGCCTGACCGCCCGCACCCCGCATGAACTTCACCGGCAAACTGGCCCTCGTCACCGGCGCTTCGCGCGGCATCGGCCGCGCGATCGCGCTCGAGCTCGCGCGCCGCGGCGCCGAGGTCTACTGCACCTCGACCAAGGCCGGTGGGTGCGACGAGACGCTGGCGGCGATCGCTGCACTGCCGACCGGCAGCGGCAAGGGCCACGCGCTGGTCGCCGACGTCGCCAAGGCCGCGGACGCGCAGCAGCTCGCCGAGGCGCTCGGGCGGGCGCCCGACTTCCTGGTCAACAACGCCGGCGTGACCCGCGACGGCCTGTTCCTGCGCATGTCGGAGGCAGACTTCGACACCGTGCTGGACACGAACCTGCGCGGCGCCTTCCTGGTCTGCAAGGCGTTCGCGCGCGGCATGGCCAAGGCGCGCGGCGGCCGCATCGTCAACGTCGGCTCCGTGGTCGGTCTGACCGGCAACGCGGGCCAGGCGAACTACGCCGCCAGCAAGGCCGGCCTGGTCGGCCTGTCGAAGTCGCTGGCCCAAGAGCTCGCCGGCCGCGGCATCACGGTCAACGTGGTCGCGCCCGGCTTCATCCAGACCGACATGACCGCCGCGCTGCCGGCCGACGTGCAGGAGGCGATGCAGAAGCAGATCCCGCTGGGACGCTTCGGCAAGCCCGAGGACGTCGCCGGCGTGGTGGCCTTCCTCTGCAGCGAAGCCGCTGCCTACGTCACGGGGCAGACACTCGTTGTGGACGGCGGCATGACCAAGTAGCTACGCTTCTCCCCCGGCCGGGGCGGCTGCGCCGTCCGCGGTCCGAGTCCCATAGTCACGAGGCAAGAAAGTGTCGAAGACCGACAACATCGAAGAACGCGTCCACAACATCGTCTGCGAACAGCTGGGTACCACCCGTGACAAGATCACGGCCGAGACGTCGTTCATCAACGACCTGGGCGCCGACTCGCTGGACACCGTCGAGCTGGTCATGGAGTTCGAGGACGAGTTCGAGATCAACATCCCGGACGAGGACGCCGAGAAGATCATGACGGTCGGCGATGCGGTGAAGTACATCTCCGGCAAGCTCGGCTGAGCTGCCCGCCTCCTGCGCCAGCAGGCCTGCGGCCCACGGGCCGCAGGGCGGCGGTGGCTTCGGCCACACGGCACCTGCCGGCGCGGGCGCGCGCGGGGCCGTGTCGTTGCGTCCCTGGGCCGCCCGCAAGCACCTGACTTCCTCCCGAACCGACCATGGCGAAGCGGCGTGTCGTCGTCACCGGCCTCGGTGCCGTGTCTTCCCTCGGCCTGGACCTGGCCAAGACCTGGAGCAACCTGCTCGCGGGCGTCTCCGGCGCGGGCACGATCTCGCGCTTCGACACGGCGAAGCACACCTGCAAGTTCGCCTGCGACGTGTGGGACTGGAACACGGAGACCTTCTTTCCGCGCACCGAGTCCAAGCGTCTCGACAAGTTCACGATGTACTACCTCGTCGCCGCCGACGAGGCGATGAAGGCGTCCGGACTCGACATGGGTCGTGAGGACCGCACGCTCGCCGGCTGTATCACCGGCACCGGCATCGGCGGCATCCACGAGATCGAGGCGTCGAAGATCCTGCAGGTCGAGCGCGGCGCCGACCGCGTCAGCCCGTTCTTCATCCCGAAGATCATGGCGAACGCGATGGCCGGCCAGGCCGCGATCCGCTTCGGCCTGCAGGGCACCTGCTACGTGACCTCGTCGGCGTGCGCCAGCGCCAGCCACGCGATCGGCCTCGCGCTGCGCACGATCCAGTGGGGCGAAGCCGACATCATGCTGACCGGCGGCTCCGAGGCCGCGACGACCGAACTCGGCCTCGGCGGCTTCTGCGCGCTGAAGGCCGTGTCGACGCGCAACGACGACCCCAAGCGCGCGTCGCGGCCGTTCGACCGCGACCGCGACGGCTTCGTGATGGGTGAGGGTGCGGCCGCGATCGTGCTCGAGGAGTACGAACACGCGCGGCGCCGCGGGGCGCCGATCCTGTGCGAACTGCTCGGCTACGGCTCGACCGACGACGCGCACCACATCACCGCGCCGAACGAGGACGCCGACGGCCCGAGCCGGGCGATCCAGCAGGCGCTGCGCGACGCCGGCATCGCCGCCGACCGCGTCGGCTACGTCAACGCGCACGGCACCAGCACCTACCTGAACGACAAGATCGAGACCGCGGCGATCAAGCGCGTGTTCGGCGACCACGCGCGGCGGTTGTGCGTGTCGTCGACCAAGTCGATGGTCGGCCACCTGCTCGGCGCGTCGGGCGCGATCGAGCTCGCCGCCACGGCGATGGCGATCCGCACCGGCCAGGTCCACCCGACGATCAACTACGAGACGCCGGACCCGGACTGCGACCTCGACTACGTGCCGAACACGGCGCGCGATCTGCGCATCGACTGCGCGATCAGCAATTCGCTCGGCTTCGGCGGCCACAACACCTGCCTCGTGGTCGGCCGCATCTGACCGCGCCGGCCCGCCGGCAGCGCCGGCCGGCGAACGGCCCGTTGCGGAGCGGGCAGCGGGCCTGTAGGGAGGGTGCTTTCCGAACCACCCGCAAGCCCCAGGTTCCCTCGAGGAGTCCGTCGTGAAGAAGAAGCTCAAGGACGCGCTGCACCGCTACAAGGTCGAGGCCTTCAAGATGACGCACATGAGCGTCGAGGAGCAGAAGGAGGTCGGCCGCGAGATCCTCGAGCACACCGCGCAGGCGCTGCAGAACGCCTACCACTTCCACTTCGACACGAACACGAATCCGCACCGCGTCGAGACGTTCCAGATGATCAAGTCGGTCGTGCTGGAGACGCTGCTGCCGCCGGTGGTGGAGAAGGTGATGCGGCGCATCACGGTGCTCGAGCACCAGAACGCCCACCTCGTGAAGCTGCTCGACGAGCTGATGGAAACGCTGTCGGAGGATTGAGACCGTGCGCACGGTGCTCGCGGGCGACCTCGGTGGCACCAAGTGCCGCTACGCGCTCGTCGGCGAGGACTTCTCGGTGCACCGCGTGCAGGAGGTGCCGACCGTGCGCGAGCAGGGCGCGTTCCTGCAGACCTTCGATGCGGCGCTCGCGGCGGTGCTGCGCGAGCTGCCGGCCGGCCTCGCGGCGCCGACTGCGGCCGGCTTCGGCGCGGCCGGCGTGGTGCGCCCGGACGGCCGCGCGATGCTGCCGGCGCCGAACCTGCCGCTCGGCTGTGTCGAGCTCGCGGCCCACGTGCAGCGCACGTTCGGCTTGTCCACGACGTTGTTGAACGACGGCCGCGCCAGCGCCTGGGGCGAGTTCCTGCGCGGCCACGCCGCCGGCAGCGACCCGCTGCTGTGCCTGTTCTTCGGCACCGGCATCGGCATCGGTCTGATCGTCGACGGCAAACCGTACGGCGGCCACGCCAACGCGGCCGGCGAAATCGGCCACACGACGTTCGAGCCCGGCGGCCGGCCATGCCCGTGCGGCGCGCGGGGCCACTTCGAGGCCTACTGCGGTGGCCGCGCGATCACCGAACGCGCCGCCGCCGAGATCGGGCCGCCACCCGGCGGCAAGTGGACGGTCGGCGCCGTCGTGGCGACCGCCGCCACCGCCGACGCTCGCGCCGCGACCGCGCGCGCGATCCTCGCCGACGCCGAGCGGGCGGCCGTCACGCTGGTCGAAAACGCCTGCACGTTGCTGAACCCCGCCGCGGTCGTGATCGGCGGCGGCGTCGCGACCGGCTGGCCGCAGTTGCGCACCCGGATCGAGGCCTGGGTGCGCGCGCACACCACGGCGCCGGTGCACCGCGAGCTGCGGTTCGTCGAGTCGCTCGGCGGGTCGGACGCGATCCTGTGGGGCGCAGCCGCCGCGACCGGGGCCCTGTGGCGGCCGCGGACTTGACCGCTGCGCCGGCGGGCCGGGCTGCCTATGCTGGCGGCGGTCACCGCGGAGGGTGATGCCATGCACGTAGCCGTTCTCGCCGGCGGACGCTCGCCGGAGCACGCCATATCCCTGTCGTCCGCGGCCCAGGTGCTGCGGCACCTCGACCGGTCGCAGTGGACCGTCTGGCCGGTCTGGCTCGACCGCGAGGGCGGCTGGTGGCCGGACCGCACACCGCTGCCCGCCGACCGCGCCTGGCAGCCCGGCGCCGCGGCGACGTCGCTCGGTCCGCTGCGGCCCGGTGCGGCGCTCGACTGGCTGCTCGACCACGCCGGCGTCGAAATCGTGCTGCCGGTGCTGCACGGCCCGTTCGGCGAGGACGGCACCGTGCAGGGCATGCTCGAACTCTACGGCCTGCCGTTCGTCGGTTCGGGCTGCGCGGCATCGGCAGTCGCGATGGACAAGCTGCGCACGCGGCACGCGCTGCAGCAGGCCGGCGTGCCGCTGGCCAAGGCCTACGAACCGGCCGGCGACCTCCGCGCCGCCGACGCGAAGCTCGAGTTCGCGCGGTTGGCCGCCGCGGTCGGCACGCCGGCGTTCGTCAAGGTCGACGCCTCGGGCAGCACGGTCGGGGTGCAACGCATCACCGACGAAGCCGGCCTGGCGCAGTTCTTCGCCGAGTTCCGCGGCCGCTTCCGCCGCTGGTTCGCCGAGGGGGAGGTCCGCGGCGAGGAGATCACGGTCGCCGTGCTGGGCAACACCGGCGACACCCTGCAGGCGCTGCCGCCGGTCGGCATCTACCCGAAGGTCGCCGGCTGGTTCACGCACGAAGCGAAGTACGTGCCCGGCGCGACCGAAGAAGTGATCCCCCCGCGCGGCCTCGGGCCGGCGGCGCTCGAGGACGTGATGGCGCTGGCCTGCCGCTGCCATGCGGCGCTGGTCTGCGACGGCATGTCCCGCACCGACATGATCGTCACCGCGCGCGGCCCCGTCGTGCTCGAGACCAACACCATCCCCGGCCTGACGGGCACCAGCCTGCTGCCGCAGGCCGCGGCGGCCGCCGGGCTGTCGTTCCCGGCGCTGCTGGACCGCCTGCTGCAGTCCGGCCTCGCGCGTGGGCGCGCGGCGGCGCCGAGCGGAGCCAACGGCCGATAGTCTGCCGCGATGCCGTTCGTCCCGCTCCACCCGTGGCCACAGCTGCCGGCGCCCGAGGCGGCGCCGTCGTTCTGGCAACGACTGCTGGCGCTCGGCAGCGAACCCGGCGTCGTCGAGGTGCTGCTCGCGGCGACGATCCTGGCGGTGGTGGTGGTCGCCTGGTGGCGGCTGGCGCGGCTGGTCAGCGGCGCGCGCAGCCGCCGCGCGCTGGCCGACTACCTGCTCGGCGTCGAGCAGGCGCTGCACGGCGATCTGCGCGGCGCCAAGAAGCGGCTCGCGGCCGTGGTCGCCACCGACCCCGAGAACCACTACGCGCGGCTCCTGCTCGGCAAGGTGCTGGCCGACCTCGGCGAACCCGAGCAGGCCCACACGCAGCACCTCTACCTGCAGCGCGCGTTCGCGATCGACAGCCCCGAGAACGACCTGATGCTGGCGCAGAGCCTGCTCGCGGCCGGCCTGCCGACCGAGGCCGCGGAAGCGGCGGAACGCGCACTGCAACGCGCCCCCGAGCGCGCCGACGGCTGGGAGTTCGTCTACCGTGCCCGGCTGCAGTGCGGCGACTTCGACGCGGCCGCCGCCGCCGGCCGGCGGCTGCTGGACCTGGTCCGCGACGGCGGTCGACGCGGCGACTTCGCGCGCGACCTCGCGCGCACGCTGGCCCAGGCCGGTGCGCTGCGACTCGACCGCGGCGACACGAGCGCAGCGGATGCGGCACTGCAGCAGGCACGCCGGCTGCACGACGGCTGCGACGCGCTGCCGTTGCTGGCGGCGCGGCTGGCGGCCCGCCGCGACGGCGTCGAACCGACGGCCCGCGCGTGGCTCGGCGACACGGCCAGCCCCGCGGCGCTGGTGCCCGTCGCCGGCGCCGTGGCGGCGCCTTCGCGCGGCCTGCCGATGGCCACGCTGGCCGGTCTCGCGGTGCCGAGCCGGTGGGCGTGCAGCGGCTGCGGCCAGCCGCTGGCAGCGGCGCTGGCGGAATGTCCACGCTGCGCCAAGCGCTCGCCGGCCACGCTGCAGGAGCCCGGCCTGGTCGCCGACCTCGCGTCGGCCTCGCACGCGATGGACGCGATCGAGCAGAACGAAGCGCACGTGCTGCGGCTCGTGCGCGCGTTGCTCGACGGCGAAGGACGCGAGCGACAGACCGCGCGCGCCGAGCTGCTCGAGCTGCGCGAGGTCGCGGTCGAAGAGTTGCTGCGGCAGGCCTGGCACCGGCAGGGCACGCCGCAGGAAGCCGCGATCGAAGTGCTGCGCACGATGGGGCCCACGATCGCGCCGGCGCTGTTCGCGGCCAGCGACGTGCTCGAGCAGCAGCGGCTGCTGCCGGTCGGCTCGCGGTCGCCGGCGGCGCTGGTCGGCCGCATCGTGCAGGGCTTCGACCGCACCGCGCTGCCGCACGTAGGCGCCCTGTTCTCGTCGGCGCGGCCCGAGCACCGCAAGATCCTGATCGACTTCTTCCTCGGGCTCGCGGACCTGCAGGAGTTCCAGCTCGTGCTCGAACGGTTCCCGCCGCTCGAGATCCTGCACCGCTTCAACAAGTCGGACAGCGCCGTGCTGCGCCGATTCCTGCAGGCGGTGCCGGCCGGCCACTTCGTCGCCGAAACGCTGCTGCTGGAACCCGCGTTCTATCGCGAGGACGAAGTGCTGGCGGCGATCCCCGGTGCCGCGCACCCGGAGGTGCTCGAGCGCGCGCTGCTGCGGCGCGGCCCGACGCGCACGCTGACCAAGGCGCTGATCGCGGCCGTCGACTGTGGCGACGCGCTCGCGGAGGTCGCCGGCCGACTGCTGGCGCAACTCGGCGCGCCGGTGGTGGACCACGTGCTGGCGGCCTGCACCGACGTCGAGCGCAGCCCGGAAGCGCGGCGGCGACTCGGCGACGTGCTGGCGCGCATCGGCGCGCCGGCGGTCGAGGACCTGTGCGCGAGCTTCGGTCCGGAACCGACGCCGCTGGACGCCGATCTGACGGCGATCCTGGTCGCGATCGGCGACGCGGCGGTGCCGGCGCTGCGCGAGGCCTACGACCGGTCCGGCTGGCTCGAGAAGGTCAGCATCGGCCTGATCGCGCGCCACACGAACCGCCGCGCACAGATCGTGCTGGCGCTGGCCCGCCTCGGCACGCCACTGGCGGCCGCAGCGCTGCGCGCGCTGCGCACCGAGGAGCGCGACACGAACCTGCGGCTGCGCCTCGACCGCGCGCTGCACGACCTCGGCGACGCGGCAGAGGGAGGTGGCGATGGGCCTCGGTGACCTCTTGCGGAAGGGTCTGTGGGCCCCGGTGCGCGCACTGCTGCCGAAGAACCCGTGGCTGCGCGTGCTGGTCTACGCCCTGCCGTTCGTGCTGCTGCTGGCGCTGTTCGGGCCGGCCGTCGACGTGTTGCTGAAGCTGCTCGACCTCGGCATGCGCGTGCTGCAGCCGCTGCTCGAGACCACGATCGGCCGCGTGCTGTTGCTGCTGCTGGTGTTCGCGCTGGGCGGGTTGTTCACGGTCTGGCTGCTGAAGAGCCGCGTCCGCGACATGCGTGCCGAAGCCGTGCTGGGCCGGCACCTGCAGGCGGTCGCCGACCTGGTCGGCCTCGATCTGCGGCGCAGCCGCGATCGCTTCCGCCGCGTGTCGCGCTACCGCGGCCCGTTGCCGGACCGGTATCCGCACGTGACCGCCGACGCCAACCTGAAGCTGGCGCGGCTCTGCCTCGAGCACGGCCGCGTCGACGAGGCGCTCGGCTGGCTCGCGCGGGTCGTCGAACGCGGCTTGCCCGACGAACTGCTGCGTTCGCTGCTGCAGTTGCGCGTGCGGGCGCTGCGGCGCCAGGGCGAGGTGCTGCCCGGCGCGCTGCAACGCGAGGTCGACCAGGCCGTCGAGCGCTTCCCGCACGACTACCACCTGCTGGTCGAGCGGCGCGACCTGTTGGCCGAGCAGCGCGAGCCGCACGCGCTCGCCGACGCGCAGGCAGCGGTGCACGAGCACGCACCGCCGGCGGCGCTGGCGCGCGAACACCAGCGCCTGGTCGCCGATCTGACGGCCTCGGGGCTCGCCTGGCTCGCGGCCGGCGAACCCGACGCCTGCCGCCGCGTCGCGAAGAAACTCGCCGCCATCGACCGCGATGGCCCGGCATCGGGCCTGTTGCTCGGCGACCTGCACTGCGCCGCCGGCGACCTGCGCCAGGCGATCCGCGCCTGGGGCGCGACGCGTTCGCCGGCCGGCCTCGACCGCATCGCCGAAGTGCTGGCCGAACACCCCGGCGCGGTCGACGAACGCGAACTGCTCGAGTGTTGCCCGCTGCAGGGCACCTTGCTGCTGGTTGCGCGCGAGCTGGCGCGCCGCGGCGAGTCGGCGCGCGCCGAACGCGCGGCGCGGCGGGCCGCCGAAGCGCTGGGCCCGACGCCGACGGTCTGCGCGGTGCTGGCCGAGGTGCTGCAGCTGCTCGGCAAGGACGACAAGGCGCGGCTCTTGCGCGAACAGGCCGTGCAGCGGCTGCTGCGGCCCGCGGCGCAGGGGGCTGGTGCCGGAGGCGGGACTTGAACCCGCACGCCCGTGAGGGCGCAGGTTTTTGAAACCTGTGCGTCTGCCGATTCCGCCACTCCGGCCGGCGCGCGGAGCCTAGGGCCGCTGGCGCGGAGCGTCAACGCTGCGCAGCCGATGGCAGTTCGGGCCCGCCGGCACGACGATGCCGCAGCGTTCGGCCGCTTCGAGCACGAGCTTCGCATCGTCGAGGTCGGTGCCGAGCCGCTGCACCAGAGCGAACAGCAGCGCTTCGCCGGTCACGGTCGCGGTGGCACCACCGAGGTGCGCGAACAACCCCGCGAACAGCGCCGGATCCGGCCCGGTGTCGATGCCATCGTCGGCGGCCGCTTCGTTGGCGGCGTCGGCACCGCCGCAGCAGGGGCCGATGTTCGTGTGGCAGCGCGCGCACTGGCCGTGGCCGTGCACGACGACGAGGGCGCCGCGGAAGCCGCAGTAGGGACAGCGTTCGTGGGCGGCGGCGCCGGAGCTCAAGACATCGTGACGACGAGTTCTTCGTCGATTTCGGCCTGCAACAGGTTCTGGATCGCGAGCAGCGTGCCCGACGTCGAACTAGGGCAGCTGCCGCACGCACCCTGGTATCGGATGAACAGGGTCTTGCCCTCGAGGCCCATGACCTGCAGGCCGCCGCCGTCGCCGGCCAGCGCCGGGCGCACGCGGTCGTCCAGCAGGCTGTTGATGCGCGACAGCAGTTGCGCGTCACCACCTTGCGGCAACCGCGCCAGCGGATCGTCCGCGGCCGCGCCGGCGTGCCCTGACGCCACGCTGGCCGCCACCGGCTCGGGTTCGTGGCTCTCGAGCAGCCGCGTCACCTGCTCGGCGACGGCGCGCCAGTCGGCGGCCGGCGTCATGCTGACGGTGACGAAGTTGTCGCAGAAGAACAGCGTGTCGACGCCGGGGATCGCGAACATCGCCTGCGCCAGCACGTCCTGCCGCGCGTGCTCGGGCTTGCCGTAGGCCAGCGTCTGGCCGCTCTTCGCCAGCGTCTGGTCGACGAGGAACTTGAAGGCGTTGGGGTTCGGGGTCGGTTGGATGCTCTGGACCTTCATGTCGCTCGTCAGGATAGCAGCTGGGGGTGGCGCGAGCGCCCTATCTCGGCCGCGACCGCGCCGGCGGCAAGGTCAGAGGCCGTAGACGGCGCCGAGCTTCCGTTCGAGGTGGGCCAGGAACGGCGCCGCCGACAGCGGCGCACCGGTCGCGCGCTGGCACAACTCGGCGGGGCGGAACCGTCGGCCGTGCCGGTGCACGTGTTCGCGCAGCCACGCGCGCAGCGGCGCGAAATCACCGCGGCGCAGCAGCGGTTCGAGGCCGCCGAGCGCCCGGTCCGCCGCGGCGGCGAACTGCGCCGCGAACAGGTTGCCGAGCGTGTAGGTCGGGAAGTAGCCGAACAGGCCGCACGACCAGTGCACGTCCTGCAGGCAGCCGCGGCGGTCGTCGGGCACTTCGACGCCGAGGTAATCGCGGTAGAGCGCGTTCCAGCGCGCCGGCAGGTCGGCGACCGGCAAGGCTCCGGCCAGCAGTTCCTGTTCGACCTCGAACCGCACCATCACGTGCAGGTCGTAGGTCGCCTCGTCGGCCTCGACGCGGATCAGGCTCGGTTCGACGGCGTTGCACTCGGCGAACACGGCCGCCGCGTCGAGACCGTCGCAGGCGTTGCCGAGGTGCTGCTGCGCGATCGGCCAGCACCAGGTCCAGAACGCCGCCGAGCGGCCGACGTGGTTCTCCCAGAGCCGGCTCTGGCTCTCGTGGATGCCGAGCGAAACCGGTTCGCCGAGCGGCGTGCCGAGCGCGTCCGGGTCGAGTCCCTGTTCGTAGAGGCCGTGCCCGCCCTCGTGCATCGTCGAGCCCAGCGCATCGAGCACGTTGTCGCGGTGGAAGCGCGTGGTCAGCCGCACGTCGCCGCCGGTGCTGGTGCAGAACGGGTGCGCGCTGCGGTCGAGCCGGCCGCGGCCGAAGTCGAAGCCCATCGCGGCCAGCACCGCGCGCACGAACTGCTCCTGGCGCGCTTCGTCGATCGGCACGCGGCCGAGCGCCACCTTCGGCGCGCGGCCGGCCGCCAGCCGGTGCCGCAGCGCCACCAGCCGTTCGCGCAGCGGCGCGAACAGCTGCCGCAGCTCGGCGGCGCACATGCCGGGTTCGTAGAGGTCGGCCAGTGCGTCCCAGCGCGGCATCGGCCCGCGCCGCAGGCAGTCGGCCTTCTGCTGCTGCAGCGCGACCATGCGTTCGAGCCACGGCCGGAACGCGGCGAAGTCGCTGGCCGCGCGCGCTTCGGCCCAGGCCTGCTGGGCCCGGCTCTCGGTCGCCGCGAGTTCTTCGACCAGGCGCTGCGGCAGCCGTGTGTTGCGTTCGTGGTCGCGGCGCAGCTCGCGCACGTTGGCGGCGCGCTCGGGGTCGGCGGCCACGCGCGGATCGGCTTCGCAGGCGGCGAGCCAGTCGGCGACGCGTGGGTCGGTCGCGCGTTCGTGCTGCAGCCGCGCCAGCAGCGCGAGCTGCCGCGCGCGCACGTCGCCGGCGCCCGGCGGCATGCCGGTCTCCTGGTCCCAGGCCAGCAGCGCCGCGGTCGCGGCCAACAGGTGCGTCTCGCGCACATGCGCGAGCAGGTCGTCGTAGGCAGCGGTCATCGCGCCACCGTGTGTTCGCCGCCGGAGTCGACCGCGAGCCGCTCGAGGAAGTCGCTGCGGCCGCCCAGCGCGACCGTGTGGATCTGCACGCCGCGGCCGGTGTTCCAGCGCTGCACTTCGCGCGCCAGCGGGTCGGGCGCGACGATCGCACCGGCGCTCGGCCGCCCGTCGGTCAGCAGGTAGATCGTGTCGACTTCGGGGTCGGCGAACGCCAGCTGCAGCGCGGCGTGCACGTTGGTGGCGCCGAACGCCTCCAGCGCCTCGACCCAGCTCGCGGCGGCCTTGCGCCGCCGTTCGTCGATCGGCTGCAGCTTGTCGGCGAATGCCTTCGCGTCGTTGCCGAACGTGACGACGTTGGCCTTCGCCTTGGCCGGCAGCGCCGCCAGCACGCGCGCGAGCTGCCGCTTGGCTTCGTCGAGCCGCGTCGCGTCGCCGGTGCCGAACGGCTGCTTCATGCTGCCCGAGCAGTCCACCACGAACGCGACGCGGTCGCTGAGCACCGGCAGGTCCCAGTAGCTGGCCGTCGTGCCGGCATCGGCGCCGTTGCGTTCGCGGCGGGCCGCGCGCGCTGGCACCACGAACGTCGGCCCTTCCTTGGCCCACCATTGCCGCCACTCGGCGGTGGTCGGCAGCTGCAGGCCGGTCAGTTCGCGCAGCCCAGCGACGACGTCGCCGCGCAGCCGCGCCTGCTCGGCGTCGAGCCGTTCGAACAACAGCGGGATCCCGGCCGGTTCGCGCAGCGCGACCAGGAGGCCGATCGCCGCCGCCCGCACCGGCCAGGACTTGTGCCCCAGCGCGCCGCCGGCCGCGGCGACCGCGCGCGCGGCGTCGACACCCGGCTGGCGCGCGAGCAGCTGCAGCGCCGCTGCGCGCAGGCCCTGGCTGCGGCCGTTGGCATGCTGCAGCAGTTCGTCGGCCCACGCCGGCTCGGCGCTGCGCACCGCGTGCAGCGCTTCGAGCGCGATCGCCGGCAGCGGGTCGGCGCCGGCCGCGACCAGCGGCGGCAGTGCCGCCAGGGCCCGGTCGGGCGCGACCGCCGCGAGCGCGGCGGCCGCGGCGCGCACGACGCCGGCGTCGCGCTGGCCGAGCAGCGCCACCAGTGCCCCGGCGGCAGCTCCGGCCTGCGCCTTCGGCACGAACTGCAGCGCGCGCGCCGCGACCACCAGCTCGGCGGGCGGGTGCTTGCCGGCGGCCGCCGCCGCGAAGGCCTTGGCGAACGCCGGCTCGGCGAGCGCGCGTTGCCACAGCGGTTGCAGGTCGTCGGCGAACGGGTCGTCGGCCGCCGCCGCGCTGGCGAGCAGCGGCTCGAGCACGGCCACGGTGGGGGCAGCCAGCAGGCCGCGCACGACCGCCTCGTGCTGCTCGCCGGTGGCCTTGGCGCCGAGCCGCCGCTGCAGTTCCAGCGCCAGCGTCGGGGTGTCCGCGTGACCGTGGTCGGCCAGCTGCCGCAACGCGGTCGCGGCCACCAGCGGATCCTGGTCGCGCGCCAGCAGCAGCCGCTGCTCGTCGACGGCTGCGTCACCGTCCCAGCGCTGCAGGTTGCGCAGCGGTCCGAGGCGCTCGCGGCCGCCGACCTTGCGCAGCAGATCGAGCAGCAGGTCGCGCGCCGCCGGCAGGTCGCTGCGGCCGAGGCCCGAGCACAGCGAGTTCCACTTGCTGCCGCCGCCGTCGAGGCCGTCCAGCAGCGCGCGCAGCGCCTGCACGCCGTCTTCGCCCTGCCGCGCCAGCCCTTCGGCGGCGCTGTCGGCGAGGCGGGCGTTGCTGGCGGCCGTGAACGCCTTCTGCAGTGCCGGCACCGCGCCGCGCCGCGGCACCTCGCCGAGCGCGCGCACCACGGTCTGCCGGTGGCCGAGCCCTTCGGCGCGCTCCAGTTCGGCGACCAGCAGCTCGGTCACCGCATCGTCGGCGAACGCGCCGAGGTCGTCGACGGCGCGGCGCCGCTGCGCCTCGGGCCGGTCCTGCACCGCCCGGTAGCGTTCGATCGCCTCCTCGGCCGAACGGGGACGCTGGGCCGGTGCGAATGGCGCCAGCGCGCCGCCCAGCAGCAGGGTGAGGGCCGCCATCGCGCAGCGGCACGGTCGCAGGCAGTCTCGGATCACGGCCGGCATGCTACGCGACCCCCCTGTTCGCGCCGAACGTCGGCCGGGTAGACTCCGCGCGCGATGGCGGTGCGTGTTCGGACCTGCGTGTGCTTCGCGGCGATGGGCATGGTTGGCATGGTCGCCGGCCTCTGGGTCGGCCGTTGCTGGCCCGGCTCGGCGCCGTCGTCCGTCTACCGGATGGCGACCGGGGGCGAAGCGGCCCGCGGCGCCGCCCCGTCGTCGTTCGCGCCGGTCGTGGAGCAGGCGGCTCTGGGCATCGTCGGCATCACCGCCCACCTGCACATGGGGCACCGCGAGCCCGACGTCGGCGACGCGACGCGCCAGCCGGTGGCGCGGCCGCAGGCCGACGTGCGCTACGGGTCGGGGTTCGTGGTGCACGCGCAGGGCCTCGTCGTGACCAGCCGCCACGTCGTGCTGTCGGCGACCCAGATCGATGTCACGCTGACCTTGCACGGCACCCTGCGCGCCGAGCTGGTGGGTGAGGACCAGGCCACCGACCTGGCGCTGCTGCGGCTGGTGTCGCCGCCGCCCGGCTTGCTGGCCCTGCCGATCGGCGACAGCCACGACCTGCGCGCCGGGGACTGGATCATCGCGGTCGGCAATCCGTACGGGTTCGCGCAGACCGTGACCGCCGGCGTCGTCAGCTTCGTCGGCCGCCATCTGCCGCACTCCGACCTCGGCGTCACCAACGACTTCCTGCAATTCAGCGCGCCGGTCAACCCGGGCAGCTCCGGCGGACCGGTGCTCGACCTCGCCGGCCGCGTCGTCGGTGTGACGACGCAGGCGGCCAGCGAGGCGCAGGGCATCTCGTTCGCGGTGCCCAGCGCGTCGTTGGTCTGGGCGCTCGATGCGATGGAACGGCGCCCGGACGGCCGCGTGCGCCGCGGTTACCTCGGCATCACGTTCGCGTCGCTGGCCGGCACCGACGACAGCGGTCAGCCCAACCAGGGCGCCGTGATCACCGGCGTGATGGCGAACGAACCGGCCGCACGCGCGGGGCTGCGGCGCGGCGACGTCGTGCTGCGCGTCGACGGCGAACGCATCGTCGACGCCCAGGGGCTGCACGAACAGATCGTGCGGCGCGAGCCGGGCGCGCGGATCGTGCTCGCGCTGTTGCGCAACGGCGAGATCCAGGATCCGATCGAGGCCGTGCTCGGCGAAGTGGGCAGCCCACGCCCGCTCGGCCGCGCGCAGTGATCCCGACGGAGCCCCGCGTGCACCCACTTCCCGCCGATGCCCTGGCATTCCTGACCCCGGGGCTGTTGCACCAGCTCGGCAACCAGCTGTTCGCGATCCAGGGCCAGGCTCAGCTGCTGCCGCCCGACCAGGCCGCGGTGCGCGACCGGCTGCTCGACACCGTCGCGCGCGGTGCCGACGTGCTGCGCGTCGTGCGCGCGATGCTCGGCGACGCGGCGCCGGTGCGGCTGCGGCTGGCCGAGGCGCTGGCGCCGCTGCTGGACCTGTTGCGCATCGCTGCCCGCGAACGCGGCCACCGGCTCGCCTGGAGCGCCGACGACACCGCGGCGGCGGCGACCGTCGATGCGCACGACGTCGTCGCCGCGGTCGCGCGCGCGGCACTGGCGCTGTTCGACGTGGTGCCGCCCGGCGTCACCGGCAGCCTGGCCGGCCGCGCGGTGCGCGACGGCAGCGCACTCGCGGTCGAACTGCGGTTCGTGCCGGCGGCCGGCGCACTGCCGTTCCCGCTCGCCACCGCCGAAGCGCGGACGCGCTGGCTCGGCAGCACCCCGGCGCCGGCGCTGGCCGCCCGCTGCCGGGCCGTCGAAGGGGGGCTGTCGCTGCTGTTCCCGCTGGCGGCCAGGCCCGCCGCCGCCGAAGCTTGAGTCTGTCTTCACGGTTCCTTCGCGGAACCTACCTACGGTCCTCGTGGAGCCTTACCGGTTTTCCGCGCCCTCCCGAGTCCCGAACGTGATCGCAGTGGCCAAGCCCAAAGTCCTGGTCATCGAGGACGAACCCGACATCCTCGAAGTCATCCAATACAACCTCGAACGCGAGGGCCACAAGGTCATCGCCTGCCGCAACGGCGAACAGGGGTTGAGCCGCATCCGCACCGACAATCCGGATCTGGTGATCCTGGACCTGATGCTGCCCGGCATGGACGGCGTCGAGGTCTGCCGCCAGGTCAAGTCCGATCCGGTGACGCGCTCGATCCCGCTGATCATGGTGACGGCGAAGGGTGAGGAGAGCGACATCGTGCTCGGCCTCGGCATCGGCGCCGACGACTACATCACGAAGCCGTTCAGCCCGCGCGAACTGGTGGCACGCGTCAAGGTCGTGTTGCGCCGGGGCCCCCTGCGCGAACAGAGCGGCGGCGGCGAACGGGTCGTGCGCGGCGCGCTGTCGATCGACCTCGGCCGGCACGAGGCGCGCATCGACGAGAAGATGCTGAGCCTGACGCCGACCGAGATGCGGCTGCTGCACTTCCTGGCTTCGCACCCGGGCCGCGTGTTCCCGCGCGCGCACCTGCTGAGCCGCGTGATCGGCGAGGACGCGATCGTCACCGACCGCAACATCGACGTGCACGTCCGCGCGCTGCGGCAGAAGCTCGGCGAACACGCGAACTGCCTCGAGACCGTGCGTGGCGTCGGCTACCGCTTCGCCGAAGCCACCAAGTGAGGCCGATGACGATCGCCCTGCTGCTGGCCGCGACGGTGGCACTGGTGCTGGCGATCGTGGTCGGCGGCCAGCGGCGCGCGCTGCGCCGGCACGTCGAGCGGCTGCAGCAGGCGGAGGCTTCGGTGGCCGAGCTGCAGTTGCGCACCGAACGCCTCGAGGCCGGCTTGTCCGGCGCCGGCGAGGGTCTGATCGTGCTCGACGAACAGGACCGCATCGTCGCGACCAACCTCGCCGCCGGCGAACTGGCGCGGCTGCCGGCCGCCGGCTGCCGCGGCCGCCGGCTCGCCGACGTCGTGCCGTGGCCGCCGCTGCTGGCGGCGATCGAGCGCTGCCGCCGCACGCGCGACGAGGTCGCGTTCGAGTTCGACGACACGGTCGGCAACCGCACGCTGGCGGTGCGTGTGCGCGCGCTGCCGGGGCCGGCCTGCGTGGTCGGCATCGACGACCACAGCCGCCTGAAGCGGCTCGAGTCGCTGCGCCGCGACTTCGTCGCCAACGTCTCGCACGAACTGAAGACGCCGCTGGCGGCGATCCAGGGATTCGTCGAGACCGTGCTGGACGACGCGGAGATGCCGCCCGCGACGCGGCAGCGCTTCCTCGAACGCATCAGCCGGCAGGCCGACCGCCTGTCGACGCTGGTTGCCGACCTGTTGACGCTGTCGCGGCTCGACGAACCGAGCGTCGCCGCGCTGCCGCCGCCGCCGTGCGACCTGGTCGCCGTCGTGCGCGACATCGTGCGCGACCTCGGCCCGCTGGCCGAGCGCCGCGGGCTGCAGCTGCTCGCCAGGCTGCCCGACGCGGTGGTCGCCGTGCAGGCCGAACGCGAAGCGCTGCGGCAGGTCGGCGGCAACCTGGTGGACAACGCGATCAAGTACACGCCCGACGGCGGCCGGGTGACGGTCGAGGTGACGCGCCAGGACAACCGCGTGCTGCTCGAGGTCGCCGACACCGGCATCGGCCTGTCGCCGGAGGACCAGGCGCGCGTGTTCGAACGCTTCTACCGCGTCGACCGCGCGCGGTCGCGCGACCTCGGCGGCACCGGCCTCGGTCTGTCGATCGTCAAGAACACCGTGCGGAACCTCGGCGGCGACGTCGGCGTGCGCAGTGCGTTGGGCCAGGGCAGTACGTTCTGGGTCGCGCTGCCACACGCCGTCGGCGCCGGCGACGGTCCGCCGGCGGAGGAACCATGAGTCTGCACCTGTACCGGGATCTCGACGCGCTGCGCAAGCGACTGCAGCAGCTCGGCACGATGGTCGAGCGTTCGATCGACGAAGCCACCGCCGCATTCGTGCAGCGCGACGCCGAGCGGGCGCGGCAGGTCGTGCGCGGCGACCGCGACGTCGACAGCGCCGAGGTCCGCATCGAAGAGGACTGCCTGAAGGCCCTGGCCCTGCACCAGCCGGTGGCCGGTGACCTGCGGTTCGTGATCACCGTGCTGAAGGTCAACACCGACCTCGAGCGCATGGGCGACGCGGCCGAGAGCATCGCGGCGCGCGCGCTGCAGCTCGCCGAGCTGCCGCCGAGCGAGCTGCCGGCCGAGTTCGCGCACATGGTGACGATGGCGCGCGGCATGGCCGGCAAGGCGCTGGCGTCGCTGGACCGCGACGACACGGCGCTGGCGCGCCAGGTGCTCGAGGACGACGCCACGGTCGACGCCTCGCTGCGCAGCATGTTCGACACGCTGCAGGCACGCATGCGCCGCGACCCGACCCAGGTCGACGCCGCCGTGCTGATGCTGTCGACCGCGCGCCAGGTCGAGCGCATCGCCGACCTGGCGACCAACATCGCCGAGAACGTCGTGTTCCTGCACGACGGCGAGATCGTGCGGCACCGCCGTTCGCAGCTGCGCCTCGTGTGACGGGCGCCGCGCGCAAGCGCTACTGGATCACGCCGCCGCGGCCGCCGAACTCGGTGCTCTTCTGCTGCATGCCGCGCCGCGCGTACTCGCGCACGTCCTCGGTGATCTTCATCGAGCAGAACCGCGGCCCGCACATCGAACAGAAGTGCGCCACCTTGGCGCCCTCCTGCGGCAGCGTCGCGTCGTGGTACTTCTGCGCGGTCTCCGGGTCGAGCGCGAGCCGGAACTGATCGTCCCAGCGGAACTCGAACCGCGCGCGGCTCAACGCGTCGTCGCGGTCGCGCGCACCGGGGTGGCCCTTCGCGAGGTCGGCCGCGTGCGCGGCGATCTTGTAGGTGATGACGCCCTGCTTGACGTCGTCGCGGTCCGGCAGGCCCAGGTGTTCCTTCGGCGTCACGTAGCACAGCATCGCGGTGCCCATGCTGCCGATGATCGCGGCGCCGATGCCCGACGTGATGTGGTCGTAGCCGGGCGCGATGTCGGTCGTCAGCGGGCCCAGCGTGTAGAACGGCGCCTCGTGGCAGACCGCGAGCTGGCGGTCCATGTTCTCCTTGATCAGGTGCATCGGCACGTGGCCGGGCCCCTCGATCATGGTCTGCACGTCGTGCTCCCAGGCGATCCGGGTCAGCTCGCCGAGCGTCTCGAGCTCGCCGAACTGCGCCGCGTCGTTGGCGTCCTTGATGCTGCCGGGCCGCAGGCCGTCGCCGAGCGAGAACGACACGTCGTACTTCTGCATGACCTTGCAGATCTCGCGGAAGCCCGTGTAGAGGAAGTTCTCTTCGTGGTGGTGCAGGCACCACTTGGCCATGATCGACCCGCCGCGCGAGACGATGCCGGTGGTGCGCTCCGCGGTCAGCGGCACGTAGCGCAGCAGCACGCCGGCGTGGATCGTGAAGTAGTCGACGCCCTGCGCGGCCTGCTCCTCGATCACGTCGAGGAACAGGGCCAGGTTCAGGTCCTCGACCCGGCCCTGCACGCGCTCGAGGGCCTCGTAGATCGGCACCGTGCCGATCGGCACCGGGCTGTTGCGCAGGATCCACTCGCGCGTCTCGCGCAGGTTCTTGCCGGTGCTGAGGTCCATCACCGTGTCGGCGCCCCAGCGGATCGACCACTGCAGCTTCTCGACCTCTTCCTCGATCGACGAGCCCAGCGCCGAGTTGCCGATGTTGCTGTTGATCTTCACCAGGAAGTTGCGGCCGATCACCATCGGCTCGAGTTCCGGGTGGCAGCGGTTGGCCGGGATGATCGCGCGGCCGCGGGCGACTTCGCTGCGCACGAACTCGGGATCGCAGTTCTCGCGGATCGCGCAGAACCGCATCTCCTCGGTGACGATGCCGCGGCGCGCGTAGTGCATCTGCGAGAAGTTGCGGTCGCCGCGGCGCACGCGCGCGTCGATCCACGGTTGGCGGCGTTTGGGCAGGCCCTCGAGCGGCGACCGGCCCTGCGGCCCGGTCGTGTCGTAGACGCGGACCACCTCGCCGTTGGTCAGGTGGATGTCGCGGGCCGGCACGTCGAGGTCGCCGACGGCGACCTTGCGCGAACCGGGAAAACTCTGTTCGAGGGGCGGCAGGCCCCGCGTCGGCATCGTGGTCATGGCTGCTGTTTCCTACGCCGGCATGATCCGGATCAGGTTCGAGGGGTGCGTCTCAGCCCACGGTCGCGCGGGCGCCCCCAAGCAGTGGGGCGACCAGGATCGCCGGGGCGGCGCGCCGGTGCAAGCGGCGGCGGCGCGTCAGCGCGGTTCGTGCGGCCGCTCGGGCACGTGGACCGGCGGCTGGTCCGGCGCCGCGGGCGGCAGCGGCTCGTCGGCGCGGCCCGGCGTGTGGTGCGGCGGCAACGACCGCAGCGGCTGCAGTGCGATCACGGTGCGCAGTTCGTCGGGCACGCCGTCGCCGAGCAGGTCGATGGCGCGCCGCGACAGCCGCAGCGCGTGCGAGCTGTGCGCCGCGCTGGCGAGGTGGCTGCCCTGGAAGAACATGTTGACGACGAACAGCCCGAACAGCACCACGCAGGCGCCGGTTGCCACACCTAGCACACCGCCGCCGAGCCGGTCGAAGAAGCCGAGGCCGGCCTTCTGCGCCAGACGCTGCAGCAGGATCGACGCGAGACTCAGCACGACGAGCACCGCGAGGAAGATCAGCACGTAGGCGAGGTACAGCGTGGTGTCCGGGGTGTCGCCGGTGGCGCGGCCGGGTTCGCCGCCGACGGCCGGCGTGCGCGCGAACCAGGCCCCGACCGTGGCGCCGAAGCGCCCGGCGGCGACGTAGGCCAGCACCAGGATCGCGATGCGGCTGACCTGCCAGATCAGCCCCTTGAACAGGCCGATCACGAAGAACACGAGCAGCACGGCCAGCGCCGTGAGATCGACCCAGCCGAGGTGCTGCAGGCTCTGCAGCAGATCGGGCGACGGCGCCGGCGCGGCGGCCGGGTCCTGAGGGAAGGGCACCTGCACGGCCGGCATTGTGCCGGGTGGTCCGCGCCCGCACGAGTGGGTTTGTCGTTCGCCCGCGTTGCTTTCGCGGCGCCCGCGGTTCACTTTGGCGGCGATGAGCCAACACGAGGCACGCGCGATCGAGGTGACTCTCGGCCGCATGCTGGCGCGCGCCGGTGCGGATGCCCACCTCGCCGCCGAGCTGCAGCGGGCGCGGCGCGAGTTCTTCGGTGACGGGGAAGCGGCCACCGCGGCGCAAGAGCAGCGCTTCCGCGAGTGGTTCCTGCTCGAGCGCGAGAGCGAGCTGCTCGGCGCCGTGCCGGCCAGCGTGCAGCCGTTCGCCGACGACGGCGACCTCGACGGCTCGCTGGCGGGGGTGTTCCTGGTGGTCGCCGGCGCTGCCGACGAAGTCGAGGCCGAAGACCTGCAGGACGGCGAAGTGCTGGACCTGTCGGTGCCTGCCGGCTCGCTGCAGGCGGGGGACCTGGTGGTGGGGCGGCTGTTCCCGCTCGAGGCGGGCACCTGGACGCCATCGACGGCGGCCGCCGTGTTCCGCCCGGGCGGCGTGCTCGGCGATGCGTTCCGGCGCGACGTGGCGCGGATCGAGCTGCCGCGGCGCCTGCAGCAGATCGAACTCGAACACCTGCTGCTGCGCCGCGCGGACCAGGTGCCGAGCCCGACCGCCAGCGACGTCGACGATGCACCGCTCGAGCACCTCGAAGCCGACCTCGAGGGACTGCTGCGCGCCAGCAGCTCGCCGGCGACCGCGAGCAGCATCAGTACCCGTCTGGCCGAGGCCGAGCGCCCCGGCAGCGTGCTCGGCCCGGTGCTCGAGGAGCTGGCGTTCGAAACCGACATCGACCTGGACGCGGCGCGCGAACTGATGCTGCGGATCTGGAACGCGCACCACGCGGGCGCGACGCCGCGCCCGGCGCCGCGGCAGGCCGACGAGACACTCGGCGAACGCCTGGTGCGCGCACTCGACGAAGGCCTGCGCGAGAAGCGCGACGTCGAGGACCTGTTCGCGCAGCTCGAACGCATGGCCGGCATCGAACCGGACGCGGACGACCCCGACGCGGCGCTCGACGAGGACGCCGCCGGCGACGAGTCGGCCCACGACGACGACGACGCAGCCGACGCCGCCGCGGACGGCTACGACGGCGACCTCGGCCCGCTGGTGCAGGAGTACCTGTGGGAGACCGGCCGCGACGGCGAGCCGGCGGCGGCGGTGCTGCAGCAGTGGGTCGCGTTGCAGCGCAATGCGCCGGTGCCGCACACGGACCTCGAGCAGGTGACCAGCGGCGACCTGCTGCGCCTGTTGCTGCACTGCTACCTGCGCGCGGCGCCGGACCAGCGCAGCGGCGCCGTGCAGCAGGCGTTCGCGGAACTCGAACGCTTCTACGCCTGGGCCGAGTCGACGCAGCAGCTGACACTCGGCGCCGTGCTGGAGTCCTGCCGCACCGAGTTCGTCGACCAGATCGACCGGCTGCAGCAGGCGAGCCACGCGTTGTCGACCGCCGACAGCGGCGCCCGACCGGCGTTCCTCGAAGTCGAGGACCTGACCGCCGAGGGGGTCGGTGTGCGCGACGACGACGGCGGCCACCACTGGCTGCCTGCGCCGGCAGCGACGACCGCGCTGCTGCGCGCCGGCGACCTGCTGCTCGGGGCACTGGTACCCGGTCCGAACGGCAAGTCGCTGGCGGGCCTGGTCGTCGTGCTGCCAGGGTCGGCGCGCACGCTGATGGAATGAGGCCAGTCGCACCGCCGGTTCCGCGCGGGCGAGCAGACCCGGTGCGCGGTGGGCCGATACGGCGGCGGGAGGAACGCCGCCGATGGGTTGGGAAACCGCGCTCGATCGCCTGCTGCTGCAGCAGGTCCATCTCGCCGAGAAGGGGGAACTGAAGCAGGACGTCGTGCGCCAGCAGCTGGTCGAGTACCAGAAGCTCGCCCACGGCACGCCCGGCAGCTCCTTCCTGCGCGGCTACGCCCGCACGCTGGTGGGCCTCGAGCTGCCGGCAGCCGGCACCGACGTGCTGGCGCGGCGCTGGGAACTGTTCGGCGTGCTGCGCGCGCACGACCGCAAGGGCGACCGCGAACGCATCGCCGAGACACTGCAGGACCCGCAGGCGCTGCTCGACCTGCTCGCCGACCCGACGGTCGCCGGCAACGTGCTGCCGCTGGTCGTGCGCAGCCTGTTCTGGTCCGGCGACCTGAAGCTCGCGGTGCGCGCGATCCAGTACCTGGCCGCGGAACCCGGCGCCGGCGAACTCGACGCGATCGTCGATGCCGCGGTCAGCGACCTGCTGTCGCGGCTGGAGACGCGCGTCGACAGCGACGACCAGGAGAGCACCGCGTCGATCCTCGGCAAGATCCTCGGCATGGCCGGCTTCGACCGGCTGCCGGCCGACGTGCAGGCCGGTTACCACCGCGCGCTGGCCGAACGGCTGCTGGCTGCCAGTGAATGGGCGCTGGCGATCGCGGCCGCCGAACGCGCCGAACGTCTGGCCGGCGACCGTGTGCGGCTCGCCAGCGCCGCGGCGCTGGTGGCCGCGCTCGGCGAACTGCGCGAACACGACACCACCGACGTCGAGCCGCGTGCCGACCGGCCCGAACGCGCAGCGGCGCTGACGCGGCTGCAGCACGTCGCCGAACAACCCGACCTCGCCGCGCCGGAAGCGGTCTACCTGCGCAGCCTGCTGGCCTACGAGACCGGCGACCTGCAGGCCGCGGCGCGCGGCTTCGAGCGCGCGATCGCCGGCCTGCGCCGGCTCGAAGGCCGCGACGTGCGGCTGCGCGACCGCGCGCGCTTCTTCCAGGCGGCGGCACTGCTGGCCGGCGGCGACTCGACCGAGGCGACGCGCGCGCTGCGGCTGATGGAGCAGGCGCTCGAGACCGTGCGCCCCGACCTCGAGAGCTTCTACTCGGTGCACGAGGCGCTGAAGAAGCACGACCGCAAGCTCGCGCTGCGCTTCCTCGACGCGGTCGACGTCGGCCGCGGCACGACGCCGGACCAGATCCTGTTCGTGGCGCTCGAGTACCTGTCGCTGGGGGAAGCGCAGCCGGCGCTGTTCGCGGCGCGGCGCGTGCTCGAGGTCGCGGTCGACCTCGACCAGCGCGTCGAGGCGCTGAAGGTCGTGCTGACCGCGCACAACATGCTCGGCGAACGCGACCAGGCGCGCGCCTGCTACGCCGAGATCCGCGAACTGCTGCAGCACCGCGGCAAGTTCGACGTGCTCGAGAAGCTGCTGCGCAACGAAGAGGTCGTCGGCCAGGCGCTCGACCACCTCGAGGTCAAGGTCGAGCTGGCGTCGGTCTACGAGGAACTCGAAGGCCGCGACTACGACCGCGCCTCGCTGCAGGTCGGCATCGCGCGCTCGCTGCGCGCGCGCAAGGACGTCGAGGCGCTGCAGCAGGCGCACGGTCTGCTGCAGGAAGTCGCCTGCGTCTACCCGGAGCTCGCCAAGGACGACCTGGCGGCGATCGAGAAGCTGCTGGAGCTCGACGACCAGCCCGCCGGCGGCGGCGACCTCGGCCCGGCAGCAACCGCCGCGCTCGGCAAGACCCTGGGGCGCAAGCCGCGCATCCTGGTCGTCGGCGGCAACGAGCGCCAGCGCCGGCACCACCCGCGGCTCGAGAAGCTGGCCGCCGAGTGGGGCTTCGATGCCGAGTGGCTGATGACGAACTACACCTCGCCGCAGAAGGTCGTCGGCGCGATCGCCGACCGGCTGCGCAGCGGCCTCGACGTGCTGCTGCTGCTGCACTGGAACCGGCACGAGACCACCGAGCCGGCGCTCGAACTGGCGCGCAGCGCCGGCGTGCCGGCGCGCACGGTGCACTACGCGGGGTTCACGAGCCTGCAGGTCGCCCTCGGCGAACAGCTGCAGCGGCTGGCGTCGGCGCCGGCGCCGAAAGCACGCGGGCGTTCGTGAACCGCGGCGGGTGGCTTGCCGGTTCCCGGTGGCCGGGATCGCATGTGACTGCCTGATCGTGGCCGGGGCGCCGGCTGGCGGCGGCCGCGAGCCGGAGTCGCGGGCGCCGCGGCGGCATCCGGGCCTGGACTCGGGCTCCAGTGCACTGCGGTCCGGTAGTTCCGATAAGATATGTTATGTAAAGTACGGCAGGGGAGCCGCGGTGGGCCGGCCACACCACCGCGTCAGCCGCGGTCGGGCCGCCACACCACAGCCAGCCACGCCGTGAAGTCCGGCGACACCAGGCCCTGCAGGTCTTCGCCGAAGCCGAGTTCGACGTCCCAGCCGGCGCCGGCATCGAGCCGGAAGCCGGCCCACAGCAGCAGCTGATCGCGCGCCGCGGCCGCCAACCCGAGCGAGCGCAGCGTCGACGTCTCCCACTCGACCTGCAGCAGCCCGGCGAGCCCGTTGCCGAGCGGCAGTTCGACGCCGCCGCCGGCCGAGGTCACGTCGGCGAAGCGCAGGCCGAGGTCGCGCGACCGCGACGGCGTGCCGGCGAACGTGTGCTGCACATGGCCGAAGAAGCCGCAGCCGAGCGCCCGGTGTTCGAGCAGCGCGCCCAGCGACGCGTCCAGCTCGCCGCTGCCGTAGCCGCGGTCGGCGTCACCGGTCGGCAGTTCGATGCCGGCACGCAGCGCCAGGCCCGGACCGGCCGCCGGATCGGCGACCTGCCAGGTCAGCGACAGCGGCACGTCGAGCAGTTCGAAGCCGTCGCGTTCGACGCGCCACAACACCGTGCCGCCGCGCCGCGCCTCGATCGCGAACTCGTCGCGCGGTTCGCTGTCGCGGTTCTGGTCCGGCAGCCCGAGCGCGTCGTGGTAGTCGATCACGAAGCTGTCGAGGAACCCGCCGCTGGTGTGGCCGACCGGCACCTCGACGCCGAACTCGAAGCCGCGGCCGAGTCCGGCGCGCAGCGACAGCGCGGTGCGCAGGTACTCGCCGTCCATCTCGTACCGCCGGCCGGCCGTGTCGCTGCCGACCAGCCACAGGCTCGTGTAGGCGGCGTCGAGCCGCGTGCTGACCGCACCGCGCGGCAACACCGCGGCGGGGGCCGGCGGCAGGTGCAGCACGGTCAGCTGCGCCGGATGCTGGTTGCGCACCGGCAGGGGGCCGCGCAGCTCCGGTTGCGCCACACAGGCGGCCAGCAACACCACCAGGACACCACCACCGGACCGCCGCACGGGACGCACGCGCGCACACTAGCGCGCCCCCCGCGGGGCGAAACAGCGGAAAAGCCCCACGCCGCGGCCGGCCGCCCGCCGGCGGTGCTGTGCGCGTGCGGCGTCCTGGCTAGACTGCTGCGCCTTGCACACGCCAACGAACTCCCCTCGGCTCGCCCTCGTGCTCGCCTCCCTGTCGCTGCTCGGTGCCTGCGCCGACGGCGGCGACGAGGAGCGCCCGCAGAGCGAGGTCAAGATCACCGCCAGCCACCACATGTTCGGCTTCCGCAGCCTGTCCGGTTTCGGCACCTTCCCGGTGCCGGCGACGGCGGTGCTGAGCGATCGCGGCACGCTGAACCTGTTCGACGACAGCACCTACACGATCACGCGCCCCACCGGCACCACCGGCGCCGACCGCTACGCGATCGAGGCCGACGGTGCGCTGGCGATCTACGTGCTGGGCAGCGGCACCGAGCCGTCGGTGCTGTTCCGCGGCGGCTACTCGCTGGCCGGCACGACCGGCGCGCCGGCCACCTACCAGTTCACCGACCGCGTGTCGACCAACGCGTCGCCGAGCCTCGGGCTGTTCTACGGCGCGCGCGTGGTCACCGGCCAGGTCGAGCTCGAAGGCAGCTGGCACCTGCTGTCGCTGCACACGATCTTCGACCAGACGATCCTGTCGCCCGAGAACGTCGGCCGCGGCGTGCGCGGCGGCGTGTCGGTCGCGGCCGGTGCGGCCGGCACCGTGCGCGCGATCAGCGGCACCGGCACGCAGGGCACCAGCACGCAGGGCACGTCGAACATGACCTTCACCGGGTCGATCCAGAACCTGCTCGACGGCGGTGGCAACGGCGACGGCACCTGCAACCTGACCGTCGGCTACAACGGCGACAGCCGCGTGCTGTTCGCCGCCGCCACGCCCGAACTCGTGTTCGGGCTCGATGCCGACGAGAGCGACAGCGAAGCCGGCATGCTGTTCCTGGTGCGCAAGTTCGACGCGCCGACGACGCCGGTCGACTCGGTGCGCGTGCCCGGCGAGTTCCTGGTCGGCGGCCACACGCTGTTCGTGAACCCGTCGAACTCGGGCTCGGACGCGTTCACCGGCGTCGTCACGCTGACGGCGCAGGGCGGCTTCCGGCTCGACGGGCTCGGCAGCGACGGCGGCGACTTCGCCTACGTCGGCACCTACACGCTGGCGCAGGACGGCGGCATGACGATCGCGATCAGCGGCACCAACGAGAACTGGTTCGCGGCGATCGACAAGACCTACCAGACCCTGGTGTTCGTCGACGACTTCATCGAGCTGCGCAGCAACAACATCCCCGAGCTGAACATCGGTCTCGGCGTGCGGCGCAAGACCTGAGCGCCGGCCCGGAACGCGCCGCTGGCGCTTCCGTCGCCCCGTGCCGGTCTGCATGATCGGCGCCGTGAACGACACCCCGCTGCTGTCCATCGACCTCCCGTTCTGCCGGCGGCTCGGCCGCGGCAAGGTGCGCGAGATCTTCGCGCTCGGCGACGATCTGCTGCTGGTCGCCAGCGACAGGATCTCGGCGTTCGACGTGGTGATGCGCGAGGGCATCCCGGGCAAGGGCCGCGTGCTGACCGAGACGTCGGCGTTCTGGTTCCAGCAGCTCGCCGACGTGGTGCCCAACCACCTGCTGTCGACCGACGTCGACCGCTGGCCCGATGTGCCGGCCGAGTTCCGCCCGCTGCTGCGCGGCCGCACGATGCGGTGCCAGCGCTGCCAGCCGCTGCCGGTCGAGTGGGTCGTGCGCGGCTATCTGACCGGCAGCGGCTGGAAGGACTACCAGAAGGACGGCGCCGTCAGCGGCGTGGTGCTGCCGAAGGGCCTGCAGCACGCCAGCGAACTCGAGCCGCCGATCCTGACGCCGTCGACCAAGGCCGAGACCGGCCACGACGAACCGATCTCGTTCGCGCGCGTCGTCGAGATGGTCGGCGAACCGGTCGCCGTCGCCGCGCGCGACGCGGCGCTGCGGCTCTACCAGCGCGGCCGCGCGTTCGCGAAACAGCGCGGCATCGTGATCGCCGACACCAAGTTCGAGTTCGGCCTGCGCGACGGCAAGCTGCTGCTGATCGACGAGTGCCTGACGCCGGATTCGAGCCGGTTCTGGCCGGCCAGCGAAGTGCGCCCCGGCGGCAACCCGACGTCGTTCGACAAGCAGTACCTGCGCGACTGGCTGACCTCGACCGGTTGGAACAAGACGCCGCCGCCGCCGACGCTGCCGCCCGAGGTCATCGCCAAGACCGCCGCGACCTACCGCGATATCCAGCAGCGGCTGACGCAGGGCACCCGCGCATGAGCCAGACCCGCCCCATCGCGTTCGTGCTCGGCTCGGACAGCGACCTGCCGGTGCTCGAGGGTGCGTTCGCGGCGCTGCAGGAACTCGGCATCGGCTTCCACGTGCGGATCCTCAGCGCGCACCGGACGCCGGACGAAGCCGGCGAGTTCGCGCGCTCCGCGCCGACGCACGGCATCCGCGTGCTGATCGGCGTCGCCGGCATGGCGGCGCACCTGGCCGGCGCGCTGGCGGCGCACTCGGCGCTGCCGGTGCTCGGCGTGCCGGTCGACGCGGGGCCGCTGCGCGGCGAGGACGCGCTGCTGTCGACCGCGATGATGCCGCCCGGCGTGCCGGTCGCCGCGACCGGCATCGGCAAGGCGGCCGCGAAGAACGCGGCGCTGTTCGCGGTGCGCATCCTGGCACTCGGCGACAGCGCGATCGCCGAACGGCTCGAGGCTTCGCGCCGCGCCGAACGCGACAAGACGCTGGCCAAGGACCGCGAGGTGCGCGCCCGGTTCGGGTGCTGACCCGCCGATGCCCCAGCCGGCACCCTCCCCGCTGCCCCGCACGGTCGCCTGGATCGGCGACGAACAGGGCCACCTCGAACTGCTCGACCAGACCCGCCTGCCGGGCGCGATCGTCGTGCTGCAGCCCGCGTCGGCGATCGAGGTCGCCGAGGCGATCGCACGGCTGGCCGTGCGCGGTGCGCCGGCGATCGGGGTCGCGGCCGCGTACGGGCTCGTGCTCGGCGTGCGCCAGCTGCGGCCGTTGCCCGACGCGTTCGTGGCCGCGGTGCGCTCGGTCGCGGCGCGGCTCGCGGCCGCACGGCCGACGGCCGTCAACCTGCAGTGGGCGCTCGACCGCTGCATCACGGCCGCGCGCGCGCTGCCGACGCTGCCGGCGCTGCTGCAGGAAGCGCGCGCGATCGAAGCCGAAGACCGCGCCGCCAGCGAACGGCTGGCGGCGCACGGCGCCCCGCTGGTGCCCGAGGGCGGCACCGTGCTGACCCACTGCAACACCGGCCGGCTGGCGACGGCCGGCGACGGCACCGCGCTGGCGGTGCTGTTCTCCGCCTGGCAGCAGGGCATCCGGTTCCGCGTGCTCGCCGACGAGACCCGACCGCTGCTGCAGGGTTCGCGCCTGACCGCGCTGGAACTGCACGCGGCCGGCATCCCGGTCGAGGTGCTCGTCGACGGCGCCGCCGCGGGCCTGATCGCCCGCGGCCAGGTGCAGGCGGTGTTCGTCGGCGCCGACCGGATCGCGCGCAACGGCGACTTCGCCAACAAGGTCGGCACCTACGGTCTGGCGCTGGCCTGCGCCGCGCACCGGGTGCCGTTCCACGTCGTCGCGCCGCGGTCGACGTTCGACCCGACCCTGGCCAACGGCGCCGGCATCCCAATCGAAGAACGCGATCCGGCCGAAGTGCTGACGCTCGCCGGCCAGCCGGTCGCTGCCATCGGCGTCTCGGCGCGCAACCCCGCGTTCGACGTCACGCCGGGCAGCCTGGCGACGAGCCTGGTGACCGACATGGGCGTGCTGCGGCCGCCGTTCGAGGCCGCGATCAAGAACCTGTTCGCGGCCCGCCGATGAGGCGGCATGGCCACCGCCGCCAAGAAGAAGTCGAAGCCTGCCCGCAAGGCCGGCCCCCGGGACCGCGGCGCCGCGAAGACGGCACCCACGCGCAAGTCCGCCAGCACGGTGGCGCGCGCCGACGCGGACGCCGACAACGAACCCGAGCGCTCGGCGCCGCCGCTGGCCGAGGTCGACGGTGACGTGCTCGAGTTCATCGAAGCGCTCGATCGCTTCAAGAAGCGGCACAACCGGCCGTTCCCGAGCTGGAGCGAAGTGCTGCTGGTGCTGCGCGAGCTCGGCTACCGGCGCAACCGCGGCTGACCGCGCAACCGGCCTTCAGGCCAGGTAGCCGCTGGCGCACAGCAGCGCCAGCAGCAGGCCGGCGCCGATCCGGTACCAGGCGAACGGCGCGAACGTGTGCTGGCGCAGGAAGAGCACGAACGGCCGCACGACCACCAGCGCGCTGAGGAACGACACGAGCGTGCCGACCGCGAACGACGGCATCGCTTCGCCGGTCAGCAGTTCGGGGCGCGAGGCAAGCTTGTAGAGCGACGCGCCGTAGAGGATCGGCAGCCCGACCAGGAACGAGAACTCGGCCGCGGCGGTGCGCGACAGACCGAGCAGCAGCGCGCCCGCGATCGTCGCGCCGGCGCGGCTCGTGCCCGGCACCAGCGCCAGGCACTGGAACAGGCCGATCCACAGCGCCGTGCGGTAGGACATCTGTGCCAGCTCGCCACCGGCGCCGCCGCCGCGGCGGCGCAGCAGCGCTTCGAGCCACAGCAGCAGCACGCCGCCGAGCAGCAGCGTCGCCGCGACGACGCGCGCCGAGAACAGGTTCTGGTCGATCCAGTCGTCGCACAGGAGGCCGAGGAACGCCGCCGGGAACGCCGCGATCGCGATCTGCCACAGCAGGTTCGGCGCGCCGGCCGTCGGCCGCGCCGCGGTGCGCAGGGCGGCGAACAGCCGGCGCCAGTAGAGCACCAGGATCGCCGTGATCGCCCCCATCTGGATGCCGATCGCGAACACGTTGTTGTCGCCGCCGGCGGCGTGGCCGAGCAGCCGCTGGGCCACGATCAGGTGGCCGGTGCTCGAGATCGGCAGGAACTCGGTCACACCTTCGACCAGCCCCAGCACCATCGCATCGAACAGCGACGGCGGCGGGCTCACAACCGCGCCGAGCGCGCCGATCACAGCACCGAGCCTGGCGCGCGGAACTGCATGCCGAACGCTTCGGCCACGCCCTGGTGCGTGCAGACGCCACCGAGCACGTTGGCGGCGGTGCCGAGCACCGGATCCTGCGCCGCCTTGGCCGCGCCCATGCCCGCCAGCTTGCGCGCCCACGGGCCGGTCGCGTTGGTCAGGCCGAACGTCGACGTGCGCGGCACCGCGCCCGGCATGTTCGCGACGCAGTAGTGCAACACGCCGTCGACGACGTAGGTCGGATCGGCGTGCGTCGTCGGCCGGCAGGTCTCGATGCAGCCGCCCTGGTCGACGGCGACGTCGACGACGACCGCGCCGTCCTTCATCGCCTTCAGGTCCTCGCGCCGGATCAGCCGCGGCGCGCGCGCGCCCTGCACGAGCACGGCACCGATCACGAGATCGGCGTGCACGATCTGCTCCCGGATCGCGATCGGCGAGCTGTGCAGCAGCGTCACGTTGGCCGGCATCACGTCGCTGAGGTAGCGCAGCCGGTCCAGGTCGATGTCCATCAGCCGCACGTCGGCGCCGAGGCCGGCGGCCATCTTCGCGGCGTTGGTGCCGACGACACCACCACCGAGGATCACCACGGTCGCGACGTCGACGCCCGGGATGCCGCCGAGCAGGATGCCGCGGCCGCCGTTGTGCTTCTCGAGGCAGACCGCGCCGACCTGCACCGCCATGCGGCCCGCGACTTCGCTCATCGGCGTCAGCAGCGGCAGCGAGTTGCGGTGGATCAGCGTCTCGTAGGCGAAGCAGTGCGCGCCCGAGGCCAGCATCGCGTCGGTCAGCTCGCGGCTGGCGGCGAAGTGGAAGTAGGTGAACAGGATCTGGCCCTTGCGGATCAGCTTGTACTCGGCAGCCAGCGGCTCCTTGACCTTCACGATCATGTCGGCCTTGCCGTAGACCTCGGCCGCCGACGCGACCATCTTCGCGCCGACCTTCTGGTAGGCGTCGTCGCTGACGCCGGCGCCGAGCCCGGCACCCGCCTCCACCAGCACCGTGTGCCCGGCACCGACGAGGTCCAGCACCATCGCGGGCACGGCTCCGACACGGTTTTCCTGGGCTTTGATCTCCTTGGGGACGCCGATGATCATGCTCTGCTCCTGGCTTCGACGCAGTTGGGTTCGAGGGGCGGGAACAGTACCGAGCGCCGCCCGCGGTTGCGAATCTTCGTTGGCAGGCCCGCGGGTCAGACGGCGCCGCAGGCGTCCCGCAGGCGCTGCTCGACGTCGCTGCGCTCGCCCGGGGCCAGATCCGGCACCAGCCGGAACGACACCTCGAGGCTGTCGTGGCTGCAGCGGACCGCCGGCTCGGGCCGGCGCAGCACGCGCGGGTCCTGCTGCAGAACCTGCAGCACCGCTTCGAGTGCGCGCGCCGGATCCTCGGTGCGCAGGCGGCACGTCGCCGCGGTCGGCTCGGCCGGCGGTGCCGGCCGCGGTGCGGGTGCGGGCGCAGCGGCCGCCGGGACAGCCACCGGCTCGCGGGCTTCGCGCGCTGGCGGGTGCAACAGCTCGTCGTCGAGCACGACCCAGTCGTCGTCGGCGGGCGGCGGCGACGGCGCCGCCGATTCGACGGGGCTCGACGAGTCGCGCAGCCGATCCACCGCTTCGCCGAGCAGCGCCGCGGCGGCCCAGATCTCCTGCACGTCGGGGTCGGTCCCCGGCACGGTGGCCGCGACCGGCAACGCGGTGGCGGCAGCGCCCGTCGCACTCGGCACGGGCGGCCGCGGCGCCGGTCGACCGTGCCGGCGCCAGCGGCGCACGCAGACGAACCCCACCATCGACAGCGCCAACGCGACGCCGCCCCACCACAACGCAGCGCTGCCGCGCCGTTCCGCGCGGCCGGCGCCGGGCACCAACGCACCGGTGCCACTGCCCGGCAGCGGGGTCGACGCAGGTGGCGGCGCCGGGGGCGGCGCCGCCGCCGGTTCGACCGGCTCGCTCGCCGCCTCGGCACCGACGGCGCGCAGGAACGCGTCGAGCCGGTCCGCCGTGCGATCGAGCGCGCCGCGCAGCATCGTCTCGACTTCGCGCTGGCGCGCGTCCTGCGCTTGCAGCGCGGCCTCGAGCTGCTGCAGCCGGGCCGTGATGGCAGTGGCCTCGTCGCGCCGCGCGGCGCTGCCGGCGTCAGCCAGCAGCACGGTCCAGCGTTGCAGTTCCTGCGTCAGCGCCAGCTGGCGCTGCTGCAGTTCGCGCTGGTCGCCGGCGAGGCTCAAAATCGCGTCGCGCAGCGGCTGCAGTGCCTCGGCGATCGCCGCCGTGGGCGGCGGGTTGGCGGCCGGCCGCGGCGCCTGCTGCGCCAGCAGCGCCTGCCGCAACGCGCGCACTTCGGCGGCGACCTCGTCGGCGGCCGCACGGTCGCGGTCGCAGGCCGCGAGCGCCAGCACGGCGCACAGACCGGCCCAGCGCCAGTTCACAACGGCACCTCCGTGCGCGGCCGCGCGACCGCCGCCAGCGCGTGGCCGGTCCACCGCAGGCGCACCGGCGCGGTCGCGATCCCGCCGCGCAGTTCGCGCAGATCCTCGTCGCGCAGCAGCAGCGGCACGTAGCCCGGCGACGCGGTCGTCTCGGTCGGATTGGCGAGCCAGACCGGCACGTTCGCGCGCGGCGTCGGCGCCGGCACCGGATAGCGCACGTGGAACGGCGAAGTGCAGCGGTACACGGTGCCGTCGCGGTCGTCCCATTCGGCCGCGAGTTCGTCGCGCGGCAGTTCGACGAGCCGCTGCAGCGCCGCACCGGGCGCGTGCCAGAACAGCATCGGCACCAGCGGCACCTGCACGTAGCCGTGCAGCCGCGACTTCGGCGCCAGCGTCAGCGTGTCGCGCGTCACGACTCGCACCGGCAGCCGCGGCGCCGCGAGGCAGACGCGCAGCTCGCCCTCGGCGGCGAGACCGAGGGCGAAGCGTCGCGAGCGGGTGCCGTCGAGCCACAGCAGCGCGTGGCCGCCGCGCGTGGCTTCGAGCACCAGTTCGCCGCCCGCGAACCGCACCCGCGTGCTGCCGCCGCGCCGCGGGCGCGGCAGCGGCTGCGACAGCGTTGCATCGGCGGCGGAATCCACGGCGGGAAGGTAGCGCACCGGCGGGCCTGCCTGCACCCCCTGGTCGTCGTGGTCGCTCCGCGCGCAGCGGCGACGGCGCGAGGAAGTGCTTGCTTCCTGGCGGGCGTTCGTCATGATCTCCGCCTCGGTTCGAGGGCGTTTAGCTCAGTTGGCTAGAGCATCAGCTCGACAAGCTGAGGGTCGCAGGTTCGACTCCTGCAACGCCCACCACTCCTTCCCTCGGCCGAGCGCTGTCCGGCCCCTGCCATCGCTGCGACGGGGTCGTCGCTACGACAGCCATTGCCTCGACGGCCCTTGGTGGCGCACCTGCTGGGCACCGAGCGGCTGCGGCAGCCGAGCACGCGACCGACTCTGACGCCATACGTTCCCGCCATACGTTGGCGTCGCAGCCAGAGCCTTCGGCCGGCGGCCGGCCAGTGGGACTCCATCTGAGTCCAGCGCGCCCGGGGTTGCAGCTCGCCGGCCTGCCCGAACGGCGGCCACGGCGAGCCCACGGCTCACCGACGCAGTCAGGCCACCTCAGCGACCTTCCGGATCACCGGCTCCCGCACCGGCAGACGCATGCCGCCCGTCCTGGAGCAGCGGATCGCTCGCCCCACGATGGGAGCGAGCAAGAAACTTGCGAAACACCAGCAAGCAACCACCGCCATCAGCGACATGGGCAACCTCGCGCGTGGGGAGACCGGGCTGTTCGTCGCTACGCCGAGGGTGAGGCGGGCCGGCTGAGGATTTCTGCTGGAAATTCCATCACGACCGCGGGTTCCCGGAGCTGTCCGAGGTTTGTTCGCCGGCCGTTCGGATTTCGTCAGGCAGTAGATCCGTCCAGACCGAACGCCTTCGCCACGACCGCCCGGTCGCCCTGCACGGCGGTCCGCTGCAGGTACGGGTGCAAGCCGCGCAGGCCGCCGAGCTCTTCGCCCCCGCCAGCGCGGCCGGGACCACCGTGGATCGACGCCGGCAGCACCGCGCCGGGCCCCAGCGCCTGGCCGTGGGTCTTCTCACTGCCGAGCCACACGCGGCCGTGCCAGGGCGCGATCCCCTGCACCACCGCCTCGACGAACGCGCGGTCGTCGCTGTAGACGCTGGCGACGAGGCCGCCACCGCCGCGGTTGCAGAGGCCGACCGCGCGCGCGGCGCTGCCGTCGTACGGCACGATCGTCGCGCACGGCCCGAACACCTCGAGTTCGTGCAGCACGGCCGCCTCGGCGTCGCGCGCGCGCAGCAGCGTCGCGGCGACGAAGTAGCCCTTCTCGGCGATCGGTTGCTTGCCGCCCAGCACGACGTCGGCGACCGCGGCGAGCTGGTCGATGCCGGCCCGCACGTCGCGCAACTGATCGCGGCTGGCCACCGGCCCCATGCGCACGCTGTCGTCGAGCGGGTTGCCGACCTTGACCGCGCGCAGCCGTTCGACCAGCGCTTCCTGCACTTCGCCGACCATCGCCTGCGGCACCAGGATGCGGCGTACGGCGGTGCACTTCTGCCCCGCCTTCTGCGTCATGTCGACCGCGACGTTGGCGAGGAACTGCTCGAACGTGTCGCCGCCGCTCTCGACATCGGGGCCGAGCACGGCCGGGTTGATCGAGTCGGCTTCGATGTTGACGCGCACGTTGCGCGCGACGAGGTTCGGATTGCCGCGGATCAGCGCGCCGGTGCGCGAGCTGCCCGTGAACGCCACCGCGTCCATCGGTCCCAGCAGATCGAGCAGGCCCGACGCGGAGCCGGCGACGAACTGGAACGCACCCTCGGGCAGGATGCCGCTGTCGACGACCAGCTGCGCGATCCGGTGCGCGAGCATCGCACTCGGCGTGCCGGCCTTCTCGATCACCGGCACACCGGCGAGCAGCGCGCAGGCGATCTTCTCGCCCATGCCCCAGGCCGGGAAGTTGAAGGCATTGATGTGCAGCGCCACGCCGGGCCGCGGCGTGTAGACGTGCTGGCCCCAGAAGCGCGGGGTGCGGCCGAGCTGCACGCCGTCGCCGTCGGGCAGCAGGTTGCCGTCGGGCAGCGCCTTGCCGAGGCCGGCGTAGAACGCCAGCGTGCCCGACGCACCGTCGAGGTCGAACTTCGCGTCGCCGCGCGTATTGCCGCCGTTGCGGCCGGCGATCTCGATCAGCGCGTCGCGGTGTTCGTGCAGCAGCGCCGACAACAACTTCAGCTTCTCGGCCCGCTGCGGGAACGTCAGCGCCCGCAGCGCCGGGCCGCCGACCTCGCGCGCGTGGCGCAGCGCGGCGCCGAAATCGACGCCGGCCGGCCGCACTTCGCCGAGCACGGCTTCGGTCGCGGGATCGTGGAGAGGGACGGGAGTGCCGGTTCCGGCGACCCACTGTCCACCGACGTAGCTCTGCAGGGCGATCATTGGCGGGGCGAAGACGATAGCCCCCGCCGCGCGGCGATGCACGCGCTGGGCCGGGCTAGCCGCCGCTGACGAATTGCTGCAGTTCGTGGAACCGCCGCTCGACCGTGTCGCGGTCGGCCTGGGCGATCCGCTCGACGCCGAAGCCCTCGACGGTCAGGCTGGCGGTCACGGTGCCGTAGGCGACGGCGCGCTTCATGTTCCAGAGGCTGATCGTGTCGCAGGTCGCCAGGTAGCCCATGAACCCGCCCGCGAAGCTGTCGCCGGCGCCGGTCGGGTCGACGACCGCTTCGGTCGGGTAGGCCGGCAACGCGTAGTGGAAGAAGTTCGAGAACACGAAGCAGCCGTGCTCGCCCTTCTTGACGATCACGAGCTTCGGCCCGAGCGCGAGGCAGGCGCGGCCGGCCTGGATCAGGTTCGCCTTGCCGGTCAGCTGCTTGACCTCGCCGTCGTTGACGATCAGGCCGTCGATGCGGCGCAGCAGTTCGAGCAACCCGTCGCGTTCGTGCGTGATCCAGAGGTCCATCGTGTCGGCGACGCAGAAGCGCGGCGCCTCCATCTGCTCCAGCACCGAACGCTGCGTCGCCGGCGAGCCGTTGGCGAGGAACACGAACGGCGTCGCGCAGAACGCCGCGGGCACCTTCGGCCGGAAGTCGCCGAACGTGTTCAGCTGCACGTCGAGCGTGTCGCGGGAGTTCATGTCCTGCGAGTAGCGGCCGTGCCAGCGGAACGTCTTGCCGGGCTTCGTCTCGAGCCCCGCCAGGTCGATGCCGTGCCCCTGCAGCAGATCGCGGTGGCGCTGCGGGAAGTCGCTGCCGACCACGCTGACGAGCCGCACCGGCGTGAACAGCCGCGCCGCGAGGCCGAAGTAGGTCGAAGAGCCGCCGAGGCACTCGGTGGCGGTGCCGTGCGGGGTTTCGACGGTGTCGAACGCGGTCGAGCCGACTACGAGGAGGGACATGCGGCGAGCACGTTAGCTCCGCGCCGCGGGCGGATCCACGTCGTCGCGCTCCTCGAGCTCGACTTCGTGCTCGATGTCGGCGCGCGTCACCTTGTCCTTCTCGAACAGCACGAACAGGCCGCCCAGCAGCGACCAGAACGTCAGGTGCAGCCGGTACAGCACCGACAGCGCGACCCCGCGCGTGCCCATCGCCTCGGCCGCGTTGGCGACGCCGGGCAGGTGCGCGGCGCCGTACTTGCCGAACAGCAGCTTGTAGAGCGTCTCACCGACACCCCAGCCGTTCGGCCCGATCGGCACCGCGGTGACGATGTTGATCACCGGGATCAGCACGAAGTACTCGAAGCTCGGCATGCCGACGCCGAGGGCATGGCCGACGCAGACCACGCTGAGCACCGAGATCACGTGGTTGCCGACGCCGGCCAACAGGCTCGCGGCGATCACGATCCGGTGGTCGCGGTAGAAGAACACCGCCTGGTCGACCAGCTTCAGCAGGTGGCTGAGCTTGTGCGGCAGCCGTTCCAGCAGCCACTTGAGCCGCACCAGCTGCCGCAACCGCCGGCTGAACGCGACGAGACCGATCAGGCCGACGCCGACGATCACGGCCCAGATCGCGAGTGCGATGTCGCCGAAGCGATCCAGCGCGAACAACACGACGACCGCGCCGAGCAGCGCCAGCGACGCGAGCCCGAGCACGCGGTCGACGATCACGGAGACCAGCACCTGCACGCGGTGGCCGGGGCACCGCTTCATGATGTAGATCGCCTTGATGACGTCGCCGCCGGTCGCTCCGGGTACGACCGTGTTGAAGAACACGCCGATCCAGGTGAAGCGCAGCGTCTCGTTCAGCGAGACGTCGGTGCCGTTGACGCGCAGCAGCCACCACCAGCGCGCGCCGGCGATCAGCACGGTCACGAAGTAGCAGAGTGCGCCGAGCGCGAACAGCAGCGGGTCGAGGTTGCGCCAGTAGGTCAGGAAACCCGGCGCGATCTCGAGCGTGCGACCGTCCGGCTGCGGCCCCGAAGCGGCCTCGCGCACGGTCGGGTCGCCACCTTCGGTGTAGCGCACCGGGTCGTCCTTCCAGGTGCCCTGGATCTCGACGATGCGCTCCTCGCTGACGACCTGCTGGTCCGGCGCGCCGCTGCGGTAGACGAGCCGATCCTCGAAGTGGATCGTGCGGAACACGAACCACATCAGCGCCGCGACGAACAGCAGCTTCAGCAGGCCGACCAGGCGTCCCTTCACCGCCACTCTCCCTTCGGCCGGACCTTCGCGCGCGCGACCGCGATCGAGGCCTGCTCGTCGGCCGCCCGCGCCAGCAGCGCCTGGCCGAATGCCGCCGCGTCGACGCCGAGCTGCTGCAGGTCCGCGGTCGGTACCGGCGCACCGCCGACGCTGGCGTTGACGGCGAAGTGGATCAGGGCGCTGACCGGAGTCACGGTGGCGATCGAGACCGAGAGTTTGCCGGTGCCGACCCACAGGTCGTCGCCGTCGCGGCGCACGATGGCCAAAGGTGCCATCGCGCGCAAGACCTCGGCAGCCTGCGCGGCCAGCAGGCGCTGCCGGTGCACCGCCAGCAGCAGATCGGTCGCCGCGAAGCTCTCGTGCACGAAATGGACCATGTCATCGGCGGCGATGCCGGGACCGTCGAGGTCGGCGAGGTCCGCCATCTCGGCACTGGCGACGCGGCACGGTCCGCGCCAGCCGACCAGCACGTCGCCGGCGATGCCGGTCGCCGCGAGCGCCCAGTGGGCGCGCAGCTGCGAGCCGTCGTAGACCAGCCGCGCGTCGAGCCAGTGCGTCTTCATCCACCGTCCCTGACGCCGCGGCTGTGGCGTTCGCGGTACCACTCGCGCACCCAGGCCGGATCCGGATCGATCGTCGGCCGCCCCAGCGACAGCGACAGCGCCGCCAGCGCCGGCGTGCGCAGCTTCGAGTAGTAGGCCTGTTCGTTCAGCACGGTCTGCGCCAGGAAGTCGACCGGCGCGATCGCCTGCCAGCTCTCGCGGCCCGGCAGCCGCACTTCGACCAGCGCCGCCGGCCCGCGCAGCTGGCCGCAGTAGTGGATCAGCCGCAGCGACACCAGCGGGTCCGGATCGAACTGCGGCTCGAGCCGCGCGCGCTGCTGCGGCGTCGCCTGCAGCACCGCGAGCAGCAGCGGCACGCCGCGCGGTCCCGCCAGCCGACGCACCTGCTCCATCGCGCAGAGCCGCACGTCGGCGAACCGCACGTCGCGTTCGGCCGTGGCCCGCAGCAGGATGCCCTCGACGCAGTGCACCATCGCGGCGCGCAGCGCGTCGAGCGTGACGGCCTGCAGCTCGGCGTCGGGCTCGGTGGCGTGCAGTTCGATCAGGTCGGCCACCAGCACCAGCTGTTGGCTCCAACCGACCAGCGGCTGGCGGGTCAGTTCGACCAGCGCCGCGGCGTAGCCGGTGCGGCGCGTCTCGTCCCAGGCCGCGACGCGCGCCTCCGGCCGGCCGGCCTCGACGGCCCGCTGCAGCGCCGCGCGCCGCTCGTCGGGCAGCGTGGCGCCGAGTTCCGCGAAGTCGCGGGTGAACAGCGGCAGCTCGGCCTGCAGCGCCGTCTGCACCAGTCCGTCCATCGCGACGACGCGGCTGTGGCCGTTGCGGTCGGCGGCGGCGATCCAACCGAGCCGCGTCGCCGCCTGGGCACACCGCACCAGGTCGCTGCCGGTTTCGTCGGGCAGCTCGACCAGCAGTTCGCGCACGTGGCCGGCGGGGTTCTCGAGCGTGTCGAGGCCGCGGTAGCCGAACACCGGGCCGAGCCCCCAGCGGAACGGCCACAACCAGAACTGCCGCATGTACCAGGCGCTGACCTCGGCCTCGGTCGCGTAGACGATCGTGCGCGCGTCGCCTTCGCCGCCGACGCTGACGATGCCGTCGAGTTCGGTCGCGAGCTCGGCGAACGAGAGGTTGTCGGCGGCCGAGCACGCCGCCAGCACGGCGCACAACAGCGTCGCCGTGGTTCGCTTCGGTCCACGGCGCCGCGGCCGATCGGAGAGGTCACTGTGCATAGCCGTCCGGGTGTCGTTCGTGCCAGGCCCACGCGTCGGCGACGATCTGGTCGAGCGCGGAGCGCCGCGGCCGCCAGCCGAGTTCGCGCGTGATCTTCGCGGTGCTGCCGACCAGCCGCGGCGGATCGCCGGGTCGGCGCGCGACGATGCGGTGCGGCACCGGGCGGCCGGTCACGCGGGCGACCGCGGCGATCACCTCGGCAACCGAGGCGCCGCTGCCGTTGCCGAGGTTGAACGCGCGGCAGCCGCCGGTGCCGGCGAGCAGGCTCTGCACGGCGAGCACGTGGGCATCGGCGAGGTCGGCGACGTGGATGTAGTCGCGGATGCAAGTGCCGTCCGGCGTCGGGTAGTCCGCACCGAACACCTGCAGCGGCGGGCGGCGACCGGCGGCTGCTGCCAGCGCCAGCGGGATCAGGTGCGTCTCGGGCCGGTGGTCTTCGCCGAGCCGCGCCTGCGGGTCGGCACCGGCAGCGTTGAAGTAGCGCAGCGCGATCGACCGGATGCCGTGGGCGGTGCCGAAGTCGTGCAGCAGGTACTCGCAGGCGAGCTTGGTGTTGCCGTACGGGTTGATCGGCCGCTGGGGGCAGGTCTCTTCGATCGGCACGCGGTCGGGCTCGCCGTAGGTCGCGCAGGTCGAACTGAACACGATGTTCGCGACGCCTGAGGCGACCATGGCCTCCAGCAGGTGCAGCGTGCCGACCACGTTGTTGCGGTAGTAGGCGCCCGGATCGCGCACCGATTCGCCGACGTAGCAGCGGGCCGCGAAGTGCACGACCGCCGCCGGCCGGTGCGTCGCCAGCGCCGCCCGCAGGCGCGGCGCATCGAGCAGATCGACCTCGACGCAGTCGCCGCCGAGCAGCGCGCCGCGGAAGCCGGTGCTGAAGTCGTCGAGCACCAGCGTGCGCAGGCCGGCGTCGCGCAGGGCCAGTGCCGTGTGCGAGCCGATGTAGCCGGCGCCGCCGACGACGAGGATCAGGGGCGGCATCGTTGCCTCCAGGCGGCGGTGACGGCCGACCGCGTCGCGGCGTCGCCGGCGAGGCCGGACGGCAGTTCGGGCCCGCCCGGCACCAGGACGGCCAGTGCCGCATGCATCGCCGCGAACGCGAAGCCGTCGGTCTCGGCGGCGAGCGCCGCCAGCAACCATGGCACCGCGTCGTCCCCGGCCAGCGCCGGGCACCGTTCGGCGGCGACCTGGCGCACGAGCGCAGCGTCGTCGGCCAGGGCGGTGCGGCAGAAGTCGGCGGCGTCCTCGCCGCGGACCTCGGCCAGTTGCACGGCGCGCGCGCGCACCGCCGGCGACTCGTCGGCGCAGGCGATCGCGATCGCGCGGCTGCGCAGGTACTCGCGCCGCGGACCGGTCTCGCGGTCGGCGAGCCGGCAGAGCTCCGTGAGCAGCCGGACCCGATCGGCCGGCGACACGCCGCCGCGCAGGCTCGCGAGCAGGTCGCGCACGCGCGCGACCGGCGGCGCACTGGCCGTCGCCAATTCGTCGGCGAGCCCACGCAGGGCCGTCGCGTTCGCTTCGACCCATGGGTCCGCCGCGTGCACGCGCTGCAGTTCCGCGAGTGTCGCCTGCGCCGCGGCAGCGTCGCCAAGCAGCCACTGCAGCTCCGCGCACTCGAACAGGAGCCCCGGGTGCAGGCTGGCGGCGCCGTGCTGCCGCGCCAGCGCCTGCAGCTCGGCGACGGCTTCGGGGCGGCGCGCGAGGTCGCGCAGGACGCCCGCACGGCAGACGCGCAGCGCCGGCGCATCGCGCCGCGCCAGCGCCGCGTCGATCGCATCCAGTGCGTCGCGGTGGCGTTCGAGCGCACACAACAAGTCGGCCAGCTCGAGGGCGGCGGCGGTCGGATCGGCCGCGTGCGCGAGTTCGTGGCGCAGTTGCCGCTCGGTCGCGCCCACATCGGCGGCCGCCACCAGATCACTGTCCGGTTGCAGCAGCGCCGCCGCCGGCACCCGTTCGGCCGGCGCCCGGGCCGCGGCCGGCGCCGCGGTCGGCTGCAGCATGGACTCGCGGCGGACCCCGCCGTAGCCGTCCGGTTCGGGCAGACCGGCACACGCGCCGCCGGCCAGTGCCGCCACCGCCACGGCCCTGCACCAGGGGGTCACTCGGGTTCGCCTGGCACGCCGGTGCCGCATGGGCGGCTCTTGTAGCGCCACCCGACCGCCGCGCACGCGCCTTTTCCGGCGCCGAGAATGCCGTGGCGCCAGTGCGGCGTCGATCTACGCTGCCGCGCCATGCGCGGTCGCCGATCTGCTCCCCCCCACCAGCGCGCCGCCGCCCTGTGCCAGCCGGTGTGCCAGCTCGCCGCCACTGCCGCCGCGACCATCGCGCGGGCCGGCCGCCGGCTGCGGCCAGCGGACGTGCGCCGCAAAGGCGAAGGCGACTTCGTGACGTCGGTCGACCTCGCGTGCGAACGGCGGCTGCGCCGCGACCTGGCGCGGCTGGCCCCGGACGCCGGCTTCCTCGGCGAGGAGACCGAGGCGAGCGACCTCGACCACGACTGGCTCTGGGTCGTCGATCCGATCGACGGCACCAGCAACTTCTCACGCGGTCTGTTCCACCATGCGGTGTCGATCGCTCTGCTGTGGCGCGGCGCGCCGCTCTTGGCGGTCGTGCACTGCCAGCCCGAAGCCGCGGTCTACTCGGCGGTGGCCGGTGCCGGCACGCGGCGCAACGGCCGGCGCGTGCACCTGCCGCGCGGCACGCTCGGCGACGCGGCGATCGTCGGCTGCCAGTGGCACCGCGGCCAACAGGACCTGGCGTTCGTCGCCCGCCTGCAGCGCGGCGGCGGCCGCGTGCGCACGTTCGGCTGCACGGTCACGCAGCTGGTCGACGTCGTGATGGGCCGACTCGACGCCAACGTGCAGGAGCAGGGCCGCCTGTGGGACTTCGCCGCCGCCGGCCTGCTGGTGCAAGAAGCCGGGGGCCGGTTCACCGACTGGCGCGGTCGCCCGGTGTTCCCGTGCCGCAACCTGGCCGTCGGCCACACACCGACCATCGCCGCCGGCCCGGTGGTCCACCGGCACATCGTGCGGCTGCTGCGCGGCCTCGAGGCCCGCCTTGTCGTTTCGCCCGAGTAACGCTGCGGGTGCTGCGCGTCGCGCCCACAGCGCAGTGCACGAAGTTGGTCAGACGATGGTCCCGCTTTTGCACCCGGGCGCACGGAACGGCTACCATCCGGCATTCGGTCGGAGCCGCATCCCGTGCCACCGGTCGTCCCACCTGGAACCCACGCCGTCGGCTGCGGCCGACGATCGATCGAACCAACCATGAAGAAGCTCTTGCTGTCTGGTCTGTGCTGCGCGGGCTTGCTCGCGCTGCTGCCCGAGACCGCCCTTGCCCACGGCGGTCAGTACCGTGGCCCCGGCGACACCGTGCCGCCCGGCGGCGGCGGTGGCGGTGGTGGCGGCAATACCGGTGGCCCCAGCGGCCCGACGACCGGTGGTCCTGCCGGCCCGAGCGCCCCGGCGCCGACCGGCCCGTCGACCGGCGGCGGCTCCGGCCCCACCACCGGCGGCCCCGGCGGCCCCGGCGGCGGCCGCGGCCCGACCACGGGCGGTCGCGGTGTGTCGATCGAAGAAGACCTGACCGAGTGGCGCTACTGGTGGGAGTTCAACAAGGACCCCTTCATCCGCCTGCGCGACGCGGTGACCCAGGGCGGCGCCCAGACCGGCAGCGACGACTTCTTCCTCGGCGGCACGCGCCGCAGTGAAGCGCGCGACTCGCTGAAGCCGACCCAGGAGCAGATCCAGAACGAGATCCTGCCGGCGCTGAAGAAGGCAATCGACTCGACCGAGCAGCGCGACGTCAACTCGTCGTGCATGGTCGCGATGGCGAAGATCGGCACCAACCACCCGGACTTCAAGCTGATCGACGTCTTCAAGCCGCGGCTGCGCAAGCCCGACCTCGAAGTCGCCGAGACCGCCGCGCTGGCGATGGGCATCGCCGCGGTCGCCGAGGAAGAGAACGTCGAACTGCTGGTCGGGCTCGCGCTCGACAAGGACAAGGGCCGCGAGGCCTGCGGCGGCTCGGTGCACTACCGCGTGCGCGCGTTCTCGCTCTACGGCCTCGGCCTGATGGCGTTCGCGCACAACAAGACCGAGATCAAGGCGCGCGCGTTCGAGGTCATGAAGCAGGTGCTCGCCGACGACAAGGCGAGCGGCCGCGACCTCAAGGTCGCCGCCATCAACGGCATGGCGATCCTGAACATCGGCACGTCGACCGACGCCGACAAGGCGCTGCTGGCCGAGGTGCTGCAGGTGCTCGAGACCTACTACATGAAGGAGCTCGGCTCCGGCGAGCAGCTGATCCAGGCGCACTGCCCCACGGCGATCGCCAAGCTGATCGGCCGCGACCACCCGAAGGCCGACTACTACAAGGACCTGTTCGCTGCCGACCTGATGGAGAAGGGCAAGGTCAAGCGCGCGAGCATCTACATCCCGCAGTCGTGCGCGCTGGCGATCGGCATGCTGGCCAAGCCGTTCGACGACAAGGACGAGAAGAAGTGCCCGGACGGCAAGTACAGCAAGCTGCTGCTCGACGTCTACCACGACCACAAGGACTCGCAGACCCGCAACTTCGCGGTGCTCGGCCTCGGCCAGATCGGTGGCGCCGAGAACCGTCAGGTGCTGCTGAAGGAGTTCGACAAGGGCGGCAAGAACCAGGAGAAGCCGTGGTGCTCGATGGCGCTCGGCGTCTACTGCTTCAAGAAGTACGAGCAGCAGCCCGACGCCGAACTCGAGACCGAGATCGGTCGCACGCTGGCCGACGCGCTCGAGAAGAACAAGGACCCGAGCCTGCGCGGCGCCCTCGGTATCGCGCTCGGCCTCGCCCGCGCCACCGAAGCAGCCGACCTGATGCGCTCGATGATGGTCAGCTCGGTCGCCCAGGAAGAGATGGCCGGTTACCTGTGCGTCGGCCTCGCGCTGATGAACGACATCCGCTCGGTCGAGGACATCCGCAACGTCGTGCAGCAGTCGACGCGTCGTGAGCTGCTGCTGCAGCAGGCGGCGATCGCGCTCGGCAAGCTCGGCGACAAGCGCGTCGCCGAAGACCTGCAGAAGCTGCTGGCCGACGAGGGCGGCAACAACCTGGCGAAGCTGTCGGCGATCGCCTCGGCGCTCGGCTTCATCGGTGACCAGCGCTCGATCCAGCCGCTGAAGGAGATGCTGTTCGACAGCAAGCTCACCGAGCTGGCGCGCGCGTTCGCCGCCGTCGCGCTGGGCGGCATCGCCGACAAGGAGTCGCTGCCGTGGAACTCGAAGATCGGCACGAACATGAACTACCGTGCGTCGGTCGAAACGCTGACCAACAAGTCGACCGGCATCCTCGACATCCTGTGATGCCTGCGTGACGCGCGGCTCCGCCGCGCCGCCGACCGGCCTGCACGACAGTGTGCAGGCCGGTGTCGTTTCCGGGCCGGGGGCCCGGGCATGTCGCTTGCATTGCGCGGAGCATGCGCTGCGCCCACCGCCTGCTCGTCACCACCTGGACCGCCGTCAGCCTGCTGGCGAGTGCCCATGCGCACGGCGGCCAGTACCGCGGCCCCACCGACGTGAAACCGCCGTCCGGCAACAGCGGCAGCGGCGGCACCGGCGGCGGCGGTGCCGCCGGATCGGCGGGCGGCAGCGGGGCGCCGGCGCCCTCCGGCGGCCTGACGGGCGGACCCGCGACCGCCGGCGCCGGCGGCACCGGCATCGGTGCGGCGCCGCGCGGCGTCACGCTGGACGACGACCTCACCCGCTGGGAGTTCTGGTGGGAGTTCGGCAAGGACCCGTTCCTGCGCCTGCGCGACGCCGTCGCGGGCGACCGCGTGCCGTTCGGCGCCGAGGACCCGCTGCTGAATCCGCGCTTCCGGCACCTGCACGGCGCGATCGAACGCCCGACCGACGGCGATCTGCAGCAGGCCACCGAGACGCTGGCCCGCGCGCTGCAGCGCGCCAGCGACCGCGACACGATTTCGGCGTGCCTGGTCGCGCTGGCGAAGATCGGCCGCGACGGAACCGCCTGGCGCCTGCACGACGTGCTGGTGCCGTTCCTGGCCCGCAACGACCAGGAGCAGCGCGAGACCGCGGCGCTGGCGCTCGGCATCGCGCGCCGCGGCGATCCGGCCACGCTCGACCTGCTGGCAGACCTGGTGCGCGACACCGAGGCGGGCCGCCGCGCATCGGCGCAGGCCGCGGTCAACGAACGCACCCGCGCGTTCGCCGCCTATGCGCTGGGCCTGCAGCTGCAGTCCCTGCGCCGCCCGGCGCCGGCGCTGCGCGTGGTCGGCGTCCTGCGCGGCGTCGTCGGCGACGCGACGCTGGGCTGGAACCTGCGCGTCGCGGCGATCGAAGCGCTGGCCCTGTTCCCCGCCGACTGGCACGGCGCCGCGGCAGACACGCTGCGCGACACGATCGTCGACGACTTCCGCCGCTACTTCGCCGCCGACGTCGGCCCCGGCGAACAGCTCGTGCAGGCACACGTACCGACGGCGTTGGCCCGGCTGCTCGGTCGTGACGATCCGCGTGCCGCCGCCTGGCGTCAGCGCTTCGCCAGCGAACTCGAACGCGGCCTGCGGGGCGAGGCGGCGCCGGCCGCGACCGGCAAGACCAACGTCCACATCGCGCAATCCTGCGCGCTGGCGCTCGGCGACCTGTCGCCGCCGTGGGCCGCGGCCGGTGACGCCGGCGAGGCAGTCGCCCTGCTGCTGCTGCGCGTGCACCAGGAGCACCGCGACCAGCAGACCCGCGCCTTCGCGATGCTGTCGCTGGCGCGGCTCGGCGGCCCGCTGGCGCGCGACGCGCTGCTGCGCGAACTCGACGACGCGCAAACCGTGCTCGAGCTGCCCTGGATCGGCCTGGCACTCGGTGTCTGGACCGCGCGCAGCCTCGCGCCCGACGCCGACGGCAGCCGACGCGACCCCGACCGCACCGTGCAGACCGCACTGCGCCGCAGCTTCGCCGCGGCGCGCACGCCGACCGCACTCGGCGCTCTGGGGCTGGCACTCGGTCTGGCGCAGGCCGGCGACGGCGCGGCGAGCGTGCGGGCGACGCTGCGCGACCAGGCGCACCGCGACGACCTCGCCGGCTACCTGGCGCTCGCGCTCGGCCTGATGGGCGACGTCGACGCGATCGGCGACATCCGCGCGCTGATGGCGGCATCCGCGCGCCGGCCGCAGGTCCTGCAGCAGGCCGTGCGCGCGCTCGGGCTGCTCGGCGACCACACGGTGGTGCCCGAACTGTGCCGCGCCCTCGAGCACCCGGAGCCGAGCCTCGTGCGGTTGTCGGCGATCGCCAGCGCGCTCGGCCAGATCGGCGACCGCCGCAGCCTGCCGCGCCTCGGCGCGATGCTGGAGGATGCCCGCCTGACGCCGCTGACGCGGGCGTTCGCGGCGGTGGCGATCGGCATGGTCGGCGACAAGGACCCGCTGCCGTGGAACGCGGCCTACGCGACCTGCACGAACTACCGCGCCGCGACCGAAACGCTGACCGACGGCGCCGCCGGCATCCTCGACATCCTGTGACCGCACGCGGCGGCGCTCAGCCTGGCGCCGCCGGCGCGACGCGGCGACCGATGCCGATCGCCAGCACCGCCAGCACCCCGACCGCGGCGAGCTGCAGCCAGCCCAGTCGGCTGGCCGCCCGTTCGGCCGCCGCGATCGGCGCCGCCTCGTCGCGTGCCGCAGCGAGCTTGCCGGCCAGCCGTGCCGCCGCGGCCGCGTCGGGCGCCAACGGCTGCGCGGCCTCGTACTCACGCAGCGCCGACGCGAGCTGCCGCAGCGACCAGCGCGCATCGCCGGCCAGTTCGCGCAGGTAGGCAGTCGGTGCGCGGCTCTGCGCCACCGCAGCCAGCACCTCGTCCCACCGCCGCGCCTGCGCCGCCGTGTAGGCCTGCAGTTCCGCGGCGGCTTCGTCGAGTGTCCCCCCGATGGCCAGCGCGAGCCCCGGATCGTCGCGCCGCAGGTAGCTGTCCGACAGCAGACGATCCAGCACCGGCCGGTCGTCGACCAGCACCGGCCCGCCCGCGGCCGCGTCGAACCAGGCGTCGGGGCGCGCCGCGGCGGTGACGATGCCGCGCCAGGCCGCGAGGTCGTCGGCCGACAGCGCCGTACCGTCGGCGCCGTACGCCCTGAGCCGCGCCGGCTCGGGTGCGCGATCGCGCCGCGCCACCAGCAGCGCGTTGCGCGAGGCCGGCAGCAGCAGCACCGATGCGTGGCCGAACACCGCGGCCACCGTGGCCGCGATCGCGCGCAGCACCGGATCGTCGCGGCGCAGCGCGCCGATGTTGCACGCCAGCACGCCGCCGGGCAGCAGCCGGTCGTGCGCGTGCGCGAAGAACTCGCGGCTCGCGAGGTGTGCCGGCACGTAGACCTGGTGCGCGTAGGCGTCGACGTGGATCACGTGCCAACGGCGATCGGTGCGCGCCAGGAACACGCGGCCGTCCACCACGAACGCGTCGCCCGGCGCCTTCGCCGCGGCGAACCAGCGGTCGCCGAGTTCGCGGCATGCCGGATCGATGTCGACGCCGTCGACGCGCGCGCCGGGGAACACGCCGGCATAGACCGCGCGCAGCGAGCCCGCCGCATCGCCGATCGACAGCGCGCGCAGGTCGGCCGGCGGCGCGCCGTCGCCGGCCAGCAGAGGCGCCAGCGCATGCCAGTCGTAGTAGGCGCCAGCGGTCAGGGCCGAGCCGGCGACGAACAGCGAGTGGAACGAGTCGAGGCCTTCGTTGACGACCAGCTGCGTGCGCGGCGGCGCTGCCTCCGGGTGTGTGCGCTGCACCTGCAGGAACTGCACACGGCTTTCGCGCTCGGCCAGCAGTTCGACGCCCGGCGGCGCCGGCCGCAGCGGACCGGTGTGGCCGAACGGCAGCAGGCCCGACACCAGCAGCACGACCGCGGCCCGCCCCGCCGGTGCGCGGCCACGCAGCGTGCACGCCGCGGCGGCGCACAGCAGCGCGGCGGCGATGCCCGCCGCGGCGCGGCAACCGAACGTCGGCACCAGCCAGTGCGTCGCCGTGAACGTGCCGACCAGGCTGCCGAGCGTGCCCGCGGCGCCGATCGCACCGGCCGCGCGCCCGACCGCGACCGACGCCCGCACCACCAGCGTCACCAGCAGGGGCGACACGGCGCCCAGCAGCAGCATCGGCGGCCCGAACACGACCGCGGTCGCGACGAACGAGCCGCGCACCAGGGCCGGCATCGCGGCGTCGAGCGGCAGCCCCGCCGGCAGCAGCCACTCGGCCAACGCCCGCGTCGCATACGGCGCGAGCCCGAGCCACAGGCCGGCGGCGAACAGCAACCGGGCCGGCCCCGCCGCCGCGTCGGCCCGCGCGGCGAACCGACCGCCGAGCCAGGCCCCCGCTGCCAGCGCGGCCAGGATGATGCCGATCACGTTGGTCCACACGTAGGCGCTGTCGCCGAAGTGCGGCGCCAGCAGGCGCACGGCGGTCAGCTCGGCGGCCATGCAGCCGAAGCCGCACAACCAGGCCGCGGCGAGGCCTCGCGGCAGCGACAGGCCGGCGACCGGCGCGGCGGCGGCGACGCCGGTCACTTCTTCTCGGCCGCGGCGTCCTTCTCGGCGGCCTTCGGCACCGAGGCACGGTAGATCACCGGGAACAGGTAGTCCCAGTCGCGCCGCAGCTTGAAGCCCTTCTCCATGTCGCGGAACGACCGCTCCTTCTTCTCGGGCACGGCCTTGTCGTTGACCACGACCGTGAACTCCTTGCCGAGGTCGACGATGTCGTCGTTGAGCCGCAACACGAACCGCTCGATGCCGCGCGCCTGCACGACGATGCGGTTCTGCGCGCGGTCGGCGGTCACCTCGATGCGGGGCCGCGCGTCGAGCGGCGCCCCCAGCATCGGATCCGAGCGGTCGATCTCCACCCAGTAGGCCCGCTTGTAGCGGTCGTGGTTCGGCTCGATCACGACGCGGCTCGGCGTCATGTTGCGCCGCTGCTTGGCGGACCATTCGGTGATCGCCGGCCCGGCCGCGCGGTGCGGGTACTCGTCGGTCGCGTCGACCACGGTGACGCTGCCCGGCGTCAGTTCTTCGAACCGCTTGCGCAGCGCATCGACCACGGCCGCATTGGCCGCGGTCTTCACCATCAGCACCGGCATGCCGAGCATGCTGCCGAGCCGGATGTCGTCGACGGCGACCGGATCGCGCAGCACGACGCCGGCGAAGCGGTCCGGGAAGATCGACACGAACCGCAGCCCGAAACCGCAGGCGCCGCGGCCACAGTCGAGGAAGGTGCGCGCGCGGTCGACGTTGAAGCCGGTCATCACGCGGCCCCAGCCGGCGAACACCGCGGTGTTGCGGCGCATCTCCTCGGCTTCGGCGCCTTCGCGCGAGTAGTCCGGCACCGGGTCCAGCTCGAGTCCGTTCGGCACGTGCGGCACGACGAAGATCGTGTCGAGCTGCGTGTCGGTCTTGTCCCAGACGGCCGCGAAGTAGTCCGCGGGCTTGGCCCAGCTGCCTTCCGCCCCCGCCGTGCCCGGCAGCACGACGAACGTGCGCAGCGACGTCTCGGGCTTGTAGCCCTTGGGCAGGTAGAAGCTGTAGTCGACACCGTCTTCCTTGGCGGTCTCCTTGCGCAGCTGGCCGAGCGAGAATGAAGGCCGCGGCAGTTCGAAACAGTTCTCGAACACGGCGCGCAGATCGGCCATCGACCCGAGCAGGTCGCCCTTCCTGGCGCTGAGCTTCTGCCACTCGTCGTCGAAGTCCGACAGGGTCTTCTCGCGCTTCTTGTTGGTCTTCTCGCGGTCCTTGATGCTGGTCGCGCGGTCGTAGTCCTCGTCGGCGCTCAGGTACTTCACCAGCTTGTCGTGCAGCGACTTCTGCTCGGCCGGAGTCAGCCGCGCCGCGCGCGCCGGATCCGTCGTCTGCCCCGCCGCAGCGGGGTCTCCCTGGGGTGCGAGCACGGCGAGCGGAGCCAACAGCAGCGAAACCAGTACGGACATCGGCACTCCTGGTGGGAAGCGGGGCCGGCGCCGCGCGGCGCCGTCAGAGGGGAGCTGCCAGCACGGTAGCCGAGCGCGGCGGCGCGGGCTACTGCCGGCCCCCGGTCGTGCGGACCGCGCGCGCGTCCGGCTCAGACCAGCTCGACTTCGCGGTTGCCCGGCACGACCTCGCCGAGCGCGAACGGGCGTTCGCCGACCGCGACCAGCGCCTGTTTGCGGGCGCCGGCGCCCGCAGGCAGGCTGCGCGGCACGTTGTCGGGCAGCCCACCGCCGGTGATGTGCGCCATCGCCGTCCGCAGTTCGCTCGGCACCAGCGGCATGCCGGCGTACTTCTCGTCGACGTCGACGCCGGCGCGCTGGTAGGCCGAAGAGGCTTCGCTCGAGGTGGTGCGCCGATGCGGGGCGGCGACGCTGCGGCGCCGGGCCGCGGCGCGGCAACAATTCGGCGCCGGGCTGGACTCGTGCGCGTGCCGCTCGATGATCGCGGCGTGGCGAGACAGAGCGTCGCGGTTCTCGGTTGTACGGGCTCGGTCGGCCAGCAGGCACTGGACGTGCTCGCCGAGCAGCCGGGCCGCTTCCGGGTCGCGCTGCTGGCAGCCCACACGCAGACCCAGGCCCTGGCGGCGGCCGCGGCCACCCACCGGCCGGCGGCGGTGTGCCTGACCGGCGGCGGCGAACTGCCCGAACTGCCGCCCGGCACGCGCGGCTTCCGCGGCCCCGACGGGCTGCTGGCGGCGCTGGACGCGACCGAGCCCGACCGCGTGCTGAACGCGATCACCGGCGCCGCCGGCCTCGCGGCGTCGGACTGGACGCTGCGGCACGGCCGCACGCTGCTGCTGGCGAACAAGGAGTCGCTCGTCGCCGCCGGTTCGTGGCTGATGCCGCTGGCGCGCACACACGGCGCCACGATCCTGCCGGTCGACAGCGAACACTGCGCGGTGTTCCAGTGCCTGCACGGCGAGGATCCGCGCGCGGTGCGCCGGATCTGGCTGACCGGCTCCGGCGGCCCGTTCCGCGAACGGCCGCTCGACACGTTCGCGGCGATCACGCGCGACGAGGCGCTGCGGCATCCGACCTGGACGATGGGCCCGCGCATCACGATCGGCAGCGCGACGATGATGAACAAGGCGTTCGAGGTGCTCGAAGCGCACTGGCTGTTCGACCTGCCGCCGTCGGCGATCGAAGTCGTCGTGCACCCGCAGAGCATCGTGCACTCGATGGTCGAGTTCCACGACGGCTCGATCCTGGCGCAGTGCGGCGTGCCGGACATGCGGCTGCCGATCCGGTTCTGCCTCGGCTGGCCGGACCGACTGCCGTCGACGTTCCAGCCGTTCGACCCGGTGCGCTGGCGCAAGCTCGAGTTCCTGCCGGTCGATCCGCAGCGCTACCCGGCGGTGCCGCTGGCCTACGAAGTGCTGCAGCGCGGCGGCGACGCCGGCGCCGTGCTGAACGCGGCCGACGAGGTCGCGACCGCGGCGTTCCTGGCCGGCGAGCTGCCGTTCCCGGCCATCACCGCCGGCGTCGCCGCGGCCGTGCACAGCCGCCCGCCGCGCCAGATCCGCTCGCTGCAGGACGCCGTGGCGGCCGATGCAGAAGGCCGGGCCATGGCGCGCGCCTTCGTCGCCAGCCAGCTCCCGACCGATCGACTACCCTGATGGACGACACCCTCTGATGGACGTCGGCAGCATCCTCCTGGCGGCGATCGGCATCGGCCTGCTGATCTTCCTGCACGAGCTCGGCCACTTCCTGGCCGCGCGCCTGGCCGGTGTGCGCGTCGAGGTGTTCTCGCTCGGGTTCGGCCCGCGCCTGTGCGGCGTCGACTGGCGCGGCACCGACTTCCGCCTCTCGCTGGTGCCGTTCGGCGGCTACGTGATGGTCGCCGGCCAGGACCCGAGCGACCGCCGCTACCCGGCGGCGCAGTCGCTGTGGGCCAAGTCGGCCGGCCAGCGCGCGCTGTTCTGGGTCGGCGGCGTGCTGATGAACGTGCTGTTCGCCGTGCTCGTGTTCCCGCTGGTGTTCCACGCCGGCGTGAAGTTCGAGGCGCCGGTGGTCGGTCGCATCGCGCCGGGCAGCGCCGCCTGGGAAGCGCAGCTGCAACCCGGCGAACGCGTGCTCGCGGCCGGCGGCAAGCTGATCCGCTCGTTCGACAACCTGGCGGTCGAAGTCGCGCTGCACGGCGGCCGCCCGATCGCACTCGAACTCGAGCGCCCGGGCGGCGCGCGCCGCGTCGTCGACGTCACGCCGCACTTCGATCCGGTCGCGGGCCTCTACGGCCTCGGCATCGAGCCGGCGATCGATCCGGAGCCGCCGGCGCTGGTCGTCGACCCGGACGGCCCGGCGGCGAAGGCGGGCCTGCGCGACGGCGACCGGATCCTGCGCCTCGCCGGCGCGCCGGCGCAGGACGGCTTCCCGGACTCGCTGCAGGTCGGTGTGCCGATCGCGATCGACGTGCAGCGCGACGGCCAGCCGCTGCAGGTCCAGGTCACGCCGACGCGCGGCGCCGACGCACCGCCGCGCATCGGCGTGCGGCCGCTGCCGCGCCGCATCGCCGGGCTGCGGCCCGGCAGCGCCCTGATCGAACGGCTCGGCCTGCAGCGCGACGACCTCGTGCTCGCGATCGACGGCGCGCCGTTCACCGGCGGCGACCTCGCCGTCGCCGCGGTCGGCACCGGCCGCACGCGCTGGCTGTTGTTGCGCGACGGCCAGCAGCTCGCGCTCGAAGCCGACGCGACGGCCGACGAACGGGAGGCACTGCCGTCCCACATCGCTCTGGTCGCCGACGTCGACGCCACGCTGGTGCTGCCGCAGCCCGGCCATCCGGCCGAACGTGCCGGCATGCGCCCCGGCGACCGCATCGTCGCCGTCGACGGCGTCGCGACCGACCATTGGGACGACGTCGTCGAGCAGGTCACCGGCGCCGGCGAACGGGCCCTGCGCATCGACGTGCGCCGCGCGGCAGCGGCGCCCGAAACGGCGACCGCCGGCGACGGCGGCGAGCTCGTCGCGCTGCAGATCACGCCGGCGCGGCTCGACCCCGACCTCGGACTCGGCTGGCAGCTCGCGCACCTTCAGCACGAGGTCAAGGCGACCGGCGTCGCCGACGCGGTGCGGCTCGGCGCGGTCTGTTCGCTCGACCTCGTCAAGCAGCTCTACGTGACGCTGAAGCGGCTCGTCACCGGCGACGTCGCCGCGAAGAACCTCAGCGGCATCATCCGGATCTCGCAGGTCAGCTACCACGCGGCGCAGCGCGGGCCGAGCTGGTTCTGGTACTTCCTCGCGCTGCTGAGCCTGAACCTCGCGTTCGTGAACCTGCTGCCGATCCCGGTGCTCGACGGCGGTTACCTGCTGTTCGTGCTGATCGAGAAGATCAAGGGTTCGCCGGTCAGCACACGGGTGTTCGGCTACAGCCAGATCCTCGGCCTGGTGTTCGTGCTGCTGCTGGTGTTGTTCGTCACCTACAACGACATCTTGCGGTTGCTGTAGCCCGGCCGGCGCCGTCGAATCCGCCGGTGCCCCATCTGCTCCCCGTGCTGCGCCTGCTGCGCGTCGGCACACTGTTCTCCCCCGCCGCCGACGTCACCGCGTCGCTCGCCGTGCTCGGCCTGCCGTGGAACGGCACCGCCGTCGGCGCCGTCGCGGCCGGCACGCTGCTCTACGCCGGCGGCATGGTCTGGAACGACGTCGCCGACCGCCGGCTCGACGCCGTGCAGCGGCCCGAACGGCCGTTGCCGCGCGGCGACGTGACGCCGGCCTTCGCGGTCGGGCTGGGCGGGTTGCTGTTCGCGGCGGCGCTGCTGGTCTCGCCGTGCCGCGGTCACCACGCGCTGCTCGCCGCGCTGATCCTGCTCTACGACTTCGGCAGCAAGCGCCTCGGCTGGCTGTCGGCCCCGCTGATGGGTTCGCTGCGCGCACTGAACCTCGGCACCGCGCTGGCGATCGCCGACACCGCGCCGCCGGCGGCCGTGCAGGCGCTGTGGATCGCCAGCGGCTGCTACGGCGTCTACATCCTCGCGGTCACGCTGCTCGGCATCTTCGAGGACGAGCCGAACGTGCGCGGCCGGGCCGTCGCGGCGGTGCAGTCGGCGCCACCGCTGGTGGCGCTGGCCGGCATCGCGGCGGTGCAGCAGTCGTTCTGGCCGGCGCCGGCGCTGGCCCTGCTGCCGGCACTGTGGTTCCTGCGGCGCAACACGCGGCTCGGCACCTGGGACCAGCCGGCGATCCGGCGCTCGATGCTGTTCCTGCTGCTCGGCACGATGCTCTACACGGCGCTGCTGGCGCTGGCCGCCGGCCGGCCGTGGGAAGCGATCGCGATCGCCGCCGGCATCGCGCCGGCACGCTGGATCGCGCGCCGCATCGCGCTGACCTGAGGCTCAGGCGAGACCGAGTTTCTGCAGCCGCGCCTGCCAGGCCGCCTTGGCCTCGTCGCGCGACATCGTGCCCTGCCGCACCAGCGACTTCAGCGCGCTCTTGAAGCGCTCGAGTTCTTCGGCCGGCGACGGACCCCGCGGCTCGGCCGCGGCCGCCGCTTCGGGTTCGGCCGGTTCGGCGACCGCCGTTGCCGGCGCCGTCGCGGGCTCGGACTCGGCCGCCGGCTCCGCCTCGGATTCGTCGGCGGACGCCTGCTCGGGTTCGTCGTCGCCGTGCGCGGCCGCGACCTTGTGCTCCTCGATCGGCAGCTGCTGCTCCGCCGGCGCCGCCTCGCCGACCTGGGCGCGGAACTCGCGCCGCACCTCGTCGACGTCGGTGTCGAACGGGTCCTGGCCGATGTGCTTGTCGCCGACGTCGGCGGTGCCTTCCCAGCGGAACTCGTCGAGGCTGTCGCCGACGATGCGCTTCACGCGCGGCTCCATCTCGGTCGACGCGACCGGCGGCCGCCGCTGCTGCAGCATCGACACGACGAACGAGTTCATGCGCGCGAGTGCGTCGATCAGGAACGACTCCATCTCCTGCTCGACCCGCTGACCGGCCTGCTCCTGCGCGTCGTGCGCGACCCGCTCGACGATGTCGGCGGCCTGCCGCGTGGCGGTCGCGAAGAACTCGTGCACTTCCTTCGTCAGCCGCTGCTCGAGCTGCTCGCGGGCCTCGACCTGCTCGAGCTCCCGCAGCGCCTTGTTCTCGTAGCCGAGCCCGGCCACAGGGCCGAGCTTGGCGCGCATGCGCTGCCGCTCGCGGCGGAAGTTGTCGAACTGGTCGTTGCTGCGCAGGCTCATGTCTCCCTCCGGCGGGCCGATGGCGGCGCCGTCACGGGCCTTATCGAGCCGGGAGGACCCCACCTTGACGCCAGCGGTCGACAAGATCCCGCAACAGGAGCAGCGCGTCCGGACGCGCCATTGGCGTCGGCGCTTCGGCCGCAGCGTCGTGCACGGCACGCAGCAGTTCGCCGACCGCGGGACCGGGCGGCACACCCAATGCAAGCACGTCGGCACCGGTGACCAGCGGCGGCGGCAGCGGGGGCAGTTCGGCCAGCCAGGTGCGCGCCTGTTCGTAGACGTCGAGCTTGCCGTGGCTGCCGAGGCAGTCGGCGCGGTGGAACGCCAGGTGGGTCGGGAACAGCGGCGTGCGCAGCCACGCCTCGCGGCGCCGCGGCCGCATCTGCGGCAGGCTCGCGAAGCGGATGTGCTCGCGGCAGACCTCGATGACCCGTTCGCGCAGGTCGTTGCTGGCGTGCAGGCGGCGCAGCACCGCGTCGGCCATGCGTGCCGACAGCGTGTCGTGGCCGTCGAACCGGATCCGGTCCTCGGCCTGCCGCCAGGTCGGCGGCTTGCCGATGTCGTGCAGCACCGCGCTCCAGGCCAGCACGGGGTCGTCGGCCGGCACGTGGTCCAGCACCAGCGCCGTGTGCGTCAGCACGCAGCCCTCGGGGTGGTACTCCGGCGGCTGGGTCACCGCGTCCATCGCGGCCACCTCCGGCAGCACGATCGCGGCCAGGCCGAGGTCGACCGAGAGCCGCAGCGCCCGGCCGCGCCCCGGTCCGGTGAACGCCGCGGTCAGTTCGTCGAGCACGCGTTCGGCCGACAGGCGCCGCAGCCCCGGCGCCGCGGCCAGCAGCGCCGCGCTGGTCGCCGGTTCGACCGTGAGCCCGCAGCGCGCCGCGAACCGCACGGCGCGCAGCAGCCGCAGCGCGTCCTCGTCGAACCGCACCGCCGGCACGCCGACGGTGCGCAGCACGCGTGCCTGCAGGTCCCGCAGCCCGCCGGTCGGATCCAGCACGGTGCTGCTGCCGACATCGAGGTAGAGCGCGTTGACCGTGAAGTCGCGCCGCAGCGCGTCCTCCGGCACCGACGTCGTGAACGCGATCGTGCGCGGGTGCCGGCCGTCCTGGTAGTCGGCCTCCCGGCGCAGCGTCGTCACGGTGACCGGCACCTGTTCGCCGGCCACGGCGACGACGCCGAACGCGGCGGCGCGCGCGTCGGCGTACGGCACGATCTGCTGCACGACCGACGGCGGCAGGTCGGTCGCGACGTCGAAGTCGCGCGGCGGCATGCCGAGCAGCAGGTCTCGCACCGTACCGCCGACCAGCCACGCGCGGCCGTGCGGCGCCAGCCGGGCCAGCACGGCGTGCACGTCGGGCGGCAACGGCGGCGGCTCGATCCTGGCAACGTCCATCGCCGCGCACGATACTGCCGCCGATGCAGAATTGGCGGCGGCGCGGCATCGGCACCCCGGCCGGCTGGTACACGCTGCTCGGCGTCGTGCTGCTCGGCGTCACGCAGTGGATCCCGTACGGCACCGCGCAGCGCACCGCGCGGCTCGAGCAGCGCGCCGACGAAATCGCGGCGCTGTTGCTCGAGGCCCTGCGGCCGAACCTCCGTCCACTCGGTCGCGACGACATGCCACACGTGTTGGCGACGTTCGCGGCGCTGGCCCTGCGCGACGGCGTGCACATCGGCGACCTCGAGACGGCCGAACCGCCGCCGGACGCGCTGCTGGCGCTGCGCAACAAGCACTACGCGTTCCACGTCGCGGTCTCGCCGCCGGCGCCGAACGCGACCGTCGCGCGCGGCACCGAATCGGCCTACGAAGTGCTCGCCTGGCCGCTCGAGGCGATCGGGCCGGGGCACTGCGCATTCTTCCACCCCGACGACGCCCAGCGGGCCTACACGCGCAACCTGAACGCCAGCTTCCGCGGCTTCGGCAAGCACCGGCCGTTGCCGGGCCGCAGCCACCGGCGCGAGACCACCGCGCTCGAAGTGACCTCGTTCTACCGCAGCTACGACGACGAACGCTGGCTCGTCTACTAGCGGCGGGCGAGCGGGCGGCTCGACGGTGTGCCGCCGGCGGCGGCCTCAGCGCGGCCGCCGCGGCGGGGCCCCGGATCGGTCGTCGGCGGGCAGCCGGGTGCGCAACTCGCGCCATTGCTCCTGCAGGTCGCTGCGCCCGAGCCGGCGCAGCAGCACGTCCAGCAGCTCGAACGCGCGCGCGTCGCCCGGCAGCCGCCGCGCGCCGCGGGCGTCGCGCACCAGGGCCTGCAGGCTGGTGAGCACGGCCTCGGCCTCCTTGGCGGCGGCGTCGGGGCGCGCGGTGTCGAGCAGCAGCATCGCCAGCGCCGTGCGGGCAGCCAGCATCGGCAGCGCCTGCCGCAGCGAGTCGCGCTCGCTGGTCGGCGCCGGCGTCGCCAGCGCCGCGCGCAGTTCGAGTTCGGCCTCCTGCCGCAACGCCGCGGCATCGCCCGGGACCACGAGTGCCGCCGCGACCAGCCGCTGGCCGAGCGTGGCGCCGATGTTGGCGCGCAGCAGCCGGTACTCGAGCACCTGCGGCTGCTGCCGCACCAGCTCTTCGGCCAGCGTACGCGCCTCGCGCAGCCCTTCGAGCTGCTGCGGCGCGGCGCGCACCTCGCCGGGCCCGCGCCGCGCCTCGGCCCACAGCGCCTCGCAGAGTTCGTGCCGGTAGGTGTCGACCTCGGGGTGTTCGGCCACCAGCGTGCGCAGCGTCGCGAGCGCCGCGTCGCGCGCGGGCCGCCCGTCGCCGCCGGGCCGCCGCGCGGCCTCGAGCTGCAGCCGCGCCTGCAGCGCGCGGAACTCGGGGTTCTGCGGTTCGGCGGCCGTCAGTTCGGCAGCGATGCGCCGGGCGGTGTCGAGTTCGCTCTGCGCCTCGGAGCGCAACCGGTCCGGCGGCCGGCCGCCGGGGCCGCCGGGGCCGCCGCGCCGGCCGAGCAGGAACAGCGCCTGCGCCCGTTCGAACCGGATCGCCAGCGGATCGGCGGCGCTGTCCGGGCCGAGCAGGTCCAGCGCCTGCCGAAACCGCTGCGCCGCTTCGCCGCTGCGGCCGCGGCGCTGTTCGAGCTGGCCGAGGTCGACGTGCACGGCCACGACCTCGCGCCGCACGTCGCGCCCTTCGACCTGCAGGAGCCGCGACAGCGCCTGCAGGTAGCTGGCCGCCGCGGCGTCCAGGTCGCCGAGCCGCGCCTGGATCGCCGCCGTGCGCCGGTGCGCCCGCGCGGTCTCGAACCGCAGCGACTGGTCGTCCGCGTTCGCCGCGGCGAAGCGGTCGTAGAACGCCAGCATGCGCTGCAGCAGCGCCACGTCGCGCGGTTCGACCACGGTGCGCGCGACGACGGTCTGTTCGCCGGTGTCCGGATCCTCGTCGAGCACGAGCGCCCGGTCGCGCCCCACCAGCGCGTCGAACAGCTCGCCGAACGCGGTCAGCGTCAGCTGCAGGTTGGTCGCCACCAGTTCACCCTGCTTGGTGGCGCGCGCCGTCGCCTGCTGTTCGCGCGCCAGCGCATCGTCGGTCGTCACGTAGGCGATCCAGCCGGTCACGCCGGCGCCGACCACGGCCAGCAGCGTGCACGCCGACAGCAGCGCGACGGTGCGGTTGCGACGGCACCAGCGCCACAGCAGCTGCGCCGCGTTGTGCCGGCGTGCGGCGATCGGCCGGTCGTCGAGGAACGCCTGCAGGTCGGCCTGCAGCGCCGCGGCATCGGCGTAGCGATCGCCCGGATCGCGCGCCATCGCGCGCTCGACGACCAGCGCCAGGTCGGTCGGCAGGTCCGGACAGGCCCGGCGCAGCGGTGTCGGCCGCAGCGACCGGATCTGCTCCATCAGTTCGCTGCGCGTGCGGCCGGCGAACGCCGCGCGCAGCACCAGCAGCTCGTACAGCGTGACACCGAGCGCATAGACCTCGCTGCGCACGTCGTACTGGCCGGCGAACTGCTCGGGCGCCATGTACTGCAGCGTGCCGAGCAGGTCGCTGGACTGCGTCAGCCCCTCGGCCTCGAGCGCCTTGGCCAGGCCGAAGTCGGTCACCCAGACGTGGTCGTCGTGTTCGAGCAGCAGGTTCGCCGGCTTCACGTCGCGGTGCAGCGTGCCCTGGCCGTGCGCGTAGTGCAGCGCGCTGGCGGCCTGCGCGCCGACGCGGGCCACGAACCGGGCGCGGTCGCGCCACGCGGCCGGATCCGCCGGCGGCGCACCAGCCATCGTGCGGCGCCAGTGGTCGAGGCTCTGGCCGCGGATGAACTGCATCGCGTACCAGTGGAAGCCGTCGCTGTGGCCGCTGCCGAACACCGGCACGATGTGGCTGTGGTGCAGCTGCGCCGCGACGCTGGCCTCGCGCTGGAAGCGCTGCAGCTGGTTGCCGGTCAGCAGCGACGCCTGCGGCAGCACCTTCAGCGCCACCTGGCGGCCGAGCGACTCCTGCACGGCTTCGAACACGACGCCCATGCCGCCGCGGCCGACCTCGCGCACGATCTTGAAGTCGCCGAGCCGTTCGAGCGGCGGCAGCGACAGCGGCCTCGTACCGCTGCCGGTCGAGGTCTGTCGGTCGCGTTTGACCTGCTCGAGCGCGACCAGCATCGGCAGCAGTTCGCGCAGCTGCGCCGCGTGTTCGGAGTGTGCGGCGCAGAACGCCTCGACGTCGGCCGGTGCCCCGCCGCGGCAACGGGCCAGGAACTGCTCGACCAGCCGGTCGACCGGATCGGCCCCGCTGCCGTCGGCGGCGTCGGTCACGACGGCTCCAGCCCCTCGAGCAGACCCTTGAGCCGGCCGAGCGCACGCACGTAGCGGTTGCTGGCCGCGTTCTCCTGGATGCCCAGCACGGCGGCCGCCTCCTTGTTGGTCAGCTCCTCGAAGTGCCGCAGCAGCAGCACCTCGCGGTCGATCTCCTCCATGCTGTCGAGCGCCTGCTCGACGCGCTGCCGCAGTTCGTCGCGGATCGCCGCGTTGCTGGGCGAGGTCACGCTGGCGACGAAGAAGCGCGACATCGTGCCGCTGGCCGGCGGCTTGATCTCGCGGCCGGCGTTGCGCATCGCCGCGCCGACGTGCCGCCGGTGCACGTCGATCATGGTCTGCTGCGTGATCAGTCGGATCCAGACCAGGAACGGTTTGCTGTCGCCGCGGAACGCGCCGAGGCGCTTGCCGGCCTCGATGTAGGCCTCCTGCACCAGGTCCTCGGGATCGAACCGGCCGACCAGGCGCGGATCGAGCCGGAACTGCACCATGCGCACCAGCCGCTCGCGGTGGCGCTCGAGCAGCGTCGCCAGCACCGAGTCGTCGCCGGCGCGCAGCCGTTGTTCGAGCAGGTCGTCGTCGTCGGCGTGCATGTGGCGCGCACGATAGCGTCGGCCGTGCGGACTTGCGTGCTCCCGCCGGTCAGTCGTGGCGCAGCAGCTGGCCGAGCCGCGTCAGGAACGCACCGGCGTGCACGGGCTCGGCGCCGCGATCGAGCCGTTCGGCCGCGGCCGGCAACTGCAGCCGCAGTCGGGCCACCGCGGCGACCGGGTCCGTGTCCGCCACCACGACGCGAAAGCGCCGCGGTGCCGTCGCCGCGGCCGCGACCGGCCGGCCCAGCGTGTCGAGCAGGTCGACGCCGTCGACCACGACCGCGGCGGCGGCCGCGCCAGCCGCGGCGGCGACCGCGGCGCCGCCTGCCACGAGGCGCACGCCGTGCAGCTCGGCATCGGCCCGCACGCGGTGCCGGCCGTCGTCGTCGAGCCAGTCGAGCACATCGAGCCCCGGCCCGGCCAGCGCGTCGGCGCCGTGCGACCAGCAGAGCCGGATCGCCGTGCGCAGCTGCGCCGCCGGCCAGCGCGCGGCCGGCGGCAGTTCGACGGTGCCGCCCGCGATCGGCCGCACGCGCACCCAGCGTCCGCGGCGGCAGCGCGGTTCCGCCACCGAGTGCAGCGCCTGCCAGGCGGCCGCCGCACCGCGCAGCAGACCTTCGGCGTCGCGCCCGCGCACGCGCAGCACGTCGGTGACCGCGAGCTCGAACGACGCGGCGAGCGTCGGCACGTGTTCGAACACCAGGTCGCCGCTGCGCGGCACCGCCGCGCGCACGAGGCCGGGCCGCACCGGCAACGCCGGCGGCCAGGCTTCGAGCAGCACGCGCGCCGGCGCGTGCGCGAGCCCGTCGGCGATGCAGCGGGCGCCCTTGCCGAGCCGGAACTCGCCGTCGTGCAGCACCACCGCGTCGGCGGCCGGGATCAGCGGCGGCAGTGCGGCGACACCGCGGCGCTGCTGCCGCTGGTCCTGCGCGAACAGCCAGTCCAGGGCGCCGCCGCTGCCGTAGGCCGTGGTCCACGCGTCGTGGCCGACGCCGTCGAGTTCGTGGTAGTGCACCGGCGCCCCGAGCGCGCGCAGCGCGGCGACCATCGCGCGCGAGCGCTGCACCGGCACCACCGGGTCGGCGGCACCGTGGAACACCGTCGTCGGCAGGCCGAGCAGCCGCGTGGCCTCGTTCGGGTCGCCGCCGCCGCAAACGGCCAGCAGCGCCGCGAAGCGTTCCGGCGCGCGCATCGCCAGCTCGAACGCGCCGAAGCCCCCCATCGACAGGCCGGTCAGGTAGACGCGCGCGCGATCGACGCCGGGCTCGGCCAGCACGCGGTCCAGCGCCAACAGCACCGCGCGCAGCGCGCGCGTCGGCTGCGGCGGCATCGCCGGCGACACGGTGCCGGTCCACGGCACCGCCGACCACTGCTCGTCGGCCGGGCACTGCAGCGCCAGCACCCAGCACGGGTGGTCTTCGCGGTGCACCGGTTCGGCGAGCCGCAGCGGCAGCCAGCGCAGGTGGCGCGTGCCGTCGTCGCCGCGCTCGCCGGCGCCGTGCAGGAACACCACCAGCGGCTGCGGCGTGTCACGCCAGCGCGGTTCGGGTGCCAGCAGCCGGTAGCCGTAGTCCTGCCCGTCGACGGTGACCTGCTCGGCCGTGAACGCCGGCGTGGGCTCCGCCTGGGCCGGCAGGGCAGCGAACACGAGCATGGCGGCGGCAGCGCGGAGCACGTGCTCCGGTCTACGCGAGCGGCGCGGCCGGTGCAACGCCGCTGCCGGCAAGGAAGCCGCGCAACGTGTCGACTTCGAGCGCCCCGCCGGTGAACCACCGCACTTGTGCGGCGGCCTGCGCGAGGAACATCTCGACGCCGGCGACGGTGCGCGCACCGGCAGCCTGCGCGTCGCGCAACAGCCGCGTCAGGCGCGGCTGGTAGACCATGTCGAGCACGATCGTACCGGCCACCGGTGTCCAGTCGGGCACCAGCCGTTCCTCGGGGTCGCGGTCGATGCTGCCGACCGGCGTCGCGTGCACGACCACGGCCGGCCGCAGTTCGTCGAGCACCCGCGCCGCGAGGCCGCCGAGCTGCAGCCCGTGCGCCTTCGCGAACGCCCGCGCCGGTTCCAGCGAGCGACCGAGCAGCGTCACCTCGAACCCCATGCGCAGCAGCGCCCAGGCGCCGGCGCGCGCGGCGCCGCCGGTGCCGAGCACCACCGCCGGTCGGCCTTCGCCGTCACCGGTCCCGGCCCGCCGCAGCGCCTGTTCGACGCCGGCGACGTCGGTGTTGTAGCCGATGCGCTCGCCGCCGGGGCCGACCACGATCGTGTTGACGACGCCGATCGCCGCCGCCGCTTCGTCGAGCTGGTCGCAGTGCGGCGCCAACACCCCCTTGAACGGCGCCGTGACCGACAGACCGCGCAGCTGCGGCCGCAGCAGCATCGCCAGCACCGCGTCGGGCCGCGAGGTCTCGAACGGCAGGTAGACCGCGTCGACGCCGAGCCGCCGGCAGGCCCGGTTGTGCAGCCATGGGCCGAGCGACGACAGCGCCGGGTTGCCGAGCAGGCCGAGCCACGCGGTGCCGCGGTTCAGTTCCTTCGCGCGGTAGAGCCCGGCCAGCAGGCCGACGGGAATCTGCCCCGGCGCGGTCTCGGCGCCGGCCTCGAGCGCGCCGTAGACCAGCGGTGCGCCGAGCGCACACGCCAGCAGCCGCACCGGCCACGCCGTGCGCCCCATCGCGAACGCGACGGTCGGCCGCGCCTCCTGGTCGGTCTGCGCCAGCAGGTCCAGCACCGGCGCCGCGTCGGCGAGGTCGTGCGAGGTCACGACGACCTTGGCGATCGTGCCGGGCCGGCCCAGCAGCCGGTCGCGGATCTCCGCCAGTTCCTTCGGCACGCCGGTGAAGCTGTGGAACGAACGGATCGACAGCCGCAGCCGGTGCCGCGGCGGCGGCGCCCAGGTCTCCCAGCCCTCGAGGTCGATGCCCTGCGCGCCCGCGTTCAGCGCGTGCTGCAGCAGGTCGCGCCGTTCCGCCAGCGTGCCGCGGAACGCGCCGCCGTCGTCGGGCGTGCGGCACGCGACCAGCACCGGCAGGCGGCTCTGCGCGATCGCCGGCGCGAGGTCGGCGCCGGCGGGCCAGCGATCGAGCCGCAGTTCGAGCCAGTCGGCCCCGGCCATCGCCGCGCGCGCGGCGGCGCGCGACACCTGCTGCGGCGACTCGGCGAACACGCTGGCGACGATCTGCGCCATCGTCAGCGGTCCTCCGCGGCCGCGGCGAGCACGGCGCGCACGGCGGCGACCCGATCGGCGGCGAGTCCCTCGGCCGCGGCGAGTTGCAGCGCATGCTGCATCAGGGCCGCGTGGATCCGCGCCGCGTCGGGCAGCGCCGCGGCCAGCGCCCGCAGGTGCAGCGCCACGGTCGCCGCATCGCCGCGCCGCACCGGTCCCGACAGCGCCGCGGCGGCACCGCGGACGCCGGCGCCGTGCACGGCGGCCCCCATCAGCGCGTCGGCGACCGCGCGGCGCTGGTCGGCCGACAGCGTGCCGGCCTGCGCGAACGCCGCGTCGACGACCGAGCGCAGCGCCGTGGTGCCGTTGGCGGCCAGCGCGCAGGCGGCGTGGTAGCGCGTGCGGTCGACCGCCGACACCACGATCGGCACCATGCCGAGCAGCGTCGCCAGGCGCCGCAGCAGCCGTTCGGCGCGCGGTTCGGCTTCGAGCAGCGCCGGCGCGCCGACCAGCGCCTCGGCGCCGGCGGTTGCATCGGCGAACGGCGCGACCGGGTGCAGCGCGCCGCGCCGCACGCCGTGTCCGGCGGCGGCCGCGAACACCTCGAGGCCGTGGCGGCCGCTGGTGTGCAGCCACAGCGCGCAGCGCCGGTGCGCACCGCGCGCCACCGCGTCGGCGATCGCCGCCGGCAGGTCCGGATCACCGACCGCGAACACGACCGCGTGCGCGCGGGCGACGTCGGACCAGGCCAGCACGCGGCCGCAGTCGGCTGCCGCGACCGCCGCGGCCGTCCGGGCCGGATCGCGGCCGAGCAGGCCCAGCACCGCGGCACCGGCGCCGTGGAACCGGCGCGCCAGCGCCACGCCGACGCGTCCGGGTCCGAGGATGGCGATGCGCACCGTCACCGGCGTCGGATCCTACCATCCGCACCGCGCTGTGCCCGCGGCGCGGCCAGCGACTCAGCCACCGGCCGCGAGGCCGTGTTCACCGCGCTCCTGCTGGCGGCGGCGTTCGCGCTCCTCCTGCCGCCGTTCGAGTTCCTCCAGGTACTCGTCGTCGATCATGTCGCTGAGCACGTCGAAGTCGTCGAACGACTTCGGCCGGTAGCTCGCACCGGCCGTCTTGGCGGCCTCGACCTCTTCGGCGTAGGCGCGCACGACCGCTTTGTGCAGCTCGATGCGCGTCTGGCTGTTGATCGGGTGCGCAAGGTCGGCGTGCAGCCGCGCGCGGCCGCGGCTGTCCTTCGGCGCGCGCTCGGGATCGAGCCGACTGCCGCACTGGTTGCAGTAGGCGGCGCGCAGATGGTTCTTGTGGTGGCACTTCGGGCAGTGGTCGGCGAGCTTGCGGCTCGGCATCGCCACGAACGGGCCCTTGTTGCCGTCGATGATCTTCAGATCGCGCACCACGAACGCGTCGCCGATCGTGACGCTGCAGTAGGCGCGCAGTTTGTTGCGCGGATCGTCGGTGAGTTTGACCCTGACCTCGGTTACCAGGAACTGTGCTCCGCTGCTGTCGCTGCGTTCGCCCTGCATCTCCACCTCCCAGTGGCCTTGCTGCCGTCCGCCCCGCTGCGCTGCATCCGTCACGCACTCCTGCCGCCCTGACCGGCGGCGAACGGAACGCGTCGCCAACCGTCGCCGGGTCGCTCGACCCGGCACACGGCGTCGGCGCCTGCGCCGGCGCTGCGCGTCACGACGACGCGCACTCCGCCGCGCAACTGCGCCTCGAGCCCGGCCGCACACTGCTGCGCGGCTGCCGCCTCGGCGAACGCCAGGAACAGGGTCGAGCCGCTGCCCGTCATGCGCACGTCGGGGTGACCGATCTGCTCGATCCGACGGCGCAGCGCGGCGAGTTCGGGACGAACCCGTTCGGCGGCTGGCTCCAGATCGTTGCAGAACCCTGTGTGCACGGCGGAATCCCTGGTGTTCGGGCCCGTTACGCGCGCGACGCTATCTTGCGCCGGACCGCTCTGCCAGTGCGCTGCGTGGTTTTTGTAGACGTCGGCGGTCGGGCAGCCGAACGGCGGCACCACCAGCACGAAGTGCCGCGGCGGCACCGACGCCGCGGTCAGTTCGTCGCCGATGCCGCGCCCCCACTGGCTGCCGCCGCGCAGGAAGAACGGCACGTCGGCGCCGAGTGCGACCGCGAGCGCTGCGAGCGCGGCGTCGCCGAGCGGCCGGCCGAGCAGCTCGTGGCCCAGGCGCAGCGCCGCCGCGGCGTCGCTGCTGCCGCCCCCGAGGCCGGCGCCGTGCGGGATGCGTTTGTGCAGGTGCACGACGAAGTCCGGCGCGACCCCGGCGGCCGCGGCCAGCCGCGCCAGCGCGCGCGCGACCAGGTTGTCGGCGTCGGCCGGCACCACCAGCGCCGGGTCGTCGCCGGTCACGTGCAGCTCGATGCCGCGCCCGCCGCGCGCGAGCCACAGGTCGTCGTGCAGGTCGATCGTGTGGAACAGCGTCTCCAGCAGGTGGTAGCCGTCGGCGCGGCGACCGACGACGCGCAGCACCAAGTTCAGCTTCGCGCGCGCCGGCAGCACGAGGCCAGCCAGCGTGGTCATGGCGCCTCCGCCGCCGCCGGCAGGTCCGGCGGCGCGTCGAGCGACAGATTGTCGAGCAGCCGCACCGGCCGCACGCCGCCGGCGAACCGCGCCGCCACCAGCAGCCGGCCGCCGTCGACCGGTCCCGGCGGCAGCGCGGCCAGGTCGCCGTCGCGCCGCAGCTCCAGGTAGTCGAGCGCGGCGCGCGGCTCGGTCGCGAGCACGGCGCGCGCGCGCGCCAGCAGCGCGTCGCGGTCGCGTTCGCCGCGCGCGAACGCGTGCCGCGCGCTGGCCAGCGCCCGATACAGGATCGTGCAGGCGCGGCGGTCCTCGGCGCCGAGGTAGACGTTGCGGCTCGAGCGCGCGAGCCCGTCCGGTTCGCGCACGATCGGGCACGGCACGATCGCGGTCGGGAAGCCGAGGTCCTGCACCATGCGGCGCACCACCGCGAGCTGCTGCGCGTCCTTCTCGCCGAAGTAGGCGTGCGTCGGCCGCGCCAGCGCCAACAGCCGCGCGACCACCGTCGCGACGCCGCCGAAGTGGCCCGGGCGCAGCGCCCCTTCCATCGTCGTCGCCGCCGCGCCGACCGCGACGTGGCTGCAGAAGTCCGGGTCGTACATCGCCGCCGGTTCGGGCGCGAACACCACGTCGACCTGCTGCGCCGCACAGAGGCGCAGGTCGGCGTCGAACGTGCGCGGGTAGGCCGCGAAGTCCTCGCCGGGGCCGAACTGCAGCGGGTTCACGAAGATCGTCACCGCGGTGCGGTCGCATTCGGCGCGCGCCCGGCGCATCAGGCTCGCATGGCCGTCGTGCAGCGCCCCCATGGTCGGCACGAGCCCCACGGTGCAGCCGCCGCCGAGCCAGGTCGAACAGCGCGCCGCGAACTCGGCCGGCGTGTGCAGCACGGCCGGCCGCTGCCAGCGCGGCAGCGCGTCGAGGTCGAGGCCGAGTTCGCGCAGCGGCCGGCGCACGAACTCGCGTTCGTGCCAGCGCGGGTGCGGCACCACGAGGTCGCGCGTGTCGACGATCGTGTCGCCGTGCAGCAGCAGATCGATGTCGAGCGGCCGCGGCCGATGGTGCGGTGCCGGCAGCCGGCGCCCGGCCTCGGCCTCGAGCGCCTTGGCGACGCCGAGCAGCGCGGCCGGCGACAGCACCGTGCGCAGTTCGACGGCGCCGTTCAGGAACGGCGCCAGCGGCGGCCCGTCGCCGACGTAGGCGTTCTCGTGCCAGCTGCTCGCGCGCACGGCACCGATGCCGGGCACCGCGCCGAGCCGTTCGACGGCGCGGCCCAGGTGGGCGGCGCGGTCGCCTTCGTTGCTGCCGAGACCGAGGTAGGCGATGGCTTCGCGCACGGGCGGCGGTCAGTTGCGGCTCGGCGTCGGACGCGGCGCCGGATCCTCGTCGACGTCGTCGTCGTCGCGGTGCCGCGTGACGACGCGGTAGAGACCGACCAGCATGCCCCAGACCACGTAGCCGAGCGTGCAGACCACCATCGCGAACTGCCACTCGACCGCGGCGATCACGATCACGACCACCAGGCCGGCCAGGAACGGCATGCTGTGGCGCCCGCGCAGGATCGCGCTCATCGCGTGCGGGTACGGCACGCGGCTGACCATCAAGAGCCCGAGCAGCGCCAGCACGCCGGGCATCGCGATCACGATCTTGTCGAAGTTGTCGTGGCCGAGCAGCCAGCGGCCGAGGTCGGTCTCGCCGTCGTGGCTGGTGCAGAACAGCGCCACCAGCGAACAGACGACCGCCGCCGCGGCCGGCGACGGCAGGCCCTTGAACTCGCGGTGGTCTTCCTCGTCGGCACCGGTCTCGACGTTGAAGCGCGCCAGCCGCAGCGCCGCGCACAGCACGTAGACCGCGGCGGCGGCGTAGAACAGCTTCGGCTGCAGCGGCAGCAGCCGGTTGTCGTCGATCTGCGCGTGCCAATCGACCAGCACCTTGCCGAGGAACGCCGGCGCGACGCCGAACGTGACCATGTCGGCGAGGCTGTCGAGCTGCGCGCCGAACGGCGTCGTCTGTCCGGTCATGCGCGCGACGCGGCCGTCCAGCGCATCGAAGACCATCGCCACGAACACCAGGATCGAGGCGGTCTCGAACAGGCCGACGACGGTGCCGAACGAGGCGCCGGGCTGCGCCAGCCGCAGCGCGTCGGCGACCTTCGCGATCGCCAGGAAGCCGAAGAACACGTTGCCGAGCGTCACGAGGCTCGGCAGCACCGGCACGTCCTTCAGGCGACGCAGACCGCGGCGGCGGACCGCCGGGAAGTCGTCGATGCGCGGGGTGGTCATGCGGCGGCGCATCGTAGCGGGCGCTAGCATCCGGCGATTGAACTTCCTGCTGCTGCACCGCGACGAGCTGCGCGACGACGGCACGGCACGACTCTCGGGCCGCCGCGCCGCGCACGCCCGCACGGTGCTGCGCGTGGCACCGGGCCAGGCGCTGCGCGCCGGCATCGTCGACGGCCCACTCGGCACCGCGACCGTGCTCGACGTCGGCGAACACGCGATCACCGTCGCGCTGCGCTGCGATCAGCCGGCGCCGGCCGGCGGCGACGTGCTGCTGCTGGCGGTGCCGCGACCGAAGGTGCTGCTGCGCATGCTGGCGCACGCGGCCGCGCTCGGCGCCGCGCACGTCGTGTTGTGCCGCAGCTGGCGCGTCGAGAAGAGCCACCTGCTCGCCACGTCGATGCAGCCCGAGGTCTGGCGCGAACAGCTGCTGCTCGGGCTCGAACAGGCCGGCCGCACGGCGCTGCCGCGCGTGACGTTCTGCCCGTTGTTCAAGCCGATGGTCGAGGACCTGCTGCCGACGCTGGCGCTGCCGCCGCTGCGCTTCGTCGCGCATCCGGCGGCGGCGACGCCGGTCGCGCACCTCGCGCTGCCGGCAGCGGTGCCGTTCGCCCTGGCCCTCGGCCCGGACGGCGGCTGGCTGCCGTACGAAGTGCAGGCGCTCGCCGCGGCGGGATTCCATGCCGTCAGCGCCGGCCCGCACCCGCTGCGCACCGAGACCGCGCTCGCGGTGCTCTGGGGGCAACTGGACCTGTTGCGCCAGCGCGGTAGCCTCGGGCCGTGAGCACGCTGCGCGCGGGATTGTCTGGCTGCGGACCGCTGGCGGCAGCCGCGCTCGCCGCGCTGCGGCGCGGCGCCGACTGTGACGTCGTCGCCGCGCACGACGACGACGACCGCGCGCTGGCAGCCTGGCGGCGCGGCTTCCCGGTCGGCGTCGCCACCACCGACTACCGCGCGCTGCTGGCGACCGGCATCGACTTCGTCGTGCTGGCCGGCCCGGTCGGCCAACGGCGCGAGCAGGTCTGTGAAGCCGCCGAACAGGCCGTGCCGGTGCTGGCCGCCGCGCCGTGGGCCGCTTCGACGGCCGACGCCGAAGCGATGGTCGCGGCCTGCCAGCAGGCGGAACTGCGGTTCGGCGTGCTGGTGCCGGGCTTCGGCGATCCGGTGCTGGACCAGCTGCGCACGATGCTCGCCGACGGCTGGTTCGGCGGCCTGGTCGCGGTGCACACGACCAGCGGCGACGACGAACTGCTGCAGCAACCGCCGGCAGCCGGCGACGCGCGGCTCGCCGCGTTCGCGTTCGACGGCGATCCGGTGCTCGGCCTGCTGGCCGCCGATCTGCACCTGCTGGCATGGCTCTGCGGCCGCCGCTGCCGCCGGGTCGCCGCCGTCGCCCAGAAGGGGCTGCTGCCGCTGCCCCACGACCGCATCGGCGGCACGCTGGAACTGTCGGGCGGGGCGCTGGCGACCTGCACGGTGTCGCGCACGCAACGCGGCCGCGCGCTGTCGATCGTCGGCACCGATGGCAGCGCCCACTACGCCGACGGCGCCCTGGTGCTGCGCGGCTGCCGCCGCCGTGAAGGCCCCGCGTTCACCTACGGCGCGATCGACACGACGGTGGTGCTGGCCGCCGACGAACTGCGGCGCGATCCGGCACCGGCCACGCTGGACCCGGTCGGCCGCTTCGCGCGCTGGCTCGGCGACGAGGACGGTTACCCGTGCCCCGGCGACCAGGCGCTGCAGGATCTGCGCACGCTGGCGGCGCTGCACCGCGCGCTGCAGAGTGGGCGCAGCGAAGCCGTGGCAGAGTGACCGCGCGCGGCGGCGCGGTCAGCGCTTGCCGTACTGCTGCTCGTAGTAGGCCTGGTAGGCGCCGCTGCGCACGCGTTCCCACCACTGCCGGTTCTGCACGTACCAGTCGATCGTGTGCTTCAGGCCGCCTTCGAACGTGTGCCGCGGCGTCCAGCCCAGCGTCGCGCGCGCCTTGCTCGAGTCCATCGCGTAGCGGCGGTCGTGGCCGGGCCGGTCCTTGACGTAGTGGATCAGGTCCTCGCCCTTGCCGAGCAGCTTCAGGATCTCCTTGACCACGAAGATGTTCTCGCGCTCGGCGTCGCCGCCGAAGTTGTAGACCTCGCCGGCCTTGCCGTGCTCCATGGCCATGCGGATGCCTTCGCAGTGGTCGGTCACGTAGATCCAGTCGCGCACGTTCTTGCCGTCGCCGTAGACCGGCAGCTGCTTGCCCTCGAGCGCGTTGGCGATCATCAGCGGGATCAGCTTCTCCGGAAACTGGAACGGCCCGTAGTTGTTCGAGCAGCGCGTGATCACGCAGTCCATGTGGTGCGTGTGCACGGCGGCGCGCACCAGCAGGTCGCTGCCGGCCTTGCTGGCCGAGTACGGCGAGTTCGGCTGGATCGGCGTCTCCTCGGTGAAGTAGCCCCAGGCGCCGAGCGAGCCGTACACCTCGTCGGTGCTGACGTGCACGAAGCGGCGCACCTTGTAGATGCGGCTCTTGTCGAGCAGCACCTGCGTGCCGGTCACGTTGGTGCGCACGAACGCGGTCGCGTCCAGCACGCTGCGGTCGACGTGGCTCTCGGCCGCGAAGTGCACGACGACGTCGGGGCGCTGCTCGGCGAACACGCGGTCCATCGCGATCGGGTCGGCGATGTCGGCGCGCACGAACGTGTAGCGCTGGTGCCGTTCGACGTCGGCCAGGTTCTCGAGGTTGCCGGCGTAGGTCAGGGCGTCGACGTTGACGATCTCGTGGTCGCTGGCCAGCAGCAACATGCGCACGAAGTTCGAGCCGATGAAACCGGCGCCACCGGTGACGAGGATCTTGCTCACGACTGGCTGTTCCTTTCCGAGCGTGTCAGTACGTCTTGCCGCGCAACGTGCCGCCCGGCGCGGTGTCGGGTGCGACCTGGGCGTCGCGATCGAGTTCGAGGTGCCGGCGCAGCGCGTCGGTGTAGTGCGGCAGCGGCCGCCCGCGCAGCTGCGCGAGCTTCGTGGTGTCGAGCACCGACCACGCCGGCCGTGCCGCCGGCGCCGGGCGCCCGGCCGCGACGACGCTGGCGGCGTGGTCGGCGGCGGTCTGCGTGCCGACCGCGACGTGGCCGAGGCCCGCGGCCTGCAGGATGTCCTGCGCGAAGCGGTGCCACGAGCACTGGCCTTCGTTGGCGGCGTGCCAGACGCCGCCCGGCGCGTTCGCCTCGGCGAGGTCGACCAGCGCTTCGGCGAGGTCCAGCGTCATCGTCGGCCGGCCGATCTGGTCGGTGACGACCTTCAGCGGCTGGCCGCTGCGGGCGCGATCGAGGATCGCGCGCGGGAAGTTCTTGCCGCCGGGCCCGAACACCCAGCTGGTGCGCACGACGTGGAAGCCGGGGCGGCCGTGCGCGAGCACCGCTTCCTCGCCGAGGCGCTTGCTGAGGCCATAGGTCGACAGCGGCTTCGGCGCGGCGTCGACCGGGATCGGCGTGCCGGCCAGCGTGCCGTCGAACACGAAGTCGGTGCTGACGTAGACCAGGCCGGCGCCGGCGGCGGCGGCGGCCTCGGCGACCCACGCGGTGGCGAGGCCGTTGACGCGGCACGCCAGCAGCGGATCGGTGTCGCAGCCGTCGACGTTGGTGATCGCGCCGAGGTGCAGCACGCGCCGCGGCGCGGCCGCGGCGACCGTGCGCTGGATCGCCGCGCGGTCCTCCAGCGGCATCTCCTGCACGTCGACGCCGAGCGCGCCGAGGCCCCGCCGCTGCAGCAGCGCCATCACGGCGCGGCCGAGCTGGCCCTTGGCGCCGGTCACGAGGTAGTCGAGCCTGCCCATCGTCGGTCCCGGCTCAGACGTCCATGCGGTTGGCGCCGTTGTCGCGCACCAGCGTCGCCGACCGGTACAGCGACTCGAACGTGCCGGCGTCGGTCCACCAGCCCTGCAGCACTTCGCAGGTCAGCGTGCCGCGGCGAAGATACTCGTTGTTGACGTCGGTGATCTCGAGCTCGCCGCGGTTGGACGGCTTCAGCGTGCGGCAGATGTCGAACACCGTCTTGTCGTAGAGATAGATGCCGATCACCGCGAGGTTGGTCTCCGGCTCCTTCGGCTTCTCGACGATCTTCATCACCTTGCCGCCCTGCACGGTCGCGACGCCGAACCGCTGCGGGTCGTGCACTTCCTTCAGCAGGATCTTCGCGCCGCTGCCCTGGGCCCGGAAGTCGTCGACGGCCTTCTTGATGTTGCCTTCGATGATGTTGTCGCCGAGCACGACGCAGATGTCCTCACCGTCGGCGAAGTGTTCGGCCAGCTTCAGCGCGTCGGCGATGCCGCCCTCACCTTCCTGGTAGGCGTAGTTGAGCCGCTTCAGACCGAAGTCGGCGCCGTTGCGCAGCAGCTGCAGGAAGTGGCCGGCCGAGTTGCCGCCGGTGACGATCAGGATGTCGACGATGCCAGCGTTCACCAGACACTGGATCGGGTAGTAGATCATCGGCTTGTCGAAGACCGGCAGCAGGTGCTTGTTGGTGATCTTCGTGAGCGGGTAGAGGCGGCTGCCGAGGCCACCGGCGAGGACGACACCTTTCATGCTCTCTGACTCCGGACGGATTGGCTGCGATACCAGTCGAACGTGCGCCGCAGACCTTCGGCGAAACCGACGGTCGGGGCGAAGCCGAACAGCGCTTTCGCGCGCGACACGTCCGCCAGCGAGTGGCGCACGTCGCCCTTGCGCGGCGGCGCCTGCAGCGGCGGGCGCGGCGGTTCCAGACCGGGAACGGCGCGCGCCAGTTCGCACAGGCGGTCGTACAGATCGCGGACGGTCGTCGCCTGCCCGTAGGCGAGGTTGACGGTCTCACATCCGGACGTGGTCGCATCGAGGCAGCGCAGCACGCCCTGCACGACATCCTCGACATAGGTGAAGTCGCGCGACTGCTGGCCGTCGCCGTCGAGCCGCGGCGCGGTGCCCGCGAGCAGCGCGCGGCAGAACGCCGCCACGACGCCGCTGTACGGGCTGTCGGCGGGCTGGCGCGGGCCGAACACGTTGAAGAAGCGCGTCACGACGACCGAGAGGCCGTAGACGCGCGCGAACGAACGGCAGTACAGCTCACCGGCCAGCTTCGCGGCCGCGTATGGCGACAGCGGCGCCTCGCGCAGCGCTTCGTGTTTGGCCGGCGCGTCCTGGTCGCCGTAGGCCGAACTGCTGCCGGCGTAGACCACGCGCGCGCCGGTGCGCCGTGCGGCGTCGAGCACGGTCGCGGTGCCGGTCGCGCAGGCCTGGTGCGTGGCCAGCGGCTCCTCGAGCGAACGTGCGACCGACGGCAGCGCCGCCAGGTGCACGATCCGGTCGACGCCGCGCATCGCGGTCGCGACCGCCGCCGCGTCGGCGACCGAGCCGCGCACGAACTCGACCGGCAGCCCGGTCAGGTTCGCGGTGGCGCCGGTGCTGAGATCGTCGAGCACCACCACCTGCCGCCGCGCTGCGCACAGCGCGGCACAGACGTGCGAGCCGATGAAGCCGGCGCCGCCGGTCACGAGCACGCGGCCGCTCATCGCACGCGACCCTCGCGCTTGGCGGCCACGTACCACTGGCAGAACTTGTCGATGCCCTGCGCCAGCGGCGTGCTGCAGCGGTAGCCGAGTTCGCGTTCGGCCAGCGTCACGTCGGCGTAGGTGATCGGCACGTCGCCGGGCTGGTCGGGCAGCAGCTTGCGCCGCGCCGGCCGGCCGAGCGCCCGCTCCAGCTGCTGCACCAGCTCGGCCAGCGACGTGGTCGCCGCACCGCCCAGGTTGTAGACCGCGTACGGCCGTTCGCAGCGCATCGCGGCCTCGATGCCACTCGTGATGTCGTCGACGTAGGTGTAGTCGCGGCGCGTGCTGCCGTCGCCGAAGAACGGCAGCTCGGTGCCGTCGGTGATGTGGCGCGCGAACTGGTGGATCGCCATCTCCGGGCGCTGGCGCGGCCCGTAGACGGTGAAGAAGCGCAGGCACGCGACGCGGTTGCCGCGCAGGTGGTGCCACGCGTAGCACAACACCTCGCCGGCCTTCTTGCTGGCGGCGTACGGCGACACCGGCCGGTCGACCGGGTCGGTCTCCGCGAACGGCACCTTCTGGTTGCCGCCGTAGACCGACGAGCTGCTGCCGAACACGAACCGCACCGCGCGGTCCTCGATCTGCTGCAACAGGCGCTGCGTGCCGGTCACGTTGACGTCCATGTAACGCACCGGGTCCTGGATCGACGGCCGCACGCCGGCCAGCGCCGCCAGGTGCACGACCACGTCGGCGCCGGCCAGCGCGGCGCGGTTCGCCGCGTCGTCGCGGATGTCACCCTCGACGAACGTGAACCGGTCGCGGCCCGCCGCCGCCAGTTCGTCGAGATTGCGGCGTTTCGCCGCGACGTCGTAGAACGGGTCCAGGTTGTCGAGCACGCGCACGCGGTCGCCGGCGGCCAGCAGGCGCTGGCCGAGATGCGAGCCGATGAAGCCGGCGCCACCAGTGATCAGGACGGACCGCACGTGGATCGGAAACGAGGGGCAGAATAGGTACCGGAACACGGCCGGCGAGTCCAAACCCGCGCCCGGTTTCCGGCTCGGCGAGCCTAGGCAGCCGGAGCTCGGCGAACGGCCAGTCTGCCGTGAAGATCGTCCGCGGCGACGTTCCGTGCCGCGCCGCGCGCGCGGCCGGGCCGCCGACGCTACGCTGCCCGCCATGACCCCGTGCCGCACCCACCGCCTCGCTGCCCTCGCCGCGATCCTGGTCGCCGCGGTCGTGCCCGGCCAGGAGCCGGCGCCGCCGCCGCTCGATCCGGCGCTGACCGACCAGCTGAAGGAGCTGAAGACGCTGGTGTCGGACCGCAAGATGGAGGCCGACTTCCAGGCGATCGGGCTGATCCAGAACCTCAGCCGGGACGTCGAGAAGAAGCACCCGAAGGACCAGGAGAAGCTGGCCAAGGGGCTCGGCGACGTGTTCCGCACCGGCAAGCTGCGGCCGGCCGAACGCGACATCCTGTACCGCGAGGCCGCCGACGCGCTGGCCAAGCTGGGCACGGTCGGCGGCAAGGAGCTGGCCAAGGTCGTCGAGGACAAGCGCTTCGACGACAACCTGCCGCTGCGCGGACACCTGCTGCTGGCGCTCGGCCGGACGCAGGACGACAAGCAGGTCGAACTGCTGACCGACATCGCGGTCCGCTCGCCGCACGACGAGCTGCGCGCCGCCGCCGGCGAAGCGCTCGGCAGCTACACGAAGCTCGAGATCAAGGCGCGGCGCGAGATCGTCAAGGCGCTGATCCGCGAGTGGGGCGCGATCCACCAGCTCGCGACGCAACCCGAGTCCAACGACCCGAACGGCCCGATCGACCTCGCCCCCCAGAACGCGCAGCGCCGCCTGCGCACCATCGAAGGCAAGTGGAACCAGACCCTGCAGAAGCTCACCGGTACGTCCAACGCGCAGTTCGCCGACTGGCAGCGCTGGCTCAACAAGAACCCGAATTGGGTGCCGCCGGGCGCCGGCCGATGACCGCGACGCTGCGCGCGGCCTTGGTCCTGCTGCTGGCGGTGCCGCTGGCAGCAACGCCGCAGGAACCACCGTCGACCGCGCAGCTGCTGGCGCGGCTGGCCGACCGCTCGGCGGCGGTCGCCGACGTGCGCACCACGCTGGCGGCGCTGCACGACCGCGGCGCGGCCGTGCACCAGTCGGCGTTCGACGCGCTGCGCCGGACCTACGGTGACCAGGTGCAGGCCTGCAGCCAGCAGCGCACGCGTTTCGTGCAGCGGTTCGCCAAGGCGGTGCCCGACGTGCAGCAGGCGCTGCAGGGCCGCGGCGGCGAGGCCCGCATCGCGACCTTGCGCAAGCAGGCGCGCGGCGTCACGGTGCGGCCGGACCTGACCAAGGAGATGATCCACGCCGAGCTCGACCCGATCCTGACCGAACTGCGCGGCATGCTGCTACCGCTGCCGGCGCAGGTGCTCGAACGCGAACGCGAACTCGCCGACGAACTGGCGACGCTGCGCCAACGCGAGGCCGAACTCGACCAGTGGTACGACGTCTGCCTCGAGGCGGCACACGCGCTGGACCAGGACCCCGAGGGCCGCAAGCACCTGGCCCGCGCCGGGCTGCCGGCGCTGCCCGGCGGCGTCGGCGACCTCGACGCCGAACTGGCGCGCCAGTGCGTGCTCGCGCTGCCGCTCGACGCCGGCGACCGCCGCGCGCTCGAAGACAACGAAACGCTGCGCGCGCACACCGATGCGGCCGAGTTCGCCGGCACGCTGGAGCTGAACCGGATCCGCATGGCGCTCGGGCTCAACGCACTGCGCATCGACGAGAAGCTCGGCAACGCCGCTCGCGACCACTCGCAGGACATGCACACGCTGAAGTTCTTCGCGCACGAGTCGCCGGTCGAAGGCAAGCGCACGTTCGGCGACCGCGCCTCGCGCGCCGGCACCAGCGCGTCGTCGGAGAACATCGCCCAGGGCCACTCGCGCGGCGAGGGCGCGATCGAGGCCTGGTGGTACAGCCCCGGCCACCACAAGAACATGCTCGGTTCCCACGGCCGCACCGGCCTCGGCCGCTTCGCCCAGACCTGGACCCAGCTGTTCGGCGGCTGACCCACGCCGTTCGGCCCGGTCGCCGGGGGCGAAGGCCCGGGTCCCGCTCGGCCGGCGGCGAGGTAGACTGCCGCGCCGCCCCACCACCGCGTCCGCCGTCCCATGCTGTCGAAGTTCGCGCCCCTGCTGCTGCTCGCCGGTCTGCCGGCGCAGCTCTACCCGGCCCCGGTGCCACCGGAGAACCCGCTGACGCCCGCGAAGGTGGTGCTCGGCAAGATCCTGTTCTGGGACGAGCAGCTCTCGAGTGACGACTCGACGGCCTGCGGCACCTGCCACCAGCCGGCGTTCGGCGGCACCGACCCACGCACCGCGGATGCGCTGCATCCGGGCCCGGACGGCGCGTTCGGCACCGCCGACGACAGCCGCGGCACGTTCGGCATCCCGCGCCAGGCCGGCAACGGCAACTTCCGCAGCGACCCGGTGTTCGGCTTCCGGCGCCAGGCGACCGCGCGCATGGCGCCGAGCCACATCGGCGCGGCCTACCACACCGAGCTGTTCTGGGACCTGCGCGCCAGCACGACGTTCACCGATCCGGAGACCGGCACCGTGCTGATCCCGCTGCTCGGCGCACTCGAGAGCCAGGCGGTCGGCCCGATCGTGAGCCCGGTCGAGATGGGCCACGAAGGGCGCACCTGGGCCCAGGTGCGCCAGAAGCTGCAGCAGGTCACGCCGCTGCGGCTGGCGCAGTCGCTGACGCCCGACGTGCAGGCGGCGCTGCAGCAGAACCCGACCTACCCGCTGCTGTTCGCGGCCGCGTTCGGCAGCAGTGAGATCAGCGCCGCGCGCATCGCGTTTGCGCTGGCCAGCTACCAGCGCACGCAGATCCCCGACCAGACGCCGTGGGACGCCTACATGGCCGGCGACACCACGGCGCTGACGCCGGCCGAGAAGAACGGCTGGACGCTGTTCCAGAACAGCGGCCGCTGCATCGCCTGCCACTGGGCGCCGACCTTCAGCGACGACCTGTGGCACACGCTCGGCCTGCGGCCCGCCGCGGTCGACCTCGGCGTCGGCGCGTTCAGCGACCTGGTCGAGGACCGCGGCGCGTTCAAGACGCCGACGCTGCGCAACGCCGGTCTGCGGCCGCGGCTGTTCCACAACGGCCAGAGCCCGCCGCTCGGCGACCCGGCGCAGTGGACCGACCCGGATTCGACGCTGAACGTCTACCTGCAGGGCCACGGCGCCGACACCGAGAACCTCGACCCGTTCCTGCTGCCGCTGGTCCAGCTAGGCGTGACGCCGGCCGAGGTGCATGCGACGCTCGAGTTCGTGCGCACGGCGCTGACCGACCCGCGCACGGCCCTGCTGCTGCCGCCGTTCGACCATCCGGTGTTGCGCAGCACCGTCGCGCCGCCGCGGCGCTACGGCGCGCCGCTGGCCGGCCAGGCCGAACCGTTCCTGATCGACACCGTGCCGGCGTTCCCGGGCAACGACGCGTGGCGCCTCGGCCTCGTCGCCGGCGGCGGCACGACGATCGCCTTCCTCGCGCTCGGCCCCGACTCGCTCGAACCGGGCCTGTCGCTGCTCGGCATCCCGCTGCACGTGGTGCCCGCCGGCGGCCGGCTGTTCTTCCTGCCGGGCTTCGGCGGCCAGCGCGGCCACACCACCTGGCACGTGCCGATCCCGCCGGCGATGCCGCCGCAGGACGTCTACCTGCAGTTGTTCACGTTCGATCCGCAGGCACCGCTGGGCATCGCCGCGAGCCGCGGCACCGAGCTGCCGATCCGGTAGCGATCAACGCGGCCGGATCTGCACTGCGCGGAACTCGACTGCAGAGCCGTGGCCGCAGAAGCCGACGAACCCCTCGCTGCGGTCCTTGCCGGTGTGCCGCTCACCGAGCTGCGTCGGCAGCGCCGCGACGTCGGCGTCGACGATCGTCGTGCCGTTCAGCACGACGGTCACGCGCGTGCCGCGCAGCGCGACCTGCTGGAAGTTCCACTGGCCGACCGGCCGCAGGTAGCCGCGGTGCGCAGCGGCGACGCCGTAGACCGAACCGTGGTACTGCCACGGCTGCAGGGTCGCGTGCTGCGGGGCACTGTCGTCGAGCACCTGCACCTCGTTGCCGGTGTAGGCCGGATCGCCCTCGCCGGGGTAGCGGATCGCGAGCCCGTTGTTGCCGCCGGCCGGCAGCCGGAACTCGAAGCGCAAGTCGCAGTCGCCGTAGCGGCGCGCCGAGAACAGCACGCCGCCGCGGCCTTGCTTGCAGCGGATCGCTCCGCCTGCGACTTCGTAGTCGTCGACCGCACCCTGCCAGCCGGCCAGCGAACGGCCGTCGAAGATCGGCTCGAACCCGTCGGCGTCGTGCGCGGCGAGCAGCGCGTTCGCCTCGGCGGCGGTGAGGTCCTTGACCCACAGCGCGCGGAAGCGGATCTCGCCGCCGTGCGTCTGCAGCTGCAGCGGACCGCGCGGCGGCAGCGGGCGCGAACGGTCCCAGTAGTTCTCCATCACGACGCCAGCGGTGGTCTCGACGTCGTTGAGCCGCACCCAGACCCGTTCGCCGACCTGGCGGATCTCGAGCCGGTTCCACTCGCCGAACGGGCGGTCGGCCACGCGCGGCGGGAAGCGCTGGTGCCGTTCGTTGTTCCACAGGCCGCCGCTGCCCTTGTCGGCGCCGAGCGACCACTTGCCGCCGGCTTCGGTCCAGTCCCAGATCTGCACCTGTGGGCAGCCGCGCAGGTAGATGCCGGAATCCGCACCGGCAACGGTCCGGTACTCGAGCCGGTACTCGGCGTCGCCGAACTCGGCGTCGCTGGTCAAGTAGGCGCCGGCGCCGTCGTTGACCAGCTCCCCGCCGTCGACGCGCCAGTGGGCGCGCATCGCCGCGTCGTCCTCGGCGCGCAGCCGGGCTCGTGCCGCCGCGTCGAGCCGCGCCAGCTCGTACGGGCTCAGGTGCCGCTGGCCGTGCCAGCCGGCGAAGTCGGTGCCCTGCCACAGGCGGCGGTAGCCGTGGGCTGCCGGATCGGCGGCGGCCTGCGCCACCACCGGCGCCAGGCAGGACCACAGCACGAGGCTGGTTCGCATCGCGCGGCAGCCTACGCCCGGTTGATCAGGAACGTCGCGATGTCGCCGAGGAACCGTTCGAGGTACTCGCGGTACGTCGGCGCCACCCCCTGCTCGTCGATCGCCGCCAGCATCAGCTGCATCCAGCGGTCGCGCGCCGCCTGGTCCAGCGCGAACGGCGCATGCCGCTGGCGCAGCCGCGGGTGGCCCCGGTCGCGCAGGTAGTCCGGCGGCCCACCGAAACGGTAGATCAGGAACGACCGCAGCCGCGCCTCGGCGCCGGCGAGGTCGTGCGCCGGGTACATCGGGCCGAGGATCGGGTCGCCGGGCACCCGGCGGTAGAAGCCGGCGACGATGCGCGCGATCGTCTCGCCACCGAGCAGGTCGTGGATCGGCAGTTCACTGGGTTCGGCCACGCCACCAGCGTGGTGGAACGCGGCGCGAACGCAAGTACGATCCCGCGCCGCCCACCATGGTGTTCCACGACCAGCCCGACGCCGTCGACCGCGAGTTCGACCGCAGCCTGCGACCGGGCTCGTTCGGCGAGTTCGTCGGCCAGGACCAGATCCGCGACAACCTCGCGATCGCGATCCGGGCCGCGCGCGAACGGCAGGAACCGCTCGACCACGTGCTGCTGTGCGGGCCGCCGGGCCTCGGCAAGACCACGCTGGCGCACCTGATCGCGCACGGCATGGGCACCGACGTCGTGATCACGTCGGGGCCCGCACTCGGCGCGCCGAAGGACCTCGCCGGCACGCTGACGCGCCTGCAGCGCGACCAGGTGCTGTTCGTCGACGAGATCCACCGGCTGCCGAAAGCGCTCGAGGAGTACCTCTACTCGGCGATGGAGGACCACGCGATCGACGTCGTGCTGGACCCCGGCCCCAGCGGCCGCAGCGTGCGCCTCGGCGTGCAGCCGTTCACGCTGGTCGGCGCAACGACGCGCGAAGGCCTGCTGACGGCGCCGTTCCGGTCGCGCTTCGGCATCGTCGAGCGGCTCGAGCCGTATCCGATCCCCGACCTCGAACAGATCCTGCTGCGCGCCGCGCGGCGCCTGCAGGTCGAAGTCGAACCGGCGGCGGCAAGGCTGTGCGCGCAGCGCAGCCGCGGCACGCCGCGCATGGCGCTGCGGATCCTGCGCCGGGTGCGCGACCTGGCCCAGGTCACCGGCAAGGCACTGATCGACCCCACGACCGCGCAGCAGGCCGTGGACCGGTTGCGCATCGACCACCTCGGGCTCGAGGAGGTCGACCGCAAGCTGCTGCGCGCGCTGATCCAGCGCGGCGACGCAGTCGGCCTGAAGACGCTGGCGGCGATGGTCGACGAGGCCGAGGACACGATCGAAGAAGTGCTCGAGCCGCACCTGATCCGCTGTGGCCTGCTGGCGCGCACCGCGCGCGGCCGCGTCGCGACGCCGCTGGCCTGGACCCACCTCGGCGAACCGCCACCGCGCGCCGGCACCGGCGAGCTGCCGTTCGCGTGAACCCGTTCCGCTTCGAACTGCTGGCGCAGCACGGCCGCCTGCGCCGCGGCCGCTACCACACGCCGCACGGCTCGTTCGAGACCCCGTGCTTCGCGCCGGTCGGCACCTATGCGACGCTGAAGGGTTTGACGCCCGAACAGGTGCGCGCGACCGGCGCCGAGCTGATCCTCGCCAACAGCTACCACCTGCACGTGCGGCCCGGCGCCGAGCGCATCGAACGGCTCGGCGGCCTGCACCGGTTCATGGGCTGGGACGGCCCGATCCTGACCGACAGCGGCGGCTACCAGGTGTTCTCGCTCGGCGGCAAGGTCAAGGTCGACGACGACGGCGTGACGTTCCAGTCGGTGATCGACGGCAGCACGCACCGCTGCACACCCGAGTCGGTGCTGACGTTCCAGCGCCAGCTCGGGCCCGACATCGCGATGGTGCTCGACCACTGCCCGCCCGGCGACGCCACGCGCGACGTGCAGCGCGACGCGCACGCGCGCACGCTGCGCTGGGCGCGCGCCGCGCGCGACGTGCACGACCGCTGGGGCGGCAGCGCGCGCGGCCAGGCCGTGTTCGGCATCTGCCAGGGCGGCATCGACCCGGAGCTGCGGCAGCAGAGCGCGCGCGAACTGGCGGCGATGGCGTTCGACGGCTACGCGATCGGCGGGCTCAGTGTCGGCGAGACCAAACAGCAGATGGCGGTCGCGCTCGACGCCTGCGTCGACGAACTGCCGCGCGACAAGGTGCGCTACATGATGGGCGTCGGCCAGCCCGACGACCTGCTGGCCGCCACCGCGCAGGGCGTCGACCTGTTCGACTGCGTGATCCCGACGCGGCACGGCCGCAACCACACGGCATTCGGCAAGGACGGCACCTCGCTGAAGCTGCGCAACGCGCAGTACGCCGACGATCCGGCGCCGCTGGTCGACGGTTGCGGTTGCTACACCTGCGCGAAGTACTGCCGCGCCTACCTGCGGCACCTCGCCGTCGCCGACGAGATGCTGGCGGGCATCCTGCTGTCGATCCACAACATCCACTTCCTCCAGGACCTGATGCGCTCGATCCGCGCGCGGGCCGAAGGTTCCGCATGAAGCTGCTGCACGCCCTGTCCTCTCCGCTGCTGGCCGTCGCGCTGGCGGCGCAGTCGCCCACGACGCTCACGCTCGGCACCTGGAACCTCGAGTTCCTCGGCTCGCCGGGCAACTACCGGCAAGACCTGCCGCTGCGCGACGACGCCGACTTCGCGGCGATCGGTGCGCGCATCCGCGAACTGGGCGTCGACGTGCTCGCCGTGCAGGAGATCAACGACGAGGCGTCGCTGCTGAAGGTCGCCGCCGGCGCCGGTCCGACGTGGCAGTCACTGCTCGGCACGACCGGTGGCTGGGACGACGGCGTCACCGCGCAGCGCATCGGCTTCCTGTGGAACAGCGACGTCGTCGAACTGCTCGGCGCCGAGGAACTGCTCGGCCTGCCGCGCGAGAAGAACGGCGTGCCGATCTTCCACCGCGTGCCGGTGACGGCCTGGTTCCGCGTCAAGGCGACCGGCTTCGACTTCCGCGCGATCACCGTGCACCTGAAGGCCGGCCAGAAGGACAAGGACGACGAGAAGCGGCGCCTGGAGGCGACCGAGCTGCACCGCTGGCTGTCGCAGCTGCGCACCGGCGCGACCGAGGACCAGGACTACGTCGTGCTCGGCGACTTCAACAGCAGCTACGGCACCGGCCCCGAGCAGCTGCTCGAGCAGGGTGACGTCGTGCGCTACGTCGACCAGCCGCAGCCGGCGCCGACGATCCAGCACTTCGCCGAACCGATCGACCAGATCGCGCCGGGCCCCGGCTTCGCCGAACTGCGCCGCGGTTCGTACCGCGTGCACGCCGAACACGGCGGTCTCGACAAGGCCGCCTGGCGCAAGACCTACAGCGACCACTACGCGGTCACCGTGCAGATCGACGCCGCCGTCGACGCCGACCCGAACGCGACGTTCCGCCGCGGCGGCGCCGAGTGGAGCCTGCCGGCCACGCGCCGGCCGACGCCGCCGCCGGTGGCCGAACCGAAGCCCGCCCCCGCGGCACCGCGCGCGGTCGGCAAGGCGCAGCAGTGGCCGCCCGCGGTCGGCAGCGCGATCCAGGTGCGCATCATGGACGGCACGCACTACACGGGCCGGCTGCACCAGCCGCTGCCGGAAGGTCCGACCGGCTGGCTCGTGCTCGAGACCGAAGGCGCGCTGCGCGCGGTGCCGTTCGGCCAGATCGCCTGGATCAACCTGCAGTAGCGTTCCGCACCGGCCGGCCCCACATCGGCGTGCGGCGCAGCGGACTGCGCGTCGACGCGTCCACCGGCACCGCGGTGCGCGCCGGCACGGCGGCCGGCCGCCGCGTGAAGTGGTGCGCGCTCCAGGCGCGGCCGCTGCGCAGACGGCGCTGCGGCTCCGGTCGCGCCGCGCGCTGCGCCGACGCCTCGACGACCGCGCTGGCGGCCGGCGTCACCGGCAGGCGGGAAGGACGCCGGAAGTGCCGACCCGACTGGGCCGACAGCGACGCGGTCAGGGTGACGAGGACGATCAGCAGCCAGGCTCGCATCGGGTCTCGCGGGGGAACGGGGTTGCGGAAGGGTACCACATGCGGCGCGGCGTGCGGTCAGAACACGAGTTCGGCGCGCAGCGTCGCGACCAGCGCGTCGTCGAGGCCCGGATCGCCGCCGGGGTTCACGATCCACTGCAGGTCGGGCTTCAGGCTGAACGCGGGGGTCACCTGCACCTTGTAGAACAGCTCGACCGCGGTCTCGTCGCCGTCGAAGCCGGCGCCGTCCTCGTCGCTGAGCACGGCGTGCGTGATCAGCACGCCGAGCACGTCGAAGTCGCGCTGTGCCAGCGCGCCGGTCCAGGTCAGCCCGACCTCGGCGTGTTGCGCGACCTCGGCCACGTCGCCGTCGCCGACGCCGACATAGCACATGCCACCCACCCCCTGCACATCCTCGGCATCGTCCGGCCGCTCGCGCCACAGGCGCTGGTCGAGCACCGCATAGCCGCCCACGACGCCGCGTTCGGTGCCGCCGTCGAAGCGATCGAACCGCGCCGAGTGGTACCAGGCACCGACCGCGAGCCGGCCCGAGCCCCAGGTGCCGCCGCCGACCCAGGCCCGCGACAGCTCGCAGACGCCCAAGCAGTCGTCGCCGTGCTCGGCGTCGAAGAAGCCGGACAGCCCGTGTCGGCCGGTGCGCACGCCGTAGGCGCCGTCGCCGTCGAACACGCCGAGGCCCAGGTGCCACAGTTCGCCCGGCTGCCAGGCGAGCACCAGCGCGGTGGCCGGGTCCGGATAGGTCGGGTAGCCGAGGATCGTCGGCGTGATCGCGGCCGAGCTGTTGACGAACTCGCCGCCTTCCTCGGTGAACGCGAACTCGCTGTTGAAGTCGACCTTGCCGAACTTCACGCGCAGCGCGTCGCCGACCCAGGTCTCGAGCCACGCCTCCGCGAGCTGGTCGGTGTCGGGCGCCTGCAGGTTCGAGAACGCCTGCACGTCGCCGACGTCGTCGCTGGGGTCGCGGCCCTGGATCGAGTAGGCGTCGAACCACAGCAGCGTGCGCGGCAGGCCGAGCAGGTGCTCGAGGTCGAACGCGATGTTGACGTCGAGCAGCGCGCCGAGCGAGTCGCGGTTGCGCGCGCCGCCGTCCCACGCCGCACTCCAGTCCCACGTGACGCTGCCGGCGATCTCGATGCCCGCCGCCTCGAGTTCGCTGCGCCAGCCGCCCCAGTCGCCGCTGAGCCGCGACCACTGCGCGAACGGCAGCCCGCCGATCCACTCGCGGTCCTCGGCCGCCAACGGCGCGGCGACGGTCGATTCCTGTTGTTCCCCCTGCGCCGGCAGCAGACCGCCCACAGCGCTGCACAGCGCCGCGAGGGTCCACGCCAGCCGGCCCCTGCTCCGGCAAACGTGCAACATGGCGGCCAGCTTCGTCGCCCGGGCCGTCCTCGCTTGAGCGCGTCAGCGCAGGACCGTCAGCACCAGCAGCGCCAGCGCGACCACGATCGCGACCCACGCGATCCAGCGCCGGCGCCGCGGCTCGATGGCGGTGCCGGATTCGCTCCAACCGTCGGGAATCTCGACACTCTCGTAGTCGAGCGACTCGCCGTCGAGCCAGCCGGTCGCGGCGTCGCTGCCGCACTCGCGGCACACCTTGCTGCCGACCTGCACGTCGGCGCCGCAGTGCGGGCACGCGAAGATCTCGCGGCGCGGCTTCGGCCTCTGCGTCACGGCAGGCGCTCCAACCGCAGCCAGTCGAGGCCGACCATGTGGCTCGGCTTCGCCTGCGCGTGCTTGCCGACCAGTTCGAGCCGCAGCACCACCTCGCCGGCCGGCAGAAGGACCTCACCGAGTTCGATCGGCCCGCTCGGCGAAACCTCGGTCGCGAAGCCGTCGAACGGCGCGCCGACCTTGGTGCCGCCGAGCGCGACCTGCACGATGCCGAAGTCGTCGGCCTTGACGAACGCGGCCGTCACGCGATGCCGGCCGGCCGCCGCCACCGGCACCACGAGGTCGAGGTGGTCGCCGACTGCACCGTCGCGCCACCAGCGGTGCGCGTCGCTGCTGAACTGCTGCTCGAACATCGCCAGATCCTGCACCTGGTGCGTGCCGCGGCTGCAGGCGACGACGCGCAGCGCTTCGCCTTCGAACGCGTTCTCGGCCACCCAGACGGCCGGCTTGTCGAGCCGTTCGAGGCGCCGCTCGTCGGCCGGCGGCACCGGCGGCAGCCCCGACCCGGCGCCGGGCGCGCCGTACCAGTACGCCACGGTCGCGTAGTCGGTCCGCGTCGTCGGCACCCAGTGCCAGCGCTCCAGTTCGAAGCGCAGCGAGCGCTGGAACGGGATGTTGTCGAGCAGGTGCGTGCGGTGCAGCTGCGTGAAGCCGAAGTTCATCGGCCCCTGGCACTCGATCTGCGCGTGGAACGGGGCCGCGAACGGCGTCGGATCGCACCACGCGTAGCCGAAGTAGTCCTCGGTGCCGGTGCCGAACCACGACGGGAAGTCCTCGCCGTCGATCCAGACCTTCTCGTCGCCTTCGCCCCACCAGATCCGCGACGGATTGCGCACCAGCAGCGTCGTGCCGACGTAGCGGCCGGCGCCGCGCGCATCGAGCACCAGGTGGTCGGAGAACGGGCGCGTCGGCACGCCCTTCTGCAGGTGGTAGCTGGCCCGGAACAGCAGCGGGGCCTTGGCGTGCAGTTCGTCGTAGCGCGCGTCGAGCAGCAACTCGACGCCGTCGGTCGGTTGTTCGACGACCAGTTCGATCGTGCCGCCGTCGGGCATCGGCATCGGCCACAGGCAGTACCCGCTGCGCGGCTCGCCGCTGCCGGTCGCGTTCGCCGGCATGATGCCGAGCTGGAAGCTGCGCCAGTCGCGCCAGTGCGTGCTGCCGAAGAAGTCCGGCACCGGCACGTCGATCGTCGTCTCGGTGCCGGCGCGCGCGACGAGGCGAACGCCCTGCAGCACGCGCGCCAGGTCGACGCCGGCGTCGCGCTCGCGCACCTCGAGGTAGAGCCCCTTGACGACGCTGCCCGCCGGCACCACCACGCGGCGTGCATCGGCGACCCGAGTGCCGGCCGAGTAGCCGTGGCGCAGATCGGTGCCGACCGCCTGCAGATCGGCGCGGGCGGCCGCGAGCCGATCGACCGTGAAGCTCTCGACCTGCCAGTCGGCAGGCACACGCACGACGTCGGCCAGGTAGTAGAGGTCGGCCGCCGTCGCCGACACCACGAGCCGCTGCGCGAACGGGATCGGCAGATAGACGTTGCCGCCGCGCGAGCGCATCGCCGCCCACGGCGCCGGCACGCCGTCGACGCGCCCGTCGCACAGCGCCGCGAAGTCGACGCTCCAGACGCGTTTGCCGTCGACGTCGAAATGCAGCGTGCCGGACGGGTTGGCGGACCAGAGCCGCGCCAGCCAGCCGGGCCCGGCGGCGTCGACCATCACGTACTCGCTGCCGCCGTCGACCTCGACGGTACGCAGGTAGTTGCCGCGGTCCCCGTTCGCGTACCAGCCGTCGCTGCCCGCCCCGGCGGCGCTGCCGCGGTCGTGGCTGCTGAACTGCACGCTGCGCTCGGCGGCCTCGGGCGCCCGCCACGACAGCCAGTCCAGGTCGGTGAACCGCATCAGCAGCGACGGAAGGGTCTCGGGCGCCGGCTGGCACCGCAGCGACGCGGCACTGGCGAGGGCGCACGCAGCGAGGAACGGCAGGACCTGCATTGCGCGGGCACGATAGCCGACCACATCTCCATTGCAGAGCGCGCGCCGATCGCCACGATGCCGCGGTGCGTCCGGTCGCCGCCGTGCTGTTCGCCTGTTCGCTCGCCGCGCAGAACGCCGGCGGGCCGCAGGCTCCGTCGCCGCAGGACCCGCGGCCGGTCCCGCAGGCCTACGACCCGTACCGCGGCATGGACCAGGACGGGCGGATCCCGAAGCCCGAGTTCCCGGCGGACCTGCTGCGCCCCGAACGCTGGCGCTACACGCCGCCGGCGCGCATCAAGCCGGGCGGCATCCTCGACCGCTTCCTGGTCAGCTCGTTCGTGACGCCGATCGTGTTCCGCGAGGAGGACATCGGCTACGGCGGCGGCCTCGCGCTGACCGACGTCGACTTCCGCAACCAGAACTACCGCGAGTTCGCGAACATCGTGCTGACCTACAGCGAAGAGGGCCAGCAGACCTACCGCATCAACTGGTCGTCGTGGTTGAACCACCGCACGCTGCCCGACGGCGGCGTGCTGCGCGAGGAGCGCGGCCGGCTCTACGCGCGCGGCGGCTACAGCAAGACGCTGACGCGGCGGTTCTTCGGCTTCGGCAGCCGCACGCCCGAGACCGACGAGACCAGCTACACCGAGGAACTGACCGAACTGGGCTTCGGCATCCGCGTGCCGGTGCCGGACCCGGGCAGCGACTGGTTGCTGCGCGTCGACCTGCAGGGCGAACACCACGGCCTGTCGCGCGGCCGCGTGTCGTCGGTGCCGAGCACCGACCAGTACCTGCCGGCGTTCCGCACCGCGTTCGACCTTGGCGACGGCCAGGACCAGATCTGGCTGCTGACCCAGTTCGGCTGGGACACGCGCGACAGCCAGGCCCAGGCCTACGAGGGCAAACGCATCGGCGTGTCGGCGAACACCGCGTTCCAGAGCGGCGGCGAATGGGGTGCGGTGCTCGGCCTCGACGCGCAGCACGTGTTCGCACTGCCGCCGCTGCTGCACGGCGGGCCGCGCGGCCGCGAGGAGAACCCGCCCACCGACGTGCTCGCGTTCGGCGCGTTCGTGCAGGACACCGTCGGCGACCTGCCGTTCTACAGTCTGCCGACGCTCGGCGGCACGCACTCGCTGCGCGGCTTCATCCAGAACCGCTTCACCGACCGCGCCGCCGCGCACTTCTCGGCCGAGTACCGCGTCAACCTGATCCCGCGCGGCTACGCGTTCACCGACACGATCCGGATCGAACGCGTCGGTCTCGGCGTGTTCTACGACTGCGGCACGGTCGCCGACGGCATCGAGGATCTCGGCGACGGCAAGTTCCTCGACAGCTACGGCATCGGCATGCGGATCGGTTTCTCGCGCGAGGCGGTGTTCCGCGTCGACCTCGGCTGGAGCGACGAGGGCACCAACTTCACGATCGCGTTCGGCAACACCTTTTGACGGCGCTGCGGCGCCGGCGATGATCCGCGCCGTGATGCTCCTGTCGCTGTCCGTCGACGCTCCGACCGGCTGGTTCGCGGTGTTCGGCCGCGCCCACCCGCTGCTGCTGCACCTGCCGCTCGGCGTGCTGCCGGCCGTGGCGCTGCTCGAGTTCGGCGCGCTGCTGCTGCGCCGCGAACCGCCGCGCGGCGCGATCGCGGTGTTGTGCTGGTTCGGCGCGCTGACCGCCGCCGCGGCGGCCGCCAGCGGCCTCGTGCTCGCCGCCGAGGACTACGGCGGCGACCGCATCGGCCAGCACAAGGTGTTCGGCATCGTGTTCGCGGTGCTCGCGCTCGGCTGCGCGATCGCCGCCCTGCTGCCGCGCCGCCTGCCGCTGCGCGTCGGCCTGCTGCTCGCCAACCTGGCGATGGTGCCGACCGGCCACCTCGGCGGCTCGATCACGCACGGCGAGGACTTCCTGTTCGCACCGCTGCGGCCGCGCGTGGCGCCGCCGGCCAACGGCACGCCGACGCCGGCGGTCGCCAGCGAGTACGTGGGCACGATCGCGCCGTTCCTGCAGCACTACTGCGCGAACTGCCACAAGCCGGACAAGCACAAGGGCGGGCTCGTGCTGACCACGCCCGACGCGATCCTGGCCGGCGGTGACAGCGGGGCCGTGCTGGTGCCCGGCAAGCCCGACGAGAGTCCGCTGCTGACCCGTTGCGAGCTGCCGCTCGCCGACGAGGACCACATGCCGCCCGAGGACAAGCCGCAACCGACGGCGGCCGAGCTGGCGGCGCTGCGGGCCTGGATCGCCGGCGGCGCGCCGTTCTGACGCCGCGCCCGGCTCAGTGCAGCCGGAAGTCGCGCTCGCTGACGCGGGCCGACTCGATGCGCAGGATCTCGAGCTGCGTCGTGCGGCGGTCCGCTTCGTCGACGTAGACGCGGCGGAACGGCATGCGCACGGCGCCGCCGGCCTGCGGCTCGCCGACCTGCACGTCGCGCCAGTCCTCGAGCAGCACGCGGCGCGCCTGCTGCGTGCTGGCGAAGCGGTGCACGAGTTCGCGCGGTTCGCCGGTCGACGGCTCGTAGAGCAGCTCGAAGCGATCGCGCGGGCGCGGGTCGAGTTCGGGTCCGATCAGGTCGCTGCCGGCCGCCGGCCGGCGTTCGAGCGCGATCCGCGTGCGCGGCTCGCCGCCGCGGTCGACGCGGTCGCGCTGCGTGACCACGTAGGCCGAGCCGTCGCCGAAGCACCACGGCAGCCGCAGGTGCAGGCCGAACAGCGTCAGCTCCTGGGCCGCGGCTTCGTTCAGCGTCGGCCACGGCATGCCCTGCCGTTCGGCGAACACCGACGCCGCCGAGCGGCCGTAGACGCGGCCGTCGGCGTGCTCGAGCCGGTCGCGTTCCGCGAACGCACAGTCGGCGGTGTGCGTGATCTCGCGCACGCCGATCACCTCGCCCTGCGCGCCGTGGATCGTCAGCCGCCACCAGACGACGATGCCGCCGAGTGCCTTGAACGCCGCCGGCGAGCGCGTGCTCTGGTAGACGTCGAGCAGCGGTGACCCGAGCTGCATGCCCGACGGCGGCACCGGGCCACGCGCCTCGGCGGCCGGCGCGGCCGGTGTCGCGGCCGCCTTGGGCCCCGGATCGGCGGCCTGCACCTCGGGCAGGATCGGCCAGCCGTCCTTGTCGTAGCGGACCTGGCCCAGGCTCGGCGCCGGCGTCGGCGCGGCAGCCGGCGGCGGGGTCTGGGCCAGGAGGGCACTGCCGAGCAGACCGGACAAGAACAGGGAGCGCATCGGCCGACGCCATCGGCATTCCGGCGCTGCCGCGTTGAGCCGCGCCGCGCCGGCGGCACACTGCTGCCGTGCGCCGCGTTCCGTCGTCGATCCTGCTGCTGTTCGGCGCCTGCGCCGCCGCGCCCGCGAACCCCGCAGATCCAGCCCGGTGGCCGGTGGCGCCGGCCACGGTCGTCGACCTGCCGCCCGGTACGCCGGTCCTGGCCGAACTGGCACCAGGCCTGCCCGACGAACCGACCTGGCGGGCCGCGGCGATCTGGTGGCGCGAGGCGTTGCGGCAGAGCCCGCAGTTGGAACTGCGCGAGACCGCGGCCGGCGACGTCGACGCGGCGCTGTGCCTGGCGGTCGACGTGCGCGGCCACACGCTGACCGCGACGCTGCGGCAGCGCGGCCGCGACCACCTGCTCGCCGGCGCCGCGTTCGGCGACGGCGACCTGCCGGCCGCGATCGACCGACTCGCGTTCACGGCCCGCACCGCGCTCGGCGAACGGCCGGCGCCGCCGGTGCCGGTCGCGCTGGCGACCTCGGCCCGCCCCGAGGTCGTCACCGCCGTGCACGACGCCGCGCTGCTGCTGCGCGACGGCGGTGCGACCGCCGCTCGGCGCGCGCTGCGCGAGGCCCGCCGCGCCGACGGCGCCGCACCGGCGGTGCTCGACGGCCTCGCCGCGGTCGAACTGCTGCGCGGCGACGCCGCTGCCGCCGAGGCGCTGTGCACCGAAGCGCTCGGCTACACCGCGCGGCTGCAGCCGACGACCGAGCACCGGCTCGCGCGCACGCTGCTGCTGGCGCGCGCGTCGCAGCGGCCCGAACGCGCCGCCGACCGCGACCGCGAGCTGCTGGCGCTCGGCGAAGCGGTCGCCCGCGAACGGCCGCACGACCTGCACGGTCAGCTGACGCTGGCGATCGCCCGCAACTTCACCGGCGCGTTCGCGGCGGCGCGGCCGCTGCTCGAACGCCTGCGCGCGGCGATGCCCGACCAGCCGATCGTCGCCTACCACCTCGGCATGGCCTGCCTCGGCACCGGCTGTGCGGCCGCGGCCAGCGCCGCGTTCGACGCCGCCGCGCTGCGCCTGCCGGCCAACTGGGTCGCGGTGCCGCGCGCGATCGCGCGCTTCGAAGCCGGCGACCGCGACGGCCTGGCGGCGCTGCTGGACGGCCTCGAGGCCGACGCGCTGCAGAACGGCGGCCCGCTGCACGACGTGCGGCGCATGCAGGCCGCGTCGGCGCTGCTCGACGGCCGGCTCGACGCGGCGCGCGAACGGCTGCGCACCGACCTGCAGTGGCTGGCGCAGAATCCGAGCGCGCTCGACGGCCGCAGCGGCGAGTTCGCCGAACAGGGTGCCGTGCTGGTGCGCCTGGGCGGCGCCGAGGACCTGACGCCGGTGCTCGCGGTGCTGCAGCAGCAGGCGCCGTCGGCCGCGCTGGCCGACGCCTGCGCGTTCCTCGCCGGCCTCGCCGAGGTCACGCGCACGCGCGAACGGGCGACGACCGTCGAAGAACGCCTCGGCCGCGGCGGCGACAGCGCCTGGAGCGCGTTGCTGGCGGCGTTCGCGCACGAATTGCGCGGCGAAGTGCTGGCAATGCAGACCGAACTGGCGCGCGCCGCCCGCCTGTCCGATGCGCCGCTGACCAAGGCGCTGCTGGCGCGCAGCCTGCGCGCGGTCGGCCGCGAACCCGAAGCCGCGGCGCTACAGACCGCGCTGCGGCGCGAACTGCGCCGCATCCACCTGCGCCAGCCGCTGCAGCACCCGCTGCTCGGGCCCGAGCTCGCGTTCGCGTTCCGCGCCGACTGAGCCCACTCAACCCAGCAGCAAGAGGCGGCAGCGCGCGACTTCCTGCATGCCGGCGCGTTCGTAGGCCGCGCGCGCCGGCGTGTTGTGCAGACCGACGTGCAGGCAGACGGACGCCGGCGCCGCGGCGAGGCACGTCGCGACCAGGCCGGTCGCGAGCCCGCGGCCGCGCTGGTCGGCGAACGTGAACACGCCCTCCAGCACCGTGCCGCCGGGGCCGTCGCTGCCGATGTCGAGCTTGCACGTGACGCCGCCGACCGGGCCGACCACGCGCGTGGTGCCCTCGGCGATGCGTTCGTCGATCGCGTCGCGCAGCCACCGGCGATCGACCGAGGCCGGCGGGATGTTCAGGTCACTGGCGTTCAGCTGCAGCGTCGCCTGCACCAGCCGGTCGCGGTCGGCGCGCTGCGCCGGCCGCACGTCGTTGCGCACCTGGTCCGCGGCGGCGGTCGCCGACGAGCCGGCGTAGTAGACCTGGTCGCGCAGCACCAGCGGCGCGCCGCTCGTGCGCAGCAGCAGGGCCTCGACGATCGCGCGCGGCCCCATCGCGATGCGCCACGGCCGCCGTGTGCGCTGCACCTGGTCGGCCACCCGTTCGACTTCGGCCGGCCCCAGCGTGTCCGGCCCGATCAGCACCAGGTTGCCGCGGACGCCGAACCAGCCCAGCACCGCGTCCTCGCCGCCGCGCGCCAGCACGAAACCGGCGGCATCGCCGGCCGCCAGCGCATTGGTCACGTAGACGCCGTGTGGCCCGGCGCGGGCGGCCAGCGTCGCCGCGCCGTCGTCGTCGGCGTGCAGCGGGCGCTCGGTGAACGGCGGGCGATCCGACATCGGCCTCAAGGATCCGATGCGAACGGCCGATCAGCAACAGCGCACCCGCCCGACCTCCCGTGGACACCTACGACTTCCTCGCCGATCCCCGCACGCTGTCGCTGACCGAACGCCGCGCTCTGGCCGCCAACCTGCAGGCCGCGCAGGCGCGCTGGCTCGCCCGCCTGGCGCCGCTGTGTGAACCGCCGCAGCTCGACCGCGACTTCCCGGCGTTCCTGCTCGCCACCGCGCCGTTCGCCGATCTGGCGCGGCGCCTCGGCAACGCCGTGCAGCGCGCGCAGCTGCCGGCCGCGACCGCCGACGAACTGGACTGGTTCGTGCGCGTGTTCGGCGACTACCTGCGCACCTGCGACGGCGAAGACGTGTTCGCCGGCAGCCAGCGCCGTCACGCCTGACCAGCGCGCAGCCGCGCCGCCAGTGCCGCCATCGCGTCCGCGGGCAGCGGCGGCCCGTCGAGGCCCGGCACCTGGCCCGGCGCCGTGGTCGGCACCAGGTGCACGTGCGCGTGGCGGACCGCCCAGCCGATCACGCTGACGCAGACACGCTCGCACGGCAGCCGTTCCCGCATCGTGCGCGCGACCTCGCGGACGAACGTCCACAGCGCCGCATGCGCCTCCGGCGACAGGTCGAACACCGCGTCGACGCGCGCGACGGTCGCCACGACGACGTGGCCCGGTCGCACCGGTCGCTCGGCCAGCCAGGCCACGTGGCGCGCATCGCGCCGCACTTCGTGCACGGGCCGGCGGCCCTCGACGACGTCCTGCAGATCGGGGTGCTTCATCGGCCGGCCTCCAGCGCCGCGGGATCGGTGGTCGGTGCCTTGCAGGCGCCGCGCCGGCACACGTAGGCGGCCGGCGCGCCGTCGACTTCGGTCTTGCCCGCGAACAGCGGCGACAGCTCGGCCAGCGCCGCGGCATTGCCGGCGTGCAGGTGCGCGACCACCTGCGGCGCCGGCGCCCGGCGCGCGGCCGCCAGCAGGGCCGCGGTGCGCGGATCGTCGACGTCACCGACCACGACCACCTCGCGCGGCTCGCCGGTGTGCAGCTGCAGCGCCAGCACCAGCGTCGGCACCTCGAACGTGGCCTCGGCGAGCAGCGCGTGGTGCGCGCGCAGCACCGCGAGGCCGCGGTCGTACAGCGCCGGATCGGCCAGCAGCAGGCCGCCGCGCAGCAGCGCTTCGGCGGCGGCGCCGATGCCGGACGGCGTCGCACTCTCGAACGCGGACTTGGTGCGCGCGACCGCCACCGGCTGGTCGTCGGCGGTGAACCAGAAGCTGCCGTCGCCGCCGTCGAAGTGCGCCGGCAGCGCGCGCAGCAGCGTGGCGGCGGTCCGCAGCCAGCGCGGGTCGGGATCGACTTCGAACAGGTCCAGCAGGCCGCAGGCCAGCAACGCGTGGTCGTCCAGGTAGCCGGCCAGCGGCGCCTTGCCCGAGTGCCAGCTGCGCCGGCAGCGGCCGTCGACGACCAGTTCGCGCAGCACGAACTCGGCCGCGCGCCGCGCCGCCGCGAGGTAGCGCGCATCGCCGAGCCAGCGCACGCCGGCGGCGCAGGCCGACAGCGCGAGGCCGTTCCAGGCGCACAGCACTTTGTCGTCGGTCGCCGGCCGCACGCGCGCGGCGCGAGCCGCGAGCAGCCGGCTGCGGGCCGCCGCGAGCCGCTCGGCGACGCGTTCCGGGGCCAGTTCGAACTCGCGCGCCAGCAGAGCCGGCCCGGCCGCGAGCCGCAACACGCTGCGGCCGTCGAGGTCACCGGCCGCGGTGACGCCGAAGTGCCGCGCCGCCAGTTCGGCGTCATCGCCGAGCAGCGCCGCGAACTCGGCGCGCGTCCACAGGAAGTAGCGGCCCTCCCCACCTTCGCTCTGGGCGTCGAGGCTCGCGGCGAAGCCGCCGCCGGGCAGCTGCATCTCGGCCAGCAACCAGTCGAGCGTCGCCTGGCCGGTCGCGCTCCAGCGCGGCTCGCCGAGCCGCGCCGCGGCCTCCAGGTAGAGCGGCGCCAGCAGCGCGTTGTCGTAGAGCATCTTCTCGAAGTGCGGCACGCGCCACGCGCGGTCGGTCGCGTAGCGGTGGAAGCCGCCGCCGAGCTGGTCCTGGAGCCCGCCTGCCGCCATCGCCTCCAGCGTGCGCCGCACGATCGCCAGCGCCGGCGGCGAACCCTGCCGCAGCAGCGCCAGCAGACCGCGCGCGGCCGGGAACTTCGGCGCGTACGCCGGCGCCGCGCCGAAGCCGCCGTGCTGCGCGTCGAACTGCCGTTCGGCCGCCGGCACCAGTGCCGCCAGCAACGCCGCCGCGGGTTCGCCGGGGGGCAGCGGCGGCGCCAGCACCTGCCGCAGGTGGCCGGCGAGTTCCCCGGCGCCACGCTCGAGCTCCGCGCGCTGCTCGCGCCACGCCTGCGCCAGCCGTTCGCAGACGCGCCGGAAGCCGGGCCGACCGTGCGCATCCGCGGGCGGGAAGTAGGTGCCGGCGAAGAACGGCCTGCCGTCGGGCAAGAGCCAGGCCGACAGCGGCCAGCCGCCGTCCTGGCCCATCGCCTGCAACGCGGTCAGGTAGACCTCGTCGAGGTCCGGCCGCTCTTCGCGGTCGACCTTGATGCAGACGAAGTGCGCGTTCAGCACCGCCGCGACCGCGGGGTCGGCGAAGCTCTCGCGCGCCATCACGTGGCACCAGTGGCACGCCGAGTAGCCGATGCTGAGGAAGATCGGCTTGTCTTCGTCGCGGGCGCGCTGCAGCGCCTCGGGTCCCCACGGATACCAGTCGACCGGGTTGTGCTGGTGCTGCCGCAGGTACGGCGACGTCTCGCGCGCGAGTCGGTTCACGGACGGTGGCACGGCGGGATCCTGGGGCACGAGCGCCGCGCAGCAGACGGCAGCCAGCGACGCGCGCAGCGGACGGAGCATCGGCGCATCAAAGCCCGCCGCCCGCGGCGGCGCGAGCCCTTCCGCCGGCCCGCGCATCGGGTAGCCTTCCGGTCGATGCGCCTCCCCTCCTGGCTGCTGCTCTCGCTGTGCCTGCCCGCGTGTGGCGGCGGTGGTGGTGGTGGCACCGTGGTGCCGGTCACGACCCCGGTGCAGCTGGCGGCGCCACCACTCGACCTCGGCCCCGGCAGCACCACCGCCGAGCTCGCGGTCGCGCTGCCGCAGGACGTCGCGCGCCCGGCCCTGCTGCGCGTGACGATCGAACTGCCGCCCGAACTGCAGTTCGCCGCCAGCGACCGCCTGGTCGCCGCGGTGCCGGTGCCGGATCTCGACGGCGAACTGCAGGACGGCCGCCTCGTCGTGCTGTGCGGCGACGCGCGCAACGTGCAGGCTGCCGGACTGCCGGCCGGGCCGCTGTTCCGCGTGCGCCTCGCGACCGCGGTGCCGCGCCGCACCGGCACGGTGACGGTGCGCCTCGTCGACCTGCAGGCCACCACCGCCGACGGCACGCCGCTGTCGGTCGAGACGGCACCGACCGAGGTGCCGGTCGTGATCCGCTAGACCGCGACCGCGACGCCGGTCACTTCACCGCGGCTTCGACCGCCTCGGCGAGCCCCTGCAGGCTCGAAGTCTGGATCCGCCGCACGTTCTCCTGCTGCGCGCCGAACCACGCGACCCAGCGGCCGGCCATGGTCTCCCACGTCAGGTGCTCCTGCCAGCGCACCTTGCAGACGTCGCCGTCCTGCTGCCACTCGATGCGGCCGTCGCCGCGCCACGGATAGTCGCGCCCGTCGGCGAGCTGGCCGCGGAACTCGTACTCGACGCCGTTGTCGCCGACGGCGCGGAAGCGCAGCACCGCGGTGCCCTTCTGGCCGGTCCAGCGCATCGCCTGCCCCACCGTGCCCGCCACGCCGACGACTTCGCGCGTCGTCTGCGGTCCGAGGTTCGCGTCCATCGCCGACCAGTCGTTCCAGCTCTTCAGGTCGGTGACGACCGCGGCGACCCGCGCCGAAGGGGCGCGCAGATCGCGTTGCGACTCGACGTCGAACGTCTCCGGCAGCGTCGAGCCGACGACGAACCAGACCAGCACGATGCCCGCGAGTGCGAACACCAAGGCGTACAGCACCAGCCGCTTGGTCGACATGCGCCGGCAACCGTAGCAGACGCGCGGTCAGCGACCGAGCAGCAGCGGCGTGAAGTAGCGGTAGTAGACCTCGAGGCTCAACACGCACATCGCGGTCGTGTAGCTGCGGTCGCGGCGGTTGTCGCCGGCCTCCTGCGCGTAGACGTCGATCGGCGCGAACGACCCGTCCGGCGCCTGCGCCGCCGGCAACAGCGTGCGCAGCCGTTCGTTCCAGCGCGTCCACGCCTCGCCGCCGGCCAGGAAGCAGCACAGCGAACCGTAGTACCAGAAGTAGACGTTGCCCTGGCCCTGCAGCACGAACGCGTCGTCGTCGTACGGTCGGTACTCGCGCGGCCGCCGTTCGACCGTGTAGTCGACCGCGGCCTGCACCTTCGCGTCGTCGGCGCCGACGCCGAGCAGCATCAGGCAGAACGCGCCCGCCGGCGTGCTGGCCGGCAGCGTCGGCCACGCCGAGGCCAGCCGGCCCGGTTCGTGGTTGTAGCGGAACCAGCCCTGGCGCGAGTCGAACGACGCTTCGAGGTACTCGCGGGCCCGCGGCAGCACGGCCGGCGGCAGCTCGATGCCGGACAGCCGCGCCGACTCCAGCGCCATCACCATCCAGGCCGAGACCGACACCCGCGCGTAGTTGTCCTCGGCCTCGAGGCCGGGCGAGAAGTAGCCCCAGCCGCCGCGGTTGCGCCGGTCGCGGCGCGGTCCCTGGTGGTCCAGGATCCAGGTCAGCGCGCGTTCCAGCGGCTGCAGCAACCGCGGCGACTTCGTCAGGCCGTAGCACTCGGCGATCGCATAGGTGCTGATGCCGTGCCCGTAGCACGAGCTGGCCCCGAACGCACCGGTGTCCTCGTCCTGCAGCGACAGCAGGTGGTCGATCGCCCGCGCGACGACGGCGCTGTGCTCGGTGCGCGACTCGGGCGTGTGGCCGGCGCCGAGGAACGCGAGCACGCACAGCGCGGTCTTGCCGACGTAGACGTGGCCGTACTTCGGGTCGAAGTCGCGGCGGTCGCCCCAGGTGCCGTCGGCGGCCTGCTGCCGCGCGAGGTAGCGCAGGCCGTCGGCGACCGCGCGTTCGGTCTCGGCGCTGCCGCCGAACTCGGCCAGCGCGCGCGCCTTCGCGGGCCCGAACCGGTTCGAGTACGGCGTCGGCGCCGCGTCGGCGATGGTCGCCGCCGCGGCCACCGTCGGTGCGCGGACGCGTTCCAGCTGCGACGCCGGTGGCCTGGCGCGCGGCACCGCCGGCCCGTCGTTGCCGACCGTCGCGCTGCGGCGCGCGCGCACATCGGTGGGCCGCGGCGCGGACGGGTCCGCCACCGACGCGATCGGCGGCACCGCTCGCGCTGCCGGCGCCGCCGCCGCGGCGGCTCGGGCGCGTGCGGCGGCGGCGAGCGGGTCCCGCAGCGTCGGTGCCGCCGCGACCGGTCGGCTGCGCGCGCGCGGCACGGCCGCCGCGCGCACCGGACCGACCGCAGCCGTCGCCGTGCCGGCGCGAACCAGCGCGGTGCCGGGTGGTGCGGCCAGCAGCGGCTCGGGGACCGTGCCGGACTCGGCGCGCATCGCCCCCACCACACCGGCGCGCGGCGCACTCGGCGGCGCGACGAGGCTGCGCGCGACCCCGACCGGCGGCACCGCGGCCGGCGCCGCCGCGCCAGCGCCGGTGGCTGCCACC
>JAEUHR010000007.1 GCA_016794425.1 Planctomycetota bacterium
CGGCCCTGCTGCACGACCTGCTTCACCGCCTCGAGCTTGAACTCGCGGCTGTGCTTCCTGCGGGGACTACCCATCGCTTCATCTTCCTTCTGGAGCCTCGCGACTCCTATCTGGGTGTCCACTTTCGCGGGGCAAGATCACACTTCGACAACGATGCGTGGAAGCTCTTGTCCTCGGCGCTGGTCGGCCAACCTGCAACTTCGTGCTGTAGGCGAGCCCATGCAGCCGCGAATGCTGTCAGTTTCTTGGTGCAGTCACGAATGCCACCGAGGCCTTCCTGCTTGAGGTCCTCGAGCATGAATCGCTCTTCGCTCTGAAGGAGGGGGCGCGGCACTCGACCCGTCACTTCGAACACCGCTTCGTTCGACAGCATGGAGAAACAGAACGCGTGCAAGGTCAGCGCTCGGACCTGTTCCGAGCCGAGAACTCCAAGGTCTGCTACCGATCGAGCTAAGTCGGTCGCCGCGGTGCGCGTGAAGGTGCAGACGAGGATTCGAGAGGGCTGCACGCGGTCGACTTCGAGCAGCCTCGCCAGCCTGCGCATCAAGGCAAAGGTCTTACCCGTGCCGGGACCAGCAGCCACCCACAGTGGCGAGTTCGTCGACTTGGCGATGAGGAGTGCTTCTCCCGTAAGGCCTTGGTCCCACTTCATTCTTGTATCCTCGCGAGTCTTCCGCGCTTTTTCCGCAGGCTTTCGCCGCCACTTTCACGGCGACACTTGCCGTGACGCTGGCCGTCGGTTGGGGCGGCGAGGGTAGAGCGAGCGGACGGCGCCGACTCGCCGATCCCGGCACCCACAGAGGAGCGGTACGATCGGAGCGGGTGATGGAGATCGAGCCCACGAAACTCAGCTACTTCGTCGGAGTGTCGAACGACCACCGAACGCGAGCCCCGGAACAGCTTCGGATTCGCGCGCCGAAATCGCGGAGGAACGCCCCGAACTCACGACACTCAGCTTCTCGCACATGAGCTTTCGAGGGTTCGCGAGCTTCGGCGGTGCCCTCCATGCGTCCCCGAAACCGACCAACATCTGCCTGCGCAGCCGCAGCAGGAGGAAGGTGTTGCGCGCGTTCGCGCGCTCGTTCCGGACGAGAAGAATGGAGCGGGTGATGGGGATCGAACCCACGACATTCAGCTTGGGAAGCTGACGTTCTACCGCTGAACTACACCCGCGCGCAGCACCAGCCGACCCATGCTGGCGACCGTCGCCGCGCAAGTCAACTGCGCCTCCCGCGCACGACCGAACCAGCAGCCCACCGCGGCACCGCGGCCCCGCGGCCCCGAGGCCCACGCCGCACCCCTGCCCGCCGCGACTCACCGCCGCACCACCCGCACCGTAGACGCCACCCGATGCCGTCGCCCGACCCGCGCCCACTCCGCACCCCGCCGCTGCCAACCGCCATCCGCACCGCGCGCCTTACCACGCTCCTCCTAGCCGCCGCCATCCCCGCCTGCCGCGCCACGCGCCCGAGCCACCTGCCCGTCCCGAACCCCGGCGACGCGATCGTCGCGGTCAAGTCCTGCGCGCTCCCCGCGAGCGGGCCGTTCTGGAAGTCCTGGGCGCACCACGCGTGGATCGACGTGAAGCGCCCGGACCAGACCACCTGGGAGCGCATCGAGAGCGGTGGCCACTTCGGCATCGTGCACATGGACCTCTCCGACCAGGAAGCGCGGCTCGACCGGCGCTTCGGCGAACGCGCGGTGCGGCTGCTCGGCTGGGTGGAAGGCGACGCGGCGCGCGCGGCGATCGCCGGCATCGACGGCGCGCTCGCCGAACTCGCGCCGCTCTACGCCGACGGCTACACGATGTGGCCCGGCCCCAACAGCAACACGTTCGTGCGCGAGCTGTGCGCCGACGCGCCCGGGCTCGGGTTCGTGTTCGACCCCAACGCGGTCGGCAAGGACTACAGTCCGTGGCTCGGCATCGGCGCAACGGCGTCGAAGACCGGGCTGCGGGTCGACACGCCGATCCTCGGCGCCGCGGTCGGCCTGCGCGAAGGGGTCGAACTGCACGTGCTGCAGCTGACGCTCGGCATCTCGCTCGATCCGCCCGGTCTGTCGCTGCCGTTCCTGCCGCAGATCCCTTGGGGGTGGTTCGGCAGCGACGACGCGCGGCTCGTGCCACCGCCGCTCGCGGCCGCGACGACGGTCGTGCTCGACGACGCGATCTGCACCGGCGCGCGGCACACGGTCGGCACGTTCCGCTCTGCGTTCACGCTGGTGCTGGCGCGCGGCGACGAGCGCGGCTGGGCCCGCATCGACGGCACGATCACGGCGGTGCCGGCACTCCCGTCGGCGCGCGACGTGAAGCTGCAGTTCGCGGTGCACGAACAGGACGGCGTCTCGACCTGGGGTGCCGAGCTGCGCTGCGAACCGAACGCCGCCGCGGACCCGCAGCGGCTGCAGTGCATGGCGGCGGTCGTGCTGCTCGAGCTGCAGGCCACCGACGACGGGGCCGTCACCGCGACGGTGCGCTGCTTCCGCAGCACGCAGCACGAGTTCGAGATCCTGTCGCGCGAGCCGCCGCCGCCGGCGGCACGGCGCTGACCGCAGCGCCTGCGGCCATCGGCCGACGACCGCCTACGCACTCTGCCCGGCGCCGCCGCCGCGCCGGCGCGCGCGCGAGCTCGTACCCTTCGGCACTCGCTCCGCACCCCGCGCCCTCGCCCCGCGCCTCGCCCCGCACCGCCATGGACTTCAGCCTCTACTACTTCGCCAACCAGGACACCGCCGACCACGAACGCGACAAGTACCGCCTGATCCTCGACAGCGCCGAGTGGGCGGACCGCAACGGCTTCCGGCGCCTGTGGACGCCCGAGCGGCACTTCCACAGCTTCGGCGGGCTGTCGCCCAACCCGTCGATCCTGTGCGCGGCACTCGCCGCGCGCACGCGGCGGATCCAGCTGTGCTCGGGCAGCGTCGTGCTGCCGCTGCACGATCCGATCCGCGTCGCCGAGGAGTGGTCGGTCGTCGACAACCTGTCGAACGGCCGCATCGGCCTCGGCGTCGCCTGCGGCTGGGTGCCCAACGACTTCGTGATTGGCGACAGCCAGGCGAAGTTCGACCGGCGCAAGGAGGTGTTCGCGGACGGCATCGCGACGCTGCGCCGTCTGTGGCGCGGCGACAGCGTGCTGCGGCAGAACCCGCAGGGCGAGCCGGTCGAGGTCCGCACGCTGCCGCGGCCGGTGCAGCGCGACCTGCCGCTGTGGATCACGGTCGCCGGCAACCCGGACACGTTCCGGCAGGCCGGCGCGCTGGGCGCCAACATCCTGACGCACCTGCTCGGCCAGACGCTCGACGGCCTCGCCGACAAGATCGCGGTCTACCGCGACGCCTGGCGCGCGGCCGGCCACGCGGGCCGCGGCACCGTGACGCTGATGCTGCACACGTTCGTCGGCGAGGACGACGACACGGTGCACGACCTCGTCAAGGGGCCGATGAAGCGCTACCTGCAGGGCTCGCTGAGCCTCGCGTCGGCGCACATCTGCTCGGTGCCGTTCCTGCAGAACGCGCAGAACATCGACCTCGCGAACGTGACCCCGCAGATGGTCGACGACGTGCTCGACGCGTCGTTCGAGAAGTACTTCCACATGAGCGGCCTGTTCGGTTCGCACGGCAAGTGCCTCGACATGGTCGACAAGGTCGAAGCCGCCGACGTCGACGAGATCGCGAGCCTGATCGACTACGGCGTCGCGCCGGACACCGTGCTGCAGAGCCTCGAGCACCTCAACGTCGTGCGCATCCTCGCCAACCCGAAGCCGAGCCTCGCGGTGCGCTGAGGCCGCGCGCCGCCACCGGCGGCGACGGAAAGCGCCGGTCGCCGGGAACTCCGCTGCCGCGACCGGCACTCGGCGGGCATGCGCATCCAGTTCCTCGCGGCGCCGGTCCTGCTGCTGTGCAGCGCATTCGGCGGGTGTGGCGGCAGCACTGCGCTGGCCGCCAGTGACCTCTTCGGCGCCTGGCACGAAGTCGGTGCCGCCGAGCACGGCCACGTCGTCGAGTTCGACGCGAAGAGCACGAAGTTCCTGGTGCACGGTCCGGGACCCGGCGGCCACGACACCCACGACCACTTCGCGGGCCAGTACGAAGTGCGCGACCAGGAGGTCGTGCTGACCGGCGCCTGGGAGAGCAACGACAAGGCCGAGGTCGTGCGCGGCACGCTGCGCGACGGCACGCTGCAGCTGCGCTTCGCGGCGAAGCCGATCGACTTCCGCCGCCGGTGAGCCGCGACGCAGCGATTCGGGAACCGGCGCCGCGCGAGCGGCACTCCGCCGGCATGGATGGACTCGCAAGCGAACGACTGGCGCCGTCGGACTGCCGGCGGGTGGCAGAACTCGTCGATCTCGTCGCGCTGTACGAGCCCGACGTGCGCATGGTGGTCTGGGACCGGCCCGTCGATGCGGGCCTGCGCGCGTTTGCGGCCGGGCCGCTGGCGCACGAGCCGCTGCAGTGGGAGGCCGAAGTCGACGTCGCGGCACTCGACACGGTCACCCCGGTGCCGCCCGCGGCGGTGGCGCGCGATGCCGCGGCTGCGGCGGCGTTCACGTCCGACGTGCGGTTCCTGGCCCGCCTGTTCGCCGACCTGGTCGGCGCCTCGCGGCTGGGCGTGCGGCTGGCACGGCTCGAAGCGCCGATGTGCCCGCGCTTCCACACCGACCACGTCGGCGTACGGCTGGTGTCGACGTACGTGGGCCCCGGTTCGGAATGGCTGGCCGACGAGCACGTCGATCGCCGCCGCCTCGGGCACCGCGCCAACGGTGCGCCCGACGCGACGTCGGGCCTGCTGCGGCCCGGCGCCGTCGTGCGGCAGCTGCCGGAGTTCGCGGTGGCGCTGATGAAGGGCGAACGATGGCCCGGCGGCGCGGGCCGCGGGGTCGTGCATCGCTCGCCGCCCGAGTGCGGCGTGCGGCTGTTGCTGTCGATCGACGTGCTGGCACAGGACGACGACGCGGCCGCCGTGCCGGTGCCGGGCCTCGGCATCGGCAGCAGCGGTCCCGCCGCCTGCGGAGGTGGCCGGTGAAGCCGCCACGGTCGACACCCCGCAAGCTGCCGGTCACCGTCCTGTCCGGCTTCCTCGGCGCCGGCAAGACGACGCTGCTGAACCACGTGCTGCACAACCGCGAAGGCCTGCGGGTGGCGGTGATCGTCAACGACATGAGCGAGGTCAACGTCGACGCCCAACTCGTCGCGCAGAAGGGCGGTCTGAGCCGCGTCGAGGAGAAGCTGGTGCAGATGAGCAACGGCTGCATCTGCTGCACCCTGCGCGAAGACCTGCTGGTCGAGGTCGATCGGCTCGCGCGTGCGGGCCGCTTCGACTACCTGCTGATCGAGTCGACCGGCATCAGCGAGCCGATGCCGGTGGCCGAGACGTTCACGTTCACCGACGAGCACGGGCGCGGCCTCGGTGACGTCGCGAAGCTCGACACGATGGTCACGGTCGTCGACGCGAACGCGTTCCCGCGCGACCTCGGTCAGGCCACCGAACTGCGCGAACGCGGCCTCGCGCTCGGCGACGACGACGACCGCACCGTCGACGACCTGCTGGTCGAGCAGGTCGAGTTCGCCGACGTGATCGTGGTCAACAAGGTCGACCTCGTGACGGCCGACGAGCTCGCCGCACTGCAGGCGCTGTTGCGGCGACTCAACCCGACCGCCGAACAGGTCGTCGCGCGCGACGGCGTCGTGCCGCTGGCGCAGGTGCTGGGCACCGGCAAGTTCGACTTCGACCGCGCCGCGACCAGTCCCGGGTGGCTCGCGCAACTGCGCGGTCAGGAGAGCAGCGAGGCCGACACCTACGGCATCGGCAGCTTCGTCTACCGGGCGCGGCGGCCGTTCCATCCGCAGCGGCTCGACGAAGTGCTGCGCAGTGACTGGCCCGGCGTCCTGCGCAGCAAGGGGTTCTTGTGGCTGGCGACCCGCCACGACGTCGTCGGGGAGTGGCACCAGGCCGGTGGTTCGTGCCGCACGTCGCCGGCCGGCACCTGGTGGGCGACCGCGGACCGCGCCGAGTGGCCGGACGAGGTGCGCCGCGAGATCGAAGCCAGCTGGCAGGAGCCCTGGGGTGATCGCCGGCAGGAGATCGTCGTGATCGGCCGCGACGTCGATCGGGCGGCGCTGACCGCGCGGCTCGATGCGTGCCTGCTGACCGACCGCGAGATGCAGGGCGGGCCCGCAGCCTGGCAGCAGCTGCCCGATCCGTTCGAGCCGTGGACCACCGCCGAGGCCGAGGCCGACGCGTAGAGCGCACCGCCCCTGCGCCCACGCGGCGGTTCGGGGACGGCGCGACCGTCGCGCCGTGACGGGCGATCGCCGCTGCCGCCGGACTCGTCGCCGAAGGGTGCTCCGAGCCGCGAACGGCGTCGGCGGCGCCGGCCGCGTCACGTGCGCGGCGATCCGGCTTGTCGGTGGCGGGGCCGCGTGTCGCTGCCCCGCACCGAATCCCGACCGAGGCCCATGAAAGCCGTCCTCCAGCGCACGCTGCACCAGAAGCTCCACTACCTCCGACTGCCGTTCTTCCAGTTCCTGCGCGACGACACGCGCCCGGTCGTCGACCGGCTCGCGTTCTTCCCGTGCATGGCCGGGTTCATCATGAGCTTCGGCGATCTGAACCGGTACGTGCTGCGCGACGAGCCGACCGACGACGAACACCAGGACATGGTCAACGTGCACACGCACGAGGACGACCACCACTGGCCCTGGTACCTCGAGGACTTCGAGAAGCTCGGCTTCGCGACGCCGGCCACGCCGGTGCAGACGCTGCGGTTCCTGTACGGCGAAGGCCGGCTGCAGAACCGGCTGCTCGCGCACCGGCTCGCGCATCTCGTCTGGAGTGTGTCGCCGACCGTGCGGCTCGCGGTGGTCGAGGCGATCGAGGAGACCGGCAACGTGCTGTTCGAGGCGACGTCGCGGCTCGCTGCGTCCTACCGGGCGACGACCGGCGTCGAGCTGCGCTACCTCGGCGACTTCCACTTTCGGCGCGAGTCGGGGCACGCGATGCACACCGACCACGCGAAGCTCGCCGCGATCCAGCTCGACGATGCGACCCGCAGCGTGGCGCTGGCCCGCGTCGATCAGGTGTTCGGCTGGTTTCGCGACTGGACCGACGAACTGTTGGCGTTCGCGCTCGAGCAGATCGAACGTCGCGCACGGACCCCGAGCGCAGCCGCGAGCCGGCTGCAGGCGAGCTGACCGTGGTCGCTACCGACCGCGACGAGGTGTCGCCGGTGGTCCCGCCGGCGACGATGGTCCGGATCGCACGGCTGCCGTGCTGCGTGCGCGTGGCCGCCGGGGCCGAAGACCTGCAGGACGTCGCCGGCCTGCGGGCGCGCGCCTACGGCCGCCGGGTGCCGCGGCTCGCGGCGCAGCTGCAGCAGCTCGAACCGATCGACCTGCTGCCGGGGTCGACGGTGTTGCTGGCGCGCAGCCGCGCCGACGGCCGGCCGCTCGGCACCGTTCGGTTGCAGCACCGGGCCGCCGCGCCGCTCGCGCTGGAGGGTTCGGTGGCCTTGCCCGCGCCCCTGTGCGCGCTGCGGGTCGCCGAGGTCGGCCGGCTGTGCATCGACCGGGCAGCGCCGCCCGGCGTGCGCATGGCGTTGTTCAAGGCGGTCTGGCGGCTCGCCGGTGCGGCCGCGTTCGACTGGCTCGTCGTGGTGGCCCGCGGCGCCATGGTGCGGGTCTACGAACGGCTCGGCTACCGCGACCTGCTGGGGCCGGCCCACGAGGTGCCGATGCGCCACATCGCCGATCTGCCGCACCGGCTGCTGGGGCTCGACGTCGGGCGCGCCGCGGCGGAACTCGACCGCGAACACCGGCTCTACGAGTTCCTGGTCGCGACCTGCCACCCGGACATCCAGGTGCCGGCGGCGGCGGGATGGCCGCGGGGCGCGGATTCTCCGCGCGCGGCCGTCACGGCCTGAACGATCCCGCTTGTGGCGGCTGCCGCGGCGCCGCGGCACGGAGACCCTGTCGATGTCCGCCACGCTGCGTGCTCGTTCCTGCCTGCCGTCGTCGTCCCGTCGCGCCGTGGCGCGGCGTGCGGCGCCCGCGGGTATCTTGACCCGGATGGACTCGTCGGCCAATCAGTCGTTCGCGCGCCTCGCGGCCGGGGACCGCAGCGCGCTCGAACAGCTGCTCGAGCGCTACCTGCCGACGCTGCACGCCTACGTGCGGGTCCGGCTCGGCGGTGCGCTGGAACCGCGCGAGTCGACGATGGACGTCGTGCAGTCCGTGTGCCGGCAGGTGCTGTCGGCCGAGGGCGCGTTCCGGTTCGTCGACGAGGACCACTTCCGGGCCTGGTTGTTCAGCGCCGCGGTCAACAAGCTGCGCGAGAAGTTCCGCTACCACCGGGGGCAGCGCCGCGCGGTCGGTCGCGAAGAGCGGGCGCTCGACCACGAGCCGGTGACCGCGGCCGCGTTCCTGCAGACGCCCAGCGCCCAGGCGATCGGTGGTGAGACCGCGGCGGCGGTGACGGCGGCGCTGGCCACGCTCAGCGACGCGCACCGCGAGGTGCTGACGCTGGCGCGGCTCGTGAAGCTGCCGCATCGCGCGATCGCCGAACTGATGGGACGCACCGAACCGGCGGTGCGCCAGCTGCTGGTCCGCGCGACGCTGGCGCTGGCCGAGGAACTCGAGCGGCGCGGCATCGAACTGGAGCCCGAGCGTGGCGACTGAGCCCCGCGCCGGCGACGCTGCGGGGCCGGAGCTGCCCGAGGCCTTGATCGAAGAGCTGCTCGAACGGCTCGACGGGACGCCGCCCGGCGACCGCGCCGCGGTCGGCGATCGTTTCGTGGCGGCCCACCCGCAGCACACGGCGGCGCTGCGCCGCGTGCTGGCGCGCATGGCGGCGGTCGAACGCACGCTCGACCGCGCGTTCCCCGAGCCCGATGTCGAACCCGAGGCGATCGCCGGTCTGCCGGTCGTGCGCCGGCTCGGCGCCGGCGCGTTCGGCGTCGTCTACCTGTGCCAGCAGTCGGTGCCGGTGTCGCGCCTGGTCGCGGTCAAGGTGCTGCGCCCCGGCGCGGGGGATCGCCACACGCTGGCCCGGTTCGCGGCCGAACAGCAGCTGCTGGCGTCGTGGAACCACGCCGCGACGACGCAGATCTACGACGCGGGACACCTCGCCGACGGGCGGCCGTTCTTCGTGATGGAGTACGTCGCTGGCGTGCCGATCACGGTCTACTGCGACGACCGACACCTGCCGTGCCGCGACCGCGTGCGACTGTTCGTCGACGTCTGCCGCGGTGTCGCGCAGGCGCACGCGAGCGGCGTCGTGCACCGCGACCTGAAGCCCGGCAACGTGCTGGTCGTCGAGCAGAACGGGCGCCCGCAGCCGAAGATCATCGACTTCGGCATCGCCAAGGCGCTGGCCCGCGACGCCGCGGCCGGCGGGTTCGCGACCGAAGGTGGTCGCGTGCTCGGCACGCCCGGCTACATGAGCCCCGAACAGGCGCGCGGCGACACCGCCGCGATCGACGAGCGCACGGACGTGTTCGGGCTCGGTGTGCTGCTGTTCGAGCTGCTGACCGGCGACCTGCCCTGGCCGCGCCACGCGACGATCGCGACCGACGCGCCGCTGGCGAGCCGCCGGCTGCAGCGGCGGGCCGGCACCGAAGGTCTCGACCGGCGGCCGCCCGCGGCGACCGTGCGCGGCGACCTCGACTGGATCACGCGCAAGGCGATCCGCATCGACCGCACCGAACGCTACGCGTCCGCCCAGTCGCTGGCCGACGACCTCGAACGGCACCTCGCCGGCCGCCCGGTCTCGGCGGGGCCGCCGACGTGGCGCTACCGGACCGGCAAGTTCGTGCGCCGGCATCGGGTCGCGGTCGGCGCGACCGGGGCCGCCGCGGTCGCCCTGGTCGTCGGTCTGCACTTCGCCGAACGCCGTTCGACGGGCGCGGCCGAACGCGCTGCGGCGGCGACGGCGGCGGTCGAAGCGCTGCTGCGCCGCGCCGACGCGCTGGTGGCGGAGCAGGGAACGCCCAACGAGCCGCTGCGCGCCGCGCTCGCCGCCGACGCGCTCGGCTTCTACGACCGCTGGCTCGCCGAGCGGCCCGACGACGCCGCGCTGCGCGTCGGCCGCTGCGAGACGCTGGTGATGCTGTCGCGCGTGCACTGGGAGCTCGGCCAGCCGCAGGCCGCGCTGCAGCGCGCCACGCAGGCCGCCGACGAAGCGGCGGCGCTGGCCGCGATCGCCCCGGCGCTGCCGGCGCGGGCCTGGCGCCACCGGGCGCGGGCGCTGGTGCTGCAGCAGCAGCCCGAGGCCGCGATCGCCGACGGCGAACGCGCCGCGGCGGCATTCGCGGCGCTGCACGCGCAGGATCCCGGCGCCCACGGCCTCGAGTTCGCCGCGGTGCTGCGCGAACTGGCGACCGCGTTGCAGTCGGTCGGGCGTCGCGACGACGCGCTGCAGCTGCACGAGCGGTCGGTCGCCGTGCTCGAGGGGCTGGCCGGCACCGCGGCCGCGGCGGCCGCGCGCGCCGAGCTCGTGTCGGCGCGGTTCACGCAGTCGTTCCTGCTGGCCCGCCTCGAGCGCCTCGACGAGGCCGTCGCGGCGCTCGAACTGGCCGAGGCGGGGCTCGGGCACGTCACCGCGAGTCCATGGCGGCTGGCGGCAGTGATCACCATGCAGCGCGCGCGCCTCGCCGACCAGCGCCGGCGCCTCGACGAAGCCGCGGCGCTCCATGAGCAGGCGTTGGCGTCGTGCGAGCAGTGGTGCGAACGCGAGCCGCTGCAGGCGCGCGCGCGCACGCTGCGGCGGCTGTGCCTCGAGGAGCTGGCGATCGTGCACGGACGCCGGTCGGACTGGCCGGCGGCGGATCGCGCGATGCAACGCACGATCGACCTGGCCGAGGCGGAACTCGCGGTGGCCGTCGAGCCGGCGCCGGTGCGACAGGAGCTGCGCCGCCAGCTGTACACGTTCACGCGGCGGCTGTGGGATCGCTTCCGCCGCCAGGACCTGCCGCGCGCCGAGGCGTGGCTGCAGCGTTGCATCGCGCTGACCGACCCCGGCGACGCCGCCCGCGCGCGGCCGCTGGCGTTCGAGGTCGCGGCGCTGGCGGCGCTGCTCGACGAGGCCAGCGGCCGACCTGCCGCCACGGCGTGGGAACGGCTGGCGCCGCAGCTGCCGACGTTCGCCGAACTGGCCGACGCCGAGGCGGCAGCCCAGGTGGTCGAAGCGTGGCTCGCGATCGAGCGGTCGCGCCTCGCGCGCGGCGACACCGACGGTGCTGCCGCCGCGCTGGCGGGCGCCGACGCGGTCGCCGCCGTGGCCGGCGACCTGGTCGACAACGCGTACCGGTCCGACATCGCCTGGCACCGTGCCAGGCTGCGGCTGGCACTCGGGGACGTCGCCGGTTGCGCCGAGCCGCTGGCCGAGGTGCGCCGACGCCGGCCGACGTGGTGGGGCAACCACCGCATCGGCATCTGCGAACTCGCGGCCTGGCGCCACTGCGTGCGGACCGGCGACGCGGCCGGCGGTGTGCGCGCCCGCACGGCGGCGCAGCAGGCGCTGCAGGCCGTGGTCGAATCGCGCGGCGCCGCGGCGCTGCAGCAGCCGCAGGACCCGTGGATCGTGCTGCCGGTCGGCGAGGCGCAGCTCGGGCTGGCCGAGATCGAAGCGAGCCTCGGCAACGCCGCGGCCGCGCGGCGCCTGCTCGAGCAGGGACTGGCGGCGCTCGACGCGATCGCCGCCGACACGCACGCGGACCAGTGGGATGCAGCGGCCGTCGCCGCGGCGCGCCGGCTGCTGGACGAGCTGCAGCGCGCGGCGCCGCGCTGATGCGCTCCCGCGTCAGCGGATCGTGAACTCGAACAGGTCGCTCAGCGACAGCCAGCCGAGGCACGAACCGATACCGAGGCCGAAGCCCTGCAGACCGAACGTCAGGCCGACCAGTTCGGGATCCGGCGGGATCGTCAGCCAGAACACGGGCTGGCCCGCCTCGAGCAGGATCGGCGCGTCGAGCCGCACGCCGAGCGTGCAGCCGCCGCACACCGGCGCCGGCGTCGGCAACAGTGGGGCCATGACGAAGCCGGGCAGATTCGACGAACCCATGACCAGTCCGACCTGGATCGTCTGGCCGAGCAGCGGTGCGCCGAGCCACTGCGCGGACATGCCGTCGCAGCCGTACGGGCGCTGCACGAGCTGCCAGCCGGGGCCGTGGCCGCGGTAGCGCGCGAGCAGCGCTTCGGTCGGGTTGTAGGTCATGTCGACATAGGCCGCCGCGTAGTCGGTGGGGCCGCCGCCGCTGGCGCGGCTCGAGGCGAGCCGCACGAAGGCCGGGCGGCCGGGCAGCTCGACCGGCGCTTCGTGTTCGACCAGCGTGTCCTGCGGCCCGAGCGCCAGCGTGCCGATGCCGGTCGTCAGGTTGCCACCGGGGATCGACGCGGTCACGGCGAAGCGGATGCCGTCGGATTCGACGCACACGTTGCCGGACCCGTAGCCGAACGTCTGCGTCAAGTCGAACGGGCCCGCGGCCACCGGGTTGCCGAGCGTCGGATCGAACGTCCACAGCAGCGCCTGTGCCGACGCCGGCGCCTGCCGCTGGAACGCCACCAGGAAGTGCGTGCGGCCCTGGTCGCCGGCGAGCGGCGAACTGATCGTCGGCGCTCCGTCCTGCTCCGGCCCGGCGAGCCAGTGGCTGCTGCCGATGCCGCTGTCGAGGCCGATGCGGCCGATCAGCACGTCGCGTTCGCCGGTCGTGAGGTCGACGACCGCCATCGCGTAGCCCCAGCCGGGTGCCACGACCTGGCCGCGGCCGTTGCCGTTGCTGACCACGGGCATCGTCAGGTCCTTGCCGGGTGCGGAGACCAGCTGGCTCATGCCGGGCTGGCCGCTGCTGTCGACGAGCCGCACGCGCAGCGCGCTGCCGCCGGTCGACTGCTGCTGCCAGACGACGCACCAGTCGCGCGGGCCGGTCGCGAACTCGGGGTCGCCACCGACGTCGGGCAGGAAGTGGTCGAACGGCCCGTGCGCGACCGGGTCGCTGATCAGGAACTCCGGCGACAGCGACGCGCCGCCGCCGGCGTCGCGCGTGCGGCCCCAGATCTGCGATCGGTTGCCGTACAGCCCGGCCTTGCGCGCTTCACAGACGACCAGGAAGCGATCGGCGGCGTTGACGTTCGCGACCGCGGGGTGCAGCCAGGCATCGGTCGACAAGTCGACCACCGTGGCGCTGCCGGGGATCGGTGCGCCCGCCACGTCGAAGCGCTCGCCGAACACGTCGCAGTCGATGGTCGAGTACCAGTTCTCCCAGACCACGAACCACTGCTGGGTCGCCACGTCGAACGCGGCGTCGGGGTGGAACTCGGGGCGGCCCGGCGTGCCGGCCGACAGGGTGTAGGTGCCGATCACGGGGTCGATCACGACCGGCCCCGGACCACGCAGCGCCGCTGGCACCGTGAAGCGCAGGTGCGTGCCGGTCCAGGCCGTGTCGATCGGCAGACGCGCTTCGCCGCGCACCAGGAATGCCGCGCCGTACGCCACGTGGCCGAACTCGTTCGCGAACTGCAGGCCCGGCTGCGCCGGGTCCTCGCGCAGTTCGGTCGTCAGCGCGACTTCGACCACTACGTCGCCCGGCAGGTGCGTGTCGACGACGAACGACTGCTCGACCGACTCGACCCCGAGGTCGTAGCGCTCGCGCAGTGGGCCGCGGTCCAGCGTGATGGTGTCGCCCTCGCGGGTGACCCGTGCGGCCGGTGCGGAGGGCACGGTCTGGCCGCCGACCGTCGCCCGCAGGTCGTGGAAGCGGACCGGGTAGTTGCGCGGCGCGGCGCTGCCGAAGAACGGCACGTAGGTGAATCCGTCGGCGGCGAACGCGGCCTTCCAGGTGCGGCCACCGGCCCATGCAGTGCCGCTGCCGGGGTCGTCGTGCCGCACGCACGACCAGAGCCGGTCGGCGCGGTCGCCGAGGTCGGGGCGGGCCGGAGGCGAGGCGGTGGGCGATTGTGCCGCGGCGCCGCGGCCGAGCGCAGCGATGCACAGGAACAGGATCGGCGTCAGGTGTCTCATGACGCCGACAAGCGGTCGCCGCCGCGCCGTGACGGGCGATCCGGCGGGGCTACGCCGCGGCGGGGAACTGCAGTAGCCTGCCGCAGCGCCCTGGCCGTCTCCCGCTCGTCGCTCCAGCCATGCAGCCGAACTCGCTGTCTTCCGTCCTGTTCACCGTTCTCGCCGCGCCGGTGTTCGCACAGGGGCTCGTCGTCGGTCCGGCGTGGCCGCCGACGGGGCTCGCGTGCGGCGACGTCAATGCCGACGGCCGTGACGACGCCACGGTCTTCGACGCCGCAGCGAGTCTGTTCCGGGTGATCGATTCGGCCACCGGCACCTTCCTGCCGCACCTGCAGCGCGCGGGCGGTGGCGCCTACGTCGGCGTCGGCGACTACGACGGCGACGGTGCCGACGACCTCGCACACCGCGAAGCCGCTTCGGTCACGGTGGTGTCCGGGCGCACGGGTGCCACGCTGGCGACGCTGGCGGCGACGTTCGTGCGCGTCGGTGGTGCCGACGTCGACGGCGACGGGCTGGCGGACCTGCTGCTCGAGGAGCCCGCGCCGACGATCGCCGGGATCCAGGCCTACATGTGGGTCGTGTCGACCCGCACGGGGGCCGTGTTGTGGCAGTTCAGCCTCGGCGGCCCGTTGTCCGGCGGTGTCAGCGGCGGCCTCGCGGCGATCGGCGACGAGAACGGCGACGGCCTCGAGGACTGCACCTTCGGGTCGACGGTCAGCGTGCCGATCTCGTACCAGACGACGTGCATCGTGCGGGGGCCGGCATCCCTGGTGTTCGGCGACGTCTGGCGGCCGCTCGGCGACCTCGATGGCGACGGCAGGGTCGATGCCATCACCGCGTCGACGTTCGGGTTCGGCGGCTGGCGGCTGGTGGCCGGCGGCTCCGGTGCGACGCTGGCGTCGCCGGGCTGGATCGCACCGACGGTGCGCCGCCTCGACGACGTCGACGGTGACGGGCGCGCCGACTTCTATGTGATCGATCCGTTCACCGGTCTGTCGCCGCGCGTGCTGTCGGGCGCGACGCTGCTGCCGCTGCCCGGCTTCGTGCCGCCGGTGCTGCCCGAGTCCCCGTTCGGCGTCGGCGACCGCGACGGCGACGGCCGGCAGGACCTCGTCGCCGCGGGCGTCGAACAGCGCTGGGTCGACGCGGCGCTGCCGACCACGAGCCGCATGGTGCGCCGCGGCATCCCGGGCACGACCCACGACGGCCGGCGGCCGAAGGTCGTCGCGCGCGGCCACGCCGGCCTCGGCAACCGCGTGTTCCTCGACGTGCGCGGGGCGCTGCCGAACGGCGCCGCGCTGCTGGTGTTCGGCGCGGCGGCCGACGTGGACCTCGGGCCGTTCGGCGCGCCGGGCAGCCGCAGCTACACCACGCTCGACAGCGCGCTGCTGCTGGGCGCGAACGCGTTCGGTGTCGCGTCGTACCAGGTGCTGATGCCGGTCGCGCCGAGCCTGCTCGGCGCACAGCTCAGCGTGCAGGCGGCGGCGATCGACGGGCTCGCCAACGCGCTCGGGCTGGTTGCGTCGAACGCGATCGACGTGACCACCAGCAACTGAGGGGCGGCACCTTCAGCGCGCTGGCGCCAGCGCTTCGGCCAGCTGCTCGGCCCGCACCGCGGCCGAGTGCAGGTCCGAGCACAGATCGTCGGCGTCGAAGTCCAGCAGCACGCCGGCGTGCTGCAGGTTGGCGATCTGCTGCTTGCCGACGCCGGCCAGCACCAGCTCGCGGCCCTCTTCGCGCAGGTGCAGCATCAGCGCGCGCAGCTCGAGCGCCGACCGTTCGCCGAACTCCGGCAGGTTGCCGAGGTCGAGCACGACGATGCGCACGTGCGGGTCGATCGCCGAGGCCCACGTGGTCAGGTCCGGCAGGCGCATGCGGCCGCGGTCGGCCGGCGGTTCGGCGTGGTAGATCGCGATGATCGGCGCGCCGTCGTGGCTGCCCTCGCGCAGCTCGACCGCGGCGATCGGCACCAGGATGTCCTGCAGCGTCAGGAAGAACAGGAACAGCACCGCCGGCACCATCGACCACGCCTGCACGTAGCCGAACGCGAACGTGCCGAGCGCCGCGCCGAGGCCGAAGCTGGCCGGGATCGTCAGCAGCAGCAGCGCGCGCCAGCGTTCCTGGGCCGCGCGGCGCTCGTCGAGCCGCCGCTTCCAGCCGAGCAGCCGGAACACGAGCTTCGACGTCTCGAGGCCGAGGTCGGTGATCACGCCGGTCACGTGCGTGGTGCGGATCACGCCGCCGCTGATGCGCGTGATGGTCGCGTTCTGCAGGCCCATCGCGTACGCCGGCAGGTAGGTCAGCCAGACCTGGGCGCCGTCGCCGATCTGGCCGATCGCCTGCCAGTCGACCAGCAGCGCGAACACGCCGAGGGTCACGGCTTCGACCATCATCGGCAGCACGTAGATCGACTCGAAGCGCCGCAGGCGGCCGAACTCGGTCAGCACGCCGGAGCTGAACGCGCCGAGCAGGAACACGCCGATCAGGCCGAGCAGGTAGACCGCGTGCGGGTAGCGGCCGTCGACGAGTTCGACGCCGACGTGCGACACGGCGCCGGTCATGTGCGACGTGACCTGGTCGCAGGTCAGCACGGTCAGCGCGTTCGTGTAGCCGGCGACCCAGGACAGCGAGATCGCGAGTCGGGCCTGCTGCTGGAACGAGTGGGCTTGGGCGCGGAACATGCTGCGGGCGAACGGCGCAGGCTATCGTCGGCGCGGCGCGACTTCCTGTTCGGCAATCGGCCCGGTGGCGCCGTAGCCTGGCGCTCGTCGTCGCTCTGCACGGAGTCACCTCATGACCCTCATCTGGCGCGTCGGGATCGGACTGGTGGGTGGTCTCGCGGCGGCCGCGTGCTCGGCGCCGGCCGAACCAGCCGGTGCCGCAGCCTGGGAGCAGCTGACTGCGGCAGCCGCGTTCCCCGAGAGCTACAACTTCCCGGTGCACGTCGCGGCGGACGGTCGGTTCGTCGCGCTGCACTCGGCGGGTACCTGGACGTCGCGCGATGGCGCGACGTGGGAGCAGTCAGGTCTGCCGCCCCGCGACACGAACACGGCCTACCTCCAGGTGCTGCAGCACGAAGGCGCGACGTGGGCGTTGGGGCGGCACTCTGGAGACTACCAGGGCTTCACGATCGATCCGGTGATCCGGCGGACGAAGGACCACGAGCGCTGGGAGGAGGTCGGCCGCTCGGCAACCCTGCCGCCGGTGATCTTCTACGGGGCAACGAGTTTCGCCGGGTCGATCTGGATCGTCGGCGGTTACTGCGCGGGACAGGAAGTGGCGGCGGTGTGGCGGTCGGCGAACGGGCTGGACTGGACGCGCGTCGTGGCGACGGCGCCGTGGAGCGCGCGCGCGAACCCGGAGGTGCTGGTGTTCCGGCACCGTCTCTGGCTCATCGGCGGTGGCGTGATCGACGGCCCGAACGCGAATGACGTCTGGTCGAGCGACGATGGGGTCGCATGGCGCCGCGAAGCCGAGGCGATCGCGCCCGAGCCGCCCGTCGGTTTCACGGCGGTCGTGTTCGACGATCGGATCTGGTTGCTCGGTGCCAACCGCTCTGGCGGATTCACCAGCGAACTGCTGACGTCCGACGACGGACGCCGGTTCCGGGCCGGCCGTGCACCCTGGTCACCTCGCGGCGGTGTCGCCGCCTGGAGCCACGGTACCTCGCTCTACGTCACTGGTGGCAAGTTCTCCGTCGAGCACGACGGCGAGCACGTGTTCACCTACAGCAACGACGTCTGGCGCATGCGCTCCCGCTGACGCTTCTGCGCGCCGGCGACGCTCCTCGGCCGTCGATCGCTCGGCTGGCGCGGCGCAGTGCAAGTGCGGTGGCCGCACCGTAGCCTCTGCGGCGCGATGACTCACGCCGCGCTGCCGCACGCTGCCCGAGCACCTCGCGGTCTGGCCGCACCGTGTTCGGGGCACTGGGTGTGGTGCGCGGCCGTCGGGCCGGTGGCTTCGCTCATGGTCGACGCCTGGCTCGACGAGGCGGCGCGATTCACGTTGCTGGCGCGGTTGCTCTACCTGGCGCCGCCGGCGGCGCTGCTGCTGTGCGCCGCGACCGCGTGGTGGCGTTGGCGGGCGGTCGGTGCGCCGTGGCGCGCCGCCGCCGCGGCCTGGCCCGGCGTCGCGGTCGCGGCGGCGGTGGTGGCCGCGGTGCTGGTCGCGTCGCCGCCGGCGATGCGCATGCAGTTCGACGAGTCGAGCCTGGTCGCGGTGTCGCAGGGCATGCACGAAGCGCGCACGGCGTCGATGGCGACCGGCGCGGTGCCGTTCGAGGGCGCGGTCGTGCGGCTCGAGAACACCGTCGACAAGCGGCCGCCGCTGTTCGCGTTCTTGGTCAGCGTCGTGCACGACCTGGCCGGCGCGCGGATCGCCAACGCGTTCGTCGTCAACGCGCTGCTGCTCGGCGTCGGGTGCGTGCTGTGGTTCGTGGCCGTGCGCGCGCGCGCCGGGCTGGTCGCCGGCCTCGCGGCGCCGGTGCTGGTCGCCGCGGTGCCGATCGTCGCGGTCTGCGCGACCTCGGCCGGCTTCGAACTGCTGGCGACCGTGCTGCTGACCGCCGTCGTGCTGGCGGCGCTCGCGGCGGTGGCGAGCGGCGGCGCGCCGTCGGCGCTGGCGCTGCTGCTCGGCACCGGCGGGTTGTTCGTGCTGGCGCGCTACGAGTCGCTGCCGGTGCTGCTGCTGGTGCTCGGCCTCGTCGGCTGGCGCCTGCGGCGGCAGATCGTCTGCACGCGCGGCCTCGTCGCGACGGCCGTCGCGGTGGCGTGGATCGCGGCGCCGGTCTTGGTGTTGCTGCGCTACGCGCGCGACCCGAAGTTCTATCCCGAGGCCGGCGGCCGGCCGCTGCTCGCGTTCGAGCACCTGGCCGCGCACGTGCCGCCGTTCGTGCAGCAGTGGTTTGCGCCGGCGCTCACGAACCCGCTGCCCGGCGTGCTGGCGATCGCCGCGGGGCTCGCCTGCGCGTGGCGCCTGTGGCAGCGACGCGCGGGCTTCGGCGACCTGCTGGTGGCCGTGCCGGTCGCCGCGGCCACCGGCGCCACGCTGACCTGGTTCTACGGCGACGTGCGCGAACGCACCGCGCTGCGCCTGTTCCTGCCGGCGGCGTGCTGGACGGCGCTGGCGCCGCTGGTCGTCGTCGCCGGCGCGCGGCGCGCCGTGGCCGCGGCCGTGCTGGTTGGCGCGGTGGCGCTGGCGGGGCTGCGCCTGCACGCGGTCGCGCGCGGCGCGGCGTTCCCGCCGCTGCGAACGGCGGCGCTGGCGGCGGCGATCGAGGCTGCGGCGGCGGCGGTCGACGACGGCGTGCCCGAGCACGGCCACACGCTGTGGGTCTCGACGGCGGCGCAGCACCTGATCGTGCACGGTCGCGCGGCGTTGTCGCCGGCGTCGTTCGCGCGGCGTGCCGACGAGGTGCAGCGCCTCGCGCGCGACGGCCACGTGCGCGCCCTGTTCGTGCTGACGACCCCGCTCGATCGCGAGTTCGCCGAGGCCTACGGCGACCCGGAGGCGCTCGTGCGCGCGACCGGCGCCGAACTGCTGCGGCGCGTCGCGACCGAGGCGGGCCCGATCAGCGTGTACCGGGTGCCGCGGCGCTGACCGGCAGCGCGGCCGGACCTTCGCTCCACTCGAGCGCGGCCGACGACGGGTCGGCGTCGAACAGTTCGGCCATCACGCGGGCGCGGAAGCGGAAGATGCGGTCGACGTCGCGACGCACGAACAGTGCCATCACCAGCGGCGCCAGCGGGCCGCCCTTGGGCCGCAGCAGCACTTCGTCGCCGAGCACCGTGCCGCCGTCGCTGGGCGTGAACGTGTGCGTATGGTGCCACAGCGTGTAGGGGCCGCTCAGCTGTTCGTCGACGAACGCGTGCGGCGGTTCCCAGCGCGCGATGCGCGTGCGCCAGCGCAGCGGCAGCCCACGCACACCGATGCGGTAGTCGATCAACGTGCCTTCCTGCATCGCGATCGGCAGTGGCGTCAGGATGCGGAACGACAGCCACGCCGGCGTCAGGCGCTCGAGGTTCTCCGCGGCGGCGAAGAACGGGAACACCTGTGCCGGCGGCCGAGGCACCCACATCGAAGCGCGCAGTCGCCACGTCTTCACGCGGCGGCGTTCGCGCGGCCGGGCAGGGCGGATGCACCGCCCCGGCCGGTCTCAGAGTCGGACGATGAAGTCGACCGTGATACGGGTGTCCATGATGTCGTCGTCCGGGTCCGTCAGCGCGAACTCGTAGCAGGCGCCGAACTCGAACTTCTTGTCGATCTCGACGCGGGCGCCGACGCCCGCCCAGCAGACGAAGTCCTCGGCCGGCGTCGACCCGAGGTTCGTGTAGTCGAGGCCGCCGACGTTCAGCGCCGAGGCGCCGTCGTCGAGGTAGTGCACGCCGTGCAGCTCGAACAGCGGCGCCACGACCGCCCGCTGACCGGGGTTGACGTCGTAGTCGACGTGCAGGTCCCAGTGGCCGACCGTGTTGCCTTCGTCGCCGTCCATCGGCACGCGCAGCGTCAGGTTGGCCAGCAGGTGCAGGTCGTCGTAGCCCTTGCCGAGGCTCACGAACGGGCTCAACTCGTCCGCGCCGCCCTGCAGGATGCCGCGGTGGCCGTTCTCGGCCATGTAGCGGATGCCGGGCGTCACGACGTACTGCTTCTCCTTGTCGGCGTGCAGCACGTACTTGAAGCCGCCGGCGATGTCGTTCCAGCCCTCGTCCTCGATGATGCCGGAGTCGAGTTCGGAGTAGCCGTCCTTCGTGGCGATGAACGCCAGGCGATCGGTGATCGCCAGCCGCGCTTGCAGCGCATAGATGGTCACGTCACCGCCCTGCAGCGTCGACTGATCGGAGAAGTCGTGCTTCAGGTAGAGCAGGCGCAGGCCCGAGTCGTTGAACGGCGACTCGAAGTAGATCGGCTGGCCGAGCGGCTCGTGGAAGTTCTCGAAGCCGCGCAGGCCGGTCAGGAAGCCGTTGTCGTTGCCGGCCGGAGCCTGGCCATCCTGGGCCAGCGCCGGCGCGAGCAGCAGCGAGCCTGCCGCGAACGTCGAGAGGAACGGGGAGCGGAACGGATGGGTGGCCATGCTGCCCGAAAGGCCGACTGCCAGCGGACTTTCGCGGTGGTCGGGGGATGCGGACTGCTTCTGGTCCGGCTGCGCCGCCAGCGACCGGGCGTCTACGCACGACCACGGAGGCAGCACGGGTGCGGCGGGGCCGGGCGACGGCCGCGCGGTCGGGTCCGGCGGCGTTGCCGTGGCCCGGCGGGGTGGTCCACGGAAAGCACCAGTTGGGTCCGGGTGCCGCCGTCGCGGCAACCGCATCCGAAACAAGATGTGGGTGTCCGGTGGCGGCAGCCCCACTATTCCTGGTGGTGAGCCGGGGCGTGCGCGAGGCCTCACCGCAATGCCCCGTTGCCGTCACCGACGGCGCGGGCGACAAACGGCACCATGCGCCCCCTGCTGCTGGCCGTCGTGTTCCTGTTCGCGGGTTGCTCGTCGCACCGCTTCTTCACCCCGCGCGAGAACCAGAACGGCACCGGCCCCGGCGGCTTCCCGGCCGCCGTCTACCCGCTGGCAGGGTCGCCGCCGGCGGGCGAGGTCCGGTTGTGGTCGCGCGGCGCCGACCGGACCGAGGCGGACGACGCGGTCGAACTGCACATCGGCTTCGAACTCGAGAACTCCGGCACCGAGCCGCTGGTGCTGGATGCGACCGCGCTGCAGTGCGACGCGCTGTGGATCGAGGGGCTGCAGCAAGCGCCGCTGGCGCCGAGCCGCGTGTCCGGCCAGACCGAGGCGCGGCCCGGCGCCACGGCGTCGCTCGACGTCTGGTTCCGGCCGCCGGCCGAGACGGGGCACGCGATCGACGGCTTCGCGGTGCGGTTCCGCGTCGCGGCCGGCGACCGCACGGTGCTGGCGCAGACGACACCGTTCGTGCCCTGGCACGGTTGGGATCGCTGGCACGACGACCGCTACTTCTGGTACGGGGGCTACGGCTACCGGCCGCACGGCTACTGGGGGCCGATGCTCGGTTGGGGCTGGTACGGGCGCTACTGCCACTGACCGGCGCGAACTCGGCCGGGCCGGCGGACGCAGATGGCGCTGCGGCCACGAGCTGCGGCGGCGACGTGGGAGTTTTTGCGCCGCGGTCGCGTCGGGCGCCGCCGCACGGTGGCCAGCACCCGGAGACAGCGTCCCCTGCTCGGTTGCACGGCCCCGTGCCTACGGCTAAGGGTTTCGCCCCCGTTCGGCGCCGCTGGCGCCGACGGCGTTTCGGGCAGCCCCGCGCCGCCCGCCCGCGAGTCCCAACGGTCCCCGATCGAGCCATGACCGAACGAGAGCCCATGATCGAGGCGATCGACCTGTGCAAGCACTACGGGTCGTTCGCCGCCATCGACCATCTGACGTTCACGATCCGCCGCGGCGAAGTCGTCGCCTTCCTCGGCCCGAACGGCGCCGGCAAGTCGACGACGATGAAGGTGCTGAGCGGCTACCTCGCGCCGACCGCGGGCAGCGCGCGGCTGTGCGGCATCGACGTCGTGCGGGACCGCGTGCGCGCGGCCGAGAAGCTCGGCTACCTGCCCGAGAACGGCCCGCTCTACCCGGAGATGACGCCGCGCGAGCTGCTGAGGTTCTTCGGCGACGCGCGCGGCATGAGCCGTGGCCGGCTCGCCGAGCGGCTCGACTTCGTGACGCAGGAGTGCGACCTGCACGAACTGCTCGACAAGCCGATCGGCACCTGCAGCAAGGGCCAGAAGCAGCGCGTCGGCATGGCGCAGGCGCTGCTGCACGACCCCGAGGTGATGATCCTCGACGAGCCGACCACCGGCCTCGACCCGAACCAGATCCGGCACGTGCGCGAGCTGGTCAAGCGCCTCGGCCAGACGCGCACGATCCTGCTGTCGACGCACATCCTCCAGGAAGTCGAGGCGATGGCCGGTCGCGTGCTGCTCGTCAACGAGGGGCGGCTCGCGTTCGACGGTACGCCGGCGGAGTTCAAGGCCCGGGGCGGCGGCCAGATGGACCAGGCCTTCCACTCGCTGACGCACGCGTAGGAGCCACCGATGAACAAGAGTCCCATTCTCGCCGTCGCGCGGCGCGACCTGCGCAGCTGGTTCGGCAACCCGGCGAACTACGTCTTCATCATCCTGTTCGCCGGCGTCTCGTGCGCCGTGCTGATGTGGTCGTCGGCGTTCTTCACCAACAACCTCGCCAACCTCGAGACGCTGAACTACTGGTTCCCGGGGATCACCGCGGTGTTCGTCGCCGCGGCGACGATGGGCATGTGGACCAGCGAACGCAGCAACGGCACGCAGGAGCTGCTGTTCACGCTGCCGGCGACCGACCTCGAGCTGCAGCTCGGCAAGTTCGCGGCGCACGTGACGATCTACACGGTGTCGCTGGTGTTCACGCTGGTGCTGCCGCTGGTGCTGACCTGGCTCGGCAACCCGGACTGGGGCCAGCTGTTCGCCAACTACGTCGGCTTCTGGCTGCTCGGCGTGACGCTGGTGTCGATCTCGACGATCGGTTCGCAGCTGACGCAGTCGTCGACGATCGCCTTCCTGGTGTCGCTGATCCTCTGCGCCGCCTACCTGCTGGTCGGCTGGCTGATGAACTGGCTCGGCTTCGCCAGCTGGAACGTGCACGGGCCGATCGGACAGTTCGGCGACTTCGCGCGCGGCATGCTGCCGGTGTCCGGCTTCGTGCTGTTCCTCGGCTCGACGGTGGCGTTCTTCTACCTCGGGCTCGCGCTGCTGGCGCGGCGCCACTGGCGCAGCGGCGCCGAGGGTGCGCACCGCTTCGTGCGGGCGGCCAGCTTCGGGGTCTGCGCGTTCGCGCTGACCGTGGTCGGCGTGCACGTGCTGCCGCGGTTCGACGCGACGATCGAGCGCATCCACTCGCTCGGCGACGAGTCGCGCAATCTGCTGGCCAAGCTGGACCCCGCCCGGCCGGTCTACGTGACCGCCTACGTCAGCGAAGAGGTGCCCGAGCAGTTCGTGCAGCAGCGCAACCTGCTGCTGAACCTCGTCGACCAGTTCGACGCGCTCGGCGGCAATGCGGTCGAGAAGCGCATCGTGATCCCCGAGCCCTACTCGCCCGAGGCGCGCGAAGCCGAGCAGAGCCACGGCATCCGCGCGCAGGCCGTCGCGATGGAGCTCGCCGGCGGCGGCTACGCCGAGAAGCAGATCTTCCTCGGCTTCGTCGTGCAGTGCGGCACCGAGGAGGTCGTCAATCCGTTCGTCGAACCGGCGGTGCCGCTCGAGTACGAGCTGATGCGCAGCATCCGCACGGTCGCCGGCACCAGCCGCAAGCAGGTCGGCATCCTGAAGACCGACGTCGAGTTCATGGGCGGCATGGACTTCCAGACCTTCCGGCAGAAGCCGCGCTGGCAGATCGCCGACGAGCTGCAGCAGCAATACCAGCTCGAGAACGTCGACCCGGCCACCGACTACCCGGCCGGCCTCGCCTGCCTGATCGTGCCGCAGCCGAGTTCGCTGCCGCAGGACCAGATGGACCGGCTGCGCGACTGGATGCTGGCCGGCCACCCGACGCTGCTGCTCGAGGACCCGGCGCCGCTCGATGCCTGGGGCACGGCCGCCGACGACGAGAAGGGCGGCATGCAGGCGCGCATGATGGGCGGCGGCGGGCCCGAGAAGGGCCAGTTCGCGGCGCTGCTGGCGGCGGTCGGCCTGCAGGCGCGCGTCGGCGAGGTCGTCTGGGACCTCAGTTACCGGCGCTTCCCCGGCGGCCGGCTGCGCGAGGAGTTCGTGTTCGTGCGCGGCGACGGCTTCGCCTACGACAGCCCGGCGACCAACGGCCTGCAGAACATCGTGCTGCTGATGGCCGGCCACGTCGAATCGGCGAAGCAGGACGGGCTGTCGGTGAAGCCGCTGCTGCAGTCGCGCGACCCGTCGGTGTCGCGCGAGCCCAACGGCATCGTGCGCAAGTCCGACCTGTTCCAGCCGGACTTCTTCGGCATGGGGCCGCAGATCAACCCGTATGCGCGCCGCGAGCGCCGCAACGCCGACCTGATGATGGCCTGCCGCGTCACCGGCACGCCGGCCGGCAAGGACAAGGCGATCGACGTCGTCTACGTCGCCGACCTCGACCTGATCAGCAACCAGTTCTTCCAGATCCGGCGCCAGTACTCGGATCCGAACCTGCGGTTCGACAACGTCACGTTCGTGCTGAACTGCATCGACTCGCTGGCCGGCGACGAGAGCCTGGTCGAGCTGCGCAAGCGGCGGCCGATCCTGCGCAAGCTGGACCGCGTCGAAGAGGCGCAGCGCCGCTTCGAGGACGAGTGGACCGCCGAGAAGGAGGCAGCCGAGGTCGCGGCCGCGGAGGCGCTCGACGCGGCGCAGAAGCGGCTCGACCAGGCGGTGCAGAAGATCCGCGACGACAAGGACCTCGACGCGCAGGCCAAGGAGGTCAAGATCGTCGAGGTGCAGCAGGTCGAACAGCGCAAGCTCGAGAACGAGCGCGCGAAGATCGACGAGCAGAAGAAGCGCCGGCTCGAGGAGGCCTCGCACGACCGCGACGCCGCCAAGCGCGGCATCCACGACGGCTATCGCCTGATCGCCGTCGTGCTGAGCGTGATGCCGGGGCTCGTGCTGGGCCTGGTCACGTTCTTCCGCCGCAGCGCGCGCGCCGCGGCGATCGTCCCGCAGAACCGTCAGGTGACCGGCCACGCCGGCCACGGAGCCAATCGATGAACGACTTCGCCAAGACCGGCATCGCCGCCGCCGCCGCCGTCGGCACTGTGCTGCTCGCGCTGTCGATGGGACCGCGCGAAGTGTCGCTGGAACTGTTCGACGACCAGGGCCAGGAGTTCTTCGCCGGGTTCACGGACCCGACGTCGGTCGCGACGCTCGAGGTGGTCGAGTTCCGCGAGGCCGCCGGCGCGGCCTACCCGTTCGTCGTGCAGCGCGACGCCAAGGGCCGCTGGACGATTCCGTCGCACGGCGGTTATCCGGCCGACGCGAAGGACCGCATGGGCAAGGCCGCGGCGATGATGATCGGCCTGAAGAAGCAGGTCGTCGTCGGTGACGTGCCGGGCCGCCACGTCGAGTTCGGCGTCGTCGATCCGCTCGACGCCGGCACCGAGACCGCGGGCCGCGGCACGCGCGTGACGATGAAGGACGGCGCCGGCAACGTGCTGGCCGACCTGATCGTCGGCAAGGAGGTCGACGGCAAGCTCGGCGAACACTACGTGCGCGTGCCGGACAAGAAGCGCGTCTACCGCACCAAGCTCGACGGCGAGCTGTCGACGAAGTTCGCCGACTGGATCGAGACGGACCTGCTGAAAGCGACGTCCTGGGACATCCAGAAGGTCACGTTCGACAACTACTCGGTCGACGAACAGCGCGGCGAGGTCGTGCCCGGCGACAAGTACGTCGTCAGCAAGAGCAGCGACAACAAGTGGACGTTCGCCGGCCTCGACCCCGAGAAGGAAGAGGCCAACGAGGACAAGCTGCGCGAGTTCGCCAACACGCTGGGCCAGATCAAGATCGTCGGCGTGCGGCAGAAGCCCGAGGGACTCACCGCGATGCTCGAGCAGGCGACCGGCATCGACCGCCAGATCCTCGCGCAGACGCTGGCGCAGAAGGGCTTCTTCCTCGGCCGCGGCGGCAAGCTGTTCAGCAACGAGGGCGACCTGCTGTTCGAGACCAGCAAGGGCGTGCGCTACACGCTGCGCTTCGGCGAGCTGGTGGCCGGTGAAGGCGAAGAGGTCTCGAGCGGCATCGGCAGCGCGGCCAAGCCGGCCGACGACAAGCAGGATCCGAACGCGAAGCCGGCCGACAAGCCGGCCAACAACCGCTACCTGATGGTCACCGCCGAGTTCGATCCGGCGCTGCTGACCGAGCCGGCCGGCGTGCGCCTGCCGAAGGAGCAGATGGAGAAGCGCGCCGAGGCGCGGCGCGCGATCGAGGAGATCGCCGCGGCCGTCGCGACCTGGAAGAACCGCCACGAGGGCAAGCTGCCGGCGACGCTGGCCGAGCTGACCGTGAAGCCCGCCGACGGCGAGCCGGTGCTGAAGGCGCTGAACCAGGATCCGTGGGGCAGCGACTACGTGCTGCTGGTCGAAGGCGACGACTTCACGGTCGCCAGCTACGCCGACGACAAGAAGGAAGGCGGCGAAGGTGTCGCCGCCGACGTGCGCAGCGACCGCATCGCCTACGAAGAGGCGCTGCAGCGCGAGGCGCAGGCCTGGGACGACCACAACAAGAAGGTCGAGGACGGCCGCGCCGAGGCCGACAAGCTGATGCAGCGGTTCGGGCCGTGGTACTACGTGATCGACCGCGCGCTGTTCGAGCAGCTGAAGCCCAAGCGCGAAGACCTGGTCAAGCCGAAGGCGCCGAAGCCGGCCGATCCGGCGGCGCCGGTCGCGCCTGGCGAGGACGGCAAGTAGCGGACCCGTTCAGCCGGCCGCGGCAGCCCTGGCCGCGGCTGCGGCGGCGCGCCGCTGGTCGGCGCGCAGGGCGACCGCGTCGACGAGGGTTTTCGCGGCCACCAGCAGCGCCAGCAGCACGCCGTGCGAGCCGGCAGCCAGCGACAGCGCGCCGCCGGCCAGCAGGGTCAGCTGCATCGCGACGATGCGGCGGTAGGGGCGGACCATCGCCGCGCCGCGCTCGGCGGTCGTCGCCGGTTGCCGCCAGCGGTCGTTCGCGAAGGCGACACCGTGGCTCGCGACCAGCGCCCAGAGCCCGAGGCCGCCGCCACTCTGCAGCGCCGTCTGCAGCAGCAGGCGGGCGGCCGTGAAGTCGTGCCCGGGCCCGTCGCCGCGGCCGAACAGGTGGCACAGCAGGATCGCGTGCACGAACAGGAACACGCCGTAGTGCAATGCGAACGCCGCGGCATGGAACAGGCCGGTGGCCAGGTCGCGCGGTCGCCAGCCGCGGTGCGGCGGCCGCAGCGACACGAGGTGCAGCACCGTGAAGCCGCCGACCACCGCGCACTCGCTCCAGTAGAGCGCGAACACCTCGAAGCGGTCCCAGTCGAACCAGAGCGCGCCGGCCAGCGGCACGGCGTTGGCCAGTACGAGCGCGATCAGGGCGAAGGGCATCGTCGGCGCAGCGTAGCGGGCGCGCGCCGCGGTGCGGCGGTATCCTGCGCGACCACCCAACCCGAGGAGGCACACGAATGTCGAGACCCGTTCTCGCCGCGTGGCTGCTGCTGTGGACGGCCGGATCGGTGCTCGCGCAGCAGGGCGAGCCGAAGCCGGCGGCACAGCAGGACGCCCGAGCGGCCCATCAGCAACTGACCGAGGCCCTGCAGAAGGCCATCGCCGACTGGCAGCAGGCGGCGCGCAAGGCAGTCCAGGAGGCTCAGGCCGCCGGCAAGCCGATCCCCGCGATCGCGATGGAGCCGCCGGTCAAGCCGTTCGTCGAACGCGCCCAGGCGCTGGCCGAACAGCACGCCGGCACCGACGCGGCCGTGCCGTTCCTGGTCTTCGTGATCACCAACGCGAACCGTGAGCACGACGCGGTGCGTGCGGCGCTGAAGGCGCTGTGGGCCGACCACTCCGCCGGCACGGCGATCGGGCCGGTGCTGGCCGAAGTGACCAGCGCCTACTTCCAGCACGACGCGCAGAAGGAAGTCGACGACCTGCTGAACGCGGTCGTCGAGGACAACGACGACGCCGACACCAAGGCGCTGGCACTGGTCGCGCGCGGCAATCTGCGGCTGCAGACTGCCGAGGACGACAAGGCGCGGGCGGCGGCGGCGGCGGACATCCGCAAGGTCGCCGCGCTGACGCAGAACGCGAAGATCCTGCAGCAGGCGAAGGACGCGCTGTTCGAGATCGAGAACCTGCAGGTCGGTTGCACGGCGCCCGACATCGTCGCCAAGGACACCGACGGCGTGCCGTTCAAGCTCAGCGACTACCGCGGCAAGGTGGTGCTGCTCGACTTCTGGGGATTCTGGTGAGGCCCTTGCCGGGCCATGATCCCGCACGAGCGGTCGCTCGTGGAGAAGTGGAAGAATCGCCCCTTCGCGCTGCTCGGCGTCAACAGTGACGGCACCGACACCGACGAGGGACTGGCGAAGTTCCGTGAGCAGTGCAAGGAAATGGGTGTGACGTGGCGGAGCTTCCGCAACGAGAGCACCGACCCGTCGATCAGCGACGTCTGGCGGGTCCAGGGTTGGCCGACGCTCTACTTCATCGACCACACCGGCGTGATCCGTCACAAGGACGTGCGCGACGAGGAACAGATGGAGAAGGTGCTCGACGAGATGATCGTCGCGGCCGAGAAGGCCGCTGCCGGCAAGTGAGGCCGGCCGCGCGCCGGGTGGCGGGTGCCGCCCGGCGCGCGTCGGTCACTCGACGCGCGACACCATGCCGTCGACGATCGTGAAGCCGACCCAGTAGCTCTCGTCGCCGACCGAGCCTTCGTACTGCCACTGCGTGCCGCCGTTGTCGCTGCCGATCTGCGACGGGCGCCCGAAGCGCCGCAGCACCTCGGCGGCGGGCACGAACATCCACTGGGCCTGGGCCGCACCGAAGTCCTGCTGCACGCTGTCGCGCACCGCCAGCAGTGCGCGGACGTCCCGCGTCGCCGTCCCGGCTGCGTCCTGCAACAGGCCGCGCTGCGCCGCCTGTCGGGTGCCCAGGACCTCGGCGCGCTGGGCCAGCGTCTCCACGGCGGCGGTCAACTGGGCGGTGATGGTGAGCAGCCGATCGGTATCCGGCGCCGGCGGGGCGACCGCATCGCGGCGCCCACCGTCGACGGCAGCCGGCGGCTGGGCCGCCAGTCCGGGTTCGCGGCGCAGCTCGGCGCGCAGGGCGCGCAGTTCCTCGAGCAGCGGTGTCAGGTCGGTCGGCGCCGCGGTCGGCGGTGGTGGCTGCTGGCCGCCGAAGCTGGCCGAGCCGAGTGCGCCGGCGCCGAAGCCGATGCCGCCGGCGAGCAGCAGCGGTAGCAGGGTCGCGGGTGCCTTGGTCGCCATGCCGCGATCATGCCCGAGAGCCGGTGCCGCCGCCGGCGGCTTCAGTCGGAACGGGGAACTGCCGATGGCATGGGTCCAACCCCCGAGGAACCTCATGCTCCGTCCGCTGCTCTGCCTGCTCACCGTCGCTGCCCTGATTCCGGCCCAGGACGCCCCGCCGCCGGTGGCGCACGGCTCGTTCGGCATCGACTTCGCGACCGCCTACTTCTTCCGCGGCATCCAGCAGGAGAACCAGGGCATCATCGCCCAGCCGTGGATCGAACTCGGCTACGGCCTGCACGAGGCCGACGAGGGGCTGCGCAGCGTCGACCTCGTGTTCGGCCTGTGGAACAGCCTGCACGACGGTCCGACCGGCGGCGCCGGCGGCATCTGGTACGAGAGCGACTTCTACACCGGCCTGTCCGCCGACGTCGGCGAACGCATGTCGGTCGGCGCGACCTACACGGTCTACCACAGTCCGAACGGCACCTTCGGCACGGTCGAGGAACTCGCGTTCTCCGGTTCCTACGACGACGCCGGCCTCGACTGGTCACCGGTGGCCAGCGGCCTGCAGCCGTCGGTCGTGCTGGCGTTCGAGCTCGACGGCCAGGCCGACGCCGGCACCCATGTCGGTGTCTACGCGCAGCTCGGCGTCGAACCGTCGTTCGCGATCGGCCAGCTCGGCGGGGCCGAGGTGACGCTGTCGCTGCCGGTCACGCTGGGCCTCAGCCTCCGCGACTACTACGAAGTCGCCGGCGACGACGACTTCTTCGGCTTCCTCGACGTCGGTGGCGTGGCTTCGGCGCCGATGTCGTTCCTGCCGCCGGGCATGGGCCCGTGGCAGGGTTCGGTCGGGCTGCACCTGCTGCTGCTCGGCGACAACCTCGAGACCATCAACGACAACGACGCCTACGAGCTGATCTTCTCGTTCGGCGCCAGCACGTCGTTCTGACCGGCGCCGCGCTCAGCGGCGCAGGTGCAGGCGGGTCGCGGAGCGCCGCGGCATGGCGTCGCGGCGCACGCTGGCTTCGACTGCGGTCCGCGCGGGCACGACCATGCGCACGATGCGGGTGCCGGTGTGACGGTGTGCCGGCTGATGGCGCACGACGGTCGGCGTCGGCGATGGCGACGCAGCCGCGGTCGCCTCGCTCTGAGCGCCGAGGCCGGCGGCGAGCAGGGTCAGCAGCAGGATCGTCAGGGAGCGGGGGGCGAGCATGCGGCAAGCCTACCGCGCCGCGCCGCGGCGGGCGGGCCGCCGGTATCGGATCGAGACGCCCGGATCAGACCCGCACCGGCACGTTCGGCTGGTAGACGGTGGCGCGGCAGTGCGTCTGCGGCACCCACTCCGGGCCGGCTTCGCCGAGGTTCTCGGTGCCACCGACGAACAACCAGCCGTGCGGCATCAGCACGTTCTTGATGCGCTGCAGCACGCCGAGCTTGGTCGCCTTGTCGAAGTAGATCAGCACGTTGCGCAGGAACACGACGTCGAACGGGCCGATGCCGAGCAGCGGATCCATCAGGTTCAGCTGGCGGAACGTCACCAGCTTCTTGATCGCCGGCTTCACGACCGCGCCCATCGGCGTCTGGTCGAACCAGCGCTGCATCGCGTTCGGTCGCTGCGTGCGGCCGACGTCGTTCGGCGAGTAGACGCCGGCGATCGCCGTGTCGATCGACGACTTCGAGATGTCGGTCGCGAGGATCTGGATGTCCCAGCTGGCGATGTCGGGCAGCATCTCGCTGAGCACCATCGCGATGCCGTACGGTTCCTGGCCGGTGCTGCAGGCGGCCGACCAGATGCGCAGCTTGCGCGGCGAACCCGAGCGCGAACGCGCGTCGATGCACTCGGGCGCGACCTTGAACTGCAGCGCGTCGTAGGGCGCACCGTCGCGGAACCAGCTGGTCTCGTGCGTGGTGATCGCGTCGACGACCTCCTGCACCAGCGTCGACTTCGCGTCGTAGCGCAGCTTGAAGTACAGCTCGTTGAAGTTCGTGCAGCCGATGCGCTTGGCGATCGGGCCGAGCCGGTTCTCGATCAGGTAGCCCTTCGACTCGTCGAGGTGCACCCCCGCGAGCTGGCGGACCAGCGTGATCATCAGCGGCATCTCACCGGGCGCCAGCTTCATTGCAGTACTCCCCATGGCGACGCCTCGCAGATCCGCGCCGCGATCTGATCGAGCGGCGCCACGGCATCGGTGATGCCGCTCTCGATCGGGCCGCGCGGCATGCCGTAGACGGTGCAGCTGGCTTCGTTCTGCGCGATGATCCAGGCGCCGGCCGCGCGCAGCTGGCGGCTGCCGGCGAAGCCGTCCTCGCCCATGCCGGTCATCACGACCGCGATCGTGCGGCCGCCGTAGACCTGGTGCAGCGACCGGAACAGGTAGTCGACCGCCGGCCGGCAGCTGTGTTCGGGCGGGTCCTCGGTCAGTTCGACGAACACGCCGTCGTTGCGTTCGACGACGCGCATGTGCTGGCCGCCCGGCGCGATCAGGATGCGGCCGGCGACGACGCGGTCGCCGTCGACGGCCTCGGCGACCGGGATCCGGCAGATGCGCGTCAGCGACTGCGCCAGCGACGCGGTGAAGCCGGCCGGCATGTGCTGCACGATCAGGATCGGCAGCGGGAACTCCGCCGGCAGCATCGGCAGCATCGCGGCCAGCGCGTTCGGTCCGCCGGTCGAGGTGCCGATGCCGACGATCTCTGCCTTCTGCGCCACCCAGGTGCGCGCCGCGATGGCCGGCGGCGCCGCCGGCGCCGGGCCGGCAGACGGCACACCGGTCGCGGCGGCCGGCGCGTCCTTGCCGCGCCGCGTGCCCTTGCGCCCCGCGGCCGCCAGCACGGCGCGCATCGGCATCGGGTCGTTGGCGTCGGCGGCCAGCACACGGGGCCGGGTCAGCACCTCGCACGGCTGCAGCGCCGAGTCGATGCGGCGTGCGTCGCCGGCCGTTTCGTCGGCGACCAGCAGCACGAGGCCCGGCGCCGCGCCGTTGCGGCGCAGTTCGCGTGCGAAGCCGAGCCCGTCGACGTCGCCGCTGACGAGGTCGACGACGACGACATCGGGGCGGTACGCCTGCAGCTTCGCCAGCGCCGTGCGCGCATTGATCGCGGTGCCGACGACCTCGACCGCATTGCCGACGCCGAGCTGGCGCGTCAGCGCCTGGCGCGCGGCACTCTCGCCGTCGACGATCATGACCCGCAGGCGAACCTCGGGCGCACCGGGCGCTGCGGTCATGCGTGCACTTCGGCGGCGGAACGGGCTCGCACGACGGCGGCGACGTCGAGCACCAGCAGGATCTGGTCGTCGAGCTGTACGAGCCCCGCGAACCACTTCGCCTGCGCCGGGTCGAAGTGGCTCGGCAGCGGTTCGAGTTCGAGGCCCTCGCAGTTGGCGACGTCGCCGACCGCGTCGACGAGCAGGCCGAAGCGCTCCTGCTCGTGCTGCACGATCACGTTGCGGGTGTCGCTCGCAGTGACCGCATCGCGGCCGTGCAGGATGCGCACCAGGTCCAGCACGGTGACCAGGTTGCCGCGCAGGTTGATCAGGCCCTTGACCTCGGCTTCGAGCCGGGGCACGAACGTCGCGTCGACGTGGCGATTGATCTCCTGCACGTGCTCGATGCCGATGCCGACCAGCAGGTCGCCGACGCGGCAGGAGATGTAGCAGTGCTGGGTCCGGTCCGTCATGACTTCGCTCCGACCAGCTCGCGTACCGCCGCCAGCAGTGCGGCGTCGTCGAGCTTGACGAGGTACTGGTTGACGCCGGCCGCCATGCCCTGCGCGATGTCGTCCTCGTTCGACAGCGAGGTCAGCGCGACGACCGGCTTGGTCGCGTGCCGGCGCGATGCGCGGATGCGGCGCGTCAGCTCGAGGCCGTCGCAGTTCGGCATCTGCACGTCGGTCAGCACGAGGTCGAAGTCCTGGCTCTCGTCGCCGAGGATCTTCCAGGCCACGTCGCCGTCTTCGGCGGTGACGACCTCGATGCCACCGTCGCGCAGGATGCGTGCGGCGTGGTTGCGGAAGAACTGCGAGTCTTCGGCGAACAGCACGCGCGGCGGCCGCGGTGTCGCGGCGGCGGCCGCGGCCGGGGTGGCCGGGGTGGCCGCGACGGTCGCGGCAGTCGCGACGCGGGCCACGGGCTTCGGTTCGGGCCGCAGGTCGGCGAACAGCTGCGGCAGCGCCGTGTGGGCCAGCGCCGCCACGTCCAGCAGGCGCACGGTGTTCGCGCCGAGCTGGAAGCTGCCGATCACGCCGGGCGAGGCCAGCGTGCGGTCGTCGACGTGGACCACGAGCGACTTGATGTCCTCGATCATCGACGTCACGAGGCCGAACTCGCGGCCCTGCACGCGCAGCACCAGCACCGACCACCGGTTGCCGAGCGTCTCGGGCGCTCGTGCCTGCAGGTGGTCCTCGAGCTTCAGCAGCGGCGTCGCGCGGTCGGTCGTGCGGTGCACGATCTGCGCACCGATCGTGCTGATCTCCTCGGTCGGCAGCCGCTGGATGCGGCTCACGAGTCCCAGCGGCACCGCGAACAGCTCCTCGGCGTGGTTGCGGAACAGCACCAGTTCGGTCGGTTCTTCGCCGGTCCGCGCGACTGCGCCGGCCGCGTCCGCGTTCGCCTCGGTCTCGTCCTGCAGGCGCAGGTTCGCGCTGGCGGCGAGGCCGGCGACGTCGAGGATCAGTGCCACGCGGCCGTCGCCGAGGATCGTCGAGCCGGAGTACTCGTTGCGGCCCTTCAGGTGCGAGCCGAGCGGTTTGACGACGATCTCCTCGGTGTCCGGCGGCGAGTCGACGACGAGGCCGTAACGCAGCGCGCCGGACTGCACGACCATGATGTTGTGCGTGCGCGCGGCGCGTGCGTCGCGGCTGTCCTGCACCTGCAGCGCGTCGCGCAGGTGCACGACCGGCAGCAGCTGGCCGCGCAGTCGCAGCACGTCGCGGCCCTGCAGCGTCGTCAGGCGCTGTTCGCCGTCACCGGCGCGCACGCGAACGAGCTCGGTGACGTTGTTCTGCGGCAGCACGTAGCGGCGTTCGCTGCAGGTGACGACCAGCGCGGGCATGATCGCCAGCGTCAGCGGGATCGTGATCGTCATCGTCGTGCCGCGGCCGACCTCGGACGCGACCTCGACGTGGCCGCCGAGCTTCTCGATGTTCGAGCGCACGACGTCCATGCCGACGCCGCGGCCGCTGACGTCGGAGAGCTTCTCGGCGGTCGAGAAGCCAGGCGCGAAGATCAGCAGCGTCGCGTCGCGATCGCTCATCGTGCGCGCCTGGTCGGCGGAGATCACGCCCTTCTCGAGCGCCTTGCGCCGCAGCTTCTCCGGGTCGATGCCGGCGCCGTCGTCGTGGATCTCGATCTTGACGTTGCCGCCCTGGTGGAACGCGGTCAGCGTCAGCGTGCCCTCGATCGCCTTGCCGGCGCTCTTGCGTGCCTCGGGGCGCTCGATGCCGTGGTCGATCGCGTTGCGGACCAGGTGCGTCAGCGGGTCGCCGAGCGCTTCGAGGATCGAACGGTCGAGTTCGACCTCCTTGCCCTCGATCACGAGCCGGCAGCGCTTGCCGAGCTTCGCGGTCAGGTCGCGCACGACGCGCGGCAGCTTCTGGAACACGTTGGCGACCGGCTGCAGGCGCGTCTGCATGATCGCCTCCTGCATCTCGCTGACGACCTGGCTCAGGTTCGCGGTCGCCTGCAGCAGTGCCTTCTGGTTGTCGGATGCCAGCGTCTGCAGCACCTGGTTGCGGCCCAGCACCATCTCACCGGACAGCGTCATCAGCCGGTTCAGCAACGGCACGCTGACGCGGATCGACTCGGCGGCCTGCGACTCGCTGTGGGCGACCGGCTCCTTCTTCGCCGGGGTCCGGTCGGCCTCGTCGTCGGTCTGGCGGGCTTCCACAGCCGCGGCCGGCTCGGCGGCGGCCGGCGCCGGCGCCGCAGCCGGCGCCGCAGCCGCAGGCGCAGCCGCGGTCGGCGGCGACGCGGTGCCGGGCGCCGTCGGCTGCAGGAACGACTGCAGTACGGTGGTGTGCGCGGTGATGTCGACTTCGTTCGACGCCGACACGTTCTCGATCATCTCGCGCAGGCCGTCGATGGCCGCCAGCAGCGCGCCGACCAGGTCCGCGGTCGGCTGCAGCCGTTCCTTGCGCACGAGGTCGAGCGTGCTCTCGAGCGTGTGCGCCAGCGACTGGATGCGGTCGAGGCCGAGGAAGCCGGCGACGCCCTTCACGCTGTGCACGCAACGGAACACGTTGTTGACGGTCTCCGCGTCGCTGCCGCCCTGTTCGAGGCGCAGCAGGTCGCTCTCCACCGTGCGCAGGTGCTCGCGCGACTCCGTGACGAAGTCGTTGACGAGTTCCTGCAGGTCGTCGGCATCGCCGCTCATGATCGGCCTCCTGGGCTCGGGTCAGACGCGGAACTGGAGCACGATCTCCTGCAGTTCGTGCGCGAGACTGCCGAGGCCCTTGCCGGCCTGTTCGGTCTCGTCGGCGCCCGAAGCGGTCGAGCGCGCGTTCTGGTCGACCTCCTGGATGCTGCGGCTGATCTCCTGGCTCGTCGTCACGCACTCGGCGACGTTGCGGTTCACGACCTCGACCGTGCGCGTGTTGGCGGCCAGGTTCTGCGCGATCTCCTGCGTCGCGGTGCGCTGCTCGCCGACCGACGTCGCGATCGACTGCGACGCGGCGCTGACCTGCGCGATCACCTTGTCGATCGCCACGATCGCGTCGACGGACTCCTGCGTCGAGCTCTGGATGCGCTCGATGCGCTGGCGGATGTCCTGCGTCGCCTCGGCGGTCTGCCGCGCCAGGTCCTTGACCTCGTTGGCGACCACCGAGAAGCCCTTGCCGGCCTCGCCGGCGCGTGCGGCTTCGATCGTCGCGTTCAGCGCCAGCAGGTTGGTCTGCTCGGCGATGTCCTGGATCGTCTCGATCACGCGGCCGATCTCGTTCGCGGCGGCGCCCAGCAGGCTGATCTTCTCGTTGCTGGTGCGCGTCAGGTCGGCGGCCTGCGTGGCGACGCGCGCGGCGCCGTCGGCGCTCTTCGCGACCTCACCGATGCTGGCGGTCATCTGCTCGACGGCCGCGGCGACCGTGCGCAGCGTGCCGGCCATCGCGTCGCTCGAGGTGCTGACGCTGTTCATGTTCGCGGTCATCTGCTCGGCCGCGGCGGCGACCTGCGTCGACTGCGCCTTGGTGCGGTCGGCGCCGGTCGCGAGGCTGGCGGCGGTCGCCATCAGCTGCGTCGAGGCGCTGGTCACGCCCTGCGCCTTCTGGCCGAGGTTCTTGATCGTCTCCTGCAGCCGCGACAGGAAGCGGTTGAACCACTTGCCGAGCTCGCCGAGCTCGTCGGGGCGGTTCTCGTCGAGGCGCCGCGTCAGGTCGCCTTCGCCCTCGGCGATGTCCTTCAGCGCGCTGACGGTGCCGTGGATCGGCGCGGTCAGCTGGCGCGAGAACCACCAGGCGATCAGTGCCACGACCAAGCTCGTGGTCAGCACGAGGCCGAGGTTCCAGTAGAGCATCGACGTCTCGGCTTCCTGGCCGATCCGGTTCATGTGCGCCTGTTCGGCGAACACCTCGCCCTTCTCGACTTTGCCGAGTACGCACCAGCGGTTGCCGAGCACGTCGAGCGGCGCGTAGACGCACAGCTCTTCGCCGCCGTCGACGTCGACGATCTCCTGCATGCCGGACTCGCCCTTGTCGATCGCCAGCGCCACCGGCGGCAGGTCGAGCTTGCCGGTCTCCGGGCGCCGGAACGAACCGTCGACGCTGAGCTTCTCCGGCTCGTGACGCGAGTCGGAGCGCATGCGCCGATCGGGACCGACCAGCACGATTTCGCCGGTTTCGCCCAGCCCCTCGGTCTTGGTCATGATCGCGTTGATGCGATCGATCGGCATCTGGAAGGCGATGTAGCCCGCGCGCTCGGTGCCGTGGCTGACCGGGCTGCCGAGGAACGCGGCGGGCGCTTCGTACGACGGCGCGTAGCAGGCGAAGTCGCTGAACGCGTAGCCGCCGTTCGGCGTCGTCTGCAGCTTGCTGAACAGGTCACCGAGCGACGTGTCGCGCCACGGGCCGTTGGTCAGCGACGTGCCGAAGTCGAGTTCCTTGAACACCGAGTAGACGACGCGGCCCGACGCATCGATCAGGAACACGTCGTAGTAGCCGAACGTCTGCTGGAACTCGCGCAGCCACGGATGGTACTTGGCGTGGGCGGTGGCGTAGCTCGTGCCGTCCGTCGCGCTGTCGAGCCGGTGCTTCTGGCCGAGCGGGTGCGGGTTGGACTGCACGTAGTAGTGCTGGGCGGCGACCATCAGCTCGTCGGCGCTGGCCAGCATCGCGTCGATCGCGGGCGCCTTGCCGTCGTTCTGCCGCCGGTATTCGGCGGCGAAGTCGTTGCGGTAGTACGACGCGAGCTGCTGCTGCAGCGTCGCCTGCTTGGCGGGGTCGGCCGCAGCGGCCGTGGCGAACTCGGCGAAGCCGGTGCGGAACGCCTGCATCGCTTCCCAGATGCCCTCGTCGACGGCCATCGACCGCGCGTGCTGCTCGATGGTCTCGAAGTAGCTGCGGACGTGGCGGCCGCGGCCGGCGACCTGACCCTTCAGCTCGTCTTCGGCCGCGACGCGCAGCGCGTCGCTGGCTTCGGCGACGAGTTTCTCGGTCGTGTCCTTGCCACTGAACCAGGCGAGCGACACCGAGATCGTCATCGGTGCGATGCCACAGAGGAGCAACAACGTGGTGAGCTTCGTACGGAGCTTCATGGCGGGAGCGGTGGTGCGGTCGGCGGCTCGGTGCCGCGCGGATGTCCCCGGGGTCATCGGCAATCGCGGCGGGCGGACTCGATGCGATCCGCGCGCGTCGCCGCGGCTCAGCCCAGCATCGTGCGGGCGAGCGCGAGCGGCATCAGGTGGTGGACCGTGTAGGCCTGACCCTCGAGCTTCACCGACAGGGCCACGGCGGCGATGTCGGCCTCGGGCAGGCGGTCGAACAGCCCCGCGACGCCGGGCAGCGCCTGCTGCACGCGCAGCGCGTCGACGCTCTGCGACAGCCGCACGCCCTGCACGAGCTGCGTCAGCGCGTTGTTCGACGAGCCGCACAGGAGGTTGGCCATCTCGCGGAACGCCTCGAGGTCGGCCTCGTCGAGGCCGTTCTTCATCTTCGCGGCGATCGCGTTGTCGGGCAGCAGCACGAACTTGCCGGCCGCATTGGCGGCCATCGCGACCGGGAACACGAAGAAGCACGGTCCGGTCACGCGGCCGTCGACGCGCGTCTCGATCAGGATGACCGGGCCCGGGATCATCTTCTCGAGCTGGTCGCGCTTGCCGACGTTCTGCACCTTGGCGTCGGTCGTCTCGACCGACAGGGCCGCCATCTGCGACCAGTCGTCGAGCCCGCGCTTCATCATCGCCAGCGACAGCTGCCGCAGCTTGCCGACCAGACCCACGACGGCGGTCATGCGTGCACCTCAGACACCCAGCAGCACGCGCATCTTCGCCATCAGCGATTCGGGCGTGAACGGCTTGGTCAGGTAGGCGTTGGCGCCGGCGCTGAGGGCTTCCTGCGACTTGTCGCTGGTGCCTTCCGTGGTCAGCATCACGATCGGCGTCTGGTGCGACTTGCGCGCCTCGACGACGAACTCGAGCCCGTTCATCTCGGGCATGTTCCAGTCGCAGAACACGAGGTCGATCGGCTGCGACCGCAGGGCCGTCAGGGCCTCCTTGCCGTTGCCGGCTTCGGCGACCACTTCGACGTCCAGGCCGGTCTGGCGGATCGCGCGCGTGACCAGCTTCCGCATGACGCTGGAGTCGTCGACCAGGAGAATGCGCTTGCTCATCGCCACCTGTATCGGCGGCGGCGCGGTCCCGACTTGTGGGGCGGAGTCCGCAGGCGCCCGCGCGACCGCGGCTCAGCCCAGCATCAGCTCGTCGAGGCGGGTCAGCCGTGTGGAGACGCAGTCGAACACGTCGCCGTGCGTTTCGAGCACCCGACCGGTCTTGCGGTCGCACCGCACGATCTCCTCCGGCGTGCTGCCCATGCCGGTCAGGTGCACCGAGCCGTCCCAGCTGTTGGTCGCGAACGCGATCGCGCCGGCGGGCTTCCAACCCAGCACGTCGAGCTCGTGGTTCAGGTCGAGCAGGTCGTCGGGGCACAGCGAGTCGTCGCCGGAGCAGAAGCCCGGCGGCACGCTGCCCGCCATCCGGAAGGCGCCCGAGAACAGCGTCATGCCGCCGATCAGCCGATAGAACGCGTTCAGCCGGCTCGGCAGCAGGCCGCCGATGCGACGTTCCAGCTCGCTGATCCGCCGCGCGGAGAGCCCGGGCCAGACGACGTGGGTCCAGGTCGGGGGCGTCACGCCGGGGAACCGACCGATCAGCTCGACGCCGTTGCCGAGCTTCTGGTGGCCGAGCGCGCGCCATTTGTCCAGGAGGTCCTGGATGCAGACGATGCTGTCGGTGACGACCAAAGTGCCTCCGTGTATGGGGCACGGCATCGACGGCGGCCGCGGTGGCGCCGAATCGGGCGTTCCCTGTAGGGGGCCTTCCCTACAGCCCGCGCCGTGAGCGTTTCGGTCGTTTCGCGGGGCGCCGTGGGCTCGCACCGCGGGCATGCCGCGCGAGCCGACGACGGCTGCAAGTGGTGGGCAGGGCCGGGATTGAACCGGCGACCCCAGCATTTTCAGTGCTGTGCTCTACCAGCTGAGCTACCTGCCCGCACCGTCCCGTCCGGGGCGCGAACGGGGCCGCGGAAGGTAGCGAGCCGGTTGCGGCCGCGCAAGGACCAAGGTCGGGCGCCTCAGGGCTTGGCGATCGCGACCACGTGTTGCTGCAGCGACACCACGGCGCCGCGTTCGTCCTCGACGGTGACGACGAACGCCGCCGCCTGGCCGATCGGCAGCGCGGCTCGGACCGGTACCACGGTCTCGGCGCCGCCGTCCCCGACCGCGAACAGGCCGCCGTCGACCGGTGCACCTTCGCGCTTGCCGTCGACGATCCAGAGCTGGAAGCGGTGCCGGGCGTCGAGCGGCGGCAGGCCGCGGAACCGCAGGTAGCCTTCCTGCCGGTCGCTGCTCCAGACCACGTCGCCCTGCACGTCGCCGCGCAGCGGGCTCGAACCGGCCTGCCAGTGCCACTGCACGTCGGCCGCGGGCAGCAGCGCCGCGCGGCGTTCCGCCACCGGTGGTTCGACGGGCGCGCCGGTGCGCAGCAGCAGCCACAGCACGAGGCCCGCGGCGATGCCGCCGACGAACGCGACGGCCGTGCGCCAACCGGTCACCGTGACCGACAGCGGGCGCCGTGGCGCCGGCGCCGCGAGCTGCGCACGCGTCGCACAGAACTGCAGGCCGGCCGCGGCGAGGCGCGCCTGCAGCCCCGCCGGCACTTCGCAGCGGTGTGCCAGCGCGGCCGCGGTCAGCGCCGCGGTGCGCTGCAGTGCGGTGGCCTGCGGATCGCTGGCGGGCGGTGCCGCCGCGTCGGCCTCGTGGGCGAACACGATCGCTTCGGCGAGCGCCTCGAGATGCTGGAGTTCGCTCATCGGCCGCCCTCCTGGCCCGGTTCGGGCACACCGAGCAGTTCGCGCAGCCGCATCAGGCCGCGGCGCGCGTGGCTCTTGACGGTGCCGAGTGGGATGCCGATCGCGGCCGAGATCTCCTGGTGGGTGCGGCCCTGGCCGAGCGCCAGGTCCAGCACTTCGCGCTGCTCCGGTCGCAGCTGTGCCAGCGCCTCCTTGGCGCGTTGCACCTCGTCGTGCAGTTCTGCGCGGTCCGTGCCGACCGGCGCCGGCAGCGTGCCGGCGTCGTCGAGCAGTTCGCTGCTGGGGCGGCGGCCCTGACGGCGCGCGCGGTCGATCAGCCGCCGCCGCGCGATCGTCATCAGGAACGTCACTTCGCTGCCCTGGCTGGCGTCGAACCGTTCGGCGCTGCGCCAGATCTCGACGAAGACCTCCTGCGTCGCGTCTTCGGCGTCTTCGGCCGAGCGACAGAAACGACGAGCCAGTCCCCACACCATGCTCGAATGGCGGCGCAGGAACTGGTCGACCGCGGCGGCGTCGCCGGCGGCGATGCGCGGCAGGAGGTGTTCCGTCATGCGCGTACGAACGGGGCTACGCATTGAACGAGCCGTCGGCGAAGTCGGCAAGATGCTGCTGCCAGTCATCGTCTGCGACCTCGCCTTCGACTCGTCCACGACGCCTCAGTTCGCCGGCAGGATCACGGCGTCGACGACGTGGATCACGCCGTTCTTGGCCGCGACATCGGTGGCGACGACCTTCGCGCCGCCGACGGCCAGCGTCTTGCCGTCCCACTTCAGCGGCAGCGTCGTGCCGCCGATCGTCTTCGCCTCGGACAGCTTCACGGCGTCCGCAGCGACGACGCGGCCGGCGACGACGTGGTGCTTCAGAATGCCGGCGAGCTTGTCGCGGTTGGCGGGCTGCAGCAGCTCGGCGATCGTCTCCTTGCCCAGCTTGGCGAACGCCTCGTCGGTCGGCGCGAACACCGTGAACGGGCCGCCGTTGGCGAGCGTGTCGGCGAGGCCGGCCGCCTTGGCCGCGGCCAGCAGCGTCGTGAACGTACCGGCCTTGGCGGCCGCCTCGACCAGGTTCGGCATCGCCGGCGGGAGCACGACCGCGTCGATCACGTGGATCACGCCGTTCTGCGCGGTGACGTCGGTCGCGACGACGTTGGCGCCGGCGATCGTGACCTTGCCGTCGGCGACCACGACCGCGAGCGGGCTGCCCTGCAGCGACGTCAGTTCCTTGACGGCGGTGACCTTCGCGGCCGGCAGGCTGCCGGCGACGACGTGGTACTTCAGGATGCCCGCCAGCGTGTCCTTGTTCTCCGGCTTCAGCAGTTCGGCGATCTTCGCGTCACCGAGCTTCCCGAACGCGGCGTCGGTCGGTGCGAAGATCGTGAACGGGCCCTTGCCGGCCAGCGTGTCGGCGAGGCCGGCAGCCTTCGCAGCGGCGAGCAGGATCTGGAACTGGCCGGCTTCGGCCGCGACCTGGACCAGGTTCTTGGTCGTTTCCTGGGCGGGCGCGAGGGCGGTCAGCAACGCGGTGGACAGCAGGATGGGGCGGAACATGTCTCTCTCCTCGGGGGTCTGGTGGGGGATCGGGGCAGGGTTGCCCGCGCCGGCGTCAGTTCGCGGCCGCGGCGACGCCGGATGCAACGCGCCGGCACACATCGCTTGAGCCTCGCGGCGGCGGCGCCTTACAACTGCGGGCGTGACCGCACCGCGCCAGTTCGCCGCCCGATTGCTGCGCAACAGCAGCCGTGCCTACGCGGCGGCTGCGGTCGAGCAGCTCGGGCGCAAACACGCCGACCTCGTGCAGCACGGCCTGCCGGCCGGCTTCGCGGACCCGCTCGACGACACGCAAGTGCGCATCCTGCACCTGGCCGAGTCGGTCGCGGTCGATCGCCCCGCGCTGCTCGAGCACGCGGTCGCCTGGTACAAGGTCGTGCTGCACCACCGCGGCGTGTCGCCGGACTATCTGCCCGCGAACCTCGACGCGATCGCGGCCGCGCTGCAGCGTGAGTTGCCCGCCGACGCGGCGGCGATCGCCGTGCGGCACGTGCTCGCGGCGCGGGAACGCGTGCGGGCCGCGCCGATCGAGGTGGCGCCGCTGCTGTCGCGCACGGCGCCGCACGGCGAACTCGCGGCGCGCTTCCTGCTGGCCGTGCTGGAGGGCCGGGCCGACGATGCGGTCGACCTCGTGCGCAGCGCCGTGCGCGCTGGCGTGTCGGTCGCCGACGTGCACGACCACGTGCTGACGCCGGCCCAGCGCGAAGCCGGCCGGATGTGGTCGATGGGCGAGATCACGATCGCCGACGAGCACTACGGCTCCGCGGTCGTCGACCGCGTGTTGTGGCTGCTGCAGGAGCAGCTGCCGCGGCCGGCGGCCGACGCGCCGCGCGTGCTGACGTTCGGCGTCGGCGGCAACCTGCACGAACTCGGTCTGCGGCTGGTCGCGCAGCGGCTGCAGCTGGCCGGCTTCGCGGTGCACCACCTCGGCGCCAACATGCCGGCGGTCGAGTTCGATCTGGTGCTGGCGCAGCAGCGCACCGACCTGATCGCGATCGCGGCGACGCTGACGCTGCACCTGCACGCGGCGGCGCAGGCGATCGCGCAGCTGCGTGCGCTGCCGGCCGCGCGCGACCTGCCGATCGTGCTCGGCGGCGAACCGTTCCGCGTCGTGCCGGACCTGCACGCCGTGCTCGGCGCCGACGGTTCGGCGGCCGACGCGGCCGCGGCGGTCGACGTGGCGCGGCGGCTCGTGGCGCCGCGGCAGTGACGCGTCAGCGCCGCCGCAGCCGGTAGTGCGACACCAGCCACTCGCGCCCGCCGGCGTAGCCCCACAGCTCGGCGCAGGCGAGGAAGAACACGCGCCAGAGCCGGCCCATCGCCGCCGCGCGGTCGCCGTAGGTCGCGGCCAGTACGGGCGCTAGCTCGCGGCGGTGGCGGTCGTAGTTGGCAAGCCACGCTTCGGCGGTCCGCGCGTAGTGGCGGCCCGACACGCGCCAGTGCGCCTCGATCGCCAGGTGGTCCTGGAAGTGCAGCAGCTGCGCGTCGGCGGGCATCTGGCCGCCGGTGAAGAAGTGGCGCGCCATCCAGTCGTCGCGGCCGTCGACCGCGAACTCGTAGCCGACGCTGCGGTGCGTGAACACGTGCACGAACAGCTTGCCGTCCGGCGCGAGCCAGCTCGCGACGCGTTCGAGCAGGCAGCGCCAGTTGCGCGTGTGTTCCATCATCTCGATCGTGACGACGCGGTCGAACACGCCGGTCGGCGCGAAGTGGTTGGCGTCGGCGGTGACGATCTCGACGTTGCGCAGGCCCTGTGCCGCGGCCCGCGCCAGGATGTCGGCGCGCTGGCTGGCCGAGTTGCTGACGCCGGTCACCCTGCAGGCCGGGTAGTGCTCGGCGAGCCACAGCGTCATCGAGCCCCAGCCGCAGCCGAGGTCGAGCACGCGCATGCCGTCGGCGATGCCGGCGCGTTCGCAGCACAGCTGCAGCATCGCGTCGGCGGCGCCGTCGAGGTCGGTCACGCCGTCGGTCCACAGGCCGGAGCTGTACTTGCGTCGGCGGCCGAGGATCGGCGCGTAGAACGCCGCCGGCACCTCGTAGTGCTGCGCGTTGGCCGCGTCGGTCGCGACGGCGATCGGGCTCGCGTCGCAGTGCGCGATCCAGGCCTGCAGCCGTTCGGCCGCGCGCTCGGGGTCGCCGGCGTGCTCGACGCGCAACCGGTCGCGCAGCAGCCGCCGGATGCCGAACCGCACCAGCCAGTCGGGCAGCCAGCCGCGTTCGAGCGCACGCTCGACGAAACCGTTCACGGCGTCGCCTCGGGGCGCCGCGGCCACCACGGCACGAACGTGTTGGTCTCGAGCCGGTAGCGGCGGTAGTCGTCGCCGCGGCTCTTCTGCGCCTGCAGTTCGCTGAACGGCACGCCGCTGACGAAGCGCACCAGCGTGAACATCACCGCCGGCTGCAGCAGGGCCCAGGCGCCGGCCGCCGGCAGCGCGGCCAGCGCGATGCCGCACCACGACAGCCACTCGAAGAAGTAGTTCGGATGGCGGCTGTAGCGCCACAACCCGCGCCGGCAGGTGCGGCCGCGCTGCGCCGGATCGCGGCGGTGTGCCGCCAGCTGTCGGTCGGCGATCGCTTCGACCACCTGCGCGGCGGCCGCGACGGCGAGGCCGACCAGCTGGATCGCCGCCAGGCCCGGCGCCGCATGGCGGGCGAGCGCCCAGAACGGCAGCGCGAACACCAGCGCGGCCGCCGCCTGCGCCTGGTAGAAGAAGAAGAAGTTGCGCGGGGCGCGGTCGCCCCAGTGGTCGCGCATCGCCCGGTAGCGGCCGTCCTCGTGGGTCTCGCGCCAGACCCGGTCGCGCAGCAGGTGCAGGCCGAGCCGGCCGCTCCAGACCCCGGCCACGGTGCCGGCCACCAGCCGCTGCACGGGGCTGCCGTCGCCGACCACGGCGGCGCCGACGCCGAGCGCGCCGATCGCCAGCGCCCACGCGGCGTCGACCGATGTCGCGTTGCGCGTGCGCAGCTGGCGCCACCACAGCGCCGCGAACACGACGGCGGTGCCGCCGGCGGCGGCGATGACGATGGCGACCTCGGCCGAGGGCATGGGGGGCGGCTTCGCCGCACCGATCGTTCCGGATGCGGACGTGCATCCGCGCGGCGCGGCGACGAGAATACTGCCCCGTCCGTCGTCACGATCCCAGCGCAGCCGCGTGATCCCCCGAGTCCTTCCCGCGCGCGGCGAGCCCGCGTCCGCCGTGTCCGTTCCGGACGGCGCCGATCGCCGCTCGATCCACTGGGTCGAGATCTGGCCGTTCCTGCTGCTGCAGGCGTCGTGCCTGGCCGTGTTCGCGGTCGGCTGGAGCCCGATCGCGGTCGCGGTCGCGGTCGGCCTCTACGTGGTGCGCATGTTCGGCGTCACCGCGTTCTACCACCGCTACTTCTCGCACCGCAGCTTCCGGCTCGGCCGCGCGATGCAGTTCGCCGGTGCGCTGCTCGGTGCCTCGGCCGCGCAGCGCGGGCCGCTGTGGTGGGCTGCGCACCATCGCCGGCACCATCGGCACAGCGACACCGGCGCCGACGTGCACTCGCCGCACGCGCACGGCGTGCTGTGGTCGCACATAGGCTGGATCGCGGCGCCCGAGCACCAGGGAACCGACCTCGAACAGGTGCGCGACCTGGCGGTGTTCCCGGAGCTGCGCTGGCTCGACCGCCACTACTACGTGGTGCCGTTCGCGCTGCTCGGCGCGCTGCTGCTGGCCGGCTGGCTGCTCGAGCGCCACGCGCCGCAGCTCGGCACCGACGCGTGGCAACTGGCCGTCTGGGGCTTCTGCCTGTCGACGGCGGCGCTGTTCCACGTCACCGCGGCGGTCAACAGCCTGGGCCACCTGCTCGGCCGGCGCGTCTGGCCGACGCGCGACCACAGCCGCAATTCGCTGGTGCTGGCGCTGCTGACCCTCGGCGAAGGCTGGCACAACAACCACCACTGGTGCCCGGGTGCCGCGCGGCAGGGGTTCCGCTGGTGGGAGATCGACATCAGCTACTACCTGCTGCGGTTGCTGGCGGTCTGCGGCCTCGTGCACGACCTGCGACCGTTGCCCGCCCGCGCGCGCGCCGACGCCCGCCGCCTGCGCCGATGACGCGCGCCGCGGACCGGATCGGCACCGGCCGGCGCCGGCTGGCGATCGTCGGCACCGGCGTCAGCGGGCTCGTCGCCGCCGAACGGTTGTGCCGTGTCCACGACGTGACCGTGTTCGAGGCCGAACCGCGCATCGGCGGCCACACGCACACGGTCGAGGTCGACGGGCCGGCCGGCCGGCTGGCGATCGACACCGGCTTCATCGTCTGCAACGACCGCAGCTACCCCGGCTTCCTGGCGCTGCTGGCGCGGCTCGGCGTGCCGCTGCGGCCCTCGACGATGAGCTTCAGCGTGCGCTGCGAACGCACCGGCCTCGAGTACAACGGCTCGACGTTCGGCCAGTTGTTCGCGCAGCGGCGCAACCTGCTGCGGCCGCGCTTCTGGGGCATGCTGCGCGACATCCTGCGCTTCCACCGCGACGCGACGGGCTGGCGCGGGACCGACGCGACGCTCGGCTCGGTGCTCGCGTCGGGGCGCTACGGCCGGGCGTTCGCCGATCACTACCTGGTGCCGATGATGGCCGCGATCTGGTCGGCGGAACCGCAGCGGCTGCTGGCGATGCCGGCCGACTTCTTCGTCCGCTTCTTCGACAACCACGGCATGCTGCAGGTGCACGGCCGGCCGCAGTGGTTCACGGTCGTCGGCGGATCGCGCAGCTACCTCGGGCCGCTGACGGCGCCGTTCCGCGACCGCATCCGCACGGCGGCGCCGGTGGCCGCGGTGCGCCGCGCCGCGACGGGAGTCGACGTGCAGGTCGCCGGCGAGCCGGCCGAACGCTTCGACGGCGTCGTGCTGGCGGTGCATTCGGACCAGGCGCTGCGGCTGCTGGCCGACGCCGACGACGCCGAACGGCGCCTGCTGGCCGCGATCCCGTACCAGGCCAACGACGTCGTGCTGCACACCGACGAACGGCTGCTGCCGCGGCGCCGCCGCGCCTGGGCGGCCTGGAACTACCATCTGCCGGCGACGCCGGCCGTGCGCGCGACCGTGACCTACTGCATGAACCTGCTGCAGGGTCTGCCCGGGCCGGTCACCTACAACGTCACGCTGAACCGCACCGAGGCGATCGATCCGGCGCGCGTGCTGCGCCGCTTCGTCTACCACCATCCGGTGTTCGACGCGGCCGGCGTCGCGGCGCAGCGCGCGATCGCCGCGCAGAACGGCGTCCGCCGCACGTGGTTCTGCGGCGCGTGGTGCGGCTTCGGCTTCCACGAGGACGGCGTGCAGGCCGCCCTGCGCGTCGCGGCCGATTTCGGCCTCGACCGCGCCGACGCGGTGGAGGGCGCCGCGTGAGCCCCGCCGCGGCGCCGCGCCACTGTGCGGTCTACGTCGGCAGCGTGCGGCACCGCCGCTTCGACGCGGTCGGCCACGGCTTCACGGCGCGGCTCTACCTCGTCTACCTCGACCTCGACGAACTCGACGCCGCGTTCGCGGGCCGGCTGTTCTGGTCGGCGCGGCGGCCGGCGCCGATGCGGTTCCGGCGCCGGGACTACTTCGGGCCGCCCGACGTGCCGCTGGCCGACGCGGTCAAGGACGCGGTGGCGGCGCGCATCGGCCGGCGCCCGGCCGGGCCCGTGCGCGTGCTGACCAACCTGCGTGCGTTCGGCTACGTGTTCAACCCGGTCAGCTTCTACTACTGCTTCGAGACCGACGGGCGCCTGGCCGCGGTGCTGGCCGAGATCACCAACACGCCGTGGGGCGAGCGCTGGCACTACGTCGTGCGGGCCGACGGCGGTGGCCGGCCGCTGCGCGCGAGCTTCGCCAAACAGTTCCACGTCAGTCCGTTCCAGCCGATGGAACAGACCTACGACTGGGCGCTGAACGTGCCCGGCGAACGGCTGGCGGTGCACATGCAGAATCGCGCCGGCGCGACCAAGGTGTTCGACGCGACGCTGCTGCTGCGGCGCCGGCCATGGAACACGCGGTCGTTGTGGGCCGCGGCGCTGCGGCATCCGTGGATGACCGCGAAGGTCATCGTCGCGATCCACTGGCACGCGTTCCGGCTCTGGTGCAAACGCGCGCCGTTCCACGTGCATCCGAACAAACGAGGCGCCTGATGTCGGACTCGATCCTGATCGCCGGACCCCGTGCGCTGCCCGCCACCGCGGCCGCGGCGCCGACGCGATGGCAGCGGCTGGCGCGCGACCGCGCGCTCGGCGTGCTGCGGCGGCTGCGCAGCGGCGCGATCCGGTTGGTCGAACGCGGGCGCGACGAACGGCTCGGCGACCCGGACGGGCCGTTCGGCACCGTCGAGCTGCACGTGCACGAGCCGGTGTTCTGGAGCGCGCTGGCGCTGCACGGCAACATCGGCGCCGGCGAGGCGTTCGTCGCCGGGCACTGGTCGACGCCGGACCTGGTCGCGCTGCTGCGGCTGCTGGTGCGCGACCGCGACGTGCTGCTCGGCGTCGAAGGCGCCTGGGCGGCGCTGCCGCTGCGGCTGCTGCGGCGGCTCGCGCACTGGCGCCGGCGCAACCACCGCGCCGGCAGCGCGCGCAACATCACCTCGCACTACGACCTCGGCGACGAGCTGTTCGCGCACTTCCTGGATCCGACGATGACCTACTCGTCGGCGTGGTTCGAGACGCCCGAACAGTCGCTGGCCGACGCGCAGCGGGCGAAGCTGCGCCGGTTGTGCCGGCTGGTCGATCTGGCGCCCGGCGACCGCCTGCTCGAGATCGGCACCGGCTGGGGCAGCCTGGCGTGCTGCGCGGCGGCCGAGTTCGGCGCGCGCGTGACGACGACGACGATCTCGCCGAACCAGTTCGCGGCGGCGCGGCAGCGCGTGCAGGCGGCCGGGCTCGCCGACCGCGTGGAGCTGCGCCAGCAGGACTACCGCGACCTCGACGGCACGTTCGACAAGGTGCTGTCGTGCGAGATGATCGAGGCGGTCGGCGCGCGCTACCTGCCGACCTACCTGCGCACCTGTGCCGCGCGGCTGCGGCCCGGCGGCGTGCTCGGCCTGCAGGCGATCACGATCAAGGACCAGTACTACGCGGCGGCGCTGCGCGAGGTCGACTACATCCAGCGCCACGTGTTCCCGGGCAGTTTCATTCCGTCGGTCACCGCGATCACCGCGGCGGCGACGCAGCACACCGACCTGCGCCTGGTGCGGCTCGAAGACTTCGGCCCGCACTACGCGACCACGTTGCAGCGCTGGCGCGAGACCGTCGAACGCGATCCGGCGCCGTTCCTGCAGCGCGATCCGACCGGCGGCCTCTTGCGCGCGTGGCGGTTCTATTTCGCCTACTGCGAAGCCGGCTTCCGCGAGCGCAACGTCGCGGTCTGCCATCTGCGGTTCGAGCGGTCCGGCTGACCCGCGTACCGGCCGGACGATCAGCTGCGCAGCAGTTCGCGCACCGCGGCGACGTCGCGCGCGATCTGCTGCCGCAGCGCGTCGGCGTCGGGGAAGCGCTGCTCGGGCCGCAGCCGGCGGCGGAACGTCAGCTCCAGCTCGCGGCCGTAGAGGTCGCCCTGGAACTCGAGCAGGTGCACTTCGAGCAGCACGCGGTCGCCGCCGCCGAACGTCGGCCGCGTGCCGAGGTTGGCCGCCGCGGCGAACGCGCGGCCGTCGACGATCGCCTCGGCGGCGTAGACGCCCGGCGGCGGCAGCACGGCGGCCTCCGGGACGATGTTCGCGGTCGCGAACCCGAGCGCGCGGCCGCGGCCGTCGCCGCGCACGACCGTGCCGAGCGCGCCCGGGAACCGGCCCAGGTAGCGGTGGGCCAGCGCCAGGTCGCCGGCGGCGATCGCGCGCCGGATCGCGGTCGACGACACCGGCTGGCCGTCGACTTCGAACGGCGCGCCGGTGTGCACCACGAAGCCGAGCTCGGCGCCGAGTTCGCGGAAGCACTGCGGCGTGCCGGCGCGGTCCTTGCCGAGCGCCGAGTCGTAGCCGAGCAGCAGGCCGCGCGCGCGCAGCCGTTCGACCAGGATGCGCTGCGCGAACTCGCGCGGCGTCTGGTTCTGCAGCCGCGGCTCGAACGTCAGCAGCACGAGGCGCTCGACGCCGGCGCGCCGCAGCAGGCGCAGGCGGTGCGGCACGCTGCACAGCAGCGGCGGCGCCTCGCCGTGCAGCACCTGGTCCGGGTGGTTCGCGAACGTCACCACGGTCGGCACCGCCTGCAGCGACGACGCCATCTCGAGCAGCTGGTGCAGCAGCCGCTGGTGGCCGAGGTGCACGCCGTCGAACACGCCGACCGCGACCGCCGAGCGGCTCGGCAGCGATTCGCCGTAGGTGGCGACCAGGTCCAGCGCCAGCAGCGCGTCGAGCCCCTCGATCAGGCGCATGGCTGAGCTCCGCCGGTGCCGCCGCCCCGCCTCATGCGCGGGCGCGGAAGCGGTCCTCGAGCTCCGCCAGCTGCGACTTGACCCGCAGCTTGTCGGCGGCGGTCAGTCGGTCCGTGAACAACACGCCTTCGAGGTGGTCGAGTTCGTGCTGGACGATGCGCGCCAGCCAGTCGCTGGCCTGCAGCGTCTGTTCCTTGCCGTCGAGGTCGTGGTAGGTGACCGTGATGTCGACCCAGCGCTCGACCTCGGCGTGGATGCCGGGGAAGGACAGGCAGCCTTCCTCGCCGAACTCGCGGCCCTTCTTGCGGGTGATCTTCGGGTTGCAGAGCACCCGTTCGCCGGACCGTTCGTCGGCGCTGCCCGACGGGTTCAGGACCAGCAGCTTCCACTCGATGCCGACCTGGGGCGCGGCCAGGCCGACGCCGCCCTCCGCGTACATCGCCTCCATCATCCGGGCCGCGGTCGCGCGCAGTTCGGGGTCGAACACGGTGACGGTCTTGCCGCCGCGCCGCAGGACGGGGTCGGGGTAGACGAGTACTTCCATGCGGGGCGGGCTTCCGGGCGTTGCGGGGGCGGATCGGGGCAGGTAGATTCTTCGCCCCTTTCGCCGCCGTCAAGCACCGGTCCCGACCGGCGCCCGGCGCTTCGTGCCCCGCATGGACCTCAGCAAGTACCTCGAGAACGCCGCCGACGCGACCAAGCGCCGCAACTTCTCGCTGGCCGTCAAGATCTACGGCCAGGTGCTGCAGATCCAACCGGACTTCGGCGAAGCGCGCGCCGGACTGCGGCGGGCGCTGTTCCAGAAGGTCGCGCAGAAGCCGGCGTCGAAGGTCGGCGCGCTGCTGCTCGGCGGGACGAGCCTGCTGGTCGGCGAGTTGTGCCGGCTGCTCGGCCGCCACGCCGCCGCGGCGCGCGCCTACGAACGCTACCTCGCGCACGACCCGCTGGCCGAAGGCGCGAACCTGAAGCTCGGCCACGCGCTGCGCCGCGCCGGCTGCCCGCGCTCGGCGCTGGCGGTGTTCGAGGCCTACGCCACCGCGCAGCCGCGCTGCCTCGAGGCCTGCCGCGCCGCCGGCGCGCTGTTCTACGAGCAGGGCAAGGTGCCGCAGGCGCTGGCGATGTACGAGCAGGCGCTGAAGATCGACCCGCGCGACCAGGAGTCGCTGAAGGCGCGCAAGGACCTGGCCGCCGAGGGTGCGCTGCGCAGCAGCGGCATCGAGACCGCGCAGAGTTCGCGCGAGCTGATCAAGGACAAGGAACAGCAGCGCCAGCTCGAACGGCAGGAGCGCCTGCAGATGTCGGCCGAGGAGGTCGACCAGGAGCTCGCCGAGCTCGAGCCGAAGCTGCAGGAAGCGCCCGACGACCGCAAGCTGCTGCGTCGCATCGCCAAGCTGCGCGAGATGCAGAAGGACCTGTCCGGCGCGCTCGACCTGGTCGAACGCCTGCAGCGGCTGCAGCCCGACGATGCCGAGCTGGCGTCGCAGGCCGGCGACCTGCGCATCCGGCTGCAGGAGCAGATGGTGCAGAAGGCCGAGAAGCGCGGCGACGAGGCCGCGGCCGGGCGGGCGCGCAAGGCGCTGGCCGAGCTGCGCGTCGTCGAGGCGCGGCGCAAGGTCGAACGCAACCCCGCCGACCTCGGCGCGCGCTTCGACCTCGGCTCGGGCCTGCTCGGCAGCGGCGAGACCGACGCCGCGATCGCCGAACTGCAGCAGGCGGTCAAGGATCCGCGCAAGAAGAACGAGGCGCTGTTCCTGCTCGGCCGGGCCTTCCAGCAGAAGGGTCTGCCCGAGCTGGCGCTGGGCCAGTTCGACAAGGCGCTGCAGGCGGTCGGCACCGGCGTGCTGGCCAAGGAGGCCCTCTACGAGATGGGCCAGATCTGCACGCAGCTCGGCAAGCGCGACGACGCGCTGCGCCACTTCACCCGCATCCTCGAACAGGACATCGGCTTCCGCGACGTGGCCCGCCGCGTCGAGCAGATGAAGGCCTGACCGGCCTGCCGCACCCGAACTTTCCCGCGAGACCTACCCGAACCGAACATGGCCCACAGCAAGCAAGCCCTGAAGCGCGCTCGTCAGAGCGAGCGCAACCGCCTCGCCAACAAGGCGAAGCTCAGCCGCGTCAAGTCCAGCATGAAGTCGCTGATGGCGCTCGTCGCCGCCGGTGACAAGCAGAAGGCATCGGCGATGCTGCCTTCGGTCTGCAAGATGATCGACAAGGCGGCGCAGACCAAGGTGATCCACAGGAACACCGCCGCGCGCCGCAAGAGCGTCGCCGCGCGGGCGGTCGCCGCGATGAAGTGATCGCGGCCGGCCGGCGGAGCCGCGCGGCGCCCGCTGCGGACGCCGGCGCTCACGCGATGGCCGGTATCAGCTCTGCAGCAGCTGCAACGCGGCCTGCGGCTGCGTGTTCGCCTGCGCCAGGATCGAGATCGCGGCCTGCTGCAGGATCGAGTTGCGCGTCAGCGCCGAGGTCTCGACCGCGACGTCGACGTCGCGGATGCGCGACTCGGCGGCGCTCAGGTTCTCGGTCTGGATCTGCAGGTTCGCGATCGTGGTCGTCAGGCGGTTCTGGGCCGCGCCGAACTGACCACGCACGCGGCTGACCGCGTTGATCGCCTGGTCGAGCGTGTTGATCGCGATCGACGGGTTGCCGCCCGAGCCGATGTCCAGCGACGCGAGGCCGAGCGTCGATGCCAGCGTGTTCGACGTGCTCAGCTGGATCGTGTCGATGCCGGTCGTCGTGCCGGTGCCGACCTGGAAGGTCAGCGTCGAACCGGTGCCGTCGAGCAGCCGCACGCCGTTGAACGTCGTCGACTGCGCGATGCGGTCGATCTCGTTGATCAGGTCCGTGAACTCCTGGTTCAGCGTCGTGCGGTCGGCGGCGCTGACGGTGCCGTTCGCAGCCTGGATCGACAGCTCGCGCATGCGGATCAGGATCGAGCTCACTTCGTTGAGCGCACCTTCACCGGTCTGCGTCAGCGAGATGCCGTCCTGCGCGTTCCGGATCGCCTGTTGCGTGCTGCGCACCTGGGCGCGGAAGCGCTCCGAGATCGCGAGGCCCGCGGCGTCGTCGGCGGCAGTGGAGATTCGCAGGCCCGTGGACAGTCGGCGGTAGTTCGCCTGCAGCCGGTCGGTCGTATTCGACAGCGAGCGCTGCGCGTTCAGGGATGCGATGTTCGAATTGACCCGAAGGCCCATCTGTCCTCCTCGATTCCTTTGCCGTTGGGCGCCGGACGGAGTCCGTCACCTTGGTGCGAACCCCATCGGCCATCGCTTGAGTCCCACTTCAGGAAATCTCTCGATCGAACACCGACCCGGTCGCGGTGGGGCGCCGGACCCATGCCATCGGCGCCGGCCGGAGCGGTCGTTTGGGCGGCCGATTCCCGGTCCGGGACGGCGTGTCGCGAATGCGGTCGGCACCGGTGCCGGCGTGGGATTCGCTGCTCCGGTGCTTCCCCTACGAAGTGTGGACCGGGCTCAGCGGACCAGCTTGCTGTAGCGGTAGTAGGCCTCGAGCGTCAGCACCAGGATCGCGGTGCTGTAGACGCGGCCGCCGTCCTCGCCCCAGACGTCGACCGGGTCCCACGAACCGTAGCGGTTCTTCTGCGCCGGGTCGGTGCTGCGGTGCTGGGGCTTCACGACCGCGGTCTCGAGCTTCTTCTGCCACTCGGACCAGTGCTGGCCGCCGCGCTGGAACAGCGCGTAGGTGGCGTAGTACCAGTAGTAGTGGTCGATCGTGCCGGCCTTCTCGTCCCAGATCGGCGGCTTGGCGGCGATCCGGTTCGCGGCGGCGTTCATGATCGGCTTCTCCTTGGGGTCCTGGCCCATGAAGTAGCGGCAGAACAGACCGGCGGCGGTCATCGACTCGCCCTTCTCGACCGGGAACTTGGTCTTGTGCTCACCGGGCTTGCGCGAGCTGCGCTCGCCGGCCTTGGTGTAGCCGTGCAGGCCGGTCGGGTCGGAGACCTGGTCGAGCCAGATGGCGGCGTAGTTCAGGGCCTGCTTGTTGATCTCGAGGCCGAAGTACTCGCCGGACTCGTAGGCCATGATGCACCAGCCGGTGACGGAGGTGTCGTTGTCGTTGTCGCGCGGCTGGTAGCGCCAGACCGAGTACGGGTTGCGGTGCGACTCGAGGTAGTTGACGCCCTTCTGCGCGGTGGGCTTCA
>JAEUHR010000022.1 GCA_016794425.1 Planctomycetota bacterium
CAACAGGAACAGCGCCGGATTGTCGTGCGGACGGTGGTCGCGGTAGTCGACACGGAACGTCTGGAACGAGAAGCCACGCTTGCAGATGCGGCAGCAGAAGCGCGGGATCGGATCCCGCCGACACTTCACCGAGTAGCTGCCCCGCGACTTCCAGAAACCGGGGCGCGGCGCCGCGTGCATGGGGCACCGCTGGTTGGGACAACGCGGGGGCTCGAACTTCGGCACTCTGCTCCTCCTCCCGGCGCACCACGCGCCAGTGGAGTGCTTGGTGGCCCCGGCCGCCCAGCGGTTACACCCGTTCCACGGAAAGCACCAGTCAGGCGTAGAAGCGTCCGAAGCGGTTCTGGAGGAAGGCGTCGTAGTCGACGTTCTCCATCTTCAGCAGACCCGCGGCCGGCAGCTTGCCCTCCCGCAGCAGGTCGACGATGGCCGTGACGCCGGCGGCAGTCGTGATCTGGATGCCGCTCCAGTTGTCGCCGTCGATCTCGCGGTGGTAGATCGTCTTCGCGTAGGTGCGTTCGGTCAGTCGGCCGTGCGCCTTGCCGGTGGCGCTGACGAAGATCACGATCTGGTCCTGGAAGGTCGTCGGCAGGCTCTTCTCGAAGATGTCGCGCAGCAGGCCCTGCTGTTCCTGCATCTGCAGATCGTGCAGCAGGAACTTCATCAGCTCGCAATGGCCCGGGTAGCGGATCGTCTTGTAGTTGACGTTCTTGACGCGGTCCTTCAGCGTGATCGCCAGGGTGCCGAGGCCGCCCGAGGTGTTGAACGCCTCGTAGTCGACGCCATCGATCGTCAGCCGCTCGAGCTGCTCGAGCGGCGGCACGGTGGTCAGCTGGCCGTGCTCGACCGACTCGCAGGGGTTGCAGTACTCGTTGATCAGCCCTTCCGTGCTCCAGGTCAGGTTGTACTTGAGCCGGTTCGACGGGTAGCGCGGCAGCGCGCCAACGCGCAGCCGCAGGTCGCTGACCTCGGTCATCGAGCGCATCAGGTGGTTGGCCACGATGGTGATGAAGCCGGGCGCCAGGCCGCACTGCGGCGCGAACAGCGTCTTGCTGTCCTTGGCCAGTTCGACGACCTGGTGCGTGACCTCGACGTCCTCGGTCAAGTCGAAGTAGTGCACGCCGTTCGCCTTGGCGCGCTGCGCGATCCGCGGATTGCAGTGGTAGGGCGCGCAGCTGATCACCGCCCAGGCACCCTTCAGCAGGCTGTCGAGGCTCTGCGCATTGCCGAAGTCCACGACCTGGCCGGTGACGCCCGGATAGCGGCGGGTCAGGGTGTCGACCGCACCCTGGGCGACGTCGCCGATGCGGACCGAGTAGTCGCCGCTGGTGGCGGTCAGGTGGCAGACCATGCGGCCGATCTTGCCGGCGCCGAGGATGACGAGGTTCTTCATGACGGTGGGGCGGAGTCCGCTTGGAGTCGCGGGCTCGGGATGGGCTGGGATCGAGGGGCGGGCATTGTTGGGAGAGTGCCCGCCGCGCGCAAGCGCACTCGCGCCTCTGCACGCGGCCGCGCCGAACTCGCGATGCCGAGGTCGCTTCGTGCGGTCAGCCGCGCTTGCGGCCGACGACGATGCTGATCCACGCCTCGTCCATGTCACCGCGCTCCTTGCGCCGGAACACGCCGTTGCCGGTGCCGGTCTTCTTGTCGGTGCCTTCCCACAGCACGTGCACGTCCTCGAAGCCGGCCGCCTCGAACAGTTCGCGCAGCTCGGCCAGCGTCCACAGGCGCCAGTCGTAGACGAACGCGTCGCGGAACTTCGTGCCGTCCGGGAACTCGAAGTGGATCGCGCAGACGATCTCGTGGCTGATCGGGTCGTAGCGGCGCTGCTCCCACAGGTAGGTGAAGCCCTTGTGCCGCGTGCGGTCGGTCTGCTGCTTCAGCACGTCGGGACCGCCCCAGGCGTCGAGGAACAGCATGCCGCCCGGCTTCAGCGAGCGGTGGCAGTTCACGATGTAGGCGCCGAGTTCGCGCCGCGTCTTGAACACCGAGTAGCTGAAGTTCAGGGCCAGGATCGCGTCGGCCTTCGGCGACCGCACTTCGAGGACGTTCTGCTGCAGCAGCAGCAAACGGCGCTGCTGCTCCGCATCGAGCAGCGGCCGCACGTTGTGGATCCGGCCCCACGCCAGCGTCGGGCCGTGCAGATCGACGCCGATCGCGCGGTTGTCGCGGTGGCGCTTCACGTGGTGGCACGCCAGCAGCGCGGTGCCGCAGAAGTCCTCGCGCAGCACGCGCAGGTCGCGGCCGGTGTACTTCTTGAACCAGCGCGCATAACACGCGGCATCGGTTTCGGCCGCCTGCACGCTGCGCTGGTAGAGCACGTGGCGGTCGGCGGTCCGCGCGGTGAGGCGCGGGCGCGGTTTCGGGTCTCGGGCCATGCCGTTCCCTTAGCGAACGGCCGGCCGCGACTCCACGGAGCAGTGGGCGGTTCCGAGCCGCCGCGCGTGCGCACCGCGGCCCGACGCGTCGGCGGTCCACGGTCCGAAGTCGGCATCGAGGTGCAGCAGCAGCAGGGTGTCGGCGTCGGCGGTGTGGCGCGCGGGCGGCGCAAACCGTTCGCCGGCGTAGCGCGCGCCGCGCGACAGCCGCACCTCGTCGATGGCGCCGGCGAACCGGGACATCGGCTTGCCCTGGCCGTTCGGGTCGGCGCCGATGAACAGTGGCCACGCGTTGGTGCGGCGCGTGCCGGCGGCGGCGGCCCGCGCGCGCAGTTCGCCGTCGACGTAGCAGCGCACCTCCTGGCCGTCGAACACGCCGGCGACATGGTGCCAGCGGCCGGGCTGCAGCGTGCCCTTCGGGGCCTCGGCTTGCACGTAGCCACCCTTGCCGTCGGCGCCGGCCAGGAACACCGAGAACTCCGCCGCGCCGTCGCTGCCGAACAGCGCGTAGTCGCTGTCGTCGGTCTTGGCGACCAGTGCCGTGCGGCCGGTGAAGCGTTCGCCGCGCACCCAGGCTTCCAGCGTGAACGGTCCGTCGGGCAACGGCACCGACTCGGCGGCGACCGCGAGGCACGCCTGCTTGCCGTCGAGCAGCAGCACACCCTCGCGCGGCGCCGGCGTGCGGCCGAACTCGGCCGGCGGCGGCAGCGGCAGCTCGAACTCGCGCGGCGGCAGCGGCACGCGCCGGTGCGCGGCCAGGTAGTCGCAGCGCACGGTCAGCTGCGGCAGCGCGAACAGACCGGCCGGATCGGCGGTGCGCCGCACCAGGAACGTGGTCGCCGCCGCACTGCCCGGGGCGACGATCAGGTGCTGGTGGTCGGGCGCGAACGCGAAGCCGGCGCCGTCGTCGACGGCCGGGATCACTTCGAGCTCGATCGCGCGGCCGGCCGGGTTCGCGAACGACACCGTGACGACCGCGTCGACCGCGCCGTCGAGGCCGATCGCCGGCCCCGCGCCGGCCGGTTCGCAGGCGGTCACCCGCGGCTGCAGTTCGGTGTGCACGCGGTCGACGTCCTCGCTGAGTTCGCCGGTGATCGCCTGCGGATCGAGTACGCCGCCGACCGGCAGCGCCGCGACCGTGATGCCCTCGGGCCGCACCGTGACGACGTGGTACTGGTGCAAGAACCCGGCCTGCGGCGCCTCGAACTCGAGGTAGGCACCGACCGAAGCGACCGTGTAGTACTGGATGCCGTCGCGCACGCCGTCGAAGCGCATGCGGTGGATGTGCCCGGCGAACACGGCGGTCACGTTGCCGTTCGCCGCCAGCAGCGTGTGCACGCGGTTCCAGTCGTCGCCGTACTGGCGCGTGAGCCAGCGCGGGTGGTGCAAGAACACGAACACGTGCCGCGCGCCCTTGGCCTGCTGCAGCGTGTCGCGCAGCCAGGCGAACTGCGCGTCGCTGATGCGCTGGCAGGCCGGGTCCTCGAAGTCCTTCCGGCCGGTCTGCGGGTCGCCCTCGTCGCTGTAGAGCACGACGAACCAGCACTGCTTGTGGCGGAACGCGTACCACAGCGGACCGAACACGGCTTCGAAGTCGCGTTCGTGCTCGCCGGCCGGCTTGCCGGGGCCGCGCCAATACACGTCGTGGTTGCCGGCGACCGGGAACCACGGCATGCGCAGCTGCGCCATCGCGGCCTTGTACTCCGCGGCCTGCGCGTGCCACTCGTCGTGGCCGTTGTAGCCGTTGATCAGGTCGCCGACGGTCAGCACGAGGTCCGGGTCGAGCAGGTTCGTGTCGGCGACGGCCTGCCGCAGCACCTCGATGCCCTCCTTCGGTCCGCCGGTGCGGTCGCCGAACACGACGAAGCCGAACGCGTCCTCTTCCTTCGGCAGCTGCAGCGGCGGCGCCTTGGCCTCGCGGCTGGTGACGAGCCGCGGGGCGCCGTCCTGGGCCACGAGCAGGGTCGTCAGGGCGGCGAACGTGGTCAGCAGCGCGCGCGGCAGCATCGCGGCAGTGTCGCGCGCACGGCGCCGGCCGAACAGCGAAGAGACCGAGAAGGCGCGGGCGCGGCGGCACAGCGTGGGTTTCGCCGCCGGCGGCGCTAGTCTGGGCCGGCGTGATGCCCGCGCCCTGTCCGAATCCGCCCCGCATCGGCATCGTCGGCGCCGGACGCACGCAGCAGGGGCTCGGACCGTATCTGGCCGCTGCGTTCGAAGAGGCGGGCTGCCGCGTCACCGCGGTCGCGGGCCGCGACGCGCACGGGGCGCTGCGCGGCGCCCGACAGCTGGCGCAGCAGCTCGGCCACGCGGTCGACGCCGCGGCATCGGTCGCGGCGCTGGCGCGCGAGGTCGATGCGCTGGTGGTCGCTTCGCCGGTGCCGAGCCACGCCACCGCCCTCGACGCGGCGCTCGCGGCCGGCATCCCGTGCCTGTGCGAGAAGCCGCTGGTCGGCTGGCGCGAGGCGGCGGCGGGCCGCGCGCGCGTGCAGACGTTCGCCGCGCGCGGGCTGCTGCTGGTCGAGAACTGCCAGTGGCCGTTCGTGTTGTCCGCGTTCGACGAGCTGTTCCCGCAGTTGCGCAGCGAGCCGGTGCGGCAGGTCGCGATGGGGCTGTCGCCGGTCGGCCGCGGGCCGTCGATGGTCGAGGACTCGCTGTCGCACGTGCTCAGCGTCGTGCAGGCGCTGGTGCCCTGGACCGGGGCCGCGCTGCTCGACCGGATCCGCCGCACCGACGGTTCGCCGACGGCCGAACACGACGTCGTGCAGTTCACGCTGCGCCAGGGCAGCGACGAATGCGCCGTGGCACTGCACCTGGACCGCTGCCCGGAGCCGCCACGGCCGGCCTGGCTCGAGGTCAACGGTCACCGGTTGGACCGCCGGATCGGCCCCGGCTACACGATCGAGTTCACCGACGGCGAACGCACCGTGAAGACGCGGGATCCGCTGCGCGAGCTCGTGTATCGTTTCGCCGCTTTCCTGACCCAGCCACACCGTGACCGAACCCAAACCTGCGCCGATCTCGTCGACACCCGCCTCCGGCTCTACGCGGACGTCCTCCGGCACCTCGCCGAAGGCTGACGGGGCGACGAAAGGCGAACGGCGCGTCGAACAGGTCCACGACTTCGCGCGCAAGCTGCAGCAGCCGAGTCTGTGGCCGAAGGTGCTCGACTACGTGCAGTGGCAGCGCGCGGCACGCAAGGCGCGCGCGTCGGGGCAGCCGGTGCCCGACTTGCCGGACCTGGCGCCGCTGTCGATCAACCTCGACCTGACGACCGCGTGCAACTACGCCTGCGACCACTGCATCGACTGGGACATCCTGAACAGCAAGGTGCGGCACGAGGACCAGGAGCTGCGAGACTCGCTGGCGCGCATGGCCGAACGCGGCCTGCGCAGCGTGATCCTGATCGGCGGCGGCGAGCCGACGCTCTACCCGGGCTTCGCCGGCATCGTCGAGTTCCTGAAGGGGCTCGGTCTGTCGGTGGCGGTGGTCAGCAACGGCAGCCGCGGCGACCGGCTGCTGGCGGCGGCGCCGTTCTTCACCGAGGGTGATTGGATCCGTCTGTCGCTGGACTCGGGCAGCAACGAGGTGTTCCGCCGCATGCACAACCCGTCGAGCAAGACGCTGACGCTCGACGAGATCTGCAGCTGGATGCCGAAGATCAAGGCCGCGAACCCGAAGGTGCAGCTCGGCTTCTCGTTCGTGATCACCTGGCTCGGCGGCAGCCGCGGCGAGGTCAAGGTCATCGAGAACATCCACGAGATGGTGATGGCGGCCAAGCGCGCCAGCGACGCGCAGTTCGACTACATCTCGTTCAAGCCGTTCCTCGAGCGCCAGCAGGATGGCGCCGAGGTCATGGACCCGGCCAAGACCGAGGCCGAACTGCAGGCCGTGATCGCGCGCATCCAGCAGAACCTCGAACAGGCGCGCGCCGTGGTGCGGTCGGACTTCCGCGTGTTGGCCAGCACCAACCTGCGCGTGCTGATGGCCGGCACCTGGCGCGACTACACGAAGCAGCCGAAGGTCTGCCACATGCAGATGCTGCGGCAGGTCGTGACGCCGCTCGGCACGTTCAACTGCCCGGCGCACCGCGGCGTCGAGAAGGCGCAGCTCGGCGGCAAGGAGCTGTGGCAGGTGCCGGCCGCCGGCCAGCACGCGACCGCGCGGCTGCTGGCGGACTTCGACGCCAGCCACGAGTGCCGCCAGGTCACCTGCCTCTACAACAGCACCAACTGGTGGCTCGAGGAACTGGTCGAAGCCAACGCGCCGCTGCCGAAGGACGCGCCGGCGCCCGAGCAGAAGGACTGGTTCCTGTAGGCGCGGTCAGTCGGCGAACGCGGGAAACTGATGACCTGAGTGGATCACCTGGTGCCGGAGCCGGGTGACGGCCGAGGTTCGGGCGTGAGCTCACGCCGCCACCGCGTCGCGCACCGTGCGTGACCCGCCCTGGCACATCGGGTGGATGCTGCGGTCACCCCAATCCTGGCGCCACGCCAGGACCTCCGTGCGCCGCAGCTGCCGCGGCAGCAGCCCGAGCATCGCCCCCGGCGTCTCTTGCTCGCCATCGCGGTTGAACCGCCGCCGGACGTAGTTGCGGTAGACGGTGAACAGCGCGAGGTGGTCCTGTAGCCGCTCGGCCAGCTTGGTCACCAGCCAGGACTTCCGTCGCAGCCGACCGCAGTTGTCCCGCGTCATCGCCAGCGTCACGTTGATCGCGAACAGCGGGTTGTGCGTGTCCCGGATCAACGTGCCGGCCGTCGTCACGTGCTCGAGTCGGCTGCCGAACACGCTGCGCGCGATCGTCGCGTAGCTC
>JAEUHR010000035.1 GCA_016794425.1 Planctomycetota bacterium
TGGTGCGGGCACCGGGGTGGGGTGAATGCCAACGGGACTCTCCTGCCGCACCACAGGCACGGCAGCAGGCTTGGTGTCCCGAACGCCCCGGCGGTCGCAGGAAATCGCCGGTGATCCACTCAGGTCATCAGTTCCGGGGCCCGGCGGCAGGAAGTCAGCGCGGCGCAGCCTGCCCGGGCCGCGCGACCGCGTCGACCGCGACCGGCCGCAGTTCGACCGTCCCCGTCGCCTCGAACAGGCGTGCGACGCCGCGCGCCATCGGCCATACACCGAGGTCCTGTTCGCCCTCGGCGAACGGCACGCGCCGCGTGAACCGGCCCTGCATCGACGCGTGGCCGAGCCAGCGTCCGTGTGGATCCTCGATCCGGTAGAACGGCAGCGGGCCGGCAGGATCGTGGATCTCCAACTGCACGACGCGACCGAGCAGCCGGTCGCCCGCGAACACGTGCCATCGCGCCACCTCCACCACCGGCCGCGGCGCGTACGGCGCCGGCGGCGGCGGCGATCCGGCGCACGCCGCACACAGCAACAGGACCACGAGGCCCGGGTTGGACGACCGCGATCTCATCAGTGGCGCGCCGGCTGTTCTAGCCGCAGAATGCCCGGCCCGCCATGACCGCGATGAAAGGCGTCCAGCTCACCGCTCCCGGCAAGTACCGCCTGCGCACGGACCTGCCGATCCCCGAACCCGGTCCCGGCCAGGTGCGGCTGCGCGTGGCGGCGGCGGGCATCTGCGGCACCGACGTGCACATCTGCAGCGGCGACCCGTCGATGAACGGCCTGATCGCGCCGCCGGTCGTGCTCGGCCACGAGTTCTGCGGCCATGTCGAGAAGCTCGGCCCCGGTGTCGACGCGGCGAAGCTGCCGCTCGGCACCTACGCCAGCGCCGAGATGCACGAGATCTGCGGCGAATGCCCGGCCTGCCGCGCGAAGGCCTTCCATGCCTGCGCGACCGCGCGGATCCGCGGCATCAACCTCGACGGCGCGTTCGGCGAGTTCGTCGTTGTGTCGGCCGGCAACGTCGTCAAGCTGCCGCCGCAGCTGCCGGTCCCGGTCGCGGCGATCCTCGACCCGCTCGGCAACGCCGTGCACACGGTGATGAAGGTGCCGGTCGAGAACCGGACCGTCGCGATCGTCGGCTTCGGTCCGATCGGCGCGATGTGCGGCGAGGTGGCAACGTTCGTCGGCTGCAGCCACCTGTTCGTGCTCGACGTCAACGACCTCGCGCTGCAGCGCGCGCGCACCTGGATCGAACGCCGCGGCCTCGGCAGCCGCGTCACGGTCGTCGACGCGCGCACCGACCCCGTCGACCGCATCGTCGCCGCGACCAAGGGCGGCGTCGACGTCGCGCTCGAGATCAGCGGCCACCCGTCCGGCATCAACAACGCGATCCAGATGACCCGGCCCGCCGGCCACGTCGTCAACCTCGGCCTGCCGAAGGGCGACGCGGTGACGATCGACAAGTTCAGCAAGAACTTCATCTTCAAGGGCCTGACGATGCACGCGGTGATCGGCCGCGAGATGTTCCGCACCTGGGACCAGATGCTGGACCTGCTGCGGCGCGGCATGGACCTGTCGCACCTGGTCACGGCCGAGATGCGACTCGAGGACTTCGCGACCGGCGTCGAGCGCTTCGGCAAGGGCCAGGAGCAGAAGGTCGTGCTGTATCCCAACCCCCGCTGACCGAGCCATGTTCGACCACGACCGCGAACGCTTCCGCACCGAACTCGAGGAGATCCGCAGCGCGGGCCTCTGGAAGGAAGAGCGCGTGATCACGAGCCCGCAGGGCTCGACGATCACCGTCAACGGCAAGCAGGTGATCTGCCTGTGCGCGAACAACTACCTCGGCCTCGCCAACGATCCGGGGCTGCGCGCGGCGGCGAAGGCGGCGGTCGACTCGCACGGGCTCGGCCTCGCCAGCGTGCGCTTCATCTGCGGCACGCAGGACGCGCACAAGACCCTCGAACGCAAGGTGTCGGCGTTCCTCGGCACCGAGGACACGATCCTCTACTCGTCGTGCTTCGACGCCAACGGCGGCCTGTTCGAGACCCTGATGGGCGAATCGGACGCGATCATCAGCGACAGCCTGAACCACGCGTCGATCATCGACGGCATCCGGCTCAGCAAGGCGCAGCGCTACCGCTACCAGAACGGCGACATGAAGGAGCTCGAACAGCACCTGCAGGCCGCTGCGGGCGCGCGCAGCCGCATGATCGTCACCGACGGCGTGTTCTCGATGGACGGCTACGTCGCCAGGCTGCCCGACATCTGCGAACTCGCCGACCGGTACCGCGCGATGGTGATGGTCGACGACAGCCACGCGACCGGCTTCTTCGGGCCCACCGGCCGCGGCACGCCCGAATACCACGGCGTGCAGGACCGCATCGACGTGATGACGTCGACGCTCGGCAAGGCGCTCGGCGGCGCCGCCGGCGGCTTCACGACCGGCAAACGCGAGCTGATCGACCTGCTGCGCAACCGCAGCCGGCCGTACCTGTTCTCGAACACGCTGGCGCCGGCGATCGTCGGCGCGACGATCGCGTGCCTCGACCGGCTGTCCGGCACGACCGCGCTGCGCGACAAGCTGGCGGCGAACACCGAGTTCTTCCGCGAGAAGATGACCAAGGCCGGCTTCGACATCGTGCCCGGCGAACACCCGATCTGTCCGATCCTGCTCGGCGACGCGAAGCTCGCGGTCGAGATGGCGCGCCGCATGCTCGACGAAGGCGTCTACGTGATCGGCTTCTCGTTCCCGGTCGTGCCCAAGGGCAAGGCGCGGATCCGCGTGCAGATCAGCGCCGCGCACGACACGGCGCAGCTCGAGCACGCGGTCACCGCGTTCGCGAAGGTCGGCAAGGCGCTCGGTGTGCTGCGGTGAAGCTCGATCTCGACAAGCTGCGGCAGTCGGGGCGGATCTCGGCCAAGGCCCTGGCGCACGGCCGCGCGCTGATCGTGCCCGGCGCCCGCCTCGAGGACATCCAGCGCGAGGTCGAACGCGTGATCCGCGACCTCGGCGGCGCGCCGGCATTCCCGGCGCAGATGTCGAAGAACCACATCGCGGCGCACTACTGCTCGCCGCCCGGCGATCCGACGACGGTGCTGCCCGGCGACATCGTCAAGCTCGACTGCGGCACGCACGTCGACGGCTACGTGACCGACAACGCGACCACGGTCGACCTGCGCGACGGCGACAACTCGCTGCTGTGCGCGGCCAGCCGCATGGCGCTCGAGAACGCGATCGCGGTCATGGGTCCGGGCGTGTCGCTGACCGAGATCGGCCGCCAGGTCGAGACCACGATCGAGTCGCTCGGCTTCAAGCCGGTGCGCAACCTGTGCGGCCACGGCGTCGCGCGCTACACGATCCACTGCGCGCCGTCGGTGCCGAACTACGCCGACCCGAAGGCCGCGAAGCTGAGGCCCAACATGACGATCGCCTGCGAGCCGTTCGCCAGCGACGGCAAGGGCATGATCGACGTCGACGGCAAGGCCGAGGTGTTCATGCTGACGCGCGACGTGCGGCCGAAGGACAACCTGTCCGGCGAGCTGAAGCGCGCGGTCGAGCAGAGCGACGGCCTGCCGTTCGCGCGCCGCGACCTCGTGCGCTGGCTCGGCAACGAGGCGCGCGCCGAGGAGGCCCTGCGCACGCTGCTGAAGAAGGAGCTGGTCGAACAGTACCCGCCGCTCTGCGAACGGCCCGGCGTGCGCATCGCGCAGTTCGAGCACACGATCTTCATCCACGAGAACGGCACCGAGGTCATGACCCGGCTGCCCGAGTAGCCACAGCGCCGCATGCGGATCGGCATCGACGCACGCGAAGCGTGGCGGCCCGAGCCGCGCGGCATCGGCCTCTACGTGCGGCACCTGATGCGCGAGTTCGCGGCACTGGCGCCCGCCGACGAGTTCCTGCTCTACCACCAGCTGCAGTTGCCGCCCGGCGCGATCGAGATCCCGCCGAACATGCGGCCGGTGCCCACCGACCTGCCCGGCGGCCGCTGGCACACGTGGGAACGGCTGCAGATGCCGTGGCGCCTGCGCCGCGACCGGCTCGCGGTCTACCACGGCACCTACAACACGCTGCCGCCGCGGCTGCGCGTCTGGCCGGGCCCGCCGATGGTCGTGTCGCTGCACGACGTGATCGTGACCTGGTGGCCCGACGACCTGCACGACCCGTTCGTGCGCTACGCGCGCGCGGTCACGCCGCGCGTGGTGCGCGACGCGCGGCTGATCCTGACCGTCAGCGAGTGGAGCCGCCGCGACATCTGCGAGCGCTTCGGCTGCGACCCGCAGAAGGTCCGGCTGTCGCTGAACGGCCTGCACCCGGCCGTGCTGGCCGGCGCGCCGCCCGGCGCCGGCGATGCGGCGCGCGCGCGCTTCGCCGACGGCCGGCCCTACGTGTTCGCGATCGGCGCCGGCCTCGAGCGCAAGAACACCGGCCGGCTGCTGGACGCCTGGGCCGCCGTGCGGCGGCGCCGGCCCGACTGGCCGCACCTGCTGCTGGTGTCGGGCCTCGGCAGGTCGGTCGACCGCTTCCGTGAGCGCGCGGCGGCCGCCGGCGCGCTCGACCACGTGCGGTTCCTGCCGTACCTGAGCCAGCCGGACCTGATCGCGCTGTACGCCGGAGCGGTGCTGTCGGTCTACCCGAGCCTGGTCGAGGGCTGGGGCATCCCGGTGCTCGAATCGCTGGCGCTCGGCACGCCGGTCGTCACCAGCGACACGTCGGCGATGCCCGAAGCCGGCGGCGAGCACGCGCGCTACTTCGACCCGAACTCGGCCGACGCGATCGCCGCGGCGATCGAGGACGGCGTCGAACGCTACGTGCCGGCATTCGCGGCGGTGCGCGCGGCGGCAGTCGCGCGCGCGCGCACGTTCACGTGGACGCGCACGGCGACCGGCGTGCTGCAGGCCTACCGCGACGCGGCCGCCGGCGCGTGAGGCCCGCGGCTGCCGCCGATGGCAACGAACCATCGCCGCGCGGCGCCGAGACCCTAGAATCCGCGCCCCTCTCGCCGCCTCGCATGACCGCCACTGCGCTGCCCGACCGTACCTCGCCGACCACCTGGCTGGTCGCTCTGTCCGCGTCGTGCCTGCTGCTGTGCGTGCTGCACGTCTGGGTCGTCGACGACGCGTTCATCACGCTGCGCCAGGTGCAGCAACTGCTGCTCGGCAACGGCTTCGTCTGGAACCAGGGCGAACGCGTGCAGGCCTACACGCACCCGCTGTGGGCGCTGCTGATGGTGCCGGCGTTCGCGCTGACCGGCGAGGGCTTCTGGACGCTGGCCGTACTGTCGCTGATGACGACGCTGGCGGGCTTCGCGGTGGCGCTGGCCGCGCTCTGGCGCAGCGGTACGGCGTGGCGCGCGGTGGCGTTCCTGCTGCTGCTGCTGCCGTCGAAGGCGTTCTTCGACTACACGTCGTCCGGCCTCGAGAACTGCCTGACCCACCTGCTGGTCGTCGCCACCTACGCGCGGCTCTGGACCTGGTGCGATGCCGCGGCACCGGGCGATGCGACGCACCTGCGGCGCGGCCTGTTCGCGCTGGCGCTGCTGACCGGACTCACCTACCTGAACCGCGCCGACACGCTGCTGCTGGTGCTGCCGGCGCTGCTGCTCGGCGCGGCGCGGACGTTCCGGCTGCAGCGCTGGCGCGCTGCCGCACCGGTCGCGCTCGGCCTCGCGCCGGTGTTGCTGTGGACCGCGTGGAGCGTGCTCTACTACGGCTCGCCGGTGCCGAACACGGCGATCGCGAAGATCACCGGCGCGCGGCTCACGACCGGCGAACGGTTGGAGTCGGGTCTGCTCTACGCGCTCGACTCCGTGCTGCGCGATCCGTGGACGCTGCTGCTGGCCGCGACCGCGATCGTGCTGCTGGCGGCGCGCCGCCAGGCCGCCGCGGTCGCCGCGGCCGCGGGCCTCACGCTGTACCTGCTCTACGTGACGGTGCTCGGCGCGGCCGGCACGCACATGAGCGGCCGCTTCTACTCGGCGGTCGCCTGCCTGGCCGCGTTCGCGCTGGCGCGTTCGCTGCACGACGCCGGCGCCGGCACCTCGCTGCGGCTAGCCGGCCTGGCCGCGCTGGCCAGCTTCGCGGTGCCGTCGTCGCCGCTGCAGGCGACCTGGCGGCCGGGCTCGTACGCGTTCGCGCTGACGAACTTCCACCGCACGATCGACACGCGCGCCGTGGTCGCCGTCGAGGGTGCGAGCCTGCTGTCGTACCAGCGCGGCATGCGGATGCCGAACCACACCTGGTTCAAAGCCGGGCTCGCCTTCGCGCAGAGCCCCGAGCGCGTGCACGTCGGCGGCATGGGCGAGCAGGGTGGCACCGACGCGATCGGCTACTCGGCGTTCGCCGCCGGGCCGGACAAGTACGTCGTCGACCGGCTCGCCCTGACCGATCCGTTGCTCGCGCGCCTGCCGCTGGCCGTCGCCGAAGCGTTCGATCGCCCAGGCCACGTGAAGCGCGAGCTGCCGGCCGGCTACCTGGCGTCGATCGAGACCGACTCGAACCGCATCGAGGACCCGGACCTGCACGCCTACTACGACCGTCTGCGGCTCGTCGTGCGCGGCCCGCTGTGGTCGTGGGAACGGCTGCAGACGATCGTCGCGCTGAACCTGGGCCAGTACGACCACCTGCTCGCGCGCTACGCCGCGCGCGCCGGACTGCGAGCACCATGAGCGCGGCGCCGCCTGCACCCGCGACCACGCGCCGCTGGCGCTGGGCCGCCGTCGCGCTGACGGTCCTGCTGACGGCCGCGGTGACGCGTTCGGCCTGGCTGTGCGACGACGCGTTCATCACGTTCCGCAGCGTCGAGAACCTGATGCAGGGCCACGGCCCGGTCTGGAACACCGGTGAACGCGTGCAGACCTACACGCACCCGCTGTGGTTCTGGCTGCTGGCCGTCGCCCGGGCCGCGACGGGCGAGTGCCCCACCACGACGATGGTGCTGTCGCTGGCGATCGCGACCCTCGCCGCGGCCTGGCTGGCCCGCGGCGCCGGCACGGCACCGGCGGCGGTCGCGGTGCTGCTGCTGCTGCTCGCTTCGCGCGCCTGGATCGACTACGCGACGTCGGGGCTGGAGACGCCGCTGTCGGCCGCGCTGGTGGTGGCGCTGCTCGCGGCGGCGACGGGCACCGACCCGGCGGCGCGCGTGCTGCGCGTGGCCCTGGCGACGGCGGCGCTGGCGCTGACGCGGCTCGATCTGCTGGCGCTGGCGGCACCCGTGTGCCTGCACGCCGCGCGCGGCCTGCCGTGGCGGCGCACGGTGCGGCTGGCGGCGCTCGGACTGTCGCCGCTGTTCGCGTGGCTCGCGTTCGCGACGGTCTACTACGGCACGCCGTTGCCGGTGACCGCGAGCGCGAAGGCCTTCCACCACGGCCTGCCCACCGGCGAACTGTGGCAGCGCGGTTTCACCTACCTGGTGCACTGCGCGGCGCACGATCCGGTGACCGTGGCGGCACTCGCGGTGGCACTGGTCCTGGGCCTCGTGCGGTCGGGCCAGCGCGCGATCGCGCTGGGCCTCGCGCTCTACGGGCTCTACGTCGTCAAGGTCGGCGGCGACTACATGCTCGGCCGCTTCCTGCTGCCGCCGTTCGCGGCCGCGGCGTGGCTGCTCGGTCGCGCCGCCGCCGGCGCGCCGGCACGCGCCGCGCTGACCGCGGGCCTGGCGGCGCTGGCGCTGGCGTTCGTGCCGGGCCTGCCGGACGTCTTGCGGCCGCTGCAGCCGGCGACGCCGCCCGATCGCAGCATCCCCGACCACGGCCTCGTGTCGGAACGCGACTACTACTTCCTCGAGCACGGCCTGTTCTCGCCGGTGCGATCGGCGCTGGGCCCGGGCCTCGTGTCGGCGATGCTGCGGCAGACCGGCCATCCGACGCGCATCGTCGGCACGGCCGGCGCCGTCGGCGTGCCGGGCTACCTCGCCGGCGACCTCGTGCACCTGGTCGATCCGTGGCTGCTCGACCCGTCGCTGATGCGGCTGCCGATCGCCGATCCGCAGTTGTGGCGCATCGGCCACTACTACCGCAGCGTGCCCGAGGGCTACTACGAGACGATCGCCAGCGGCGAGAACCGGATCCGCGACGCGGGATTCGCGCGCTTCCACGCCGCGATGTGGACCGTGCGCACGGCGCCGCTGTGGTCGGCCGAACGCTGGCGCGCGATCTGGTCGGTGTGGACCGGCGCCTTCGACGCCGACCTGGAGCGCTTCGTCGCCGGCGAGTACCGGCACCCACCGCGCGTCGAGGTGCCGCTGGCACGGCTGGCGGCCGATCTGCCACCCGCGGCGTCGCCGGCGCTGCCGGGCCCGTTCTGGAGCGACGTGCCGCAGGCCGTGTGCGTGCGGCGCGGCGGCATCGCGGTGCCGCTGCCGGCACCGAGCCAGGCGCGGACCGTGCGGCTGCACGTCTCGCACGCCGACCGCTACACGGTGCAGTTCCGCCGCGCTGACGCCACGGTGGGCACCGCGACGCTGGCCACGATCGGCGTGCCGACCGACTGCCTGCACGCGAACGACATCCCGGTGCCCGACGGTGCGGCGCCGTTCGACGCGCTGTGGATCGACATCCCGATGTCGCCCAATCCCGTTGCCGCGGCCATCGGCCGGATCGAGCTGCTGCCGTGAACGGCACCCCAGCTGCATCGGCGCCGCGATCGTGGCCGTGGCGGCTCGCGGCGTCCGTGCTCGGCCTCCTGCTCGCGGCCGCGATCCTGCGCCTGGCCTGGCTCGGCGACGACGCGTTCATCACGTTCCGCAGCGTCGAGAACCTGATGCAGGGCCACGGCCCGGTCTGGAACACCGACGAACGCGTGCAGACCTACACGCACCCGCTGTGGTTCTGGCTGTTGTGCGCCGCGCGCGCCGCCACCGGCGAATGCGAACGGACCGCGATGCTGCTCGGCGCGCTGCTGTCGGGCGCCGCCGTCGTGCTGGTCGCACGTTCGCTGGGCGCCGCGGCGGCGACCACGGCGTGGCTGGCGCTGCTGCTCGGCTCGCGCGCGTGGACCAGCTACGCGACCTCGGGGCTGGAGACGTCGCTGACCTGCCTGCTGGTCGCACTGCTGTTCGCCGCCGCGCGCGGCGACGATGCGGGGCGACGACTGGGCCGCACGGCGCTGGTCACGGGGCTGCTGGCGACGACTCGTCTCGACCTGCTGGTGCTCGGTCTGCCGGTCGTGTGCGCGCAGCTGCGCGGCGTGCCGCACGCGCGGGCCGTGCGGCTCGTGCTGCTCGGCGCCGCGCCGCTGCTGGCGTGGAGCGGGTTCGCCCTCGTCTACTACGGCTCGCCGTTCCCGATCACCGCCCACGCGAAGGCGTTCGACCACGGCGTGCCGGCCGGTGACCTCTTGCTGCAGGGGCTGCGCTACCTGTGGCGCAACCTGACCGACGATCCGGTGACGCCGGTCACGCTGGCGCTCGGCGTGCTGTTGGGCCTCGGCCGGCGCGGCGAACGGGCGTTCGCGGTCGGTGCGCTGCTCTACACCGCGTACGTGGTGAAGGTCGGTGGCGACTACATGCTGGGCCGGTTCCTGGTGCCGTCGTTCGCGGTCGGCGCGGTGCTGCTCGCGCGTGCGCTCGTCGGCGGGCCGGCGACGGCACCGCTCGCGGCGACGCTCGGCGCGCTGGCGCTGGCATTCGCGCCGGGCGTTCCCGAAGCCGCGACACCGCTGCCCGACGCCAAGCCGGGCTACCACGTCGGTGCGTTCGGCATCGTCGACGAACAGCAACAGGGCCACTGGGACCACGGCCTCCTGAGCCGCGGCGCCGTCCGCGCGACGCCGGGCTACGTCGGCGCCGCCCTGCAGGCGAGCGGCGTCACGCAGCGCGTGTTCACGCTCGGCGGCTGGATCGGCTGGCTCGGCTACACGTCGGGACCGCAGGTGCACGTCGTCGATCCGTGGCTCACCGATCCGCTGCTGATGCGGCTGCCGCTGGCCGACCCGAGCCGGTGGCGCATCGGCCACTTTCTGCGCCGCATTCCGGCCGGCTACCTCGAGAGCCTGGCCAGCGGCGAGAACCGCCTCGCGCACGCGGGGCTGGCGCGCACCTGGGACGCGGTGCGTTCGATCACGCGCGACCCGATCTGGTCCGGTACGCGCTGGCGTCACCTGTGGCAACTCTGGACCGGCGCCCACCGCGCCGGCATCGCCGACTTCGTCGCCACGCAGTACCGCACCCCGCCGCGCCGCGAAGTGTCGCTGGCGGCGCTGCAGCGACCCGCGGGCACGTTCTGGTTCGACGCGCCGGTCGGCCACACGGCGCAGGCCGGCGGTCTCGCGATCGACCTCGGTGCGCCCGTCACCGCGGCCGCGGTCGTCGTGCACCTGAGCGGCGGCGCCGGCTACCGCGTGCGCTTCGTGCGCGGCGGCACCGTCACCGGCGACGTCGCGTGGCGGCCCAACGTGGTGCCGCCGGACCTGCTGCAAGCCGAACGGGTCGCCGTGCCGGCCTATGCGGCGCCGTTCGACACGCTGTGGATCGACGCGGACGTCGACCCGTGGCAGCCCGCGGCAGCGTTCGTCGGCCGCGTCGAACTCGTGCAGTAGGTGTCAGCGCGCGGCCGTGCGCCGCCACCACTCGTCCTCGTGCCGACGGATCTCGTCGGCGGTCAGCGGGCGTTCGCGCCGGGTGACGACCGGCGCGCCCGGGCCGACCGTGACGTTCGGCCGCAGACCGGCCGTGTACTCGAACGGCGCGTGCCGTTCGTGCGCCATCTTGCGCGTGACGATCAGCGTGTCGGCGAGACTCACGAATCCGGCGCGATCGAGCTGGCCGCCCGGCATCGGCGGCGCACCGGCGACCACTGCGGCGCCCATGTCCGCGCCGAGTGGATGGCCGCTCGACAGCGTGACGACGGCGTCGCGCAGTTCCCGCGCGTCGAGACCACCGCTGCGATCGAGGTCGGCGGTGTCGAACAGTCCGGCCAGGAACCGACGCACCGGCTCCGGGTCCACCGGCGCCACCGGCGTGCGGGCGACGACCCAGTCGCACAGTCCCAGTTCGTCGACGACGATCGTGTCGCGCAGGTACCAGCCGAGCCAGCCGACGCTGGACAGCGCACAGACCGGGAACGGATCGTCGGCGGTCGCGAGCCGCACCGGCTGCTCGTGCCCGCGCGCGACTTCGGCGAGGAAGTGCGCCTGTTCGTCGCAGCGCACGCAGATCAGCCGCACGCGCAGCCACACCTGTTGCCGGTCGTACCAGCGGAACAGCGGCTGCACCGGCGCCGGCACGCAGTCGGCAACGGCACGGAAGCCGAACGGCGTCATGTCCTGGATCGTCCACGCCTGCAGCCAGCCGACGCCACTCGCAGCCCACAGCGTGGCGAGCCAGAGCACCACGGCGCGCACCGACAGGCCGAGGCGACCGGCCATCGCGACCAGCGCCAGCACGCCGAGCGGCACCAGGTGCGCGAACACGCGGTACTCGAAGTGGTCGCCGCCGACGACCAGCGTGTAGTAGCCGACCTGTGCCAGCACCACGGCGACCACGGCGACCGCCGGCAAGCGATCCCAGAGCCGCGCCAGGAACGCGCGCGGTGCGCGAAGTTCGGCCGCCAGCCACAGCACCGCGATCGCGGCGACGAGCCAGGTGCCGTGCTCGAACAGGAAGCAGGCGAGGTAGCGCACGCCGGCCTCCGGCCACGGCGTGCTGACCTTCGCGTAGTAGGTGTTCGGCAGCCACTCACCGTAGAACCAGCGGCGCCAGCCGACGTGCACCACCACGCACGACAGCGGCGCGAGGCCGACCAGTTCGTGCACGCGCAACCGCCGCCGCAGCGCCTCGACGACCGCGACGGCCGCCGTGGCGGCGACCAGCAGCAGGCCGTCGGGCCGCGTCAGCGCCGCGACCGCCGCGGTCGCGGCGAGGCCGAACAGCCAGCGCCGGGAGCCGCGCGCGCGGTCGCGCCAGCCGAGCACGACCCAGGCCACCACGGCGGCATGGAACAGCGCAGTCTCGAGCCCGCTGGTCAGCCACTGCAGGAACGAGCGGTTGGTCGCCACCACCGCCAGCGCCAGCAGCGGCACCGCGTCGTGCCACCGCGTGCCGTCGCGGCGCCGCAGCGCGAACAGCGCCGCCGCCACCACGGCGAACTGCACCAGCCCGAACCCGAGCGACCAGACGTGCGCGGCGGCGGGCGGCTCGACGCCGAGCAGGCTCCACGTGCCCCACAGCAGCAGCGCCCACAGGAAGCCGGTGTAGCCCTCGACCGGCCGGAACGGCGCCGGGTTCCAGACCAGGCCGTGGCCCTCGTACGCGTTGGCGACGTAGCGGAACGTGATGAACGCGTCGTCGCAGAAGAACGCCATGCGCCAGCCGAGCCACAGCACTGTGCAGCCGAGCACCAGCAGTGCGGCGGCACGGAGCGTCTTGTGGCCTGGGCCCGGCATCGTCGGGGCCCCGCGTCACGCGCGGGGCGGAACCGCTATCAGCCGCGCCGCGTGCCCTTCGGCGGCACGCTGCAGGCTGCGGCCTTCTTCTGGCCGCGCGCGTCGGCGAGGATGCGCTCGGCGAGGCGGTCGGCCGCGTCGCTCGGCGGGATGCGCTCGTCCTTCGCGATCTGCCACAGTTCCTTCAGCGCCTGCGGGATGCGCTCGATCTTGCCGAGCGCGACCTTCTCGTCGTAGCCGCCCGGGTGGAACTCGACCGAGACGTTGACGATGCCGCCGGCGTTGATCACGTAGTCCGGCGCGTAGAGCACGTTGCGGTCCGCGAGCACCTTGCCGTGGCGCGGCTCCAGCAGCAGGTTGTTGGCGGCACCGGCGACGATCGGCGTGTTCAGCTTCGGGATCGTGTCGTCGTTCAGCACGGCGCCGAGGGCGCACGGCGCGAACACGTCGCACTTCATGGTCAGGATCTCGTTCTCGCCGACCGGGACCACGCCGATCTCCTTCTGGAGCTGCTGCAGGCGCTCGGTGTTGCGGTCGGCGCCGTAGACCTTCGCGCCGGCGTCGATCAGGCGCTTGGCCAGCGCCGAACCGACCGCGCCGGTGCCCTGGATCGCGACCGTGCGGCCCTTGCAGGCGTCGTTGCCGAACACCCAGCCGAGCGCCGCGCGGATGCCGAGGAACACGCCGTAGGCGGTGTACGGCGACGGGTTGCCGCTGCCGCCGTCCTTGCGCTCGAGGCCGGTCACGTGCTTGGTGACGCGGCGGATGATCTCGAGGTCCTGGACCGACGTGTTGACGTCTTCGGCCGTGATGTACTTGCCACCCAGCGAGTCGACGAGCCGCCCCATCGCCAGGTAGAGCGCCTCGGACTTCACCTTCTTCGGGTCGCCGATCATGACGGCCTTGCCGCCGCCGAGGCCGGTCTTCGCAACGGCCGACTTGAAGGTCATGCCGCGCGACAGGCGCTTCACGTCGAACAGCGCCTCGTCCTCCGAGGCGTAGGGCCACATGCGCAGGCCGCCGAGCGCCGGCCCCAGCGTCGTGTCGTGCACGGCGATGATCGCGTGCAGGCCGCACGAGGGGTCGACGCCGCGCACGACGCGCTCGTAGCCGGCGACGGGAAGGTCGGTGATCTTGAGGGTGCTGGTCACGGGGTCTGGGGGTTGGGCCCGGAAGAAGGGGCGAGCAGGATAGCGTCTCGCCGCGGCGACGCCAGCGACGGGCGCCGGCGCCGCCCCACCCCCGTCCCCCAGCGGTCTACAGCTGGCCCGCGGTCAGCTGCAGCACGTTGCTCGCCGTGATCGCGACGACGTTGCCGAGCGCATCCACTTCGAACGGCACCATCTGGTGGTAGAAGACCAGGCCCGCGATCGCCGGCACGTTCGACAGGAACAGCGACGATTCCGCAGTGCCGTTCAGCGAGGCCAGGACCTGCACGATGTCCGGCGCGACCAGCAGGTTGCAGCCGGGCACCGCCTGGGCGAAGACGGCCGTGAGCGGGAACGGCGGCGCGATCGCGGTGACGCTGGTCAGGGCGACGACGATGGCGGGAGCCGGCAGGCCGGTGCCCTGGGCCCGGAACGTCGCCTCGGCCCACGGCAGGGCCGTCGTGGTCAGCTGGTTGGCACCGCCCGAGCCAGCGCAACCACCGCCCTGATCGCTCGACGACGCGGGGCAGGGTGTGCGCCACACGTGCACGGCGACGGGCGGGAAGCTGGTCAACACGGGTTGGCTGCCCAGCACCAGGTCGCCGTTGGCAGCCGACACCAAGGCGTTGACGGAAGCGGGCAGGCCAGCACCGAGCGGCGCCCAGGTGCTGCCGTCCCACACGGCCACATGCGGCGCCGCGACACCGCCAGCGGTGGTGAACCCGCCACCGACGACCACCCGACCGTTCGGCTGCACGGCCAGACCGCTGACGCCGGCCGCGGACGTGCCGGACTGCAGTCCGCCGCCGACCGTCTGCCATGCGCTGCCGTCCCAGCGCGCGATCGAGTTCGCGGGCACACCGCCGAGCTGCGCGAACCGGCCGACCACGTACAGGTCGCCGTTCGGCGCGCTGGCCGCCCGGAAGACCGACTCGCCCGCTGCGAGCGGAATCCCGCCCCCGAACGGCGACCACGACGTGCCGTCCCAGCGGGCGACACTGTTGGCTGCCGCACCACCGGCCGACGTGAACGCACCGACGGCGACCAGGTCGCCGTTCGGCAACACCAGCATCCCGTACGCGGGACCATCGAGTCCGCTGCCGAGCGGCGCCCAGGTGATGCCGTTCCAGCGGGCGATGTTGTTGGCGGCGACACCACCGGCGACCGTGAAGGTGCCGCAGGCGACGAGGTCGCCATTGGGCATCTCGACGAGGTCGATGACGGCGCTGCCGAGCGACGTGACCGTCGACCAGCCGGCGCCGCTCGAGCGGGCAAGGACGCCATCGTTCCCCGAGCCGACCACGATGTCGCCATTGGCGGCAGCTACCAGCGAGCGCGCCAGGCCGCCAGGTGGCAGCGCGCCACCCAGCACGCTCCAGGCGACTCCGTCCCACCGCGCGACAGGCGGCGCGATGGTCGAGAACCCGGGCACGTTCAGCAGGCCGGCGACCACGAGGTCCCCGTTCGCCGCGACGGCCACCTCATGAACGATCGCGCCAGGCGGCGCGTAGGCGGCAAGGCCGCCGATCGGAACGTAACTGCCAGCACACTGGGCAACGGCGGTGGGCAGCAGACCGCCGAGGGTCGAACTCGCGAGCAGAACCAGACCGGGACGCAACATGGGGTCTCCTTCGCAACAGAGTTGGCGACGGTCCACGAGGGCAAGCGGACGGTCACGACCACGGACTGCGGCAGACTACCCGGATCGCCACGGTCCTGGCCAGGGCCGCCCCGACGCCGCCCCGACCGCACACCGCGTGCCGCACACCGCGTGCCGCACACCGCGTGCCGCGCAGTGCGGAGCGTTCAGCGCGCCTGGCGCGAGCCGATCTTGACCTGCAGGTCGACCTCGGCGTCGCCGCGGCGCACGCGCACGGTGACGGTGCGGCCGATGATCTGCTCGTCCAGCACTTCGGCGTAGGTCTGCACGTCGGGCACCTCGACGCCGGCGATCGCCGTGATGTAGTCGCCCTCTTCGATGCCGGCCGTGTAGGCCGGACCGCCCTCGCGCACCGACTCGACCAGCACGCCCTTGCCGCCGGCATCGGCGTAGTCGGGCATCAGGCCCAGCGCCGGGCGCTGGCCCTCGGGATTCCGCGCCGCCGCCGGCGGCTCGGACGCGACCGGTTTGGTTGCGACCGGTGCCGGCGCCTCGGGCACAGGCTTGCTGCGCGGCGCACCGGCGCGAGCGGGGCGCTGTGACGGCGCGCCTTCGGCGACGACGACGTAGTCGGCGATCGTCGGCGGCACCGAATAGGTGCGGTCGGCGATGTCGGCCACCAGTTCGGTGGTGACGCTCCGGAGCTCGAGTTCGGGCAGGCGGCTCTTGATGCGCGCGACCGTGCCGCGGCCGTGGTCGCTGTGGCCGTGGCCGCAGACCAGCACGCACAGCGGCCGGTCGCCGACCGCGCGGCGCGCGCGCAGGTGGTCGACGATCGTCTCGGCCATCGTGTCGTCGCGTAGGCACTGCGCCGCATAGAGGTTCGGCAGCGACCCCGCGTCGACGTGCGCACCGCCGTCGGTGGTCATCACGGTCACGAAGTCGTCCCAATACTCGTCCTCCGGCGCCGTCGTCTCGCGCGCGATGTCCGGCGAACCGGCCACGCTCTGGATGCCCTCCTTGGCGACGCGGCGCACGAGTTCCTGCGGCGCGTTGGCGGCCAGCACCAGCAGGCCGTGCTCCTTCGCGAACTCGACCACCGGCCGGTAGTCGCTGGCGTAGTGCGGCCACGGCCGCGACCGCGCGAGGAACGTGTCCTCGTCGATCATGCCGGCGAGGTACTGCAGCAGCGCCGTCTGCACGTCGCGCTCGAACATCTCCATCGCGATCACGAGGTTCGGCCGCCGCTCGTGCAGCGCGGCCAGCAGTTCGTGGTGCAGCGTGTGCACGGCCGGCGTGCGGTGCGTCTCCCCCAGCACGACGACGTCGGCGGTGGCCAGCGCGCGCGCGGCCTCGGGCACGGTCGCGACGGTGTCCGACGCGGTCACGACGAGGTGGGCGGGCGTGGCGCAGGCAGCCGACAGCCAGAGCAGCGACAGGACGGGCAGGAAGCGCATCGCGGCATCAGAAACGGGCCCCGCGCGCGCGGCAAGCGCCGACCCGCGCGCCGCACCAACGCGCGGTGGCATGCGAGTTTCGCCGACGGCGACCTTCCGCGCGGCCGCGCGCGCGCTTGAATGCGCGGCTCCGCGACCGGCATGAAGATCACGACCTGGAACGTCAACGGCCTGCGCGCGCGGCTCACGCACATAGTCGACTTCCTGCGCGCGCACGAACCCGACGTGTTGTGCCTGCAGGAGACCAAGGTGCCGGACGAACTGTTCCCGCGCGAGCCGATCGAGGACCAGGGCTACGACGTCGCGCTGTTCGGCCAGAAGGGCTACAACGGCCTGGCGATCCTGTCGCGGCTGCCGCTGGCCGACGTCGTGCGCGGCCTGCCCGACGATCCGCCGGACGCCGAACGGCGCGTGCTGGCGGCGACGACCGGCGGTCTGCGCGTGCTGAACCTCTACGTGCCGAACGGCCAGGAGGTCGGCTGCGACAAGTACCGGTTCAAGCTCGACTGGTTCCGCCGCCTGCGTGCGTTCCTCGATGCGGCCTACGCGGCGACCGAGCCGATCGTCGTCGTCGGCGACTTCAACGTGACGCTCGACGACCGCGACGTGCACGACCCGGCGTGGTGGCGCGAGAAAATCCTGTGCTCGACGCCCGAACGGCAGGCGCTGCGCGCCGTGCTCGCGTTCGGCCTCGACGACGCGCTGCGGCGGCACCACGCCGAGGCCGGCATCTACACCTGGTGGCATTACACGGCCGGCGCCGCGTTCAAGGACGACGGCCTGCGCATCGACTACGTGCTGACGTCGCGCGCCGTGACCACGCGCTGCACCGACGTGATCGTGCACAAGGACCTGCGGCTGCAGAAGAGCCCGAGCGACCACGTGCCGGTCACCGCGGTGCTCGGCGACGACGGAGCCGCGCCGTGACCGACGAACCGGCGATCCGGACCCGCGGGCTCGGCCGCGAGTTCGCCGGCCGCTGGGCCGTGCGCAGCCTCGACCTCGCGGTCGCTCGCGGCGAGCTGTACGGGTTCCTCGGCCAGAACGGCGCCGGCAAGACGACGACGCTGCGGCTGCTGGCCGGCCTGCTGCGGCCGAGCGCCGGCGAACTGGCGATCCTCGGCCTCGACCACGGCCGGCACGGTCGCGCGCTGAAACAGCAGCTCGGCTTCGTGCCCGACACGCCGCCGCTGCACGAGTACCTGACCGGCCGCCAGTACGTGGCGCTGGTCGCGAGCCTCTGGCACGTGCCGCGGCGCGACCGCGACGAACGCTGCGAACGGCTGTTCGCGCTGCTGGACCTCGCCGACGCCGCCGACGAGCTGTGCAAAGGCTGGTCGCACGGCATGCGCAAGAAGCTGCACCTCGCCGCGGTGCTGGTCACGGCGCCTGCGGTGCTGCTGCTCGACGAGCCGACGACCGGCCTCGATCCGGTCAGCGTGCGGCGCTTCAAGGACCTCGTGCGCGAACAGTGCCGCGCCGGCACGACCGTGCTGCTGAGCACGCACGTGCTCGACACCGCCGAACAGGTCTGCGACCGCATCGGCATCCTCGCGCGCGGCGTACTGACCGCCGAGGGCACGCCGGCCGAGCTGCGGGCACGGCACGGCGGCCGTTCGCTCGAGGACGTGTTCCTGGCCGCCACCGGTTCGGGCGATGGGCCTGCTGCGGGCTGACCTGCAAGCGCTGGCGAACCTGCCGGCGACGGCCGCCGGCCGCCGGCAGCTGCTCGGCACGCTGTTCGGGCTCGGCATGCTCGGCGCGCTGTGGTGGTCGGTGGTCGCGACGATGCACCAGGATCCGCACCTGGTGGCGATGCTGCACCGCTCGACGCACGGGCTGTCGCTGCCGACGCTGCTCGGCACCGCGCTGCTGCCGTGCCCGATCGCGGCGACCTGGCTCGGCCTCGCACTGGCGCAGCGGCAGTTGTTCGAGGCTCCCGAGCTGCTGCTGTGGCGCAGCGCGCCGATCGCCGGCTGGCGCGCGCCGCTGCAGGTGCTGCTGCGCGCGAGCTTCCTGTCGCTGCTGTGGGCCAGTGCGCTGGCGGCGCCGTGGTGCATGACGCTGCTGGCCGAGGCCGGCGCCGGCCCGCTGGCCTACTGCCTGCTGCCGGTCGCGCTGGTCGCGGGCACGGTGCCGCTGCTGGCGATGCTGCTGGCGGTGCAGATCGTGCTGGTGCGGTTCTTCGCCGGCCGCGTGCTGCGCCTCGTGCTGGCGGCGACCGCCGCGCTGGCGTCGGTCGGCTTCTCGACCTGGCTGCTGCTCGGCCTGTTCGGCTCGGCGGAGCAGCGGCTGGCCGCGCCGGCCACGACCGGCGCGCCGCACCTGCCGTGGACGATCGAAGCGATGGCGACGCTGCTCGCGACCGCGGCGCGCGGCCAGCTCGAACCGGACGCGCTGCGCCAGGTGCTCGGCTGGCTCGGCCTCTCGCTGGCGCTGTTCTGGTTCGCGGCGCGGCTGCACCCGCGCGCGGTCGAACGCCACCTCGCGGCCGAATCGCCGCTGCGCCGCCGCCGCCGCGGCGGCTGGCCGACGTCGCTGGCGGCGGTCGTGCGCCGCAAGGAACTCGCGCAGGTGCTGCAGCAGCCCGGCGCGCTGCTCGGCTTCGTGACGTTCGCGGTGCTGGTGTTCGCGCTGGCGGACCGCCGCGTGCTGGTCGGGCCGCTGCTCGCCGACCGCCGGCTGCCGGCCGAACTGGCGCAGGTCGCGGCGATGGCGACGCTGTGGTTCCTGGCCGTGATGCTGGTGCTGTACGCGCACATGGGCCGCCTCGCGCTGTGGGACGGGCCGCAGTGGTCGCTGTACCAGTCGGCGCCGGCGCTGCCGCGCACGATCCTGCGCGGCAAGCTCGAGGCGACCGCGGTGCTGCTGGCGTGGCCGCTGCTGCTGGTCGCCGCCGGCGGCGCGCACTGGTACGGCGCCAGCCCGCGCGCGGTGCTGACGTTCGTCGGCATCGCGGTCGGCGGCACGCTGACCGCGCTCGGCGTGCTCGCGGTCGTCGGCACCTCGCCGCGGCTCGTGCAGCCGACCGACGGCGCGATCGCGCAGGGCGGCCGCGGCTTCATCGCGGCACTGGTGCTGGTGCTCGGCTTCCAGCTCGCGCTCGCGCCGGCGCTGTTCGCGTGGTTCGAACTGGAACGGCACCTGCGCACGACGCGCCTCGACGCCGCCACCGTGCGCGCGTTCGCGCCGTGGGTCGTCGGCGGCGCCCTGCTGCACGGCCTCGTCGTGGCCGCGCTCGGCACCGCGCTGGGCGCGCGCAACTTCCGCCGCCTGCTGGCGCCGCGCTAGTAGCCGCCGACCGTGGCCGCGAGGCCGTTCGTAGCGGTGATCGTGGTGACCTGCAGCTGCGCGTTCAGCTCGAACGTCACCACCTGGTGGAACACGGTCTGGCCGACCAGCGACGGCGACCGCGCGACCTGCATCGCGAGCTCGGCGGCGCCGGCGCTGGCGGTCAGCACGTCGAGCCGGTCGGGCGTCGCCAGCAGGTCGCAGCCGGCCTGGCCCTCGGGGAACAACGTCGGCCACGGGACCGCGATCTGGCCGAAGCCCAGCACCGACATCACGAAGCCGAGCGGCGGCAGGCCGGTGGCGCGCACGCGGTAGGTGCCGCCGTCCCACGGCGGTGTCAGCACGGTCAGCTGGTTCAGGCCGCCGCCGCCGACGCAACCGGTGCCGTAGGCGACGACGTTCGGCCGGCACGGCGGCGACCAGCGCGCGACCGCCGCGGCCGGGGCCCCACCCGCATGCGCGAATCCGCCGCCGACCACGAGGTCGCCGTTCGGCACCACCGCCAGCGCGGCGACCTGGCTGTCGACGCCGCTGCCGAGCGTGCGCCAGGCGCTGCCGTCCCAGCGCGCGAGGCGGTTGGCCGCGAAGCCGCCGGCCGTCGTGAACGAACCGCCGGCGACCAGGTCGTCGTTGGGCAGCACGGCCAGCGTGCGCACGCGGTTGCCGATGCCGACGCCGAGCGGGCTCCAGCTGCCGCCGGCCCACGCGGCGACGCGGCTGCACGGCACGCCGCCGGCGTTGGCGAACAGACCGCCCGCGAACAACACGCCGGTGCTCGACACCTCGAGCGCATCGACCCAGGCGTCGGTGCCGCTGCCGAGGGCGTACCAGGCGCTGCCGTTCCAGCGCGCGATGCGATTGGCCACCACGGTGCTGGCGACCGTGAAGTTGCCGCCGGCGACCAGGTCGCCGTTCGGCAGCACCGCCAGCGCCGTGACCCAGTTGTCGACGCCGAAGCCGAGCGGGCTCCACGCGCTGCCGTTCCAGCGCGCGACGCGGCTGCACGGCACGCCGCCCGCGGTCGTGAACGAACCGCCGGCGACCAGATCGCCGTTCGGCAGCACCGCGAGCGCGGTCACCCAGTTGTCCATGCCGCCGCCGAGCGCGTGCCACGTGCCGCCGTCCCAGCGCGCGACGTGGTTGCAGGCGATGCCGCCGGCGGTCCAGAAGTAGCCGCCGGCCACGAGGTCGCCGTTTTGCAGCACGGCGAGCGCGCGCACCTCGATGTCGACGCCGGCGCCGAGCGGGCTCCACGCGCTGCCGTTCCAGCGCGCGATGCGGCTGCACGGCACGCCGCCCGCAGCGGCGAACGTGCCGCCGACCACGAGGTCGCCGTTGGCGAGCCGCGCGACCGCCTGCACGGCATCGTCGGCGCCGGCACCGAGTGCCGACCAGACCGGCGTACACTGCGCCACGGCCGGGGCCGCGAGCAGCAGGGTCGCGGCGAACAGGGACACGCAGAGCGGGCGCATGGCGACACAGCAGCTTCGCGATGCGGCACGCGGCGGTCAACGTGGGCGAAGGGCGGTGGTGCGCGCAGCGGCCACGGGGCGATGGCATCGGCGGTTCTGGCTGCGTGTGGCCGCGCCGACCGACGCTACGATGCGGCGCGATGCGCGCCCTTCTCCTTGCCGGCCTCGCAGTTGCCCTCGCGCCGGCCACCGGTGCCGCCGCCCAGGACGACCTGCGCGACCGCGTGACGCGCACCGACGACAAGGTGCTGGCCGGCCGCGTGCAGAATCCGTTCGCGCCCGACGAGCTGGTGCTGCTGCAGGGCGGCAAGCGCGTGCGGGTGCCGCGCGCCGAGGTCGCGGCGCTCGACCTGCTCGCCGACCGCGTGCGCGAGTTCGCCGACCGGCGCGTGCGGCTGCGCGGCTCGACCAAGGCGCAGTGGTTCCTGGTCGAGTGGGCGCGCACGCACGAGCTGCCGGCGCTCGCGCAGCTGCAGGCGACCTGGCTCGCGCTGCAGCACGACCTCGACGCGGCGCACGAGTTCCTCGGCCACGAACGTGGGGCGAAGGGCTGGCTGTGGCCGCACGACGGCAAGAAGCTGCTGCGCGCGCAGTTCGACGAAGCGCTGGCGCGCGCGCCGCTGACGCTGGTCGGCGAGCGCTTCACGCTGCGCTGTGACGCGAACCCGGTCGCCGCGGCCGCCGCACTGCTCGACCTCGAACAGCTCGGCGCGGTGTGGTTGCAGCGCTTCGGCGCCGCGCTGCAGCTGCGCGAGGTGCTGCGGCCGATCGACGTCGTCGTGCACGGCAGCCCCGACGCGTTCCCGAAGTGGGGCTTCCGGCCGCTGCCGTTCTACGAACCGCCGCCGCACCGCGACGTCGCGCTGACGTTCTGGGCCGGGCCGCTGCCGCAAAGGCCGCAGCGGTTGTTCTTCGTCGGCACGCAGGGCCTGCTGTACCGCACGCTGATCGGCGAAGCCGACCGCGGCAGCGACCGCGACCGCGTCAGCGCCTGGCTCGAGATCGGCTTCGGCATGGTGATGGAACACGCGCTGCAGGGCGACGCCGGCTTCGCGGCGCCGGCCGAACCGCGGCGCGAGGACCTGCAGGCGCTGACCGCGCTCGGCCGCGACTACCGGCTGACGCACCTGCTGCAGCTGCCGATGTACGGCTCGTTCTACCTGACCGACGACACCGCGACGGCGGTCAACTGGAGCGCCGCGACGATGTTCGTCACCTGGCTGCTGCAGCCCGACAACGACCCGCCGACGCGTGCGAAGTTCCTCGGCTACGTGCGCGACGCGCTCGGCGCGAAGAAGGGCGCCGGCAGTTCGCTGTTCGACGACGCGATGGGCTGCCGCATCGAAGACCTCGACGAACCGTGGCGGCGCTGGCTGGCGGCGCGCGCCGGTTACTGAGCCACGGGCGCAGCGAGGCGCGACAGCGCGTCGCCGTCGAGGCGGCAAGTGCGCCAGTCGGGCAGCACGCGCGCGCCGTGGCGTTCGTAGAAACCGATCGCCGACGTGTTCCAGTCGAGCACGTTCCAGTCGAGCCGCGGACAGCCGCGCGCGACCGCGATGCCGGCCACCGCGCGCAGCAGCTGCAGGCCGATGCCGCGGCCGCGGTGCTCGGGCAACACGAACAGGTCCTCGAGCCACAGGCACGGCCGCGTGCGGAACGTCGAGTAGCTGGCGAAGAACAGCGCGAAGCCGACCGGCTGCCCCGCGAGTTCGGCGAGCAGCGCGCTGCAGGCCGGCTGCGGCCCGGCCAGGTGTTCGCGCAGCCGCGCTTCGTCGAGGTCGAGCTGGTGCTCGAGCCGCTCGTAGCGCGCGAGCTCGCGGATGAAACGGGCGACGGACGCCGCGTCGGCCGGGCCGGCCACGCGCACCGCGACCGCGCCGCGGTCGGTCACGCGCGGTAGGTGATGCGGCCGCGCGTCAGGTCGTACGGCGACAGTTCGACGGTCACGCGGTCACCCGGGATGATGCGGATCCAGTTCTTCCGCATCTTGCCCGAGATGTGCGCCAACACGATGTGCCCGCCGTCGATCTGGATGCGGAACTTGGTGTTGGCCAGCGTCTCGACGACGGTGCCTTCCAGGACGATGGCTTCTTCTTTGGACACGCTCACTCTTCGATCTTTCCTGCGCGCAGCCGCGCCGGCCGCGGAAAGGGGGAGGATCCTACGGGTCGGCGGACGCGCGAACAAGCGCCACCGAGCCGATCGGCCCGTCGCCAGCCGTGCTCGCGGGCTCGGCCGCCGGTCCCGGTGCTGCATCACCCCGACTCGATCCGTTGCGGTTTCGCCTTTGCCGCTGCGCTGGGCGAAGTCGCCGACTGAACAAGGAACCTCGGGGTGCCCACCGACCCGCATGACGACATGGTCCGCTCCGAGCCGCCAGCTTCGCGACCTCCGCCTCGCCCACCCGGCCGCGTAACGTCGGCCGTCGAACAGATCCTGCGGGTGTTGGTGGCCGAACGACAGCTCCAACGACAACGAGTCGCCGCCCTCGCAAGGGCTACGCGGCTCGCATGGCGTCTCACCCAAGTGCCCCCTGCCGGCCGCGCCATCGGGCTCGATCGCAGGCGCGCTCTGCCCTGTCTCGCCCGCGTGATCTCGGCGATGCCGGAGCGCAATGGTCCCGGCATGCTGCTGGCCGACCTCCGCCTGTTCGCGCGACTCTCCTATCGCGAATGCGCCGACCTCCTGCAAGCGCCAGCCTGCTTGCTGCGCAGCGTGTGGCGCCGCACCCGAGCGGACCTGTTAGCCTCGATCTCCCGTTCCGCACTCGCGCGCCTCTCGAATGGCGCACCGCGTAGACTGCCGCGCATGAGCGCCCCCCGTTCCGCTGCCGAGGACGCCCGCTTCGCCGACGACGTCCGCCGCGCCGCCGAAGGCGACCGAGAGGCTCGGGACCGCCTGTGGGCGGAACACTACGAAACGCTCCGCGATTGCGCGAAGGCGTGGTTCGCACGGTCATGGCGCGGCAACGACCCGATGCGCGCGGTCAGCCTGGACGGGACGGAGATCCTGCACGCCGTGTTCGGCCGTCTGCGCGATCGAACTGCGGCACTGGAACGCGGCAAGAGCTACTTCTTCCGGGCGTTCTACACCGAGTGCCTCCGGGTCGTCGTGGACCACTATCGCAAGACGCGGAACGACAAAGGCCGTGGGGATCGCCAGCGAGTTCCCTTGCCATCGCACTTCCTCGCCGACCACAAGGCAGACGTCGACTTCGATGTGTTGTTCGGGATCGTCGCCGAACTCGAGCAGCAGGACGCGCGCCTCGGCCAGATCGCGGCGCTCAAGGTCTTCGAGAGCCGCCCCGACGAGGAAAGCGCCGGTGCTCGGCGTGGCCTCACGAACGCCGAGGTGGCCGAACTTCTCGGCGTCAGCCTCCGCGTCGTCGAAAAGGACTGGGCGTTCGCCAAGGCCTGGCTGCTGCGGCGGCTGGGCAGCGAGGGAGATCGCTGAACGAGGCCGCTCGCAGCTCCGCGCGCATCACTGCAGCGTCACGAGGACGGACTGCACGTGAAACTGTGGGCCCGAGGGGTTGGCCACGAACACTTGCTCGAGCAGCAGGAACTCCGACCCGGCCGTGGACGCGATCCGGCAGGAGAGCAGGCCACCCTGCAACGGGCTGGGGACCTGGCCGAGCGATCGCAGGCTGAGGGGTTCAGACCACGCGCCACCGCTGCGGCGCCCCACCAACAGACCGTCACCGCCGACGAGCCGGGCAACCAAGGCGGTGCCATCTTCCGCCACCGCGGCCGCGGGCAGACCGTGGGACTGTCCCTGTGCCTCGGTGACCAGCCACTCGCCGCCGCCGTCGCGTGTCGCGAGCTGGATGCGGTTGTCGAGGTTGTGCGTGACGATCACTGCCGACCCGTCGCCCGCCACCGCCGCGACGATCGAGTTCGCGGCGTCGGGCACCGTTCCGATCTGCGTCACGGTGGACCAACCCTGGCCGACGACGAAGTCCACGGCCGACACCGTTGCGCCGAAGGGTGATGGTTCGAGGACAGCGAGCAGCGTGCGGCCGGCGGCCGTGGTCGCCATCGCGAACTGCGGCAGGACGGCAAACCGACCGAGCAGCACTTCGGGCCCGGTCACGCCGAAACGATCCCGAGTCTGCGCGAACAAGTCGACGCGCGATGCATCGCCGGGCGTCGGTTCGAAGTGCAGGACCTGCGCCCGGTCGGCGTCCCACGGCACCAATCCCACGACGTGATCGTGCTCCGCGGCGATGGTGGTCGTGGCGTTCGGGAGGAACGTCCGACTGGTCGGCACCCAGTCGAAACTCGAAGGCAGCCCAGGGTGCAAGCCGGATGCAGGCCAGATCGTCGTCGGCCCGGCGCCGAACCGGTGCAGGTACGTGTCGGTGGCCAGCACCAAGGCGAATGTGCTGGCAAGGTCGCGACCATGGTGCACGGTCCGGTCGCGGTTGACCATCAGCAAGCCACCGACTCCATCGGGACCGGTGCACAGGGACTCACCGCCCAGCACACCGAAGACGCTGGTGGTCGCCGCGATGCCCGACCAGGCATTCGAGGTCTGGTTCCAGAACGCACCCGCGTAGGTATCCTGGCCGGAACCGTCCTGCCAGAACGCAGCGCCGAGTTCGTCCGCGGATGTCCGCGCCAGCGGCGCGAGTTGCACCTGCATGCTGCCAGACCACACGGACTGCGTGGTCCCGACCTGCAATTGAGGGACGGCGCTCGAAGGCGCGATCGAGAACGTGGAACGCCGATCCGCGCCCAACACCCGCCCGTCCGCGGCCCGCAGCGTGCCCGCAACGACGACTTCGACCGTGGTACCCGGCGTGAACGGGGTCGTTGGTGCGAACACCAGAACGTTCGCGGCGGCAGGGTCGACACCCACGGCGCCGACCTTCGGCATGCCATCGACCACCACCTGCAGGGTCGTCGAGGTGACACTCGCAGCGTCGATGGCCTGCGAGAGCCGCGTTCGCACCACGACGGGTGGCGAAGCCAAGACGGCACCATCCGCCGGCTCGACGGAGCTCACCGCGAGGCCGGCGACGGACCCGCCGGAGGAACAACCCGCGCCGAGCAGGAACCAGGCGAGCAGCGGCACGAGGCGCCGCCGCCGGCCCGCGATCGAGCGCGTCGGCCGAGCAGCCGCGGAGTCGGCGGCCGCGTGGGCCGCGCCGGCACCGAGGAGTGCACGTCTTGAGCAGTGCGAGGGGACGAGCCCGACGGGACTCGCACCCGACGCAAGGACCTGATCGTGGCGGGGAAAGCAGCTGGAAACTGTGTTCATGTGGACTGGTCTGGATGGACTCCTGCCCAGCGAACCGACGGAGTGAAAACCGCATCAGGCTCGCCCGAGTCGGCACGAACCCGACGCCGGCTCACATCCCCCCCGGCGCAACCGGCGCACCGCATGCGCGTGCCGGCGGCCCGACGTCGACATGACAGGGCCGGCCTCCTCCGGTGCGCCTGGCACGAGTGAGAGGAAGCTGCTGCTGCCCGTCGACCCACGAGTCGACGCAGGCGGCGCCTGCGGACGCGGGAGCAGGCTCGAGCCCCGGCCGAAGGACGGGCGCGGCCGGTCGGTGCTCAGACGCGGCCGAGCGCCACGTAGACCGGAGCAACAACGAAGAGCAGCAGCAGGAACGACAGATTGGAGACGCGCTTGGCGTAGGCGGCAGCCTCCGGCATGTCGCCCTTCCAGGCGCGGTACATGACCGCACCGGCGATCGGGGTGAAGGCCAGGTTCACCACCCAGATGGTCGCCTTGCTGAGCGGGAAACGAGGAGCCTGGGCCGGAACGGACGGATGTTCGTGGTTCATGGAAAACTCGATGGGTTGGACGACCACCCAGCGAGCGGCGCGCGCCGAAACCGCATCGCCCAGGCGCACTCTTGTCGGACGCGGCCACCACGGCGATGCTGCGGTCGGAGAAGCTGCCATGACCGAGCCCCTTCCGCACCCGGCAGGACCGGATCCGATCCGAGTACGCCAGCTCTTCCGTGAAGCGTTCTCGCTTCCCCCGGCCCAGCGAGACCGCATCGTGCGACAACGGGCTAACGGGGACGAAGCGCTCGCCCGGGAAGTACTGGAACTGCTTCGCGCCGCCGCACTCGGTGCGACTGCCGACCTGCAGGCCGCGGGCCAGGCAGGGCTCGACCAGGCACGGGCAGCGGGCGCCCCATCGAACGATGGCCCCAGCACGGCCACGGACGAACTGTTGGGCCGTCTGGCTGCCGCACCGCGACTCGATTCGGACCGCTACGAAATCGAAGGAGATGCGGGCGGCGGAGGGATGGGCGCGATCCTGTGCCTGCACGATCGGCACCTGAACCGTCGAGTGGCGATGAAGGTGCCGTTCGATCGCCTGGTACTCGATGCCGAAGACCAGCGGCTGGCTCGCGACCTGCTTGGGCGCTTCCTCGCCGAGGCGCAGGTGACGAGCCAGCTCGACCATCCAGGCGTGGTGCCCGTACACGACATCGGGCTCGACCAGAACGGTCGCGTCTACTTCACGATGCGGCTCGTGCAGGGGCGCACCGCCGACCAAGTGTTCGCCGATGCCAAAGCCCAGCGGGACGGGTGGACCACCACGCGCGCACTGGAAGTCCTCCTGAAGGTCTGCGACACGACGGCCTTCGCGCACGCCCGAGGCGTACTGCACCGCGACCTGAAGCCGGCCAACGTGATGGTCGGCGCATACGGCGAGGTCTACGTGCTCGATTGGGGACTGGCGAAAGTCAGCGGCACGCCGGAACGGACGGGCACTGCGCTGCGACCGACACTGGCCACGACGCGGCAGCAGGACAACCACGGCGCCACGCACCCCGGTGCCCGGATGGGCACGCCGAGCTACATGTCACCCGAACAGGCGCGTGGCGAGCTCGTCGACGAACGCACCGACGTCTACGCCATCGGTGCGATGCTCTACGAACTGCTCGCCGGGTCGGCGCCATTCGCCACTCTGGGTCTCGGTCCGCAACAGATCGTCGAGAAGGTGGCCACTGCGTCCGCTGGCGACCTGGAAGCACTGGACCGATCGATCCCCGCCGAGCTCGTCGCCATCACCGAGAGGGCGATGGCGCGGGAACGCGACCGCCGCTACGCCGCCGTAGCCGACCTCGCCGCCGACCTGCGCGCGTTCCTCGACCAACGAGCAGTGCGAGCCTACCGGACCGGTGCGCTAGTCGAACTGCGGCTATGGATGCGTCGCAACAAGGCGCTCGCCGCGAGCCTGGCGGCGGCCGTCGCGATCTTGATCGCCGGTGTGCTCGGCACCTCTGCCTACGCGGCAGAGGCGAAGCGAAACGAGATCCAGGCGAAGCAAGAGGGAGCACGCGCTGACGCGAAGGTCCGCGAGTTCGACCTGCTCTCCGGGGTCGTGCTCTACGAGCGCGCCATCGCGAACGAGGCGGAGCTGTATCCGCCGTGGCCGCACAAGATCGCGGCGATGGAGACGTGGCTGAGAGAGGACGCGGGCAAGTTGCTCGAGATGCGCCCCGAGATCGAACGGACCATCCGCGACCTGGAAGCCAGGGCGCTGCCACCGACGGACGAGGAGCGAGCAACTGGGCGCTCACACCCTCGATTTATGTCTGAGTCGAATCGCTTCCTACACAGCACGCTCCTGCAGTTGCGGGAGTCCTTGAAATCACTGGAAGCGAATGAGAAGCCAGCGGTCGAACAACGCTTGTCGTGGGCGCGGCAGGTCCGCGATCTGACGATGGCGCACCCGAACGCACGGCACACGTGGAATGAAGTGCGCGCCGCGATTAGCGAAAACCCGAAGTACGCGGGGCAGGAGATCGAGCTGCGTGACGATGACGTGCTAGGACTGGTGCCAATCGGTGAGAACCCGGTGACGCGTCTTTGGGAGTTCTATGAACTGCGTTCGGCGTGGGATAGCGCATCCGATCCACACAACATCCCGATTCCGCAACACGAAGCAGACGGCACCATCCGCATATCCGATGCAACCGGAATCGTGCTTGCCCTCGTTCCAGGTGGCACGTTTCAGATGGGATCGGACACCAGCGACCCCAGTAGCATAGAGGCGGAACGACCTCCGCACATGCTGAGTCTGAGTCCATTCTTCATCGCTCGACATGAGGTCTCGCGAGGGCAGTGGCTCCGTCTTGGGGGGCCTTCGTGCTTCTGGTGGGATAACGGTGCAGCCTACGATGGCGATCCGCGCGCCGTGGACGCATCCTATCCGGCTGACTCGATGAGCTGGAAGATGCAACCATTTGGTGCAAGAAATCCGGCTTCACCCTGCCAACTGAGGCTCAGTGGGAATACTCATGTCGAGCTGGATCGGCCACGCCATGGTGGACGGGCACCAAGGTCGAGGATCTACGTCGATCAGACAACTTGCGGGATGCGCGCCACTTCCGAGCAATGAGAGAGAGAGACAGCGCAAGTTGGGACGATGGCTTCGCCGCGATCGCTCCGGTCGGATCATACACCCCCAACTTGCTCGGCATGCACGATATGCATGGCAACGTAAGAGAGTGGTGCTTCGACACCCTCGCATCATATGACACCCCTACACGGGGCATCGATTGCCTCAGGGCTGACATCCCGAACAGAGGTCTCCGCATCTGTCGCGGAGGCTGCTTCAGCAGCCCAACCGAGGAGGCTCGATCCGCGATGCGAAGCAGTCATCCCGCCACGGCAAGATCCTCGCGCATCGGACTACGAGTATCCCGACTCGTTCGACGGCCAGAGACTTGGTAGTAGGGCGCGGCAGAGGCAGGCATCGGGACGACGCCGCTAACCTCCACGCGACGCGGCATGCGCCGCGCCTGCGAGTTTCTTGCACGACGGGCGACAAGCCCCCCCCCGCTACCACCGCCCACCCACCCCCCGCACAGGTGCGGAGCTTGCCCCCACCGGCGCCGCAGCGTCCACTTGCCGCGTGAAGTTCCCGCGCGGGCTCGCCGCGGCCGCCGTGATCCTCGGGCTCGCGGCCGGCGGCATCTGGTACGCGACGCGGCAGCCGCCGCCGCGCGTGCTCGTGCACACGGTCGCGCGCGGCACCGTCGAGGCGACGGTCGCCAACACGCGCGCCGGCACCGTGAACGCGCGGCGCCGCGCCAAGCTCGCGCCGGGCACCGGCGGCCAGGTCGCGGTGCTGCACGTGCAGGAAGGCGACCGCGTGACCGCGGGCCAGGTGCTGATGGAACTGTGGAGCGCCGACCTGAAGGCGCAGCGCGCGCTGGCCGAGAGCGAAGTGCTGCGCGCGACCGCGCTCGCCGACGAGGCGCAGCAGCGCGCCGAACTCGCCGAACGCGAGGCACAGCGGCAGCGCGAACTGCAGGCGGAGGGCGCCTCCAGCGGCGAACGCGTCGACCGCGCCGACAGCGAGGCACGCGCCGCGCGCTCGGCGCAACAGGCGGCGACGGCACAGGCCGCGGTCGGCCGCCGCCAGATCGAAGTCGTCGACGCGCAGCTCGAACGCACGCTGGTGCGCGCGCCGTTCGCCGGCATCATCGCCGAGGTCAACGGCGAGGTCGGCGAGTTCGTGACGCCGTCACCGGTCGGCATCCCGACGCCGCCGGCCGTCGACCTGATCGACGACGGCGCGCCCTACGTGACGGCGCCGATCGACGAGATCGACGCCGCGCGCGTGCAGGTCGGCATGCCGGCGCGCGTGACGCTCGACGCGTTCGCGGACCGCACGTTCGTCGGCCGCGTGCGCCGCATTGCGCCGTACGTGCTCGACCGCGAGAAGCAGGCGCGCACCGTCGACGTCGAAGTCGAGTTCGCCGAGCCGGTGGCCGACGCGGCGCTGCTGGCCGGCTACTCGGCCGACGTCGAGATCCTGCTGGCGCAGCGCGACGACGCGGTGCGCGTGCCGACCGAGGCGGTGCGCGACGGCACCGTGTTCGTGCGGCTCGCCGACGGCACGCTGGCGCTGCGCCCCGTCACGACCGGCCTCACGAACTGGCGCTTCGTCGAGGTCACGGCCGGCCTCGCCGCCGGCGACGTGGTCGTGCTGTCGCGCGACCGCGACGGCGTCGCGGCCGGAGCGCGCGTCGAGGTCGAACCGGCCGCAGCGGCGCTGCCGTGATCGAACTGCGCGCCATCGACCGCGTGTTCCGCGTCGGTGACCAGCCGGTCCACGCGCTGCGCGGCGTCGACCTGGCGATCGCGCGCGGCGAGTACCTGTCGCTGATGGGCCCGTCGGGCTCCGGCAAGTCGACGCTGCTGAACGTGCTCGGGCTGCTCGACCGACCGACGGCCGGCAGCTACCACTTCGCCGGCGAGGACACGGGTCGGCTCGACGACGCGGCGCAGGCGCGCATGCGGCGGCAGCACATCGGCTTCGTGTTCCAGTCGTTCCACCTGGTGCCGCGGCTGTCGACCGCGCAGAACGTCGCGCTGCCGCTGGTGCTGGCCGAGGTGCCGCGCGCCGAACGCGCCGAACGCGTGCGCGCGCAGCTGGCGGCGTTCGGACTCACCGACCGCGCCCACCACCGGCCCGACGAACTCTCGGGCGGCCAGCGCCAGCGCGCCGCGATCGCGCGCGCGACGATCACGCGGCCGCAGCTGCTGCTCGCCGACGAACCGACCGGCAACCTGGACCGCCACACCGGCGAGGAGGTCGTGCGCGTGCTCGAGCGGCTGCACGACGACGGCCTGACGCTGATCGTCGTCACGCACGATCCGGCGCTCGGCGCGCGGGCACACCGCCGGCTGCGCATGGACGACGGGCGCCTGGTCGGTGACGTGCGCGGCGCGGAGGCTCACGATGCGGCTCGCTGAGCAGTTGGTCTTCGCGGTGCAGAGCCTCGCGGCTTTGCGCGCGCGCACGGCGCTGATCGTGCTGGCGATGGCGATCGGCACCGCCGGCGTCGTGCTGCTGACGTGGCTCGGCGAAGCCGGCCGGCGCTACGTGACCGACCAGTTCGCGCAGCTCGGCACCAACCTCGTGATCGTGCTGCCGGGGCGCAGCGAGACCACCGGCGGCGCGCCGCCGATGTTCGGCGAGACTGCGCGCGACCTGACGCTCGACGACGCGCTGGCGCTGCGGCGCAGCGAGCACGTCGCGCGCCTCGCGCCGATCGTCGCCGGCAGCGTCGCGGTCGCGTTCGGCAACCGCGAACGCGAGGCGACCGTGCTCGGCTCGACCGCGGAACTGCTGCCGGTGCGGCATCTGTCGCTCGCCGCCGGCCAGTTCCTGCCGGCCGGCGATCCGCGCCGCGGCGGCGCCGAGTGTGTGCTCGGCGGCACACTGGTGCGCGAGCTGTTCGGCGCCGCGTCGCCGCTCGGCGCCTGGGTGCGGCTCGGCGACCGGCGCTTCCGCGTCACAGGCACGCTGGCCTCCGCCGGCCGTTCACTCGGCAACGACCTCGACGAGATGGTCGTGATCCCGGTCGCGTCGGCGATGGCCCTGTTCGACAGCGAGGGCCTGTTCCGGCTGCTGGTCGAGGCGCGGGACCGCGACGCGGTCGCGCGCACGGTGGCCGACTGCGAACGGATCCTGCGCACCCGCCACGACGGCGAACTCGACGTGACCGTGATCACGCAGGCGTCGGTGCTGTCGACGTTCGACGGCATCCTGCGCGCGCTGACCTGGGCGATCGCCGGCATCGCCGCGATCAGCCTGGTCGTGGCCGGCATCCTGATCATGAACGTCATGGTGATCGCCGTGTCGCAGCGGCGCGCCGAGGTCGGCCTGCTGAAGGCGCTCGGCGCCGCCGCACCGGTGGTGCGCACGCTGTTCCTGTGGGAAGCGCTGCTGCTCGCCGTGGCCGGCGCCGGCTGTGGCCTCGCGCTGGCCAGTGCGGTGCGCGCGGCCGCCGCGGCGTTCGTACCCGAACTGCGCACCGGCCTGCCCGGCGCCGCGGTCGCGGCGGCGGCGCTGGTCGCGCTCGGCATCGGCGTGGCGTTCGGCACCGCGCCGGCGGCCCGCGCGGCGCGGCTCGACCCGGTGCTGGCGCTGGCGAGGCGATGACCGTGCTGCCGCGCGACACGATCGAACTGGCCCTGTCGGCGGTGCGCGCGCAGCGGCAGCGGTCGGGGCTGACCGCGCTGGGCATCGCGGTCGGCATCGCGGCGGTCGTGCTGCTGCTGGCGATCGGCACCGGCCTGCAGCGCTTCGTGCTGGCCGAGTTCACGCAGTTCGGCACCAACCTGCTGCAGGTGACGCCGGGCCGCACGCAGACGTTCGGCGTGTCCGGCGCGATGCTGAACAGCGTCCGGCCGCTGTCGCTGGCCGATGCCGAGGCGTTCGAACGCCTGCCCGGCGTGCGCGGCGTCGTGCCGATGGTGATGGGCAACGCCGCGGTCGAACACGGCGGCCGCACGCGGCGCACGTCGGCCTACGGCGTCTCGGCCGCGATGCCGCAGGTGTGGCGCTTCGCGGTCGCCAGCGGCACGTTCCTGCCCGACGACGACCCGGCGACCGCGCGCGCGTTCGTCGTGCTCGGTGCGACCGTGCAGCGCGAACTGTTCGGCGCGCGGCCGGCGCTCGGCGCCGTCGTGCGGATCGGTGGCGAACGCTACCGCGTGCAAGGCGTGATGCAGCCGAAGGGACAGTTCCTCGGCATCGACCTCGACGACGCGGTCTACCTGCCGGCGGCGCGCGCGCTGGCGCTGTACGACCGCGACGGCCTGATGGAGATCGACGTCGCGTTCGGCGACGAGGCGAGCAGCGCGACGGTCACCGCCGCGGTGCGGCGCACGCTGCTGCTGCGCCACGGCGGCGAGGACTTCACGATCACCGCGCAGCAGCAGATGCTCGACGTGCTCGGCTCGGTGCTGTCGGTGCTGACGCTCGGCATCGCCGGACTCGGTGGCATCTCGCTGCTGGTCGGCGGCGTCGGCATCCTGACGATCCTGACGATCGCGATCGGCGAACGCACCGGTGAGATCGGCCTGTTGCGCGCGCTCGGCGCGACGCGGCGCGAGGTGCTGCGCCTGTTCCTCGGCGAGGCGGCGGCGCTGGCCGCGCTCGGCGGCGCGCTCGGCCTGCTGCTCGGCGTCGGCTGCGGCTGGCTGCTGCGCCTGCTGGTACCGGCGCTGCCGGTCGCGACCACGCTGCCGCACGTGCTGCTCGCCGAGGGCGTTGCGATCCTGGTGGGACTGGTCGCTGGCACCGCTCCGGCGCTGCGCGCCGCCCGCCTCGACCCGATCGAAGCGCTGCGCGCCGAATGAGCCCGGGGGACCCCGCGATTGACCTGCCGGCGGCGATCGGTCACACTGCAGTATGTACTTCGCGTCCGCCAAACCCGCCGGAGCGCCTGCCGGCCCCGATTCCGCAGCCGCGGCTGCCGTGGAATCGGCGCTCGAGTCCGAGCGGACCGACGCGGCGAGCCCCGCCGCCCCCCCCGACGATGCGGCCGCGCCAGGCCTCGCCGGCACGCCCGCCGACCTGCTGCCGGCGCTGCAGCGCCGCGGCTTCCAGAGCCTGACCGAAGTGCAGCGCGCGGTGCTCGCCGCCGACGACGGCGCGGCCGACCTGCGCATCACGTCGCGCACCGGTTCGGGCAAGACGGTGGCGCTCGGCTTCGCGCTGGCGCCGGGCCTGATCGGCGGCGCGCGCCGCGGTCCGTGCACGCTGGTGATCGCGCCGACGCGCGAACTGGCGATGCAGGTCAAGGAAGAGCTCGGCTGGCTGTTCGCCGACCTGCCGCACGGCGACTGCGCGGTCGTGACCGGCGGCACCAGCCTCGTGCGCGAACGCCGCGAGCTGCAGCGGCGCCCCGCGGTGTTGGTCGGCACGCCGGGCCGCCTGCTCGACCACGTGCGCGAAGGCGTGCTCGACCTGTCGGCAGTGACGCAGCTGGTGCTCGACGAAGCCGACCAGATGCTCGATCTGGGCTTCAAGGACGAACTCGACGGCATCCTCGAACACCTGCCGTCGGCGCGGCGCACCCACCTCGTGTCGGCGACGTTCCCGGACGCGGTGCTGGCGCTCGCCGACCGCTTCCAGCGCACGCCGGTGTTCGTCGAGGGCGCGGCCGGCGGCGCCGCCCACGCCGACATCGAGCACGTCGTGCACCGCATCGGCGCGCGCGAACACTACGCCGCGCTGGTCAACCTGCTGCTGCTGGCCGGCGACGCGCGCACGCTGCTGTTCGTGCGCACGCGCGAGAACACCGTGTCGCTGGCCGACAAGCTCGCCGCCGACGGCTTCGCGGCGATGCCGATCCACGGCGATCTGGCGCAGGCGCAGCGCACGCGCACGCTGGAGTCGTTCCGCCGCGGCACCGTGCGCGCGCTGGTCGCGACCGACGTCGCGGCGCGCGGGCTCGACATCCCGGCCGTGACCGCGGTCGTGCACGTGCACCCGCCGATCGACTCCGCGACCTACGTGCACCGCAGCGGCCGCACCGGCCGCGCCGGCCGCAAGGGACGCAGCATCCTGCTGGCGACCAAGAACGTCGAAGCGCGCGCGCGGCGCCTGTTCCGCGAGGCGGGCATCCGGCCGCAGCTGCTGCCGGTGCCGGGCCCGGACGAAGTCGAGGCCTGCCTGCTCGAACGCGCGACCGCGGCCGCGACCGCAGCGATCGACGCCGGCGGCACGCCGCGGCCCGACCGCCGCGCCGCCGCCGAACGGTTGCTGCAGGGCCGCGATCCGGCCGCCGTGGTCGCGGCGCTGCTGGCGCAGTCGCTGACGCAGACGCGCGCACCGATCGCACTGGCCGACCAGCCGCCGGCGCCGCGCGTGCAACCGCCGCGCGCCGAAGCGCCGCGCGGCCAGCGCCTGCCGCCCGAACGCCGCGGCGAGCCCGGCGCGCCGCCGTCGTGGCGCCGCGAGCGGCCGGCTGCAGAGGCCGCGTTCGCGCGGTTCCGCATCAACTGGGGTCTGCGCGACGGCGCCGACGCCCGCCGGATCCTGGCGCACGTCTGCCGCCGCGGCGACATCGACAGCCGGCTGGTCGGCAACATCGCGCTGGCGCCGGGTTCGAGCACGTTCGAGGTCGCCGAGTCGATCGCGGCGTCGTTCGCGCGGCGCGTGCAGAAGCGCGACCGCCGCGACCCGCATCTGTTCATCGTGCCGGCCGACGGCGGCGCCTGACGGCCGACGCGCCGACGGCCCGCTGACCGCGCGCTTGCCTCCGACGCGCCGCCTCGCCAGAGTGCTCGCATGCCGCGCGCCGCGAGCCAGCCGAACCGTCGCCGGGCCCCGTCGCGCCCCGGCGCCGCCGAGCCGTTCGACGCCGACTACTACCGCCGCTTCTACGGCGACCCGCAGACGCGCGTCAGCGACGCCGCGGCGGTGCGCAAGCTGGCGACGTTCGTGGCCAGCTACCTGCGCTACCTGGAACTGCCGGTGCGCACGATCCTCGACGTCGGCTGCGGCATGGGCCACTGGCGCACCGCCGCCGCCGAGCTGTGGCCGCGCGCGCGCTGGTTCGGCGTCGAGTACAGCGTGCACCTGTGTGAACGCTTCGGCTGGACGCAGGGCTCGATCGTCGACCTCGACGTACGCGCCGCGACCGGCCGCACCGGGTTCGACCTCGTCGTCTGCCAGGGCGTGCTGCAGTACCTCGACGACGCGGCCGCCGCGAAGGCGATCGGCAACCTCGGCCGCTGGTGCACCGGCGCGCTGTACCTCGAGGCGCTGACCGCGGCCGACTGGCGCGTCAACTGCGATCGCACGCGCACCGACGGCGCCGTGCACCTGCGCCGCGGCGCCTGGTACCGCACGCGGCTGCAGCGGCACTTCCGCAGCTGCGGCGGCGGCGTGTTCGCGAGCCGCCGCACCGGCGTGACGCTGTTCGAGCTCGAAGGCGCCTGATCGGAGGGCTCTGGGACGATGGCGACGATGGACTTCTTCGGCCACCAGGAACAGGCGCGGCGCTCGTCGCGGCGGCTGGTCTGGCTGTTCGCGGCGGCGGTGGTCGCGATCGTGCTGTGCGTGCACCTGGCCGCGGCGCTGCTGCTGCGACTCGGCGACGGCGGCGGCTCGTTCCTGCGCGGCGACGTGTTCGTCGCGACGACCGCGGTGACGCTGTTCGTGATCGCCTCGGGCACGCTGTTCAAGACCGCGCAGCTGCGTTCCGGCGGCGTGAAGGTCGCGACGCTGCTCGGCGGCCGGCCGGTGTCGCCGGACACGACCGACCCGAAGGAGCGGCAGTTGCGCAACGTCGTCGAGGAGATGGCGATCGCGTCGGGCGTGCCGGTGCCCGAGGTGTTCGTGCTCGACGACGAGACCGCCCTCAACGCGTTCGCGGCCGGCTGGAGCCCGAACGACGCGGCAGTCGCGGTCACGCGCGGCTGCCTCGACCGGCTCGACCGCGACGAACTGCAAGGCGTGATCGCGCACGAGTTCAGCCACGTGTTCCACGGCGACATGCGGCTGAACATCCGGCTGATGGGCGTGCTGTTCGGCATCGTCTGCATCACCACGATCGGCCGCATCCTGGTGCAGGCGATCGGCCGCGGCGCCGCGCGCAGCAGTTCCGGCAAGAAGGGCGGCGGTGCGGCCGGCCTGATCCTGTTCGGCGTCGCGCTGATGGCGATCGGCTCGCTGGGCGTGCTGTTCGCGCGGCTGATCCAGGCCGCGGTCTCGCGGCAGCGCGAGTTCCTCGCCGACGCCAGCGCGGTCCAGTACACGCGCAATCCGCGTGGCATCGGCCTCGCGCTGGCGAAGATCGGCGGCTACGGCGCCCGGCTCGACAACGCGCATGCCGACGAGGCGAGCCACATGCTGTTCGCCGACGGCGTCAAGCGGCTGTTCGGCGGCGCGATGGCGACGCACCCGCCGATCGCGGAACGCGTCGAACGCGTGCTGCCGGGGTTCGCCCGCGAACTGGCGAGCCGCGGCGACGCGGTCGCGGCGGCCGCGAACGTGCCGCTGCCGGCCGGCGCCGCGGGTTTCGCCGGCGCCGCGGGCCCGACCCGGCCGGCCGACGTGGTCGCCGCCGCCGGCGATCCGCGGGCCGACGACGTCGCCGCGGCACGCGCGCTGCTCGCCGAACTGCCGCTCGAACTCGCGGTCGCGGCGCGCGACCCGCGACGCGCGCCGGCGCTGGTCGGTGCCCTGCTGCTCGACCGCGACCCGGCCGCGCGCGAACGGCAGCTGGCGCCGCTGCGCGAGCGCGACGCGACCACGGCCTACGAGGCGTCGGTGCTGTGCGGCCTGCTGGCGCGGCTCGACGACGACTGCCGCCTGCCGCTGCTGGAACTGGCGGCGCCGGCGCTGCGCGCGCTGCCGGTGGCCGAGCGCACGCGGCTGCACGAGACCGCGCGCGCGCTGGCGCTCGGCGACGGCCGTCTGTCGGTGTTCGAGTTCGCGCTGCTGCGGCTGCTCGAGCACCACGTGCGGCGCCCCGACGCCGATCCGGGGCGCCCGCCCGGCCGGCCGACGCCGCTGGTGCAGCACGCGCAGGCCACGCGCGTCGTGCTGTCGCAGCTCGCGCACGTCGGCGCCGACGGCGACGCCGCCCGCGCCGCCGCCGCGTTCGCGCGCGGCCAGCGCCACCTCGGCGCCGCGACGCCGCCGGAGCTGCTGCCACCGCCGGCGGACCTGACCGCGTTCGCGGCCGCGGTCGACGAACTCACGCGCGTGTCGCCGCTCGGCAAACGCAACCTGCTGGCCGCGTGCGCCGAGGCCGCGGCCGCCGACGGCGCGCTGCACCGCGACGAACTGCACCTGCTGCGCGCGCTGGCGGCGGTCTGGGGCTGCCCGCTGCCGCTCGCGGTCGCGGCGCCGCGGACGATCCCGGCCTGAGACGTTCGCGAACCCGCCGCCGCAGCGCTGCCACGCAGCGACCGATAGCGGCGGGGCAAGGGAGGAAAGGACATGAAGTTCGGCGTCAATTGGACTCCGTTCGCAGCCGGCGTCGTCGCCATCGGGCTGCTCGGAGCCGGCTTCGAGGGCTGGCTGGCCGCACCGCTCGGCGCGCTCGCCGCAGGTTCGTTCGCACTCGCCGCCCGGCGGTCGGCGCGCACACGGCACGGCCGCAGCGACGACCAGATCGCCGCGCTGCAGCGCGCGCTGGCGCGCCGCGACGACCATCTGGCGCGCACCGCGCACGAGCTGCGCACGCCGCTCGCGTCGGTGACCGCGGCGCTCGACCTGCTGCGCGGCGACTGGGTCGCACCGGGCCGCGAAGCCGACGAAGTGCTGGCCGAGGCGGCGTACGCGGCGCGCCATCTGGCCGGCCTGGTCGACGACGTGCTCGACGCGGCGGCGCTGAACGCGGGCCGGCTGCGGCTGCAGATCGCCGCCCATCGCGTGCAACCGCTGCTCGACGACGGTCTGCGGCTGCTGCGGCTGCACGCCGAACGCAGCGGCGTCCGCCTCGAGGTCGCGCCGGTCGACGCCGGGCTCGCGGTGCGCACCGACGCGCGCCGCTTCCAGCAGGTCGTCGCCAACCTGGTCGGCAACGCGGTCAAGGTCGCGCCGCGCGGCAGCACGGTGCGGCTCCTGGCCGTCGAGGGCGGGCGCCGGGTCCGGTTCGTCGTCGCCGACGACGGCCCCGGGCTCACGCCCGCGCACCGCACGCAGCTGTTCTCGCCGTTCGCCGGCGGCACCGAGACGCCGGGCACCGGCCTCGGCCTGTTCGTCAGCCAGCGGCTCGTGCAGCGCATGGGCGGCAACATCGGCCACGGTGAGCCCGGCCACGGCGCCGAGTTCTGGTTCGACCTGCCGCGTGCGCTGCCGCCGCGATTGCACGTTGCGTCGGCGGCCGGTGCGGCTCGATGATGCGGCGATGCGCCGCGTCGCCGCCCTGCTCTGCCTCTGGACCACCGCCGTCGCGGCACCGTGTCAGGCGCTGCGCACGTTCGTCGCGCGCAACGGCACGTTCCAGATCGACCTGCCGGCCGACTGGCGCGAACTGTCACCGAGTGAAGCGCGCACGCTGGCGGCGCGGCCCGGCGCCCCGGCCGAACTCGGCTACGTCGAACCGCGCGCGTTCTACGCGATCGGCCCGGTCGACGCGTGGCTGCGCGGCGAGTTCGACGGACCGTGGCTCTGGGTCGTCGAACAGGGCAACGAGTGGCTGATCGGCGACGACTTCGCGGCCGAGCTGACCGAGATGTGGCGCGAGAAGGGCGAACGCACCGGCGTCACGCACACGGTGTCCGCCGTGCGGCGGCAGCCGATCGGCGCCGATGCGCACGAAGCGCTCGTCGCGCTGCGCACGACGACCACCGCGGCCGGGGTCGCGCAGCGCAGCCTCGACGTGCATGCTCCGACCGCGGGACGCGAGGTGTCGCTGTCGTTCACGAGCCCGCTGGCGTCGTTCGACCGATGGCATGCGGAGTTCGAACGCTGGCTCGCGACGCTGCGTTTCGCGCGGCGGGCACGCGGCACGCCGACGCTGACCGATCGGCTGTGGACGCCGCTGCTGACCGGGGGAGTCGTGACGCTGCTGCTGGTGGTTCTGTACCGGCAGACGCGCCGCCGAAGTTGAGCGCCGAGCCTGCCGCGCTACACTGCGCGGGCGCGCAGCCCCCATCACCTCCGCCGTCCACGGCGGCGCCCCGGCCGCGCCCGCAACCCCTCCAGCGCCTTGAAGAAGAAAGCCTCCGCGAAGAGCCCCCGCAACCTCGACAAGCACTTGTTCGAAGCGGGGCAGCAGTGCCACAAGCGGCTCTGGTTCGACTTCCATGCCCCGGCCACCGAGGAGCCGGGCACCGGGCGCCAGCTGATGTCGTCGGTCGGCCAGCAACTGCTGACGCTGGCGCGCAGCGTGTTCCCGAAGGGAGTCGCCGTCGCCGCCGAACGCACCGACGAAGCGGCCGCCGAGACCACGCGGTTGCTGGAAGCCGCCACGCCGGTGGTGTTCGGCGCCGTGTTCACAGCCGACGGCGTCGAGGTGCGCAGCGACATCCTGGTGCGGCACCGCGACGGCGGCATCGACCTCTACGAGGTGAAGTCGGGCACCAAGATCAAACACCGCTACGTCAACGACCTGGCGCTGCAGGTGCACGTGGTCTCGCTGTGCGGCCACAAGGTCCGCGCCGCGTTCCTGCTGCACGTGAATCCCGGCTACGTGCACAAGGAGGGCGCCGACTTCCCGCCGATGCAGCTGCTGCGCAGCGCCGACGTGACCAGCAAGGTGCAGAAGCAGGTCGAGCTCGTGAAGCGGCGCCTGCAGCAGTTCCGCCAGGTCACGGACGCCGAACAGGCACCGGCGCTGGCGACCGGGACCTACTGCACGGCGCCGTTCCCGTGCCCGCACCTGGGCCGCTGCAGCAAGGACGAAGGCACGGCACCGCTGCGCGAGCTGCCGGAGCTGACGCGCGCGCTGGAGAACGAACTGCACAAGCAGGGCATCCGCACGATCGCGCAGCTCGATCCCGAGCGCGAAGGCCTGACGTTCCGCCAGAAGCGCACGGTCGCGAGCGTGCGCAGCGGCGAGACGACGATCGAACCGTTCGTGCGCGAGGAACTGCGCCAGTGCGCGCTGCCGCTGCACTTCCTGGCGATCGCCGCGCTGCCCGAACCACTGCCGCGCTTCGACGGCCAGCGGCCGTGGCGCCACGTGCCGTACGGCTGGGCCGCCTGCACGCTGCACGACGGCGGCCGCGTCGAACGCGCGCACTTCGTGCACGTCGACCGCACCGACCCGCGCGGCGACTTCACGACGTCGCTGGCCAAGCACCTCGAGGTGGGCGGCACGATCGTCTGCTGGAACGCCGAGTCGATCGACGAGCTGCGTTCGCTGCTCGACGACCTGCCCGGCGCCAAGGCGGCGGTGCGCACCGTGCTCGGCCGCCCGCACGTCGACCTGATGCAGCTGTTCGACGCCGGCGTGTTCGAACCGTCGCTGCGCGACCACACCGACCTGCGGCGCAGCGTCGCGGCGCTGCTCGGCGACCGCAGCGGCGACGACCTGACGGTCCACGGCGAAGACGACCTGCGCGCGGCGATCCACCGCGCGGCGACGCCGCGCATCCGCAGCGCGACCAAGGACAAGATCGCCGAGGAGGTCAAGGCGACGCTGGTCTGGACCAGCGAGCGCATGCTGGACCTGTGGCGCAAGTTCGCCGGCGTCGAGACCGCGCGCGCACCGAAGCCGGCGCCGACCGGCGGTCGCAGCAAGCCGCTGCCGAAGCCGCTGCCCGGCGAGTAGCGGCTACGCGGCCGCGTAGGCCGACAGCAGCGCATCGACCTCGCGCTGCACCGGGAACCGGCGCTGGAAGTCCTCGCGCACGCGCACGCCGAGCGCGCCGGCGGCCGACCGGTTGCGATACAGCGCCATCACCTGCTTCGCCATGTCCTCTTCGGAGCCGAACAGCAGGCCGGTCTCCTTGTGGCGGATCAGGTCGCGGTTGCCCGGCACGTCGGCGGCGACGATCGCGCGCCCGAGCAGGCCGGCTTCGAGGATCGTCGGCGCCGCGCCTTCGCTGAACGACGTGTTCAGAACGACGTCGGCGTCGAGGTAGGCCGCGCCCATGCGGTCGTGCGCCAGCGTCGGCAGCACGCGGACGCCGTTCTCCTGGCCGCACTGCGCCCGCAGTTCGCGCGCGTAGGCCTCGTCCTGGTCCGGACCGGCGAGGATCATCTCGACGTCGGCGCCGGCGGCGCGCAGCACGCGCACCAGCGACACCGCGCGGTGCTGCCCCTTGATCGGCCGCAGGCCGCCGGGCAGGAAGATCAGGAAGCGCTGGCGCGGGATGCCGAGCGACCGGCGCAGGTCGGTGCCGTCGGTGGGCAACCGCAGCGCGGCTCGCGGCACGACGTCGATCTTGCCGACCGCGTCGGGCACGCGCTCCTCGACCAGCCGGCCGGCCGCGTCGTTCGGCACCAGCACGCGGTAGCAGCGCTTGACGACCTCGCAGACCAGGGCGCCGCGTTCGTCGTCGATCATGTCGTGGTGCAGGTCCTCGCCGCTCAGCGAGACGACCCACGGCGTGCGCGAGCCGAGCAGGTGCACGCCGGTGCGCAGCGCATCGTGCGCGTGCACGACGTCGGGCCGGAACCGGCCGATCGTGCCTTCGAGCGACTGCTTGAGGCCGCCCTCGCTGGTGCCGCCGAACAGCTCGCACAGGTGCCCCGCGCGCTGCAGGCCTTCGCGGTAGCGCGTCACGGTCGCGATCGCCCCCAGGTGCAGGTGGGTCGGCGACGGGGTCATCAGCAGCACCTTCACCCGGCGGTTTTCGGCACGCGCGGGACCGCGGCCTTACCCGGTCCGCGGGCAGGCGGCGCGCAGCGCCCGCACCCGGGCACCGTCGACCGGCGCCGTCACGACGCCGTCGCGCTTCAGCGCCGTGCCGACGATCGCCCCGTCGCATCGGGGCCACAGCACCGGCGCGTTGGCGATCGACAGCCCGGATCCGATCCAGATCGGGAACGTCCCCACCGCGGCCCGCACGGCGTCCAACCAGTCGACGTCGACCGGCGCGCCGGTGCGCGTGCCGGACAGCACCAGCGCGTCGGCGCCCGAGCGCTCGGCCAGGTCCTGCGCGGCCGCCGCCGCGTCGAACGGCTGCAGCGGCACCGCGTGCTTGACCAGGTGGTCGGCCAGCAGCACGACTTCGGCACCGAGCTGCCGCCGGTAGGTCGCGAGCCGCGCGGCCTCGCCTTCGATGATGCCCTGGTCGGTCACGTAGGCCTGCGCCAGCACGTTGACGCGCACCCAGCGCGCACCGGTCACGGCGGCTATGCCGAGCGCGGCGCAGCCGTCGTTGCGCAGGCAGTTGATGCCGATCGGCAGGCCGCACTCGGCCGCGATGCGGTCCGCGACCACCGCCAGCGCCGCGGCCGTGTGCGGCGGCGTCGGATCGTCGCGCGTGCCCTTGTGGAACGGCGCGCAGCCGAAGTTCTCGACGATCACGCCGTCGAAACCGCCGGCCGCGAGTTCGCGCGCGTCGGCCAGCGCCGCGTCGAGCACGGCGCGCATCGACCGGTGGCCCGGGCGGCCGGGCAGCGGCAGCAGGTGCACGACACCGAGCAGCGGGCCGGCCATCGGATCACCCCGGCAGCAGGCTGCGCAGACGCATGCGCCAGCCCTTCCAGCTGCGGCGCAGCCGATCGGCCTCGGTGATCCACTGCCGCGCTTCGGCGCGCTGCCCCTGCGTGATCAGGTCGTAGGCGACGTCGAGCCGCAGTTCGGCGCGGCGGCGTCGCACCAGCGCCTGGAAGTGCGCCTCGCCGTCGTGCGCCTGCGCCACGCGATCGAGGATCTTGTCGACGCCGCGCAGGAAGCGCTGGTTGGCCGACAGGCTCGCGCCGTGCACGCGGTAGAACGTCATCGGCTCCGCCACGTAGGCGATCGGCTCGCGCGCGCTCATGCGCAGCCAGAGGTCGTAGTCCTCGGTCGCGATCAGGTCCGGGTCCTCGTCGAACGCACCGGCTTCGACGACCGCGGCGCGGCGCGCGACCACCGAACTGCACACGATCGGGTTGTGCTTCAGCAGCAGCTCGAGCGTCAGCACGTCCGGCACGACGCGGCGGTCGTTCTTGCGCCGCTCGACGCGGTCGCCGCGCACGACCCAGGCATCGGTCGACAGGCACGACGCACCGAGCTCGCGCAGCCGGCCGACCGAGCGTTCGAGCTTGTCGGGCGCATACCAGTCGTCGGCGTCGAGGAACGCGACGAACTCGCTGGTCGCCTCGCGCAGGCCGCGGTTGCGCGCCGCCCCGGGCCCGGCCCGGTCCTGCCGCAGCACCGTCGCGCCGTGCTGCTCGGCGACCGCGGCGGTCGCGTCGGTCGAACCGTCGTCGACGACGACGACTCGCTCGGGCGGCGTGGTCTGCTGGTGCAGCGAGCGCAGCGTCACCGGCAGGAACTCCGCCGAGTTGTACGCCGGCACGACCACGGTCACGGGGCAGCCCGGCGTCACCGTTTCCCCCTGCCGCGCACTTTGTGGATCACCGCCACCACGATGTCGCGGATGTAGCGGAAATCGCCCGGTTGGACGAACAAGAACCGCCAGATCGGGGTTCCGGTCTGGCGTGCGTAGGCGACCGACGTGTAGATCGTCGAAGCGACGTAGGCGACCGAGGATGCGGCCGCGGCGCCGATCGCGCCGTGGTCGGGGATCAGCAGCACGTCGAGGCCGAGCATCGTGACCAGCACGAGCAGCTGCGCGTGCACGCAGGTCTGCAGCCGATCCCGCGCCGCCAGGTCCGCCTGCAGCACCTTCGACACCGTGAACGCGACCGTGCCCGGCACCAGCACCCACAGCGACGCGCCGACGGTCGGGCTCCACGCCTGCCAGCGCGACGCGTCGCCCCACGCCAGCGTCGTGATCAGGCTCATCAACGGATCGATCGCGAGCACGATGCCGAGCGCCCCGACCAGCGACAGCGCGAGCCCGAGCCGCGCCAGGATCGGCGTCAGCATGCGCGCCTGTTCGTGCGTGCTGCCGGCGACCTTCGAGAAGAACAGGTCGCGCATCGCCTCCGGGAAGTGCCAGACCAGCTCGGCCCAGGTCACCGACATCGAGTAGAACGCGACCTGCGCGTTGGCGAGGCTCTCGGCCTCGTCCTTGCCGAAGCCGCGGCCGAGCAGCGTCGCCAGGTAGACCGCCGCCAGCACCGGCAGGTCGAGCCGGTGGTTCAGGTAGGTCAGCGTCGACGTCAGGTTGGCCTTCCAGCCGTAGCGCAGCGCGTCGCGCAGATACGGACGGTCGACGCGCACGCGCAGCCGCACGACGCTGCGCACGAGCCACAGCGCCAGCACGGCGACCACCAGTGTCGAGGCCACCCGCCCCCACGCCACCGCCACCGGCACGTCGCCGCGGTGGACCTCGCCGCCGAAGCCGAAGAAGAACGCGAAGAACGCCGGCAGGAACGCCAGCGACGTGACCACGTGCACGGCGCCGTAGTCGCGGATGCGGTCGGTCGCGAGCTGCGTGCTGTTCGCGTAGCTGGCGACCAGCAGCAGCGGCACCGCCAGGCACACCGGCACGACCGCGATCGCGTCGAAGCGCCACGCGTCGCCGCCGAACCACGGCAGCACGACCAGCGTCACGAACGCCGCCGCGACCGCGACGAAACCGCCCCAGCCGAGCGCCATGCCCATCGAGGTCTCGAACGCGGTCTGCGCCGGGTAGCGGCCGCGGCGCACGAAGTAGACCAGCGACGTCGCCAGGCCCAGGTTCGCGACCGCACCGAGGATGAACGGCAGCGACGCGGCGATGCCGGCCTTGCCGTGCTCCTGCGGCAGGTTCGCGCACAGCAGGTAGAGGATCAGGCCGCCGCCCTTGTCCACGACCACGACGAGCACGTGGACCAGGAACGTGAACACGACCCAGCGGCGGAAGTTCATCGCGCTACCGGTCGCGCCGCGGGTGCGGCGCCGCTCGGGCTACCAGGGCAGCTCGGAGGCCGCGAAGTCTTCCTGGATCTGCGGCAGCAGTTCCTCGACGCGCGCCGGGTCGAGCCCGATGTGGCCGTAGACCTCGTGGTCGAGCGGCGCCAGCGAAGGACCGACGGTCGACGGGGTTCCGGCCCGCCACGCGAGTTGATCGGCCAGGTGGATGAGCGAGGAGAGGGAGCGATGGAACGGATCGCGCGAGGGCGAGTGATGGTAGCGGATCGCGATCGCCAGATCCTCGGGCAACGACCACTTGATCGCCAACACCGAGCCGACGTCGGCGTGCGTGAAACCGAAGTCCTCGACCTCGATCTCGGTCTCGGGCCGCTTCTCCTGCACCGCGCGGCGCAGCATCGCGAGGTAGCGCGGCGCGGCCTTCTCCATCAGGATGATCTTGCCGATGTCGTGCAGCAGGCCGGCGATGTAGATGTCCTCCGGATGCACGTCGGCGAACGCCGGCGCCGACTGCGCCAGCGTGCGCGCCGCGGTGCCCGTGTAGATCGCGTGCTTCCAGAACGCGAGCGGATCGAAGTGCTGGATCTTCTCGCGCCGTTTGCCGAACGCCGAGAACACGGCGGCCTTCAACGCGACCTTCTTGGTCATGTTGAAGCCCATCACCGACACCGCGAGGCTGACCGACGACACGCGCACCTGCAGGCCGTAGTAGGCCGAGTTGACGATGCGCAGGATGTTGGTCGAGACCGCCGGGTCCTTCGACACCACCTTGGCGACGTCGGCCGCCGACGCGTCGCTGTTGCCGATCACCTCGTTCAGCTTCAGCAGCACCTCGGGCATGGTCGGCAGCTCGATGGTGTTGTTCACCAAGCCGAGGATGTTCGAGGACTGTCCCTGCTGGGCCATGCGCGTTCCGCTCCGGCCTTGTATCGGGGGCGATGGCCCGCAAGCTTGATGCGAGAAGCGTCGTGCCCACGCCGAGCCGTCATCCAAGCGTCGTGTTCCTCTGCCAACGGGTGCCGTGGCCGCCCGATCGCGGCGACCGGATCACGACGTGGCACTTCCTGCAGCACCTGCTGGCGCGCGGCGCCGAGGTGCGGCTCGGCTGCTTCACCGAGGAAGACCGGGACACCGAGGCGGTGGCGTTCCTGCAGCAGCGCTGCGCCGAAGTCGTCGCACCGCGGCTGTCGCGGCGCTGGCGCAAGCTCGCGAGCCTGCGCGGCCTGCTGACCGGCGAACCGCTGACGCTGCCGTTCTTCCGCCACGGGACGCTGCGCGCGGCCGTCGAGCGTTGGACTTCGCGACAGCCGGTCGACCTGGTGTACGTCTATTCGTCGTCGATGGCCCAGTACGCGACCGCGGCGCCGGCCGGAGCCAGGGTGATGCAGTTCGCCGAGCTGGACTCCGACAAGTGGCGCCAGTTCGCCGACCGCTCCGGCCCGCTCGGCCGCTGGATCTACGGCCGCGAGGCTGAACGGCTGCTCGCGTTCGAGGACCGCGTCGCGCGCACGTTCTCGCGCCCGCTGGTGGTCAGCGACGTCGAGCGCGATCTGTTCCGCGCCCGCATCCCCGGCGTCGATCCGGCGGTGCTGCCGAACGGCGTCGACACCGCGCACTTCGTGTCGGCCGGCGACGCCGAACGGCGGCCGCACACGGCGATCTTCACCGGCGTGATGGACTACGAGCCGAACGTCGACGGCGTGTGCTGGTTCGTCGACCGCTGCTGGCCGTCGCTGCGCGCGCGCTTTCCGGACGCCGAACTGCTGGTGGTCGGCAGCAAGCCGGTGCCGGCCGTGCAGGCGCTGGCCGCCGTGCCCGGCGTCACCGTGACCGGCCGCGTCGCGACGACTCCGCCGTGGTTCGACCGGGCCGCGGTCGCGATCGCGCCGCTGCGGCTCGCGCGCGGCGTGCAGAACAAGGTGCTCGAGGCGATGAGCATGGGCCTGCCGGTGGTCGCGTCGCCGCAGGCCGCGCAGGGCCTCGGCCAGGTGCCTGCCGGCACGCTGACGGTCGCCGACGGCGAGGCCGCGACGATCGCCGGCGTCGGCGCGCTGTTCGCGGCGCCGGACCAGGCGCGTTCGATCGGCCGCGCCGCGGCGGCGTGGGTGCGCACCGAGTGGCGCTGGGAACGGATGTACGAACGGCTCGACGCGATCCTGGCGCAGCTCGACGTGCCGTTCGACCGCCGCGATTGACGCAGCGTTGGCCGGGCGTTCATCGGCGCCGCCGAACGGCCCGAACGATGGCTGCCTGGACCCGGAGTTCCACACCATCGACGCGCTGGTCGTCGTCGACCTGCTGGCCGCACCCGAGCATCTGCAGCAGCGCTACCTCGGCACCGCGGGTGCGGCTGCGCTGCGGCAGCAGTGGCACGCCGACCCCGCGACATCGGCCTGACGGGTCGAGGCATGCCGTTCGCTAGCACGTCGCGGGCGCCGATCCCGGCGCCGTTTCGCCGGCAGCCACCATGCGCACCCTCGCCGCCGTCTGTCTGACCACCGTCACTGCCGTCGGTCTGCCGTCGCAGACGACCCACCTGGTCGGGCCCGGAGGGTTCCCGACGATCGACGCCGCGATCGCGGCGGCGGCGCCGGGCGACATCGTGCTGGTGCAGGCCGGCGCGTACGGCAGCCTGGCGGTCGACAAGGGCCTGGTGATCCGCGGCCTCGCCGCGGTCTACGTGCAGACGCTGACGCCGCTCACCTGGCACGTGCCCGCGGGCCAGGTGCTGGAAGTGCAGGACATCCACCTGACCGGCGGCGTCACGATCGGCTCCGGCCAGGTGGCGCTGATCGGCTGCCAGGTCTCCGGCCAGGTGTTCGGTGCGCCGACGCCGGCGCTGCGCGTGCAGAACGCCGGCGTGCACCTGGTGGACTGCATCGTGACCGCCAACAGCGGCGCCTCGGCGCTGCCGGCCGTCGAAGCGGCGCAGGCGGACGTGACCGCGGTCGGCTGCACGTTCGCAGTCAGCTGGTTCGGCGCCGCGCCGCCGGCCGTCGCCGACCTGCAGACGAGCCGGTTCGCCGCCAGCCACTGCACGTTCCAATCGACGCAGGTCGGCGGCCTCGACGCCCCCGGCATCCGCGCCGGCACCTTCTGTCAGGTCTGGCTCACCGATTCGGCGATCACCACCGGTCCGGACGCGTGCGCGCTCGCGGGCAGCGGCGCGATGTTCCGGGTCGAGCGCTGCGTGCTGTCGCCGACCACGGCCACCGGCTGCGGCGTGCTGCAGGGCGGCCCGACCCAACTCGGCATCGAGGCCGCGACCGAGTTGCAGAACGGGGCGCCGTACACGCTGCACTTCACCGGCCAGCCGTTCCAGTGGATCGCCGTGCACGCGAGCACGGGCCTGGCCACGACGCCGCTGCCGACCTTCTTCGAACAGCCGCTGCAGCTGGACCTGACGTCGTTCTGGTTCGTCGGGCTCTACCCGACCGACTTCGATGGCACGGCTTCGGTGACCTGGAACATGCCGGTCGGCCTGTTCGTCGACACACCGCTGTGGCTCGAAGCGATCACGATCGAAGCCACCTTCCCCTGGCAGGTAGCGCCGGTCGTCGGCGGTATCGTCCAGTGACTCCACGCCCACGAGGATCCATGCCCATCCGTTCCCTGCTCCCCCTCACGCTGCTCGCCGCGACGCTGGCTGCGCAGACCACGCACCTGGTCGGCCCCGGCGGCTTCGCGCAGATCCGCGACGCGATCGCAGTCGCCGCACCGGGGGACGTGATCACAGTCGCCGCCGGCACCTACGCGCACTTCGTCGCCGACAAGGCGCTGACGATCCGCGCACTCGCACCCGGCTCGGTGCACATCGCGTTCGACCCTTCCGTCGAGTCGGCGGCCTGCCTCGCCAATCCGTTCTGTGCGGTCGGCGTCGGCGTCTCGCGATTCCAGCCGCCGGCGGGCCAGGCCGTGCACGTCGCCGGGCTCGCGTTCGATGGCACGACGCAGACGATCGGCATCGCCACGATCCGCCACCGCGTGGTCGTGACCAGCGGCACCGCGACCTTCGACACGTGCACGATGCACGCCTACGACTCGGTCGCCCTGACCATCGACGCCGCACAGGTGCACCTGCAGAACTGCGTCGTCGGCGGCCAGGGCCTGCTGACGGCTCACGGCGTGGACGCGAACGGCGCGAACCTGATCGCCGTCGACAGCACGCTCGGTGGCAGCCAGACCGCCGGCTTCGCGCTGCCCGGCGATGCGGTCCGCCTGACGAACAGCACGCTGAAGGCCAGCGGCTGCACGCTCGTCGGCGGCTCGAACTTCTTCGGCGGCGTCGGCGGCGCCGCCCTGCGCTGCGACGCGGCAAGCCGCGTCTGGATCAGCGATTCGACGGTGACCGGCGGCGGCACGACCTGCGCCGTGGTTGGCACACCGGCGGTCGGCCACATCGCCCGCTCCACCGCGGCGCCCGTCGGGCCGGCCTGCGGCACCCTGTTGCCGGCGCCGGTGGTCGGCGTCGAACGCCCGGCGCCGATCCAGAACGGCAGCACGTTCACGGTGCACGTGCACACCGAACCCGGCATGCTCGTCGCGATCCACGGCAGCCCGCGCCTCGCGCAGATCGAAGTCCCCGGCGTGTTCGCGCAGCCGATCGCGCTCGACCTGACCGCGTTCTTCCTGGCCGGCGTCTACGTCAGCGACGCCAACGGCGACGTCACCGCCAGCTGGAACATGCCGGCCGGCCAGTACGTCGACGAGACCGTCTGGCTCGAGGCCAGCGCCTGGGGTCCGACGCCGCCGGTCCTGGTCGCGCCGGTGATCGGCGGCGTGATCCGGTAGTATCATCGCGCCATGCACGCTCGCGCCGCCGTGCTGTTCTGCCTCGCCGCCCCGCCGACCGCGTTGCTCGCGCAGACGACCCACCAGGTCGGCCCGGGCGGGTTCGCGCAGATCCGCGACGCGCTGGCGGTCGCTGCACCCGGGGACGAGATCGTCGTCGCCCCCGGCGTCTACGCGCAGTTCTCCGCCACGGTCGGCGTGACGATCCGCGCCAGCACGCCGGGCGCGGCGTCCGTCGTCTACGACCTGGCGTTCGCTCCGCCCGGCTGCCTGCAGAACGCGCTGTGCGCCACCTTCCAGGGGCCGACCTTGTTCCAGATCCCGACCGGCCAGACGGCCGTCGTCAGCGGGCTCAGATTCCTGCCGACCACGCAGGCGACGCCGGTTCCCGGTGTCTTCGTGCGCCACCGTGTCGTCGTCGCCGGCATCGTCACCTTCGAGGCCTGCGACTTCGCGGCCGACGATGTGACCCCGTTGAACGTCGGCCAAGGCAGCCACGTGTCGCTGATCGGCTGCACGCTCGTCGGCGGCGGCGCGACGCTGACCGCGCACGGCATGTCCGTCACGCTGGCAACGGTCACCGCGGTGGGTTCCTCGTTCACCGGCAACGCACCGGTGACGAGCGCACCGGGCAGCGGCATCGACATGCCCTCCGGCGCCAAGCTGCACGGCAGCGAACTGGTCGTGACCGGTGGCGCCAGCTCGTTCGGCCAGAGTCCGGCGCTGCGCGCTTCGGCGTCGACGGTCTGGCTCGCCGACTCGGTGCTGACCGGCGGCGGCACGGCCTGCCCGATCGCCGCCAGCGGTGGCAGCCTCGGCCTCGCGCGCACGGTGCTGGCGCCGACCGCCGGCTGCCCGGTGTTGCCGAACCGCTCGCTGCTCGGCGTCGACCAGCCGACGCCGCCGACGAACGGCACGGCGTACACGCTGCACTTCCAGACCGACCCGAATCTGCCGGTGTTCGTCTATGCCGCCAACGCAATCGGCAGCGCCTCGCTGCCGGGCCTGTTCGAACAACCGATCTGCCTCGGCGGCGTGTTCTTCGCCGGCGCCGGAGTCGCCGACGGCAATGGCCTGTTGTCGCTGTCCTGGCCGATGCCGGCCGGCGCGTTCGTCGGCACGCCGCTGTGGCTGCAGGGCGTCAGCGGCGCCACGCTGCCGCTGCAGCTGAGCCCGCTCACCGGCGGCATCGTGCGCTGAACCGAACGAGCGCCGCCGAGCTTTGCCGCGCGGCTCCGGCAGCGCGCGGCTAGACTTCGCGCGCCGCGGACCGCGACCTGCCCTCCACCTCCCGCGCGCGCCACTCCCGATGCTCGATCCCGTCCGGCGGTGCACTGCACGGCACCTCGTTCCGTTCACCGCTTCGCTGCTGCTGAGCTCTGCGCTGTCGGCGCAGTATCTCTACACGCAACAGACCACGCTCGTCACCGGCCCGGTCGTGCGCACCGAGGGCTGCATCCTGGTGGACGTCGACGCCGACGGCGACCTCGACGTCGTGTTCGCGAACGGCTACGTGCTGTCGACCGCGGGCCAGGCGATCCAGCCGACGCTGCTGATCAACAAGATCGACCAGGGCCTCGGCCTCGTCGACGAGACCGCGGCGCGGCTGCCGGCGCTCGCGATCCGCGGCACGCTGGCGATCGCACCCGACGTCGACGGCGACGGCGATCCGGACCTGGTGTTCTCGTGCAACGGCACCGGCGGCAACCAGCAGCGGCTCTACGTCAACAACGGCGCCGGCGTGTTCACCGACGAGTCGACGACGCGCCTGCCGGGCCTCGTGATCACGGCCGCCGGCTGCGCCCAGGGCGACGTCGACCAGGACGGCGACCTGGACCTGTTCTTCAACGACGAGCTGAGCAACGGCCAGCTGAAGCTGTTGCTGAACGACGGCGACGGCGTGTTCACGAACGTCACTGCGACGCACCTCGCGACTGCGCCGAAGACCAACCAGCAGGACATCGTCGTCTGCGACGTCGACAACGACTGGGACCTCGACGTGATCAACGGCGGCAAGTCGGCCGGCCAGCAGATCTTCTTCAACGACGGCACCGGCCACTTCCCGACCGTCACGACCGCGCTGCTGCCGGCGGGCACGTCGCTGACCTACGAGTTCGAGGCGGCCGACCTCGACCACGACGGCGACCAGGACCTGGCGATGCTCAGCTACACGGGCGTCACCGACACGATGCTGCGCAACGAACTGGTGCCGAGCGGCACGCTGAGCTTCACGAACGTGACCGGCGCGCTGACCGGCGGCGCCGGTGACGACGACAACGAGTGGGTGTTCGTCGACAGCGACAACGACGGCGACCTCGACGTGATCAACGGCTCGCTGCAAGCCGCGGCCGAGAAGCTCTACGTCAACAACGGCGCGTTCTCGTTCGCGCGGCAGACCGGCTTCGCCGGCTTCTCGCCGGTCACCGACAGCACGCTCGACGTCGCGGTCGGCGACCTGAACGGCGACGGCCGCTACGACGTCGTCACCGCGCAGGGCGAGTCCGGCGTCTACACCAACCGCGCCTACTACGGCAGCGGTCCCGCCGACACGCAGCCGCCGCGCTTCGTGCGCGTCGAGTCGCTGCCGTCGGTGCTGAAGAACCCGGACGGCCCGTGGGTCGTGCGCGCGGTGCTGCAGGACTCCGTCGTCGACGACGGCGAGACCAGCGTCGCCAGCGCCGTGATGAACTGGTCGATGCTGCACCGCGGCGGCCTCGTCACCGGCTCGACGCCGATGGAGTTCCTCGGCGGTCTGATGTACCGCGCCGTGCTCGAAGCGCCGCCCGGTGTGATCACCAACGGCGCGATCGTCGACTTCACGCTCGTGGCCACCGACGGCTTCGGCAACAGCGCGACTTCGCCGCTGCAGTCGTTCTCGATCTGCGGCCCGCAGCAGTACGGCCTCGGCCTCGGCGGCACCAACACGGCGCTGCTGGCCGGCAGCGGCGACTTCCATCTCGGCGGCCTGTTCGTGGTCGACTGGAGCAACGCCGGCCCGTCGACGACCGGCGCGCTCGGCATCTCGGTGCTGAACCGGTGGTTCCAGGTGATCCCCGAGGGCACGTTGCTGGTCGACCCGTACCTGTTCCTGTTCGTCGGTCCGATCGGCACCGACCCGACCGGTGCCGGCTCGGCCGTGATCCCGATCCCGAACCTGCCGCTGGCCGGCCTGCCGGTCACGTTCCAGGCCGTGTTCGACGTGCCGGTGTCGATGAGCAACGGCCTCGAACTGGTGCTCTGCCCGTAGCCGCGGACGGGGCCCAGCGGCGCGTGGCGGCGCACCCGTGGGACGGTTAGGGTCCACCCGCGCATGAAGAGCACGGCGACCCCCATGCAGGCGCTGCGCGACCTCGAACAGGTCCGCGCGCAGTTCGGCCCCGGCTGCGCGGACCAGAAGCGCGCGCTGCTGCAGCGGCTCGCGCGCGCCGCGCTGCCGAGCGCCGCGGCCGTGCAGCGCCTGCACGAGTGCCTGTGCTTCCTGCGCGCGCACCCCGACGACCGAGCACTGCTCGACGCGGTCACGGCGATGCTCGACGGCTTCCACCGCCGCCGCGACCTGCGGCGCCACCGCCGCGCACTGGCCGACACCGGCATCGCCGGCACGGCGCTGCGGTTCTCGTTCTTCGCCGACACCGCGCGCTGGCTGTCGCAGCGGCTGCCCGGGGCGCTGCGCGTCGTCTGGCGCGACCTCGGCGACCCGGACCTGCTCGCCGCGCGCCTGCCGCTGCTGGCGACCTGGCCGGAGACGCCGGGCCTCGACGAAGTGAACCTGTCCGCGCGCGACTGGGTGCGGCGGCTCGCCGGCCCCGACACGACCGACGCCGACTTCCTGATCGCGCGCTGCCAGCAGGTCGGCGCGACGGCAGCGCAGCGCGAGTCGTTCTTCGAGGAGCTCGACCTGACGTTCGAACTCGATCTGCAGCCCGACAGCGGCGCCCCGTCGCGCACGCGCGCGCTCGCGGCCGATCGGCCGGTGCAGTTCCAGACCGCGCCGCTGCGCCGCGAACGGCCGGATCTGCGCGCCGAGCTGCGCCGGCCGGCGCGTGAGGTCGCGGTCGACGAACGCGAGGGCGCGCGGCTGATCGCGCTGGCGCGCGAGGCGATGGTGCTGCGCCACCGCGACCTCGACGCGTTCGCGTACGGCGATCCGCGCGACGTGCGGCGGTTCGACTGCGGCGCCGGGCTCGAGTTCGCGGTGATCGGCATGCAGCCCGAACGGCGCCTGCTGCTCGAGGCGGTCTATGCCTACCTGACGCTGAAGAACGGCGTGCCGATCGGCTACGTGCTGACCAGCGGCCTGTTCGGCAGCAGCGAGGTCGCCTACAACGTGTTCGACACGTGGCGCGGCGGCGAGGCGGGCCTGGTCTACGGCCGCGTGCTGGCGGTGACGCGGCAGCTCTACGGCTCCGACACGTTCACGATCTACCCGTACCAGCTCGGCGGCGAAGGCAACCGCGAAGGCCTGCAGTCCGGTTCGTGGTGGTTCTACCAGAAGCTCGGTTTCCGGGCGCGCGACCCCGAGGTGCTCGCCGTGATGGAACGCGAGCTCCTGCAGATGCAGCGGCAGCCGGGCTACCGCACGCCGATCGCGACGCTGCAGCGCATCGCCGAACACAACGTCTACTGGTCGGCCGGCCGCGCGCGCGACTGTGTGATCGGCGAGTTCCCGATCGGCACGATCGGGCTCGCCATCACCGACCTGCTGGCGCGGCGCTTCGGCCACGACCGCGAACGCGGCGAACGGGTCTGCGCCGCCGAGGCCGCCGCGCTGTGTGGCGTGAAGGGCTGGCAGCGCTGGCCGCGCGCCGAGGCGCTGTGGTGGCGCCGCTGGGCGCCGCTGGTCCTGCTGCTCGGCGTCGAGACGTGGACCGCAGCCGAACGTCGCGCGCTGGTCGACGTCGTGCGCAAGAAGGGCGGCCGCCGCGAAGCCGACTACGTGCGCGCGCTCGACGGCCACGCGAAGCTGCGTGCGGCGCTGCGGCGGCTCGCGCGGTAGGCTCGCGGCGTGCCGATCGACGTCCGCATCGACGACCTCTCCTCTCCCGCCGTGCAGGCGCTGGTCGCCGAGCACCTGGCCGGCATGCACGCGAACACGCCGGCGGGCCACGTGCACGCGATGGCGCTGCAGGCGCTGCGCGCACCGGGCATGACGTTCTGGACCGCGTGGCGCGACGCGGAGTTGTGCGGCTGCGGCGCGCTGAAGCAGCTCGACGCGCACAGCGGCGAGGTCAAGTCGATGCGCACGCGCGCCGCGTTCCTGCGCCAGGGCATCGGCCAGGCGGTGCTCGACGCGATCGTGCAGACCGCAGTCGCGCGTGGCTACCGGCAGTTGCTGCTCGAGACCGGCACCGGGCCCGCGTTCGCGGCGGCGCACGCGCTCTACCTGCGCAACGGCTTCCGCTGGTGCGGCGCGTTCGGCGACTACGAGGCGACCGAGTTCAACGTGTTCCTGCGGCGCGACCTCGGCTGACCGCGGCCGCGGTCGCCGGCGGCCCCGCTACTTCGTCGCATCGAACACCAGCGCCGGCGGTACGTTGCGCCAGATCGGCCCACGCACCCGGAACTCGGTGAAGCGCGCGCGCAGCAGGTTGCGCAGCCACCACGACGCCGGGTTCAGCACCGTGTGCGCATACGAGAACGTCCGGAACACGCCGCCTGGCGGCAATGCCGAGTGCACGGTGCGCAAGAGCCGCTGCACGACCTCGCGGTCCATCGACACCAACGGCAGGCCAGACACGAACGCGGCCGGGCGCAGCCGCGGCCGGTCGGCCAGCAGCTGGTCGAGGTTCCCGGCGTCGGCCACCACGAACTCGATGTCCGGATGGCGCCGGCGCAACAGCGCGACGAACTCCTCGTCGAGGTCGACGCCGAGGTAGGCGCTGCCCGGCACGGCGTCGAGCAGGCCGCGGATGCGCTCGGTGAACGGCCCGGTGCCGGGTCCGAGTTCGACCACGGCGTCGCCCGGTTGCAGGCGAATGCCCGCCAGCATCGCGCGCGCCAGGTGGCGCGAACTCGGCCAGACCGACGCGATGCCGCCGGGGTCTCGCAGGAACTTGCGCAGGAACAGTGGGCCCGGTGCCGGCGGTGCCGACGTGGGATCGGAAGCGGGCGAGGTGGCAGCCATCACCGGGTTCTACCGAGTCGGTCGACGCGGTCGGCGACCTTCACGAACCTTCAAGCAGCGTTCGCGGCGCCCTCTCGCAGCGCGCTTCCATGTTCGCATGGTCCTCTCCCTGAACGCCCGGATCGCCGCCGCCGCCGGCGTCCTGCTGCTGGCAGCGCCGATCTGGCTGCCGCTGGCCCCGTTCATGCTGGTCTGGTGGCGCCGCGACATGCGGCGCGGCCGTGCCGCCGGGCTGCGCGTGCTGGCCGCACACCAGGCCCGTGCCATCGCGGCACAGGCCGAGGCGACCATGCCGCGCGCGCCCGAAGGCGGCTGGCGGGTCGTCGCCGAGAACGTCGACCGCTACCTGGCACAGGTCCACTCACCGCGACGGTGGCGCACGTCCGCTCTGCTGACGCTGCTCGAGTTCGCACCGTGCCTCGCCCTGACGCGGCGTCTGTCGCGCCTCGACGTCGCCCCACGCCGCCACTTCCTCGACCGCCACCTGACGACGACGAAGGGCTTCCGCGGGATCCCGAGCCTGACCCGCCAGCTCGTGCGCATGGGCTACTACGCCGATGCCGGCATCGCGGCGTCGCTGGGCTTCCGCACGATGCGCGAACGTCGCAACGCGGCACTCGCGTCGCTGCACGCAGCTGCGACGGCCCGTCGGGCGGTCGGATGATGCGCGAACTCACGGCAGAGTTCGTGGTGGTCGGCTCCGGCGCCGGCGGCAGCGTCGTCGCGTACCACCTCGCGTCGGCAGGAGCACGCGTGTTGGTCCTCGAGCGCGGTCCTTGGCTGCATCCCAAGGACCTGTCGCACGACGAGCCGTCGATGATCGCGCAGCTCTACAAGGACGGCGGCGCACAGACCAACAACGACGCGGACATGTTCGTGCTGCAGGGCAGCTGCGTCGGCGGTTCGACGGTGCTGACCAATGCGGTGTGCTTCCGCATGCCCGAAGACGTGCGGCGGGCGTTCCTGCAGCGCGGCTTCGTGCTGCCACAGGCCGAACTGCAGCAGAGTTTCGCGCGCGTCGAGTCGGTGCTCGGCGTCGGGCCGCTGCCGCCGGAACTCTGGAACCCGACCACGGCGCGGCTCGCCGTCGGCCTCGAGAGCGTCGGTGCCACGCCCGGCACGTTTCAGAAGGCCATGCTGCACTGCGTCGGCTGCGGCTACTGCAACGTCGGCTGCCGCTACGGCCGCAAGCTCGACGCGTCGCAGACGTGGGTGCCGATGGCGGTAGCACGAGGTGCGGTCGTGATGCCCGACACCGAGGTCGTGCGGATCGTGCACCGGGGTGCGCGCGTGCGACACCTCTTGTGCCGCGATCGGAACACCGGCGAGCCCCTGCGGGTCGTCGCCGATCGCTTCGTGCTCGCGGGCGGCGCGATCAACACACCGGAACTGCTGCTGCGATCGGGCTTGCACCACGGCCGCGCCGGGCGCCGCACGTCGTTCAACGCCGGCGCGATCGTGTTCGGCGACTTCGAGGAACCGCTCGACGGCTTCGACGGCGACCAGATGTGCGTGCACCACATCGGCGAACGGTTCGCGATCGAACAGATCCAGAACCCGCCGGTGTCGCTGGCGCTGACGCTGCCCGGCTTCCACGGTGAACACGCCGAACGCATGCAGCGCTACCGGCACCTCGCGGCGCTCGGCGTGCTGGTGCCGACGCTGCCCACCGGTCGCGTGTTCCTCGGCCTCGGCCATCGGCTGCTGCGGCGGTGGTTCGACCACGCCGACCTGCGCTTCCGGATGTCGCCGTTCGAGTTGTCGGCGTTCCGCGACGGCTGCCGCACGGCCGCGCTGGCGTTGCTGGCAGCCGGCGCCCACCGGGTCCACGTGCCGTGCGCCGCGAACCTCCGCATCGAGCGCCCCGAACACGTCGATCGCATCGACGAGGCGATGCGCGAACAGAGCGACCTGGTCGGGTTCGGCAGTTCGCACCCGCAGGGCGGCGCCTGCGTCGGCAGCGATGCGGCAGAGGACGTCGTCGATCCGGACTTCCGCGTGCGCGGCCTGCGCAACCTGTTCGTCGCCGATGCGAGCCTGTTCCCGCAGAGCGTGCGCGTCAATCCGATGCTGTCGATCATGGCCGTCGCCGACTACGCCGTGCGGGCGATCGGCGGCGTGCGACCGCCGCAGTTGATCGAGGAGGGCCCGGCCCACGCGGCACGACTGCAGAAGGGCGGCGCGGCATGAGGCTCGTCGGCCAGATGGCGGCGCGGCTCGCCCGGCGCCGGCTCGCGACGCTGCGCCGCCACGCCGGGTCGCCCGGCGAGCCGCAGCAGGAGCTGTTGCTGCGGCTGATGGACCGCATGGCCCGCACCGCGTTCGGCCGCCAGCACGGCCTGGCCGGCGTTCGCACGCCGGGCGACCTCGCGGCTGCCGTGCCGCTGCAGGACTACGCGAGCATGGCACCATGGTGGGAACGCGCACGCCGCGGCGAGCCCGACGTCACCTGGCCGGGGCCGGTCCGCTTCTGGGCGATTTCCTCGGGCACGACCGCCGGCGAGAAGTACCTGCCGGTCACCGGCGCGACGATCGCCAGCAGCCGACGCGGCGGGTTCGATGCGCTGGTGCCGCATCTGGCCGCCGGCGGCGGCGACCTGTTCGACGGCAAACTGCTGTTCCTCGGTGGATCGACCGCGCTGCGCCGCGACGGACCGGTGTTCGTCGGCGACAACACCGGCATCATGGCGCTGCACGTGCCGCGCTGTCTCTCGTCCTGGCACACGCCGCACGCCAGCATCCGCGCGATACCCGACTGGGAGGCCAAGATCGCGGCGGCGGCGGCGCAGACCGCCGCCGAAGACCTCCGGCTGCTGGCGGGCGTGCCGTCGTGGATCGTGATGTTCGGTGAGGCGGTGCTCGCGCACTGCCGCGCCCAGGGCCGCGACGTCACGACACTGGCCGAGGTCTGGCCGAACCTGCGGCTGTTCGTGCACGGCGGCGTGACGTTCGCGCCGTACCGGACGCGCGTGCTGGAACTCGTCGGCCAGGACCTGCGCTGCACCGACACCTACTCGGCGTCCGAGGGCGGCATGCTGGCCGTGCAGGACACGCGCGACGATCCGGCGATGCTGCCGCTGCTCGACCGCGGCGCGTTCTTCGAGTTCGTGCCGCTCGACGAACTCGGCGCCGCGTCGCCGCGCCGGTTCGCCGCCGATCGGATCGAACCGGGCGTCGACTACGCGGTGGCGGTCACGACCGACGCCGGCATCGTCTCCTACCTGCTCGGCGACGTCGTCCGGTTCACGCAGCGCGACCCCCTGCGGCTCGTGTTCGCGGGCCGCACGGCCCAGTCCCTGAACGCGTTCGGCGAACACGTCAGCGGCGGCGAACTCGAACGCGGCGTCGCCGCGGCCGCCAGCGCCACCGAAGCCGTCGTCAGCGAGTTCGCGGTGACGGTGTCGTACCCCACTGCGGACGAGCCGATGGGCTGCCACTGCTACCTGATCGAGTTCCACCGCGAACCCAGCGACCTGCACCTGTTCGCCCGGCTGCTCGACGAGTCGCTGCGCCGCGGCAACGAGGACTACGCGACGCACCGCAGCTACGGCCTGCGCGCACCGGTCGTCGAGGCCGTGCCGCCGGGGCTGTTCACGGCCTGGCTGCGTCGCCACGGCAAGCTCGGCGGACAGCACAAGATGCCGCGCGTGCTCGACGCCGACGGTGCCCGCGAGCTGCGCGGGATCGCGCTGCTGCCGTGAGCGCCGGGCTCGCGCTCAGCGCGCCGCTTCGACGACGCGGTGCGTGAACGCCGCGTCGGACACCACGAGCCAGACCAGGTCGCGCAGCGTCACGGTGCCGCGCGCCGCCAGCCCATCGACCTTCGCGTCGAGCCGCAGCCGGTCGACCGGCCGCGCGTCGCGACCGACCGCGTAGACGAACAGCTTGGTCGCCAGCGTGCGCACGAACGCCGGATCCTCGCGCAGCACGCGCTTCAGGTCGCCGAGGCCGTCGAGCCGCCGGCCGTCCGGCAGTTCGCCGCTGCAGTCGATCGTGCCGCCGGCGTCGGTCGCGCGGAACCGGCCGATCGCGTCGTAGCGTTCCAGCGCGAAGCCGATCGCGTCCATGCGCACGTGGCAGACCGCGCACTGCGACCGCGCGCGGTGCTGTGCCAGCTGTTCGCGGAACGTCTTCGTGCTGTCGATCGCGCTCTCGCCGGCCAGCGAGTCGTTGCCGGGCGGCGGCGGCGGCGGCGCCTGGCCGAGCAGGTTCTCGAGCACCCACTTGCCGCGCTTGACCGGCGACGTGCGCGTCGGATTCGACGTCACCGCCAGTACGCTGCCGTGGCCGAGCACGCCGCCGCGTTCGCGCTGCGCCGGCGGCAGCACGACGCGCACGAAGTCGCCGTCGGCTGCGGCCGGCCGCTCGAGGCCGTAGAACACGGCCAGCCGCGCGTCCAGGTGCGTGAAGTCGCAGTCGAGCAGGTCGCGCACGTCGCGCCCTTCGCGCAGCACCGCCAGGAACAGCAGCTCGGTCTCGCGCCGCAGCGAGCGGCGCAGGTCGTCGTCGAAACCCGGGAAGCGCGCCGGGTCCGGCGTGCGGTCGGCGAGGTTGCGCAGTTCGAGCCACGCGGCGGCGAAGTCGGTCGCCAGCGCTTCGGCGCGCGGATCGGCGAGCAGCCGGTCGACTTCGGCAGCGAGGCCTGCGGCGGTCGCCAGCGTGCCCTTCGCGGCGCTCGCCGCCAGAGCCTCGTCGGGTGTGCTGCCCCACAGCAGGAACGACAGCCGCTGCGCCAGCGCGGCACCGCCGAGCGGCACCACGGCTCCCGGCGTGCCCTCGATGCCGCCGGTCTCGCCGCGGAACAGGAAGTGCGGCGACGCCAGCGCGGCCGTCAGCACGGCGCGCAGCGCTTCGGTCGCGGTGCCGCCGTCCTTGCGCACGGCCTTGCCGAGCCGCTCGAGGCGCTGGCGTTCGTCGTCGGTCGCGGGCCGCCGCCAGACGCGCGGCAGCAGCGCGCGCACGACGGAACGCAGCACCGCCGCGTCGTCACCGCGCACCGCGGCGGCCTGCGCGAGCCAGGCGCGCGCCGGCGGCACCGGCACCGCGTCGCAGGGGCCGACCAGCTCGAGCGAGTCGATGCGCAGGTTGCGATCGCGGCGCTGCGGGTCGGGGTTCTCGGGCTGGTAGAAGTCGTTCGGGAACGCGAGCGTGAGCCGGCGCTCGCCGCCCGGCAGCGGCGTGCGCAGCGTGAACTCGCGCAGGCGGCGCTCGGGCACCTCGAACACGGCCAGCTCGCGGCCGTCCAGCGACAGCACCATCTGCGCCGGTTCGTCGCCGGCCTGGTCGGCGCCGGCCATGACGACGAGCCGGTAGACGCCGTCGCGCGGCAGCACGACGGTCTGCTCGAGCGCGGCCCGCGTGTAGAGGTTGGCGACGTCGCCACCCTGGTCGGCGCCGCGGCCGTCGACGACGGTCATCGCCTCGGCCTCGAAGCGCCGCACCGGCGGCCGTTCGGGGTCGACGCCGTCGAACACCAGCGCCGCGACGTCGCGCGCGAGCGTCAGATGCGCCTCGAGGTGCAACGTCGAGAACGTCAGCGCATCGCCGATCGTGTCGAAGCCGTAGGCGAGGTCGTCGGCCGGCAGCGCGGTCGCGGCGACCTCGACGCCGAACAGGTCGCGCACGGTGCGCTCCCACTGCGACCGCGACAACCGCCGCACGGTCACGCGGCCGGGATCGGCCGGCAGCCGCGGCACCTCGCGCTGCAGCAACGCATCGACCCAGGCCGCGAACGCGCGCCGCGCCGCCGCGGGCACCGGTTCGGCGTCGGCCGGCGGCATGTCGCCGGCGACGACGCGGTCGCGCAACCGCCGCCAGCGCCACAGCTGCTGCGCGGCGTCCGGTTCGGCACGCGTCAGGTCGAGTTTGCCCTTGGTCGCGTCGTCGCCGTGGCACTCGATGCAGTGCGCCTGCACGAACGCGGCGCCGTCGTCGGCCTGCGCCGCCAGCGACGCGGCGAGGCCGGCCAGCAGCAGCGCGAGGCGCGTGGTTCGGAGCATCGGCATGGGATCGGACCGGCGTGCGGTCGTCAGCGACCAACCGGTCGCAGTTCGTACCCGGCGTCGGCGACCTCCACCAGCATCGCCCGACCCCGGATCAGGAAGCGCGGCGTGCGGGCCTCGGTGACGTGCACCGTCACGGCACCGCTGCCGCAGCGCTGCTGCAGCACGGCGGCATCGGCCTCGGCGAGCCGCTGCGCGCCGGCGGCAGTCGTCACGAGATCGGCATTGCCGCCGTTCTGCAGGTCGTCGAACGTCCCGGCGACGAACACCGCCGGCAGCGTGAACGCGGGCTCCCGATCGCGCTCGACCAGCACTTCGACGGTGTCCTCGGCGGTGCGGCGGAACCGGAGGCGCGTGAACTCGCCGCGGGCGGCGTTCGGCGCGGCCGGCAGCGTGTGCTCTTCCGTCACGTCGCCGGCCGCGAACCGGACCCGCGCCTCCCCGGCCATCAGCGCGAACGATCCGCCGTCGCCGCGAGCGTAGTACTCGGTGCCGCGCACGACCGTGAGCCGCAGCCCGTCGGTCCCGGTCAGGCGCGCCGCGAAGTCGGCGAACGGCGCCAGGTCCTTCGCGGTCTTCGCGGCGCCCAGCAGCTGCTCGGCGCCGAGGGCCGGCTCGGCGCGCCGCACGAGGCCCGCCGCCGCGTCGACCTGCGCGTCGACCGCGCGCACCGCAGCGGCGCCGGTGTGGGCGAGTGCATCGGCCAGCCTGGCGCCGACCACCACGAGTCCGATCCCGGCCGCCGCGATGCCGCCCCACGGCAGCGACCGACCGCCGGCCACCGGGCCCGGTCGGTGCCGGCGCGGGCGCAGCAGCCGCACCGCGAACCAGACCAGCAGCAGGCCGATCCCGGCCGCGATCGCGGCGTTGGTGCGGCCGAACGACGGTACGCCGTGGTCGACGACGAGGACGTCGTCGGGGCGCAGCCCGAGCCGCTGCCACAGCAGGTCCTGCACGGCCGCAGCGCGCGGCACGACGACGCCGCCGCTGGCGCGGAAGCTGCCGACGGCACCCGGTGTGGCGACGGTCTCGTCCCACGGCAGACCACTCGCGGGCACGGCGTCGAGCGGCAGTCGCACGACGACGATCCGGCCGCCGTCGCCGCGTGCCGGTGCCGCCCAGAGCCGGTGCTCGGCCAGCACCGCGGCAGTCCCCGCGTCGACCAGCGGCAGGTGGTAGACGCCGTCGATGCGATGCTCGGCGAGGCTGCCGTTGTGCATCAGCACGCCATCGACGGCGAGGTCGTGGCCGGCCGCGACGAGACCACGCCCCGCTTGCGCATCGGCCGCGGCGACGACGGACGGCGCCGCGGCACCGAAGCACAGGGTCGGCAGCGCAACGGCGAACACGCCGAGCGCGAGCACGGCGACAGCGATCGAGAACAGGAGCCGCATGGTCGAGCGTCGGCGCGAGGGATGGCGGCGGCCCGGCGCCCACGGCCCGCGCCCCGCCATCGGCCTGAGAGCGTAGCGAGCAATGACCACACCGTGACACAGCGCCCCGGCTCGCGACCTAGCGTGCCCCCATCGATGCCGCGCCCGGGCGCGGCCCAACGCCAATGAAGCACCTCCCCGTCGCCGTTGGCCTCTGCGTCGCAGCGGCCTCCCTCCCCGCCCAGACCTACCTGGCACTGCCCGCGACCGCGAACGCCGCCGCCGAGCTGAACAGCTACGAGCCGCGCGGCATGCCGTTCATGGCCGCGAACTCGCGCGTGCAGATGTTCTACGACTCGACCGAGGTCGGCAATCAGGGCTTCGTCGCCGACGAACTCGCGCTGCGCTACGACGGCCCGATCCCGGCCGTCGGCGCGCCGGGTCCGTTCACGATCAACCGGCTCGTGGTCAAGATCGGCACCACCGCGGTCGCGATGCCGAGCGCCGACTTCGCGGCCAACCTGACCCAGCCGCTGACGACCGTGTTCGACGGTCCGTGGACCTACTGGCCGGACCCGGGCTTCGGCTTCCCGCACCCGTGGGGCGGGCCGAACGACTCGCTGCGCTTCCCGTTCTCGGCGCCGGCCGTGGTCGCGATCCCGACCGGCCAGTGGCTGGTGATCGAGATCGCGGTCGAGGGCAGCAGCTTCTCGTTCGCGACCTTCTCGCACGCGATCCTCGACGGCGCGTCGACCAGCGGCGGTGCCAGCAACGGCAGCGTGTCGCTGCTCGGCCAGGGCTGCGCGATCGCACCCGGCCAGCCGCGGGCGGCGATCAGCACGTCCGGTCTCTACGCGCCGGGCGCCGCGCACCACGTCCAGGCGACCGGCCTCGGTGCCAACACGATCGCCGCCTGCGTGTTCGGCGTCGACGCGGCGCAGACCGGCGGCATCCCGCTGCCGCTGACGCTGCCCGGCACCGACTGCACGATCTACGTCGACCCGATCCTGCTAAACCCGATCCTGACCGACGCCAGCGGCGCGATCACCGGCGTGCAGCCGGCGGCCACGCTGTCGCTGCCAGCGGACCCGTCGTTCAACAGCCTGGTCGTCTACGAGCAGGTGCTGTCGCTGTGGCCGACCGCGAACGCATGGGGCTTCGTGCTGACCGACGCGGCGCGCGTGCAGCTCGGCACGTTCGCGACGCCGGGCCGCGGCACCTACAGCATCTCGCACGACACCAGCGCCACGGCCCCGTACGCGAACGACGTCAGTACCTTCGGCTTCGCGGCCCGACTGCGTACGCTGTGAGGGCGTGTCGCGGTCGAGTTCGATCCTGTTCCTGCTGATCCTGAGCCTGTCGCTGGCCCTGGTGATCTGGTGGACGCTGTTCCAGGTCCAGGCCAGCGGGCAGCTCGAGGCGGCCGGGGCGGCGCTGGCCGATCGCGACGTGGCCGCGGCCGCGCAGGCGCTCGGCGCGACCGACGGGCTCGAGCTGGCCGACGTCGCGCGCGGCCGCCGCTGGATGTTCGCCAGCGAAGGGCTGGTGTTCGGCCTGATCCTGTTGGCCTCGGGCTGGCTCTACGTGGCGTCGGTGCGGCGCGAGGCGCGGCTGCGCAGCGCGCAGGACCGGTTTCTCGCCGCCGCGACGCACGAGCTGAAGACGCCGCTGGCGACGATCGTGCTGCTGCTCGAGTCGCTGCGCGACGGCCGCCTGCCCGACGACAAGCGGGCGCGCTACCTCGCCAGCGGCCTGCTCGAGGCGGAACGGCTCGAGCGCGGCCTCGACAACGTGCTGACCGCGGCCGGCCTGCGCACGACGCGGCGTGCCTGGCGGCCGTCGGGCGGTGATCTGGTCGCGGACGTGCGGCAGGCGCTCGAGACCATGCAGCCGCGCGCGCAGGCAGCGCAGGTCGAACTGGCGGCCGAACTGCCGACGGCCGCGCCGCTGCGTCGCGACGCGGCGGCGGTGCAGCTGGTGCTGCGCAACCTGCTCGACAACGCGATCAAGTACTCACCGGCCGGCAGCACCGTGCGCGTCGTGCTCGAGGCGCTGGCCGACGAGGTGCGGATCCGCGTGCGCGACTCCGGCCGCGGCATGGACGCCGACGAGCTGGCACACGCGTTCGCGCCGTTCTGGCGCGGCAGCGACCTCGCCAGCGGCGGCTCCGGACTCGGCCTGCACCTGGTGCGCGAACTCGTGCTCGCGCACGGCGGCACCGTGTCGGCCCACAGCGACGGGCGCGACCGCGGCTGTGAAATCACCGTTCGACTGCCCGTCGGGAGGCGCGATTGAGCCACTGGATCCTGGTCGCCGAGGACGAACGCGCCCTCGGCGAGATGTTGTGCGACAACCTCTCGGTCGAGTCGTACCACGCCGAACACGTGATGACCGGCCCGAAGGCGCTCGAGCGCATGGCCAGGGGCGGCATCGACCTGCTGATCCTCGACGTGATGCTGCCGGGCCTCGACGGCTTCGAGGTGTTGCGGCAACTGCGGGCGCGCGGCGACCAGACGCCGGTGCTGATCCTCAGCGCCCGCAGCGCCGACCAGGACCGCATCCACGGCCTCGAGCTGCACGCCGACGACTACCTGACGAAGCCGTTCCACCTGCGCGAGCTGCTGCTGCGCGTCGACGCGCTGCTGCGCCGGCGACCGCCGCCGACGCCGGGCACCGACGTGCTGCGGTTCGGCGGCAACGAGGTCGATTTCCGCTCGATGCGGGCGAAGTGCCATGACGGCCAGGACGTGACCCTGACCGCCACCGAGACCCGGCTGCTGAAGCTGCTCGCCGGCCACGCCGGCACGGTCGTGACGCGCAAGGCCGTGGTGGAACATCTGTTCGGCAGCTCGGCGCAGCGCACCGTGCGCACGCTCGACAACGTCGTGCTGCGGTTGCGCAAGCTGTTCGAACAGGACCCGGCGACACCGCGCCACCTGCAGACCGTGCGCGGGCTCGGGCTGCGCTTCGACCCGTGACGGGCCATCGGCCCGGAAAGTGCGCCGCGGCCGCGACGACAAGGCGACGGCTTCCGGCTACTGTGCGCGCCGCATGATCCAGTTCGCCAAGTCGTCCCTGTTCTCCCTCCTCACGATCGGCCTCTCACTGCCTCTCGCCGCGCAGGAACACGACCTGCGGATCCAGGCCACGAAGGGCACCACGGTGTGGCTGAAGCAGCACATGGTGATGTCGCAGACCATGGAGATCGCGGGGCAGGAGATGGAGACGGCGCAGGACAAGACCACCGTGCTGCAGTTCACGGTCAAGGACGTCGAGGCCGACGGCACGCTGGTCGTCGAGACCAACGTCGCGCGCATCTACGGCTCGATGCAGATGCCAATGGGCATGGGCGACGTCGAATACGATTCGGCCGAGGCCGCCGCCGACAAGGACGACGAAGCCGGTGGCGGCTTCATGCCGTCGCCGGGCCAGATGGGCAAGATGCAGACGATGCTGGCGGGCAAGAAGTTCCTCGCCAAGGTCAAGGCCAACGGCAAGGTGGCGTCGCTCGAAGGTGTCGCCGAACTGCTGAAGAAGCCCGCCGGCGGCCGCGGCGGCATGCCACAGGCCGAGCTGTCGGAGGACACGCTGCGCCACATGGTCGAGAGCGCGTTCGGTTCGGTGCCGGAGAAGCCGGCCGCCGTCGGCGCCACGTGGGACCACCGCGTCGAGGAAGGCCAGGGCATGCCGGCCGCCGCGATCAAGGTGACGCTCGCGAAGGTCGACTCGGACGCCTACGAGATCAGCTCGACCGGCACGATCGAGCCGCCGAAGCCCTCGAAGGACGCGGCCGACGAGCGCGCCGCGATGCTCGAGAGCCTGAAGATCGCCAACAGCAAGTTCACCGGCACGGGCCGCATGTCGCGCACCGACGGCTTCGTGCTCGCGGTCAAGCACATGGTCGAGATGGACGCGTCGATGGAGAGCCCGATGGGCGGCGAGATGTCGATGAAGGTCAAGTCGACCAACACGATCGAACGCACCACGGCCGAAGCCGCCGCGCCGAAGAAGGCCGCTGCGCCGGCCGACGCGCCGAAGTGATCGCGGCTCAACGCCGGCGGTAGACGAACCGGCGCTCGCCTGTGCGCAGGTCGAACTGGCCGGTGAAGGCACCGGCCGGTGCCAGCGCGAACTCCCGCAGCAGGTCGTCCGCCAGCGGTTCGCGCACCGCGACGACCAGCGCGCCTGCCGGCGGCGGTGCACGGCGCAGCCGCGCCGCCAGTTCGGCCCGCGGCACGCGCACGGCGCAGTCCGCCGGCGGCCGCAGGTGGAAGTAGCCGCCGAGCGACGTCGCATCGCCGTCGACGACCACGAGCTCGTGCGCGAGGCCCGGATCGCCGCGCAGCGCACGCGCCATGCGCACGGCACCGGCGTTGCCGAACCAGAACGACGCGTAGAGCCACAGCACCGCGTGCACGGCGGCCAGCGCGCGCCGGTGCCAGACCGCGAGCCGTTCGCCGGCCAGCGGCGCGGCCGCGAGGCCCGCCGCAGCCACGGCGGTCAGCATCGCCAGCGCGCCGTACTCGAAGCGCAGCGCCTTGCGCGCGAGGCAGCTGTGCACGGCTATGTGCAGCAAGCCCGCCGCGGCCGCCGCCGGCAGCACGCGCGCGCCGGCGACCGCCCGGCGCCACGCCGCGCGCCACCACGGTGGCACCAGGGCCAGCACCGGCAGCACGCCGGCGGCCAGGTAGAACCACCACGGCTGCTGCTTCCACTTCACGGCCGCGCCCTCCAGGTTGGTGCTGACGTAGCCGGTGACCGACGCCAGGAAGCGGCCGTGCACCGCGAGGTCGACGCCGCCCTGCAGCAGGATGCCCGGCACGCAGCCGCATGCGAACGCGCACGCAGCGCCGCGGCGACGCTGCACCAGCAGCACGGCGAGCAGCGCCGGCCCGAACAGCGCCTCCTGGAACCGGCACGCGAACGCGAGCCCCAGCAGCAGGCCGCCGAGCCACGGGAACGCCCGCGGCCCCTGCACCGCCAACGCCGCGGCCACCGCCAGCGTCGCCGCCAGCGCCGGCCCCGACGGCTGCACGCCGGTCGTGACCAGGAGGCCGGAGCCGGCGAACAGCAGCAGCGGCAGCCGCGTCGACGCGACCGGCCACCAGCGCACGACCGACAGCCAGAACAACCACAGCGGCAGCAGCGAGGCGATCGCGTGGCAGGCGCGCACGGCGCCGAGCAGCGTGGCCGGCTCGTCGCCGACGAGCGGCCGCAGCACCACGAACAGTCCGGCCAGCAGCCCCGGGTAGACGTGGCTGCGCACACCGTCGATCCACTCCCAGGTCACGTGCCAGGCCTGCCCGGTCGCGAGGTGCCAGGCCGGATCGACGTACTGGTATTGCTGGTCGACGAACTCGAAGCCATCGGCGGCGAACACGGCCGGCAGCCGCAGCAGGAGGCCGAGCGCGAGGTAGGCGCGCAGCGACAGCGGCGGCGCGGCGGCGGCAGACGGCGGGGCCGAGGCCATGGCGCGGATGGTGGCCGGCGCCGCGCCGGAATCCACCGGCTGGTCGCGAGTCGGCGCCACGGCGCTGGAATTCCCGGCCGTTCCACGGCTTCATCGCCCCCATGCCCGATCGCGAGACCCTCCACATCGCCGAACTGCACGGCGACGGCATCGCCAACGAACTGTCGGCCAGCGTGCACCAGGTGGCGGCGGCACTGCCGATCCACGTGCAGTTCCACCCGGTCGACCTGACGCTCGAGACGCGGCGCAAGGACGCGAACGCGAGCTACGACGCGGCGATGGCGAGCTTCCGCGAGCACCGCGTGGCGCTGAAGTACCCGACCGTGACCGAGAAGGAGAGCCCGAACAAGGTGCTGCGCGAGCGCGCCAACTTCTCGGTGATCCACCGGCCGGTCGCCAGCCTGCCCGGCGTGCGCACGCGGCACGATGGCAAGGTCGACCTGCACATCATCCGGATCGCCGTCGGCGGCACCTACGAGGACGCCGGCCGGCGCATCGGCGACGACGTCGCGGTGTCGATCCGCGTGATCGAACGGCGGCCGTCGCGCGAGGCGGCGCTGTATGCGTTCCGCCTGGCGCGGCGCCTGTCGTGCGGCGTGGTCAGCAGCAGCAAGTACACGATCCAGCGCGCGACCGACGGCCTGTTCGAGGACATCGTGCGCGGCGTCGCGCGCGACTTCGCCGACGTGCCGCACCAGAGCGAGCTGTTCGACTCGCTGCTCTACAAGCTGCTGCTGAAGCCCGAGGCCTACCGCGTGATCGTGACGCCGAACGAGTACGGCGACTTCCTGTCCGACATGGCGTGCGGCATGGTCGGCAGCCTCGGCCTCGGTGCGAGCGCCAACTACTCGTTCGACGAGCGCGGCGACGTCGCGCTGGCGATGTTCGATCCGGCCGGCGGCACCGCGCCCGACATCGCCGGCCGCGGCGTGTGCAATCCGTCGGCGGCACTGCTCGCGTTCGCGATGCTGCTGACGCACAGCGGCTTCCGTGGCCTCGGCGCGATGGTCGACGACGCGGTGCGCGGCGCGATCGCGGCCGGCGAATCGACGCGCGACCTCGGTGGCACGCTGACGACGGTGGAGTTCTCGACCGCCGTGTGCCGCCGCCTCGCGCGCGGCTGACCCGTCTTGACCCGAGCCGCGTCAGATGCGCGGGCGGAACAGGCGGTCGACGAACGAACTGCCGCGGTGCTTGTCCGCGACTTTTCGGGTCCACCGCATCGCCTCGGCGACCGGGATCAACACGGCGCCGTCGGGCACCGGCAGCCAGATCGCCTGCTCCTCGTGCGCCGCGATCAGCCGGTCGAACTCGGCCGTGTTGTCGGCCGCCGCGAGCTGTTCGAGCAGGCGCATGTCGACCAGCGCCGAACCGTTCGCCGCATACTGGCGCGACCGGCCGAGCAGGTCGTCGGTGCTGACCTCGAACAGGTCCGCCAGCGCGACCAGGTCTTCTCCGGTCGGGAAGCGGCTGCCGCTTTCCCACCGTGACACCGCCGATTCGTGGCAACCGAGCCGCTTGGCGACGTGGTCCTGCGTGAAGCCGCGCCGCGCCCGGAGCTCGCGCAACCGCGAAGCGAGGTGCAAGGCGAGCGGACGGGACGGGGCTTCTTCGGGTTGTTCGGTCACGAGGCCTGTCGCGGAGGGAGGGTGCCTCCCACTACGCAACGATTGTCACAAGTGGCCACGGTCAACGGAAGTGAGGTAGGTCAGCCGCTCCGGACACCGCCGGATCTGCACCGGTCCTGACACGACTTGCCATCGCCATGCCGGACCGGAAACTTGACTAATGGTCATGAAAAGTTCCTACTCGGCCTGCCTACCCCATGGAGACGCCGATGCTGAACGACCCCCACAGCCTGTTGCCCGTCGCGTACCGCGCTGCCGCCCGCATCGTGAAGAGCCGCCTGATGGCCGAGGAAGCCAGCGAGCGCGCGCTGTATCTGCTGACGCTCACGACGCTGAAGGGCTGCCCACCGCAGCGCCCCGAGGCCTGGCTGCGCGTGGTCGCGCGCCGTTCGGCATGCGCGATCCTGCGTTCGGAGTGGGGCCGCACGCAGCCGCTGGCGACCGACGAACTGCCGGCGCAGCCGGTCGAACGCCGCTCGCCGCGGCCGTGGCTCGGCGACTTCGTGCGCGAACACCTCGCCGCCGCACTGTCGCCGCGGCAGCGCGACGCGATCGACGCGGTGCTGCACTGCAACGGCACCCGGGCCGCGGCGCGGCGGTGCGGCATGCAGCCGCGCGACTTCCGCCGCTCGCTCGGTGCGATCTCGCGCAAGGCGCGCGCACTGTGCGCGGCGCACGGCGCCGGGGCGGAGTTCACCGAAGACTGGCCGACTCCGTTGCCCCCCGGCGCTCACCGCGGCGAAGGCCCGACTCAGCGCGAGCCGGCGTAGGTGCCGCGCACCGCGTGGTCGTGGCGCAGGCCGCCGTCGCCTTCGTCGGTCAGCTGCGTGGCGTCGGTACCGTCCCAGACGAACAGGTCGGTGTTCGTGTTGGTGCCGACGATCCGCGTGAACAGGATCGTGCCATCGAGCGTGCGCGCCGCGAACGCGTCGTCGCCGGTGGTGTCGCTGACGACCACCGAGGCGGTCGCCGACGCATCCCACATCGACAGGTCGGTCTGCGACGCGACGGTCAGCTCGTAGACGAAGTCGCCGGCGTCGATGCCGTTGCCGCCGAACGCGAGACCGGTGCCGGTGATCGCCGTGCCCCAGGTGCCGGCCGACACGTCGAACACGTTCAACGCCCCGCCGTCGGCGCGCACCGCGACGACGTCGCCGTTGGTCAGCTGCGACACCGAATCGTCGACCGCGCCGCCGGCCGCCCAGGTCTGCGTCACGGGCGTCGCGATCAGCGACGTCGCCAGCAGCGAGCTCGTCGCGCCGCTCGGCAGTACGAGCGCCCAGGCCGTCGTGCCGTCCGACGTCACCGCCAGCACGGCGCTGATGTCGTTCGAGTTGCGCACCGTCGCGCTGGTGGCCGAGTCGAGGTCGTAGAAGAAGGCATCGACCTCGGTGCCGCTGACGACGCGCTGCAGCACCACTTCGTTGCCGGCGCCGATCGCCGAGAACAGGTCGTAGCTGCCGGCCGTGAACACGCCGCTGATCGACGTCGACTGGCCGTTCGCCGGATCCCAGGCGTAGATGTCGCTGACGACGCCGGTCCGCGCCGCGAACACCACCTGACTGGCGGTGCCGTGGTCGTGGTAGACCTTGTTGTGCGCGGCGATCGCCGAGACGTCGCTGCCGATCTCGACCAGGCCGGTCGCGACCCGGTAGTAGAACAGGTCCGCTTCGCCGCCCGTGCCGATGCGCGTGAACACGACGCCGCCGTTCGGCAGCACGTCCTGCAGCTGTTCGTCGGTGGCCGCATCGCCGACCACGAACGTCTCGTCCTCGGTCAGGTCGTAGCCGTAGACGTCCGCCTGGCCGCTCGAGCCGACTTCGTAGAACACGAGGTCGCTGCTGTTGACCAGCACGGTGACCGACGACAGCACGCCCTGCGCGATGTCGCGGGCGAGCCCGGTCAGCGGGTTCCACACGAACAGGTGCTGGTCGTTGCCGCTGCCGGTCGTGTAGACGATCCGGTTGTCGCTGGTCTTGGCGCGGTAGGTCGCGGGCACCTCCTCGTCGGCGCCGAGCCGCACGGCGCGGCGTTCCATCGGATCGTAGACCCACAGCTGCTGGCCCGACGACGCGGCGACGTGGTAGACCGCGCGGCCGTCACCGAGCCCGGTGACGAACGTCGGCACCGCCGACGCGGCGGCGATGCGCACGAACGACTCGGTGCCCGAATCGAGCAACAGCAGGCCGCTGGTGTCCTCCTGCACGACCGCGAAGTTCGCCGACGTGACGCGCACGCGGAACGTGCCGGTCGTGGTCTTGGCGCCGTCGCTGACCGTGAACTCGACGTCGTGCTCGCCCATCGAGTCGAACGTGTTCGAGTAGGTGTCGCCGGCGAACGAGCCGCCACCGGTCGCCACCGCGTAGGTCAGCGGCGCGCCCTCGCGATCGCTGACGAAATCGCCGAGGTCGAGCGTGAACGTGCCGCCGGTCGTGGACTGCAGCGGCACCTCGTCGATGCGCGGCGAGGCGTTGCTGACATTGCTGCCGCCGCCGCACGCGGCGGCCAGCAGGCCGGCCAGCGCGCACAGGCGCGTGGAACGGTTCGTACGAGGATCCATGGGCGGACGTGTCTCCGGGTTGCGGTACTGGATGCGGATTCCGACGCCGCCGCATCGGCCACGTCGGCGGCCGGCGATGAGGCCGTCCGCGACGGCCCGCTGCCATCGACGCCGCGCGCCGCCTCAGCCCGCCGCGCCGGCGCCGAGCACGAGTTCGCCGTGTTCGAGCCAGCCGCGCACGCGCAGCAGCTCGGCATGGTCGGGCCGGTGCACGTGCAGCGGCAGGCGCTCGAGGCAGGCGTCGTCGGCCGCGAACGGCGGCGCCGGATCCGCGGCCAGCAGGTCGGCCCAGACGCGCACCGGCGCCGACCGGAACAGCCGCGACGGCGGGCCGTGGTCGCGCCACAGCTCGTGCAGCCGCGCATTGGTCTCGCCGAGCAGCCGCCGCCAGTTCTGCAGCCGCAGCCGGGCGCCGTAGCGCGACTTGCCGCGCGTCTTCAGATGCGTCGGTTGCGCGTGGCCGTGGCCGCGCACGACGTACTTGCGCAGCGCCTTGTGGGCGACGAGTTCGCCGTCGACCCAGCAGCCGAGCGCCATCGCGCCGGCGCGCAGCAGCAGCACCAGCTCGACGCCGTGCGGCGGCACGAGCCGGTCGGCATAGAGCCGCACGCGCTCACCGGGCGACGGCCGCGGCGCGACCGCCGGCGGTCGCAGCGACGCCACACCGTCCGGTGCCACGAACGCGCGCCCGGCGGCGTCGGCGGTCGCGGCTGGCCAGCGTTCCGCGAACGCCGCCAGCTGCTCGGCGAGCTCGTCGCAGGGAAAGCGCACGCGGCGCAGTGCCGGATCGGCCGCCATCGCGCGACAACGTATCCGAACGCGAGCCGCCGCGCGGCCGGTGCGGCGCGGGTAGGATCCGCGCATGACCGGCATGCAAGCCGCTGCCTTCCGCATAGCGATCGTCGGCTCCGGGCCGTCCGCGTTCTACACCGCCGAGGCGCTGTGCAAGGCGCACCCGGGCGACCTGCGCGTGGACATGTTCGAACGCCTGCCGGTGCCGTACGGGCTCGTGCGCGGCGGCGTCGCGCCGGACCACCAGAAGATCAAGGAGGTCGTGCGCATCTACGAGAAGATCGCCGCCCACCCCGGGTTCCGCTACTTCGGGAACGTCACGATCGGCCGCGATCTGCAGCCGGCCGAGCTGGCCGCCCGCTACCACCAGGTCGTCTACGCGCACGGCTGCGAGAGCGACCAGAAGCTCGGTGTGCCCGGCGAAGCGCTGGCCTCGGTGCACTCGGCGACCGAGTTCGTCGGCTGGTACAACGCGCATCCCGACCACCGCGACCGCCGGTTCGACCTCGCCGCGGCGCGCACGGTCGCGATCGTCGGCAACGGCAACGTCGCGATGGACGTCGCGCGCGTGCTGCTGTGCGATCCGGACCACCTGGCGACGACCGACATCGCCGACCACGCGCTGGCCGCGCTGCGGCGCAGCACCGTGCGCGAAGTCGTGCTGCTCGGCCGCCGTGGCCCGGCGCAGGCCGCGTTCTCGCCGAAGGAGATCGAGGAGATCCACGAACTGCCCGGAGTCGACGTCGCGGTGCGCCCGCAGGACGCCGCCCTGGATCCGCTCAGCGCCGCCTGGCTCGAGCGCGACGGTTCGCGCAGCCAGCAGCGCAACGTGAAGTTCCTGCAGGAACGCGCCGCGGCCGGCGCCAGCAGCGACGGCAAGCGGCTCGTGTGCCGCTTCCTGGTCGCGCCGACCGAACTGCGCGGCGAACAGGGCCGGCTGCGCGCGGTGCAGCTGCAGCACATGCGGCTCGAGGCGGCCGCCGACGGCACCCCGCGGCCGGTGCCAGACGGCGGCAGCGAGACGCTGGCCATCGACCTCTTGTTCAAGGCGATCGGCTACCGCGGCGTGCCGCTGCCGGGCCTGCCGTTTGACGACAAGAAGGGCATCGTGCCCAACGTCGACGGCCGCGTGGTCGAGGCTGCCGGCGGCGCGGTGCGCCGCGGCCACTACGTCGCCGGCTGGTGCAAACGCGGCCCGACCGGCCTGATCGGCACCAACAGCCTCGACGCGAAGGCGACCGTCGCGGCGATGCTGGCCGACCGCGACGCCGGCGCCCTGCTGCCGGGCAATGGCGCCGACGTGGTCGACCTGTTGCGCCAGCGCGCCGTCGACACGGTCGACTGGACCGACTGGCAACGGCTCGACGCGTGGGAACGCCAGCAGGGCGAAGCGCGCGGCAAGCTGCGGCACAAGCTGCCGTCGGTCGACGAGCTGATGCAGACCGTGCGCACGCTGCGCCGCGGCTGAACCGTACGCAACGAAGGTGGAACGCCGCCGCGCCACCGCTACCGTCGCACCGGTGCCGCCCCCGTTCGAACTGTTCGCCGCCTGCTCCCCCGGCCTCGAACCGCTGCTGGCCGCGGAGCTGCAGGCCCTCGGCACCACACCGCGGCCGCTGCGCGGCGGCGTCGCGTTCGCGGGCGACGTCGACACCGCGATGCGCGCCTGTCTGTGGCTCGGCACCGCCAGCCACGTGCTGCTGCGGCTGGCCGAGTTCCCGTGCCGTGCGCTCGGCGAACTGCAGCGCAAGGCGTCCTTGCTGCCGTGGCGCGACTGGCTGCGCGCCAAGGTGCCGGTCGACGTGCACGCGACGTCGCGCGGCTCGCGCGTCTACCACACCGGCGCGATCGCCGAACGGATCGGCAACGCGCTGACTGCGGTGTTCGGCCGCGCGCCCGCGGCAGCGTCCGCCGGCGCGCCGGCCGCGCGCGTGCACGTGCGCTTCGCCGGCGACGTCTGCACGATCTCGCTCGACGCGACCAGCGAACCGCTGCACCGCCGCGGCTACCGGCTCGACGGTGCCAAGGCCCCGCTGCGCGAGGACCTCGCGCACGCGCTGGTGCTGGCCGGCGGCATGCCGGCCGACACGGCGGTGCTCGACCCGTTCTGCGGCGCCGGCACGATCGCGATCGAAGCGGCGGCGCGGGCACTGGGGCTCGCACCCGGGCGGCTGCGCGCGCCGGCACTCGAGCACCTGGCCCTGTTCGACGACGCCACCTGGCAGCGCGTGCGCAGCGCGGCCGGACCCGCCCCCACCCCCGCCGCCGCGCCGCCGATCGCCGCCGCCGACCGCGACGCCGGTGCGATCACCGCAGCGCGCCAGAACGCCGAACGCGCCGGCGTCGCCGCGGCGATCGCGTTCTCGGTCGGCGCGTTCACGGCGCACCCGTGGCTGCAGCCCGGCGGCGCGCCGGCGGCAGGCCTCTTGGCGACCAACCCGCCGTTCGGCCGGCGCGTGGCGGACGGCAAGCAGCTGGTGCCGCTCTACCAGTCGCTCGGCCACCGCACCGCGGCGCTCGGCGCCGGCTGGCGCCTGGCGCTGCTGGCGCACGACGTGCGGCTCGCGCGCCGCACCGCGCTGCCGCTGCGCGCGGCCTGGACCACGCGGCACGGCGGCCTGTCGGTCACCGCGCTGACCGCGCCGCTCGGCGCCGTCAGTACCAGCTGACGGTCACGACAGCGGTCGTCGGCAGCGGCTGCGACAAGTCGAGGTTGGCGCTGTGCCAGACCGCACCCTGGAAGTGCCACGTGTCGCCGGCGCGCGAAGCCGGCACCGGAATGCACCAGCCGGTGCAGTCGGCGATGAAGAACGTGGACAGGAAGTTCGTGAAGCCGGCGCCGATGCCGAAGTCGACCAGGCCCGGGATCACCGACGGCTGCAGCACGGGGCTCGCCATCAGGATCAGCACCTGCGGCCCGGGCCCGCCGGCGTGCAGGTGGAAGCACTGTGTCTGCCCGGCCGGATGCGACGTCTCGGCGGCGAGCACCGGCACGACGGGATCGACGATCGTGACCTGGACGGTCTGCGTGCCGCACGGCGACGACACGACGATCGGATAGGTGCCGGGAGCCAGGCACTGCGGCGGGTGCACGAAGATCGTGCACGGGTTGGCCAGTTCCCACGCGCCGGCGCCGAACGAGCCGGGCGTGTAGGGGCTGAGCTCGATCGGGCCGAAGCTGACGTCGGTCACGGTGTCGAGCCCGGGGCCGTAGAGCAGGAAGCTGTCGGTGCTGACGGTCGGCAACCGCCACGGCTGCGCGCCCTGCACCGCGAAGTCGCACGCGGTCCCCTGCAGCGTCACGTGTGCGATCGTGTGTTGCCCCTGGCCCGCCGGGTTGCCGGTGAACGTGAACACGAACGTGACCGGCGCGGTCTGCGCCTTCAGCGACGCGGTGCCGGCGAGCCACAGGTCGTGGTCGGCGCCGCTCGGCAGCGGCGCGATCGAGCCGACCAGCACCCCGTTGGCGTGCACGACCACGCCGGCGATCGGATCCCCGAGCGCGCCCGCGGGCGCTTCGCTGCGCCAGCGCAGGTGTTCGTAGCGCACGGCTTCGCCGGCCGCCGGCGTCACCGTGAACGACAGGGTACCGCCGGTCGTGTTCCACGCCGGTCCGAGACCGAGCCAGCGATCGGCGACGGGCCCGCCGTAGGTGGTCGGCCGCGACGCGACGAGCGGCGACACGGTGGCGAACGGTGGCTGCGTGCTGGCCAGCGAGTTGGCGTCGAACCCGAAGTAGGCGACGGGTGTCTGGGCAAGCGTGGACGTGGCGAGGGCGAGCACCACGAGGGTGATGCGGAGCATGGCGCGGCGGCGAGGAGAGTGGCGCTCCGGGGGAGGCGACCCGGAGCGGCCGGGAATCTAGCCAGCGCCGCCGGTCGCCGCCAGACCCAACACCAGTGCTGGGACTACTTTACGGCCGACCGCCAAGGGCTGCGGGCGGCCAGCCAGCGCGGCGCCACGACGCCGGCGAAGCCGCGCGCGAACTGCCGCAGGCCCGGTCGCAGGCAGCAGCACTGCCAGGCACGCGCGCGCGCCGCGCGCCATTGCCCCTGCAACGCCAGCCGTTCGGCCTGGCAGCCCAAGTAGTGTGCGAGGGATCGCCGCAGGTTGCGGCGCACGGCCGGCGCACAGCGGACCGCGCGCGCGACCGCATCGGCGTAGATCGCGACGCCGGCATCGGTCGAGGCACAGAAGAACGGCCAGTCGACGGTGCTGAGGTGCGCGAACGTCGGCGCATCGTCGAGCACGGCGAGCACCTCGGGCACCGCGACGAAGCGGCCGCCGGCCAGCGCCAGCCGGAAGTCCAGCTGCAGGTCCTCGTAGACGCGCAGGCGTTCGTCGTAGCCGCCGAGTGCGAGCAGCGCGGCGCGCCGGTAGATGCAGCACGACGCGATCAGCGGCGAGCCGCGCGGCAGCGCCATCACCGCGACCGCGTCGTCGACCGGACCGCCGCCGGCCGGGCACGTGAAGCCGACCTCGGCGAAGCGATCGGCCGGGCGACGGCTGGTCCAGGTGCGGTTCGTGAAGCAGACGACGACGGTCGGATCGGCGAGCCACGGCAGCTGCCGCGCCAGCTTCTCGGGCAGCCAGAAGTCGTCGCTGTCGAGGAACGCGACCCACTCGCAGCGCGCCTGCCGCACGCCGTGGTTGCGCGCCGCGGACACGCCGGCGTTGCGCTGCGACAGGTAGCGCACCGCCGTGCCGTAGCGGGCCACCACGGCCGCGGTGTCGTCGGTCGAACCGTCGTCGACGACCAGCACCTCGGCCGCGGGCTGTGTCTGCGCCAGCACGCTGTCGATCGCGCGGGCCAGCAGGCGAGCCCGGTTGTAGGTCGGGATCACGACGCTGACAGCCGGCAGACCGGCCACGCGTTCACCGCCAGACGGAACCTCGGGGGCTGGCGCCACGGCACCGGCAGTGTGCCACGCGCGGGGCTGGGGTCGCAGCCCGGCGGCGCCATTCCGCGCGTAGACTGTCGCGATGGGCTCCGCGGACTGGTTCGGCATGGTGCTGACGGCGCCGGGCCGCAGGCTCACCGAGAGCCGCCGCCCGCTGCCGACGCCCGGCCCTGGCCAGGTGCGGATCGCGGTCACGGCCTGCGGCGTCTGCCGCACCGATCTGCACCTGGTCGACGGCGACCTCGCCTTTCCCGACCACCCGGTGGTGCCCGGCCACGAGATCGTCGGCCGCATCGACGCCGTCGGCGACGGGGTCGGCGATCTGGCGCCCAACCAGCGCGTCGGCGTGCCGTGGCTCGGCTGGACCTGCGGCCGCTGCGAGGCTTGCCGCCGTGGCCGCGAGAACCTGTGCCGCATCGCACGCTTCACCGGCTGGCAGCTCGACGGCGGCTACGCCAGCCACGTCGTGGCCGACGCGCGCTACGTGCTGCCGCTGCCGGCGAACTACACCGACGAACAGGCCGCACCGCTGCTGTGCGCGGGGCTGATCGGCCACCGCGCCTACACGATGGCGCGCGACCTGGCCGGCGGCGACCTGCAGCAGCTCGGCCTCTACGGCTTCGGTGCCGCCGCGCACCTGATCGCACAGGTCGCCGTGCACGCCGGCTGCGCCGTGCACGCGTTCACCCGCGCCGGCGACGCAGCCGCGCAGGCGCACGCGCGGCAGCTCGGCGCCGTCTGGGCCGGCGCCAGCGACGTGGCACCGCCGGCGCCCCTGGATGCCGCGATCCTGTTCGCGCCGGTCGGGGAACTCGTGCCCGCCGCGCTGCGCGTGGTCCGGCCGGGCGGCGCCGTGGTCTGCGCCGGCATCCACATGAGCGACGTGCCGTCGTTCCCGTACGCGTTGCTCTGGGGCGAACGCCGGCTCGCCTCGGTCGCGAACCTGACCCGGGCCGACGGCCTCGCGTTCCTGCGCACGGCCGCCGCCGTGCCGCTGTCCGTCGCGTGCCACCGCTACCCGCTCGCCGCGGCCGACCGCGCACTCGACGACCTGCGTGCCGGGCGGTTCACCGGCGCGGCGGTCCTGCTGCCCGCGGACTCGCAATGACGTGCGCGGCGCGCCACCATGCGCCCATGCTCGCCGCGCGCTGCACCCCGTTCGTCTCGTTGCTCGGCAGCCTCACGGCCGCACCGCAGACGCCGCCGTACGTCGCCGAGGCCAGCGACGAGGCGCAGCAGCAGATCGCGCGGTTCACGCTGGCGCCGGGCCTGCGCTGCGAACTGGCGGCCGCCGAGCCGGACCTGTGCAACGCGGTCGCGTTCGCGTTCGACGGCCGCGGCGCGGTCTACGTCGCCGAGACGTTCCGCATCCAGGACGGCGTGTTCGACACGCGCGACCACATGCAGTGGAAGGACGAGGATCTGGCCTGCCTGACGGTCGCCGACCGGCTCGCGAAGTACCAGCGCCACATCGCCGACCGGATCCCGCGGCTGGCGACGATCGCCGAACGGGTGCGCCGGCTCGTCGACACGGACGGCGACGGCGTCTACGACCGCGCGACGGTGTTCGCCGACGGCTTCCGCGACCTCGCCGACGGCATCGGCAGCGGCGTGCTGCCGGTCGACGGCGACGTGTTCTTCACCAACATCCCGAAGTTGTGGCGCCTGCGGGACCGCGACGGCGACGGCATCGCCGACGAACGCGAGGTCGTGCACGACGGCTACGGCGTGCACACGTCGCTGATCGGCCACGACCTGCACGGCCTGATCGTCGGCCCCGACCGGCGGCTGTGGTTCTCGATCGGCGACCGCGGCTTCCACGTCGAACACGGCGGCCGCACGCTGGCGTTCCCGCACGAGGGCGCGGTGCTGCGCTGCGAACTCGACGGCAGCGACCTCGAGGTCGTGCACCGGGGCCTGCGCAACCCGCAGGAACTCGCGTTCGACGCCTTCGGCGACCTGCTGACCGGCGACAACAACAGCGACGGCGGCGACCGCGCGCGGCTCGTGCAGGTCGTGCCGTTCGCCGACAGCGGCTGGCGCATCGGCTACCAGTGGCTCGCCGACCGCGGCGCCTGGAACCGCGAACGCATGTGGCAACCGCGGCATCCGGACCAGCCGGCGTGGATCCTGCCGCCGATCGCGAACTTCGCCGACGGCCCGTCGGGCCTCGCCTACGACCCGGGGCAGGGTCTGCCGGCGCGCTGGCGCGACCACTTCTTCCTGTGCGACTTCCGCGGCGGCAGCGGCTACAGCGGTGTGCACGCGCTGCAGCTCGCGCGCCGCGGCGCCGGCTTCGAGCTGCGCAACCACGAACGTGTGGTATGGGGCGTGCTCGCGACCGACGTCGACTTCGCGCCCGACGGTTCGCTGTGTGTGCTCGACTGGGTCGACGGCTGGACCAAGACCGGCAAGGGCCGCATCTACCGTCTGCGCTTCGATGGCGCGGCGCCGGCCGACCAACGCGCGACCGCCGCGCTGCTGGCCGAGGACCTGCGCCGCCGCCCGCCGGCCGAACTGCTGGCGCTGCTGGCGCACGCCGACCGCCGCGTGCGGCAGGCGGCGCAGTTCGCGCTGGTCGACCTCGACGCGCGCGACGAACTGCGCGCCGCGGCGCGCGGCACGCTGCCGGCGGCGGCGACGCCGCTGGCGCGCCTGCACGGCATCTGGGGCCTCGGCGTGCTCGGCCGCCGCGACCCGACGGCACTCGACGGCGTCGCCGAGCTGCTCGACTGTGGTTCGGCCGACGTGCGCGCGATGGCGGCGCGCGTGCTCGGCGACGCGCGGCTCGCCGCCGCCGTGGCGCCGCTGGCGCAGGCGCTGCTCGACGGCAGCGCGCGCGTGCAGCGCGAAGCGGCGCTGGCGCTGGCGCGGATCGGCGCAGCGGCGGCGCCGGCCACGCCGCGGCTGTTCGAACTGCTGCGCCGCAACGACGACCACGACGAGGTGCTGCGCCACGCCGCGGTCAGCGCGCTGGTCACGGCCGCGCCGCGCGACGCACTGCTCGCGCACGCCGACGACGGCTCGCGCGCGGTCCGGCTCGGCGTGCTGCTGGCGCTCGGCCGGCGCCGCGACGCGGCGATCGCGACGTTCCTCGCCGCCGCCGATCCGGCGCTGCGGTTCGAGGCGGCGCGCGCGATCCACGGCGAACCGATCGTCGACGCGCTGCCCGATCTGGCGCGCCTCTGCTACGACGACACGCCGGACCGCGAAGCGACCGACTGGCGCGCGATCGCGGCCAACCGGATGCTCGGCCAGGTCGAGAACGGCGAGTCGCTGGTGCACGTGGCGATGCTCGCCAACCACCCCGCGGCGACCCGCATCGAGGCGCTGCGCGTGCTCGCCGAGTGGCCGGCGCCGCACGGCCAGGACCGCGTGCACGGCAACTGGCAGCCGTGCCCACGCGAAGGCGCCGACAAGCCGGTCGCGCTGCTGACCGCCAACGCAGGGGTGCTGCTGGCCGACCCCGCGATCGCCGCGGTCACCGCCGAGACGCTGGGCCGGTTGCGCGCGGTCGGCGCCGCGCCCGCGCTGGCCGCCCTGGTCGCTGCGGCGGACCGTGACGCCGAGAGCCGGCTCGCCGCGCTCGAGGCCCTCGCCGCCTGCGAGGCGCCGGAACTCGATGCCGCGCTCGCCGCGGTGACCGCCGACGCGCCGGTGGTGCTGCGCCGCCGCGCCGTCGAGCTGCTGGCGCGCGCCGAACCCGAACGCGCGGTGCCGCTGCTGGCGACGATCCTGCAGAACGGCACGCTGGCCGAACGGCAGGCGGCGTTCGCGGCGCTCGGCACACTGCAACACACTGCCGCCGACGCGCTGCTCGCCAGCGAACTCGAACGGCTGTTGCGCGGCGATCTGCCGCCGTCGCTGCACCTCGACCTGCTCGAGGCCGCGGCGCGGCGCGACGATCCGACCGTGCGCGAGCTGCTGGCCGGCCACCGCGCGACGTTGGCGACCGCCGGCGAGCTGGGGCCGTTCCTGGTCTGCCGCGACGGCGGCGACGCGCCGCGCGGCCGCAAGCTGTTCCGCGAACACGCGGCCGCGAACTGCCTGCGCTGCCACGCGCTCGACGGCGACGGCGGCAACGCCGGGCCGACGCTGGACCACGTCGGCTCGCGGCTGTCGCGCGAACAGCTGATCGAGGCGCTGGTGGCGCCCAGCGCGCGGATCGCGGAGGGTTTCGGCGCGACGACGCTGCAGCTGACCGACGGCTCGCTGCTGGTCGGCCGGATCACGGGCGAACAGGACGGCCAGGTCACGCTGGTCGACGTCGGCGGCACCACGCACGCAGTCACGGCCGACCGGATCAAGGGCCGCGCCGCCGAGTCGCGCAGCGCGATGCCGCCGATGGCCGGCACGCTGTCGCGCCGCGAACTGCGCGACCTGGTCGAGTTCCTGGCGCAGCGCAAGTGAGCCGGGCGCACCAGGCGCCGATGGCGTGGTAGCCTGGGCGCTCGTCCACCAACTGCCGATTCCATGCTCCGCATCCCAGCCGCCCTCCTCGCCGCGACTTCGTTCGTGGCCGCCCAGCAGGTCGTCCTGCCCGACACCCATCACTTCTCCGAGAGCACGACGCAGCTCGGTGCCGCTGGCTCCGCCAATTGGTGGCGCACCACCGCGGGACGGTTCCAGGTGATCTACGAAGCGAGCCACTTCGTGTCCGCCGGCGTCACGGGCCCGGTGTTCCTGACGCACCTGCGCTTCCGCGGCGAGGATGGCGAACCGAACCTCGGCGGCCAGGTCTACAGCGGCGTGTCGGTCCAGGTCGGCGCGACGACACTGACCAGCGCCAACATGAGCACGACGTTCGCGACCAACCTCGCGCCGCTGGCGCCGCAGTCGACGACGCTCGGGACGCCCGGCGTCACGAACGTGACCGTGCTGCCGTCGGTCGGTTCGACGCCGAACAACTGGTGCATCGAGATCGACCTGCTGTCCCTCGGCGCCGGCATCGTGTTCGACCCGAACGGGCCGCAACCGAACCTGCTGATCGACATCACGATGCCGACCGCCCCGGCCAGCCCGCTGCCGATGTACCTGATCCCGATCCAGGACACCACGGGCGCTGCCGCCGTCGTGCGGGGCGAGGGTGTCTACGCGGCGACGCCCACCGCGACCTCCGGTACGAGTTCGACGCTGCCGCCGGTGGTCGGCGTCGAGTTCGCCGGCGCGGGCGGTCTACCGGTGCCGGTCCCCGCACGCAACGAACGCTACGGCGCGGCCTGCGGCGGCCAGTGCTCGACGTTCTACCAGGGCTTCGCGAACGGCGACGCGTTCGACCTGACCGGGTTGACGCTGCTGCCCGACAACGTCACGGCGCCGACGCATTGGATCGTGACGGCCGGCGCACCGCCGGTCGACACGACGCAGCTGAACGCGACGCCGAACAGCATCGTCGACGACGAGCTGGTCACGCACGCGCTCGGCTTCACGCACCGCTACCCCGGCGGCTCGACGACGACGATCAAACCGTGCACCAACGGCTTCGTCTGGCTCGACAGCGCGATGACCGCGACGACCTGGATCCCGGTCGCGACCGAGTTGCTCGGGGCGACGGCGAACAACACCGCCCGCTACCTGCCGTTCTGGATCGACCTGGCGGCCGGACGCAACACCGCGACGAACCCCAACTGCGGCCTGCACGTCAAGACCGACACCTCCGCCGGTGCCGGCCAGGCCGTCTGCTATGTGACCTGGTTCGAGACGTCGCTCTACCGCGTCGGCTCGGGCGTCGGCCAAGGCGGCCACTCGGTGGTCACGTTCCAGCTCGCGATCCACGAGGCGACCGGCAGCGTCGAGTATCGCTACGGCTCGATGCCGGCATTCATCGGCAACCAGGCCTCGACGACCAACATGATGTCCGCCGTGGTCGGTTTCACGCGCGGCCGCCTCAGCGCCAGCCCGATCCTCGGTTCGAACGACCCGCAGTCACGCGACCTGTCGGTCGAGGTGCCGTTCTTGACGCAGATCGAAGGTGCACGCGGGCACCTGGGCCTGACCGTCACGGGCGCGCCGCAGGCCGGCGGCTTCTACTACGGTGGCCGCGCGTTCGACGGCCAGTCGCTGACCTACGGCGCGGTCAACGTGCCGCCGGGCTCGATCCTGGCCGCCCTGCTGCTCGACGTGCAGGCCGCGCGCCCCGGCATCCAGGTGCCGACCATCACCGCGCCGAACTGCATGATCAGCACGTCGGCGAACCCGCTGGTGTGGCAGCTCTACCCGGCGCCCGGCGCGACCATCACCGGCGCGCCGATCCCGATCGCGCCCGGTCTCGAGGGCAGCGACATGTATGCGCAGATCGTCGTGCTGGACGGGCTGTTCACCGGCGGCGACCTGGTGACCGTCGCCAGCAATGCGATGCGGCACACGTTCGGTCGCAACTGACCCGGGCGATCAGCGCCGCTGCGTCCGCTCGAACACCGGCGGCGTCACGAGCTGCAGGTCGCAGGTCGCGATGCCCCAGGCCGGATCGTCGGTGTCGCCGCGCGTGCGCGTGCCCCCGAGCGCCGCTTCGAGGAACGGCGGCCGCGCCGGCTCGCCGCCGCGCGTCGGGCCGACCGTCGCCGCCGACTCGAACGGCGTGAAGTCGGCGTAGCGAGCCGTCGCGATCGCGACGTAGCGGTCGGCCATCGGCTGGTCCGTCGGCCAGCCCGCACTCGGCCCCAGCAGCACGAGCTTCGTGATCGACGCGCCCGCCCGCACCACGTTCTCGGGCGTGCGTCCGTAGAGCACGTTGACCTCGCGCGACTCGGTCGCCGACACCAGCGCGATGTGCAGGTCCTGCTGCTCCAGGTTGGTGACGACGATCTGCACGAGGCCGCCGCCGGGCCCCGTCTTCGGCAGCACGTCCGCGCCGACGACGGTGCCAACGGCGCCGACCCCTTCGCCCTCGACCGGCGCCAGCAACGCCGCGGCCCGGCCGCGCGCCGCCGCGAGTTCGGCCGGCACCGGCTCGGCGCGCACGCGCAACCGGAAGCGTCCCGGCATCGCCACGCCCTGCCACAGCGTGCGGTAGCGCTGCTCCTGGATCAGTTCGGCGCGCAAGGCGTCGGCATCGGCACCGCAGTGCCGCACGCAGCGGCCGTCGCGCAGGAACAGCCCGTAGCCGCCGTCGAGCGCGCGCAGCGTGTACTCGGCCTGCTCCGGCGGCACCGCCGTCGCGACCGGGCTGCCGTCGAGCAGTTCGCCGTCGAGCCCGTCGATCGCGACCAGGAGGCGCGGCTGACCGGTGCCGAGCGTGCGCGGCACCGCGCGCAGGGCGCCCACCGGCCGCGCGCCGGTGCCGGCCCAGTCGGCGATGCAGAACGTCGTGTGCACGCGATCCGCGCGGGCGACGCCAGCCGGCTTGCCGTCGAGGTCGAGCAGGTCGAACTCGGCGCCGGCGGCGACGCCGTGCAGCGCACCGGCGCCGACCACGAACGAACGGCTGCCGCGCACGTCGACCTGGTAGCCCTTCGGCACCGGCCGGCCGGTGCCGCCGAACACGGCGCGGTCACCGGCCCCGTCGATCTGCACGCGCTGGTCCGGCGTCGTGCCGAGGCCGGCGACCCGCGCCCGCACGTCGGCGGCGACCTCGGCCCACGACGTCTGCGCATCGGCTTCGGCCAGCGCCTGGGTCAGGAACCACGTCATCGTGCCGAACACGCTGTCGCCGACCGCGAGTTCGCCGGCCTGCTGCTGCGCGCCGCAGGCCGCCAGTTGCACGACGGCCGGCAGGTCGGCGTGGTCGCCGTCGTCGCGCAGCATCACGTCGGCGGGCCAGAACGCCGCGACGCGCTCACGCCGCAGGGCTTTGCTGCCGGCGCGCACCTCGCGCACACCGGGCTGCACGGCGCCGCCGCGCAGCACGCCGCCCGAGTGGCAGCAGTCGGTCACCACCACGACGTCCTGGCTGCGCAGCGCCGCCAGCAACGAGTGCAGCTCGTCGTCGGTCACGTCGTGGCCGCCGTCGGGATCGACCTGGCGGCTGTCCCAGGCGACCAGCGTCTCGTCGAACGGCTGCTCGCCCGCGCCGCGTGCCGAGTCGTCGCGGCGCGCGGCATCGGGCACGCGCGAGCCGTGGCCGGAGAACCAGAACACGACGCGCGTCGACGGCCCGGCGCGCGCGATCAGATGCCGGTGGAACGCGCCGACGATCGCCGCGTGCGTCGCCGCGGGACCGACCAGCGTGACGATCTGGTCGTCGGTGAAGCCGAAGCGCTCGCGCAGCAGACGCTCGGCGCGCGCGACGTCGTTGGCCGGTCCGGCCAGCGGCTGGAAGTCGTCGTCGCGGCCGGACGGGGCGTAGACGGGGATCCCGACCAGCAGCGCCAGCGCCGCCGGCTCACCGGCGGTCGCGCCGCGCGCGGCGCCGGTCGGTGCCGCCTCGACGCGCGACGCCGGTGCCCACAGCACGGCCGCGGCAACCGCGGCGGCGAGGGCGCCGCCGACGCCGAGGGCGAGCGATCCCGGACGAACCTGCACGACGCGACGCATGGACATCGACGACCTCACGAGGACGAAGGGGAACGGGCGGCGACGGTGACCTGCATGCCGTTGGCGGACCACGCGCCTTCGACGAACAGCCGTTCGACCGGCAGCGTCGACGCCGCGGTGCCGCGGCCGGCCGCGAAGCGCGCCTTCAGCTCCGGCGCCGGCAGCCATTCGCCGTCGTGCCGGTCGATCGACCGCTGCGCCTGCTCGAGCCGCGGCACCACGTCGGCCAGCTCGCGCTGCGAGGCCGGATCGCCCGACGCGGCGAAGAACGTCGAGGCGACGACCTGCCGGTAGCGTTCGACCTCGGGGCCGAGTTCGAGCCGCACCTCACCGGCGTCGACGTCGCGCACCAGCTGGTCGCCGAACTTCAGCGGCGCGCACCAGGTGTCGCCGTTCGCGTCGATCGCGGCCAGGAAGCCGGCCAGCCGGCCGGCGCCCGCGACCTCGACCGTCAGCGTGCGGTCGCCGACCCAGCGCACGGCGACCGGCTCGCGGCCGCCGGCGAGCCACAACGCCGCGGCGCCGAGCAGCGCCGCGGCGGCCAGCGCCAGCGGCCGGCGCCGCCGCCGCACGAACGCGCGCGCATGCCACGACCACTTCGCCGAGGCGTTCGCCGCTGCGGGCACTTCGCCGGCGAGGTAGCGCTCGAGGTCGTCGCGGAACGCCGCCGCCGAGGCGTAGCGGCGCGTCGGTTCGACTTCGATCGCGCGCAGCACGCAGGCCTCGAGCCGCGGGTCGATGCCCGGATCGAGTTCGCGCGGGCGCCGGTAGCGGGCTTCGCGCACCGCGCGCATGGTCTCGATCGGACTCGAGCTGGCGAAACAGCGCTCGAGCGTCAGCAGTTCGTAGAGCACGAGCCCGGCCTGGTAGACGTCGGTGTGCATGCCCACCTCGCCGGCCGAGCGCCACTGTTCGGGCGCCGCGTAGACCGCGGTGCCGAACAGCTCCGACGTGCGGGTGCCGGGCTCCTGGTCGGCGCGCAGCGAGATGCCGAAGTCGAGCAGCACCGGGTAGCCGCCGCCGCTCCAGCGCACGTTGCCGGGCTTCAGGTCGCGGTGCACGACGCCGGTGCCGTGCGTCGCTTCGAGCGTGCGCAGCAGCTCGATCATGACCTTGGCCGCGGTCTGCGCCCACGGTTCGCGGCCCTGCAGCACCGCCGCACGCCCCGGCGCCGGCGGCCCGGTCAGGGCCAGCACGTCGGCCGCCGTCAGGCCGCGGCCGAGCACGCGCCGCCGTTCGCGCAAGAGGTCGAGCGCGCCGTCGAGCGACACGCCGGGCACCAGCTCCATGACCAGGAAGCGGTGCTCCTCGTCGTGGCCGATGTCGAGCACGCGCACGACGCCCGGATGCGACAGCTTCGCCAGCAGCTTGCCCTCGCGCTGCACCAGGCGATCGAGGTCGACCGCGGCGGCCGCCGCGACGCTGAGCACCTTGACCGCGACGTGCAGGTCGAGCGTGCGGTCGTGCGCGCGCCACACCTGCCCCATGCCGCCGCTGCCGATCGGCTCGATCAGTTCGTAGCGGTCGGCCAGCACCAGTTCGGGCCGCAGCCGCAGCGGCAGGTGCCGGCCCGCGAACGCGACCTGGTCCAGCAGTTCGACGAACCGCTCGCGGTCGGCCGGCCCCGTGAGCCGGGCCAGGAACTCCTGCAGCTCGGGCCGCGGCCCGATCTCGGCCGCGAGCAGGTACTCGGCCAATAGTTCGCCGATCCGGTCGTCGCGCGGCGGTTCGGCGCGCACGGTTGCGGCGTCGGGATCGGTCACGGCGGTTTTCCCAGGCGAGGCCATGCCGCGGCAGGGGACGGGCCGCGGGCGGCGGAACTCTATCCGGGCCCGTTCTCGCCCGCATCCTTCGGCCGCTGGCCGCGCTGCCGCAGCAGCTCGATCGCCAGCCGGGCCCGTGCCGCCGCGGCGCGCTTGCGCACGACCTCGGCCGCGCGTTCGCGCGTGGCGGCGTCGGCGCCCGCTTGCAGCAGGCCGAGTTCGACCGCCAGCTGCTCCCACGACAACTCCAGGTAGTAGTAGCCGAGCAGCAGTTCGCGGTCGGCTTCGTCGAGCGCCGCGATCGCCGCGTCGACCGCGTCCTTGTCCTCGATGCGGCCGAGGTCTCGCGTGATCGAGGCCGCCGGGTCGGGCAACGGCGTCTGCAGCGAGGTGCCGCTCGGCGTGGTGACGAACAGCGGCTTCTCGCGGTCCGGGTTGCGGCACTCGGCGTTCCGCTCGTCGGCGGCGTCGCGGATCATGCCGCTGCCGATCTTGACCAGCCATTTCAGCAGCGACGACTCGTCGCGCATCTCGAACGTGTCGAACTTCTCGAGCGCTTTCAGGAACGTGCGCGTCATGATGTCGACCGAGTCGGTCCACGAACGCACGCGCACGCCCATGCGGATGCCGACGGCGCGCCGCACGCGGTCGTAGTAGCGCTCGAGCAGCCGTTCGAGCGCCTGGCGATCCCCGCCCTGCGCCGCCTTGACCAGATCGACGGTGATCGGCGCGGTGTTCATGCGACGCGCGCCTCGGCGGCACGGGGGCGCAGCCACACGCAGGTCAACGCGACGGCGGCGGCGCTGAGCGCGAGGCCCAGCACCAGGCCTGGCCAGCGCAGGTCGACCGAGCCGCCGTCGACCACGACGAACGGCCAGCGGCCGAACACCGACCAGGTCGTCGTCGTGCGCAGCGTCACAGGGTCGTCGGGCAGCGAAGCGCCGATGGTCTCGACGTTGCCCCAGGTGGCGAGCAGGACGAGGAACAGGGCGAGCAAAGCGAGCCCGGAGGTGGTACGGCCGCGCATGGGCGGAATGGTGCCACGCCGACGGCCGCTCCGGAAGCCGGGCAGGCCCGCGTGGCAGCCGCCCCGAAGGTCGCTACCCTGGAGCCATGATGTACGACCCCGAACTGGTCCAGCCGATGCGCGACGAACTGACGCGCCTCGGCGCCGAAGAACTGCTGACGCCGGCCGCCGTCGACGCCTGGGTCGCCGACCGCAAGTCCGGCCTGCTGGTCGTCAACTCGGTGTGCGGCTGCGCCGCCGGCATGGCGCGGCCCGGCGTCGCGCTGGCGCTGCAAGACCCCCACCGGCCGCAGCGGCTCGCGACCGTGTTCGCCGGCCAGGATCGCGAAGCGACCGCGCGTGCGCGCCAGCACTTCGGCGCGATCCCGCCGTCGAGCCCGTCGATGGCGTTGTTCCAGGACGGCCAGCTGGTCGACTTCCTGCCGCGGCACCGCATCGAGGGCCGCAGCGCCGAGGACGTCGGCCGCGACCTGGCGGCGATGTTCGCGCAGCACTTCGCCGGCGCATGACGTGCGGCCGCCTCACAGCATGAGCACCGCGGTGGCGGCGCAGGCCGCGCACGCCGTGACGCCCACCACCATGCCGGTCGCGCGGCCGTCGGCGAACACCTTGGTCGTGCCGAGCCACAGCGCCAGCGGCGCCACCATCGCCAGCAGGAACGGCGCCTGCAGCAGTTCGCGTTCGCCGCGGCCGCACCACAACACGCCCAGGTGCACCAGCGCGATGCACAGCGTGCCGCCGACGCCGCAGACGAACGGCCGCCGCCAGATCGTCGTCGCGACCGCGACGCCGAGCGCGACCGCGCCGATGCCGGCGAGTTCCCACGCGACGCCGCCGGCGCGCGCGCGCAGCACCAGCGCATCGGCCGCCAGCGCGATCGCACCGCACAGCGGCACGCTCATGCCAGGCTGCAGCTTCGTCGCCTGCCGCAGCGTCCACCACAGCGCCATCACGACTCCCCACGCGGCACCGAGCATCACGACACACCACTCGAAGCTCCACCGCGCGCGCAGGTCGCCCGACAGCAGCCACGGCAGCAGCGCGACCAGCAGCACTTCGAGCGGCAGCAGCAGCCACTTCGGCAGCCACTTCAGGTCGTAGAGCGCGCCGAGCACGCCGGCCGCGGCGAGGCACCACCACAACCACTCGGCGGGACGGCCGTGGTGGGCGCTGATCGCCCACGGCCAGTCCGGCCAGCCGGCCGACATGCCGAGCGGCACGCACAGCGCGATCGCGAGGCCGAGCGCCAGCAGCCGCGGGCCGCCGACGCCGACGCAGACGACGATTGCGGCCAGCGCCGGCAGCACGCCGAACAGGATCCAGCGCAGCAGGTCCACGGCCGGCACTCTACGTTTCGCGGCGCGCGACGCGAGCGCTACCCTTCCCGCCCGCCGATGTCCCTGACCGCGATCACGAGCCTGCGCCGCGGGCTGGCCGAATGGGCCGAACGCGACGCGAACCGGCGCTTCCTCGAACGCGACCAGGAAGCGCAGCTGACCGCGTCGCTCGGCGACCCGCGGCGGCGCCCGCAGGTCTACGTCGCGGCGTGGCTGCTCGGCACCTGGCACCTCGGCCACGGCCTGTGGCGCGTCCTGGAGGGCGAGCAGGCGGGCTTCGTCGCGGCGCGCACCGGCCAGGCGCTGCGCCGCTCGTCGCTGCTGCTGCGCGAACGCCACCGCCGCACCGGCGTGCGCGGCCTGCCGTTCTCGCTGCTGCAGGGCGCGCTGACGTCGCTGCTGGCGCTGGCGCTGCACGACCCGCTGGCCGAGGACCTGCACGAACTGCTGCGCAAGCTGCCCGACGCGGAGTTCGGCGACGACGACCACCTGCCGCTGTTCGTGCGCGAACTGCTGCAGCTGCGCGCCGGCCAGCGGCCGGCGGTGACCGCGCGGCTCGGCCCCTACCAGGAAGTGCTGGCGCACTGGCACGGCGAGCCGCGCGTGTTCGCGCAGCGCGTGGCCGACCTGCTCGAACTGCACCTGCAGCAGCGCCAGGCCGGCACGGCGCCGTTCGACGACCCGGCGGCGAAGGTGTACCCGTTCGAAGCGCTGGCGATCCGGCACGTGCGCGACTGGCTCGGGCAAGCGACGCCGAAGCTGGAGCACCCGCTGCTGTTCACGAACCTCGGCCAGATGCAGCCGACCACCCCGTGGCCGACCAGCGACCTCGTGCGCCGGCTCGAACGCGACCTCGGCCGCCGATGACGCAGGTCCCCGATCCGCCTGAGCTCGCGCGGCTCGCCGCCGTGCACCGTGAGACGCTGAAGCAGGATCGCGCGACGACGGTCGAACAGCTGGGCCGCGGCGCCGACGCCGTCGTGCGCAAGACCTACCACAACCGCGGCCACCGCTGGCTGCAGTCGTTCGGCCGCCGCAGCCGCGCGCGGCGCGAGTTCGACAACCTGCGGCTGGTCGCGGCGGCCGGCGTGCCGTGCACCGAGGCGCTCGGGTGGTCCGAACGGCGCCGCTTCGGCTGCGTCGACGACTCGACGCTGGTGACGCGCCTGCTGCCGCACAGCCGCCCGCTGAAGCAGGTGCTGGCCGAACTGCCGCGCGACCGCGCGTTCGCGGTGCGGCGGCGGCTGTGTGCGACGGTGGCGCGGCTGGTCGCGACGCTGCACCGGGCCGGCGTGTCCTGGTGCACGGCGATGCCGCGCAACGTGCTGGTGCAGGGCGATCCGGCGGCGGCGCAGCTGGCGGTCTGCGACGTGCCGGCCGCATTCGCGATCGGCCGGTCGCTGCACGGCACGCGCCTCGGGCAGATCGACCTGTTCGACGCGGTGTTCTCGCCGAGCCGCCGCCGCGACTGGTCGGCGACCGAACGGCTGCGCTGGCTGCTCGCCTACCACGACGGCGACCGCGGCGCGGCGCGGCAGACCTGGCGCAGGCTCGACCGGCGGGGCGTCTTGCGCCACGATGTCACCGCCGCGCTGACGATGTTCTGGTACCTCTACGTCGTCCTGCCGCTGCGCCTGCGCCGCGAACCCGCGCCCCGATCCCCGCGATGACGAACCTGCACTCCCCGATGCAGCCGAGCAAGCTGCAGAACTACAACAGCACGCGCGGCGCCGAGGCCTACAAGGCCGACTACCGCAACAAGCTGCACCGCAAGTGGTCCGACCAGCGCGAGCGGGCGCTGCTGCGCGCCTACTTCGCCGAACTCGGCAGCGTCGACACGATCCTCGACCTGCCGTGCGGCCACGGCCGGCTGTCGGATCTGCTGAAGGAACGCTGCCGCCACCTGATCGAGGCCGACTGGTCGTTCACGATGGTGCAGCTGAACCAGCGCGACCACGGCACCGACGGCCGCGGCTACTTCCGCGCGACGGCGCTCGAGATCCCGCTGGCCGACCGCAGCGTCGACGTCGTCGTCAGCTTCCGGCTGTCGCACCACCTCGAGAGCCAGGAGCTGCGCGAACGGCACCTGCGCGAGCTGTTCCGCGTCGCCCGCAAGGCCGTGATCGTCACCTGGTTCTCGGCGACCTCGCTGAAGAACCTGCTGCGCGAACTGCGCGTCAAGCTGGTCGGCAAGAAGCCGAAGAACGTGCTGCGCAACGCGCGCGTGCGCGCGCTGGCCGAGCAGTGCGGCTTCACGCAGCGCCTGGCGAAACCGCTGTTCCGGATCGGCTCCGGGCACGTGCTCGGCCTGTTCGTGCGGAGCGCGCCGTGAGCGCCGGGCCGACGTTCGCGCAGCAGCGCCTGGTCTGCATCGCGCTGCTGCTCGGCATCACGTTCTATGCGGTGGTCGTCGGGGTCGTGCTGCAGTCGACCGGCAAGGGGCTCGCCGCGGCGCCGCTGCCCGAACTGGACACGGTCGCGATCGCGCTGGGCGCCGCGATGGCGATCGGCGCCGTGACCGCGCGCGGCGTGCTGCGCCGCCTGGCCGAGCGCGCCGAGCCCGAGGCCCGCGCCGCGGCGCGTTTCCGCGCGGTGCTGGTGCCGATCGCGATGCTCGAGGGCGGCTGCCTGTTCGGCATCACCGTCTGGATGCTGAACGGCAACCCGGTGCCGGGCCTCGCCGTCGCGATGGTGCTGCTGGCGATCGCGATCGTGCTGGTGCCGTTCACCGATCCCGACGCGCGCTGAGACGCCGGCCGCTGCGTTCAGCCGAAGCTCTGCCCAGAGCGCAGGCAGTCGGCGAGCTGGCCCTCCAGCTGCCGCAGCGCCGCCGCGTCGGGTTGCTCGCCGACCGCGGCCAGCATGCGGCGCGCGAGCGGCCCGCGGGTCAGGATCGCGCGCAGCGGCGCGACCAGGTCACCGTCGAACGCACCGACGTCGGGCAGCACCGCGTCGGCGAGCCGGCGCCAGACCTCGATCGCCGGCAGCGGCACGGCCGGCAGACCGAGCGCAGCCAAGAGCCCACGGTGCGCGACCACGGCCCGGTCGCCGTCGCGCGCGACCGCCCACAACACCGCCGCCAGTTCGTCGGTCGGCAGCGCCGCCAGCGCCGCACGGCCGCACCAGCGCTCGGCGCACAGGGCGCGCAGCACTGCGGTCACCAGCGTGCAGATCGCCAGATCGGCCGCCGGGCACTCCTGCACGTCGAGCACGCGGATCTCGAGCGCATCGCGGAAGAACTTCGCCACGGCGCCGCGCGAGTTCAGCCACTCTTCGCGCAGGATGCCGTCGGGATCGAGCGGCGCGATGTCGCGCCAGATCGGCTCCAGGATCTCGGCGAAGTAGCGCTCGCGCGTCGTGACCGGCTCGGGCACGACCAGGCCGGCGATGCGCGGCACGCGCTTCTGGTTGTGCCGGTAGACCTCGAGCCGCCAGTCGAGCCAGCCGGTGAAGCGCCCCTCGCAGAACGGCGAACTGGCGGCCAGCGCCGGCAGCAGCGGCAGCAGCGCGCGCGCGGCCAGGTGCAGCCGGCCGAACTCGTCGTCGTTCGCGAACGGCAGGTTCAGGTGGCAGCTCTGCAGGTTCGACCAGCCGTGGCCGCGGCAGTCGAAGATGCGGTCGTAGGCCGAGTAGACGTCGGCGTAGTCGTGCGGCCAGCGCACGAACTCGTGCCGCGGGTCCATCGTCGGGTGCATGCCGCCGGGCATCAGTCGCGCACCGAGCGTCGCGAGGCCGCCCTCGAGCCGCGCCAGCGAGTTCTGGAACCGCGCCGCGAGCCCCGCCAGCGACGGCGCCGGCCCGTTGGTCTTCAGTTCGACGACGTGCAGCGCGAGTTCGTTGGACCACGAGATCGGCCCGTCGTCGAAGTCGCCGACCTGCGTGCCGGCGAAGTGCTTCAGCAGCGCGTCGACGACGGGCCGCACGGCGAACGTGGTGCGATCGACGACCGCGTACTCGAGCTCGACGCCGAAGCCGTCGAACAGCCCCAGCGTCACGCCGACCCCCAGCCGCGGTGCCGCGCCGTGACGCGGGCGAAGAACGTGCGCATCACGCGCAGGTACAGCTCGTCGCCGAGCACCGCGTCCTCGAAGCCGGCGTCGATGTTCGGGTTGTCGTTGACCTCGATCATGTAGACCTTGCCGGACACCTCCTTGAGGTCGACGCCGTAGAGGCCCTTGCCGACGTGGTTGCACGCCTTCAGCGCGGTCTTCACGACGCGGGTCGGCGCCATCTCGACCGGCACGGTCTCGGCCCGGCCGACGTCCTCCTTGGTGCCGCCGGCGTCGCGCTTCAGGATCTGCCAGTGGCCGTCGGCCATGTAGTAGCGGCACGCGTACAGCGGCTGCCCGTCGAGCACGCCGATGCGCCAGTCGAACTCCGTCGGCACGAACGCCTGCGCGATCACGAGATCCGACTTCTCGAGCATCGCCTCGACCTGCACGTGCAGGTCCTCCGGCGTCGTCACCTTGCGCACGCCGGCCGAGAACGAGCTGTCGGGCTGCTTCAGCACGCACGGCAGGCCGAGCCGCACCGGCAGGTCGTCGACGTTGCCGCGGTGCACGATCATCGTGTTCGGCACCAGGATGTCCTGCTGCTCGGCCATCTCGGCGAGGAACACCTTGTTGGAGCAGCGCAGGATCGACGCCGGGTCGTCCATCACGACCAGCCCGAGCGCCTCGGCACGGCAGGCGAACCGGAACGTGTGGTGGTTGACGCTGGTGGTCTCGCGGATGAACAGCGCGTCGAACTCGCCGATCCGCGCGTAGTCCTGCTGCTCGATGAACTCGACGTTGAAGCCGACCTCTTCGCCGGCCTTGTCGAACTTCTGCAGCGCCTTCTTGTTCGACGGCGGCTCGGGCAGGTTCGGATCGACCAGGATCGCGAGGTCGTACGGCCGCTGGCGCTGCCGCTGCGGCCGCACGTAGGCGCGCTGCAGGAAGTCCGCGGTCGCCTCCTGCGCGAAGCCCTCGTGGCCGCGCGGGATGTCGTCGATCGCCATCGGCTTCAGCGTCTCGAGCCGCCAGCGGCCGTTGCGTTCGTTGCGCGTGAACGACGCCTGCAGGAACGGGCTCGGGAACATCCGGAACAGGGCCTTCGCGAGCCGCTCGTGCCGCTGCGCCATGTTGCGCCCGAAGTAGACGCTGAGCACGAACTCGGCGCTCTGCACCTTGGTCAGCGACTCGTCGATCAGGTCCTGCAGGTCGCTGCCGACGATCGCCGCGATCGCGCGGTCCTTCAGGTTCTGGATCGTCTCGATGCTCGGCATCGGCTTGTGGCCGCGCGCGTCGGCGAGCAGCGACACGTAGTAGCCGATCTTCTGGTAGCCGAGCGAACGGCACAGGTTGATGACGCGGACCTTCTCGAGGGTCGTGTAGGCCGGGTGCGTCAGGTACTTGCGCGCAGGAACGACCTCGACACCCTCGTGCGAGAAGGACCAGTCCTTGGGGTCGTTGACGACGACGATGTTCTGCATGGGGTGCGGTCGGCGCGTGGCCGCGCCGGCGGTGCCGCGCGTGGCGACCGGGGAACGTAGCCGCGTGCGCGCCGGATTCGAGTCGGGCTCAGCTGCCGCGGCGCCGCGCCAGCAGCCGTTCGAGCCGCGCGCGGTAGCCGGCCGGGTCGTGGCTGCAGGCGTCGCCGTGGGCCGCGCCCGGCACCAGCCACAGTTCGCGCCGTTCGGCCGGCATCGGCAGCCGGGCGAACAGGGCCTCGACCGTGGCCGGCGGCGCCCGGTCGTCGTGCTCGGCGCCGACGACCAGCACCGACAGGTCGTGTGGCAGCGTCGCCAGCACGTCGCTCGGCACCACGTCGGCCACCACGAAGCCCGACCAGGCCCCCAGCGCCGCCAGCACCGTCGACCGCCACGGCTCGTGGAGGTGGAAGAAGCGCCGCCGGTCGCCGTCGCGGTCGAACGCCAGCATGCGGTGCGCGGCGGCGTGCAGGTCGTCGATCGGCGAATCCAGCACGACGGCCGCGATGCCGTCGAGCCGCGGCAGCGCCAGCGCGACCGCGACGGTGCCGAGGCTGACGCCGGACAGCACCACCGGCGTCTGGGCGCGGCCCGGCACCGACCGCACGTGCTGCACCGCCGCGACGACGTCGTCGCTCTCGCGCAGGCCGCCGGTGAACGGCGCGCGGCCGCTGCCGCCGTGGTTGCGCAGCTCGACCAGCCAGCACTCGCAGCCGAGTTCGCGGTACAGCGCGGCCGGCGCCTCGAGTTCGAGCGCCGAGCGGAACAGGCCGTGCACCAGCACCGCGACCGCGGCCGGCGGCTCGCGTAGCGCTTCGAGCCGGAACAGCCGCAGTTCGGTGCCGTCGGCGCTGGTCACGTGCACGGCCCGCGCGCGCGCCGCCGCCGCGATCTCGGCCGCGACCTCGGGCCGGCCCGCTTCGCGCTCGCGCCGCAGCGACGCACGGTCCTGGCGCAGCAGCGCGCCGCTGGCGTCCAGGCGCGGGCCGTCGTAGCCGCGCTCGTCGTGGCGCGTGCCGACCATGCGCGAACCGAACCAGCCGAGCGCGACCGGGAAGCCGACGAACAGGTGCAGCACGAACAGGCCGGCGTGTGCCCACGCGACGCGCCGCCAGAACGTGCGCGTGCGGCAGCGCAGCAGCCACAGCACCAGGCCGACCAGCGCCGCCGGCAGCAGCGTCGCCAACGTGAACAGCACCGCCGCCGTCAGGGGGAACAGCATGCGTCCTCGCGGAACGGCGACGGTCCGGCCGGCAGCAGCCCGAGGGACCGGCCGCGCTGCAGCAGCTGTTCGATCGCGCGCCGACCCGGCGCGCCGAGGTCCTCGGTGAACGCGTTCACGTAGAGTCCGATGTGCCGCGCACAGACCGCCTCGTCGAGTTCCTGCGCGTGCGCCCGCACCCAGTCGCGCGGCCGTTCGGGCGCCCGGCGTGCGGTCGCGACCGACCGCCGCAGCAGGTCGCCGAGCGCCGCGAACACCGGCGCGTCGAGGTCGCGCCGCGCCGCGATCACGCCGAGCGGCAGCGGCCCGCCGGTCGCGGCCTCCCACAGCGTGCCGAGGTCGGCGAGTTCGCGCAGGCCGTGCGCGCGGTAGGTGAAGCGGCCTTCGTGGATCACGAGGCCGGCGTCGCACTCGCGGTCGGCCACGGCCTGCATCACGCGGTGGAACGGCATCGCGACGCAGGCGCGCGGCGGCGGCGCGAAGCTCGCGAACAGCAGGTAGGCGGTCGTGAAGCGCCCCGGAATCGCGACGCGCGCGGCCGCGAGGTCGGCCAGCGACCGCAGCGGCGCGTCGTCGCGGCAGACCACCAGCGGCCCGCAGCCGAACCCGAGCGCGGCGCCGGCCGGCAGCACGGCGTAGCGGTCGGCGACGCGCGCCAGCGCCGGCAGGCTCAGCTTGGTCACCGGCAGCGGCGCCGGGCCCGCGATCGCGCGCTCGTTCAGCGTCTCGATGTCCGCCAGCACCGGCTCGAGTTCGAGGCCGGGCGCGCGGTCGACGCCGTGCACGGCACTCCAGAACGCGAACGTGTCGTTCGGGCACGGCGAGAACCCGAAGCCGAGCCGCATCGGCGTCACTGCACCTGGATGCGATCGACGTTCGAAGCCGCGACCAGTTCGTCGCCGTTCCACAGCAGCACCACGGCGTCGAGCTGCAGCTGGTAGCTCGCGAGCCAGCCGACGAACGCCGGATCGAACGTGAACGGCGTGAACGGATACGCGCCGGTGCCGCCGGGCACGAAGTGGAACGGATTGCCGACGAACGCCGGGATCGACCACATGCCGTAGGTCACGACGTCGTCCTCGAGACCGAAGAAGCGACCGAAGCCGACGCCGCGGCCGGTCGAGACCGAGACCGCGGTGAAGCCGTCGTTCCAGCCGGTGGTCGGCACGTTCTGGCACCGGAAGCCGAGGTCGCCGGGGCCCGTCGACGTGAACTCGAAGCGGAAGCCCGTGTCGTTGCGGTAGCCGCCGACCGGGTGCATCACCAACGCGAAGTCGGTGTCTAGCTGCGGCGTCTCGACCTTGCCGTCGCTGACGATCGACGCGGCTTCGACGCGCACCAGATAGGCGCCCGGCAGGGGGTCCTTCAGGTAGACGCTCTCGAGCGTGTCGCGCTGGTTCGGCGCGCCGCCGACCTTCGAGGCGGTGTCGCCGTCGAGCCCGTGGTTGCCCCACCAGACGGCGCCGTCCGCGTAGCGCGTGACCCGCAGGTCGAGGTCGTTGACCAGCTGGATCGAGGCCGCGGGCAACGCCGCCGGGTCGGCCCAGGCCAGCGTGGCGCGCAACTCGGGCGTGCCCGGCTCGACGTGCACCCAGTACTCGCGCGCTTCGCCGGTCTGCAGCGTCTCGTATTCGTCGACGACGACGATCCTGCGCTGCTGGTCCCAGGTGCGCTGCAGATCGGGGAAGCCCCAGCCCTGGTGCGAGCGCGTCAGGTCGTGCGCCACGCCGACGAACGGGTACTGCCGCGCGGTGTTGCACAGCAGCGCCTTCGCGGTCGTCATGTGCGGCCGGTTCTCGAACCGGTTGGCCGCGGTCGCCGGCAGTGGCAGCGAGTTGCCGAACAGGCCGTCGGTGAACATCTGCAGCTGGATGCCGACGTGGCCCGCGACCATCGGCGCCGCCGCCGAAGTGCCGCCGAAGTTCGTCAGGTAGTTCGTGATCGTGAAGCCCGGCAGGCCCGGCAGGTCCGCGGTCTGGATGCTGTCGTAGAAGCCGACGATGTCCGGCTTCAGGCGCCCGTCCGCCGCCGGCCCGATGCTGGCCGCCGACGCGTCGCCGGGCGCGTTCCAGCGGTCGTTGCCGGGGTTGGTGTCGTTCAGATGCTTGACGGCACCGACCGAGATGCTGTTCTTGGCCCAGGCCTCGGGCCGCGCGAGCTGGTTGCCGTTGTTGCCCATGCTGTTGAGCCGCGGCAGGTCGGCGTCGAACAGCGCGTCGTCCATCGCCATCGAGACGCTGTCGTAGAACTGCGTCGTCGCCGCGCCCCAGCTCGCGGTCGCCAGCTGCGCGCGCCAGCCCAGCAGCGGGTCGACGCTGTCCTGGATCACCGCGTAGTGGTTGGCGGAGTTGTAGGCACCTTCGATCAGCAACGCGTCGGGCAGCATGCCGCGCGCCGCGGCGAGGCCGGCGCCGCTGCCGCCCAGGATCGAGCCGACGCAGTGGCCGTGCGGATCCGACGCGTTGAGGCCGCGCGCGAGGACCCGGCCGAGCAGGTCCGGATGGGTCTCGTCGACCGCTTCGGTCATGTCGATGCGCACGCCCTGGCCGCGGTAGCCGCCGAACAGTTCGACGGCGTCGGCGCCGCCGATCGCGCGCACGCGGTCCATGTCGGTGCCGTCGGCACCGGCGACGTCGGCCCAGACCACGGTGTCGAACGCCAGCAGTGCGACCAGCTGTGCCGGCTGCAGCGCCGCCCGCACCATCGTCGAACCGTCGCCCGGCGACACGATCTGGCCGCCGACCTGCAGCACTTGCGCCAGCACGGCCAGGCGGTCGGCCTTCGCGGCGAGCACGAGGTTGCAGGCGACCTTGGTGGTGCCGCCGCCGAGCACGAACGCCTGCAGCGCGGCATCGAGTTTCACGGCGTTGGGCACGCCACCGAACCAGCGCACGCACGGCAGCGCGGCGATCGCCGCCGCCGCCGCCGCGTCGCAGCGCACCAGCAGGGCACTCGCCGGCAGGAAGTACAGGATCTCCGCCCCGGTCGCCTCGATCTCGGCGCGGTAGGCCGCGAGCACCTGGGTGTGGAACTGCACCAGGCGCAACGTGCTGCCGGCCGGCGCGTCGAGCGGCGGCGCCCAGACCGGCACGCCGGCCAGCGGGTCGAACGTCGCCGCGCGCAGGTGCAGCAGGTCGTCCGGGGCGCGCAGCGGCCGCCAGTGCTGGCCGCCGTCGTGGCTCCACTCGGCGCGCTCGACCCCCGCCTGGCTGGTGCGCCGAACCTCCACCGCACCGGCGCCGTACTGCAGCGTCTGCGCGGTGGCGACGGCCGACACGGCGATGCCCAGGCACAACGGCAGCAGACAGGTCGCGGATCGGAACGGCATCTGGGCGGCGGCCCGGGGCGAGGGCGGGTCGCCAAGTATGGCCTGCAACCGGCGGCGAGCAATGGGCCGTCGTCCACCGGCCGGTCGCGTCGGGCGATGCGGCGACGCGGCGCTGCGGATCGCCCGCTCGTACCGCTATCGTCGCACCGAATGCACCTCCGGCTCCTGCGACCCGACGACTGGCACCTGCACCTGCGCGACGGCGCCGCGATGGCGGCCGTCCTGCCCGACACGGCGCGTCGCTTCGCGCGCGCGATCGTGATGCCGAACCTGAAGCCACCGGTCACGACGACCGAACAGGCGCGCGCCTACCGGCAGCGCATCGTGGCCGCGCTGCCAGCGGGCGTTAGGTTCGAGCCGCTGATGACGCTCTACCTGACCGACCGCACCCAGGCCGCCGAGATCGAGGCCGCGGCCGCGAGCGGGTGCGTGACCGCCGTGAAGTACTACCCGGCCGGCGCGACCACCAACTCGGAGAACGGCGTCACCGACTGGCAGCGCGCGCGGCCGGCGCTGGCGGCGATGGAGCGCACCGGCCTGCCGCTGTTGCTGCACGGCGAGGTCACCGACGCCGCGGTCGACGTGTTCGACCGCGAACGCGTGTTTCTCGAGCGCCACCTGGTGCCGCTGCAGCGCGACTTCCCCGGCCTGCGCATCGTGCTCGAGCACGTCACGACCGCCGACGCGGTCGACTTCGTGCGCGCCGCGGGACCGAACGTCGCCGCGACGATCACCGCGCACCACCTGCTGTGGAACCGCAACGCGCTGTTCCAGGGCGGCCTGCGGCCGCACGCCTACTGCCTGCCGGTCTTGAAGCGCGAACGCCACCGCCAGGCGCTGCTGGCGGCCGCAACCGGCGGCGAACCGAGGTTCTTCCTCGGCACCGACAGCGCGCCGCACGCGCGTTCGGCCAAGGAGAGCGACTGCGGCTGCGCCGGCATCTACACGGCGCACGCGGCGATCGAGCTCTACGCCACGGCGTTCGAGCAGGTCGGGCGGCTGGACCGGCTCGAAGCGTTCGCGAGCCACCACGGGCCCGACTTCTACCGGCTGCCGCGCAACCGCGACACGATCACGCTCGAGCGCCGCGACTGGACGGTGCCGGCGACGCTGCCGTTCGGCGACGGCCAGCTGGTGCCGATGTATGCCGGGCAGACCGTGCCCTGGCAGCTCGCTGCCGGGTGATCGTGCCGACCGCGACGGAACCGCGCCGCCAACGGCCACCGGAGCCGATCGCCCGCGCCGCCCGACCGGATCGCCCATGCGCCACCCCCACCTGCTGTCCGCCTGGTTCCTGCCCGCCCTGCTGGTCGCCCAGGACGCCCCGCGCGTCGTCGCCGTGCCGGCGCGCGTCGAGCTGCCGGCGCCCGGCGCCAACCTGCTGCTCGAGGTCGAGACCACGACCGTGCCCGACGCGATCTGGCTCGCGGTCGACCGCGCCGCCCAGGACCGCGTCGCGCTGGTGGCCGCCGGCGAACGGCGCTTCCAGCTGAACCTGGCCGCACCGGCGGTCGCCGACCTGTTGCCGGCCGGTCGCGACCACGGCGAGCTGGTCGTGTTCGCGCGCCACGGCGAGGCGGTCGTCGCCAGCACGCCGATCGGCTGGCAGCGCGCGGCCGCCGGCGGTCCGGCGCGGCTGCGCTGCATCGTGCGCGAACGCGGCGCCCCCGCGCGCCGGCTCGAACCGGGTGCCTCGGTGTGGCTCGACCCCGCGCGCCTCGAACAGCTCGAACTCGAGGGCGCCGGCCAGCGCCAGTCGACCGCGGTCGCGCGGCTCGCCGAGGTCGATCTGCCGCTCGCCCGCCAGGCGGCCACCGGCACGTGGACGCTGGCACCGACGGCGGCCCTGCGCGAACGCATGCACGACGGCGACGGCTTCACGGTCGAGGTGCGCGTCGGCGCCACGACCGAGGCGTTCACGTTCCGCTGCGTGCCGGCGGCGCTCGACCTGCCCGACGGCGCGGCGACGTTCTCGATGTTGCAGCGTGCCCGCGCCTTCGTGCCGGGCAGCCGCGAGTGGCTCGAAGTCCGCATCGACGACATCACGGCCGGCAGCGTGCAGTTCGCGCTGGTCACGGCGACCGGCACGCCGGTGGTGCCGGCGCAGGCGCTGCGCGAACGCGACCACGTCGCCTTCGCGCTCGGTGACCAGCAGTACGTGCTCGCGGTGCAGCGGCTCGTCAACGTGCTGGTCGGCGACGACCACGCCGAGTTCGTCGTGCAGCCGGCCGCGGCGTTCCGGCCGGACCGCATCGGCGAGCTGCTGCGCGCGGTCGAGACCAGCGACGCGGTGTTCGTGCGCGAGGGCAAGGACTACGCCGGCGAAGCGGCGGCGCAGTTCCTGCGCGCGAAGCTGGCCGCGCACCGGGGACCGGCACCGACCGTCGACGAGTTCGTCGACCGCGTCGCCAGCGTGTCGAGCCGCAACGGGGAGCCGTACCAGGTCCGGCGCGCCGACGGCACGGTGCTGCCGATGCGCGACTGGCTGCGGGCCGAACTGCAGCGGATCGACGCGGCCGCCGCGAAGCCACGCTGACCGGCGAAGGGCGGTGGCGCGGCGGCGAACGATGCGGGATCCTTGCGGCATGGCCGTCTTCTGCGTCGCCACCGACCTCTCCGCCGCCGCGGCTCCGGCACTCGACCTCGCGTTCCGTTGGGCGCGCGCGTTCGGTGCCGAACTGCGGCTCGTGCACGTCGTGCACGATCCCGTGCTGGCCCCGGCGTTGAGCCACGACGCACCGGGCGACGTCGCGGCCGCGCGGCGGCAACTGCAGGCGCTCGCCGCCGCGCACCAGGACGTGCGGTGCCACGTCGACGTGCGAACCGCCGAGGACGTCGCCGCGACGATCGTCGCGGCGGCCGCCGGCGCCGGCTACCTGTTCGTCGGCTCGCACGGCCGGTCGGGCTTCCAGCGGCTGCGCCTCGGTTCGGTGGCCCACGCGGTCCTGCGCCACGCCACCGTGCCGGTCGTCTGCCTGCCGGCGGCGCGCTGACGTCAGCGCGCCAGCGCGACCTTGGCGATGCCGGCGCAGATCGTCGACGGATCGAGGTCGTCGCGGTTGCACAGGCAGATCACGACGAGGTCGGCGCTCGGCACGCGCAGCAGTTCGGCGCGGTAGGCCGCCCAGGCGCCGCCGTGCGAAACCGTCGCCACCCCGTCGAGGTCGCCGAACACGAGCCCGGTGCCGTAGTCGATCGCGGTGCCGTCGTCGAGCGTGCCGGGCCGCGCCATCGCGTCGCGCAGCGCGTCACCACCGACCGCGCCGGAGCCGAAGTTGCGCGCCCAACGCAGCAGGTCGCCGACGGTCGTGAACACCGCGCCGTCGCCGGTCTGTTCCCAGTTGCTGTGCTCCCAGCGCCAGCTGCCGCGCGGTGCGCGCGCGAACGACAGCGCCCGCCGCGGCACCAGCTGCGCCGAGTCGTCGTGCACGTGCGTCGACGCCATGCCGAGCGGCGTGAAGATCCGCTCGGCGGCGAACTCGGACAGCGGCCGCTTCGCCGCGCGCTCGACGACCTGCGCCAGCAGGAAGTAGTTGCTGTTCGAGTACTGCCACTTGCTGCCGGTCGCGAACTCGAGCGCCGCGACCTTCGCCAGCGCCGCCAGCGCGTGTTCGGCCGTCGTGCGATCGACCAGGTGCGCGCCGCCGGTGAGCATCAGGTCGATGTAGTCCGGGATGCCGCTCGTGTGCAGCAGCAGGTGGCGCAGCGTCACCGACGCGAAGCAGTCCGGCAGGCCCGGCACGTGCCGCGACACCGGGTCGGCGAGCGCCAGCTTCCCGTCCGCGACCAGCAGCAGCACGCACGCCGCGGTGAACTGCTTGCTGGTCGAGCCGATGTCGAGCACCGAATCGACGGTGAGCGGCACCGAGCGCTCGAGGTCGGCGAGGCCGTAGGCGCGCTGCAGCAGCACGTCGCCGCCACGCGCGACCAGCACGACGGCGCCGGGCGTCGCGGCCGTGCAGCGCGCGAACACCTTGTCGACGTGCGCCGCCAGCGCGTCGGGCGCGGCGCCAGCGTCTTGGGCGAGCAACGGCATACCGAGGGCGAACAGCAACGAACCCGAGCGCAGGAACGACATGCCGGCAGGTTCGCCGGTCGCAGCGCCGCGGTCCAGGCCCGGTCCGCCGCCGCCCCGCGGTTCAGTAGGCCTTGGCGCGCGACTCGATGCGGTAGTCGGGCACGCGCGCGAGCTGCGCGTCGTCGAGCGCGTACTGCTCGCAGACGAGACTCAGCCGGCGGCCCGCGCTGTCGACGCGTTCGACCGCGTGTTCGAGATCGCCTTCGAACTCGACCAGCAGCCCCGCGCGCGGCGTCACGCGGCCGAGGAAGCGCCGGCCGCGGCGCAGCACCAGCTCGCCGCCGCGCAGGTCGGACGGCACGTCGACGTAGAGCACGCTGACCGCGCGCGGCGGATCGACCTCGAGCACGTAGGCGTGCAGGCTGCGATCGATGTGGGGCCGCACGACCGAACCCTGCGCGAGCTGCAGCGGGTTCAGGTAGAACGCGTTGCAGTCGGCCCGCAGCGCGCGCGCGAGGTAGCGCTCGGCCCACGGGAACGCCTCGACCACCTGCGCCAGCCGTTCGCGGCGGAACACGACCGAGAAGCCCTGCGTGCCGACGAAGTCGCGGTTCAGGTTGTTGGTCGTGAACCACGGGCTCTTGCGGATCTGCAGCCGCAGCAGCGCCAGGTAGTCCGCGTCGAACGCGTCGGCGGTCAGCGTGTGTCCGGCCACGCTACGCCTCCGCGAGCGGTCGGTCGGCGACGGCTCGCACCCTGGACCGCGCCCGCGCCCCGATCGCAACGGGACCGGGCGGGAAACTGGAGCGGGTGATGAGATTCGAACTCACGACCCTCACGTTGGCAAAGCTCTCTGGAAATCCGACGCAGGACCTTGAACGAGCCGTGTTTAGGAAGGTTAGCAGGTTTCGCGCGATTGGCAAGGCGTGGACGAGAGTGGACGTAAGTGGCTGCGAATCGACGCCAGTTGCGCGATCTGCATGCACGTGCATACAGCGGTCGACCGCTCATCGCGTCCGCTTCGCCGGTAGGCCCATCCGGACCCGATGGATGAGGAACGTTCGAAGCCCGCGCCCAGGCGGATCAGGTTCGACGACGCTGACTCAACGTCACTCGCGGGGGCGCGAGCCGGGTTCAACGACCGCGGCGAGGGGGCGCATCGCCCTCGATCGGTTCGAGGTACGGGTTGAAGCCCATGATGAGCCGGCCGCGAGACGCCCATGGAACCCTGCCGACGCTGGAGCAGACGGGGCAGCTCAGTTCGGCCAGCGCAGGTCAGCCGGCAGCTCCGGGCGAGCATCGCGATGCCACCCGGTCGCGAGCAACACATGGTTGCCGTGCTCGTCCTTCGTCAGCTTGCCGACGACGGTGACCGCATCGAGTAGGCGCAGATCGCCGAGCGAGCCAGCGACGGGCTTGCCCTTCGCGTCGCGGACCTCGACCAGCAGGCTGTTCGCAGTGCGGGTATCGCTGCTCTCACAGCAGTAGTCCCACGGCGTCTTGCAGCCGTCCTCCTTGTTCTTCTCGCCGCAGTAGGGCAGCGACGAGTCCATCAACGTGAACACCGCGAAGCCCGAGACGACGTTGGCAATGCGGCCCGACACGACGCGGGAATCGGCGGCACCACCCTTCCGGGCGTCCAGCACGGAGACCGCACCGGCTGGCTTCGTGGCGAGCGCAAGCTTCGCGAGTTCGGGAGATCCGGCTGCTGGCGTCACGGACTTAGGCACATCGCCGCCGCAACCAGCAACCACGACCAACGACAGACAGGCCAAGACGAACGAGAGTCTCACGAGCGACCTCCGATGGCTTCTACAAGGGGTATTCGAACAGCGCGCACGGCAGGCACGATGCCTCCGAGCAGTCCTGATGCAAGAGCGGCAAGCATCCCGACGAGCCGACTCGGCAAGTCAGGATCGAGACGCAAGGCACCCATGGGGTAACGAAGGGAAACGTTGCCGACGAGGAGAGCGAGCAGGATGCCGATCGCTCCACCGGCGAACGTCACGAACACGCCTTCCATGACGATCGAGACCGCTAGCGACGGCGGCGAGTAGCCGATCGAGCGAAGCGTGGCCAGTTCCCTGGTACGGGCCAGCACCGCGGCGAACATCGTGTTCGCGCACGCGAACGCCCCGGCGATGACCGCGAGCACGGCCATCCACCGCGCAAGCGCGGCGATCGGTTCGAGGCTGCTGGCCAGTGCCTGCATCATCTCGGTTTCGGGGATCGCCGCGATCTCCAGGTCGAGTCGGCGGCCCGCGAACAGCTTCACCTCGGCGAGGTTCTGCTTGTCGGCGAGCCGGAGCACGACGCACGAGACGTCTTCCCGCTTCGTCGCCAGCATGATGTCGGACAAGCGCCCCCACATCTCAGCTTCGTAGACCGTCCCTGGCGCGGCGAAGCGCCCGACGATCTTGAACTCACGCCGCTCCAACTCGATGGACTTACCGACCTGCATCGCATCGGCTGGCAAGCCCATGCGCGTGGCCGCGAGTCCGCCGACCATCAGTTCGAACGGTTCGCGCGGCTCGCGCCCCTCGACGACGGTGACGCGCGTGTGAACCAGATAGGCAGCGGGCGTCACGCCGCGCAGCAAACCCACTTGATCGCCGCGGCGCGATGCGATGTGCAGTTCGACGGAAGCCGCACGCTGCCCATTGGCCGTGAGCACGCCCGGGACCGAGGCTGCGGCCACTTCGGCGCTGCCGCGCGGCACAACCGAGCGCACGAGGTCGACTTCGGAGGACACACCGAGCAGCAGCACGACGTCGTCGCGTGCGCTGCCCTTGCCTGCTTCGGTCATGCCGGCAGCGAAGGACTGCATCGCGATCACCAGCATCGTGGTCGCGGCGATACCACCGATGGTCACGAGGCTGCGGGTGCTTTGGCGCAGGATGTTGCGCAGCACGTAGCCGAACGGCAGGAGCGTCATTCGGCCTTCACTCCCAGGTAGAGCG
>JAEUHR010000050.1 GCA_016794425.1 Planctomycetota bacterium
GGGCCCGCGAAACGCAAGCTGACATCCGGTTCACGGCACTAGCTCCGCGCCGGCACGTTCCAGGGGGGGGCGGGGTTGCCTGGGTGCAGGGCCCGACTAGCCTATGCAACTTCGCGTGGGCACGGCACGCGACCCGAAGGAACCCTTGGTCGACCCGAAAGACCTGTCGGTAGTGCTCGACGCCATCCTCGAGGGGATGCAGGTGCTCGGACCCGACTGGCGCTACCTGCACGTCAACGAGGTCGCCGCGCGCCACGGGCACACGACGCGCGAGCGGCTGCTCGGCCGCACCGTGTTCGAGTGTTACCCGGGCTTCGAGCAGACCGCGGTGTTCACGGCGATGCGCGCCTGCATGACCGAGCGCACGCCGTGTGTGATGGAGAACGAGTTCACCTACCCCGACGGCAGCAAGGCCTGGTTCGAGCTGCGCATCGAGCCGGTGCCGCAGGGCATCTGCGTGCTGTCGCTCGACGTCACCGCGCGCAAGCTGGCCGAGACCGAGCGGCAGCGCGCCGAACTGCGGCTGCAGCACGCGCTGCGCATGGAAGCGATCGGCCTCCTGGCCGCCGGCATCGCGCACGACTTCAACAACCTGCTGACCGTCGTGCTGAGCCAGGCCGAGATCGGCCTCGCCCGGGCGGGCGGCCCGACGCCGGAAGACCTGCAGACGATCGTCACGGCCGCGCGTTCGGCCGCCGACCTGACCCGCCAGCTGCTCGCCTACGGCCGGCGCTCGATGCAGCGCCGCGAGGTCGTCGATCCGCGCGAGGTCGTCGAGGGGATCGCGGCGATCGTGCGGCGCAGCCTGCGCGAGGGCATCGAGCTGGTGCTCGACCTCGACCGGCCGGTGCAGCGCGTCGACGTCGACCGCGTGCAGCTCGAGCAGATCGTGATGAACCTGGTCGTCAACGCCGCCGATGCGATCCGCGACCGCGGCCGCATCACGGTCGCGCTGGACCGCGCCGACCTCGATTCGGACTACGTGCTGCGCCATCCGGACGCGCGCCGCGGGCCGCACACGGTGCTGGTCGTCGCCGACACCGGCATCGGCATGGACGCGGCGACGCAGGCGCGGATCTTCGAGCCGTTCTTCACGACCAAGGCCGAACGCGGTTCGGGCCTCGGGCTCGCGACCGTCTACGGCATCGTCAAGCAGCACGGTGGCAGCATCGAGGTGCGCAGCGCGCCGGCGTCGGGCACGACGTTCCTCGTGCACCTGCCGTGTGCGGCGCGGCCCGAATCCGCGCCGTCCGCCGCGACGCGGCCGGCGGCCGAGCGCACGCCGCTGCCGCCGGCCCGGCTGCTGGTCGTCGACGACCGGCGCGAGATCGCCGAACTGATGCGCCGCATGCTGGTCGGCGACGGCCACACGGTGCACGTCGCGACCGCCGGCGAGAGTGCACTGGCGATGTGGCGGCGCGACCCGGCCGGCATCGATGCGCTGATCACCGACTACGGCATGCCGGGCATGACCGGCGCCGAACTGATCGCCAGCGTGCGCGCCGACCGACCGGAGCTGCCGGTCGTCTGCACGTCGGCCTGGCCCGAGCCGCACTTCGCGCGCCAGTGGAGCGGCCAGGGTTCGGTGCTGTTCCTCGAGAAGCCGTTCACGCGCAGCCAGCTGCGCGAAGTGCTGGCGAACGCGCTCGACGGCCGCGACTGAGGTCGCGAGGCCGGTCCGATCCGGCGCCGGTCCGCGCCGCGGCCGCGCGGGGGCCGGTACGGTGGACGTGCGGGCCGCGCCGCGACAAGATGGCGCCGATGGCGGTTCCCGATCCGATGCCGGCCGGCCAGCATCCGCTGCAGCCGGAGGAGTTCACGCTGGTCGACCAGGTGGTCGGCGCGCTGCGTGCGACCGGTGCCACGGACGCCACCGCGACGATCGCGGCGATCGAACGGCAGATGCAGAGCCTCGGCCTGTTCGGCGAACTGCTCGGCCGCTACCCGTCGCCGCTCGAGGAACAGCACCTCGGCCCGCTGCGCCGCGGGCTCGAGACGCTGGTCGAGAACCTCGTGCACACCGACCAGGCGACGTTCCCGTTCCGCGCGCCGACGCAGGCGCTGGTCGGCCGCGCGATGAACATGGCACAGATCAACTTCCTGCGCATGCTGTGGCACGTCGCCGGCGGCCTGCCGGACGCCGCGCAGGCAGCGTCGCTGCGCGAGACCTCGGCGCGGCGCCTGCGCGCGGCGGTGCACACGCGCCTGGTCGAGGAGGTGCTGGTCGACGTCGTCACCGACGCGATGGTCGACGCCAAGCTGCGCGCGCAGGCCGTGCGCAACCTGGCGCAGTTGTGGGGCAACCGCCTGACGTGGCGCGTGCACACGTTCTTCCCGATCCTCGCCGCGACCTGGGAAGCGCGGCAACGCGTGCGCGTGATCGGCGGTTCGCTGGCCGGCAACGCCGAGATGTTCCAGCTGCTGACCGCCGGCGGCGAACCGGAGTTCGTCGAACTGCTGTGCGACCGCGACTACGGCGAGGTCGAGGTGCAGGCGTTCCGTGAGTTCCTGTTCGGCACCTCGTCCGAGGAACTCGACCGGCTGGCGCTGCGCATGGCGAGTGAAGGCCTGTCGAGCATCGAGCTGGACAGCCGCGTCGAGAGCGGCGGCGGCGTGCGGGACGCCGGCTCGATCCTGTTCGAGTTCTTCCGCGCCCGGCTGATGCAGTGCTCGGCGCGACGGATCGCCCGGCTGCCGGGGCCCCGGCACACGGCCGAAGGCTACGTGATGCTGGCCTGGCTGGCGCGGCAGTAGAGTGGCGCCATGACGTTCGCTCGTCGGCTCGCACGTTGGCTCGGAACGGTCGCGCTCGGCTGCGCGGTGGTGGTGGCGCAGGACGCGGCGCCGCTGCTGGCGCGCGAACAGCAGCTGAAGCAGCGCGCCGTCGCCGGACTCAACGAGGCCGCCGATGCGATGGCGGCGCAACAACAGCACCGGCGCGCGCTGGAGCTGCGGCGCGAAGTGCTGATCGAGTACGACACCGACGATCCGGTCGCCCGCGAGCGGTGCGGCTTCGTCGCCGCGGCCGGCGGCTGGCAGCGCGACGAACGCAAGCTGGTGCTCGACCGCGACCTCAGCGGCGACAAACGCGCCGTCAAGAAGGTCGAACAGAAGCTCGACGCGCTCGGCCGCGACCTGCTGAAGGAGCACCGTGCGCTCGCCGAGGCGTTCGCGAAGCTGCCCGACCCGGACCGCGCGGCACACCACTGGCGGCGCGTGCTGCGCTGGTCGCCGGACGACCGCACGGCGCTGGCGGCGCTGGCGCAGTCGACGTTCGAGGGCTTCCGCGGCGACGCGCGGCAGATGGCGCTGCTGCGCCGCGCGCGCACGATCCGTGGCGCCGTCGACTGGCTGCTGCGCACGCCGTTCCAGGTCGACGTCGTGGCCGGCGCCACGCACCCGCTGCTGACCGCGGCCGGCCTGCAGCACACCGGCGTGCGGTCGCGGCACTTCCAGGTCTTCGGCACGCTGCCGAGCGCGCAGATGGCGGAGATCGCGCAGTTCGCCGAGCGCGCGCTGTGGTTGACGCACACGTTGTTCGGCACCAGCGACGGCGACGTGTTCCGGCCGATCAAGCACCGCGACTTCCTGTTCGTCGCGACGAGCGAGGCCTACAACGCGGTGCTCGACCACTGCAAAACGCAGTTCGACGCCGACCGGCTCGCGTTCCTGAAGAGCGAGATGATCGACCAGGCGTTCGTCGAGGACCGCGGCGTGCTCTGGCGGCTCTACCGCGCCACCAAGGGCCGCGACATCGACCTCGACCAGACCGTGCGTGCGGTCGTGCAGGACGCCAGCGGCATCGACACCGACGGCCTCTACGAGGGCATCGGTCACGCCGCCTGCGGCTTCCTGTTCGGCCGCACGATGACGTTCCTGCTCGAGCAGAAGAAGGAGCGCACGTCGGCCTCGGCGGCGGAGTCGTTGCTGTCGCCGGACTTCGCGACCTGGCGGCAGATCGCCGAGCAGTCGGCGTGGTCGCGCACCGACTCGCGGACCAGCGAACTGGTGCTGTTGTCGGCGGCGCGGTTCTCGAACGAGCAGCGCGTCAAGGCCTGGGCGATCGGCGACTACCTGCTGCACTGGCGGCCCGAGTGGCTGCGCGAACTGGATCGCTGCCGCGGCAATGCCGTGCGCACGCCGCCCGAGGTCGAAGCGGAGTTCCAGCGGCGCACCGCCTACGAGCTGCCGCGCATCGACAGCGAGTGGCGCGACTTCTGGGTGCGCGAACGCGAGCTGCGCGACGCGATGGCGAAGGATCCGATCGCCGGCGACAAGGGGCCGGATCCGGCGCGGCAGCGCGCGCGTTCGCTGGTCGACGCGGTGAACGCCGAGCGCGTCGCGGCCGGCCGCGGGCCGGTCGGCTTCTACACGGCCGACAACGGCGAGACCCGCGCCGTGCGCAGCTGGTCGGCGGAGCTCGCCAAGGCCGAGGCCAGGCGCAAGAAGAAGCCGTCGGAGGACGTGCCGCTGCCGGTGCCGCCGGCAGCACTCGGCACCACCGTCGCGTGGTCGCGCGCCAAGGAAGCCACGGCCGCCGTCGCCGCGTGGCTCGCGGTGCCGTCGCTGCGCGACGCGCTGCTGCATCCGGGCCGCGGCCTGTGCGGCGCCGCGCTCGGCGACGAGTGGCTGCTGGACCTCGGCGAACTGGCGCAGCCGACGCGGACCGGTCTGCCGACCGTGTGGCCGGCCGCCGACCAGACCGGCGTGCCCGGCGACGTCGCGGTGAGCGGCCTCGATGCGCGCGCGCAGTCGGCCGTGGTCGCTGCGGGCCGCGCCGTGACCGACCGCGTCGGCATGCCGCTGACATTGCACTTCGCGCGCGAGGTGCCGCGCGCGACGCTGGCGGCGGTGCGCTGCCGCGTGTTCGACGGCAACCTGCCGATCGACGGTGCGCTGGCGGTCTACGCGGCCGACGACACCGCGCACGAACGCTGCGACGGGCTGGTCGCGTTCGTGCCGCTGCAGCCGCTGCCGAGCGGCCATCGCCTCGAGGTGCGCTGGGAACTGCCGGCCGAACTGCTGCCGCCCGAGACCGGCTTCCCGGCCGCGCTGTTCACGGTGCGCTAGCGGCCGGTCGCGGCTGCCGGCGACCACGCCGCCGTGCGCGCGGCGGGCCACAGATCGAAATGGCCGCAGCCGGGCAGTTCGTGCAGCGTCGCGCGTTCGCCGAGCGCCGCCGCGACCCGGCGCGCGCCCTCGACCGGCACCGCCTGGTCGACGGCGCCGTGCACGATCGTGGTCGGGCAGCGCAGCTTCGGCAGCGCCGGCGCCAGGTCGTAGACGTCGCTGCCCGCGAACCGGCCGAACGGGCCGAACGGCATCAGCGCGAGCCGCTCGGCCACCGCGGCCAGCACGAGCCGCGCCGGCTGTTCGCCGCGGTCGGCCAGCGCCGCGACCAGTTGCGCGGCCAGCACCGAGCCGAGCGAGTAGCCCCAGACTTCGATCCGTTCGGGCCGCGCGCCGAGGCCCTGCAGGTGCTGCCACTGCTGCAACAGGTCCGCCAGCAGCGCCGGTGGGGTCGGCACGCCCGTCGACGCGTCGTAGCCGCGATAGGCCCAGACCGCGAGGCCGGTGTCGTCGTCGCCGCGCAGCGAGTCCAGCACCGGCCGGAAGCCCGCCAGCAGCGCCGGCGAGTTGCCGGGCACGAACAGCACCCAGCGCGCCGCCGGATCGCGCGGCGGTCGCACCAGCCCGACCAGCGTCGCGCCGCCGTCGACGGGCAGCCGTTCGAGCCGCCAGCCGTCGGTGGCCAGTGCCTGCAGCTCGGCGTCGGCGGTGCGGCCGATCCAGTAGGCGTAGGGGTGGGCCTTGCCGGCGGCGACCCAGATCGCGCCCAGCAGCAGGGCGAGCGCAGCGAACAGCAGCAGCAGTTTCACGGGCGGCAGTGTAGCGGCCGCCCGCGGCGCCGGTACGGCCGCTCGCGGCTGGCCCGGCGAGGGTGCAGACCGTATCAAGAAGGCTTCGCTGTTCCTCCGATTCCACGCCGATGCCTTCGACTCTCGCCGCCGTCTTCGCCGGCTCGGACACGCTGCTGCTGCAGTGTCTCGAGCTCTGGCGGGAACGTGGACACCGCACCGTCGCTGTCGCGACCGATGCCGAGAAAGTGCGCCGCTACTGTCTCGAACAGGGACTGCGCGTGCTGGACGGCAATGCCGACCTGGCCACGCAGCTCGCCGGCGAGACGTTCGACCACCTGTTCGCGATCACGTGGCTGCGGCTGCTGCCGGCGGCGGTGCTGCGACTGCCGCGCGCCGGCGCGATCAACTTCCACGACGGTCCGCTGCCGCGCTACGCGGGCCTCAACGCGACCTGCTGGGCGCTGCTGCACGGCGAGGCCGAGCACGCGGTCACGTGGCATCGCGTCGAACCGCAGGCCGACACCGGTGAGATCCTGCTGCAGCGGTCGTTCGCGGTGGCGGCCGACGACACCGCGTTCACGCTGAACGCACGCTGCTTCCAGGCCGGTCAGGAGACGTTCGGCGAACTCGTCGACGGACTGGCCGGTGGCGCGCTGACCGGTCGCGCGCAGGATCTGACGCGGCGCAGCTACTTCGGCCGCCATGCGCGGCCGCCGGCGCTCGCGGTGCTGGACTTCGGCGACACGGCCGAGGCGGTCGCGCGCGTCGTGCGTGCGTTCGACCACGGCGGCTACAAGAACCCGATCGCGATCGCCAAGGTGCGCGCGCCGCTCGGCGTGTTCGTGCCGGCGGGCGTGCAGGTCGTGCCGTCGACCGGTGCGGTGCCCGGCACCGTGACCGCGGTGGCCGACGACGCGGTGCAGGTCGCCTGCCGCGACGGCGAAGTGCGCCTGCTGCGGCCGCGCTGCCTGCGGCTCGGACCGCTCGATGCACGGGCGCTGGCCGCCTACGGCGTCGCGGTCGGCGCACAGCTGCCGCGGCTCGACGACGCGGCGCGCACGCAGCTCGGCGAACTCGCGCGCGCCTCGGCGCCGGCCGACGAGGCCTGGGTCGAAGCGCTGCGGCTGCAGAACCCGCTGCCGGTGCCGGACGGGGCGCCGGCGGGGGAGCGCGCCGACGCCGCCGAACTGCCGGTCGCGCTGCCGCCCGGTGCGACCGACGTGGCGACGCGCGGGGCGTTGTGCGCCGCGTTCCTCGCGCGCGCGACCGCGGTCGGCGAGTTCACGCTGGGCCTGCGCACGGCCGGTACGGCCGGCCTGGTCGACGCGGCCGCCGACCTGGCCGTTGCGTTCCCGCCGGTCCAGCTGCACGCGGAGCCGAAGGCGACGTTCGCCGACACCGTCGCGGCGCTGGCCGGTGCACTGCAAGCGGCCGCGGCGCGTGGACCGCTGCTGCGCGAACTGGTCGTGCGGCGCGCCGACGTGCTGCCGGCAAACGTGTCGCTCGAGCCGCCGGTGCGGCTCGCGCTCGGCGTCGCGCCGGGGCCGGTCGCGCCGGGCTCGCTGACGTTCGCGGTCGCCGCCGACGGCGCCGTGACGCTGCGTTACGACCGCCACGTGCTGGCCGACGCCGCGGCACAGGCGCTGGCGGCGCGGCTCGTGGTGTTCGCGCGCGCTGGCCAGGCGCGACCGACCGTGCCGCTGGCGCAGGTCGCGATCCTCGACGACGCGGAGCTGGAGACGCTGCTGCGCACCTGGAACGCCAGTGACGCTCCGCCGCCGGCCGAACCGTGCGTGCACCGCCAGTTCGCGCGCCAGGCCGCGCGCACACCGGACGCGATCGCGCTGCGCCACCTCGACGCGGCCGTGACCTATCGCGAGCTGCAGCAGCGCGTCGAACGGCTGGCCGGCTGGTTGCGCGGCCGCGGCGTCGCGGCGGGCGACCGCGTCGGCATCTGCACGCAGCGCGGCATCGGCATGGTGACCGCGGTGCTGGCGACGCTGCGCGCCGGCGCCTGCTACGTGCCGCTCGATCCGTCCTATCCGCGCGAACGGCTGCAGTTCATGGCCGGCGACGCCGAACTGGCGGCGCTGGTCGTCGACCAGAAGAGCCTCGGCGCGTCGCCGACCGCGGCGTGCCCGCGCGTCGACCTCGACGCCGACGCGGCGGCGATCGCCGGCGCTGGGCCGCTCGGCGACGATCCGGCGACCGGCGACCACCTCGCCTACACGATCTACACCTCCGGCTCGACGGGTCGACCGAAGGGCGTCATGGTGCGGCACCGCAACGTGACGAACTTCTTCCTCGGCATGGACCGCGTGCTCGGCGAGGGTGCCGGCACGTGGCTCGCGGTGACCAGCCTGTCGTTCGACATCTCGGTGCTCGAACTGCTGTGGACGCTGGCGCGCGGCTTCACGGTGGTCGTGCACCCCGGCGAAGGCGGCCAGGCGCAGAGGGCCCAGGCGCGTGCGCCGGTGCAGGCGCGGCCGATCTCGTTCAGCCTGTTCTACTTCGCCAGCGACGAAGGCGAGCTGGCGTCGGACAAGTACCGGCTGCTGCTCGACGGTGCGCGCTTCGCGGACCAGCACGGCTTCGAGGCCGTCTGGACGCCGGAACGGCACTTCCACGCGTTCGGCGGGCTGTATCCGAACCCGGCCGTCGCCAGCGCTGCGGTCGCGACGATCACGAAGAACGTCGCGATCCGCGCCGGCTCCTGTGTCGTCACGCTGCACCATCCGATCCGCGTTGCCGAGGACTGGGCGCTGGTCGACAACCTGTCGCAGGGCCGCGTCGGCATCGCGTTCGCGGCCGGCTGGCACGGACGCGACTTCGTGCTGCGGCCCGAGAACTTCGCCGACCGCAAGAACCTGCTGTTCACGAACCTGCGCCAGGTGCAGGCGCTGTGGCGAGGTGAGGCGGTCGAGTTCCCGGGCCACGACGGCAAGCCGGTGCCGATCCGCACCCTGCCGCGGCCGGTGCAGAAGGAGCTGCCGACCTGGGTCACGATCGCCGGCAACCCGGAGACCTACCGGCAAGCCGGCCAGTCCGGCTCGTACGTGCTGACGCACCTGCTCGGCCAGAGCGTGGACGAACTGGCGCAGAAGCTCGACGTGTACCGCCAGGCCTGGCGGGCCGCCGGCCACCCGGGCGAGGGCAAGGTCACGCTGATGCTGCACACGTTCGTCGGCGAGGACGAGGAGTTCGTGCGCAACACCGTGCGCGAGCCGATGAAGGGCTACCTGCGCTCGAGCCTCGACCTGGTCAAGCAGGCGGCGTGGTCGTTCCCGGCGTTCAAGAACCGCGTCGACAAGCCGGGCGAACTCGACGCACTGCTGCAGGGCGGGCTGACGCCGGCCGACTTCGAGGCGCTGCTCGAGTTCTCGTTCGAGCGCTACTACCGCCAGAGTGGCCTGTTCGGCACGCCGGAGAGCTGCCAGCAGATCGTCGACCGCCTGCGCGGCATGCAGGTCGACGAGATCGCGTGCCTGGTCGATTTCGGCGTGCCGACCGACGTCGTGATGGCGCACCTGCCGCACCTGTCCGAACTGAAGCGCCGCTGTGACACCGCGACGGCCGCCGCGCACGCGCAGGCTTGCGCGGCTACGCCGACTGCGGCTGCGGAGCCGCTGTCGATTCCGCACACGATGCGGGCCCATGGGGTCACGCACTTCCAGTGCACACCGTCGATGGCCGGCATGCTGCTGCTGGATCCGGCGGCCAAGGACGCGCTGCGTTCGCTGCGCCACATGCTGGTCGGTGGCGAGGCGCTGTCGATCGCGCTGGCGCGCGAACTGCGCGTGCTGGTGCCGAACCTGCACGACGTCTACGGCCCGACCGAGACCACGGTTTGGTCGACGACCACCAAGGTCGGCGCCGACGAACCCGTGCCGATCGGGCGGCCGCTGGCAAACCAGCGGTGCTACGTGCTCGACGCGAACCTGCAGCCGGTGCCGATCGGCGCCGCCGGTGAACTGTGGATCGGTGGCGCCGGCGTGACGGCCGGCTACCACCGTCGGCCGGAGCTGACCGCGGAGCGCTTCGTACCGGACCCGTTCGTCGGTGGCGACGCTCGCATCTACGGCACCGGCGACCTGGTTCGCTGGCGCCGCGACGGCGTGCTCGAGTACCTGGGTCGCAAGGACCACCAGGTGAAGGTGCGCGGCTACCGCATCGAGCTCGGCGAGATCGAGGCGGCGCTGGCGCAGCACACTGGCGTGCGCGAGGTCGTCGTCGTCGCGCGCACCGATGGTGGCGAGGCGCGGTTGTGTGCCTACTACGTGCCCCGGTCACCGGCGCCGAAGGTGGAGGACCTGCGGGCCCACCTGCGCGCTTCGCTGCCCGACTTCATGGTGCCGAGCCACTTCGTCGCGATGGCGGACCTGCCGCGCACGCCGAACCTCAAGGTCGACCGCAAGGCGCTGCCAGCGCCGGAGACCGTGGCGCAGACGGGCAAGAAGAACGTCGTGCAGGCGCAGGACGCGACCGAGGACACCATCCTGGCGATCTGGAAGCAGGCGCTGGGCACCGAGGAAGTCGGTGTCGAGGACAACTTCTTCGACTCCGGCGGCCACAGCATCCTCGCGGTCCGAGTGCACCGCGAGATCGTGCAGCGGCTCGGTGTCGACCTGCAGGTCACGGACCTGTTCCGTTTCACGACCGTGCGCGCACTGGCGCGGCATCTCGAGGTCGGCAAGTCCGTGCCGACTGCGGCACAGCAGGCGATGGAGCGTGCCAAACAGCGCCGCAACCTCCTCCGCCGGAACTGATGACCTGAGTGGATCACCGGTGCCAGAGCCCGGTGACGGCCGAGGTTCTGGCGCGAGCTCACGCCGCCACCGCGTCGCGCACCGTGCGTGACCCGTCCTGGCACATCGGGTGGATGCTGCGGTCACCCCAGTCCTGGCGCCACGCCAGGACCTCCGTGCGCCGCAGCTGCCG
>JAEUHR010000013.1 GCA_016794425.1 Planctomycetota bacterium
CGAGCTCTTGTGCGGCAAGGTGCCGTTCACGGGCGACAGCGAGTGGGAAGTGCTGAAGGCGCACGAGACGCGGCAGCCGGAGTGGCCGCCGCACCTGACCGCGGTCGAACGCGCGGTGCTGCAGCGCTGCCTGCAGAAGGATCCGGCGGCGCGGTTCCAGAGCGTGCACGACATCGTCGCCGCGTTCGGCGCGCAGACCGCCACCGGTGCCGCCGCGTGGAGCGACGTGCGCGCCGGGGCCGGCACGGCCGCCGCCGCGGCACCAGCCGGCGGGCCGCCGCCGTTGCCGGCCGTGCCGCCGCCGCCGTTCGACGCCGCGCGCTCGCCGGCGCAGCGGCTCGCCGACGAGGCCATGCGCGGGGCCCAGCACATCGCCGACCAGGCGGTCGCCGGCGCGCGCCGCGCCTTCCTGGCCACGAACATGACGATCCGCGAGACGATGCAGGAGCTGCGCCGCGGCGGCCAAGGCGCCGCGATGGCGAAGCTGCGCGCGCGCTTCCGTCGCCATCACACCGAGCCGGCGCCGGCGCCGGCGCCGAAGCGTCGTTCGGGCTGGCACACGGCGTTGACGGTGGTGGGCGCCGGCGCGCTGAGCCTCTTGGTGCTCGCGTTCCTGTTCCTGTGGCTCCTGCCCGCGCGCATGGAGCCGAGTGGTCCGGTGGTCGAGTACGAACCGATGGCGCCGGTCGCCGCGGTGCCGGTGCCGGCGCCGCTGCGCCAGTTCTCGCTCGGCAGCGACCGTGCGCAGGTGTTCACGTCGTACATGCTGCCGGACCGCTGGCGCGAACTCGTCTCGACGTCGGAGCCCGCCTGGGTCGACCTGGCGCGCCGCGATCCCGACGCCGGTGCCGCCGCGCTGGCACAGCACCTCGAACGGCTGCGCGCGCGCGGGCCCTACCGCGCACGGGACCGCATCGACGCCGAGTTGCCGGGGATCCGTTCGGGCCGCACGATCGACGAGCCGGTCCGCGCCGAGCTCGATGAGCTGGTGGGCCGCGTCAAGGCCGGCACCGACGTCGACGAAGCACTCGTCGACCGCGTGATCACGATCGGCCCGCTGGCGCTCGCGCACCTGGCGGCGCAGTTCGATCAGCTCGACCTGCGTGATGCCGAGGGCAGCCGCCAGGCGCACGTCGTGCACGCGACGCTGGCCGCCGCGACCGGCTGCCGCGAGATCGAGTTCGTGACCGGCTCACCGGCGGCGGCCGCGGCCTACAACCGTCCGCTCGGCGCGCTGTGGACCTGGTTCGTCAACGAAGTCGCGAACACCGAGCGCGCCTGGCGCACCTACCGCGACTTGCGCGGCGGGCGCTGAGCCTCGCGCTCACTGCGGCCGCTGCCAGCGGTTGTCCTCGCGGTCGCAGTCGAGCGACGTCAGATCCGGATCGATCACGACCTCGCCGACACCGGCACCGAACCGCAGTTCGGCGCGCGTCGCCTGCTGCCAGTGGGCCGCGGGTACCGTGCGGCGCTCCTTGCGACCGTCTGGGTAGGTGGCCTCGACGACGGCCGGATGCACGGCGCGGCCCTGGTCCTCGAGGGCGACCACGGTGCCGTCGCCGTCGTCGGTCACGGCAGCGATCGCGTGGTCGAGCCGCCAGGTCTCGAAGAACCAGGTCCGGAAGTACGGGGCGAGGTCCTGGCCCGACACGTCGCTGAACGTGTGGAAGAAGTCGTACGGCGTCGGGTGCTTCCAGGCCCAGTCGGCGGCGTAGCGGCGGAACGCGCCGAAGAACAGCTCGTCGCCGAGCAGGCCGCGCAGCTGGTGCAGGATCGCCGCCGGTTTGCCATAGCTGGCGAAGCCGAAGTCGTCGCTGCCGTACGTGTCCGCGTGGCGCATGCAGGCGACGTCGCCGCCGCGCCGCACGGTGTTGGCGTAGGCCAGTACGTCGCGGCGCGGCCCGCGGCTGCGGCCGAGGAAGTCGTCGCGGCACAACGTGGTCCAGAACGACGTGAAGCCCTCGTCCTGCCACGCGTAGCGCTTCTCGTTGCTGCCGACCAGCATCGGGAACCACATGTGCACGACCTCGTGGGCAATCGTCCCGCCGGGCTGCGTGCCGCCGACGATCGTCATCATCGGGTACTCCATGCCGCCGCCGATGATGCCCTCGCAGGCGGTCATGTGCGGCCACGGGTACGGGTGCACGTGGGCCGACAGGTACTCGATCGTGTGCCGCGTGTACTCGGCGCCGCGCTTCCAGTCGCCGGAGCCCGGTTCGTAGACCGCGTGGATCATCGCGGTGCCGTCCAGACCTGGGCCGTCCTTGTCCTTCACGACCGCGTGTGTCGCATCCCACAGGTAGGTACGTGCGGCGCTGATCGCGACGTCGCGCACGCGTTCGGCGCGGAAACGCCACGTCAGCCGGCCGTCCGGCGCGGTCGCGGTCTGCCGGCCGGCGGCCAGGTCCTCGGCGTCGACGACGTGCACGACGTCGCGCTGCTGCCGCGCCAGCGCCAGCGCCGCACGGGCCTTCTCGGTCAGGACGTCGTCGGCGTTCTGCAGTTCGCCGGTGGCGCGGACCAGGTAGCCCTGCGGCACCGTGATCGCGACGTCGTAGTCGGCGTAGCCCATGTAGAACTCGCCGTTGCCGCGGTACGGATCCGCGACCCAGCCGCCGACGTCGTCGAACACGGCGATCTGCGGGTACCAGTAGCCGAGGTAGAACACGTTCTCGTCCTCGTGGCCCATGCGTGGCCCCGCCCCGGCCGGCGGCACCGTGAACGACCACTCGAACTCGAGCGCGATCTCGGCGCCCGGCGCCAGCGGTGCCGGCAGCCGGATCGTCATGCGCGTGTCGGCGACGCGGGTGCGCACCGGCTGGCCGCCGAGGCGCACCGCCTGCACGTCGATGCCGCCGAGTGGGTCGACGACACGCGTGCGCATCTGGGACGGCCGCAGCAGGTCCTGGTAGAGGTGCACGACGAGCCGGTCCAGTTCGCGCGGCGACGCGTTGTGGTAGGTGACCTCGGCCTGGCCGCGCAGCAGCTTCGTCACCGGGTCGAGGTCGACCTGGATGCGGTAGTGCGCGGTGTTGGTCCAGTGGTTCGGCCCCGGCCGCCCGGTGCGCGTGCGCGTGCCCGCGGCGATCGCGGCCGTGAAGTCGTCCGGCAGGTCGATCGGGTACGGCACGACGCGAACCGGTGCCGGCAGCGGCGCGGGTGCTGCCGGCGTCTGCGCCACAGCGGCGGCCAGGAACACGAACAGGGACGACGACGCGAGCGGGCGGGGCACGGGAACTCCTACGGCGGCGGTGCTGCAGTGTTGGCGGCAGCGGCGCGGTTGGCAACGCTGGGGCGGCCGCCGGGCGGCGGGCCGGGTTGCGTTCCCGCGCGCGAACGGTTCACCTGCGGCCCGCGATGAGCGAGTCCGCCCCCGCCCCCGAGCCCGCCGCCGAGCCCGGCACGACGTTCGTGCAGGTCGCGCTGAACCTGCCGCTGCGGCGCGAGTTCACCTACCGGCTGCCGCCGGGCGTGACGGCGCGGCCCGGCAACCGCGTGCGCGTGAACTTCCACGGCCGGGCGCTCGGCGGCGTCGTCACGTCGGTCGCTGCCGTGTGCGACCTGCCGGCAGCGAAGGTCAAGCCGATCGAAGCCGTGCTGGACGGCGACCTGACGTTGCCCGACGCGCTGCTGCGGCTGGCCGAGGTGATGGCCCAGACCTACGGCTGCTCGCTCGGCGAAGCGCTCGACGCGCTGCTGCCGGCGGTCGCCAAGCGCCGCGGCCAGCGCCGGATCCCGCACCTCGAGGTCCAGGCGCCGCCGGACCTCGCGCGGCAGGCCGTGCACGAACTCGAGGACAAGCACCAGGAGCAGTCGCGGGTGCTGCGCACGGTGCTCGAGTACGGCGGCCCGATGCCGGTGCTCGACGTGCGCCGTCGCACCGGCACCAGCGACAGCCCGTGGCAGACGCTGGTCAAACACGGGTTGCTGAAGCGCGTGCTGATCGCCGAACAGCTCGAGGAGCTGGTGCCGGCGATCGAGGAGCGCGCCGTGCGCCACGAACTGAACGCGCACCAGCAGCGCGCGGTCGACACCGTCGCGCACTCGATCGCCGCGCGCACCCACCGCACGTTCCTGCTGCACGGCGTCACCGGCAGCGGCAAGACCGAGGTCTACCTGCGCATCCTCGAACTGGTGCGCGAACAGGGCCGCAGCGGCATCGTGCTGGTGCCGGAGATCTCGCTGACGCCGCAGACGGTCGGGCGGTTCGCGTCGCGGTTCCCCGACGTCGCGGTGCTGCACAGCGGCCTGACCTCGGCCGAGCGCGGCCGGCAGTGGCAGCGCCTGCTGCAGGGCAAGGCCAAGGTGGCGGTCGGCGCGCGTTCGGCGCTGTTCGCACCGGTGCAGGACCTCGGCCTGATCGTCGTCGACGAGGAGCACGAGTCGTCGTTCAAGCAGGACAGCACGCCGCGCTACCACGCCCGCGAGATGGCGATCGAACGTGGTCGGCTCGAACAGGCGGTCGTCGTGCTCGGCTCGGCGACGCCGACGCTGGAGTCGATCGGCAAGGCGCGCCGCTCGGTCTACGAACTGCTGACGCTGCCCGAACGCGCCGGCGCCGGCCGGCTGCCGAAGATCGTCGTGCAGGACCTGCGCAGCGAACCGAAGGAGCTGCGCCGGCAGGGCGTCGTGCTGTCGCGCACGCTGCTGGTGATGATGCAGGAGCGGCTGGCCGCCAAGGACCAGGTGCTGCTGTTCCTGAACCGGCGCGGCTATTCGCCGGTGCTGTTGTGCCCGGGCTGCGGCGACGCCGTGAAGTGCGACGCCTGTTCGGTGTCGATGACGTGGCACGCGCGGCGCGGGCGGCTCGTGTGCCACTGGTGCAGCCACGAGAAGCGCCGGCCCGAGATCTGTCCGACCTGCCAGCACGCCGGCATGCACGAACTCGGCGTCGGCACCGAGCGCCTCGAGCAGGCGGTCAAGGACCGTTTCCCGGACGCCATCGTCGCGCGCATGGACGCCGACACGATGGCCGAACGCGGCGCGCACGAACGCGTGCTGGCCGCGTTCCGCAAGCGCCACATCGACGTGCTGATCGGCACGCAGATGATCGCCAAGGGGCTCGACTTCCCGGACGTCACGCTGGTCGGCGTCGTGTCGGCCGACACCGGCCTGTTCGTGCCCGACTACCGCGCCGCCGAACGCACGTTCCAGCTGCTGCACCAGGTCGCCGGTCGCGCCGGCCGGGGCGAGAAGGCCGGCACGGTCGTGATCCAGACATTCTGTCCCGACAACTACGCGGTCGAAGCCGCGGCCCGCAACGACTACGACGCGTTCGTGCAGCAGGAGCTCGTGTTCCGCAAGCTGGCCGGCTACCCGCCGTTCGCGCGGCTGTTGCGCGTGCTGGCGGAGTCGCGCCACGAGGCCGAGGCGCAGCAGCTGCTGCAGCAGGCGGTGACGCCGCTGCGCGGCATGGCGGGCGTCGACGTGCTGGGGCCGGCGCCGGCCGTGATCGCGCGCGTCAAGGAGCACTGGCGGTGGCACATGCTGGTCAAGTGCTACCAGCCCGCGTCGTTCGCGGCCGCGATGGCCGCGATCGGCACCGTCGAGGACCTGGCGACGCGCACGTGCCGGATCACGCTCGACGTCGATCCCGGCAGCCTGATGTGACCGGCGCGCGCGCCGTCAGCGGATCGTCATCCACCAGGTGTCCGAGAACCGCAGTGCGTCGAGGCACGTGCCGCTGCCGATCGCCAGCCCCTGCACGCCGAACGTCACGCCGACGAGGTCGACCAGCGGCGGGATCGTCACGTCGAGCTGCGCCAGACCCGGATAGAGCGCGAACGGCACATCGAGCCGCAGACCGATCTGGCACGGTCCGCACAGCGGCAGCGGATTGGCGGTCGGTTCGCCGAGCGCGAGGCATGGCAGGTCGCTGCCGTAGTTGCTGAGCGGGAACGACACCGTGTTGCCGAGGTACGGCAGGTTCGCCCACTCGAGCAGCAGGCCCTGGCAGCCGGTGCCGGCCGCACTCAGGAGCATGCCGTCGGCGTGGCCGTTGAACCGGGTCAGCACGGTGCGGCCGCCGGCGAGGTTGCCGTCGATGTAGGCGATGCCGTAGTCGATCAGCCCGCCGCCGCTGCCGGCGATGCTGGCGATGCTGGGGTTGCTCGGGGCGCCCGGCAGCGGGTGCGGACCGTCCTGGCGGCTCCACACCTTGGTGACGCCGTCGAACACCAGCGTCGACGCCTCGATCGTCACCGCGTTGGGGCTCGACGTGCAGACGAACCGCAGTCCGTCGGTCTGCAGGCGCAGCCAGTAGGGGCCGATGCCGATGCTGCCGAGGTCGCTGCGCTGCACGATCGTGCGCGTGGCCGGCTCGTAGATCGTGACGCGCGGCTGGCGCGGGTTCTGGCGTTCGCTGGTGACCGCGAACCAGGTCGCACCGGACGGGCTCGCGAACGGGATCGTCACCGACGGGTTGCGGTCGTCGGCCGGTGCGGACTCGATCGTGTCCGGCTGCCCGGCGCCGGCGACGGGCGAGATCGGCAGTGCGGCGGTGTCGTGCACCTGGCCCGCCATCTGCACCGAGAACACCGCCAGCCACATCGGCGCGGCCAGGCGGTCGCGGCCGTTCGTCTTGCTGATCCGCAGGTTGCTGAACGGGCTGCCCCAGGACAGGACCTGCGTCGCGGTGCCGGACCAGGGTTGGCCGTTCGACGCGACGTAGCGAAGGTGCAGCGTGTTGGCGCCGGGGCCGGTCTGCAGCCACACCACCGCGAACGGGCCGCCGTTGGTGGAACCGGAGTCGCCACCGACGTCGGCAGCGAACGCGGGCCCGGTCGCGGTGGGCGAGCTGGTCTGCACCAGCGGTCCCATCGCGCCGCCGGGGCTCGCGGCGCGCAGCGCGTGCCAGACCTGCGTCCGGCCGGAGGCGGTCTGCGGGTCGCTGCGGTCGCAGACGACCAGGAAGGTGTTCGACTGGTTGTGGTTGGCGACCCGCGGGTGGCGGCACGACGCCGTCGTCGCGTCGATCGTCCGTTCGGACCCCGGGATCGCGATGCCGTGACGGTCGAACATCTGCGAGTAGAGGTCGAAGTCGGTGATCGACCACGGCACTTCCCAGACGACCAGCCACGACTCGTGGGTCACGTCGAACGCGAGGTCGGGCCAGCCCGACGGCGTCGGGAAGCCGGGGTTGGTCGGTTGCGTGTAGTAGATCGGATCGATCACCACCGGACCGTCGTCGCGCAGCGCGGCCGGCACGTGCAGCGTGATGCGCCCGTCGGCGAACGTCGTCTCGATCGGCAGGCGGCGGCCGTCGCGCAGCAGGAACGCGTCGCCGTAGCCGACCGAACCGAGCGCGTTGGCGAACTGGATGCCGGGCCGGGCGGTGTCTTCGCGCAGCTCGCTGTCGATCGCCAGCACGACCGTGACGTCACCGGGCGGCGCGTGCGGGACGACGATCGTCTGTTCGACGTGCTCGCGGGTCAGGTCGTAGTACTCGCGCACGGCACCGCGGTCGTAGACGTAGCGGTCGCCGGTGCGCACTGCCGCGATGTCGGCGGCGAAGGCCAGGTGGCTGCCGCCGACGCGCACCTCGGCCAGCTGCGTCCGCAGCGGGTAGTCCCGCTCGGCGGCGCTGCCGAAGAACGGCACGTAGCAGAAGCCGTCACGGCCGAAGGCGGCCTTCCAGCCGTTGCCGACCGCGCCCGGCCGTTCGGGATCGGTGTCGTGGTGCAGCACGCGCGCGAACGCGGGACTGCGGGGCAGGTCGTGGGGGAAGGTCGGGTCCTGTGCGGCCGCGGTCGCGGCCCACAGCACGGCGACCACGCGGTGGACGTGGAGCATGCGGGGAACGGTGAAACGGAGCGGAGCGCCGAACCGGGCTCCACCGCAGGCAAGCGGTTCCCGCGCCGGTGTGACGCGGCTGCGGCGATCAGTCGTCGGCCGCGACCGGCGGTGCGTGCTCGCGGCAGAGCTTCGTGGTCTGCTCGACCGGCAACGGTTCGCCGGTCAGGCCGCAGCGGGCAGCCGCGACGGGACCACGGAAGTGCCGGCAGGTGCGGCAGACGCCGAACGTGCGGCCGTCGCGGTCGCGCTGCAGGTCGACCAGCAGCCGTTCGAGCCGCGCCGCCAGGGCGTCCGCGTCGCCGAGTGTGGCCAGCGCGCGGGCCAGCACGGCCGGTGGCATCTGCGCCGCCGCGCGGCGGCCCTTGGCTGACAACCGCAGGTGCACGCGGCGGCCGTCGTCCGCGTCGTCGGCGGCCAGCACGAGCCCCCGTTCCTGCAGCACGGCGAGCGTCTGCGACACCGTGCCTTTGGTCAGGCCCAGGTATTCGGCGACCGCGCGCGGCGAGTCGCTGTAGCGGTTGCACTGGGCCAGGTAGACCAGGGCCTGGAACTGCACCGGCTGCAGACCCAGCGTCGCACCGAGCCGACGCTGCTCGCTCCGCAGCAGGTTGCCGAGCCGCTCGAGCAGCTCGTGGACGCGTTCGGCCGACATCGCCGCCGATCGTATCGGATCGCTACCGAGTTGACAGCTGCCTCCACGGTATGGTATCGACTCGATACCAAAATGGAGAACCGATGCGAACCACGACCCTGATCTCCCTGGCGGCGCTGGCCGTCGTCACCACGACCACGATCCCGGCTTGCACCTCGGCTGCGCTGCGTGCCGGCGAGCCGGTGCCGTTCCCGGTCGGTTACCGCGACTGGCACCACGTGAAGTCGATGCTGATCCAGCCGGGGCACGCGCTGTACGACGCCTTCGGCGGCATCCACCACGTCTACGCCAACGCGGCCGCGCTGGCAGGCCTGCAGACCGGCAGCTACGCCGACGGCGCCGTGTTCGCGTTCGACCTGCTCGACGTGCAGACCGGCGACCATGCCGTGCAGGAAGGACAGCGCAAGGTGCTCGGCGTGATGCACCGGTCGGCCGCGGCCTTCCCGGCGACCGGCGGCTGGGGCTTCGCCGGCTTCGACGCGGCCGGCACCGACGTCGTCAAGGACATGCGGACCCAGTGCTTCCAGTGCCACGAAGCCCGGCGCGACCACGGCTTCGTGTTCTCGCAGCTGCGGCCCTGAGCGCGGGTCCCGACCGAGCGGGTGCCGCCGGGCCACACCCGTTCGCGTAGCATGCGGCGGTGCGTCCGTTCCTGGTCCTGCTGATCGCCGCGGTGATGGTGGCCGTCTGGTGGCGGTCCGAAGCCGCGTTCGGGGCGACGGCGGCACCGCCGGCCGCGCCGCCGGCGCGCGTCGACGAGGCGGCGGTCCCCGCGGTCCCGCTCGCCGCGGCACCGGCGTCACCGGCGTCACCGGCGGCACCGGCCGCAGCGCCGGCGCTGGTGCGCTTCGTGGTGCTCGCCGCCGACGGCGCACCGATCGCCGGTGCGCACGTGCAGGTGACGGCCGGCGCCGAGCCGCCGGTGGCCGCCGCGACCGATGCGCGCGGCCACGCGCTGCTGCCGCGCAGTGCGGCGGCAGCCACGTTCCGCGTGCGCGCGGTCGGCCACTGGCCGGCCGTCGGCGCGGTGGCGGCCGAGGCCGAGTGCCGCGTCGTGCTGGCGCTGGCGCCCCGGCTGCACGGGCGCGTGTTCGACGCCGAAGCGCGGCCGCTGCGCGGCGCGCGCGTGCTGCTGCTCGCGGCTCTGGCGGGGCGACGCATGGCGCCGCCCGAACTGCCGCCCGACGCGGTGCCGGTGCTCAGCGACGGCGACGGCGGCTTCGTGCTGCCGTGGCCCGCGCCGGGGCCACACGACCTCGTCGTCGACGCCGAGGGGCACGCGCCGCACGTCACCGCCGCGCTCGACGGCGCGGTCCATGGTGGCGGCGAACAGCGCGTGCAACTGCAGCGCGCCGCGGTCGTGCGCGGTCGGGCGCTGGCCGCCGACGGCTCGGCGCTGGCCTCGGCCCGCATCGAGATCCGCGCCCGCAGCGCCGCGCCGCGGGCCGCGCCGCGGTTCGGGCCGCCGATGGACTGGGTGGCGGAAGACCTGCTGGCGACCGTGCAGGCCGACGCCGCCGGCGCGTTCGTCGTCGACGGCCTACCGGTCGGCGCGGCGGTGGTCGCGCTGGCGGCCGTGCACGGTGCGGCCGGCCGCGACGTCACCCTGCTCGCCGGGGTCACCGTCGCCGTCGAACTGCAGGCGCCACCGGCGGCGTCGCTGCACGGCCGCATCGTCGGCCCCGGCGTCGCGGCGGTGCTGCTGCACGCCGGCGCCGTGCCGCTGCGCACCGTGGTGCCCGCCGGCGACGGCACGTTCGCGTTCGACGCGGTGCCACCCGGACGCTGCCTCGTCGCGGCGCTGCCGGCGGCGGCGCTCGGCGATCTGACCGCTGCCGTCGCCGCGCTGCAGGACGGCCGTGCGCCATGGCCCGCGGTCGCCGTGCTGCTGCAGCCCGGCGAACGGCGCGAGGTCGCGCTGGCCGCGCACTGAGCCCGGGCGCACCGATGGTGCCGCGGCCGGTGGTCGCGGCGTAGGATGCGCGCCCGATGCCAGCGACCGCGAACGAACCCGCTGCCGCGCCGCCGGCGCGCCGCTGGCAGCGCGCGGCGGTCGCCGTGCTGTGGCTCGGCCTCGCGGCGGCGATGGTGCGGCTCGCCTGGCTCGGCGACGACGCGTTCATCACGTTCCGCAGCGTCGACAACCTGCTGCAGGGCTTCGGGCCGCGCTGGAACGTCCAGGACCGCGTGCAGACGTTCACGCATCCGGCGTGGTTCGGGCTGCTGTGCGCGCTGCAGGCGGTGGCGGGCCAACTGCCGCTGCCGACGATGGCGCTCGGCATCGTGCTGTCGCTGGCCGCGGTCGGCTGGCTCCTGCGCGTGTGCCCCGATGCCGGCGCGCGCCTGGTGCTGCTGCTCGCGCTGCTGGCCTGCCGCGGTTGGCTCGACTACACGACCTCGGGCCTCGAGAACCCGCTGTTCTACCTGCTGCTCGCCGCGCTGGTCGCGGCGTGGCGCCAGGGCGATCCGGCGCGGCGCGCCACCGGCGTGCTGCTGGCGACCGGCTGGCTCGGCTGCACACGGCTCGACCTGCTGCTGTTGGCGCTGCCGCCGTGCGCCGTCGCGCTGCGCGCGGTGCCCTGGCGCGCGCGCCTGCGGGCCACGGTGCTCGGCCTCGCGCCGCTCGTGGCCTGGACGCTGTTCGCGACCGTCTACTACGGCTCGCCGTTCCCGATCACGGCCTATGCGAAGGCGTTCGCGCCCGGCGTGCCGGCGGGCGAGCTGTTCGCCAAGGGTGCGTACTACCTGTGGGCGCACGTCGGCGAAGACCCGGGCATGGTCGCCGTGATCGGCCTCGGGCTCGCCGCGGCGCTGTGGCGGCGTGGCGATCGCGCACTCGTCTTCGGCGTGCTGCTGCACCTCGCCTACGTGGTCAAGGTCGGCGGCGACTACATGCTCGGCCGGTTCCTGACGCCGGCCGCCACGCTCGCCGCGGTGCTGCTGGCGACGCACGCCGCGCGCGCCGGCCGCCGCGCGCTGCTGGCCGCAGCCGTCGCGGTGGTCGCCGCCGGGGCCGCGCGCGGCCTGCCCTGCTACCTGCGGCCGGTCGCGGCCGACCTGCAGCAGACGCTGCAGAAGCGGGCCGACGGACTCTCCGACGAACGCACGTACTACTTCGCGTTCAGCGGCCTGTTCTCGCCGCACCGCGGCACGCTGCTGCCGCTGGTCGCCGGCCTCGACTCGGCCGGACTGCGGCGGGCCGGCGATCCCGCGCCGCGCGTCGAGGTGATCGGCAGCGTCGGCTACGCCGCCTGGCGCGCCGGCGACCTCGTGCACATCGTCGATCCGTGGCTGCTCGACCCGCTGCTGATGCGGCTGCCGGTCGGCGACCTGCACGATTGGCGCATCGGGCACTTCTACCGGCGTGTTCCGGCCGGCTACCTCGAGTCGATCGCGACCGGCACGAACCGCATCGAGCACCCGGGGCTGGCCCGCTACTGGGACGCGGTGCGGTCGGCGACCCGCGACCCGCTGTTCGCCGCCGAACGCTGGCGCAACCTGTTCGCGCTGTGGACCGGCGCGCTCGACGCCGGGCTGGCCGAGTTCACAGCCACCGACTACCGGCAGCCGCCACGCAGCGTGGTGCCGCTCGCCGCGCTGGCCGCGGTGCCGGCGCCGGGCACGCCGTGGTTCCGCCATGCGCCGGCGCGCTCGTGCGCCAACGGCGGTCTGGCGGTCCGGCTGCCGGCGCCGACGGCGGCGGCGGCGTTCGTGCTGCACCTCGGGGGTACCGCCACCTACGAGGTCGAACTGCGCCGCGCGGGCGCGTCGGTGCACACCGAACGGCTGTACGTGGCGGCGCCGGCGCAGGACGGCCTGCAGCCGTGCCGCGTCGCGGTGCCGGCCGCGGTCGGCCCGATCGACGAACTGTGGCTCTCGAGCCCGGCGCCGGTGGCGCTGCCGGTGGCGCCGTGCCTCGGCGCGGTCGTCGTCGAAGACCGCTGACGGCGGGTTCGCGCGCCCTGAGTTGCGGCCGGCCGCGGTTCTCCACTACAAGCAGAAGGCTCGCCGCGCCGATGCCGCGGCTGGCCGCGCCCATGAAACCGACCGACGATCCCGACGACACGCCGACCCGCTTCCGCGGCAACCCGCCGCCCGACGCCGGTGGTGCCGAAGAGCGCACCGTGCCGTCGATGGACGCCGGCGGCAAGGCGCCGCCGCCGCCGCCCGCCGGCAAGGCGAAGACGCCGAAGGCACCCGATCCGCTGCTCGGCCAGACGCTCGGCGGTTGCCGCATCGACGCGCTGATCGGCCGCGGCGCGATGGGCGCCGTCTACCGCGCGCGCCAGATCAGCCTCGAACGCGACGTCGCGGTCAAGGTGATCCGGCCCGAGATGATGACCGACCCGCGCACGCTGAAGCGGTTCGAGGTCGAGGCGCGCACGGTCGGCCGCTTCCACACGCAGCACGTCGTCATGGTGCACGACGTCGGCTTCGAGCACGGCGTGCACTTCCTGGTCATGGAACTCGTGCAGGGCAAGAACCTGCGCGACCACGTCAAGCTGCTGGCCGGCGGCCGCCTGCCGGCCGCCGAGGCGATCCCGCTGCTGCGGCAGGCGTGCCTCGGCCTCGAGGAGGCGCAGCGCGTCGGCGTGATCCACCGCGACGTCAAACCCGACAACCTGATGCTGACCGACCGCGGCATCCTGAAGATCGCCGACTTCGGCATCGCCAAGCCGGTCGAGTCGGACTTCAGCATGACGCTGACGTCGGAGCTGATCGGCACGCCGCTCTACATGAGCCCGGAGCAGTGCCGCGGCGCCGCCGACCTCGACTTCCGCAGCGACATGTACTCGCTCGGCGCGACGTTCTACTACCTGCTGACCGGCGAACCGCCGGTGCGCGCCAGTTCGGTCTACGAGCTGATCCAGACCAAGACCAAGCTCGAGAACCTGTGCCTGTGGAAGGCGCTGCCCGAACTCGACCAGGACAACCCGCTGTCGCGCGTCATCGAGCGCATGACCGCGCTCGAACGTGACGACCGCTACGCCAGTTACGAAGCGCTGCTGCGCGACATCGCGGTGGTCGAGCAGGGCGGCGAAGTCGCGGCGCCGACCAAGGGCGGTGCGGCGGCGCCGGCCGGCGCCAAGGCCGGCAAGGCCGCCAAGCCTGCCGCCGGGTCCTTGCCGAAGCTGGCGCCGAAGGCGGCGCCGAAGCCGCGCGCCGGCGTCGTCGCGGTGATAGGCGTGCTGGCGGTCGCCGCGGCGGGCGGCGGCTTCTGGCTCGCGAACCGCACCCCGGACGCCACGGACGACCAGCGGGCGGTGGCGAACGGCGGCGGCGGTGCCGCGGTGCCGGACCCGGCCGACGCCGGGCGCCGGCTGGGGGCGTTGCGCGAACGGCTGGCGGCGCAGGGGCCGAGCGAGGCGCTGCAGCGCGACGTCGCGGCGCTGGCGGTCGCGCCGGCACTGGCTGCGGACCGCGACCGGCTGCGCGCCGACGTCGAGCGCGCGCTGGCGATCCAGCAGGGGCTCGCGGGCATCACCGCGCCGACGAAGCTGGAACTGCCGTTCGCGGAACTGGGCCGGCACTTCGCGGCCGTCGACAAGACGACGGCGCTCGACGACGGCGCCGGCGCGGAACTGCAGGCCTGGGTCGCGGCGGCGCGCACGGCCGCGCGCGCGGAACGGGTGCTCGGCGTCGAAGCCAAGGCGCAGCTGCTCGCCGCGTGGGCGCAGTGGCAGACCGACCGGCCGCGCGCCAGCGACGAGACGCAGCTGGCCCAGCTCGGCGAGCGGCTGACCGGGATCGGCGCGGCGCGCGAGCAGCTGCTGCAGTACCTGCCCGGCCTCGCGGCCGACGTCGACGCGGTGCTGTCGCCGGACACGATCGCCAAGGCGCGCTCCGAACTCGAGCTGCGCACCGTGTCGCCGGTCGACGTCGACGTCTCGGCGGCGCTGGCCGCGATCGCGGCCGACTTCGAGCAGCACGGGCCGATCGAGTCGGTGGTGGAGCGCACCCGCAAGCTGGCGCCGACGCAGCTGGCGCAGATCCAGGAACGCGACCGCCTGCAGAACGCGATGCAGCGCGCCGCCGACAGCCGCGCCGCGGCCGAACGCGCGTTCACCGACGACCGGCCGCGCGAGCTGAGCCTGCCGTTCCGCGACGTCGAGGACTACCACGAGCAGATCGAACGCGCGCTGCAGCCGCTGCGGCGCGACGACGGCTCGTTGGCGCCATGGGCCGAAGCGCTGCGCGGCAAGGTGCGCGACGAGGCGACGCTGAAGGACAAGGCGCTGGCAGTGTGCCGCCGCGCGTTCGCCGACTGGGAGCGTGCCAGCAACACCGACACCGCGGTGCCGGGCCAGCTGGAACAGGACTTCGAGCTGCTGCTGCAGGGCATCACCAGCGGCGCCGAGCGGTTCCCGTCGGCGCGCGCCGAGTTCGAGCAGGTCGTGCCCGCCGACGCGCTCGCGTCGGCGCGCGCGCGGCTCGCGACCGCGCAGCAGCGCAAGGACGTGCTGGCCGGCCTGCCGGCGCTGCGGCAGCGGCTCGACCGCGTGACGTCGCTCGGCGACTGGACCTCGGCCGGAGCGGCATGGAGCAGCGAACTGGCGGCGCTCGAGCAGCGCGCGGCGGCGTTCGCCGCCGACGCCGCGATCGCCGGCGAACTGGCCGACCTCGGCAAGGCCCGCGATCGCTGGCAGCAGGCCGCCGAGCGCGCGCAGGCGTTCGCGCAGCGGTTCGTGGCCGGCGACCTCGCCGGCGCGCGCAGCATTGCCGACAGTGGCGTCAGCGGCCGCGAAGGCCGTGACGAGCTGCGCGTGCTCGGCAGCGTCGTCGCCGGCTGCGCCGACGCGTTCGCGGGGCTCGATCGCGACCTCGACGTCGACCGCGCGATCGCCGCGCTCGACGCCGCGGCGGGGCTGCTGCGCGACCACCCGGGCCTGGCGCCCGGTGTCGGCGAACGGCTGGCGCGCTGGAGCCAGCGGCTCGGCGAGCTGCGCCGCGCCGCGTCGGGCATGGTCGCGGTGGCGGCCGGCAGCACGAAGTCCGGTCCGGTCGACGCGTTCTTCTTCGGCTGCACGGAAGTCAGCCAGCGCGACTACGCGCAGTTCCTCGACGCGCTGCACGCGCTGGTCGGCGCGCTCGACGGCGATGCGCGCGCGGCCGCGCTGCGCGAGCGGTTCGGCGACCTCGAACTGCCGGCGGACCAGGTCCGCACGATGCTCGGCCGCCGCGGCAAGCTCGCCAGCCCCGACCTGCCGGTCGACTCGGCGACGTGGTGGGAGGCCGCCGCGTTCGCGCGCTGGCACGGCTGCGCGCTGCCGACCAAGGCCGAGTGGCTGCTCGCTGCGTTCGGCCCCGACCACGACTATGCCTGGCCGTGGGGCCGCGAGTGGAAGCGCGAGGACGCGTGCATCAACATCGGCAGCACGCTGGTGCCGGTCACGCAGGGCGCGCGTTCGTGGCGCAGCAACGGCGGCAAGACCGTGCACCACATCGCCGGCAACGCTGCCGAGTGGCTCGACCGCGAAGGCAACGCGCCGTCGGGCTGGCTCGCCGGCGGTCGCTGCCAGGACCTGCCGGCCGACGCGCGGCGGCGCGCCGAGGGCAGCGACTTCCACGAGGCGAGCCTCGGCAAGGCGCTGCCGGGCTTCGGCTTCCGCTTGATCCTGCGGCCGCGCCAGTTCCTCGGCGCGGACCTGCCGCAGGGCAGGGGTGCGAACGCGCGCTGACCCTGGTCAGCGGCGCTGCAGCACGAACAGCAGGCGCGGCGGGTCGGTCAGGCGCACCGGGCGATCGCTGCCGAGCAGGCCGGTCAGCTCGGTCGACTCGGGCCGGGTGCGCGGCGTCTGCCGCACGGCGCCGGCGTCGTCGACCGGCACCGCGGCGACGACCAGGTTGACCTCGGGGCGCTCGAACGCGACCGGCAGCCGCAGCGGTTCGCTGCTGTGGTTCAGGTGCACGAACTGCTTGTTCTGTGCCGCCGCGTTCCAGTCCTGGCCGGCGATCACGACGAGGCTCGGCACCGGCTGTTCGTTGGTGTCGACGACGCGGATTTCGAGCGTGCGCGTCGGGATGCTGCCGCAGGCGGCGAGCAGCGAGAGGCCGGCGGCCGCGCAGAGCGAGCGGCGGCCAGAACGGGTGGGCTTCGTCGTCACGGTCATCGCTCCTGGCGCAGCGTCCACTGGAAGTCGCCGTACTGGTTGATCTGGTCGGTGATCTGCTGCTTGCTCAGCATCACGAAGTGCGGTTCGTGGCCCGGCGCGATCGCTTGGATGCAGACGCGCTCGTCGACGCCGAAATCGATCTCGTAGACGCTGCGGCCACCGGCGCCGACCTTCTCGCCGTTGACGTAGATCGACGCGGTGGGCGGGTCCACGGCGATGCCGACCTTGTAGGTGGAGGTGCCGCAGGCGGTGCAGGCCAGGAGGCCCAGCAGCGCCAGGCGGCCGGAACGGGTCGAGGCGGTCTTCGTCATCGGATTCCGGGCGAACAGGGAGCGGCAGGATACGCCGGTCGTCGAGCAAGTCCAGCGATCGGCACCGGGCCGATGCGTGCCCCGAACCCGCACCGATGCTGCCGTATGCTCGCGCCCGTGGCAGGAACCCGTTCGTGAAGCACTTCGTCCCGTCGTCGACACCTGCCGAGGGGCTCGGCGTGATGCTGCTGTTCGAGCTGATCGACGAGGCCGTGCCGGCGTTCTTCCGGCCCGACCGGACGATCCGCATCGCGCGCGCGCCGGGCCGGCTGGACGTGTTCGGCGGCGCGGCCTTTGCCGGCGGGCTCGGCCTGCAGCTGCCGACCGCCGAGGCCGCCTGTGCGGCGGTGCAGCTGCGCGACGACACGCTGGTGCGGCTGTGGTCGCCGTGCCGCGACGGCTCGCGCACGCAGCTGTTGTCGATGCAGCTCGGCGACCTCGGCCTGCCCGATGCGCCGATCCCGTACGACGAGGCGCGCGCGTTGTTCGCGGCCGACCCGCGCGACCACTGGGCCGCGCACCTGCTCGGCTGCTTCGTGGTGCTGGCGCGCGAACACGCGGTGCGCTTCGAGCGCGGTGCCGAGGTGCTGCTGCACAGCGACGTGCCCGAGCGGGTCGGCGTCGGCGCGTCGGCCGCGGTGCAGGTCGCGGCGATGCGCGCGCTCGCCGACGCCTACGGGCTGACGCTGACGGGCCGCGACGTCGCGCTCGGCAGCGAGATCGTCGATGGCGCGATCGCCGGCATCGCCGACGGCGTGTCGGGGCCCGTGACCGCGACGTTCGCCGAAGCCGAAGAACTGCTGGCGGTGCGGCTGCAGCCGTGCGAAGTCGAGGGCAGCGTCGCCGTGCCGACCGACCTCGAGTTCGTCGGCCTCGACAGCGGCGTGCGCCGCAGCGACGACGGCGGCGACAGCGGCGTTCCGGACGATGGCGACCGCGCGGCGCGCTTCCTCTGGCTGCTGCGGCAGGAACTGACGCCCGACCGCCGCGCCGAGCTCGGCGACCTGTTGTTCGCCGCGCACGCCGACTACGCCGCGCAGGGCCGCGGCGAGCCGGTGGCCGATTTCCTGGTCGAACGCGTGCGCCAGCGCCGTGCGGCCGGCGCGCCGGTCTACGGCGCCAAGATGATGGGCCGCGGCGGCGGCGGCGCCGTCGTGCTGCTCGGCGACCGCGGCAAGGTCTGGTACGAGGCGCTGCGCATCAAGAAGGCGCTGCACGAGCACACCGGCCACTCGGCGCACGTGTTCCGCTGGTCCTCGCCGGGCGCGCTGTCGTTCGGCGGCATCGAGCTGAGGCCGAAGGATGCGTGACCGCCGCACCGCCCGGCGCGGGGGCCTGCTGGTGCTCACCGGCGGCTGCCTGCTGGCCGCGGCGGTGTGGTGGGCGGGCGGGCGCGCCGCCCCGCCGGTGCCGGCCGTCGGTGGGCCCGACCCGCCGGCGGCAGGCACGGCCGGGTCGGCGGCGCCGGTGGCACCTGACACGGGGGCCACGACCGCGGCCGACGCCGCCGGCGAACGCACGGTCGTCCTGGGCGGCCGCGTGCACGGCGTGCTGCGCGACGCGGCCGGAGTGCCGTTGGCCGGCTGGCCCGTGGACGCGCGGCGCGGCGAACGCGACTACGTGCCGGCCCCGTCGCTGGCCGGCGGTCGGTTCCGCTTCGACAGCCTGGAGCCGGGCACCTGGCGCATCCACGCGTCGCGCGCCGATGGCGTCGACGTCGAGGTCGCGGCCGGTACCGACTGTTCGGTCGACCTGCGCCTGCCCGCGGACCGCTGCGCGTTCTCGGTCGCCTTGACCGAGAACGGCCAAACGCCGCACCGGCTGCGCTTGCGCGCCGAACTGGCCGATGGCGACCACGACTACCTGTACGACCATGGGTCGGGACGCGTCGGTGCGCTGCTGCCGTTCGGCGAGCACGTGCTGCGCGCGGAGTCCACGGACGGCACCACGAACCCATCGCGGCCGATGGTGCTCGGCGAGTGGCCGCTCGTGCTCGGCCCCGGCACCCCGGTCGTGCAGTGGACGCTCGACGTGGCCCATCCGGTCGTCACCGCGAGCTTCGACGACGGCACCGGCCTGCCGGTCGACGACCTGGTGCTGCGCGCCGAGGGCACTCCGCACTTCGGTGGCGAACGCGTCACGTTCGCGTCGGCACCGGTGGCGGGGCGCGCGACCAGCCTCGGACTGCCGCCGGGCTGTTGGGACCTGACGCTGCAGAGCCCGTACCTGCAGGTCGTCGTGCCGCAGCGGGTCGACATTCCGCCCGGGCAGCAGCGCGTCGAGCTGGCGTTCGCGTGCGAACGCGCCGCCGTGCTGGCGCTCGATCTGCGCCGCGTCGACGGGCGGCCGTTCGTACCGCACGTGCCCGCTGCGTGGTTGCCCGACTGCTTGGCGGCGTGGTGGAACGGCGTGCGCGTGTTGCCGGGTGCCGCCCACGGCGGGCGCCAGGTGCCCGGAGCGCCGTCGGGGCTGGCGCTGGTCAGCGTGCCGACCGGGCGCGGCACCGTCGCCTGGCGCGACCACGACGGTGCCGAGGACCGGCCGTTCCTGCCGTTCGACCCGGTCGGCCCGTGCGACGTCGACGTCGCGGGTGGCGGCCGCGACGTGCTGCGCGTGGTCGTCGAGCCGCGCGCGCGGGTCACGCTGGTCGCCTGCGAACGCGGCGGCCGCGAACAGTCCTCGGCGGTCCTGCGCGTGTTCGTGCAGGGGCGGGTCGTGCGTTCGCTGCCGGTGCCGCGCACGACCCGCTGGGAGGGCTTCCTGCCGCCCGGTGACCACACTGCCCGCATCGCGGTCGCCGGCGGCGCCGAGGTCGAGCATCCGTTCACCGTACAGCGCCGCGATCTGACGCTGCGGCTGCGGCAGTGACGTGCGCTACGCTCGGCGCATGAGCAAACACGCACCGGACCACCACGATGCCGAGCTCGCGCTGAAGGTCTACGACCTGCGCCGCGAGGCGGTGATGCGCGAATCGCGCGACCTGATCAACCGCGACTTCTGGCCGCGCACCGAGGCCGAGGCGCTGGCGATCCTGAACCCCGAGCACCCGCTGAACCGCCAGTACCGCCAGGTGTCGACCTACTGGGAGATGGTCTACGGCCTCTGCAAGCACGGCATCGTGCACACGGACTTCCTGCTCGACAGCAACGGCGAGGGGCTGCTGCTGTTCGCGCGCGTCGAGCCGTACCTCGCGGCGATCCGCAAGGCGACGAGCCCACGGTCGTTCGAGAAGGCGGAGTGGGTCGCGAACTCGAGCGACGTCGGCAGGATGCTGATGGACGTCTTCCGCGCGCGCGTGCGCAAGAAGCTCGGCGGCTAGGCAGCGGGGCTTGCCGCGGCGGTCGTGCGCGCTAGGGTCGGCCGCTTGCCCGGCCCCCTGATCCAGTCCTGCAGCGCGAAGTTCACGCCGAGCGATCGCTTCGCCGGCATGCTGCTGCTGCAGAAGCGCGCGGTCGTGTTCGACGACGTGACCGATGCCGTCGCCATGGCGCGCGTTGCGGCGCACGGGCTGCACTACCGGGTCCGGCTCGAGGACTTCCACGAGCCGGCGGCGCGCCGGTTCCAGTGTTCCTGCCGGCCGAGACCGGGCTCGGCGTACTGCGGCCACGTCTACGCAGCGTTGCTGGCGCTCGACGCCCTGCAGGAGGAGGTCGACGGCTACGCCGCCGAGGTCGACGGCGTGCCGGAGCGGCCGCCGCGGCGGCCGAGCCGCGCGGCCGAGTGGCGGCAGCGCATCGCGCCCGCGTTGCACGCGGCGCCGGCGAAGGACGCAGCGCCGGTGCCGACGGTCGAGTACTACGTCGGCCGCGCCGACGAGCGCGACGCGGACGTGCTGCGCATCGAGGTTCGCACGCGCACGGTCAAGAAGAACGGCGAACTGTCGGTGCCGCGCGCCAACCGGATCGAGGACGAAGTGCTGGTTCGCCTGCCGACGGCCGACCGGCTGCTGCTCGAGTGGATGCGCCGCGACCAGGAACGCAGCTACGGCTACGCGTACGGCTACGGTCCGTACGGCGGGCACGGGCGCGGCGGGCTGTCGGTCGCTGTGCCGTGGGTCGTGACCGCGGTGGCGCTGCCGCAAGTGCTGGCGCATCTGGCCGCGACCGGCCGGGTGTTCGCGGCGCCGGTGCCGACCGGTGGCGAAGTCGCGCGACCGCTGCGGGTCGACGCCGGTGCGCCGTTCGCGTTCGAACTGGTCGCCGTCGTGCGTGCCGACGGCAGCGCCGTCGTGCACGGCGTGCTGCGCCGTGACGACCGCTGCGTCGAGCTGCCGGGTTTCGCCTGCCGCGACGTCGACTGCCTGGTCGTCGAGGGCACGCTGGTGCGCCTCGACTGCCAGGGGGCCACGGCGCTGCAGGGCGTGTTCGCCCACGACGGGCCGATCGTGCTGCCGGCAGCCGAACTGCCGCAGTTGCTCGGCGAGCTGGCGGTGCTGCCCGGGGCCGAGCGCTTCCTGCAGCCGTGCCTCGCCCATCTGCCGATCGAGCCGCCGAGCGGCCTCGTCGTGCTGACGTTCCCCGCCGATGCCGCGGCGCCGCTGCGAGCGCAGCTGAAGTTCGACTACGGCGGCACGCTGCTCGTCGACGGCGATCCGCGCCCCCTGGTCACCGGCGGTGACCGTCCGTACCGCCGGGATGCCGCGACCGAGAACACGCTGCGCGAACGGGTCGTCGCGGCCGGCCTCGAGCGGGCGCCGGAAGGCAGCCTGTGGTGCCCGCGCGCCGCGCTGCCGGAGGTCACGACCCGGCTGCACGCGGCCGGCGTGCGCGTGTTCGCCGCCGGCAAGCGCGTGCGTCCGTTCCTCGCCGGCAGCGGCAGGGTCGGTTCCGGCATCGATTGGCTCGAGGTCGCCGGCGCGATCGAATTCGACGGCCGGACCGCGACGCTGCCCGAACTGCTGCGCGGCAAGATCGGCCTCGACGGCCTCATCGAACTCGGCGACGGCACGACCGGTCTGTTGCCGGCGCACTGGCTGCGCCGGATCGAGGCGCTGCGCGCACTGGCCGGCGACGCCGACCAGGACGGCGACGTGTTGCGGCTGCCGTCGTCGCGGGCGCTGCTGCTCGATGCGATGCTCGCGGCGCGCGAGGACGACGCGATCGCGGTCGACGCGCAGTTCGCGGCGTTGCGGCAGCGGCTGGCTTCGTTCCAGCGGGTGGTGCCGACGAACGCGACGAAGGCGTTCCGCGGCGAACTGCGTCCGTACCAGCGCGACGGCGTCGGTTGGCTGCGCTTCCTGCAGGCGTTCGGCCTCGGCGGCTGCCTGGCCGACGACATGGGACTCGGCAAGACGGTGCAGGTGCTCGCGCACCTGCTCGCGGTGCGACCGCGGGCGCGCAAGGACCGGCGGCCGAGCCTGCTGGTCGCGCCGCGCAGCGTGCTGGCCAACTGGCGGGCCGAAGCCGCGCGCTTCGCGCCCGACCTGCAGGTGCTCGACTTCAGCGGCCCCGACCGTTGGGCCGAGCACCCGACGGCCGGGTTCTCTGGCGTCGACCTCGTGCTGTCGACCTACGCGCTCGTGCGCAGCGACGCCGTCGAGTTCACCGAGCGGCAGCGGCGCTTCCGCTACGTGATCCTCGACGAGGCGCAGGCGATCAAGAACGCCGACAGCCAGAACGCCAAGGCGGTGCGGCTGCTGGCCGCCGACCATCGGCTCGCCCTGACCGGCACGCCGGTCGAGAACCACCTCGGCGAACTGTGGTCGCTGTTCGAGTTCCTGAACCCGGGCATGCTCGGTCGGCTGCCGGCGTTCCGCGCGCTGTTCGGCAAGGACACCGGCACCACCGCGCTGGCGCAGAACCGCGAACTCGTGCAGCGCGCGCTGCGGCCGGTGCTGCTGCGCCGCACCAAGGCGCAGGTGCTGAAGGATCTGCCGGCGAAGATCGAACAGACGCTGTGGTGCGAACTCGAGCCGCCTCAGCGCAAGCGCTACGACGCGCTGCGCCGCCACTACCGCGACGAACTGCTCGAGAGTGGGGCCGGCGTCGACGGCAAGCAGAGCTTCGTCGTGCTCGAGGCGCTGCTGCGGTTGCGCCAGGCCGCGTGCCACGAAGGCCTGCTCGAGCGCAAGTTCGCCGCGGCGCCGAGCGCGAAGTTCGACGAGCTGCTGCCGCGGCTCGAGGACCTCGCGGCCGAGGGGCACAAGGCGCTGGTGTTCTCGCAGTTCACGTCGCTGCTCGACCTGCTCGAGCCGCACCTGCGCGCACGCGGGCTCGCGTTCGAACGGCTCGACGGCCGCACGCGCGACCGCGCCGCCCGCATCGATCGTTTCCAGCAGGACCCGTCGTGCCCGTTGTTCCTGATCTCGCTGAAGGCGGGCGGCTTCGGCCTCAACCTGACCGCGGCCAGCTACGTGTTCCTGCTCGACCCGTGGTGGAACCCGGCGGTCGAGATGCAGGCGATCGACCGCGTGCACCGCATCGGCCAGCAGCGCGTCGTCAACGCCTACCGCGTCGTCTGCAAGGACACCGTCGAGGAGCGCGTGCTCGAACTGCAGCAGCAGAAGAAGGCGCTGTGCGAGGCGATCCTCGGCAACGAGCGGTCGCTGCTGCAGGACCTGACGCGTCAGGACCTGGAGCTGCTGCTCGGCTAGGCCGAGGCGGCGCCGCTCAGCGCCGCTCGAGCAGCGTCAGCGCCTCGACGTGCTCGGTGTGCGGGAACAGGTCGCACAGCCGCACGGCCGCTGTGCGGTAGTGCAAGGCCAGCGCGGCGAGGTCGCGCGCCAGCGACTCGAGTGCGCACGACACCAGCAGCACGCGCGGCGGCGCGGCGGCCAGCACGGCCGCGGCACCGACTTCCATCAGGCCGGCCCGTGGCGGGTCGAGCACCATGAGATCGCCGGTGGGCAGCGGCGCGCTGCCGAACGGCTGCTCGCGGACTTCGGCGCGCGCCGAGAAGCCGTTCTGCGCCACGTTGGCGCGCGCGTCGTCACAGGCCACGGCGGAACTCTCGACGATCGTCACGTGGTCGGCGCCGCCCTGCAGCAGCCGCAGGCCGAACGCACCGACGCCGCCGTAGCCGTCGACGATGCGGAGGCCCGTGACCGGTCCGAGCAGCGCCAGGGCCGGACGGAACAGGATCGCGTCGGCGTGGCGGTTCTGCTGGTAGAAGCTGCCGAACGACACGCGCAGCCGCAGCGCGCCGACCGTGTCGGTGTGGAACACGGCGCCGCGCACCGGCTCGCTGCGCGGTCCGAGCAGCACGTTGCCCGGCGCCGCGTTCTCGTTCAGCACCAGTCCGGCAGGCGTCACCGGCCGGCCCTGGTCGTCGCGCAGGTCCTGCGCCGCGTCCCACAGACTGCGCACCAGCCGTTCGCGTTCGGAGAAGTCGAGCCGCGTGACGACGACGCCGAACAGCAGTTCGCGGCTGCCGGGCAGCACGCGGGCGCGGAACGCCCGTACGAGGCCGCGGCCGGTGGTCTCGTCGTAGGCCGGCAGGTGCAGCGCGCGCATCACGTCGGCTGCGCGCACCGCCAGCGCCGTCAGCGCGCGGTGCTGGATGCGGCAGTCGCCGATCGGTTCGACGTCGTGCGTGCCGGGCCGGTAGATGCCGAGTTCGAACCGGCCGCGCTGCCAGCGCGCCGGATACAGGATCGAGGTGCGGTCGTGGCGCGGCGTGTGCGGCGGCGGTGCGATCACGACCTCGACGCCGTCGAGCCACGGCGCCAGCAGTTCGTGCGCGCGCCGCTGCTTGGAGGCCAGTTGCTCGCCGATCGGCACGTCGAGGTGCGAACAGCCGCCGCAGCGGCCGAAGTGCGGGCAGTGCAGCAGCGCGTCGGTGCGGGCCACGCGGCGCCTAGGCGGGTTTGCGGCCGATCGCGACCGTGTCGTGGGCGCGCTGCAACGGCCAGCGCAGGAACCGCATCAGTTTGAACGCGAACGTCGGCCGCGTCTCGTCGACGCAGCGCGGGAAGCGCGGCAGCCACGCCCGCGGCTCGAGCGACCCCCAGCCCGTGTGCAGCACTTCGAGGCCCGCCTCGTCGTAGAGCGCGCGCAGCCCCTCGGGGTAGATGCGCCAGCAGTCGACCGGCTCTTCGTGGTAGGGCCAGGTCACCGGCGCGATCGTCGCGACGAGGCCGCCGGGCCGCGTGACGCGCGCCAGTTCGCCGAGCCATCGCCACGGCTTGCGCACGTGTTCGATCACCTGGCCCGACAGCACCACGTCGTAGGTGCCGTCGGCGAGCGGGAACGCGTACTCGCCGGTCGCGCGGTGGGTCAGGCCCGGCCGCGGTTGGATGTCGATCGTCTCCCAGACCAGCGACGGGTCCGCGGCGAGCCGCTGGTAGGTGCTCGGGAAGCCGTCGGGGCCGATCTCGAGCACGCGCTGGCCGCGCGCCAGGCGCGGCCGCACGTGCGTCTCGAACAGCAGCTCGCTGTTGCGATGCATCGGTGGCGATGGTGCGCGGACGGTGCGGCCAGTGCAAGCACGGTGCTTGCGCAGCCGCCGGCCGGCGGCACGCTGCCGGGGATGCCGCCGTTGCCCGCGCACTCGTTCCCGCATGCCTTGGGCCGGCTGATGCCGGCGCTGGGGCCGGGCGTGAGCCTGATCGTCGGTGGCCTCGGCGCTCTGGCCGCCGGGCTGCCGCCCGTGATCGCGTGGGTGGCGCTCGGCGGTGGGGCCGCGGTGCTGGTGGCGTTCGTGCTGCCGCTGCTGCTGCGCGTGCCGATGATCGCGTTCGACGAACACGGCCTGCGCGCGCGGCTGCCCGGTTTCGGCGCGGTCGCCTGGCGCGACATCGAGCGCGTGCGGCTGGTGCGGCTGCCACGACGCGGCCGGGCGTTCCTGGTCGTCGATCGCACCGCCGAAGCGCAGCGCCGGCGCCGCGGCGGTCGCTGGCCGCGCATGCTGGCGCGCGCGGCCGGCGGCAAGGACCTCGCGGCGCCGCTCGACGGACTGACCGCGACGCCCGAGCAGATCGCCGCGGTCGTGCAGCTCGCGCATGCGCACGGCACCGGGGCCGTCGGTGTCGACAGCGGCCCCGCACCGCGCCGCATCCGCTAGACTCTCGCGCCATGGTCGAGCCGCCCGCCCCGCTGCCCGGCGCCCCGCTCCCCGACTGGGAGGCCTTCTACCGGGACTACCGGAAGCCTGGCTACGTACCGGGCTTCGAGATCACGACGAAGCTGGGCGGCGGCATGTTCGGGCTGGTGTTCCGGGCGCGGAAGCAGTCGATCGGCAAGGACTACGCGATCA